>CALKFG010000001.1 GCA_938084575.1 uncultured Hyphomonadaceae bacterium
CATGGCCAAGCAGAAGTTTGAACGTAACAAGCCGCACGTGAACATTGGCACGATTGGGCATGTTGACCATGGCAAGACGACGCTGACGGCGGCGATTACGATGACGCTGGCTGAGATCAGCGGCGGCACGGCGCAGTCCTATGAGGACATTGACTCTGCGCCGGAAGAGAAGGCGCGGGGCATCACCATCAACACCGCGCACGTGGAGTATGAGACGGAGAACCGTCACTATGCCCACGTCGACTGCCCGGGCCATGCGGACTATGTCAAGAACATGATCACGGGTGCGGCCCAGATGGACGGGGCGATCCTGGTGGTCAACGCGGCCGATGGCCCGATGCCTCAGACGCGTGAGCACATTCTGCTGGCGCGCCAGGTGGGTGTTCCGGCACTTGTGGTGTTCCTCAACAAGGTCGACCAGGTTGACGATGAGGAGCTTCTCGAGCTGGTTGAGATGGAAGTTCGCGAACTGCTGTCCTCCTATGACTTCCCGGGCGACGATCTTCCGATCATTTCCGGTTCGGCGCTGGCCGCGGTCGAGGGCCGTGACGAGGCGATTGGCAAGACGAAGGTGCTTGAGCTGATGGCGGCCGTGGATGAGTACATCCCGACCCCTGAGCGTCCTCTGGACAAGCCGTTCCTGATGCCGGTTGAAGATGTGTTCTCGATTTCCGGCCGCGGCACGGTTGTGACCGGTCGGGTGGAGCAGGGCATTCTCAAGGTCGGCGACGAGATCGAGATTGTCGGGATCCGCGACACGCAGAAGACGACCTGCACCGGGGTGGAAATGTTCCGCAAGCTGCTCGACCAGGGCCAGGCCGGCGACAATATCGGCGCCCTGATCCGCGGCATTGACCGTGAAGGTGTCCAGCGCGGTCAGGTGCTGTGCAAGCCCGGCTCGATTACGCCACACACCAGCTTCGAGGCCGAGGCCTACATTCTGACCAAGGAAGAAGGCGGGCGCCACACGCCGTTCTTCTCCAATTACCGCCCGCAATTCTATTTCCGCACGACCGACGTGACCGGCGTAGTCACGCTGCCTGCGGACAAGGAAATGGTTCTGCCCGGCGATAATGTGAAAATGGACGTCGAGCTGATCCAGCCGATTGCGATGGACCAGGGCCTGCGCTTCGCCATCCGCGAAGGCGGACGCACAGTGGGCGCCGGGGTTGTCTCCGCGGTCAAGAGCTAGCGCCCCCGACGCGGCCCGGGCCCGACCGGCCCGGCCCAGATGACAGGACCCGCCCCTTGCCGAAGGGGCGGGTTTTTTCTGTCCCGGACAGGGGGCCGGCGCACCGCCGGGAAGGGGGGGGCAAAGGCGGCGGGGGCCAAAGGCGGCAGGGCTAAGACGACAAAGGGCTCAGGCCGCGAGGGGCAACGCCCGGGGCGCGAGGGGCAACGCCCGGGGCGCAGCATGGCCGCCGGCCGGTCCCACGCTCAGCCCGGCAGAGACAGGCCCCGCGCCCCGCCAGCCTCGATGTCGACCTCAAAGGTCTCCAGATAGCGTGAAACCATCATGTAATAGCCAACAAGCAGGACGAGTTCCTGAGTCGGGGCGACGCCGAATTGATCGAGGACTGGCCGGAAGGTCGCATCTGACGCTTTGACCTGGCTGACCAGGTCGTCGACGAAAGCGATGACAAGGCTCTGTTCGTCTGTCAGGCCAGGCCCGTCGGAGCCTTGTCTCAGGGCCCTGAACAGCGCCTCATCCATGCCGAGGTCCCGGCCAATCTTTTCGTGCTGGGCGGTCTCATAGGCTGCGCCGGAAAGATATCCAACCCGGAGGATGGCGCATTCCCGGATCACCGGGTCCAGCTCTCCATGGTAAAGGAAGGCGGAGCCGAGATCCACGAACGGGCGCAGCAGTCCCGGTGCATTCGCCAGCATACGGAAAATGTTGAGCGGGGCGAGCCTGTCGAGCAAGGCGGCGGTTTTGCGGTCGGTCGCGGCCGGGTCAGCGTAGGCAATTCTGGCCATGATGTCTCCTTCTGGCTGGAGCCAGACTGCGCCGCTGCTCTGGATTTGGCAAATCATGCAGCGGATCGAACCGAGGCAATTGCATCCCCGGCCAGCATGGGGCATATGAGCGGAACTGGACGGGTGTAGCTCAGTTGGTAGAGCATCGGTCTCCAAAACCGAGGGTCGGGGGTTCGAGTCCCTCCGCCCGTGCCAGTTTTTCCGAGTCGGATTTTGCCCGCGTTTGGTGCCACGCGGCGGCGTCTCCTTCGGCGCTTCCCAGCTGAGCGGAACAGGTTCTGAACTCAGGGGAATAAACTACAGGCGACGTGGTTGACGACAGGGTTTGATTCCCGTATTGGCCACCAATTCGATGTCAGGCAGTGCCATGAAGGCAGACGCTGGCCAGCGAAACGAAAACAGGCTGTTCCTTCGCCTTGGCGCTCCGATGTGTGCGCCGGGCTGTGATTTAATTGGATTGGACATCGCGAGATGGAAAGACAGAACATTCGGATCAGGCTCAAGGCCTTCGATCATCGCGCACTGGATTTGTCGGCGCGGGAAATCGTTTCGACCGCTAAGCGCACAGGCGCTGACGTCAGGGGCCCGATTCCTTTGCCGACCCGGATCGAGCGTTTCACCGTGAACCGCTCGCCACACGTGAACAAGAAATCTCGCGAGCAGTTCGAAATCCGGACGCACAAGCGCATTCTGGATATTGTCGACCCAACGCCGCAAACGGTGGACGCGCTGATGAAGCTCGACCTGTCGGCAGGTGTCGGTATTGAGATCAAGCTGGAGGGCGCGCGCTAATGGCTCTTCCCGCTCAACGTTCTGGGCTGGTCGCCCGAAAGCTTGGCATGACCCGTATCTTTAACGAGGACGGGCGGCATGTGCCTGTGACCGTTCTCGCGCTCGAGGGGTGTCAGGTTGTTGGTCATCGGACCGATGAAGACCGGACGGTCACCACCCGCAAGGGCGGCGAGACGGTGCGGAATGACGGCTACACCGCCGTCGTGATGGGCGCGGGCGACAAGAAGGCCAAGCGGACACCGAAGGCGCAGCGGGAACAGTTCGCGAAAGCGGGCGTGGCGCCAAAGCGCAAGGTGGTGGAGTTCCGGGTCAAGGCCGATGGTGCGTTGCCCGATGTCGGCGCGACCGTGCTGGCCGACCATTTCGTGCCCGGCCAGAAGGTCGACGTTGCGGGTGTTTCGATTGGTAAGGGTTTTTCGGGCGCTATGAAGCGTTGGAATTTTGGCGGCCTTCGCGCGACGCACGGCGTGTCGATTTCCCACCGGTCGCATGGTTCGACGGGTCAGTGTCAGGATCCGGGCAAGGTGTTCAAGGGCAAGAAGATGGCGGGGCACTACGGTGCGGCCCGGATCACTGTGCAGAACATTGAAATCGTGCGCACGGATGTCGAGCGGGGCCTGCTCCTGGTCAAGGGTGCAATCCCCGGGCATGAGGGCACCTATGTCGAGGTGCGCGATGCTGTGAAGAAAGCGCTTCCGGCTGACGCTCCGGCGGGTGGATCTTTCAAATCGGCGAGCGCCGCGCCCGTAAAGACTGTTGAAGCCGAGGGGGCCAGCGAATAATGGAAGTCTCTGTCAAAACATTGGCCGGTAAGGCCGCTGGAAAAGCGACACTTGATGACGCCATTTTCGGCATATCCGAGATCCGTGGCGATCTCCTGCAGCGGACTGTCCGCTGGCAGCTGGCCAAGCGCCAGGCTGGCACGCACAAGACGCAGTCCCGCTCTGAAGTGTCTGTCACGACCAAGAAATTTATCCGCCAAAAGGGGTCTGGCGGCGCACGTCATGGCTCGAAAAATGCGCCGATTTTTGTCGGTGGTGGTGTGGCTCACGGCCCCCGCGTCCGGTCGCACGCGCACGATTTGCCGAAAAAGGTTCGCAAGCTGGCCCTCGCGCACGCTTTGTCGTCAAAGGTCAAGAGTGACGCGATCCTGGTTTTGGACAATGCGGAGATGACCGAGGCGAAAACCAAGGTCCTGTCTGAGCAGCTGAGCAAGCTCGGCCTCAGCAACGCCCTGATCATTAGCGGAAGCAGTGTTGACGAGAATTTCGCCAAGGCAGCACGCAATATTCCGAACATCGATGTTTTGCCGGTCGCCGGCTTGAATGTTTATGACGTGTTGCGCCGGAACACACTGGTCGTGACCAAGGACGCCTTGGTCGGGATTGAGGCCCGGTTCAACGGCGCGGCGAAAGAGGACGCATAATCATGGCCGATATCAAGCCGCACAATTATGACACTTTGCTGGCTCCGGTGATTACCGAGAAGTCGACGCTGGTGGCTGAGGAAAACAAGGTGATTTTCCGCGTTCCGCTGACGGCAACGAAGCCTCAGATAAAAGAGGCGGTTGAGGGGCTGTTCAAGGTCGATGTGACCAAGGTGAACACCATTCTCGTCAAGGGTAAAACAAAGCGTTTTCGCGGCCGTCTGGGTCGCCGGTCAGACTATAAGAAGGCTGTTGTGACGCTGAAAGACGGTCAGTCCGTCGACATCACGACCGGGTTGTAAGGAGACAGTCATGGCATTGAAGACATACAATCCGACGTCGCCCGGACAGCGTCAGCTGGTTTTGGTTGACCGCTCCGAATTGCACAAGGGCCGCCCGGTTAAGGCGCTGACCGAGGGTCTGTCCAAGACTGGCGGTCGGAACAATAGAGGGCGGATGACGGCGCGCCACAAGGGCGGCGGCGCGAAGCGCCTGTATCGGCGGATCGATTTCAAGCGGAATCGCTGGGACGTGCCGGCGACGGTTGAGCGGCTGGAATATGATCCGAACCGGACGGCGTTCATTGCGCTGATCAAGTATGAAGATGGTGAGCTGGCTTACATTCTGGCGCCTCAGCGGCTGTCAGTCGGTGACACGGTCATCAGCTCGAAAACGGCCGACATTAAGCCGGGTAACGTGCTGCCGCTGAGAAACATCCCGGTCGGAACCATTATCCATAATATTGAGATGAAGCCGCTCAAGGGCGCGCAAATGGTGCGGTCGGCAGGCTGCTATGCCCAGCTCATCGGTCGGGACGCGGGCTATGCTCAGATCAAGCTGACGTCCGGTGAGGTGCGAATGGTCCTCGACGCCTGCGTGGCGACCATCGGTGCGGTGTCAAACCCCGACAATATGAACCAGGTTATGTCCAAGGCCGGTCGTAACCGGAATAAGGGCAAGCGCCCTCACGTTCGTGGTGTTGTCATGAACCCCGTCGACCACCCTCATGGTGGTGGCGAGGGTAAGTCTTCGGGTGGTCGCCATCCGGTCACCCCGTGGGGTAAAAAGACCCGTGGACCGAAAACCCGTAAAACCAAGGCTTCGGATCGTTTGATCGTCCGCCGCCGCAACGCCAAACGCTAGGAGACGCAACAGTCATGTCACGTTCCGTCTGGAAGGGCCCGTTTGTTGACGGTTACCTGCTGAAAAAAGCCGAAAAGGCGCACGCCGCCGAGCGCCGTGAGGTCATCAAGACCTGGTCGCGTCGGTCCACCGTTCTGCCGCAATTCGTTGGCCTGAATTTTCAGGTTCATAACGGCAATAAATTCGTGCCTGTCCTGATCTCTGAGGAGATGGTGGGGCACAAGCTGGGCGAATTTGCGCCGACCCGGACGTATTACGGTCACGGTGCGGACAAAAAAGCGAGGCGGAAATAGTTATGGGACAGGAAAAGAATCCCCCCCGCCAGGCTGAAAACGAGGCGCGTGCCGTGCTTCGGATGTATCGCCACAGCCCGCAAAAGCTCAACTTGCTGGCCCAGCAGATCCGCGGCCTGCCAATCCAGAAGGCGTTGGACGAGATGAAATTCTCGCGCAAGCGGGCTGCCAAGGACGTTTACAAGACGCTCTGGTCGGCGATGTCCAATGCCGAGAACAACCACGATCTCGATATTGAGGGTCTCGTCGTGGCAGAAGCGCACGTCGGCAAGAACCTCGTCATGAAGCGCATCCGCGCTCGTGCCCGTGGGCGTGCTGCCCGCATATTGAAACCTTTTTCGCAGCTCACCATCGTTCTGCGTGACACCTCATCGGAAGCGGAGGCTGCATAATGGGTCAGAAAGTTAATCCCGTCGGCTTGCGCCTTGGCATCAATCGGATCGCTGACAGTCGGTGGTACGCCGACAGCGCCGATTTTGGGCGGATGTTGCATGAGGATCTGAAGATCCGCGCTGCGATCAAGAAAAAGCTGGTCCAGGCCGGCATCTCCCGGATTGTGATCGAACGTCCTCACAAGAAATGTCTCGTCACCATTCATACAGCACGCCCCGGTCTTGTTATCGGTAAAAAGGGTGCGGATATCGAAGGGCTGCGCAAGGCGCTGTCGTCCATGACCACCGATGAAGTCCGGGTCAATCTGGTTGAGATTCGCAAGCCGGAGCTTGATGCGGAGCTGGTCGCAGAGGATATTGCCCGCCAGCTTGAGCGTCGGGCGTCTTTCCGTCGGGCAATGAAGCGGTCGATTCAGAACACGATGCGCCTCGGTGCGCTCGGCGTTAAGATCATGGTGTCGGGCCGACTTGGTGGTGCCGAGATTGCGCGAACGGAGCAGTATGCTGAGGGATCCGTCCCGCTTCATACCCTGCGCGCGGACATCGACTACGGGACAGCGGAGGCGCTGACGACCTATGGCATTATCGGTATCAAGGTCTGGATCTACAAAGGTGAGATCCTAGAGCATGATCCGATGGCCCGGGATCGACGCGCCGAGAATTCGGGTGAGGCCCGTGCGCGG
Source organism: uncultured Hyphomonadaceae bacterium (assembly GCA_938084575.1). Lineage (GTDB taxonomy): Bacteria > Pseudomonadota > Alphaproteobacteria > Caulobacterales > Hyphomonadaceae > Henriciella. Next base: position 6,707 of record CALKFG010000001.1, read on the forward strand.
GCTGGCAATCAGCGCGGACCGGCTTCCGGCCCGCAGGGGGCAGGATCATAAGTCATGCGTCAGCCAAAAAGAACCAAATACCGGAAGGCGTTTAAGGGCCGGATCAAGGGAAATGCCAAGGGCGGTTTCTCTGTTGCATTCGGAACCTTTGGTCTGAAGGCGCTCGAGCCGGAGCGTGTCACAGCGCGCCAGATTGAAGCAACGCGTCGTGCGGTGACCCGTGAGATGAAGCGTCAGGGCAAGGTCTGGATCCGCATTTTCCCGGATACGCCGGTCTCCGCGAAGCCGATTGAGGTGCGGATGGGTAAGGGTAAGGGCTCCGTCGACCGCTGGGTCGCACGGGTGCAGCCTGGCCGGATCCTGTTCGAGATCGACGGTGTATCCGATGAGGTTGCCCTCGAGGCCCTTCGTCTGGGTGCTGCCAAACTTCCAATCCGGACAAAAGTTGTCCGCCGTATAGAGGGGATCTAGGCGATGTCAGCTGTTGATTTCCGTTCCAAAACGCCTGCTCAGCTGAAGGACCAACTCCTGCAGCTCAAGAAGGAACAGTTCAATCTCCGCTTCCAGGTTGCTACCGGGCAGCTGGAAAAGACCGCTCGTATCAAGATTGTTCGCCGCGACATTGCTCGTGTGCAGACAATCCTGCGCGAGAAGGCCCGCGCAGAAGCTCAAGGCTAAGGAGCCCGATATGCCAAGACGAATTATGGAAGGCGTGGTGGTTTCGACCAAGCAGGACAAGACTGTGATTGTCCGCGTTGAGCGTCGCTTCCTGCACCCGCTGTTGAAGAAAACGGTACGTCGTTCCAAGCGCTATCACGCGCATGATGAGGATAATGCCGCGATTGAAGGCGCGACGGTCACGATCCGTGAGTGTCCCCCGCGGTCTAAGCTGAAGCGCTGGGAACTGGTTTCCGGTGAAGGAGATGCGTCATGATCCAGATGCAATCCAATCTCCGCGTTGCAGATAATTCTGGCGCGCGCCGGGTGCAGTGCATCAAGGTTCTCGGTGGGGCCGGGCGCCGGTACGCGTCCGTTGGCGACATCATTGTCGTGTCGATCAAGGAAGCTATTCCGACCGGACGCGTCAAAAAGGGCGAAGTCCGTAAAGCCGTGGTTGTTCGGGTCGCGAAGGATATCAATCGTCCCGATGGGTCGACCATCCGGTTCGACACGAATGCGGCCGTCCTGGTGAATAATAATAATGAGCCGATTGGAACGCGTATTTTTGGCCCAGTCCCGCGGGAATTGCGGTCCAAGAACCACATGAAAATCGTCTCACTGGCTCCGGAGGTGCTGTAGGCATGGCTGCCAAGGTTAAAAAAGGCGATCGGGTTACGGTCCTCGCCGGGCGCAACAAGGGCTCGGAGGGCGAAGTGCTCAAGGTCCTTCCGGCGGAAAACCGCTGTGTTGTCCGTGGTGTGAACGTCGTCAAGCGTCATACGCGTCCAACGCAGGCTGACCCTCAGGGTGGGATCCGAACGTTCGAGGCGCCGCTCCATACGTCGAACGTCGCCCTGATCGATCCACGCGACGGCAAGCCAACACGGGTCGGCTTCAAGATTGACGAGCACGGGCGCAAGACCCGTTTTGCTAAGCGGTCCGGGGAGGCTCTGGATGTCTGATAAATATGTTCCACGCCTGCGGGCCAAGTATGACACGGAGATCCGTGCCAAGCTCAAGGAGGAGTTTGGATATACCAATGATATGCAGATTCCCAAGCTGGACAAAGTTGTGATCAATATGGGTGTCGGCGAGGCTGTCGCGGACTCCAAAAAGATCAAGACGGCTCTGGCTGAAATGGAAAAGATTGCCGGTCAACAGCCCGTCGCAACGAAGGCACGCAAGTCGATTGCCGGGTTCAAGCTGCGGGAAGAGATGCTGATTGGCTGTAAGGTGACGCTGCGCCGCGAACGCATGTTCGAGTTCATAGACCGGCTGACCAATGTCGCTCTTCCGCGCGTCAAGGATTTCCGGGGTCTGAATGGCAAGAGCTTTGATGGTCGTGGAAACTTTGCCATGGGTCTGAAGGAGCAGCTGGTTTTTCCGGAGATCAGTTACGACGACATCGAAGATATTCGCGGTATGGACATCATTGTCTGCACCACCGCCAAAACGAACGAAGAAGCCCGGTCACTGCTGACGCAGTGCGGCTTCCCGTTCCGGACTTAGCGCTGAGGACACAGAAGCATGGCTAAAAAAAGTGCTATTGAACGGAACAATAAGCGGCAGCGCCTGATCGTGAAGTACGCCTCCAAGCGTGCGGCGCTGAAGGAGATCATCATGAACGAGGATCTCCCGATCGAAGAGCGGTTCCAGGCGCGTCTCAAGCTTGCCGACCTGCCTCGGAATTCCGCGCCCAACCGGGTCCGGAACCGTTGCGAGGTCACCGGGCGGCCGCGGGGTTATTACCGTAAAGTCAAGATGTCGAGGATTGCGCTGCGCGAACTGGGTTCGCAGGGCAAAATTCCCGGCCTCGTGAAGTCTAGCTGGTAGGAGGGATACTCATGTCATTTTCCGATCCCCTTGGCGATATGCTGACCCGAATTCGTAACGCACAAATGCGCGGTATGGATAAGGTGGTCACCCCAGCGTCCAAGCTTCGCGCTCGCGTGCTCGATGTTCTCAAGGATGAGGGCTATATCCGGGGTTACACTGAGATAGAAAAAGACGGTCACAAGCATATTGAGATCGAGCTGAAATATTATGAGGGGACGCCGGTCATCTCGGAAGTTCGCCGGGTGTCAAAGCCAGGCCGCCGGGTTTACTCGTCTCGCAGCGACATTCCGCTCGTGCGGAATGGACTGGGAATTTCGATCCTGTCGACTTCTAAGGGCGTGATGTCGGATAATACCGCCCGCACTGAGAATGTTGGCGGCGAAATTCTCTGTCGGGTCTTTTAGGGGGAGCTTGAGAAACGATGTCTCGTATCGGAAAACTACCCATACCGGTCCCGTCAAACACGACGGTCACAGTCGGGGGCCAGCGTCTGGAAGCCAAGGGGCCGAAGGGTCAGCTGGCAATGGATCTGCCGGATCAGATTGTTGCGCGCCTCGATGGCGAGGAGCTTACGATTTCTCCGCGTGATGACCTGGTCGCCGCGGCGAATGAACGTATCCGTGCCAACGATGCCAAGGGCCGTAAAAAAATGACTTTTGCGCAGGCGCTTGATTCGACTGCGCGGACGTTGTGGGGCACCTCACGGGCGAACGCGGCCAATCTTGTCCACGGGGCGTCTGAGGGCTTTACCAAGTCTCTGGAGCTGGTCGGCGTTGGCTACCGGGCGCAGATGCAGGGTTCAGACCTGAAGCTCGCCCTGGGGTTCTCCCATGATGTGATTTACAGCGCGCCTGAAGGAATCGAAATCAAGTGTGCAAAGCCGACTGAGGTTGAAATCAGCGGTGCTGACAAGCAGGTGGTTGGTCAAGTTGCCGCCGAAATCCGTAACTACCGCCGTCCTGAGCCTTACAAAGGCAAAGGTGTTCGGTATCTCGGCGAGTATGTGCGCCGCAAGGAAGGCAAGAAGAAATAGCGATGTTGACGTTACGCGAAAAACACCAGCGGCGGGCTCAGCGCAACCGCACCAAGCTGCGTAAGTCCATGGAGGGCAAGCTGCGCCTGTCCGTGGCGCGGTCGGGTAAGAATATCTCCGCCCAAATCATCAATGATGAAAAAGGCGTGACACTTGCTGCAGCCTCTACTCTGGAAAAGGATTTGCGCTCTGCGCTCAAATCAACCGGAACAGTAGAGGCGGCTCAAAAGGTCGGCAGCTTGTTGGCTGAGCGCGCTAAGCAGGCGGGTGTTGAGGACGTGGTCTTTGACCGCGGTGGTTATGTGTTCCATGGCCGGGTGAAAGCCCTGGCAGATGCCGCCCGTGAGGGCGGTCTGAAGTTCTAGGAGGTTTTCCATGGCAGAAGAACGAGGCAGAGGTCGCGGTCGCAGAGATGATCGTCGTCGCGGTCGTGACGATGAGCCGCAAAGCGACATCGTCGATAAGCTGGTTGGCATCAACCGCGTGGCCAAGACAGTAAAGGGCGGCAAGAATTTCGGTTTCGCAGCCCTTGTCGTGGTTGGAGATCAAAAGGGTCGGGCTGGGTTCGGCAAGGGCAAGGCTCGCGAGGTCCCCGAGGCTATCCGCAAGGCTACCGAAGAGGCCAAGCGCAATATGGTTCGTGTGCCCCTTCGCGAAGGCCGGACGCTACACCATGATGGTCGTGGCCGTCATGGTGCGGGCAAGGTGGTGCTGCGCGCCGCACCTCCCGGGACCGGTGTGATCGCTGGTGGTCCAATGCGTGCCGTGATGGAAGTTCTGGGGATTCAGGACGTTGTCGGCAAGTCGGTCGGTTCGTCAAACCCATATAATATGGTTCGGGCGACGTTTGACGCCCTGAAAGCCCAGGCCAGCCCTCGTTCAGTCGCATCAAAGCGGAGTCTGAAGGTCCAGGACATCATCGGACGGCGGACAGACGGTGCGTCGGAAGCCGGTCTGGCTGACGTAACAGAAGCCTAAGAGCGGGAAAGGGTCGAGCCATGACAAAGAAGCAGGAAACCGTGACCGTACGCCAGATTGGCAGCCCGGTCCGTAGAGGACCCAAGCAGCGTCAGACGCTGATCGGTCTGGGGCTTAACAAGGTTGGCCGTGAGCGCACACTTGAGGATACGCCCGCGGTACGCGGCATGATCACCAAGGTGGCGCACCTGGTTGAAGTCATCGAAGGATAAAAGCGATGAAACTCAATGAACTTTCACCCGCTGAGGGGTCCACCAAAGCACGTTTTCGTGTTGGCCGCGGTGTCGGGTCCGGTAAGGGTAAGACCGGCGGTCGCGGTGTTAAGGGCCAGAAATCCCGCTCAGGCGTTGCCATAAATGGCTTCGAAGGCGGGCAAATGCCGATCTACATGCGGCTGCCCAAGCGCGGCTTCACGCCCCGGAATTCTAAAAACCATGCCTGGCTGAACCTGGGCATCCTTGCCAAGGCGATTGAAGCCGGCAAACTCGACGCATCAGCCATTACAGAAGAATCCCTTCTGGCCGCGGGTGTTGTTCGCCGCCGTCGCGATGGCATTCGGCTTCTCGCCAAGGGTGAGGCGCCCGCCAAAGTGAACATCACAGTGACGGGGGCCAGCAAGGCCGCCATTGAGGCCATTGAAAAAGCGGGTGGTCGCGTTACGCTGACTGGGCTGGCGGCGGAAAAGTCAGACAGCTGATTTAGGTTTTTTTCAGCTCGCCTCTTAACAAATCCGTCTTCGCCGCCAATTTTGGCGGCGAAGCTATTTTCTGAAGGAGCCAGGCCTTGGCGACAGCAGCTGAACAACTTTCGCGCAACATGAACTTCGGGACCTTTGCCAAGGCAAAGGAATTGCAGAACAGAATTCTGTTCACGCTGTTCATCCTGGTGCTGTATCGCCTCGGGACGTTCATTCCGCTGCCTGGCTTGGACGCTGAAGCCTTCTCTCAGTTTTTCCAGACGCAGCAGGGGGGCATGTTTGGCAGCGTCAACATGTTCTCGGGCGGCGCAATTGAGCGCATGAGCATTTTTGCGCTGAATGTCATGCCGTACATCACCGCCTCCATTATCATCCAGATGATGACGTCGTCCGTTCCGAGCCTGGAAAAGCTGAAAAAAGAGGGTGAGGCTGGCCGAAAGCAAATCAATCAATACACCCGCTATCTGACACTGGGCTTCGCCATTGTTCAAAGCTTTGGGATCGCTGTGAGCCTGTCCGGCTTCGCTTTTGATGATATCCCGCGTTGGTTCTTTATCCTGACGGCCGTGACCACCTTCACGGGCGGTACGATGTTCCTGATGTGGATGGGTGAACAGATCACCGCGCGCGGCGTCGGAAATGGTATATCCCTAATCATCTTTGCAGGAATCATTGCCGAAATGCCAAAGGCGCTGTTCAATCTGTTCAGCGGCTCGCGAGAGCAGGGTGTCAATGTCGTCTTTGTGGTGGGTGTCGCGGCTTTGGTCATTGCCCTGACGGTTTTCATTGTTTTCATCGAGCGGTCCCAGAGGCGGGTTCTGATTCAATACCCCAAGCGTCAGCAGGCGGCCAATCAGGCGGCGCAGGGGCAGAGCTCCTTCATGCCGCTGAAACTGAACACATCTGGCGTCATACCGCCGATTTTCGCGATTGCGATCCTGATGTTGCCGATGACTCTTGTCGGGTTTTCGGGAGGCAACACGGCGGATCCGAATGCGGTTGCCAATACCACCGGCATCATGGCCTGGGTGGCGACAAACTTTTCACCTGGCAGCTGGACCTACATTATCAGCTACGGGGTTCTGGTGGCATTTTTCTGCTTTTTCTATACCTCGATCATGTTCAACCCAGAGGAAACGGCGGACAATCTTCGGAAATATGGCGGCTTTGTGCCGGGGATTCGGCCTGGAAAGAATACCGCGGCTTACTTTGATTATGTGCTGACACGCTTGACGACGATTGGAGCGATCTATCTCGTATTTGTCTGCCTTATGCCTGAGGTGCTGAGGCGCTATGCGCCTGGCATCCCGTTCTATATCGGCGGCACCTCATTGTTGATCGTCGTTTCGGTGACCATGGATACGGTAACACAGATACAGTCTCACCTGATTGCGCATCAATATGAGGGACTCATCAAGAAGTCTCGCCTGGGAGGAAAGCGCAAAAAATGAACCTGATCCTGTTTGGACCGCCCGCTGCGGGTAAAGGCACGCAGGCCAAGCGCCTGGTAAGCCATCATGGATATATTCAGCTTTCGACGGGGGACATGTTACGTGCCGCTCGGACATCCGGGTCTGAGCTCGGCCTGAGGGTCGCGCGGGTCATGGACGAAGGCGGGTTGGTTTCGGACGATATCGTCATCGACCTCATAGAGGAACAGCTGGAGCGTCACAGTCATGCACCCGGTTTCATCTTTGATGGCTTCCCCCGCACCATTCGTCAGGCTGAAGCGCTCGACGATCTGCTGGCGCGCCGCGGCACTCAGGTCGACCGGGTGGTGCGCTTGCTGGTTGACGAGGACCAGCTTGTCAGTCGGGTTACCAGGCGTTTCGAGGAAGAGGGGCGCAAGGACGACAATCCTGTGACATTTTCCGCGCGCCTTGAGAAGTATAATGAAGACACAGCGCCGCTCCTGCCGGTTTATGCAGAGCAGGGAAAGCTGCGTGAAGTCGATGGAATGTCGGCGATTGATGCCGTGAGCGCAGGGATTGAACAGGCCCTGCAGGTGACGGTTTGAAACCGCTGATTCAGTGGTTGACCTTGGGGTTCGCGTGTCTATAACGACGCACTTCGTTAAGGGACGAGCCGACATGTGCGCAGCACTTCTTTTGCTGAGTGCGTGATGGCTCTCTTTTTGATTAATTAGGAGACTGGTCCGTGGCCCGTATTGCAGGCGTCAACATCCCTACCAATAAGCGCGTTCCAATTGCGCTGCGCTACATTCATGGCATCGGCGCCAGTAAAGCGCTCGAAATTTGCGAGAAAGTCGGCATTGCCGGAGACCGGCGTGTTGCCGATCTTACAGATGCAGAAGTGATCAGCATTCGTGAAGCGATTGATGCTGGTTACATGGTCGAAGGCGACCTTCGCCGTGAAGTGTCTATGAACATTAAACGCCTGATGGATCTGGGCTGTTATCGCGGGCTGCGCCATCGCAAACGCCTGCCAGTTCGCGGTCAGCGCACCCACACCAACGCCCGCACCCGCAAGGGTCCGGCCAAGCCGATTGCCGGCAAGAAGAAATAGGATCCTAGCCTATGGCCCGCCAACCCACTCGCGTCGCTCGCCGTGCTCGTAAGAACATCTCTTCAGGTGTGGTGCATGTGAATTCGAGCTTCAACAATACGATGGTCACCATCTCCGATGCGCAGGGAAATACAATTTCCTGGTCGTCTTCAGGCACGATGGGCTTCAAGGGGTCGCGGAAGTCGACGCCCTATGCGGCCCAGGTGGCTGCAGAGGATGCTGCTAAGAAGGCCATGGAGCACGGTATGCAGACCGTGGAAGTCAATGTTCGCGGCCCCGGGTCGGGCCGTGAGAGTGCTTTGAGGGCCCTCCAGGCTGCTGGTCTGACCGTGACAGCGATCCGGGATACGACTCCGGTCCCACACAATGGTTGCCGGCCGCCAAAGCGTCGCCGCGTCTAACCACCCAGAAATCATGTCTTGAGGAGGCCTCACATGGCCGAAGCTGAAGCCCTTGTAAACGATCGCAACTGGAAGGCGCTGATCCGCCCGAACCGCCCGCTTGTCGAGGCTGGTCGTGATCCGCAGCGGATTGCAAAATTGGTGATTGAGCCCCTCGAACGGGGCTTTGGAACAACTCTGGGCAACGCGCTGCGTCGGATCCTGCTGTCATCGCTTCAGGGCGCAGCAATAACCGGCGTCCAGATTGATGGCGTTGTGCATGAATTTTCGTCGATTACAGGGGTTCGCGAGGACGTGACGTCAATCGTTCTGAACCTCAAGCAGGTTGCAGTCGACATGCAGTCGGACATGCCCAAGCGGATGATTCTTAAGGCGTCCGGAAAGGGCGAAATTAAGGCTGGCCAGATCGAGACGCCTGCGGATGTGAAGATACTCAATCCGGACCTCGTCATCTGCACGCTGGACGGCGATGCTGACCTGCACATGGAATTCACAATTGCGACGGGAAAAGGATATGTTCCGGCGACGGAAAACCGCCCGGAAGATGCGCCGATTGGGTTTATCCCCGTCGATGCGATCTATTCCCCGGTTCGCCGCGTCGGTTATCAGGTTGAAGACACCCGGGAAGGTAATGTTCTCGACTATGACAAGCTCACGCTGACCGTCGAGACAGATGGGTCGATCACCCCTGAGAATGCTGTGGCTCACGCCGCGCGCATCATGCAGGATCAGCTCCAGCTCTTCATCACCTTCGAGGAGCCCGAGGCCGATGTCCCTGGACAGTCGGAGGAAAATGATCTCGGATTTAATCCGGTCCTGCTTAAGAAGGTCGACGAGCTCGAACTGTCCGTCCGTTCGGCGAATTGCCTCAAGAACGATAACATCGTTTACATCGGCGACCTGATCCAGAAGTCCGAGGCTGAAATGCTGCGGACACCCAATTTCGGCCGTAAGTCTCTCAATGAGATCAAGGAAGTTCTGGCGGGAATGGGGCTTCACCTCGGAATGGACGTGCCTGACTGGCCGCCTGAGGATATCGAAGCCCTTGCTAAAAAGTATGACGACCACCTTTAAGGATGTGAGGGACGGCCGCTAGCCGCCCGAGGAGACCAAAATGCGCCACGGCATCGCACATCGTAAGCTGAACAGGACAGCCTCCCACCGGAAGGCAATGTTCGCGAATATGGCAGCCTCTTTGATTGAGCATGAGCAGATTGTGACCACACTGCCCAAGGCCAAGGAACTCAAGCCCTTCATGGACAAGCTTGTGACCTTGGCGAAAAAGGGAGACCTTCACGCCCGGCGGCTGGCGATTTCCCGGATTCGGAACAAGGACGCGGTCAAGAAGCTTTTTGACGTGTTCGGCGATCGCTATAAGGATCGCGACGGGGGCTATACGCGTGTTCTGAAGGCCGGGTTTCGCTATGGTGATAATGCCCCCCGGGCGGTGATCGAACTGGTTGACCGCGATGAAGCGGCCAAAGGGGCGGCGGATCGTGCGCGCCACGAGGCTGAGCTTGAGGCTGTTGAGGCCTAGGCTCAGGCTCTGCCTTTCGAGGAATTTTGAGGGCGTTGCCGTAAGGTGACGCCCTTTTCCTATCTGGGGGCAGGGTGTAGGACTGGAAGCCTTATCCATACAGGCCAGGAGACGCAGAATGAAAACGGCGATCACGGAGATGTTCGGCATTGAACATCCGATCATACAGGGCGGCATGCACTATGTTGGTTTTGCAGAGATGGCGGCGGCTGTGTCGAATGCGGGTGGCTTGGGCATAATCACGGCCCTGACCCAGAAAACACCCCAGGATCTGGCCAATGAAATTGCCAGGTGCCGCGATATGACCGACAAGCCGTTCGGCGTTAACATCACCTTTTTGCCCAGCCTGACGCCGCCGGATTACCCGGCCATTGTCAAGGCAGTGATTGAAGGTGGCGTGAAGGTCGTCGAGACCGCCGGTCGTAATCCCTCAGAAGTAATGCCTGCTCTCAAGGATGCGGGTATAAAAGTGATTCACAAATGCACCTCGGTTCGCCATTCTCTTAAGGCGCAGAATATTGGCTGCGACGCGGTATCGGTCGATGGGTTTGAATGCGGCGGGCATCCTGGTGAGGATGATGTACCGAACATGATCCTGCTGCCGCGGGCAGCTGATGAACTCGAGATTCCCTTTGTTGCCTCGGGTGGTCAGGCCGACGGCCGGTCGCTGGTCGCGTCTCTCGCAATGGGGGCCGAGGGGATCAATATGGGAACGCGGTTTATCGCAACCCAGGAAGCGCCGGTTCACGAGAATGTTAAAAAGGCGATTGTTGCAGCCTCCGAATTGGACACGCGCCTGGTGATGCGGCCGCTGCGCAATACAGAACGCGTCCTGACCAATGCGGCCGTGGAACGTCTGCTTGAGAAAGAAAAGGCTCTGGGCGCTGACCTCAAGTTTGAAGACATCATTGGTGAAGTGGCGGGCGTATATCCCAAGATCATGATGGATGGCGAGATGGAAGCCGGGGCCTGGTCGTGTGGTATGGTCGCGGGGCTTATCTATGATATTCCAACCTGCCAGGAGCTCATCGATCGGATCATGTCGGAAGCAGACCAAATTATTACAGAACGCCTTGGACGCCTTCTTCAAACCCGCGTTGCGGCCTAGAATCCGGCACAGGTCTCAGTTCTGAAACGCCCGCCTGGCACCAGGTGGGCGTTTTAAGATTTTGTGCGGACTTCCTCAGCGCCAAACCGTGCGAGCGCATCGGCACATTCATTGCCCGGATCGCCGGCATGTCCCTTTACCCAGACCCATTCAATCTCATGGCGTGCTGCAGCCTCATCCAGAGCTTGCCAGAGGTCCATATTCTTGACGGGCTTCCGAGCCGCGGTTTTCCATCCATTGCGTTTCCAGCCATGTATCCACTTGGTGAGGCCGTCCTTGACATAGGTGCTGTCGGTATGAAGACGAACCCGGCTAGATCGCCTGAGGGCGCTGAGGGCTTCAATGGCCGCGAGAAGTTCCATGCGATTATTGGTGGTTTGGGGGTCGCCACCATAAATTTCGCGACGTCGGTCTCCCTGAATAAGGAGCGCCCCCCAGCCACCGGGGCCGGGGTTTCCACTACAGGCGCCGTCCGTCCAGATTTCGATGAGGTTTCCGGTCATCCCTCACCCCTGTATCGGTTCGTCCGGCCATGCAATCGTCTTCATCAGGTCGGCTGTCGCTGCGCGAGGTCTTTGCGGGAAGGGGCCGCGCGGCCTAGTATGCCGGGATGACCACCCCGACTCTTACCGCTGCAATTTGCTTGATTGGTGATGAACTGCTCTCCGGCAGGACGCAAGATACCAACACAAGGACGATTGCCCGCTTCCTGGCGCCTTACGGTATCCCTTTGGGAGAGGTACGTATGGTGCCGGATATTCAGGCGCGGATCGTTGAGGCCGTCAACGCCCTGCGGGGCCAGCATCGCTATGTCTTCACCACGGGCGGCATAGGGCCGACGCATGATGATATCACGGCGGACGCTATTGCAGCCGCGTTCGGCGTAGAGATTAGTGAAAATGAAAGGGCTCTGCAGATCCTTGAGGCCCGTTATGCGGACGTTGACACGGAATTTACAGAGGCGCGGCGTCGCATGGCCCGGATTCCCCATGGCGCCAGCTTGATTCGCAACCCTGTATCTGGTGCACCTGGCTTCCAGATGGGGAATGTTTTTACGCTGGCCGGTGTGCCCAAGATTGTTGAGGGCATGCTGGGGGATATTGGGCACAGGCTTGAGACTGGCGTTGTCGTCAGCTCTGTGACCATACAGGCTGGTGGGCTGCGTGAAGGCGATTTGGCAGAACAGCTCGCTGGTCTGGCCGGCAATTATCCGGACTTGAGCCTGGGGTCATATCCATGGTTCCGCACGGTTCAGGATCATGGCGTCGCACTTGTGGCCCGAGGAACCGATCGCGATCGGCTGCTGCATGTTGCAGATGATCTGGAGCGCTTGGTCAGAGATCTGGGGGGATGTCCTGAGCGCGTTGAGGGTGACGCCCGCACAGAGTCTGCCGCTTGAAATGAATTACGGTTCCCTCTGGGATCCGACTATCCGAAAAAGGGAGATATGAGATGAATCACGAGCATGTTTTGGTGGAGAGGGACGGGCCGGTTGTGCTCGTCACCCTGAACCGTCCTGAGGCCATGAACGCCTTGAATCGGGCCCTGCGGGCCGAACTGGTCGCGACCTTTCAATCGCTTGCGTCGGACGAGACTGTGCGGGTCGCTGTCCTGACTGGCGCAGGCCGGGCTTTTACGGCAGGCGTGGATCTCAAAGAAGCGGGCCAGACGGGTTTTGCCCTCGGGGCAGATGGCGGAGACATTGATCTCGCAAAGGGACTTGCCGCCTTTCCCTGGCCGATTATTGGCGCGATCAACGGGTTTGCCATTACTGGCGGCTTTGAGCTTGCGTTGATGTGTGATGTTCTTCTGGCCTCAGAAAATGCAAAATTCGCCGACACACATGCCCGCGTTGGAATCATGCCCGGCTGGGGTTTGTCGCAGAAGCTCTCTCGCCTGATCGGGATTTCCCGTGCCAAGGAATTGTCGTTTACAGGCAATTTTATAGATGCCGATACCGCTGCGGACTGGGGGTTGGTCAACCGTGTCTACAGGCCGGATGATTTGTTGCCGGCTGCACTTGCGATGGCAAAGGAAATGGCAAGTTGCAACTCGCTGCTGCTGAAATCCTACAAGGCGATCATTGATGATGGGTTCGCGCAGACCTTTGCAGAGGGATCCCGACTTGAAGTGGAACGGTCTGCGGCTCATGCCAGGGATGTCACTGCTGAGAGCGTCGAAGAAGCACGTAAGGCAGTTACAGCAAGAGGACGTGATCAGCAGGATAGCTGACGATGCGATTCCTGCTGCGAATGCGATCCTCGCTGGGGCGGCGGGGATTCTGTTGCATTTGAGACGCGCAGCGGTAAAAAAGAATATGCTGGGCGGGTGTAGTGTAAAGTGAGTGCTCGCGTATTTCACCGAACCTATTATTATTGAAGCAGTGGCGGTGACACCGAAGACCTGTTTCTTTTCGGAAACCGCCAGATCCCCTGCGCCGCGTGTCAATTCCGTCAGCGCGGCTATCAAAAGGAAAAGAGGATGAAGAAGACTCTCTTAGGCGCAACAGCAATCCTGGCGCTTGCAACAATTGGGTCCTCGGCTCAGGCTGAAGGCTGGTATGTGCGTGCGGATCTCGGCGCCGTGGTAAGCGGAACGCTGGACCATGAAAACAAAGGCCGGCAGTCTGCCGCCTTTCTTGGAAACTCTGATGTCGAGGACGCTTTTAATCTGGATACGGGGATCGGATTTGCGTTTGATGATGGCGTCCGCCTTGAGGCGGTTATCGGCTATCGGGAAGGCGATCTCGACGTGCCCGCAGGCACGATTGGCGGTCTGCCAAGCTTAAACTTTACAGCAGCCCCGCAGGGCGATGTCGAAGTTCTTGATATCATGCTGAATGGTTTGTACGACCTGCCGTCGACCGGGAAATGGTCTCCTTTTGTTGGTCTGGGAGTCGGCTTTGTGGACATTGATGTGCAGGCCGCCAACCTGTTTTCCATCGGAACGCCGGGGGGCTACGTCAACGTTCTGTCCGACTCGGATACAGGATTTGCGTATCAGGGGCTTGCGGGCTTTGCGTACCAGCTGACCGACAAGGTGACATTGGATTTTACCTATAAGTACATGTCGACGACAGGGCTTGATCTCGAAGGCTTCAATGGCATTGGGGGGACGATATCTGAGAGCTCTGGAGCGCCTTCGGGTATCTCGACACCTTATGATGCAGACTACTCCGATCATACGGCCCTTATTGGACTTCGCTGGGCCTTTGGCGCACCGGCCGCACCACCACCTCCGCCACCACCACCACCACCACCTCCGCCCCCGCCACCACCTCCTCCGCCGCCTCCGCCTCCCGTGGCTGAAGTGGTTGAAGTTGTGGCCCCATGTGACAGCTTGAATCAGAATTTTGTGGTTTATTTCGAGTGGGACAGCTCGACGCTGACGAGCCAGGCGTCTGCCGTTATCGATCAGGCTGTGGCTAATGCTGCTGCTCGGGCAGACTGTGCCACCGGAGGCGTAACGATCGTTGGGCATACCGATTCCTCGGGCCGGTCTGACTATAACCAGCGTCTGTCGACCCGCCGTGCGGCGATTGTCTCAGAGGCACTTCAGGCCCAGGGCATTGAGGCTTCACTCATCGCGACGGATGGGCGTGGTGAGACAGATTTGGCCGTCAGCACGCGTGATGGCGTAAGAGAGCCGCTGAACCGGCGGTCTGAAGTCACAATCATCGTCAAATAGGCGCTGAGGCTTTTTAAATTTAGGTGGCCCGGCGGAGATCCTTCTCTGTCGGGCTTTCTTTTGATGGCGTTGTCCCTGGATCAGGCTGCGGGAAAGCTCCCCTGCCGGTCAAGGTTTGCTGAAAATAGAGGTCATCTCCCTCAGTCCAGTTGCGGCATGAATGTGGGTGAACCCATATGAGGTGCGGCCAGGTTTTGCACTTTTTTGAACCTCTTCCCCGACGAACCCGATTGCGCGTTCTGCCAGGGTACGCTTAGTCTGACGGGAAAGCAGGGAGGGCGCCGCCAATGGACTTCAATATTCCGAAAGAAATCACGGACTATTTGGACGAGCTGGATGCTTTTATTGAGGCTGAAATTCGCCCCCTTGAGCAGCAGGATGACAATATCCGTTTTTTTGACCACCGGCGCGAGTGGGCGAGGACGGACTTTGAAAACGGTGGGTTGCCGCGCCCGGAATGGGAAGCTCTGCTGAGAGAGGCAAAACGCCGGGCCGACAAGGCGGGTCATTTCAGGTTTGCACTTCCGCAGGAGTTCGGGGGACAAGACGGCTCCAATCTCGCAATGGCAATCATCCGGGAGCATTTTGCGCGTCAGGGGCTCGGTCTCCATAATGATCTGCAGAATGAGCATTCCATCGTTGCGAACTTTCCACAGATCTTGATGCTGCGTGATTTCGCCCGGGCAGATCAGAAACATTTGATTCAGGATGCTTTGGACGGAAAGTTCATCGCGACGTTCGGTTTGACGGAGCCCGAGCATGGCTCGGACGCGACACATATGGATACGGTTGCGGTCCGAGAGGAACGCAATGGTGAAGCTGGCTGGCTGATCAATGGTGAGAAAATGTGGACGACTGGCATGCACGTCGCGACCCATATGATGTGCTTTTGCCGGACGTCAGGCAAGGATGGAGATGCGCGCGGAATTTCCTGTCTGCTGGTCCCAGCGAACGCGCCCGGAATGAAAATTGAGGAATATCTGTGGACGTTCAATATGCCGACAGACCATCCCCGCGTGTCGATCAAAAATGTCTGGGTTCCGGAAACGGCCGTCTTTGGTCCTCCGGAGGGCGGGCTCG
Organism: uncultured Hyphomonadaceae bacterium; assembly: GCA_938084575.1. Classification (GTDB taxonomy): domain Bacteria; phylum Pseudomonadota; class Alphaproteobacteria; order Caulobacterales; family Hyphomonadaceae; genus Henriciella. The sequence goes on from CALKFG010000001.1 coordinate 22,250, forward strand.
CTTTGGCACAGCACTTCGTGCATGAGAACCGGATCCGGCAGGCTGCCAGTTCGGTGGGCGCGGCACTGTATTGCATTGACCAGAGTGTCGCATATGCGCAGCAACGGAAGCCCTTTGGGAAGCCCCTGGCGGTTAATCAGGCCATCCAGTTTCCGCTTGTCGAGCTCGCCACCGAGGCCGAGATGTTACGGTTGCTCATTTTCAAGACGGCCTGGGAGATGGACCAGATGACCAAGCCGGAAGTGGCCGTCAAATTGTCGGACAAGGTGTCGATGTGCAACTACCGGGCAAACCGGCTGTGCTGCAACGCGGCAGACCGGGCAATGCAGGTCCATGGCGGCATGGGGTATTCCCGGCACAAGCCGTTTGAGCATATTTACCGACACCATCGCAGATACCGAATCACTGAGGGGTCGGAGGAAATTCAGATGCGGAAGGTTGCGGGCCACATGTTCGGCTTTATGGGACGTCAAAAATAGCGGCTGCGATGACCTAATGTATCGCCAGTGGTGGCATAGAAACCGCAAGTGGCGGTTTTCTGTTCATATCTCATGAGTTCCGCTTGCTTGGCCGGGCGCCATCACCTAGCTGTGAAGTCAACATTAACCTGTTTCGGGAGAGATCCGGTTGTTTATCGACCGGACGCCGAAGGCGCAACCGCCCCGGAAACGCTCAGGCCAAAGGACCGAAGCAGGTTTAAAACGCTGGAAAGAGGCGGGTCACTGATCGCAGCCTCGCCGAAGGAGCAAGCAGCCCCGGCTGCGGAATCTCTCAGGCGCCGAGACAGCGGGGGCAACTCACTTCCAATGCGGGGGTGGCGTGCACCTGTGGGGCGTTGCGATGGAACAGACTATCGGAGAAGAGCTGCGCAAGACGCCGCTGCATGCCCTTCATCTTGACTTGGGTGCTCGTCTTGTCTCGTTTGCGGGGTACCATATGCCGGTTCAGTTCGCCGGCGTAAAAGAGGAACACCTCTGGACCCGCGCGCATGCGGGCTTGTTCGATGTCAGTCATATGGGCCCCTGTTTCATTTCGCTTACGGGGCGCAAGCTGTCAGGACAGGAAGCACATCTGGCGATCTCGGCCGAGGTTGAACGTCTGGTGCCGAGCAGTATTTCCTCGCTAGCCCCTGGCCGGGCGCGGTTGACGGTTCTTCTCGATGAAGGTGGCGGGATCCTCGACGATCTGATCATTACCCGTCCAGCCGAGCCAGAATTGCAAGGCACTCTGTATATTGTCGTCAATGGTGCGGTGAAACATCAGGACTGGGCTTTGTTCGCGCAGGGCCTCAGTTCCGATGTCTCAATACAGAGGGCAGATGACCGGGCCCTGATCGCCCTTCAGGGGCCACAGGCCGCGGCGGTCCTTGAAGGTATTCTACCTGATTGCGCGGCGCTTCGGTTCATGCAGTGCCAACGGCTGGCCTGGCAGGGACAGGTCGTCTGGTGCAGCCGGTGTGGCTATACCGGGGAAGATGGTTTCGAGCTTCTTGTGCCGCAGGATCTGGCCATCCCATTTGCCGAGGCGCTGCTTGCGGATGACAGAGTTCGGCCGGTGGGGCTTGGCGCACGTGACAGTTTGCGGCTGGAAGCAGGATTATGCCTGTATGGACAGGACCTTGATACCAGCCGCACACCGGTTGAGGCGGACCTGTCATGGGTCATTCAGAGGGCGCGACGTGACCGGGGTGACTTTCCTGGTGCCGATCGCATTCTGCAGCAGATTGCGACGGAGCCGGAGCTTAAACGTGTTGGCATTCAGCCCCTGGACAGAGCCCCCGCGCGGCAGGGAACTGAAATCCAGTTATCTGGACGCAGGATTGGAATGGTCACATCAGGAGGCTTCAGCCCAAGTCTGGAGCGCCCGATTGCGATGGGTTACATCGAGTCGGATTTCGCTGAGCCTGGAACAGAGATCAGCCTGCTGGTTCGGGGCCGACTGCGTGAAGCGCGTGTTTGCGCCCTTCCTTTTCTTCAACCAAATTATCATCGCTAGAGAGAGACTATGACGACTTATTATACAGAAGATCATGAATGGATCTCGGTTGAGGGGGAACTCGCGACGGTGGGGATCTCAACCTATGCTGCTGAGCAGCTGGGCGACGTTGTCTTCGTTGAAGTTCCGGAGGTTGGAACCAGCTTCGGCAAGGGCGATGACATGGCGGTAGTCGAGAGCGTCAAAGCAGCATCCGATGTATATGCTCCTGTGACGGGAGACATTGTGGAGTCCAATTCCGCGCTCGAAGACACCCCGGAATCTGTCAATGAAGACCCCGAAGGCGAGGGGTGGTTTGTCAAGATTGCCCTGAAAGACCCTGCAGAGCTTTCCAAGCTCATGGATGCCGCAGCCTATAAGGCCTTCTGCGCCAACCAGTAATTCCCATAACGCCCGAGCCTTACGAAGGACTGACTCATGCGCTATCTGCCCCTTACGCCAACTGACCGTCAGGACATGCTGCGGACAATAGGCGCCCCATCGATTGACGCCTTCTACACGGACGTGCCGCACGCGGCTCAAATCGAAGGTCCGATTGACGGATTGCCCATGCATCAGGGCGAGTTTCAGGTCGAACGGCATTTCGAAGCTCTGGCGGGGAAAAACCGTGCGGCGGGCGATGGACCCTTCTTTATCGGCGCGGGGGCCTACCGCCATCATGTGCCCGCAAGCGTCGACATGATTATACAGAGGTCGGAATTTCTCACCACCTACACACCCTATCAGCCAGAGATTGCGCAGGGCACGTTGCAGACCCTGTTTGAGTTCCAGACACAAGTTTCTGAACTGACGCGTATGGATGTCGCCAATGCGAGCATGTATGACGGATCGACAGCCTGTGCCGAGGCGGCGGTCATGGCCTGTCGGGTCACCAAGCGGAAAAAGGTCATTCTGTCCGGCGGTGTTCACCCGCATTATGTGGCCGCAACTCGCTTGCTGTGTGAAGCTCAGGGCATCGAGGTTGTCGCGCTTCCTGCCGCAATCGACGCGGAACTCGCCCTGGTCGATGCGGTGGACGCCGCTACGGCATGCCTCATCGGCCAGTCGCCGAACGTTTTTGGCACGATTACCGATCTGTCGCCTCTGTCGGATGCAGCTCACGCCTGCAAGGCTCTTTTTGTGAGCGTATTTACCGAGGCCGTAGCCTTGGGTCTGATCAAAACACCCGGGGAAATGGGCGCCGATATCGCGGTTGGCGAAGGCCAGTCGATCGGTAATGCGCTGAACTTTGGAGGGCCCTATGTTGGCCTTTTTGCCTGCCGAGAAAAGCTCATCCGCCAGATGCCCGGCCGTCTCTGTGGACAAACGGTAAGCGCTACAGGAGAACGCGGTTTTGTCCTGACCCTTTCAACCCGTGAACAACATATCCGGCGGGACAAGGCGACCTCGAATATTTGCACCAATTCCGGTTTGTGTGCGCTTGGCTTCACCGCGCATATGAGCCTTCTGGGCGGAACCGGCCTGAGCCGGCTGGCGCGTCTGAACCACGAAATCGCCTGTGACCTGGCTGACGAAATCGAGGCGATACCGGGCATCGAATTGCTGACCCCGCGGTTTTTCAATGAGTTTGCCTTCAGAACCCCAAAGCCCGCGGATGAGGTTCTGGCAGCCTTGCAGGCACACAATATAATTGGCGGGGTAAGGATGGCGCGGCTGTTGCCGGATCGCACCTGGGACAATGTCATCCTAACGGCGGCCACAGAATGTAATACCAAAGAGGATGTTGATGCCTTTGCCGGTATATTGAAAGAGGTGATCCAATGACAATGCTCTCTGAAGGAAGACCGAGCCAGCCGGTTTCAGGCACACAGGATCATTATCCTGCGACCCTTTCAGGGTCGCGCGGTTTGTTGCAGCGGGAAGATCTAATTTTTGAGATTGGCAGCAACCGGGAAACGGGCGTGGACCTGCCGCAGCCCAGAGGACGCTCGGATCGCCTTGGGGGCGTTACGCGAAGCCGGCCGGTAGAGCTTCCTGGACTGTCGGAACCCCAGGCCGTCCGGCATTATGTTCGGCTCAGCCAGAGGAATTATGCCATTGATCTTGGGCTTTTCCCGCTTGGGTCGTGCACGATGAAGCATAATCCCCGCCTGAATGAGAAGCTTGCCCGCCTTCCGGGATTTGCAAACATCCACCCATTGCAGCCACAATCCAGCGTTCAGGGGGCCCTGCAGCTGATCGACGAGCTGGCCAGCTGGCTTAAGACCTTAACGGGGCTTCCTGCTGTTGCGATGAGTCCAAAGGCCGGGGCGCATGGCGAATTGTGCGGTATGCTGGCAATCCGGGAGGCTTTAAAGGCACGCGGGGAGCTATCGACCCGACGGCGTGTTCTTGTGCCGGCATCGGCTCATGGAACCAATCCTGCAACTGCAATCCAGTGCGGTTTTGTCGTTGATGAGATCAAGGCGGATGCCCGCGGCCGTGTCGATATGGATGCGCTAAGGGAAAAGCTCAGAATTCGCGATGATATTGCAGGAATCATGCTGACCAATCCAAATACGTGCGGCCTGTTTGAAACCGATATCCGGACGATTGCCGACCTGATCCATGAGGCAGGGGGATATTTTTATTGTGACGGGGCTAATTTCAATGCCATTGTAGGCCGTGTGAGGCCAGGTGATCTGGGTGTAGATGCGATGCACATCAATCTGCACAAGACGTTTTCCACGCCTCATGGAGGCGGTGGGCCAGGCTCTGGTCCAACCGTTTTGTCAGAAGCGCTCGCGCCCTTCGCACCTGTCCCGGAAGTTGTTCGCGATCCCGATGGAAATTATCGTCTTGTCGAGAATGCGGTCGATGAGTGTGCCCAGTCTTTCGGCCGAATGACCGCTTTTCATGGCCAGATGGGAATGTTTGTTCGCGCGCTGGCTTACATGCTCAGTCATGGGGCGGACGGGCTCCGCCAAGCGGCGGAGGATGCAGTTCTGAATGCAAACTATATTCAGGCCCGCTTGAAACAGGTTATGACGCCAGCCTTTGATGGTTATTGTATGCATGAGGCGCTTTTTTCAGATGCCTTCATGGCAGATGGCATTGGAACAATTGATCTTGCTAAAGCGCTGATCGATGAGGGTTATCATCCCATGACGATGTATTTTCCTCTGGTTGTGCATGGCGCGATGCTGATTGAGCCGACCGAAACGGAGAGCAAACAGGAGCTCGACCGGTTCTGTGATTCTGTCTTATTGGTGGCCCGCCGCGCTGCGGCGGGTGACGCGAGCTTGCGGCAAGCGCCCCTGCTGGCACCGCTGCATCGTCTGGATGAAACGCAGGCCGCACGCAAGCCACAGTTGAAATGGTCACCGCCAGCGCCCAATGCTATTGCGGCTGAGTAAATTGGCCGGGTGTTGGGGGGGCACAGTTGCCAATGCGCTTAGGGGACTGACTTTAGGATACAAAAACCGGCATACAGCATCGAAATTGGTTCCGATTGACTAGACCTAAAGGCGGCTAATGCCATATAGAGAACTATGGCGGACGGACAAAAGCACGATTACGAGTACTCGGATGGCGAGCATGCCGGTCGTTTAGCCCTGGGCTTCTTTCGCACTGGTGTGCGAGGTCTTCTGAGGCAGGCCTATGCTTTTGTAGGGCTCGTTCTAATCCTGATCGCAATCCCGATTGGCTTTATTACGCCTCTCTTACCTATCGGATTACCGATTGCGATCGTCGGTGTTGTCCTGCTCGGACGGAATTCGCTATGGGGAAAGCGCTGGATGGAGCGTATACTGGCCCGTCATCCCCGTATTGAACGTCTCGCGCCAAACTGGCTAATGGTCGCTGTTTTCGGGCGGGAAAAACACAGCCCACACGATCTGGACCCGACTTAGTTGAGCTGACCTTTGATGTCGTCCAGCGCTTTGTCGAATAGGGCCCCGGAACGATCTGATGCAGACAGGATTTTGCGAGCGGCGTCCGTCGCTGCATCTGCCGCAGTCTGCCTGACTGCATTGGCCGCTTCGGTTTCGGCTCGAGCGATCCGTTGCTCGGCCTGTGCCTCGCGTCGTTCCAGCTTGGCCTTAAGGTCCGCACGGGCATCCTTCATCAGAGATTTTGCATCCGCTTTCGCACGTCTGACAATCTCTTGCGCCTCAGTTTCTGCCTCACGAGTGCGTCTTTCGGCATCCGCCATAAGTTTTGCGGCTTCGTCGCGAAGCGCTTCGGCTTCCTCAATTTGCGATTGGATGCCGGCAGAGCGAGCGTCCAGAGCCGAAAACAACACTTTGAAACCGCCCAATCTCCAGACAATCAACAGAAAGACAATCAAGGCGCCTAAGGCTGTTTGTTTGACGGGGTCTGCATACCAGGCCGGATAGGATGCAACTCCGGCGGCATTGGCGAGGGGGATAGTAAGGGCCACCACAAATGAGGCCGTTAGCACTGCTCTCACGATCTTTCTCCCGACACGACGACAGAAACAGCAGATGCGACGACGTCCTCTGCTACAGTGCCGTCGAATTTCGACACAATTGCGGCCGTTGCAGAAACGGCGATTGATTCCACATGTTTCATTGCATCAGCCCTGAGGGCCGTAATGCGCGCTTCCGCCGCGGCCAGGCCAGCTTCCAGACCGGCTTCGACCTTCGTGGTTTCGTCGCGAATTTCAGCATCAATCTTAGCCCGGGCAACGGTTGCCGTTGACCGGGCTTTCATTCTTGCCTCCTTGATGGAGGCTTCAACAGCATCCTGCGCACTTCTCGCGTCATCATTGAGCCTCGCGGCCTCATCGAGATTTGTCGCAATTGTGGCTTCACGGTGCTCGAGAACGCTCCCCAGTTTCGGAAGAATAACCCTGGACAGCACCAGGTAGAGAAAGCCAAACAGGATCGCCAGCCAGAAAAGCTGGGACGCAAAATGCGTGGGGTCGAACGGTGGAAAAGCAGGCTTTTCCGCCTTTGTTGCCACATCTGCTGCGAGGACGAAAAACGTCATCTGAGAAGGCCTCTCTATGCTGGTAGGTCGTAACGTGGCTGCGTTTTAGACCACGAAAAGGATCAGGATAGAGACCAGGAATGCCAGAATGCCGAGAGCCTCTGACAGAGCCATACCGATGAACAGATTGCCGGTCTGCTGGGGTGCTGCGGAAGGGTTCCGCATAGCCGCGTCGAGGAAAGAGCCGAAGATGTTACCAACGCCGATAGCGGCACCGATCATGCCCAGCGTTGCGAGGCCGGCACCAACATACTTAAGGCCCAGTGTGATATCGCCTTCCATGAGATTCTCCTTTGAGAGGTCAGTTGTTTCAATGTTGCTCCCCTGAAGCGGTTTAAGCGGGGAACGTCAAGTTTAAGAATACGGCTTCAGAGCCGCGGGTGATGGGTCCGTTAGTGAGCCGGGTGAAGCGCGTCGTTTAAATAGACACAGGTGAGAATCGCGAAGACATAGGCCTGCAGGCCGGCAACGAGAAATTCAAGAGCATTCAGCGCAACCCCCATAAAGAAAGCGAGCGGGGCGAGCACGATATAGGCGCCACCGAGCGTAAACAGCGTCACTGCAAATCCCGCGAACAGCTTCAGCATGATATGTCCTGCCAGCATATTGGCAAACAGACGCAGAGACAGGGTCATGGGGCGTGCAAGGAACGAAATCACTTCGATCGGGACCAAAAGAATGTAGATTGGCCACGGGGCACCAGCAGGGGCAAACAGCTTCAGGAATTTAAGACCATTCTTTGCAAAGCCATAAATAATGACAACGCTGATCACGAGCATGGACAAAGCCGCCGTTACAATCAGGTGGCTGGTGGTGGTGAACGCATATGGCGACATGCCAACCATGTTGGCTGAGAAGATAAAGAAAAACAGCGTGAACACGAATGGAAAAAACTTAAGCCCCTCTTCGCCGGCCGTTCCCCGGATCATGTCGGCAACAAAGCCGTAGCCGATCTCGCCGATGGACTGAAGACGGTTTGGAACCAACTGCCCGCGCGACGCGGCGTAACCGAAAAGAGCCAGTGTCAAAACAACGCCCAGAAGCATAAAGCCAGACGAATTGGTGAACGAAATATTATAGCCGAACAGGTGCGGAAGTTCGAACCACTCCTGGATCTCGAACTGGTACATCGGATCTGCGACGTATTGGAAGAAAGTACGCATAAACTTCCCTTACTCTCTCGGCTTTTCGCCTGTTTCGGGGCCGCTATTGGCCGGATTGGCCGCGTCCGTCAACTCTTGATAGGCGCGTATAACACCGACGACGCCAGCCGCAAGGCCGAACCCCATCATGATCAGCAGTCCCCAGGGGCGCGTGCCGGCGAATTTGTCAATCATCAGGCCGAGGAGAATGCCAACAAAAACAGAGGTTCCGAACTCTGCCCCATAACGAAGTGCCATCGCGCCTGCCGAGACACCCGGCACTTGTTCGGCCGCTTTGGCAGTCTTACGCTGGGACGTATGTTCGGCCTTGGCAGCGGCGATCCGTTTTGAAAGTGAGGACGGGTCCTGGTCGGTCATGATGGCTTCGTAGCTGCCTTATTCGGCTGCGACAAGCTGCTCGGCCGTGCTGAGATCGACTGAAACAAGCTTGGAAACCCCGCGTTCACGCATGGTTATGCCAAAGAGGCGATCCATGCGGCTCATCGTGACCGGATTGTGTGTAATCACGACAAAGCGTGTGTCAGTGCGCCGGCGCATCTCATCCAGCATCCGGCAGAAGCGGTCGACATTCGCATCGTCAAGCGGCGCATCGACCTCATCGAGGACGCAAATCGGGGATGGCCGCGACAGAAATACAGCAAAAATGAGCGCTGTTGCGGTGAGGGCCTGCTCGCCGCCGGACATCAGAGACAGAGTTCCAAGCCGCTTCCCCGGTGGCTGTGCCATGATTTCAAGACCGGCATTCAGGGGGTCTTCTGCGTCAACAAGACGCAATTCGGCTTCCCCACCTCTGAACAGGGTCGTGAAAAGCGCCTTGAAGTGATCATTCACCTGGTCAAAGGCCTGCATCAACCTCGCGCGCCCCTCCTCGTTCAGGGCGCCCACACCCTCTCTAAGTTTCGAAATGGCAGCCAGCAGATCCTCTTTCTCTTCAGTCTGAGAGCACAGCCGGCTGGCGAGGTCTTCGGCCTCAGCCTCGGCATCCATATTGATCCCTCCAAGCTGCTCGCGTTCAAGTTTCAACCGATCCGACAGTCGGTCAGCCTGCAGCAGGTCGAGATCGGTAATTTCGTCTTCGCCCAATCCCGACTTCGCCTGTGTTAGAAGACCCTCTGGTGTGGTCTGGAACAGGCTCGCCGCTACGAGCACCTCGTCGAGTCTGACAATGCTGGCCTGGGATTGGGCGCTGGCGACAGCCAGCGTCTCGCGTGCGGTCATGGCAAGATTTGCGGCCAAACGCGCCGTTTGTTCGGCTTCGCGAACAACCGATTCCTGCTCGGCAAGATTGTCAGCGGTGGATTGTCGCTCGGCCTCGAAGTCGCCGACAGTTTTGGACAATTCCTCACGCCGAATCGTGAGGACTGCGGGTCGGCGAGCAGCGCTCTCGATATCTGTTTCGGTCTGCGCTTTGCGGGCCGTCAGTTGTTCGAGGCGCGCTGTGCCAGCCTCGATGTGGCGGGTCCATCGTGTGACGTCATCTTCGACCGCTGCACGGCGGGCGATAGCCTGCTGCCGATTGCGGGTCAGGTCGGTTAGTTGCCCGCGAGCTTCTGTCTCCGCGTGTCGAGCGTCATTCAGAACTTTGCGCCGCCTCTCAAGCCTGTCGGCAAGAGTGGCGATGACCCCATCGTCGACCCCTGTGCCAACCAAACGCAGGTTGTTCAGCGTGTCGTCCAAATCAGCTTGAGACCTCGATAATTGATCGGCAAGCGCATGGGAGCGGAGGGCGATCTGGTCATTTTTCCGGGCGAGGTCGGCGAGGATATCCCGGGCGCTGTCCTGCGCCTGTCCGGCGGTTCTGAGCTGCTGGCGCGCGGCGGACAGGTCACTGTCTGCCGCCAGCCTGCGTCCCCGCGCGGCGTCATAGGCCGACTGCGCGGCTGACAGGGCCTGGCGGGCCGGTCCGAGCGCAGCCTGGGCCGCATCGAGGCGGGCGCGCTGAGCCAGCCGCTCGGCCGCAGAGGCCGGCGCCGCGGGTGTCCTGATAAAGCCGTCCCAGCGCCATAAATGCCCCTCGACACTGACCAGGCGCTGGCCAGGCTGCAGGGTGCCGGCGAGATCTGGCCCGCTCCCGGCCGACACCACGCCGCACTGGCTCAGCCTGGCCGACAGCGCGTCCGGCGCCGCGACAAACTGGGACAGAGGCGTGGCCCCCTCGGGCAGGGCCGCTGCGGCGGGCAGGCGGGCGCCGCCCCAGAACATGCTGGCCGAGGAATCGGTCGGGGCCTGCAGGTCATCGCCAAGGGCGGCGGCGACGGCCTTTTCATAGCCGTCCCGGGTCCGAAGGGCCTGCAGGACCGGTTCTGCCTGATCCTCTGCCCGGCGCAGAAGCCGCTGCAGGCCGGAGATTTCGGTTTCCAGTGTTCGCAACTCGTCCTGAGCCGCCTGCAGGGGGCCACGGGCCACCGAGTCCGCCGCCTCGGCCGCGGCTACTGCCTGCTCGGCCTGGCTGAGCCGGGTTTCAGCGTCGGCATATGCCGCGACGGCCTGTGTGCTGTCCCTGAGGGCCCGGGCATGAGCCTCTTCCGCGTCTGCCGGCTGGCCCAGCGCCTCGAGGCTTTCGGTCAGAGTCCGGATGTCGGCCTCCAGCCGGTCCCGCCGGCGCAGATGTGCCGTCAGAGCGGCCTCGAGGGCCTGCTTTTCGGCCCGCCGGTCGGACAATTCCGCAGCGGCGAGATCGACGGCCTCCTGGGCGTCATCGAGGGCGGACCGGGCCGCCGCCAGCCGGGCTTCCGCCGCACGCTCCTGATCGCGGTTGCCGGTCTCGGTCGGCGCCGGAAGCGCCGCCAGCCGGTCGCGGGCCTCGGCGAGGTTGAGGCCGGCCTCTTGCAGCTGAGCCGTCTCCCGCGCATGATCTTCATCGATGCGGACCTGATCGCGCCGCAGGGCGGCCAGCTGGTCGGCCGCAGAGGCATGTTCTGTCTCGACCCGGGCCAGTTCGATGCGGGCCTGGCCAAGTTTTCCGGCAATCTGGCTTTCCGCATCGCGCAGGGGCTGCAGGGTTTCTGACGCCCGCAGCCGCCGGGTCTCGGCCACGGCGGCCTCCCGGGTCAGATTCTCCAGATTGGTGCGCGCCGCGTTCAGGGCCTCGGCCGCCCTGTCCCTGTCGGCTGTGGCCTGAACCCATTTTAAATGCGCCGAGAAAACCTCGAGGGCCCGAATTCGGGTGCTGAGATCCTTGTACTTGCGCGCCTTTCTGGCCTGCCGCCTGAGGCTCTCCAGTTGCCGCTCGACCTCGGCCGAGACCTCTGACAGCCGCTCAAGATTGGTCTCGGCTCCCTGCAGTTTCAGTTCCGCCTCGTGCCGGCGTGCATTCAGGCCGGAAATGCCGGCAGCCTCTTCCAGTATGCGGCGGCGATTTTGCGGTTTGGAAGCAATCAGCTCGGAGATCTGGCCCTGTCGGACCAGCGAGGGGGAGTTCGCCCCCGTCGACGCGTCGGCAAAGACCAGCTTGACGTCTTTCCCGCGAACCGTTCGCCCATTCAGTTTATAAGTCGATCCTGCACCGCGTTTCAGGCGGCGCAGGATTTCAATCGTATCAGAGCCGTTGAATTCTGCGGGCGCAGAGCGGGCCTGATTGTCCAGAACCAGCGTGACTTCGGCCAGCTCGCGCGCCGGCCGTCCTGCCGCGCCATTGAAGATCAGATCATCCATTTCCCCGCCGCGCATGGCCCGTGCGGAGGTGGCGCCCATCGCCCAGCGCAGGGCTTCCAGCAGGTTGGATTTGCCGCAGCCATTTGGCCCGACAATGCCCGTCAGTCCGGGTTCAATCGGAATCGATTCGGGGTCAACGAATGACTTGAAGCCGGCAATGCGCAGTTCTTTAATGTGCATGCCGGCTCCTTTGACCTAGTCGTCAGCCGCACCGGTGTCGCTCGATTCCGCCGTCACACCAAGGGCTTCGTCCAGAACCTCGCGCATACCGTCGGCAGAGCGCCATTTAAACCCGTCCAGCCTGTCCCCGTTCAGGAACAGGGTCGGGGTCGCCGACACGCCCATGGCATCACCCCGCCCGACCGCCGTACTGATGGCGCGCCGCACGCCTTCATCCTGCAGGCAGGCATCCAATTCGGCCTCATTGCCGATGCCGTTATTCATGGCGATCTGAACCAGCGCCTGCTTGACCTGGCCGCCGCTGCGAACCAGTGACAGCACCGCGCTCTGGCGGTCAAACAGTTCATCGATGACGTCGAAATAGGTATCAGCGCCGCTGCAGCGCGCAATCGCGAAGCCGGCCACCGAAACATTGGTTGGCGCGGTCGGGAACTCCCGGAAGACCAGGCGAACCTTGCCGGTTTCGATATAGTCGGTCTTCAGCATGGACACGACGTCGTTATGGAATTGCAGGCAGGCGCCGCAGGTCCAGGAGGCGTATTCGATCAGCGTCACAGGCGCATCTGCCGCCCCCAGCACCATGTCGAGGCTCTCAGACGCCTGTGATCCGGAGGTCGGGCTGCTGCCGGGGGCCTCGCCATTGCCCGCGCCACCACAGGCCACAAGGGCAAGGGAGGCCAGGGCGCCAAGCGCAGTGCGACGGGTTTGTTTGAGCATGTTCGTAACCTTCTGTTAATCAAATGTGTGCGGCGAAAGTTGCCAAATCGTTAATCCGGAGCATCCGGAGGCGCCTTGTCCTGGCGCAGCAGGACCTCGCCCAGCGCGATCAGGGCGGCGCGCAGAGGGGCATCATCTATCCCGGCACAATCCTCGGACAGGGCCGCGATTTCGGCCGGAGTCAAAGCGGGTGCGGTGGGGCGGGACCTGTCCTTCCAGGCGGAATCAGCAAGGGCGCGCTGCTGAAGCCGGATCTCAGTAATGTCGCCGCCGGCGGCGACAGAGACACGCTGGCGGATAATTTCACTCTGATGCTGGACGAGACCGGCGGCGGCCGGCACCACTCTCAGTGTCAGCCGACGTCCGCCCCGCGCGGTGCCGATTTTTTCCGGATAGCACAGCCGGGCGAGATGCTCGCCGACAATCTGTTTCCAATTGACCTGCAGGCGGGCCAGGCTTGGCGCGCCCTTGGGCAGGGCCTTGCGGGTCAGCCTGTTGGCCAGGACGCTGAAGGCCGGCGGACCGGGATGGATCGGTTTCGTCTTGGCATAGCGCAACCTGACCCGGGCGCGGGCTTCCTCAATCGGGTCGAGATCGGAGCGTTTTACCATTGGCCCACATTGCGCTGCTGCGCGCATTTAGGGAAGAGGCGGCGTCAGCTTAATCCGGGGTCGCGCCGATCTGTGACAGGGTGTCGAGCAGCGTGGTCCAGTGCTGGTCGAGCTCCACGGTCCAGTCCTCGCCGACGGTGTCGCGGCAGACATCCCGGATGATCCGGAACATCAGGTCGATGTCACCGTCGCTAAGCCCATAGCCATCATGGATCATCCGGGCGGCCTCGAGCAGCAGGCCGGGCGTCTCGCTGCCCGCGGCGACACCGAGGACGCAGTTCAGGCTTGTGGACAGCATTGATCCGCGGACGCCCCCATCCGTGTCCATGATGAAAAGCTCTTCGAAATCGGGCCTTTGTGCAAACAGGCGGGCATAGATTTCGTCCTTGGGGTCACCCAGGCGCGTGGCCACGGTGTCCAGGGTCCAGTGTATGGCGTCAGACGCGTTCATGACATCCCTCCTGCAACCGGAAACTACACCGCGTCGCGCCGCCGCGCCAGCCGCATGCCGGGCCGGTTGCCGGGATGCGGGGCGGCCGGGCGGGGCCCAAGGTCAGGCTTGACCTGGCAGGCTACCCGTCCGAGACCGGCACCATGGTGCTGACGTCATCTCTTGCCAATCTGCCGGACCGTCTCCTCGACTGGTATCTGACCGAAGCGCGTGACCTGCCATGGCGGGTGGGGCCCGTGGCGCGTGCCCAGGGGCGGCGGCCCGATCCCTACCGCGTCTGGTTGGCCGAGATTATGCTGCAGCAAACCACCGTGCCGCATGCGACCAGCTATTATCTTGCATTCCTCCGGCGCTGGCCACAGGTCGCGGATCTCGCCGCCGCCCGCGACGAAGAGGTCATGGCCGCCTGGGCCGGGCTGGGTTATTATGCCCGGGCCCGGAACCTGTTAAAATGTGCCCGGGAGATTGCCCGCCGCGGGGGCTGGCCGGAGACGGAGTCTGGTCTGCGTGCGCTTCCGGGGATTGGGCCCTACACGGCCGGAGCGGTAGCCGCGCTGGCCTTCGGCCAACGGACCGCAGCCGTGGATGGCAATGTTGAGCGGGTCTTTGCCCGGCTGCTGGCGGCTCAGGGGCCGTGGGCGAAGGAAAAAGCCGCCATCCGGGCACAGGTCGAGGCGCTGGTGCCGGCAGACCGGCCCGCCGAATTCGCCGAAGCCCTGATGGACCTTGGCGCCACGGTGTGCACACCAAAAACGCCGTCCTGCGCAACCTGTCCCCTTGGCGGCATGTGCGCGGCCCGCGCCGAGGCCGATCCGGCGCGGTATCCCCTTAAACCGAAAAAGGCGGCCAGGCCGCATCGCCGGGGGCATGTCTATGTCCTGTTCAGTCCGACCGGCTCTGTGATGACGGAAACCCGCCCGGCCCGGGGCCTGTTGGGTGGCATGCTCGGCCTGCCGGGCAGTGTCTGGTCGGAGGGCGTGCCGGGCCCGGATCCGGCGCCACCGCTTGCGGCCGACTGGCAGCCGCTCGGCCATGTCCGGCACATTTTTACGCATTTTTCTCTCGAACTCCGCGTCTGGTCGGCGCAGGCCGACCATGCCGGGCCATGGACCCCGGCGCAGGACGCGCAGGCGGCCCTGCCCACGGTCTTCCGCAAGGCTCTGGATGTGGCGTTGCGGCGCTAGCCGGTCGCGGTCAGTCCGCAGCCCGGGCCTGCCCCCTGCGGCCATTCAGCTGCAGCAGACGGAAATTCAGGGCCGTGGCGACGCTGACCCAGGCCAGATATGGCAGCAAGAGCAGCGCCGCGACCAGGCTGAAGCTGGCAAAGCCGATGATGATGGCCGCGATCAGGACCCACAGCAGCACCGAATCGATCAGGGCCAGGTCGAGGCGCTGGCGGCCGAAAAACAGCCATGACCAGGCGGCGTTCACACCCAGATGGACTGTGTAGAGCAGCAGGACGGGCAGGGCCGCAATCCCGCCCGCGAGCCAGACCATCCAGGCCGACACGCCCATGGCGGTGTAAAGCAAGGACCAGACCACCGGAAACATCCAGTTCGGGGGGGTCCAGCCCGGCCGCTTCATGTTTTGATACCAGTCTCCCGGACGAAAGACGGCGCCGCTGGACGCGGTCAGGAAACAGGCCACGAAGGACACGATCAGGCTGAGTGTGGCGGTGATGGACAGCATAAGGGGTAAGTGGGCATGGCCTGCCCGGATTGCAAATGCCGGTTGCCCGCCGGCTGCGGGAGGACAGGGTGGCGGGCGGTTTCCTGTGTAAATGTTCTTGATTTGTTCCTAAAGCTGTGATGCCCTTCCGGGATGAGACGGGGACAGAAACTTCAGGCCACGGGCCGGGTCAGTCAGGATGCGCTGAAGGCGCTGGGGACGGGCCTTGAGCCGGCGCGGGGACGCGGCGCGGTGTCGAATGCGAGTGGCCGCTATGAGCCGTATGACCATCTTGCCTTTGATGATGGCTGGGGCACAATTGAGGAGGCTGCGCCGCCACTGCGCACCGAGCTGACACCGGAGTCGGCCCGGACGATTATCAGTTTCAACCGCTCGCCGGACATTCATTTTGACCGGTCGATCAATCCCTATCGGGGGTGTGAACATGGCTGCGTTTACTGTTTTGCCCGCCCGACCCATGCCTATCACGGCCTGTCTGCCGGTCTGGATTTTGAGAGCCGGATTTTTTTCAAGCCGGACGGACCTGACCTGCTGCGGCGCGCCCTGTCGCGACCGACCTACCGGCCTCGTCCGATCGCGCTGGGTGTGAACACGGACGCTTATCAGCCGGTTGAAAAGAAGCTGGAGCTGACCCGGGCCTTGCTCCAGGTTCTGTCCGACCATCAGCATCCGGTGTCGCTGCTGACCAAGTCGGCGCTGATCCTGCGGGACCTCGACCTGATCGCACCCATGGCCAGGCAGGGTCTGTGCCGGGTGGGTGTCTCCATCACCACCGCCGATCCCCGTCTGGCCCGGCGGATGGAGCCGCGGGCGGCGGCGCCGCACCGTCGCCTCGAAACGGTTCAGGCGCTGAGCGAGGCCGGGGTTCCGGTCATGGTCATGATGGCGCCGATTGTGCCGGCCCTGAACGAAGCCGAGATTGAGGGCCTGCTTCACGCCTGTGCCGATCATGGCGCTAGCTGGGCCGGCTATGTCCTGCTGCGCCTGCCGCATGAGCTCAAGGATGTGATGCATGAATGGCTGCTGCAGCATTATCCCGACCGTGCCGCCCGGGTCATTAACCTGCTGCGCGACATGCGCGGCGGGCGGGATTATGATGCCGACTGGTTTCGCCGCGGTCGCGGGCAGGGCCCCCGTGCCCGTCTGATCGCGGTTCGGTTCGCGCGGGCCCTGCGCCAGTTCGGGCTGGACGGGCCGCGCCCGCCGCTGCGCACCGACCTGTTCTGCCCGCCGGCGCCGGGGGACACCCGGCAATATGATCTCGGGCTGGGCTGATGCCGGCCGCGCCGCAGCGTCAGCGCGCCGCCGGGGCCTTGATCGCGGCATAGGCCTTGCGGGTCAGTGGGTAGTTGCGCAGGATCAGCACCGGCAGGCCATAGGCGACCACGGGGACACCGACAAACACCCAGATCAGGCCGGCGATCTCGGCCGGACCATTGTCGCTGCCGGGCCGGTAGCCGGCCAGGGCCTCAAGCAGGACGTAGGGGATGCCGATGCCAAAACTGGCTCCAACCTTGTAGGCGGCTGAATTCAGGGAATAATACAGGCCGGCCCGGCTTTCCCCGGTCAGCTGGTGCTCGCGTTCGATGACGTCCGCCATCATCGAGCGCAGCATGATCGGGGCAGACCCGAAGCCGATCCCCGACACCAGGGCGCCGAAGGCCAGCAGAACCGGGCCGCCACCGTTCAGCGCCAGCGGCAGGTAAATCAGGAAGGTCAGCGACGACCAGCCGCAGATGCACCGGGCGACCAGCGGCTTGTCGGTCCGCCGGGACAGCCACGTCCAGCCGCTCATGGCGCAGAAGCCGGTGACGAAATGAACCAGCAGAATGACGGGGGCGAGGGCGGTGACGCCGAACGCGTCCTCGGCGGTAAACAGGAAGGTTGCCCCGGTGGCGGCGACGGCAATGCCGATCAGCACCTCGACGCTGAGCAGGCGCGCCACGGCCGGGTCGCACAGGGCGGTGCGCAGCGCCGGCCAGGAAAACGCCACCGGCCGGTCCTCCGGGCGGGGCGGGGCGTCGGGGACAAACAGGCAGGCCAGTCCGACGCTGACCGGCAGGGTCACCAGCAGGATGATCCCCATCACCATGACCTGCTCGCGCCGCGCGAAATCGCCATACAGGGCCAGCAGGGTCGGGATGATCAGCAGCGCCAGCAGCGTGCCCGTATTGAGAATTTCCCGCCACAGGAACAGGCGCGAGCGGTCGTCATAATCGACCGCGATCATCGGCACCCAGCTGGCATAGGGGGTCTGCAGCATGGTGAAACCCAGCCACAGCACACCGAGCCAGAGGCCGAGATAGAGCGGGCTGGCGACCCCGTCGGCCGGCAGGAACAGGAAGACGCTGGCCAGCATCAGGATCGGGACACTGGCCAGGATCCAGTGCTTGATGCGCCCAAAGCGGGTCGGCCGGCAGTCGACCAGCCAGCCCATGACCGGATCGGTCGCAATGTCCCAGAATCGCAGCATCATCATGACCAGTCCGACGGCGGCGGTCCCGAGGCCCAGCTCTTCGGCATAGAGCGGCGCCAGAAACACGCCCATGGGCAGGCCGATCGCGGCGAGCGGCACGCCGATCCCGGCAAAGGCCAGGACACGCGGCAAGGAGAGCTTCGAGGATTCTGATGCCATGGCCAGCACAGTGAAAGACTGGCTGGCCTTGGCAAGCATTCCCCAGCGTCAACACCCGCGATCAAAAAGCCGGGCATCCGGCGCCAGGCCCGCCCAAGGGGGGCACAGGGCGGCGGCGTGGCAGGCGCCAGGGCCGGCGCAGGGGGCACGGGCGGTAGTGTGGCAGGCGCCAGGCCCGCCCAAGGGGGGCACAGGGCGGCGGCGTGGCAGGAGGCAGGGCCCGCCCAAGGGGGGCACAGGGCGGAAGTGTGGCAGGAGGCAGGGCCGGCGCAGGGGGCACGGGCGGCGGCGTGGCAGGAGGCAGGGCCCGCCCAAGGGCGGCACGGGCGGAAGTGTGGCAGGTGGCAGGGCCGGCAGCTGCGCCCTCGGAGGGGCGCCATACGGCCCCGGTTTCGACTCCGGTCAGCAGCAGGCCGGTAATCCTGACCGGCAGGGTCCGGCCCAGCCGGGGCGTCGCCCGCAGCCAGACCGGGGGCCGCCCGCTGCTGATATTGCGTTTGGTAACGTCTCGCTAACCCAAACAGGGTGATTCGAGGGGCTGCGAAAAACCAACTGATTCGGAGCGTAGAGTCCCATGGACCTGAACAGAAACACCATCATTGAGGGCGAATGCATTGACGTGCTGTCCCGCCTGCCGGATGCGTCGGTCGACCTGATCTTTGCCGACCCGCCTTATAATCTCCAGCTGGGTGGCGGGCTGACCCGCCCCGACCAGTCGCAGGTAGATGGTGTGACCGATGAGTGGGACCAGTTTGACAGTTTCGACGCCTACGACCTGTTCACCCATGACTGGCTCAGCGAGTGCCGGCGCATCCTCAAGCCGGACGGTGCGATCTGGGTGATCGGATCGTATCATAATATTTTCAGGGTCGGGACCATCCTGCAGGATACAGGGTTCTGGATCCAGAACGATGTGATCTGGCGAAAATCGAACCCGATGCCGAATTTCAAGGGCACCCGGTTCCAGAATGCCCATGAAACCATGATCTGGGCCGGCAAGTCGGCAAAGTCGCGGGTCACCTTCAATTATGACGCGCTGAAGGTCTTCAATGAAGACAAGCAGATGCGGTCGGACTGGCTGATTCCGATTTGCGGCGGTGCGGAGCGGCTGAAGGGCGAGGATGGCAAAAAAGCGCATCCGACGCAGAAGCCCGAAGCCCTGCTCAGGCGTGTGCTTCTGGCCTGTTCCAACCCCGGCGATGTTGTGCTGGACCCGTTCTCCGGAACCGGCACAACCGCCTCCGTGGCCAAGATGCTGGGCCGCGATTATGTTGGCATCGAGCAGGATCCGGCGCATGTCCGCCTGTCTCGGGCCCGGCTTGCCGGCATCACGCCGGTGGCGCCTGACCTGCTGGAAATCGAGCGCGGCAAGCGGGGGCTGCCCCGCGTGCCGTTCGGCGCCCTGATCGAAAATGGCTGGCTGAAGCCCGGCGACCGGCTGTACAGCCCGAAGCGACGCTTCCATGCCCGGATCCGTATTGATGGCAGCCTGACAACCGGCGATGCCACCGGCTCCATTCACCGCATGGGCGCGCATGTTCAGAAAATGCCGGCCTGCAATGGCTGGACCTACTGGCATTATGAAGAACCGAAACAGGGGGACCTTGCCCCGATCGACCTGCTGCGGCGGCGCTACCGGTCGGAAATGGGCCTGGTCAGCTAGGTGAACGGCGCGCGGCGCGCTGAAACAGCGCCGCGGCAAGGCCCCATGCGGTTGCAAACACAAGGGTTGTCAGGGCGACATCCCGCACCGGCACATCCTTCTGGCTGATGAGGCCGGTCAGAAAAAGGCCAGCCCCGACAGTGAGTTGCGCGATCAGCAAGAGGGTACAGGTTCGGGCCAGGCCGGCCGGGCGCAGGCGCGACAGGGCGGCGCCGAGCAGTCCGAGGCCTGGAAAGGCAAAGAAGAGCAGGTTCAGGTCGGACCCCTCAGCGCCGATGAGGCCGACAGCCCCATTGGCCCAGACCATGACAAAGCCGGCCAACAGGGCCGTCAGGGCGCCCAGCCTGTAGGCAATGTCGCCGGACATGCGCCGCATCAGTATCAGGCCACCGACGAGCGCCAGCACCATCAGGGCAAAGATCAGATAATCGGCGGCGCTCCAGTTCATCGGGACACTCCAAATCCACAGCCACGGTACTGAAGCTTGAGGCCGTCAGTTTGGCAAGGGAGGACAGGCCTGTGACGCGCCGCAGGCCGAAAAGGCTTGGCGGTCGCGGCGCCCGGGCTAAATCCTGCCCATGTCCGAAGCCCAGCAGCTTTTCGAGCGGGCCCATGCCCTGATGCACCGGTCCGATGGCGGCGTGCGTCTGACCGAGGCCGCCGGACTGATGCAGAGGGCTGCGGCGCTTGGGCATGCCGGGGCGGCGAATAATTACGGGGCCTTGCTGCAGCACGGGCGGGGTGTGCCTCAGGATCTGGCTGCGGCGCGGACCTCTTATCACGCCGCCGCGATGCAGGGCCTCCCGGCGGGCCAGTTCAATCTCGGTTTCATGTGGCTTCACGGCGAAGGAGGGGCGGCGGATCCAGAACGCGCCCGGGCCCTGTTCGAGGCCGCGGCTGAGGGGCAGGACACTGACGCCCTGACCCATTTGGGCCGCATGGCCATGACCGGTGATGGCGGGCCCCAGGATTTCGCTGCCGCCCGGGCCTATTGGGAGAAAGGCGCCGGGCTTGGCGACAGCCGGTGTGCGTTCAATCTGGGCGTGGCCCATGCCGGCGGCCATGGTGCGCCGCCAGACCTTGTGACCGCCGCGGTCTGGTTTGGCCGGGCTCTGTCACTGGGCAATGCGGCAGCGCGCCACGAGCTGGACAGGCTGGAAAGGGTGATGACCCCGGACGAATGGGTTGTGGCCCGAACACGGGCCGCAGATGCGAGGCCAGACCGCTCAGCCTAGGCCTTGCTGGTCCGGGGTTTACGCGGCGTCTTGCGCGTCCTGGAGGCCGCGCCTGCCGCCGCTTTGGGTTTCCCGGCCGCTTTGGCGGCTGCCCTGGGCTTGACCGCGGCTTTCGGCTTTGGTGCCGCTTCTGGTTTTTCAACGGCCCTGGCGGCGGCCTTAGCGGCGGCCTTAGCAGTTGCCTTGGCCGTGGTTTTGGCCCAGGCGCGCGCCCGGACATCGCGTTCCAGGTCGGCACTAAACGGGCCTGCCGGCTGCTTGCCGGCATCTATGTCGGCCAGGCTGAGCGTGACAAACTGGCCCGGCGCACTGCCGAGGCCACGGGGAATCGGCGGGGTGGCTGGAACCCGGTCGCCGGACTTGGCCTTGAGCCAGCGCCACCAGCTCGGCCACCACGAGCCAGCCTGTTCCTCTGCCCCGGTCAGCCACGTCTCTGGGGCGTCGGGAAAGTCGGCATTGGTCCAGTGCTGGTATTTCTGCGCGTCAGGGGGATTGATCACCCCGGCAATGTGTCCCGACCCGGCCAGGGTAAAGGTCACCTCGCCACCATAATTCCGGGCGCCGTTATAAATCGAGTGCCAGGGGCAGATATGGTCGGAGCGGCTGGCCTGTACAAAGACCGGGATCTTGATGTCGGCCATTGAGACCGGCTGACCCAGAACTTTGAACACACCGCGCGCCAGCTCGTTCTGATTGTAGAGCTGCTTGAGATAGGTCTTATGGGTCGGCCCGGGGATGTTGGTCTGGTCGGCATTCCAGTAGAGCAGGTCAAAGGGCTTTGGTGATTTGCCCAGCATGTAATTGTCGACGACATAGCGCCAGACGAGATCGGTTGGACGCAGCCAGTTAAATGTCTCGCCCATCATGCTTCCCGGCATAATGCCGTCATTGTCTTCGATCACCGTGTCGAGATAGTCGCAGGCATCATCGGTGGTGAAGACCTTCAGTTCCCCGGCATTCTGGAAATCCGACTGTGACGCAAAAAAGGTTGCCGACCTGATCCGGGTGTCGCCGGTCCGGGCCATGTGGCCGAGGGCCGAGGTCAGCAGCGTTCCGCCAATGCAATAGCCGATCGTGTTGACATCGCGTGCGCCGGATTCCCGGGTGACGACGTCCAGCGCCGTCAGCACGCCCTGTTCGACATAATCATCCCATTTAAAGTTGCGGGTTTCGGCATCCGCGGACCGCCAGGACACGACAAAGGTGTTGATGCGTTTCGACAGCAGCCACCGGATCATCGAGTTTTCCGGCTGCAGGTCGAGGACATAAAATTTATTGATCCAGGGCGGGAAGATCAGCATGGGGATTTCGCGCATGGTCTTGCGGGTCGGGGCATAGTGGATGATCTCGATCAGCCGGTTGCGATACACCACCTCGCCCTTGGCGGTGGCGACATTCTCACCCACCCGGAAGGCAGTTTCATCCGTCTGGGTCATGGCCAGCCGGCCCTGGCCGCGTTCGAAATCCTTGCGCAAATTCCGCATGCCATCTGCCAGGCTGCCGCCGCCTGTTTCCAGAAGCGTGCGCACGACGGCTGGATTGGTGCCCATGAAATTGGTCGGCGCCATGGCATCGATCCACTGGCCGATGAAGAATTTGGCGTTCAGATGGGTTTCGGGATCAAGGTCGTCGGCGGCGGCATCCACGAGGCTGTTGAGCCAGTCTGCATTCAGCGCCCAGGCCCGACGGACAAAATCAAGGGCCGGGTTGGAGGTCCATTCCGGGTCGGAAAAGCGCTTGTCTCTGGGCGGCGGTGTGCCCGCGGCTATGGACTCAAACAGGGACATCCAGCCCTGACACAGGGCCATCATCGCTTCGCCGGTCTTTTCCGGGTGTTGGGCCAGGGCACTGCCAAGCCGCGCCTGGGCCTCCAGCGCCCCGAACGGGTCCTGACGGTCCGGCGAGGACGTCCGGTCGCCATAGGTCAGCAGGGAGCGGGTCACCAGCGCCTGCGCTTCCTGTGTTGCGCGCATCAGGTTGACCGCCATACGCTGCATTTCCTCGGGGTCGAGGCTGGAGAAGGCTGTCGTCAGGGTCATGTCTTTCAGACTACCATATTTATTCTTATCGGGCATGTGGCCTCGGTCTCGCCAATCTTGAAGAACGCCTATACGACGGAAACTGTTTGGTATTCGTTCGTTTTGCCCGGGAAGATGTTAATGCGTGTGCCCTTAATGGTAATTCTTGCCCTTCTGCCCGGTTGCGCGTCGTCTTTTGACCAGATGCGCGAACTGCGGGAGGCGGCGCCGGAATGGTATGCGGCCAGCCGGGTTGAAATTGAAGGTCGCGACTATCGTCAGATCCGGGATATTCCCACCCTTGGGGCGGATCATGGGCGGGGTGATATACGGCCGCTGTCTGGCCAGATGGCCATCGCCGCAAGGGCGCGGTTCCTTGAAACGGATCGCGCCGCCCCGCCGGCAGAGACCGCGGATCAGATGCGGGCCTGGGTTGGCGAGGTCGCTGCGGCCTTTGATGCCGAGGTTCCCGAGCCCGACCTGCTGAGCGATCAGGATGTCGCCCGGCTCAAAGCACGTTTTGACGTTCCGCGCGCGCAGATGTAAGCGGACCCGACCCTAACTGACTGGAGTGACCCAATGGGTGGCGAATTTCACAAAATCCGGCGCCTTCCGCCTTATGTGTTCGAGCAGGTCAACCGGCGCAAGGCGGAATTGCGGGCGGCCGGTGCCGACATTATCGATCTGGGCATGGGCAATCCGGATATGCCGACGCCGCCGCATATCATAGACAAGCTGGTGGAAACGGCGCGCAAGCCGGATGTGCATGGCTATTCCGCCTCGCGCGGGATTCCCGGCCTGCGCCGGGCGCTGGTCGAGTATTACAAGCGCAGATTTGACGTGTCGCTGGACAAGAACCGCGAAGTCGTTGTGACCCTCGGTTCGAAGGAAGGATTTGCCAATCTCGCCCAGGCCATCACGGCGCCGGGAGACATCATTCTGGCGCCCGACCCGTCTTACCCGCTGCACCATTTCGGGTTCATCATGGCCGGCGCCTCGATCCGCGCTGTCCCGGCGGAAACGCCGGAGGCCTATTTGTCGGGGATCAGTCGCGCCCTGCGCTATTGCGTGCCCAAGCCGACCGCCATGGTGTTGTGCTATCCGTCCAATCCGACAGGGGCGGTCTGCGATCTCGACTTCTATCGTGACGCGGTGAAGCTGGCCAAGGCGAATGATATCTACATCCTGTCAGATCTGGCTTATAATGAGATTTATTTCGACGAGCCCACACCCTCCATCCTGCAGGTGGACGGCGCCCGGGACATTGCTGTTGAAACCACGACCCTGTCGAAAACCTATTCCATGGCGGGCTGGCGCATAGGGTTCGCGGCCGGCAATGAACGGCTGATCTCGGCGCTGGCGCGGGTCAAATCCTATCTGGATTACGGGGCCTTTACACCGGTCCAGGTTGCGGCCTGTGCCGCCCTGGACGGGCCGCAGGACTGTGTGGAGTCGTTTCGCCGGATTTACCGCACCCGGCGGGACATTTTGTGCGAGAGTTTCGGCCGGGCCGGCTGGGATGTGCCGGTGCCGAAGGCGTCGATGTTCGCCTGGGCCGAAATTCCCCCGCAATGTGGTGATCAGCGCAGTCTTGAATTCTCTCTGAAACTGATGGAAGAGGCGCACGTTGCCGTCGCGCCCGGGGGCGGGTTTGGTGAACTGGGAGACCGGCATGTCCGGATTGCCCTGGTCGAAAATGAACAGCGCATTCGCCAGGCCGCGCGCAATATCAAGAAGTTTCTGGCTGCGGAAGCGACGTCCGCGGCCGGTCTGAGGAGAACGGGATCTTGAAAAAGGTCAGATTGGGGATTGCCGGGCTTGGCCATGTCGGCTGTGGGCTGATTGAGCTGGTCGAGCAGCAGGCTGGCCTGCGCCTGCCGGGCGAGGTGGAGATTGTGGGTGTGTCGGCGCGCTCGCGCAGCCGCAACCGGCCCGTCAGCATCGGCGCTTATCGCTGGTTTGATGATGCCGCCACGCTGGCAGAGGATCCCGATGTCGATGTCTTTGTCGAGCTCATGGGCGGGTCTGACGGCCCTGCGAAATTTGCCGTCGAGACAGCCCTGAATGCCGGCAAGCCCGTGGTCACGGCGAATAAGGCTCTGATTGCCATGCACGGCCAGGCGCTGGAAGATTTGGCCCAGTCGCGCGATGTCGACCTGATGTTTGAAGCCGCGGTGGCGGGCGGCGTCCCGGTCGTGCGGGTGCTGCGCGATTCCCTGACGGGCGTCACCATCCAGCGCGTCACCGGTATCCTCAACGGGACCTGCAACTTCCTGACGACGGAAATGCTGCGCGCCGCTCGATCCTATGACGACGTGCTCGATGAAGCCCAGAGGCTGGGCTATGCGGAAGCCGACCCGACGCTGGACGTGTCCGGCATGGATGCGGCCCATAAGGCCGCGATTCTTGCTTCCATCGCATTTACCGCGGACCTCGATTTCAACAGGGTGTCGGTGTCTGGCGTGGACACGATCGAGCTGCTTGACCTCGTTCTGGCTGACCGGCTGGGCCTGCGGATCAAGCTGATCGCGGAAGCCCTGCTGAGCGATCAGGGCGTGGTTTGCCGGGTCGCACCCATGGCCCTGCCCATGCACCACCCGCTGGCCCGGATTGACGGGTCGCTCAATACCGTCCGGGTCGAGGGGCCCCCGCTTGGCGCCGTCACCCTGACCGGGCCGGGGGCCGGCGCCGGACCAACCGCCAGTGCGGTCATGGGCGATATATCGAAACTGTTCAGCCCGACGGCACGCTCCCCCTTTGGACGGGCCAATCACCATGTCCGCAGAACCTTTGTCGACGCGGCTCCGACCGAGCGCAGCGCCTTTTTCCTGCGGGTCAAATTGTCCGACAAGCCGGGCGCGCTGGCCAGTCTGTCAGAGGCGCTGGCGGCTCAGAATGTGTCGGTCGATAAGCTGTTGCAGGATTCCGCCGATGAGACCGGGGCCTCCCCGGTGGCGATCATGACCCATGTGTGCAGCCGGGGCGATATGCGGGTGGCGGCTGCACATGTTGCCGGCCTGTCCTGTACGGTCGGGTCGCCGCAGCTCATTCCAATCGATTCCATGGCCTGACCGGGCCAGTAAGGGGCCCACGGGGCGTGTAAGGAGATGAACATGGCAGACAGCATATTGGTACCGCATCTGGCGGATGCCATGGTCCGGGTCACC
This sequence comes from uncultured Hyphomonadaceae bacterium, assembly GCA_938084575.1. Lineage (GTDB taxonomy): Bacteria > Pseudomonadota > Alphaproteobacteria > Caulobacterales > Hyphomonadaceae > Henriciella. Next base: position 48,360 of record CALKFG010000001.1, read on the forward strand.
GAGCAGGCAGCCATCGCTGCCGAGAAACTGGTTGGGCGTGGCGATGAAAAGGCCGCGGATGCCGCCGCCGTTGACGCCATGCGACAGGCCTTCAATGCGGTCGACTTCCAGGGCCGGGTGGTGATTGGCGAGGGCGAACGCGACGAGGCCCCGATGCTGTATATCGGCGAAGAGGTCGGCACCGGGCGGGGGCCTGAGATCGATATTGCGCTAGACCCCCTTGAGGGCACGACCCTGACGGCGAAGGCCATGTCCAACGCCCTGGCGGTCCTTGCGATCGCGCCGCGTGGCGGGCTGCTCTACGCCCCGGATACATATATGGACAAGATCGCCATCGGGCCCGGCTATGCGGACGGCATTATTGACCTGGACGCCAGCCCGGCTGAGAACATTCAGGCCCTCGCCCGGGCCCGCGGCTGTGATGTCAGCCAGATGACCGCCTGCGTCCTCGATCGTCCCCGCCATGCCGACATTATTGACAGCCTGCGCAGCGCCGGGGCCCGGATCCACCTGATTTCGGATGGCGATGTCGCCGGCGTCATCAACACGACCAATCCGATGACCGGGATCGATATGTATGTCGGACGCGGTGGGGCACCGGAAGGCGTCCTGGCTGCGGCTGCTCTGAAATGCGTCGGCGGACAGATGCAGGGCCGGCTGCATTTCCGCAACGATGTCGAGCGGGGCCGGGCGGCACGGACCGGAATCGAGGACATGGAGCGGAAATATGACCTGTCAGAACTGGCCTCGGGCGAAACCGTTTTCTGCGCCACCGGCGTGACCTCGGGTGGCCTGGTCAGCGGCGTGGTCCGCCGGGCCGGCGGCGAGGTCGAGACCGATACGCTGGTGATGAGTTCGGCAGACCGGACGGTGCGGCGCATCCGGTCGGTTTTCCCGGCCGGGTAGGCGGAGCGTGACCGGGCTCGACGTCAGAGAGAGTTTCGGAGGGCGGTTCTGGCGCCTGCAGACACCGGATGATGATCATGTCCGGGCCCTTGCCCGGCATCTTGACGGCTCGGACCTTCTGGCGCGCCTGCTGGCGCCGCGCGGACTCACGCCTGACGCGGTCGGTGCCTATCTCAGCCCAACGCTGCGGGCGCTGTTTCCCGATCCGTCCAGCTTCCGCGACATGGATCAGGCCGCAGCGCTGGTGCTCGACGCCATTGTCGAGGGACGCCGGGTCACGGTGTTTGCGGATTATGACGTCGATGGCGGCACCTCATCGGCGATTCTGGCGCGCTATTTCCGGGCCTGGGGACGTGACCTCGGCCTGTATGTTCCTGATCGTCTGATCGAGGGCTACGGCCCCAGCCCCGGCGCTTTCCGGGCCCTGAAGCAGGCCGGTGCAGATCTTGTTATCACCGTGGATTGCGGCGCAGCGGCCCAGTCGGCACTGGAAGAGGCTGCGCGCATTGATCTGCCGGTCATCGTCATCGATCATCACCTGATGGGCCGGCAGGCCCCGCCGGCCGCGGCCCTGGTCAATCCGAACCGACCCGATGATACGTCCGGACAGGGGCATCTGGCGGCGGCCGGGGTTGTCTTCGTCTTTGTCGCGGCCCTGAACCGCCTGGCGCGTGCCCGCGGGCTAGCGCCCGATGCCGGCCTGCCGGATATTGTCGACTGGCTTGACCTGTGTGCGCTCGGAACCCTGTGCGACATGTCCCCGCTGCAGGGGGTCAACCGGGCATTTGTGCGCCAGGGCCTCAAAGTCCTTTCAAAAGGCCAGAATACAGGCTTGCGGGCCCTGGCCGACATCGCCGGTCTGAGCCAGATTGACAGTGTCTACCATGCCACTTTTGTGCTTGGGCCGCGCCTGAATGCCGGCGGCCGTGTCGGGGACCCCTGGCTGGCCGCAAAACTCCTCGCCACCGATGACCGGGCGGAGGCGATCGCGATCGCCGAGCGCCTGCATGCGCTGAATGAGGACCGCAAGGCCGTCGAGGCCGCCATACTTGAACAGGCCAGCAGTGACGCCGAGCGGGCGCTGGCGGCCGATCCCGATTGCGGCATCTTGATTGCCGCGGGCGAGGGCTGGCATCCCGGCGTGATCGGCATTGTTGCCGGCCGGCTGAAAGACCGGTTTCACCTGCCCAGTATCGTCATCGGCTGGGGCGAGGGGCTGGGTCCGGTGGCCAAGGGATCGGCCCGGTCCGTGCGGGGGGTGAATATTGGTGATGCGATTGCTGCCTGCGCGCGCGAGGGCGTGATCCTGTCGGGGGGTGGCCATGCCATGGCCGGCGGGCTGAGCCTTGACCCTGCCCAGCTGCCGGCCCTGCGTGACTGGATGCGGGGGCACATGGCCAGCTTCTCAGCGGCGCGCACCGCCGCGCGGGAGCTGAGCATTGACGCGGTCCTGTCGACCGCCGCGGTGACCCCGGACACAGTTGACCGGATCGAGACGCTGGGGCCGTTTGGGCAGGCGGCGCCTCAGCCGGTCTTTGTTCTGCCCGATGTGACCATCACCCATACGCGCCGGATCGGCGACACGCATTTGAAGGTCACGGTTGAAGACGGCCAGGGGCGGGTCGAGGCTCTGGCCTGGCGCGTGGTCGGAACACCGCTCGGCGACGGGCTGTCCCACCGTCGCCGCATCCATCTGGCCGGCCGCCTGAAGGCGGATAGCTGGCAGGGACGCCGCCGGGCCCAGTTCGAAGTTATTGATGCGGCTGCTGCGGATTGATCTGTAAAATTTCAGCGCGTCACGGCAAAGCGTCTTGCAACAGGTTGATAGCCCCGCTATACGCGCCTCTCCATCCGTGCGCTCCCTTCGTCTATCGGTTAGGACGCCAGGTTTTCAACCTGGAAAGAGGGGTTCGATTCCCCTAGGGAGTGCCATCGTCTTCCAGACGCCCGGAGCGGTTTCACGTGACAATTCTCAGTGCCAGGTTCCCAGGGCCCGCTTTTGCCAGTGACCGGTTTGCATCGGTGCCAGAAAATTTCACCGGCGCCAGCCACTGAGAGGGTGACAGTGGTTAATGGATCGGCTTATGTGCTCGATCGGACAGGCGGGCAAAGGGCATGGCGTTGGATCCAGCGGCCAGAATAGATACCGATCAGCAGTCGGAAACCAAGCTGCGGATACAGGGCCATGTGAAATGGTTCGACACCGTGAAGGGCTTTGGTTTTGTTGTCGCAGAGCCGACTGAGGGCTTGATTCCAAAATCTGATATCATGCTGCATGTCACCTGCCTGCGGGCCTTTGGCGAAAGCACCGCCGATGAGGGCGCCGCAATTGTCTGCAATGTGGTGCACCGGGAGCGGGGCTGGCAGGTCGCCGAAGTGCTGGAAATGGATCGCCCCCGGGCCGCGGCCATTCGGGATCAGGGCGAGGCGGTCGTTTATGAGCGGGCGATCGTGAAGTGGTTCAATGCCGCGAAGGGCTTTGGTTTTGTGAACCGACCCGACAGGGAGGACGATATTTTCATCCACATCGCGGTGATGCGCCAATTCGGGATCGATTCGCTCGAAACCGGTGAGCAGGTGCTGATTGTTGCCGGCGCGGGCCAGAAGGGTGAGAGCGTCGTGATTGTAAAAAAAGCGATCTGAGGCTGGCTCTGGCCATTGCCCGCGCGCCCACGGAGGCTTAAACGGGTCGTATGTTAAGACATGTATGCATTCCGATCCTGTCCGCGGCTCTGGCCTGCACTCTGCCGGCCTTTGCCGATCCGATGGCTGTCGAAAGCCTGAAAGTCATAAGCGGTGAGACCGAACACAGTTTTCTTGTCGAAGTCGCGAATGATGCGGATGAGATCAGCTATGGGCTGATGAACCGGGAAAGCCTCGACGCGGACAGGGGGATGCTGTTCGATTTTGGCGATCCACGCGTGCCCAGCATGTACATGAAGAACACGCTGATCCCGCTCGACATGCTGTTCATTGACAGCGACGGTAAGGTTCAGATGATCGCCCGCAATGCCGTACCCGGCTCGCTGCGGCTGATTTCGCCGCCCGTTCCCGTCAAGGGCGTGCTGGAGATCCAGGGCGGTCTGGCGGCCAGTCTTGGTATCCAGCCCGGCGATCGGGTCGAACATCCTGTGTTCACGACCGTGGATGCTGATGGCGCCGAATGAGGCGGGACGAACTTCCGGACCATTTCACGATTCCTGACGGCTTTACGCTGGCCCGGTCACGCGGCAAGTTCACTAATCATAATGGCCCGGTGTTCACGGCAACCGCGCCGGGGGACCTGCGCAGCGGGCTGTTTGTTCTGGACCGGCATTGCAATTCCATGGGCATCCTGCACGGCGGTATGGCCAGCGCCTTTGCTGACCGTGCGCTTGCCGTGGCGGTCTGGGACGCGCTTGGTGCGCCCTCGGTGACCCTGAAGCTGACGCTGCATTTTCTCGAAAGTGTCCGTCTGCACAGCTGGGTGGAAGCCTGGCCAACCGTCCACGCGGCAGATCAGGGCGTGGTTCAGGTCAGCGCCGAGATCCGGCTGGACGGACAGCGCCTGGCAGCCCGTGCCGATGCCACATTCCGGCAGGTGCGCGCCGGCAAAAAATAGGCCAGGGCGGGTCCGGACAGGTGGTGACCCGGATTGTGTCGCGGGGCGGCGTTCAGCCGGAATCTTTGACCCTTCCTTTCCTGCAAAAGGGGCCTTGTATCCGCTAAATTCGCCGATATACCGGGAGACCGGAGCGTGGCGCAGCCTGGTAGCGCATCTGGTTTGGGACCAGAGGGTCGTAGGTTCGAATCCTATCGCTCCGACCATCACCCCCAATGGGAGGCAGTCTTGGACGCGCGCATCTTCAGGCCAGAAAAATCTGCGATGCAGTCCGGACAGGGCAACACCCGCGACTGGGTTCTCGAATTTACCGCGTCGGCGCATCGGGCCAGCGACCCCTTAATGGGCTGGACCAGTGTGGATGACACGACCGGGCAGGTGTCGCTGCATTTCTCGACTCGTGAACAGGCCATCGCCTATGCCAAGCGCGCGGGCCTGACTTTTACAGTTGAAGAGCCCCGGCCTCAGCGGCGCCTGGTCAAATCCTATGCCCAGAATTTCTCTGCGGACCGCAAGCAGCCCTGGACGCATTAAGCCCCCGTGCGCGGGCGATTTGTTTTGAATTCCCCAGAGAGTTCGCTTAAGTCGCTGCGATACGGCCCCTTAGCTCAGTTGGATAGAGCACCTGACTTCTAATCAGACGGTCGCAGGTTCGAATCCTGCAGGGGTCGCCATGCGCCGCGGCGCATGACCCGGACCGGAAGCGGCGATGGACCATGTCCTCTTCCCGGCCCTGTTTTGCTCGTATCAGGGGAGTTTTGGCGTCAGGTATCGCCGATTCTGAGAACATCATTGTTTGTGGTCTGTGTGTCTGCGATGTCTGGTCTCGCAGGGAGCGTTCGGGTTTGAACGCCTTTGCCTAACGCGGGCTTCAGCGCCAGAGCGCGCTGCACAGGGCCAGATGGCGCGACCTGTGCGCTGAAGTCCGCGTCGATAGGCAAGATACCCGTGTCCGGATCTGCCACAGATGCGCGCGCCGCCCCGGCCCGCCCCGGACCGGACCGGCTGACCGGTCTTCCCCCCCAATAATGCTAGCGCCCGCAGGGTCGGTCTCCAATGATCCTCAGCGCCGGGTCTTTGTTGTTCGAAGAACACAGTTCAAATAAAAATTTCAGGACAGTAAATAAAAGGTCTTCTTAAATATAATAACATTGTTAGGGGTAGGTCGGTGGCAATAAAACTCGACACCCTGCAATGGAGAGATCACTCATGAAGCGTTTTTTATTATCCGGTGTTTGTTTTTCACTTCTGGCGCCTGCGGTCCTGACCGGCCCGGCCTTCGCTCAGGAGGAAGACGAGGCTGTGCAGCAGACTGTTATCATAACGGGCACCCGCCGCGCGGAGCGCTCGGCCGCGGATGCGCCGGCGCCCGTTGACGTTGTGTCCGGCGCCGAGCTGGTCAATCAGGGAGACAATGACCTGTCCAATATTATCCGGACGTCCGTACCGTCTTATAATGTCAACACGCAGGCAATTTCTGATGCGGCGACGCTGATCCGTCCGGCAAATCTGCGTGGCCTGTCCCCGGACAACACGCTTGTCCTGGTGAACGGCAAGCGCATGCATCGCGCGGCTGTTATTGCCTTCCTTGGTGGAGGCCTGTCCGACGGCTCTCAGGGGCCGGACATATCGAGCATTCCGGCCATTGCGCTGAAGCAGGTGGAGGTTCTGCGGGATGGTGCCTCGTCGCAATATGGCTCCGACGCCATTGCCGGCGTGATCAATTTCATCCTTAAGGATGACAATCAGGGCGGGACGATCGAAGCCAAAATCGGCGAAACCTATGAAGGCGATGGCGACGCCTACCAGATTGCCGCCAATGTTGGCCTCGCCGTCCAGGAGACCGGTTTCCTCAACCTGTCTGTGGAGTACCAGGAGACCGATGCCACCAGCCGGTCGGTGCAGCGGACCGATGCGGCAGCCTTGATCGCGGCGGGTAATTCAGCGGTGGCCAGTGTTGCCCAGATCTGGGGTCAGCCCAACGTCAATGGTGATCTCAAGCTGTATGGTAATTTCGGCATGGCGCTGAATGAGACGGTCGATGTCTATGCGTTTGCGAATTATGCCGAGCGTGAGACAGAAGGGGGCTTCTTTTTCCGGAATCCGACCAATCGCGGCGGTGTTTATGCGGGGCCGACAGTGGATCCGGATACCGGGCTGCTGGATCCGGCAGACGCCGATAGTGACAATGTTGCCTCCGTCCTGGTCGGAGATCTTTCGACCGGCAATACGGGCGACTGTATTGCCGGCATACCCCTGACCCAGGGGGGGCTGATCCCGGATCCGACCTTCCTGGCCCAGGTTCAAAATGATCCGAACTGTTTTTCATTTGTCGAACTGGAGCCGGGTGGCTTCACGCCGCGCTTTGGCGGCAAGCTGGAGGACCGGTCCTTCGCGCTTGGCGCGCGCGGCGAGATCGATTTCGGCACCGGCCTCGGTTATGATGTGAGCTACCGCTATGGTGAGAACCAGATCGATTTCTTTATCCGGAATACGATTAATGCCTCGCTTGGCCCAAATACACCGCGTGCCTTTAAGCCCGGCGGGTATGGCCAGATTGAGAATGTTTTCAATCTCGACTTTAATTATGGACTGCCAATGGCGTCCTTTGCGTCGGACCTCAATGTCGCCTTTGGATATGAATACCGCGAGGAGCAGTTCGAGGTTCGCGAGGGCGATGGCGCGTCTTTCGCCATTGGCCCGCTCTCTGCGCCCAGCCTGGCCTATCCGACGGGGCAGGGTTTTTCGTCGAGCTCGAATGGATTTGGCGGCTTTACCCCGGGCAGTGCGGGCAAGTCGGATCAGTCGGCCAATTCGGTCTATCTCGACCTTGAGGCCGATGTGACCGATGCTCTGGTCCTGCAGGCTGCGGTTCGGTACGAGGATTATGATGCCTTCGGGTCGGACACCAATTACAAGATTGGCGGCCTTTATCGTTTCACCGACGGGTTCCGGGCGCGGGCGACCTATTCGACCGGATTCCATGTGCCGACCGCCGGGCAGGCCAATGTCGTCAATGTCACCACGGCGTTCGTGGCAGGGTTCCTGAGCGATGAAGGGACGTTTCCGCTGAACAGTGCGGCCGGGCAGGTTGTGGCCGACTATGTGGCGACCTCTGGCGGGCTGACCGTATCCGGTGGCCCGCGTCCGACCCTGGAGCCGGAGCAGTCGGAGAACTTCACGGCAGGCATCGCGTTTGATGTTGGCGGTTTCGATGTAACGATTGATTATTTCAATATTGCTCTCGAAGACCGGATCTCGCGATCATCTCCGATCGACTTCCTGCCAGCTCTGACCCTGCTGGCGGCCAATAGTGGCTACACGCTGACCAGCACGTCGACGTCGCAGGCGATCAATGAGCTGGACGGGCAGGGCATTATCAATGCCGGCGACTTTGCCGGTGCTGAGGATTTGGCGTCCTTTGCCTTTTTCAACAATGCCTTTGATACAACAACCCAGGGCATTGATGTCGTCTTTAGCGGTGGCGTTGATGTCATTCCTTATGGTGAGACGGACCTGGCTGTTGCCTTTAACTGGACCGACACCAGCGTCGACCGGGCTGACAGCACGATTTCGGCGGGCCGTATCAAGGTGCTGGAAGAGGGCCTGCCCGATATACGCGGGTCTGTGACCCTGACCAACACCACCGGCGCATGGCGCACGCTGGCCCGGATGAACTATTTCGGTGAGGGCTTCGAGGATCATCTCGACTCGAATCTGGCCCTGCCGATCGATATTGACGCGGCCGTGACTTTCGATGCCGAGATCGGCTATGCGGTGACTGAAGCCTTCGAGGTCATTCTCGGTGCCCGCAACCTGTTTGATCAGTATCCGAATAAAAACCCCTGGGCGGGCACGGCCGGAGCGAAGTATCCGGTCACCAATGCCTACGGGTTCGATGGTGGGTCTTATTACCTCAAGGGGCGCTACGCCTTCTAGGCAGGCGGGTCTCCTGAACCGGAAAGGGCGCGCGCAAGGGCGCCCTTTTTGCATGTCCGGCCAGGAGGCGGCCGGACGGCAAGGGCTGGCCAGACTTGCGCCCCTGGGCCATGGTCACGTCGCAAGGCAGGGAGAATGCCATGACAATGCCGGAACACGGGCAGCCATGGGCGGTGCTGCGAGACGCGCTGAAGCAGAAAGGGCGCAAGGATGCCAATTGGCGGGACGGGCGCACGGCTGTCTATGTTTTCAATGCCGGGGAAGCCGTCGCGGAGATCCAGAAAGAGGCCTATGCCGCCTATATGTCGGAGAATGGGCTCGGGCCTTTGGCGTTTCCATCGCTGGCGCAGATGGAGCGCGATGTCATCGACATGGCCCTGGGCTTGCTGCATGGGCCGGAAGGTGCGACGGGGGCCATGACCTCCGGGGGCACCGATTCAATCACGATGGCGATCAAGACGGCGCGTGATTTTGCCCGCGCGAAAGGGCTGGAGCCCGGACCGGCCAATATCGTCCTGCCGCAGTCGGCCCATCTCGCTTTCGACAAGGCATGTCACCTTATGGATATTGAAGTGCGGCGGGTCCCGCTGCGCCAGGATGGTTCCTATCAGGCCGACGTGGCCGCCATGGCGATGGCGTGTGACGCATCAACGCTTATGCTGGTCGGGTCTGCCCCCAATTTTCCGCATGGAATCATGGACCCGATCGAGGCGCTGGGGGCCGTGGCCAGCGCCCGGGAGATCTGGCTGCACGTTGATGCCTGTGTCGGCGGGTATTTCGCGCCCTTCGCGCGACGCAATGGCGTGCCGGTCCCTCCGTTTGATTTCGAGGTCGAGGGCGTCTGCTCGATCAGTGCCGACCTGCACAAATATGGCTATGCGGCCAAAGGGGCCTCCACTGTGCTGTTCCGATCAGAAGCCTTATACGCCTTTATGCCTTTCGATCTGAAGGGATGGTCCGGGGCGCCGATGAAAACGCCAACCTTGTCCGGAACACGGCCGGGCGGTGCCATTTCGGCGGCCTGGGCGATTATGAATCATCTCGGTGTCGAGGGGTATTGCCGGTTACAGGGTGAGGTCTGTGACACCCGGGAGCGAATTGAAGAAGGGGTACGTGCTCTCGGCTTTGAGGTGCTGGGCAAGCCGCTTCTTGGCCTGATCGCCTTCCGGCATCCGGATGTGCACAGTTTTGCCATCTATGGCGAACTCTACAAGCGTGGCTGGTTTACCTCGGTGACCAAAGAGCCGCCCAGCCTGCACCTGATGCTGTCGCCCCGGCACGCCGATTATGCCGAGGACTATCTCCTCGACCTTGAGGCCAGCCTCGCCGCTGTCCGGGCGGGGACCGCCGCGAAAGCGGAGGCTGTGCAGGTCCGCTACAGCTAGTCTTGGCTGTTCGCTGCAAAAAGCCTCACTCGGCATTGGACAAGACCGGGAAGCGGCGCTAAGACCCAGCTTCCCTTCGAGGCCCGGGTAGCTCAGGGGTAGAGCAGCGGATTGAAAATCCGCGTGTCGGTGGTTCAAATCCGCCCCCGGGCACCATTCCTGAAACTAATCATTGATGCCAGACAGTTCGGTCCTGAGGCCGGTCCAGACGGCCTCGGATGCGGGACCCGGTCTTCTCTTTCGGCGCGGTTGACGCCCCGGATGGGTCTGTATGTCAGCGGCCTCGCCGGCGTTGCGATGCTCCAGCCTGCTGGCGGGCCGGCATCTGTGCGAGTGGCGCCGAAGACCAAATAGGCCTATAGACTGACATCGATCTGTACTTTTCGGAGAGGTCCGCGGGGGCTGACACCTTGTTTTGGGGGGAGTTTCCATGTCTCGTTGGGGCGTCTTATCTGCAGCCTGTGCCTGCTTTGCCACGGCTGCAGTGGCACAGGAGGCGACATCCATCGTCCGGACCATAAATGGGCTCGTGCCGCCCGGTGAGCTCAAGCCCCTTCAGGGTATCGTGACCATGATCGATACAATTGATGTCGATGGCAAGGCGCTCTTGGTCACACAGGGTGTGCGTGAGGCGGGAACGCGGGTCGGTATACACGTGCATAAATATGGGGGACACACATGTGTGCTCAGCGGTGTGATCACCGATTTTGTGCAGGGTGAGGCTCCCTCGGTCTACCCGGCTGGAACCTGTTATTACATGCCGCCCAATGTCCATATGACGGCCGCCAATCTCGGCACAGAAGATGCGGTGGTGATCGATACATTTGTGGTTCCGCCGGGCGCGCCCGCCATAACCATTCTCGAGCCGGGCTATCCGGGTGGCCCCGAAGAGTAACATGCCCGCAGTCACAGGCGGGGTGACCTGACCTTCTGAGGCCGGGTCACGCTCGGATGTGTCGGGTACGTCGAAGTATTCGGTGTGCGTTCCAGACCGACGACCAGTGCATCGGTGCCGCCGAACACGGTGTCACGGCCGATGTCTCTGACGGGGTCTTGGACGGCCAGTTCAGATCTTCGCGTCCCGCCGGGGTCTGAGAGATGGTTGCCTGGCGAAAGTGCAGTTTTGCCGTGACAAAACGCAGCGGCTTTTTCGCGTTGGGTCACGACTTTTTCGGGCATCGCTGCGCCCCGCGCTGCACGTGACGCCCTGACGCATTCTTGGGAAGCGAAAATCCTTGCAATTATGGGCAGCACTTAGGCGCAGTGCCGGTTGCGCCGGACCGGAAACCGTCCTATCCGGGCGGTGAAAATAGAGGTCCAGTTGAGCAGGTGATCGAGCATGACGGATATTGAGCGGCTTTCTCTGGAATATTTACCAGTGATCTTGTTCCTCGGGCTTGGGATCATCCTCTCCCTGCTGTTCATAATCGGCGCAGCCATTCTTGCTCCCAGCCGGCCGGATCCGGAAAAAAATTCCGCCTATGAGTGCGGGTTCAACGCCTTTGACGATGCGCGGATGAAGTTTGATGTACGCTTCTACCTTGTCGCCATCCTGTTCATCATTTTCGACCTTGAGGTCGCTTTCCTGTTCCCCTGGGCGGTCAGCCTCGGGACGATCGGGGTTTTTGGATTCTGGTCGATGGTTCTGTTCCTTTCAGTGCTCACCATCGGCTTCATATATGAGTGGCGCCGCGGTGCGCTTGAGTGGCAGTAGCGGAGACCCGCCATGACCGAGCTTCTGAAACCCTATGCGCTTGGCGCCGGACGTGCGGGCCTGGAGGGCGGGCACGATGTGCGCCAGGATGATCCATTTTATGCCGGCCTGTCAGATCAGCTCGCCGACAAGGGCTATTTCACGGCCGCTGCGGACGATCTCATCGCGTGGGCCCGGACGGGATCCCTGATGTGGATGACGTTCGGTCTGGCCTGTTGCGCTGTTGAGATGATGCAGGCGGGCAATCCGCGCTATGATCTGGAGCGGTTCGGCATGGCGCCCCGCGGATCACCACGCCAGTCGGATGTGATGATCGTTGCCGGTACGCTGACCAATAAAATGGCGCCGGCCCTTCGCAAGGTCTACGACCAGATGCCTGAGCCGCGCTATGTGGTGTCGATGGGCTCCTGCGCGAATGGCGGTGGCTATTATCATTACAGCTACAGTGTCGTGCGCGGGTGTGACCGTATCGTGCCGGTCGATATCTACATTCCGGGCTGTCCGCCCACCGCCGAAGCGCTCGTTTACGGTCTGCTTCAGTTGCAGAAGAAGATCCGGCGTGAAGGCTCAATTGAGCGATAGGAGGCGGTGATGAGTGATCAGTCTGAAGCGCTGAGCGATCTTGGGGAGCATGTAGCCAGCTCAATGCCGGACGCGGTGCGTCGCTTCGAGGTGCGCCACAATGAGTTGACCCTGTATGCGGAGCGCGATTCCATTGTTGGGCTGTGCGAGTTTCTGAAAACCGACACGATCTGCCTGTTCGAGACGATGATCGATCTTTGCGGTGTCGACTATCCCGAGCGTGGCCGTCGGTTCGAAGTTGTGTATCACTTTCTGTCCATGCGGATGAACCAGCGCATACGGATCAAAATTTCGACCGATGAAGACACGCCGGTGCCAACCCTTGTCAACCTGCACCCGTCGGCAGAATGGTTCGAGCGAGAGGCCTTTGACATGTATGGTATCCGGTTCGCCGGGCACCCGGACATGCGGCGCCTGCTGACCGATTATGGCTTCGAGGGATTTCCGCTTCGCAAGGATTTCCCGCTCACCGGGTACACGGAGGTCCGCTATGATGATCTTGAAAAACGGGTCGTTCATGAGCCGGTGTCGCTGACTCAGGAGTATCGCAATTTCGATTTTCTCTCGCCCTGGGAGGGAATGACGTCGGTCATGCCGGGAGATGAAAAAGGACGCCCGTCGGCATCCGGAGATGAGGAGGGGGCGTGATGGCCGATGACCTGAAGGCCCCGGGCGATGACGATCGGGTTTTTACCCTGAACTTTGGACCACAGCACCCCGCGGCGCACGGGGTCCTGCGAATGGTGATGGATCTCGACGGCGAGATCGTGGACCGGATCGACAGCCATATCGGGCTGCTGCATCGCGGCACAGAGAAGCTTCTGGAGTACAAGACTTATCTGCAGGGCCTGCCTTACTTTGACCGGCTGGACTATGTCGCACCAATGAATCAGGAGCACGCCTGGTGCCTCGCCATCGAGAAACTGGTCGGCCTCGATGTGCCCCGTCGTGCCAGCTTCATCCGGGTTCTTTATTCCGAGATGGGGCGGATCCTGAACCATCTGCTGAATATCGGCACCCAGATCATGGACTGCGGCGCGTTGACCCCCATCACATGGGCTTTCGAAGAGCGTGAAAAGCTGATGGGCTTTTATGAGCGCGCCTGCGGGTCGCGGCTTCACGCGGCCTATTTCCGGCCCGGCGGGGTCCATCAGGACCTGCCGCAGGACCTGATCGACGACATCCTGTCCTTCGTTGAGGCTTTTCCCGCCGCGCTTGCGCGCATTGAGGGTCTGGTCACGGAGAACCGCATCTTCAAGCAGCGCAATGTCGATATCGGCATTGTCGATGAGGAGATGATCCTGAAGTATGGGTTCTCCGGCGTTATGGTCCGGGGATCGGGGCTCGCCTGGGATTTGCGTCGCAGCCAGCCCTACGAAATTTACAGTGAAATTCCCCAGCATGTGTTCCCGGTCATCGTCGGACGTAATGGCGACAATTACGACCGTTATGTCTGCCGCATGGAAGAGATGCTGGTGTCGAATGACATCATGCGCTGGTGCATTGAGAACATGCCAAAAGGCGAGGTTCTGGCTGCGAACAGCAAGGTGGCGCCGCCGCGGCGCGGGGAAATGAAGCGCTCCATGGAGGCGCTGATCCACCACTTTAAACTTTACACCGAAGGTTTTCATGTGCCGGAAGGCGAAATCTATGCGGCTGTCGAGGCGCCGAAGGGCGAATTCGGCGTGTATCTGGTGGCCGATGGCAGCAACCGGCCCTACCGGGTCAAGCTCAGGGCGCCGGGTTTCCCGCACCTTGCCGCGATGGACCATCTTTGCCGGGGCTACCAGCTTGCGGACGTGTCGGCCATACTCGGCTCGCTGGATATCGTGTTCGGGGAGATTGACCGCTGATGGCCGCCCAGCCTGTCCTGCCCGAGCAACGCCTGTCCATCGTCACGCTGGGCGTTCGCGATCGCCTGGCCATGACGGCATTTTATCAGGACGTGCTCGGCTTTCGCAATGTCGGGCCGAAGCAGATGGCCATGTTTGACATGGGCGGACTGGTGCTTGGGCTGTGGGAGGCGGACAAGCTGGCTGCCGATGCCGGTTTTGACGGGGGGCGTCCAGACGGGTTTACGGGCGTCGCCCTCGCTTATAATGCCCGGTCCGAGGCCGAGGTGGACGAGATTTTTGCCCGCTGTGAAGCCGCGGGGGTCCGGGTGACCGTTGCGCCACATAAATCCTTTTGGGGTGGGTATTCGGGATATTTTGCCGACCCGGAGGGCAATGCCTGGGAAGTGGCATTCAACCCGTTCTGGTCATTTGATGAAGCGGGACGGGTCGTCCTGCCGGGAGACACAGGCTGATGGCACTCCGGAGATTTGATCTTGAGGCGGGCGGTACCGACTTTTCATTTGCGCCGGAGACCGAAGACAAGATTGCCTTCTGGCTCGGCAAATACCCGTCCGAAAAAAAGCGCTCAGCTGTCATTCCGCTGCTTTGGCTTGCCCAGAAGGACAATGCAGGCTGGCTCTCTGAGCCGGCCATGCGGGCCGTCGCGGACCGGCTGGAAATGCCGTATATCCGTGTCTATGAGGTGGCGACATTCTACACCATGTTCCGCCTGCGGCCGGTTGGCCGTCACCATATTCAGCTGTGTGGCACCACGCCCTGCATGTTGCGGGGGGCACATGACCTGAAAGAGGTTTGTCGTGACCGGATTGGTGAACCTTTTGCGATTACGGATGATGCCCGTTTGTCCTGGGAAGAGGTGGAATGTCTGGGCGCCTGCGTAAACGCCCCCATGGTCCAGATTAATGACTATTATTATGAGGATCTTACGCCTGAGCGTTTCGCCAGTGTGCTGGATCAGTTAAGGAATGGCGTCGATGTCGCGCCCGGGACATTTGTCGATCGGCAGCGCTCAGCGCCTCTCGGCGGTGCCACCAGCCTGCTGGACGCCGGCCTGTTTGACGGGTCCCGGCTGGCCCAGGCCCACCTGCCAAATCTTCCCGAGCCTGTGACAGACACCGCCCAGCCAGCTGCGCCGGCGCGTACCACGCTGATTGATGTGCAGCCGGGCCCACCGCCCGAGCGCGTCGAAACCGCGTCTGAACGTGTTGATGACCTCAGGAAGATCAAGGGAATAGGCCCGAAAGCTGTGACGCAGCTTCAGGCACTTGGCATCTATCAGTTTGCTCAGATTGCGGCATGGTCGCCGGCGGATGTGTCCCGGATCGAGGCAGCCCTGTCTGGCGCGGGCCGGGTCGGACGGGAAGACTGGATTGCCCAGGCCAGGCTGCTGGTCCAGGCGAATAAGGAGGCCTGACATGCTTCAGGACAAGGATCGCATTTTCACCAATCTCTACGGGACGCATGCGCCGGACCTGGAGGCAGCGAAGCAGCGCGGCGCGTGGCACCTGACCCGCGAAATGCTGGCTCAGGGACCGGACTGGCTGTGCGACCAGGTCAAGCAGAGCGGGCTGAGAGGGCGTGGTGGAGCTGGCTTTCCGACCGGTCTGAAGTGGACGTTCATGCCGAAAGAGGTTGGAGAACGTCCGCACTATCTCGTCGTCAATGCGGATGAATCCGAGCCCGGGACCTGCAAGGACCGGGAGATCATGCGCCATGATCCGCATCTGCTGATTGAGGGCTGCATGGTGGCGTCCCGGGCAATGCGCGCCCATGTCTGCTATGTTTACATCCGCGGCGAATATATCGCTGAACGCGAAGCGCTGGAAAAAGCTGTCCGCGAAGCCTATGAGGACCGGCTGATCGGTAAGGATAACGTCAATGGCTGGGACTTTGATCTTTACGTCCACCATGGCGCAGGGGCCTATATTTGTGGTGAGGAAACCGCGCTGCTGGAAAGTCTTGAGGGCAAGAAGGGGCAGCCGCGCCTGAAGCCACCTTTTCCGGCAAATGCAGGCCTGTATGGTTGCCCGACCACGGTCAATAATGTGGAATCCATTGCTGTTGTTCCGACGATTCTGCGGCGGGGTGCGGAATGGTTTGCCGGCTTTGGACGTCCCAACAATTGCGGCACGAAACTGTTCTGCATTTCAGGGCACGTGAATGCCCCCTGCAATGTCGAGGAAGAGATGTCGATCAGCTTCCGGGATCTGATCGAGACCCATTGTGGCGGCATTCGCGGTGGCTGGGACAATCTCAAAGCCGTCATTCCGGGTGGCTCGTCGGTGCCTCTGTTGCCGGCTGAGCAGATCATGGACGCAAACATGGACTTCGACACGTTACGGGATTTGAAATCGGGTCTGGGTACCGCGGCGGTGATCGTCATGGACAAGTCGACTGACCTGATCCGGGCGATCGCGCGCATTTCCTATTTTTACAAGCATGAAAGCTGCGGTCAGTGCACGCCTTGCCGGGAAGGGACAGGCTGGATGTGGCGGGTCCTGCAGCGCATGGCCAAGGGTGAAGCCGAGCATGCGGAGATCGACATGCTGCTGGAGGTTTCGCATCAGGTTGAGGGACACACAATCTGCGCTCTTGGAGATGCAGCGGCCTGGCCGGTTCAGGGCCTGATCCGGCATTTCCGTCACGAAATTGAAGATCGCATCACGTTGTATCGCACGCCGCGTGCCCTGATCCAGGGTGCTCAGGTGGCGGCGGAATAGGCGGGCAGGAAAAATGTCAAACGACCAGTTCAAGCTGAATATTGACGGCAGGGACATCGACGTCCCCCGGCACTATACCCTGATGCAGGCCTGCGAGGCCGCCGGGGCGGAGATCCCACGCTTCTGCTATCATGAACGGCTCTCTGTTGCCGGAAACTGCCGCATGTGCCTGGTTGAGTGGCAGGGCGCCCCTAAGCCGATTGCCTCCTGTGCCCAGACGGTCGGTGAAATGCGACCCAACCCCGACGGCACCGCGCCGGTCATTCGGACCCAGGGCGACTATGTTGAAAAAGCCCGCAGCGGCGTGATGGAATTCCTGCTGATCAACCACCCGCTGGACTGTCCGATTTGTGACCAGGGAGGAGAGTGTGATCTGCAGGACCAGGCCGTGGCTTATGGCCGGTCCGGGTCTCGCTATGACCTTAATAAGCGGGCCGTGGAAGACAAGAATATGGGGCCGCTGGTCAAAACCATTATGACCCGGTGCATCCAGTGCACACGCTGTGTCCGGTTTGCGGCGGAGGTCGCCGGCGTCGAGGAGCTGGGTATGATTTCGCGCGGTGAATCCGCTGAGATCACGACCTATCTGGAGCACAGCCTGACCTCGGAACTGTCCGGGAATGTGATTGATTTGTGCCCGGTCGGGGCCCTGACGTCGAAGCCTTATGCCTATAATGCCCGCCCCTGGGAGCTGCGCAAAACGACCAGCATTGATGTCATGGACGCAATGGGGTCTGCGATAAGGGTCGATGCCAAGGGTAATGCTGTCATGCGGATCCTTCCGACCGTTAATGAAGAAGTGAATGAGGAGTGGCTGTCGGATAAGTCACGCTTCGTCTGGGATGGCCTGGCCCGGCAGCGTCTGGATACACCCTATGTCAGGCGGGACGGACGGCTGAGCCCGGCGAGCTGGGGCGAGGCCTTCGTGGCCGTAAAAGACGCGCTGTCCGGCCGGCCAGAAGCCATCGGCTTCATTGCCGGCGATCTCGTCGAAGTGGAGCAGGCCAAGGCGGGCTTAGATCTAGCCCGTCGCCTGGCGGTTCAGAATACCGACTGCCGGCCAGCCGGAGCGGCTTACGGGGTCGATGGGCCGCGCGAGCAATATCTTTTGAATTCGAGCTTCATGGCCGTGGAAGAGGCCGACGCGCTGATTCTCATCGGCTGTAATCCCCGTCAGGACGCGGCCGTCTGGAATGCGCGTATCCGCAAAGCCTGGTTGTGGAATGACCTGAAAGTCCATCTGATCGGCGACCCTGTCGATCTCACTTATGATTATGACCATCTTGGCACCGGACCGGAGGGTTTGGCCGCACTTGACACACTGTCGGGGGCCTCCCGGCCAATGATTGTGGTCGGCGAAGATGTTCTGCTCCGGCCAGATGGGCAGGCCATTCTTGCCGCTGCGCATGCAGCCGCTTTGAATATAGGTGCCATTCAGGATGGCTGGGCCGGCTTCGGCGTGCTGCACAATGCGGCCGGACGCGTGGGCGCTCTGGATGTGGGTTTTGTTCCCGGCCCGGGCGGGCTTGATACGGCGGGCATGCTGTCCGGCAAGCTCGATACACTGGTGCTGATGGGCGGGGATGAGCTGGACCTGTCGGGACTTGGGACAACAAAAGTTATCTATATTGGCCATCATGGCGATGCCGGCGCGGCGCGGGCGGACATTATCCTGCCGTGCGCGGCCTATACCGAGATGAGTGCGACCTATGTGAATACCGAAGGGCGGGTGCAGATGACCCGTGCCGCCGTTGAACCAAAAGGCGAGGCGCGCGAAGGATGGGCAATCTTCCGGGCGATGTCTGATTCGCTCGGCCACACATTGCCGTATGATACGGCCGACGCGCTGCGCGAGGGGCTTCGGGCCGAACGGCCGCATTTTGCGGGTCTGGGGTTTGCGCCGGCTGAAGCCGGGGTCGAGGCACTCAGAGCGCCGATGGCCGGGACTGGAACACCCGATTTGGCGGTCCCCTTTGGGGCGCGGCGTGGTGACTTCTACCTCACCAATCCGATTGCGCGCGCGTCGAAAACCATGGCCGAATGCTCCCTGCAGCATCGAGGCCTTGAAACCGCCGTGGCAGCGGAGTAGGGCGACCCGATGAGTGGATTGATCGAACAAAACGGGCTCCTTGGTGGTTGGCTCATGGTGATTGGGCAGATGCTTCTGTTCACCATTGTCCTGCTTCTGTCCCTCGCCTTCCTGCTGCTGATGGACCGAAAAGTCTGGGCGGCGGTGATGATGCGCAAAGGCCCCAATGTTGTCGGCCCATTCGGCCTGTTGCAGAGCTTTGCCGATTTCGGAAAATTCCTCCTCAAGGAGATCATCATTCCCGCGGGCGCCAATAAAACGGTCTTCCTGCTGGCGCCTATTCTGACTTTGACGCTGGCCTTTGCCGCCTGGGCCGCCATCCCGGTGGCGCCAGGCTGGGTGATTTCCGACCTGAATGTCGGGATCCTTTACCTGTTCGCGGTGTCATCTCTGGGCGTCTATGGCATCATCATGGGGGGGTGGGCATCCAATTCAAAATATCCGTTCCTCGGCAGCCTGCGGTCTGCCGCCCAGATGGTGTCGTATGAAGTGTCCATCGGCCTGATCATCATCACGGTCATCCTGCTGGCGGGATCGATGAATTTGTCCGACATTGTGAACAATCAGAAGGGGGGCTTCTGGACCTGGCATGCGCTGAGTTTCAACCACATCCTGCTTTTCCCGGTCATGCTGGCCATGTTTGTCATGTTCTTTGTCTCGGCGCTGGCGGAGACCAATCGACCGCCCTTTGACTTGCCGGAAGCTGAGTCCGAGCTGGTGGCCGGCTATCAGGTCGAATATTCTTCGACACCCTATCTGCTGTTCATGATCGGGGAATATCTCAACATCGTCCTGATGTGCGCGATGATGACGATCCTGTTCCTGGGAGGCTGGCATGGGCCGGTGCCCCTGGGCGCCGATTTTGTGAACCAGTTTCCCGTCTGGATGGTGAATCTGGGCCATCTGGCCTGGTTCATGGCCAAGATTGTCTTCTTCTTCTTCCTGTTTGCTCTGACCAAGGCTGTGGTCCCGCGCTATCGCTACGATCAGCTGATGCGCCTGGGTTGGAAAATCTTTCTGCCAACGGCCCTGGGCGCCGTGGTTCTTGTCGGTGGGTATGTCGTCTATTCAGGAGTGCAGGTATGAACCTCGTTCAGACTCTCAGAGGGGTCCTGTTGACGGATTTCCTTTCCGCCTTCGGGCTGGGTATCCGGGAAATGTTCCGGCGCAAGGCGACGATAAATTATCCGTTTGAAAAGAACCCGGTATCGCCCAGGTTTCGCGGTGAACACGCGCTGCGCCGTTATGCCAATGGCGAAGAGCGGTGCATTGCCTGCAAGCTCTGCGAAGCCATCTGCCCGGCGCAGGCCATCACCATCGAGGCAGAACCACGGGCGGACGGGTCGCGGCGAACCACTCGTTATGATATCGATATGGTGAAATGCATTTACTGCGGCTTCTGTCAGGAGGCCTGTCCTGTGGATGCCATCGTCGAGGGGCCGAATTTCGAGTTCGCAACCGAGACCCGCGAGGAACTCTATTATGACAAGGAGCGCCTGCTGGCCAATGGGGACCGGTGGGAGCGCCTGATTGCGAAGAATTTGGAGTTGGATGCACCCTATCGTTAGGGGTGCGAAACCAAAACAGATGGGTCTGGGGCCCGCCTGAAGCATGGGGTTGGAACCGTGGAACTGATCGCCTTTTACATCTTCGCTGCGATAATTACTGTCTCAGCCATGGCCGTCATCGCGGCCCGTAACCCGGTGCACTCGGTGCTCTGGCTGATCCTGTGCTTTTTCACGGCGGCCGGCTTGCTGGTCCTGATTGGCGCTGAGTTTCTGGCCATGTTGCTGGTCGTCGTCTATGTCGGCGCGGTCGCCGTTCTGTTCCTCTTCGTCGTGATGATGCTGGATGTGGATTTCGTGGAGCTGAAGCAGGGGACGCTGCAATACTGGCCGTTTGCCGGTCTGGTCGGTCTGGCCTTTATTGCCGAGATCGCCATTGCCAGCTTCGCACGCGAATCCAGCGGCCGCGACGTGTTCAACCCCGCCCCCGGGGCTGCAACCAATGCCGAGGCTATCGGCGCGGTCATGTACACGGACTATTTCCTGCTTTTCCAGCTGGCCGGTCTGATCCTGCTGGTTGCGATGATCGGTGCGATCGTGCTGACCCTGCGCCACCGCCCTGACATCAAGCGGCAGAACATCGCCCGACAGACCGCCCGTCGGCGGGCGGATGCAACGTCACGTGTGTCGGTTGAACCTGGAAAGGGCCTCTAACCATGGACCTGACGATCAATCATTTTCTGACGATGTCTGCGATCCTGTTCACCATCGGCGTGGTCGGCATTTTCGTGAACCGGAAGAACATTATTGTCATCCTGATGGCGATCGAGCTGATCCTGCTGTCTGTGAATATCAATCTCGTGGCCTTTTCGGTCTTTTCCGGAACCATAGCCGGGCAGATTTTTGCCATGCTGGTGCTGACGGTGGCCGCCGCTGAAGCTGCGGTCGGTCTGGCAATCCTTGTCGTATATTTCCGCAATCGTGGCGACATCGCCGTCGAGCGTGTCGACCTGATGAAGGGGTAGGACGGACCATGTTGAGTGATAGTGCACTTCTGTTCATCGTTCTGGCCCCGGGGCTGGCGGCGCTCATTGCTGGGCTGCTGAAGGCCTATGTTGGTGATCGGGGCGCCATGGTTGTGACCACGGGAACGGTTCTGCTGGCCGGGCTTTTGTCTTTCTACCAGCTTTTCCAGTTCGCCTTCGGGGGGGCACATGGTGCTGAAGACGCCGTGCATACAGCTTTGCAGTCTCACGGCCCGCACGTTATTTCCCTGATGACCTGGATCGATGTCGGCCTGTTCCAGGCCGATTGGGCGATCCGGGTTGATGCGCTGTCGATCGTAATGATGGCTGTGATCACGTCGGTCTCCGGCCTGGTTCACCTCTACAGCTGGGGGTATATGAGCGAGGATCCCCACCGGGCACGCTTCTTTGCCTATCTGGCCCTGTTCACCTTCGCCATGCTCATGCTGGTGACAGCCGATAATTTCATCCAGCTGTTCTTCGGCTGGGAGGGGGTCGGGCTCGCCTCTTACCTCCTGATCGGGTTCTGGTTTACCAAGCCGGCGCCGAATGACGCCTCGATCAAGGCATTTGTGACCAATCGCGTCGGAGACTTTGGCCTCGCCCTCGGCATTATGGCAGTCTTCCTGGTGTTTGGCAGTGTTGAGTTCGGTCCGGTTCTTGACGCCATCCGGACCAATGCGGAGCTGGTTCCGCTGGCATTGGCGGCCCCCGGTGCTGTGCAGGACATTGTGGTGCCGTTTCTTGGCCAGGACCTGCCGGCGCTGGAGCTGATTGGCGTGCTTCTTTTCATCGGCGCCATGGGCAAATCGGCACAGTTTTTCCTGCATGTGTGGCTGCCGGACGCAATGGAAGGTCCGACCCCCGTGTCCGCCCTGATTCATGCAGCGACCATGGTGACCGCCGGGGTCTACCTTGTCTGCCTGATGTCTCCGGTCTACGAGCATGCCCCCGTGGCAGCGGGCATGATCACGCTGGTTGGAGCGGTGACCGCGATTTATGCCGCCACGGTTGGCATGGCGCAGAATGACATCAAGCGGGTGATTGCCTATTCGACCTGCTCGCAGCTCGGATACATGTTCTTTGCGGCAGGCATAGGTGCGTATGAGGCGGCCATGTTTCACCTCTTTACCCATGCCTTTTTCAAGGCCCTGCTGTTCCTTGGGGCCGGCTCGGTGATTCATGGCTGTCATCATGAGCAGGACATGCGCCGGATGGGCGGGATTGCCCGGTTCATGCCCCTGACCTATGCGGCCATGCTGATCGGAACGATCGCCATTATCGGCCTGGGCCTGCCGCATACATCGCTCGGTTTTTCAGGGTTCTTCTCAAAGGATGCGATTATCGAGAGCGCCTTTTCTGCCAGCCTGGCGGGCGTCAGTTTTGCCCAGCTCGCCTTTTGGTTGGGCATCACCGCGGCGCTGCTGACCAGCTTTTATTCCTGGCGCCTGATTTACATGACCTTTCATGGACCGCGGGCTACTGGCCAGGACGATCACCATGATGCGGGCGACACCGCCCTCGACGCGGCGCACGGGCATGCCGGAGATCCGCATGAGTCGCCCCTGGTGATGCTCATTCCACTTGGGATCCTGGCTGTTGGGGCAATGTTTGCCGGTGTTACCTTTTATGATCCGATGTTTCACCATGGCGAGGCCTTCTGGGGCGAAGCCCTGTATCGCGCCGCCGACAACCACGTCATTCACGACATTGACACGCTCAAGCATGACGCAGCCTTTAGCTGGGTGTTCTGGGCCCCGCTCGTTGTGACGCTGGTCGGCTTTGGTCTGGCGACATTCACCTATTTGTTTAATCGCGGCATTGGTCAGCGGATCGCGGAGAGCGGTGGCCCCTTGCACAGCCTGTTTGCGAATAAATGGTATTTCGATGAGATCTATCAGGCCACGCTGATCCGCGGCAGCCGGGAGCTGGGCGAGTTCTTCTGGAAAACCGGTGATAAGCGGATCATTGACGGGTTCGGGCCTGATGGCGTCACCAGCCTGGTGCGGTGGGGTGCCCGCCGGTTGTCGGCTCTGCACACCGGCTATCTGTACCACTATGCCTTCGTCATTATTGGTGCGGCGCTGATTTTCGGCGCGGTGCTGTTTTGGCGCATGGGAGGGGCGGGCTGATGGATTTCCCTATTCTTTCTGCGGTGACGTTTCTGCCGCTGGCGGGCGCGGTTCTGATCATGCTGATCCAGGCGCTGACCGGACGCCAGGCCGAAGCCTCCGGTGAGTCCGACGACCGGGTGCTGTATGCTGGCCTTGTCTTTTCCATCGCGACATTTCTGGTCTCGGTCGTCATGCTGTTTGCATTTCAGGCCGACGCGCCGGGCTACCAGCTGACTGAAAATGTTCCCTGGTTTGGGGGTATAAATTACAGTATGGGCGTCGATGGTCTGTCTGTTGCCCTTATCCTGCTGACCACCTGCCTGACGCCAATCGCTCTGTTCGCCAGCCTCGGTTCCATCCGGCACCGGCTGACAGAATACGTGGTCGCATTCCTGGTGCTTGAGACCTTCATGATCGGTGTTTTCTGTGCCCTCGACCTGGTCTTGTTTTACGTCTTCTTTGAAGCCGGCCTGATCCCGATGTTCATTATCATCGGCGTCTGGGGCGGTGTTGACCGGATCTACGCCTCGTTCAAATTCTTTCTGTACACCCTTCTGGGATCGCTCTTCATGCTGGCGGCGATCGTCTACATGTATCTCGCGGCCGGGACCTCGGATATTGGTGCCCTGGAACAGTTCGCCTTTGATCCGGGGGCGCAGACCTGGCTGTTCCTCGCTTTCTTCGCCTCCTTTGCTGTCAAGCTGCCCATGTGGCCGGTGCACACCTGGCTACCGGATGCACACGTTCAGGCGCCAACGGCGGGATCGGTGATCCTTGCCGGCGTTTTGCTGAAAATGGGGGGATATGGCCTGCTGCGGTTCAGTCTGCCCATGTTCCCGGACGCCAGCCTGATGTTCCAGCCCTTCGTCTTCACCCTGTCGGTGATCGCAATCGTTTACGCCTCCCTGGTCGCGTGGCGCCAAACCGACATGAAAAAGCTGATTGCCTATTCGTCGGTGGCCCATATGGGGTTCGTCACGCTGGGCATCTTCTCTTTCAATGAGGTTGGTGTTCAGGGGGCCGTCTTCCAAATGGTGTCGCATGGTCTGATTTCCGGTGCACTGTTCCTGATTGTCGGCATTGTTTACGACCGGATGCACACGCGGGAGATTTCGGCCTATGGCGGGCTGGCAAATCGTATGCCGGTCTATGCCACATTGTTTATGATTTTCACCATGGCCAATGTCGGCCTGCCCGGAACGAGCGGGTTTGTGGGCGAAATTCTCACTATGACCGGGGCCTTCCAGGCCTCGACCTGGGCCGCTGCAGGTGCCGCGCTCGGTGTGATTTTCTCTGCCGTTTACATGCTGACGCTCTATCGTCGGACTGTCTTCGGCGAGATAACGAATCCGGCCCTGGCGCAGATAAAAGATATGTCGACCAGGGAGCTGATCTGCGTGGTGCCTCTGGCGGCCGGAACCATCCTGTTCGGAATCATGCCCAATCTGATTTTTGATATAACACGGGCCTCCAGCCTGCGTGTGCTCAGCCTGATGGCGGGAGGATAAGGTAATGGTGGATCTCGAAACCCTCCTGCGTGCAATGGCCCCGGAAGTTGTTCTTGCAGCGGCCGGACTGGTAGGGGTCCTGGCGGGTGCGATACTCGGTGATCGGTTTACCGGGCCGTCCTTCCGTTTTGGCGCGATCGTTCTGGTTGGCGCCGCGGTACTCACCGGGCTGCACTGGGAAGGCGGGCGGGCGTTTGATGGCCTGGCGCAGACCGGACCCTTCGTGAATTTCGCCAAAATTGTCAGCTATCTCAGCGCGGCGGTCACCTTACTGATGGCCGAAGGGTTTCTGCGGCGCCATGGCACGCAGCGCTATGAATATGCTTTGCTCATGCTGTTTGCTGCTTTGGGCATCGGGACGATCCTGTCCTCTGCGAACTTAATGGTTCTGTATCTCGGCATCGAGATGCTCAGCCTGTCCTCCTATGTGCTGGCATCCTTTCATCGCGACAGCGCCAGATCGGCAGAAGCGGGGCTGAAATATTTCGTCCTGGGCGCTCTGGCCTCTGGTCTGCTGCTGTACGGCATTTCTCTGGTCTACGGTTTTTCTGGCGGAACCGATTACGAGACCGTGGCCGCTGCCGAACCCGACATAGGCCTTCTGTTCGGCATGGTCCTGATGATTACCGGCCTGGCGTTCAAGGTCTCTGCAGCGCCGATGCATGTCTGGACGCCGGATGTCTATGAAGGTGCGCCAAGTCCGGTTGTTGCCTTCTTCGCCACGGCGCCGAAAATGGCGGCGATGATTGTCTTTGCGGTCATCATGTTCCGCGCCTTTCCTCAGGTGGACGCATTCAAGAACTGGCAGGTCATCATCGGCATTATCGCCGCAGCCTCGATGCTGGTTGGTGCGTTCGGCGCACTTCTGCAGACCAATTTGAAGCGTCTTCTGGGCTACTCATCGATTGCCAATATGGGGTATGCGCTGGTCGCGCTGGCCGCGGGTGCAGAATATGGTGGTCCGGCCCTGTTGCTGTTTATGACCGCTTATGTGGTCGCGTCTCTGGGGTTGTTTGGAGGCGTTCTGTCCATGCATCGTGAAGGAGGCATGGTTGAGAATATTCATGAACTGTCAGGTCTGGTGCGTCACCGACCTGCGCTTACGCTGGCCCTGTCCATTCTTATTATTTCGGTCGCCGGTTTTCCGCTGGCGTTCGGCTTTCTTGGGAAACTGGCGGTGGTTGAGGCCGGGCTTGCGGCCGGCCTGTTGCCCCTGATCATCATCCTTATCCTGAGTTCGGTGATCGCTTTCGGCTATTATTTACGCCTCATTCTGATCATGTGGGTTAAAGAACCTGTTGAGCCGTTTGAACCGGTCGATGCCTGGGTGACCGGAACGGTTTTTGCCACCGCCATTGCAAGCGTGGCCCTGTTTGTCTTTATCAGTCCGCTGAGTGACCTTGCCCAAAGCGCGGCCGCCAGCCTGGCCTTATGATTGCCACGGCACCCATCATCTGGTTTGACCAGATTGATAGTACCAATGAGGAAGCGCGGCGTCGGGCGGCGTCTGGGCAGACGGGACCTGTCTGGATCGCAGCCCGTGCGCAAAGCGCGGGTCGCGGCCGTCTTGGCCGGGACTGGCACTCACCGCCGGGCAATCTGTTTGTGACGGCCCTGTTTCCGGTCCCGGAGGGTGTGCATGGGGCGCTCCGGATTCCCTTTGCGACAGCGCTTGCGGTCAGAGATGTCTGTGCAGGCTGTATTCCCGAGGCCGACGTCCGGCTGAAATGGCCCAATGATGTGCGGGTCGGTGGCAGAAAACTGGCTGGTATTCTGGTCGAGGCCGGGCAGGCGGACGGGCAGTACTGGCTGGCCGTTGGGATCGGGCTGAATGTCTGCTCGGCACCAGAAAGGCTTGGCCAGCCTGCAACCAGCCTCGTGCAGGAAGGCGCTGTGCCGCAGCTGCAGGCCGACCATGTGATGGATGATCTTCGGCGGGCTATGGAGCGGCGTGTTCAGCAGGCCCGGGGGAACTTTGAGGCCACCCGGCGCGACTGGGTGATGTATGCTGAAGGGCTGAATGCTCTGGTTGAAGCCGGCCCGGTTGAAAAACGGTTGCGCGGCCTTTTTATCGGCCTGGCTGAAGATGGCGGG
This sequence comes from uncultured Hyphomonadaceae bacterium, assembly GCA_938084575.1. GTDB lineage: Bacteria > Pseudomonadota > Alphaproteobacteria > Caulobacterales > Hyphomonadaceae > Henriciella. The sequence goes on from CALKFG010000001.1 coordinate 75,398, forward strand.
CTGCGCCTGAGATTGCCGGATGGAACCGAGCAGATCATACGCGCAGGCGAAGTTGAACTGATAAAAGAGGTAGGGGCGGATGCTTCTGGTCATTGATGTCGGCAATACGAATACGGTTTTCGCGCTTCATGATGGCCGTGACTGGGTCGCCCGGTGGCGCAGCGCGACAGATTCCACCCGAACGGCGGATGATTATGCGGTCTGGCTGGGGGCGCTCATGGCCATGGACGGGTTTAGCCTCACCGATGTGACCGGCTGTGTGATTTCTTCGGTTGTGCCGCAGGCCAAGTTCAATTTCCGGAATTTGTCTCGGCGGTATTTTAACTCTGAACCGGTTTTCGTTGGTGATCCCGAGACCCGCCTGGATGTGCCGATCCGTATTCGCCGCCCGGAACAGGTGGGTGCCGACCGTCTGGTCGCGGCCCTTGGCGGATATAAGCTGTATGGCGGCCCGCTCATTGTCATCGACAGCGGAACGGCGACGACGCTGGATGTGGTTGGTGCAGATGGCGGTTTCGAAGGCGGGATTATTGCCCCGGGAATTAATCTGTCGGTGCGGGCATTGCATGATGCCGCCGCCCAATTGCCGCGAATTGCCATTCAGCGTCCTGACAAAGTGATAGGCGAGGACACGGTGTCCGCGATGCAGTCCGGCATCTTCTGGGGCTATGTCGAATTGATTGATGGTCTCGTCAATCGTGTGAAACGGGAATATGGAGCGGAGATGACCGTGGTCGCGACAGGGGGAGTCGCCTCCTTGTTTGATGGGGCCAGCGACACAATTGATCACTTTGAACCCGACTTGATGGAAGTCGGACTGCTTGAGGTCTTCAAGCGCAACCAGGACGCCTTAAAAGAGTAATATGACAACAAACAGCACGACTGAACTCGTTTTCCTGCCTTTGGGCGGATGCGGCGAGATCGGGATGAATTTGAATGCCTATGGCTATGGACCGGCACATGCCCGTCGCTGGATCCTGATTGATGTCGGGGTCACATTTGGCGGAGAGGACACGCCGGGAATAGACCTGATCACGCCGGATCCGGCCTTTTTTGAGGATCAGGGAGATTTGATTGATGCTGTCTTCCTGACCCATGCGCATGAAGATCATATCGGGGCGCTTGCGCTGTTATGGTCCCGGTTCAAAACAAACGCACCGATCTATGCGACGGCCTTCACGGCCCATCTCGCCCGCGGCAAGCTGCTGGAACGGGGGCTGAAACATGTCAAAGTGACCGAAATTCCACTCGGGGGAGAAGTGCAGGCCGGACCGTTTGGCGTCCGTTACATCACGCTGACTCATTCGATTCCCGAACCCAATGCGCTGGCACTGAGAACCCCGATGGGGACGGTCCTGCATACGGGTGACTGGAAAATCGATCCTGACCCCCAGCTCGGCGGAGTCACCGATATTGAAGGGCTGACCCAGCTCGGGGATGAGGGGGTGCTGGCCATGGTCTGTGACAGCACCAATGTTTTTGTTGAAGGCGAAAGCGGTTCTGAGGGCACGGTGCGCCAAAACCTGGCCCGCCTTATTGCCGGCCTGTCTGGCCGGATCGCGGTGACCACCTTTGCCTCAAATGTCGCCCGTGTCGCGTCGATCATAGAGGCGGCGCGGGGTGCCGGGCGCAGCGTCTGCCTGGTTGGACGATCCATGCACAAGATCACCGATGCAGCGATTGCGACAGGGGTGATACAGAACCTGCCTGATCTGATCGATGAGGAGACGGCGGGAAGCCTGCCGGACGACCATCTCCTGTTCCTGTGCACCGGGTCTCAGGGGGAAGCACGCGCTGCTCTCGGGCGGATTGCGCGCAATGACCATCGCCACATTTCTCTGGGAGAGGGCGACACGGTCATTTTTTCCAGCCGGGTCATTCCGGGCAATGAAAAAGACATTTTTGAAATGCAGAACCGGCTGGCCGAGCGGGGGGTGCGGATCATCACGGAACGGATGACGGACGGCCCGATCCACGTGTCGGGTCACCCCGCGCGCGAGGAATTGCGCCAGATGTACCAATGGGTCCGGCCGCAGATTGCCATTCCGGTCCATGGTGAACGGCGCCATATTGTCGAGCACGCGGCCTTTGCAAGGTCCCTGCAGGTGAGTGCCGCCCTGACCCCACGCAATGGCGACATGATCCGTCTGGCCCCCGGCACGCCGAGCGTCATTGATACCGTCCCGAATGGACGATTGTATCTTGATGGCAACCGACTTGTCCCGGCCGAGGGCGACGGCATTCGGGAACGTCGGGCGCTTGCTGCTTACGGGTTTATGTCGGTCTCTGTCGCCATTGATGAGGATGGCGACCTCGTGGATGGTCCCCTGGTCCGGGCGCGCGGTCTGTCGGAAGAAGACGGGCGGTCTGCCGATGAAAGTCTGATTGAGATTGACGAAGCCGCAGAAGAGGCAATGTTAGGCATGAAACGGCGCAAGCGGGTCATCGACGAAGAGGTCGAGCGCACTCTGGTCCGTGCCGTACGGAAGGCCTGTGAACGGCACTTTGGCCGCAGGCCGCTAATCGATGTCAATATCCTGCGCGTGTAAGGAACACAGTCATGAGCAAAGCATTCCAGATCGGTCCCCTCAATCATGTCGGCGTCGCCGTGCCTGACCTGGCGTCCGCAATTGAGACTTATCGCGACCTGTATGGCGCGACAGATATCACGACCCCGTTCGACATGCCGGAGCAGGGCGTCAAGGTTTGCTTTGTAAACCTTCCAAACAGTCAGATCGAACTGATTGAGCCACTGAATTCCGACAGTCCGATTTACAATTTCATCCAGAAAAACCCGCGCGGCGGCCAGCATCATGTGTGTTTTGAGGTCGACGACATTCATGAGGCGGTTGCAGAGATGACCGCCCGGGGCGCGACCGTCCTCGGGACTCCGCGTATTGGTGCTCATGGGACACCCATTATTTTCGTCCATCCGAAGAATTCGAATGGCGTCCTGGTTGAGCTTATGGAAACGCCGAGGGAGCCGCATTGATGGAGCCCGTCGGCGCAGTTGTCATTTTCGTTATAAGCTGGTGGCTCTGCCTGTTTATGGTCCTGCCAATCGGCGTTCGCAGCCAGGCTGAGGCGGGCGAGATTGTCGAGGGAAGCGAGGCCGGCGCGCCGGTCCGGCCGATGATGGTCCGGAAAGCCATCTGGGCGACCATTGGGGCGGCAGTCCTTACCGTGCTGTCTGGTCTGGTCATTATCCCCTGGCTGGCGGGTCACTGACGGACGGTTCCCCGGCCCCGCCGGATGATGCCCGCCGATGCAGGGGGCTGGCTTTTTCCAAAAACGGTATTTGACGTCCGCTCAAAATAGCGAAATGCTGCCCGTCAGACCGTTGCCATAGACCGGTCGTTTGGGGGAAAGCAGTATGACAGAAGCAGGCTCGACCGGTCACCCGGCTGCAGAGGGCGCGGCGTATACGGGTCGAATTGGACTGTGGACCAAACTTGCTTATGGCTTCGGGTCCATCGCTTATGGCGTAAAAAACAATGGCTTCGATTATTTTCTGCTGACCTTTTATGGTCTGGTCGTCGGTCTTGATGAGCGTCTTGTCGGGCTCGCCATCCTGATCGCCCTGGTCTTTGATGCCATCAGCGATCCGCTGGTGGGGTATATTTCGGATAATTTCCGGTCCCGCTGGGGACGTCGGCATCCGTTCATGTATGCCGCTGCGATCCCGGTGACGTTGAGTTATTTTCTGCTCTGGAACCCGCCCTTTGAGTGGTCCCAGACCGCGCTGTTCTGGTACCTGACCGGCCTGTCGGTCATTATTCGGACCTTTGTAACCTTTTACGAAACGCCGAGCACCGCCCTCGCGGCCGAAATGACGCAGGATTATGACGAGCGCACATCGCTTCTGAGTTACCGGTATTTTTTTGGATGGACGGGCGGAAACGCCATGGCTGTTCTGATGTGGGGCGTCCTTCTGGTCGCCTCAGCGGAGTTTGGCCCTGACCCCCGTGCCAACCTCGATGGCTGGCGGACCTTCGGTATCGTTGGGTCTGGTCTGATCATGCTGGCCATTCTGATGTCTGCGATCGGCACACATCATTTGATTCCGAACTTACGTGCGCCGCCGCCGAAACGCAGCCTGACGCCGGTCCGGATTTTTATTGAGATTTGGGAGACTCTCGCCAATCGATCCTTTGCGGCGCTCTTTATCGGGGCGCTGTTCAGCGCCGTCGCCAGCGGCATTTCGGCGGCTCTGGCCTTCGTGATCCTGCCCCTGTTCTGGGGATTCAGTGGCGGTGAAATCTTTGTCTGGACGCTGTTCGTCTTTGTGTCTGCCGCAGCGGCCTTTGCCATCACGCCGGTTGTCGCCAAACGGCTGGGTAAGAAACGGGCCGCAATCACCTTTGGGTTTCTCGGATTCTGGGTTGCGCCCCTGCCGATACTGCTGCGGCTGGCCGGAATGATGCCCGAAAACGGCGACCCTATCCTGTTTCCGATTCTTCTGGTGGTGAACACGGTTGACCTGACCTTCATCATTGCCTTCTCGATCCTGTATTCCTCGATGATCGCCGACCTCGTGGAGCACAGCGAGATCAAGACCGCGCGACGGTCGGAAGGGTTGTTCGCGGCCGCGATCACCTTCATCCGCAAATCGGTTCAGGGTTTTGGCGTTCTCGGAGCCGGCTTTATCATCTGGCTTGCAGACTTCCCGGAACCGGAATCGAAACTGAAACCGATCTCTGCAGACCAGATCCCGGCAGAGGCCATGTGGCGGTTTGGGGCCTATTACGCCCCGACCCTCCTGGTTTTATGGACGGCGATGATTGTTGCCATCAGTTTTTATCACATTGACCGAAAAGCCCATGAAAACAATTTGCGGACGCTCGCGGACGGGCCTCGGTCGGACACGAAACCGGGGGGTGAGTTCTGATGCCAAATATTCAGATCAGGGGATTGCAGTTCGAATATGACGAAATCGGCCCTCCCACGGGAGAGCCGATCGTCCTGGTCATGGGCTTCAGTGCCCAGATGACCCGTTGGTCCGACGCGTTTCGCGAGGGGCTGGCTGAGGCCGGATACAGGGTTATCCGGTTTGACAATCGTGATATCGGCCTGTCTCACAGTTTCGATGACCATGCTCCCCCGAATGCGGCGGAGCTGATCCAGAATATCCTTGCCGGTCAGGATGTGCGTGACCAGGTCCCTTATCTTCTTGACGATATGGCCAGCGATACCGCCGCTCTGATTGAGGCTCTGGGTCTGGGCTCGGCGCATGTGCTGGGCGCCTCCATGGGGGGCATGATCGTCCAGCTTCTGGCGCTGAACCATCCGGACCGGGTCCGCAGCCTGATCCCGGTTATGACAACCTCCGGGGATCCCAGCCTGCCTCCGGCGACACCGGAAGCCCTGCAGGCTCTGACCACGCCGCCGGCAAGCCCGGCGCGGGATGATGTCGTGGCGGCGGCCCTGCGCTCAAGTCAGGTCATTGGGTCGCATGAAAGCATCCGCAATGACCCTGCCGACACGGCCCGGGGTGTGGCAGCCGACTATGACCGATCATATCGCCCGATGGGTGTGGCGCGCCAGTATGCGGCCATCCTTGCCCAGCCGCGCTGGCACGAACGGCTTAACGCGCTGGCCGTCCCGACGCTGGTCCTGCATGGCGCACGGGACCCCCTGATCCGCCCGGCATGCGGGCGGGATATCGCAGCACGCATTCCAGGGGCGCAATATGTCGAGATCGATCATTGGGGGCACGATGTCCCCACGGCCCTGATAGAGCGCCTGGTCGGTGAAATTTCAGGCTTCCTGTCCGGTCTTTAAGTCAGGCCGGATCTGCGCCGGCCTCGGCTATACGACGCGCCCAGAGATAGTCGGGCTTGCCATTGTCGTGGCGCCTTATGGTGTCGACGACAATGATTGCCTTGGGCAATTTATAGCGTGCGATCTGCTCGGCAGCGACTGTATTAAGCTGCTCTGGCGAGGGTGTGCGCCCCGGCCTGAACGCGACCAGGGCCACAACCTCCTGGCCCCACCGGTCCGAGGGGCGGGCGCTGACCAGGACGTCCGCAATATCCGGATGTCGGGCCAGGGCATGTTCAACCTCCTCGGCGAAGACCTTTTCACCGCCTGTATTGATCGCGCTGGAGTCGCGGCCCTGGAAGTCCAGCCCGCCCTTCTCCAGAAGCCGCACCCTGTCGCCGGGCACGGCATATCGGGTGCCGTCAATCGTCGGAAAGGTTTCGGCCGTCTTGGCCGCATCGTTGAGATAGCCCAGAGGCACATAGCCCTGCTTGGCCAGCCAGCCCAGACCCGGCTCGCCGGGGGCGGCGAGGCGGCGCCGGTCGGCTGACAGCACAGCGCTGCCCCCCAAGCTGCGGGGGGGCTGACTGGCGTCCTGTCCCGACCTGGCCGTTTGCCGGGCGAGCGGGCCGGCTTCAGATGAGCCAATCGTATCAATAATTTCGACCTGTGGCAGCCGGGTCAGCAGGTCGGCCTTCGTCGCCGGGCTCATCCCGGCTCCCCCATTGAGGATGTGTGTGAGGCTGGCGCCCCGGTCGGGGTCGGAGTCGAGTGCTGTCAGGAAGGGTTTGGCAAACGCATTGCCAACAAGCGACAGGACATTGACCTGCTCACGGGCAATCACGTCCAGTAAATTGTCCGGGTTGAACCGGTCGACCTCGTCCTGAATGATGACGCTGTGGCCACTGTGCCAGGCACTGAGCCCGATCCACTGGGCGGTGCCGTGCATGAAAGGGGGCGTGGGCAAATACCGTCGGGGAGGGAGCCGACGTGCCCGGTCTGCAAACTCCGACAGGCTGGTGAAGACCTGCCCCTGTCGGTCACGTCCGCCCAGTGCAGACGCAAGGATATCGCCCTGGCGCCAGAGGACGCCCTTGGGCATGCCGGTGGTTCCGCCTGTGTAGAGGATATAGAGGTCGTCAGCCCGTGGCACCGTATCCGGTAAATGGTCGCCGGCCGCGGCCAGGCTGGTCTCGTAATCCAGTGCCCCGGGCAGCAGGGGTTCGCCGCTGTCGTCCGCGACCTGGATCAGGGCCTTTTGCGGTGGCAATTGATCGAGAAGGCCAGCCAGCATGGGGGCATAACGTCCATGGTAAACGATGATCCGGGTATCGGCATTGTTCAGCAGGTAGCGCAGTTCATCCGCGACATAACGGTAATTTACATTGAAAGGCGCCGCACGGGCCTTCATCGCCCCGAGCATGGCCTCGAGGTATTCGTTCCCGTTCTGCAGGTAGAGGGCGACATGATCCTGGCCCGACTGCCAGTTTTCGAGCTCTGAGCGCGGGGTAGGTGTCCGGATGCCGAGCGCAATCAGAAGATTGGCAAAGCGCCGTGTCCGGGCGTTGAGCTCCGCAAAGCTGAAGCGCCGGTCGCGAAAGCTCAGGGCCAGCCGATCCGGAATGGCGGCGGCGATCGTTTCCTGGATCTGAGGAAGGCTAAAGGGCATGAAGGGAACCTGCTGACCGACAAAGGCGGTGTTTGACTCTTTGTCGAAAAAAAACATGCTGCGCGCAAGGATGAAGGGCGGAGAAAACACCGCTATGGATTTTCCGGTAGGGATTGAAATCAACCAGGCGAAGGACGCTTTTTATGACTGATATGCTGACACTGACACCACAGCAGGTCTCGGATTATATCGCGGAGGCCGGGCGGCAGGCCTGGCAGGTCGCGGGGGTCGACTCGGCGACGCCTCGCCGGGATATCCGCCGGGTGGGTATAATCGGTGCGGGGACCATGGGCGGCGGCATCGCTATGAATTTCGCCACGGCTGGCATCGACGTTACGCTCGTGGAAACACGGGGGGAGGCGCTGGAGCGCGGTCTCGGTGTCGTCCGTGGCAACTATCAGCGCAGCGCCGATAAAGGCCGGTTTCCTCAGGACGAGGTCGATGCCCGCATGGCACGCCTGACCGGTACGCTGAGTATGACGGACCTGGCGGACTGCGATCTTGTCATCGAGGCGGTGTTCGAAGATATGGATCTTAAGAAAAAGATCTTCGCGGATCTGGATCAAATTATGAAGCCGGGTGCGATCTTGGCAACCAATACGTCCGCCCTGGACATTGATGAAATTGCCGCGGTCACCTCACGACCCGGAGATGTCATCGGGCTCCACTTTTTCTCCCCGGCCAATGTAATGAAATTGCTGGAGATTGTCCGGGCCGATCACACAGCAGATGACGTCATCATGACCTGTATGGACCTCGCCAGGACGATCAACAAGATCGCCGTCCTCGTTGGGGTCTGTCCGGGCTTTGTCGGCAACCGGATTCTGTTTGCGCGTCAGGCCCAGGCTCAGAAACTGGTCTATCAGGGGGCAATGCCGTGGGACGTCGATGCCGCCCTGAATGCGTTCGGGTTCCGCATGGGCCCCTATCAGATGTCAGACCTGGCGGGCCTTGATATCGGCTGGAAGAAAGGGGCAAAGACGGCCAATCCGATCCGCGATGCCCTGTGCGAATTAGATCGCCGCGGGCAGAAAACCGGGGCCGGCTATTATGATTATGACGAGTCCCGCCGGCCTGTGCCCTCGGAGGTGACGGCTGGCATTATCCGCGACATCACCGGCCTGTCAGAGGGCCATGTGCCGTCTGAGGAGGAGATTATTGCGACCTGCATCCACCCGATGATCAATGAGGGGTTGAAAATCCTCGAGGAAGGCAAGGCGCAGCGTGCGTCTGATATCGATATTGTCTGGCTGAATGGCTATGGCTGGCCGGCTGATAAGGGCGGACCGATGCTGTATGGCGACAGGGTCGGGGCCCCGGCCGTTCTGGCGACCATGTCGCGCCTTGGGGCCGAGGATGATCGTTTCCAGCCGGCAGAAACGCTGAAGCGCCTTGCCGCTGAAGGTGGTCGGTTTACCGAGGTCCTGCCCGGAAAATGACCCCCCCACGCCATGTTGAGGGCCGGTTTGACTATGTCATCATCGGTGCGGGATCGGCGGGGTGTGTACTGGCCAACCGCCTGACTGCCGACCCGCGAAACCGGGTGCTGCTGCTGGAGGCCGGGGGGCAGGACAACTGGATCTGGTTCCACATTCCGGTCGGCTACCTGTTCGCGATTGGCAATCCACGTGCCGACTGGATGTTCCAGACGGTTGCAGAAGCGGGTCTGAATGGCCGGGTCCTGTCCTATCCAAGGGGTAAGGTGCTGGGGGGCTCATCGGCAATCAATGCCATGATCAGCATGCGGGGGCAGGCGGCCGATTATGATGGCTGGGCGGCGCTGGGCCTGCCGGGCTGGGGCTGGACCGACGTGCTGCCGGTTTTCCGCCGGATTGAAGACCATTTTCTTGGCGACACCGCCTTTCATGCCCGCGGTGGCCCCTGGCGGGTCGAGCCCCCCCGTGTGCGCTGGAAAGTGCTGGACGCGGTCCGGCAGGCGGCGATCGAAATGGGGGTTCCCGACCTTGATGATTTCAATACCGGGGACAATGAGGGGGTTTCCTATTTTCACGTGAATCAAAAGTCGGGTCGGCGCTGGTCTGCTGCGCGGGGGTTCCTCAAACCCGTCCTGTCGCGCCCGAATTTACGCCTGATCACCGGCGCGCTGACCGATCGTGTCGTGCTGTCAGAGGGACGGGTCCGGGCGGTAGAGTATCGTAAGGCAGGCCAGACCTGGCGGGTTGATGTTGCCGGAGAGGTGATCCTGTCTGCCGGCGCGATCGGCTCGGTGCAGGTGTTGCAGCGCTCGGGCATCGGGCCGGGGCCCTGGCTGGCCCGGGCGGGCATTCCCGTACAGCATGCGCTCGCGGGGCTTGGCCGCAATCTTCAGGATCATTTGCAGCAGCGGGCGATATATACCGTATCCGGGGTCAGAACGCTGAATGAGACGTATCATTCGCTGACCGGGCGGCTCGGCATGGCGCTCGATTATGCCGTCCGGCGCAGGGGGCCGCTGACCATGGCGCCATCACAGCTCGGCGTGTTCACGCGTTCTGATCCGGCGCGGGACCGGGCCAATCTGCAATTTCATATTCAACCGCTGTCGCTCGACACATTTGGCGATCCGCTCCACCGTCATCCGGCAATCACGGCCAGTGCCTGTAACCTGCAGCCGACGTCGCGCGGTACGGTGCGTATCGTATCCCGGGATCCGGACGCCCCGCCTGAAATCGCCCCCAACTACCTGTCGACCGCAGCCGATCGCCAGGTCGCGGCCGACGCGATACGCGTCACCCGGCGGCTGATGTCGCAGCCTGGCCTGGCGCCTTACCGGCCCGTCGAAACCCTGCCCGGACCGGATGTTGACGACACCGCCGCGGCTTTGACCCGGGCCGCAGGGGACATCGGGACAACGATTTTCCACCCGGTCGGAACAGCCCGCATGGGCACGGATCCGGCGGCTGGAGCCGTGGTGGATCCGCGCCTCCGGCTTCACGGCATTGGTGGACTGCGCATTGTCGATGCCTCTGTCATGCCCGTCATCCCATCCGGCAACACCAATACGCCGACCATTATGATTGCTGAGAAGGGGGCGGAGATGATTTTGCAGGATGCAAGACGGAGCTGACCGCTAGCCCTTATACAGCCGGTTGAGCTTGCGCATGCCACCAATCCAGCGGTCATAGTCGCGCGTCTTGTTCTGCATATAGGTCACGACTTCCTCATGCGGCAGGACAAGAAAGGTCTCTGCGTCCAGCGCCTGAATACAGGCCTCGGCCACCTCGGCGGGATCCATCATGCCATTAATGCTGGCCACGCCGTCCTGATTATTCTCCGTCATCCTGGTACGGACCGCCTGGGGGCACAGAACCGACACTTTGATGCCGTCATCGCCATGGGTCAGAGCCAGCCATTCCGCCAGGCCAACCGCAGCATGCTTGGTGACGGCATAGGGCGCAGAACCGACCTGTGACAGCAGGCCGGCTGCCGAGGCGGTATTCAGCAAATATCCGCCACCGCGCGCGATCATGCGGGGAACCAGATGACGGGCGGCCCAGACATGGGCCATGACATTGACCTTCCAGATCAGATCCCATTTGTCATCGCTGACTTCCGCACCGCCGCCAAAACCAATGCCGGCATTGGAGCAGAACAGGTCGATCGGGCCATGCTGGTCCTCGACGCTTTCAATCAGGGTCTGGATGTCCTCTTCCTTTGAAACATCGGTGGTGAAGGCCACGCCCCCGACTGAGCGGGCTGTGGCTTCGGCGCCGGCGCCATCCAGATCTGCGCAGACGACAAGCCTGGCACCGTCGGCATGAAACCGTTCCGCCAATGCTTTTCCGATACCGCTGGCGGCCCCCGTTACAACTATAATACGATCTCTAACCTGCACGTGACACTCCCTTTTTCTCCACCGACCAGCACGCGCAGTGTGTGTCAATCCCCAGAGCAAAAACATAAAAAAGGGGACATCAATACAAGTAAAACCTCTTGCTAACACTCGGATGGGTAGCACAAAATAAGAGTGGAAATTGCTATCTCATAGTTGTCAGGGTTCCAGTACATGGAGAATATCGATGAGGCGTGCAAAGTATCCGATGCGGGAAAAGAAAAAGGCCGAGTCCCGAGCCAAGCTTATCCGATCGGCTCAGCATCTGTTTTCGACCAAGGGCTATGAGAATACCACGCTTGAAGAAGTTGCCGACCGGGCCGGACTGCATGTCCAGACCCTGTATCGACATTTCGCCAATAAGCAGGATCTGGCCATGGCCGGCCCTGCCGAGAATGTCGACCGGTTCCGTCGGGCTATCCGGGCTGTTGATCGCGACGTCGACACATTTTGCTTTTGGCGTGCCTGGCTTTTGGATGCGCTTGATTCAGCAGGTGACCCGGCGCTCAATGCCTTCCGGCGGCAGGGGGAATTGCTGCGAAGTCAGGCCATGATGGCCTCTAACTGGATGTTGCATATGCAGTATCAGGACCTGCTGACCGAATCGCTGGCTGAGGATTTCCAGATGGAGGCACAGGGCATCGGCTATCCAAGGCTGGTCGCCGGGATGCTGACATCTGGCCATATTCATGTTCTGCGGCGGTATATTGACCGCGAAACCGATGTCCGGGCCGAGGCGCGCCGTGTGGTGGATATGGTTGAGGCAGACTATCGAAACCTTGTCATCAAGTCGTATCCGTCGCGCAGCGCGGCCCAGTAGCCGCCTGCCGGCTGGCTGGGAAGCGGGGTGCAGGTCAGAGGCTTTTTTTGTGGTGTTCCCTTAAGTGAAGGCTTTCCGGTTTTACCTCTGGCTGTACGCTGTGAGGCCTAAGCGGGACTCATTGCGCCTGCGGGGGAGGAACGATGACGACGATATCAGGATTTTCAGATCCGAAATTTACAGAGCTTCGGGACGCGTTCGAACAGAATTTTGACCAGAGAGGCGAGGTCGGGGCCTCCGTCTGCCTCAGCGTGAATGGCGAGACCCTGGTCGACCTTTGGGGCGGAACGCGGAATGTTGAGACCGGGGACAGCTGGACCGAGGACACTGTTTCGATCGTGTTTTCCTGCACCAAGGCGGCCACAGCAATCTGTGCACACATTCTGATTGACCGGGGGCAGCTCGACCTCAACGCGTTGGTGACTGATTATTGGCCGGCCTACGGCAAGCATGGCAAGGACAAGACCACAGTTGCGATGATGCTCAATCATGAGAGCGGGCTCCCGGCGCTTCGTGACCCCGTCAAGCCGGGTGGGTTCCTGGACTGGGACTATATGGTCCAGCGGATGGAAGACGAGGTGCCGTTCTGGGAACCGGGCACCCGCAATGGCTATCATATGGTCAATTTTGGCTGGACGGTCGGCGAGCTGGTGCGACGTGTCTCCGGCAAGAGTCTGGGTCAATTCTTCGCGGATGAAGTCGCGGGTCCAACCGGGGCAGATTTCTGGATTGGCGTGCCGGAGGGCTTCGACCGGCCAATTGCAGACATTCTGCCCTATGCGCCGAAGGCGGGCGATCAGTTCAATGACTTCACCCTGGCGCTGTTGGGTGACCCGACCTCGATACAGGCGCTGTCTTTCCTCAATAATGGCGGCTGGAACACCAATGCGCCGGAAAGCCACCGGGCGGAAATCGGCGGTGCCGGGGGCATGTCCAACGCCCGTGGCCAGGTGGCGATGTATACGCCGCTGGCAACCAATGACGGGCGGCTGGTTTCAGCCGAACGCCTGGCCCATATGTCAATGGTGACAACCGCCACACATCAGGATGCCACGCTTCTGGCGCCGACCCGGTTCGGACCCGGCTTCATGAAGTCGATGGACAATCGTGGGCGTCCCAATGGCGACCAGATGAGCGCCATCCTCGGAGAGCGGGCTTTTGGTCATGTTGGTGCCGGGGGATCGATCGGATTTGCCGATCCTGAGTGCGGTCTGGCCTTCTCCTATACGATGAACCAGATGGGGCAGGGGCTGCTCGTCAATGACCGGGGGCAGAGCGTCATCGATGCTGCCTATCGCGCCTTGGGGTACACAAGCTGCGCGCCGGGGGCCTGGATCCGTTAAGGCCGACCGTCCGTCCGCAGCCGGGTCCATCCGTCCGCCAGCCCGGCCCGGAAGGCAGGGGCGGCGATGGCAATCAGGGCGTCGGCCCGGGCGTCAGCGGTGCGTCCGCGAAGATCGGCGACCCCGTATTCGGTGACCACGATGTCGGTATCATACCGGCTCAGTGTGACCTCGGCGGGCGGCAATTGAAGGCCGATCCGGCTGATCGTGCCCTGTCGCGCTGTCGCCGGCAAGGCGAGGATCCCGCGGCCACCCGGGGCGGCACGGGCACCGCGCAGAAAGTCCGACAGCCCCCCTATACCCGAGACCTGTCGTCCATTGACGAATTCGGCATTGGCCTGACCATGGAGGTCGATGCTGAGCGCCGAATTGATCGCCTTGAACCGCGGCAGCGCGGACAGGATGGCAGGATGGTGGGTCACCGTTACCGGGTTGAAGCTGAAGCGTGCATCGCCCGCCGCCTGCGCGTACAGGGCCGGACTGCCCCAGGCGATGCCCGTCACAATCGCCCTGGGATGATCGGCCACGGCACCGGCTTCGGCCAGGGCGAGGACGTCATCTGTAACCAGTCCTGAATGGAAGCGCAGGTCGCGGTGTCCATGCAGCTGCGCCAGTATGGCCTTGGGCACGCTGCCAATGCCGATTTGCAGCGTATCGCCGTCCCCGATCAGGCCCGCCACCTGCTGGCCAAGTGCGCTGAACCCCGACGCCGGGTCACCGGGTGTTGCATGGGCGAGGGGGGCTTCCGTTGCGACGCTGTCGCTGAGGCGGTGCGCAGGGATACCCGGCGCATGTATCGGGGCCGGCATGCATGGAGTCGACAGGGCCAGGATCCGGACGTCCGGACGTCCGATCAGGGCCGGACCGAAATCCGGCGCGATACCAAAAGACTGCCATCCCGAGTCATCTGGTGGGCTGGTCACGATGATCGCGGCATCCAGTCTCGTGTCGCTCAGCCAGGTCCAGGTCTGGCTATAGGTCAGCGCAAGCAGCCGGGTGTGGCCGATGTCAAGGCTGGCACGCCAGGCCGGGCTGGCAAAGCTGGTTTCGGCCCGGGCCTCCGGATGCAGGCTGGCCCAGTCAACCTGGTCGAGCCCGGGGATCCAGGCGCCGAGAAAAGTCACCCCGGCGGCAAGTTCCGGATCGGCGCGCAGGGCCGCAAGCAGGGCCAGCGGCGCGCCGGAGCCGCCCCCGACATAAATCCGCGGGCGGCGGGGCAGCGACCGTCTGAGGCGGGCAAAAGCGGTCTGGACGGCGGATATTGTCATGCCGGTCAGCGCAGCTTGAAGTCCGGCGTGCGCTTGTCCAGAAAGGCGGCCTCACCTTCGCGGAAATCATCATGCTCAAACCCGTCCAGGAACAGGTCCACAGCTGCGTCTGAATCATCGTGCCAGCCCGATTGCAGGCCCCGGATCATCCGCTTGATGGCCTGCACCGACCATTGCGAACGCGCCGAGATCTGCAGGGCAAGGCCCCGGGCGGCGTCGAGCGCGGCGCCGTCTGGTGCAAGCCGGTCGACAAGGCCGATCGACAGGGCGTCGTCGGCGGGCAGGATGCGCCCGGTGAACAGCAGGTCCTTGGCGACGCTTTCGCCGACGGCGGCGAGCAGGCGGCGGGTGTCGCTGGGGGGATAGACCAGGCCGAGACGTGCCGGCGTAATCCCCAGCCGGGCTGTGCTTGCCGCGATGCGGAAATCGGTCGCCAGAGCGAGGCTGACCCCGCCCCCCACACAGGCCCCCTCGATCGCGGAAAGGATGGGTTTGCGGCAGTTTTCGACAGCGGCCAGGGCCGCGGCGATGACCGCACCGGAGTCCCGCGCCCGGTCGCGGGTGTCGTAAATCCTCGAAAATTCGCTGATATCAGCGCCGGCCGCAAAGCTGCCGGACGGCCCGCCATGGATAATCAGGACCTTGATGTCGGGACGGGCGCAGGCTTCGCTGATAAGGCCCGGCAGGGCAGCCCACATGGCAATCGACAGGGCATTGCGCTTGTCCGGTCGGTCGAGAATGATTTCGCCGATGGGATCGCCGGGCTTGAGATAAAGGGGGGAGGTCATGGTGGCGGCTTCTCGGCTGAAGGAACACAGTTGGGCGGGTGATAAGGCCAGTCGGGGGCGAGCTCAAGCGGGCCGGTGGAAAGCGGTCGACAGGCAGGGCTTGTCTTCCCCCGCCGCAGCCGGCTAGGTCTGTCACTCTGATGCCCCGTCTCCTGATCCTTTATCATTCGCGCACGGGCGGCTCTGCCCAGATGGCACGTGCCGCCGCCACGGCGGCCCGCACGGAATGCGAGGTGCGCCTGCGGGCAGTGACCGCAGCGGGGGCAGACGATATGCTGTCGGCTCAGGCCTATATTTTTGCCGGGCCGGAAAACCTTGCGGCGCTGTCGGGAGAAGTTAAGGCCTTCCTTGACCGCAGCTATTATCCCTTGCTGGGCCGGATCGAGGGCCGCCCCTATGCGCATATGGTCTGTGCCGGGTCGGATGGTGAAAATGCCGCCCGTCAGCTGGCACGGATCGTAACGGGCTGGCGGCTCAAACAGGTCCAGCCGCCTCTGATCGTGCGCACTCACAGCCAGACCGAGGCGGAGATACTTGCGCCGAAACAGATCTGTGAGGCGGATTTGCAGCGCTGCCGTACCCTGGGTCAGGCTTTGGCGGCGGGGGTCAGCCTGGGCGTTTTCTGAGGCCGGCAGACGGTCAGTCGTGCGTGATGCCGGGCCGTGGCGCCCGCCTTGCCGGTTAGGGGACGGAATCAGGGGGATGGGCAGGACCGGGGCCAGGACGGTAAAACCTTTGGCGGTTGCCCCGGCCGGACGTCACGCGCCAAAGGGTTACAGGATACAGATCCTGCCACCGACGCCAGATGACCGTTTTTCCGTCGCCCCGATGATAGGATGTGTAGAATTAATATCAAAACAATGAGTTACAGGTCTTCTTGTCCGCTTCGGGGGCACAGAGGGACCAGACCCGGTGCAAAACTGAGCAAATCAGTGCACACCGTTTCCTTATCGTCCTCTGAGGCCGCTTAAAAATGAATAAAAATCAAGTATATAGATTTTCTGTCGCCCCGATGATGGACTGGACCGATCGGCATTGCCGCGTTCTGCACCGGACATTGAGCCGGCATGCCCGCCTGTGGTCGGAGATGATTACGGCGGATGCCGTCATCCATGGCGACCGGCCCCGCCTGATCGGCTATTCCCGGATCGAGCACCCCCTGGTTCTGCAGCTGGGCGGAAATGAGCCGGATAAAATGGCCGAGGCGGCCCGCATTGCCGAGGCGGCGGGCTATGATGAAGTCAACATCAATTGCGGCTGTCCGTCCGATCGCGTCCAGTCTGGGGCGTTTGGCGCCTGCCTGATGCGGGATCCGGCGATTGTGGCCGCCTGTGTCCGCGCCATGTCGGCGGCCGTGTCGATCCCGGTTACGGTGAAGTGCCGGGTTGCCGTGGATGAAGACCCGCCCCGTGAGACCCTGTTCGGCTTTGTCGAACAGGTCGCTGCGGCGGGGTGTTCCGTGTTCACCGTCCATGCCCGCAAGGCCTGGCTCAGCGGCCTGTCTCCCAAGGAAAACCGCGAAATTCCGCCGCTGGATTACGACCTTGTCGCTGAGCTTAAGCAGACCTTCCCCGCGCTCAGCATCGTGCTCAATGGGGGCATTACGGACCTGCACCAGTGCCAGGCGCATTTGCAGGTCTTTGACGGGGTTATGCTGGGTCGCGCGGCCTACCAGTTTCCGGCCTTCCTGGGACAGGTCGATCAGGCCCTGTTCGACGCAGCGGCGCCCAGCGTGTCACCGGACGATGCCGTGCGTCTGTACAGGCCCTATGTCGCCGAACAGCTTGAGGCCGGTGTCCGGCTGGCCGCAATGACCCGCCACATGCTGGGCCTGTTCCGCGACCGTCCCGGCGCCCGGCGCTGGCGGCGCATTCTCAGCGAACAGGGCTGCCGGGCCGGGGCGGGGCTGGATGTGCTGGACGAGGCCCTGTCAGCGGTGACCGATGGCGTGCCCGCCTGACAGGACTTCACAGCCGCCGGTAAAGCGCGTAACGCGCAGGTCATGACTGAGCTGATGGGTTCTTATGGCGGCCTGATCCTGGCGCTGGCGGCGTGCGGCCTGTTCAGCGGGCTTGTGGCCGGCATGTTCGGAATTGGCGGAGGGGCGGTGATCGTTCCGGTCCTGATCCTTCTGTTCGATGCGCTGGGCTATGCCGACACCGCCTCCCACGTGGCCATTGCGACCTCGCTGGCCACCATCATTCTGACGTCAAGCCGGTCGGTCTGGGCGCATCACCAGCGTGTCGCGGTGGACTGGGCTATTGTGCGCAGCTGGGCCCCGTGGATCATGCTGGGCGCGATACTGGGCCAGCTGGTGACCGGCCTGCTGTCGAGCACCGCCCTCAAGGGCATTTTCGGCAGCCTCGCCTTTGTCTTGTCGGCACAGCTTTTCTTCGGGCGTCCGGGCTGGCGCCTGGCCGATGACCTGCCGGGGGGCGCGGGTCGTGCCGGCCTGGGTGGCCTGATTGGCGGCCTGTCGGCGATTATGGGCATAGGCGGGGGGACATTTGGCGTCAGCCTGATGACCATATGCGGCCGGGCCATGCACCAGGCCGTGGCGACGGCGGCGGGATTTGGCGTGGTGATCGGCCTGCCGAGTGCGCTGACGGCGATTTTTGTCGGCTGGGGCCGCGACGGACTACCGCCGTTTTCGCTCGGCCATGTCAACCTTGCGGCCTTTATCCTGATTTCCACCTTCACGGTGATGACCGCGCCGCTGGGGGCCCGGCTGGCCCACAGCCTTGATGCCGTCCTGCTGAAAAAACTGTTTGCCATCCTGCTGGCCATCGTCGCGGTGCGGTTGCTGATGTCGGCTATTGCCGGATAATCATCCGGTCGCCACGGACCTCGTAGGAATACAGCTCACGCAGAAAGCTCATGCCGAGCAGGCTCTGGTCAAGATGGGCGGGCAGGACCATGGCCTCGACATTCTGGATGTGCACCTGATCGATGCGGATCGAGTCGATCCGGACGCTCGCCCCCTTGACCACGCCCCCCGCGGTCCGAATGTCCCACGCATAGTCCAGCGTCGATGGCTCAAGACCCATTTTCTCGGCATCCTGCCATGTTAGCGCGACCACGCTCGCCCCGGTGTCGACCATGAAATCGACGCTTGCGCGGGAATTGATCAGGGCCCGTCCCCAGTAATGACCGTCAGCCCGCCGCGTCAGGTGCGCGCTGCGCCGTGCCGCGGTCTCATCGGCCGCCTGCACTGCGGTGGGGCCGGGCGAGGTGTCCATCATGACAGAGGACTGCACCCGCGGGGCGATATAGACCGAGGTGATGGCCGCGATCAGGCCGGCAACACCGAGGATGAGCAAAACCTGCCCCGGCCTCAATTTTCGGCGGCCTTTACGCGGGCAAGACGCTCTGGCAGCGCGTCCATGACCGCCTGCCGTCCCGCGTCGCCCAGCTGCATCCAGCCGCCAATCTCTTTCAGGGTGCGGCCGCACCCCAGACAGAGACCCGAGCGACCATCAACGGCGCAGACCTTGATGCAGGGGCTTTGAATTGCAGACCGGCTCATAACAGGGCTCCCTTCAACGGTGTCTGTGACATACAAGCATTGCGAATCTCTGATCAAAAAGCCACATCTTTGGGCATAGGCCGTTCCCGTGTAGGATGACCGGTCTGGATGTATGCGTGAGGCCCCCTTTGTCACAATCCCTGGATCAAGCCGCCCCTTTTGACGATGTCCGCGATCTGGCGATCCGAGAAATGGACCCCGACCAGGGGTCTGCGGACAGGGTCTACCGGGCCCTTCTGGGCATGGGACGCGAGGGGGATTTCGGCAAGCTGGCGGATGCGACGGCCTGGCTGTCTGCCTGGCAGAAGCGCTATCCGCCGCGCATCGACTCGCCGACTCTGGCCATCTTTGCCGGGGCCCATGGCCTTGCCGGTCATGGGGTGTCGCTGTCCTCCAATGATGGCACGCGGGACAAGATTGACGGCCTCCGCGACGGGTCGGCCCCGCTGGCGCTGATCGCGGCCCAGAGCGAGGTCAATCTTCGTATTTTCGAGCTCGCCCTGGAGCAGCCCACCCCGAACATTGCCCAGGAAGCCGCAATGACCGAGCGTGAATGTGCGGCCACCATCGCCTTTGGCTTCGAAGCGCTTGAAGGCGATCCGGATCTGATCGGGCTGGGCGTGCTGGGCGCCGGCATTGGCACGGCGGCCGCGGCGCTGGCCTGCGCCCTGTATGGCGGTGCGCCGGAATACTGGGTGCGGCCAGGACCGCAAATCCCCGACGAGATGGTCGCGCAGCGCATAGACCTGGTGACGGAGGCTCTGCGGGTTCATCGCGGGCATCTCAGTGATCCGCTCGAGGCACTGCGTTGCCTGGGCGGGCGAGAGATCGCCGCCTGTGTCGGGACCATATTGGCGGCCCGGCTGCACGGCATCCCGGTTCTGCTGGATGGTTTCGCCACCACCGTGGCTGCAGGCGTTGTGCATGCGATGAACCCGCGGGCGATCGAGCATGTCCGGGCAGCACATGTGACCCGGCGACCGGCGCATCAGGCTGCGCTTGAGCGGCTGGGCCTGACTCCCTTGCTGCCCCTGGAGTTTAACACCGGTGGCGGACTGGGCTCCGGGATCGGGATCAGCCTGTTACGCACGGCCTGCGCCCCGTTTCTGGGCGTGCAGGGCGCTGTCGGGTGATCGGTTTCGTCGCATTGCCAAAATCGTGTTTCGCCGTAATCTGACGTTTACGTTCGCGTCACCTTGCATTTTGCACGCTGGCGCGCCAGAACAGCCACAAGACAGCCTTTGGGATGAACGATATGAACCTTGAATTTTCGCCAGAAGAAACCGCCTTTCGGAACGAAGCCCGGACATTCATTGAGGAAAATTATCCCGATGAGCTCAGAGGCTCTGGTGGACGCGAGGACCTGTCGCGCGAGCATATGCTGGCCTGGCACAAAGTGCTGGGGAAAAAGGGCTGGTCTGTACCCGCCTGGCCGGTGGAATATGGCGGTACGGGCTGGAACGCCACCCAGCGCTATATCTGGTCAGAAGAGAATGCCCGGGTCGATTCGATCATGCCGCTGCCCTTCGGCGTCTCCATGGTGGGTCCGGTGATCTACACCTTCGGGTCGCAGGAGCAGAAGGACCGGTTCCTTCCCGGTATCCGGTCCGGTGAGGAATGGTGGTGTCAGGGCTATTCAGAGCCAGGTGCCGGGTCCGACCTCGCCTCTCTGAAGACCACGGCTGTGCGGGACGGGGATCATTATGTGATCAATGGTCAGAAGACGTGGACAACCCTGGCCCAGCACGCCGATTGGGGCTTCTTCCTGTGCCGGACCGATCCGACCGCGGCCAAGCCGCAGGAAGGGATCAGCTTCATTCTGGTCGACATGACCACGCCGGGCATCGAAGTCCGGCCGATCATCACTATTGATGGCGGTCATGAGGTCAACGAAGTCTGGCTGACGGACGTCCGGGTCCCGGTTGAAAACCGCGTCGGGAAAGAAAATGAAGGCTGGACCTATGCGAAATTCCTGCTGGCGCATGAGCGGTCCGGTATTGCCGGGGTCGCACGGTCCAAGCGGGGCATTGAAAAGCTGCGTAACATTGCGGCCACGGAAGTCGTTGATGGCCAGCCGCTGCTTCAGGACGACACCTTCTCGCGCAAGGTCAGCCAGCTGGAGATTGATCTGACCGCGCTGGAATTCACCGAATTGCGGACGCTGGCCGGCGAGGCGCAGGGCAAGGGCCCCGGGCCGGAAAGTTCGATCCTCAAGGTTAAGGGGACCGAAATCCAGCAGCGGCTTACCGAGCTGACGCTTGAGGCGGTTGGCCATTATGGCCAGCCCTATTATCGCGGCTTCCCGCAGGATGCCCAGTCCAATGCCTTCCCGATCGGGCCGGACTATGCGCACGCCTCTGCGCCAGGCTATTTTAACATGCGCAAGACCTCGATCTATGGCGGGTCGAACGAAATTCAGCGCAACATCATCACCAAGATGATCCTCGGGCTCTAGGGCCCGGCCGATCGGGGCAGCCGGGCTCGGCTGCTCTGATCCCGATATAAGAGATATGTCACCCCGAGGTGGCCAACGGAGGAAAGTATGGATTTTAATTTCACCGAAGAGCAGACCATGATCCGAGACAGCCTGTCCCGGCTGATCCGCGAGAAGTATGACTTCGACACCCGTCGCGGCGTGGTCCAGAGCGAGGCCGGCTGGTCACCCGAATTCTGGGCACAGCTGGCGGAGCTCGGTTTGCTCATGGCGCCCTTCTCCGAGGAGGATGGCGGTCTCGGTGGCGGTGCGATCGATGCGATGGTGGTGATGGAAGAATTCGGCAAGGGCCTGGTGGTTGAACCCTATATCCCAACCATTGTCTGTGCCGGTGGCTTTCTGAAACATGCCGGCAGCGCCGCGCAGAAGGAAGAATATCTTGCCAGCATCATGGGCGGCGAAACGGTTTTTGCCTTTGCCTATGCAGAACCGCGCGGGCGCTACAATCTTGCCGATCTCGAAACCACGGCCAAGGCCAACGGGGCCGGCTACACGCTGAGCGGGCACAAGGCAGTCGTGATTGGCGCGCCCTGGGCCAGCAAGCTGATCGTGACGGCCCGCACGTCCGGTGACCGGCGTGACCGCGGCGGCATTTCGCTGTTCATCGTTGACAAGGATGCCCCGGGTGTCACCACGCGGGACTATCCGACAGTGGACGGGCGCCGCGCCTCAGAGGTCTATTTCGAAAATGTTGCGCTTGGCGCCGACGCCCTGATCGGCGACGCAGACGGGGCGCTGCCCCTGATCGAACGCGTGGCCGATGAGGCCACGGCCGCGCTTTGTGCCGAAGCCGTTGGCGCAATGGGCGTCGCCCATGCCCAGACGGTTGAGTATTCCCGTCAGCGCAAGCAGTTCGGCACCGCGATTGGCAAGTTCCAGGTGCTGCAGCACCGCATGGTGGACATGTTCATGGAGCATGAGCAGTCCATCTCCATGACCTATATGGCAACGCTGAAACTCGGCGACGATACAGTCGAACGGCAAAAGGCCGTATCCGCTGCCAAGGTGCGTATCGGTCAGGCCGGGCGGTTTGTCGGCCAGTCCGCGATCCAGATCCATGGCGGCATGGGCATGACAGAAGAGCTGGCCGTCGGGCATTACTTCAAGCGCCTGACCATGATTGACAGCGAACTTGGCAATGTCGACCACCACATGCGGCGTTACACCGAGCTGGGGGTTGCCCCGCTTCAGGCTGCCGCCGAATAAGCCCTTGCGGGCGTCACACGGATGGCCCCGTTCCACGTGAGGTGGGACGGGTTTGTCTGAGGTCGCCCGGCCAGGGCGGCGCACCGCTTGCCCCTGGTCCCGGCCCGGGGCGAGCCCCTCAAGGAAGACCATGATGAGCGTCATAAAACTCGAGAAGCAGGGCCAGATTGCGCTGCTGACCCTGACCCGGCCGGACATGATGAATGCCCTCGGACAGGAAGGCGATGGCGCCGATGTCGTCGCCGCCTGTGCCGAGATCGAGGCCGATCCCGGCATTCGGTGTACCATTCTGACCGGCGAAGGGCGGGCCTTTTCCGCCGGCGGTGATGTCAAGGCCATGAAAAGCCGGACCGGTGCCTTCGGGGGCTCGGCCTATGACATTCGAGAGGGCTACCGGCGCAATATCCACCAGATCGTCAAGGCCCTGTACAATCTGGAAACCCCGCTGATCGCCGCAGTCAATGGTGCCGCCATCGGGCTTGGCTGTGATGTCGCCTGTATGGCGGATGTCCGTCTGGCCTCTGACCGGGCAAAATTTGGGGTCACTTTTCTCAAGCTTGGCCTGATCCCGGGCGATGGCGGAGCCTGGCTCCTGCCCCGCATGATCGGCGCCAGCCGCGCCGCGGAATTGCTGTTCACCGGGGATGTGATCGATGCCGCCACCGCGGCGGACTGGGGCCTCGTCTCGCGTGTTGTTCCCGGCGAGTCGCTGATGGAGGAAGCCATGGCTCTCGCTCACCGCATGGCAGGGCAGCCCCCGCAGGCCCTGCGCCTGGCCAAGACGCTGATGCGCCATGGCACCACGTCATCCTATGAAACCCTCATGGAAATGTCGGCCGCCGCCCAGGCGCTGATGCACCAGACCGAAGATCATATGGAAGGGGTCGATGCGATCCTGGAGAAGCGGTCTCCGCACTTCACAGGCCGCTAAACAGGCCTTTCCCTTGGTCAGGGCTTGTCGTGCCCGGCTGGGGGCATAGGGTAATCATCTCAGAAAATCAGAAGGAATCGGCTATGATCGGCATTGTTGCAGAGCTTGAAATCAAGGATGGCAAGCAGGAAGAATTCGAGACTGTGGGCAAAGATCTGATGGCCAGGGTCAAGGCGAATGAGCCGGGCTGTACGGCCTATCAGCTTTATAAAAAGAAAGGGTCAGAGACGACCTATATCTTCATGGAGCAGTACAGCTCCAAGGAGGCCCTCGCTGCGCACGGTCAGACCGATTATTTCAAGGCCGCCCAGCCGGGACTTGGCGCCTGCCTCGCTGGCCCTCCCCGCATCGAAATGTTTGATATCGTCGAATAGGAGTCCGGCATGGACCTGACCTTTACCGAAGAGGACCGCGCCTTCCAGACCGAAGTGCGTGACTGGATCGAGACCCATTACACACCGGATCTGCGGGCGCGCAATGCCCTGTCGAAGAATGGCTACCTGGCCAAGGATGACATGGTGAGCTGGCAGAAGAAGCTGTATGATCGCGGCTGGATTGCGCCGAACTGGCCGGAAAAATTTGGTGGTGCCGGCTTCACGGCGACCCAGAAATATATTTTTGGCATGGAAATGGCGGCGGCTGGCACGCCGTCAACCAGCCCTATGGGGCTGTCCATGGTGGCGCCTGTGATCATGGCCTTTGGCTCGGACGCGCAGAAGCAGAAACACCTGCCGCCGATATTGTCCTCGGATATCTGGTGGTGCCAGGGCTATTCCGAACCGGGCAGCGGGTCCGACCTGGCAAGCCTGCAGATGAGCGCCGTGCGGGACGGCGATGACTATGTCCTCAATGGGTCGAAAATCTGGACAACGCACGCCCAGTGGGCCGACTGGATCTTTTGCCTGGTGCGCACCTCGCGTGACGGCAAGCCGCAGGAGGGGATCAGTTTCATCATCTTCCCGATGGACCTGCCCGGGATCTCGGTCTCGGCGCTGCCCACTCTGGATGGCCCGTCTGACAATCAGCAGGAGATCAATCAGGTCTATTTTGAGAACGTCCGGGTGCCGATCAAGGACTCCCTGATTGGCGAGGAGAATAAGGGCTGGACCTATGCCAAATATCTGCTGCAGTTCGAGCGGGGAAATGCCTATGCACCCGGCCTGCGCAACGCTTTGTCCAAAACCAAGAAAATCGCCCGGATTGAGCAGGCTGACGGCCGTCCACTGCTGCAAGATGCCGATTTTGCCCGCAAGGTCGCCAATCTGGAAATGAAGATTGAAAGCCTGAACGCCACCGAGCTGCGGATTTTCTCGGCTCTGTCGGCGGGCGAAGCGGTCGGACCGGAAAGCTCGATGCTGAAATGTGCCGGCTCTGAGATGCAGCAGGCCATTAGCGAGCTGACCCTGGAAGCGGTGGGGGGCTATGCCGCACCCTTTGTTCAGGACACGTTCGCCCTGGCGCGGGCCGGAACAAATGAGACCATGGGAACGCCGGATCATGCGGCCCCGGCCGCTCCGAGCTATTTCAATTACCGGAAGACATCCATCTATGCCGGCTCGAATGAGATCCAGCGGAACATCATGACCAAGATGGTGCTGGGTCTCTAGACCGGGTCACCCGTCCGATCGGGCAGGGTCTGACAAAAATGTCATGCCTTGCCCGATTGCATCCCCGCTCATGCCGGAATAGAGCCACATTCATGGTTCAGTATCTGGCAATGACCAAGCACGTGTCGAAAGTGTTGATCGGGATCGTCCTGATCCTCGCTGTCCTGATTGTGGCCGTTCTCAGCCCGTTATTTGCCCGTCCGGCCGTGGCGGAGCCGGAGCGGCTGAAAAAGGTGCCGGCCGATCAGCGCCAGATCGAAATGAGCTATGCGCCACTGGTGGAGCAGGCTTCGCCCGCCGTGGTCAATGTCTACACCAAGAAAGTTGTGCGCCGCGGCGACATTATGCGGGATATTTTCGGCCGGCGCTTCACCACCGGCAGCGGCACCGAAGAGCGGGTTCAGAACTCGCTCGGCTCGGGCGTCATCGTCGCGCCGGACGGGGTGATCGTGACCAATCATCACGTGATTGACGGCGCCGATGAATTTCTCGTTGTCCTGTCGGACCGGCGGGAATATGCCGCCGAGCTGATCCTGGCGGATGAGCGCACCGACCTGGCGGTGATGCGGATCGATATCGGCGATGAAAGCCTGCCGGCACTGGCCTATGCCGATACACGGAATGTCGCGGTCGGGGACCTGGTCCTGGCCATCGGCAATCCATTCGGGGTCGGGCAGACGGTAACCAGCGGGATCATCTCGGCAACCGCGCGGACCGATGTCGGCGTCTCAGACTATGCGTTTTTCCTGCAGACCGATGCGGCCGTGAACCCGGGAAATTCCGGCGGCGCGCTGGTCAACACACGCGGGGAGCTGGTTGGCGTCAACACGGCGATTTTTTCCCGGTCCGGCGGCTCGAATGGCATCGGCTTCGCCATTCCCTCGGAAATGGTCCGGCGGGTCGTGGATGCCGCGGTCAATGAAGGGCGCATTGTGCGGCCATGGCTTGGCCTGAAAGGGCAGGCGGTGACCTTTGACATTGCCCGGGCCCAGGGGCTGACGCGCCCGGTCGGCGTGATTGTCTCGGAGGTTTACGATAATGGCCCGGCGGACCGGGCCGGATTGCGCCGCGGCGATCTGGTGATCCGCATTGATGGCCGCGAAGTGTTCGACGAAAAGGGCCTGAAATTCATGGCGGCAACCCGTTCGGTCGGTGAGGTCGCCGTCCTCGACGTGCTGCGGGGCGGGCAGGACCGCGAGGTCACAGTCGAGCTGGATGTCCCACCCGGCGCCAAGGAGGCCGAGCTGGTCCTGTTGCAGGGGCGCCACCCCTTTACCGGTGCGGAAGTGGCGGAGCTGTCGCCGCGACTGGCCGAGGAGCTGGGCCGCGATCCGTTCGAGTCGGGCGTGCTGGTGACGCGGATCATGAACCGCGCCTTTGCCTGGCGCTTCCTGCGTCCCGGTGACATCATCCTGTCGGTCGATGGCCAGGCGATCCAGTCGGTCCAGACGCTCGAGAGGACGCTCGATCGCGGCTCGGGGCGCTGGCAGATCGTCATTGACCGCAATGGCCGCAGGATTTCCGGCGCAATTACGCTCTGATCCCGATCCGGGGGCAGGGGTCAGCTGATATTCAACGGGATCTGCCTCTTGCGTGTCCCGCAGGCTTCTGATCGATTGCGTCGAAATCGTTGGGAGGATGCAATGGGAAAAGTGATGCGGGCCTTGGGCCTGACGGGTCTGGCCCTTCTGGCCGCAGCGTGCGCGGAGCAGCCGCAGGACGCCGTTGGCAGCCAGGTCGTCGGCCAGCAGGACGTCTCCGCGTCCTACCTGCATGACCGGCTGATGGTGCTGGACAGCCATCTTGATACGCCGGCCTATTTTCATGGCGGCGACTATGTCTTTTCAGACCGCGGCAGCTGGTCTGAGGATGGCACCAATGTCGACCTGCCGCGCATGAATGAAGGCGGTCTCGATGGCGGCTTCTGGGTGATTTATACCGGGCAGGGGCCACTGACGCGGGAATCCTATGCCGCGGCGCGGACCTCGGCCCTGATGCGGCAGGCGGCCATTCGTGAATTTGCCGCCCGCTATGCTGACGAGGTTGAGCTGGCTTTTCGCGCCGAGGATGCGGCACGTATTCACGCCGCGGGCAAGAAGATCGTTTATCAGAGCATTGAGAATGCCTATCCCTTGGGTGAGGATATTGACCTGATGCAGACGCTGTATGTCGGCGGTGTGCGGATGATCAGCCCGGCGCATTTCCGCAACAATCAGTTCGCTGACTCTGCGACGGATGTGTCGCCGGCCTATGATGGTCTGAGCCCGCTGGGCGAAGAGCTGGTGCGCGAAGCCAACCGCCTCGGCATGATCCTTGACGGATCGCATGCGGCTGACACGACTGTTTATGACATGATCGCGCTTTCAACGACCCCTATCATCCTGTCTCATAGCGGGCCCAGAGGCGTGTATGATCATCCGCGCAACGTGCCGGATGAGCTTTTGATCGCTCTGGCCGACAGCGGCGGTGTGATCCAGGTCAATGGCCTCGGAAGCTATCTTGAAAAGCTGGTGCCGAGCCCCGAACGGGCGGCCGCGCTGGCGGCGCTGGAGACGGAGTTTGGGGGCAGCCTCTATGATCTGTCACCGGCGCAGCAGCAGGCTTACCGCGCTGCCCGGGATGTGCTGAACGCGCAGTTCCCGCCGCCCCGGTCGAGCTTTGAAACCTTTATGACCCATCTGTTGTATACGCTGGAGCTGGTGGGCCCGGATCATGTCGGACTCGGGGCCGATTGGGATGGCGGTGGCGGTGTCGACGGCATGGAAGATGTCAGCCAGTTGCCGAAAGTGACCGCGCGGCTGCTCGAGGCCGGTTATACAGCGGAGGATCTGGAGAAGATCTGGGGCGGAAATATGATTCGCCTGCTTCAGGCCGCCGAAGCGGAAAGCCGCGCCGGCCTGACCTCGCCCGGCATCCCGCGCTAGGGTGGACGCGCTCAGTCTTCTGCCGCCGCTGCTGGCCCTGGCCGTGGCGGTCTGGACCCGCAATGTCTATCTGGCGCTGGGTCTGGCCATCTGGGTATCGGAGACGCTTCTGGCCGGGTTGAACCCGGTGCTGGGCGGGCTCGCCAGCATCGACCGGGGGGTCGGCGTATTTGCCAGCGAAGGCAATACCCGCATCCTTCTGTTCTGCCTGATCATCGGCGCGCTGATGGCCTATATGCGGACCTCGGGCGGTGTGGCGGCTATGGTCGCCTGGCTGCGCCACTCCGGTCTTGCCGCGACCCCGCGACGGGCCGGGCTTGTCACGGCGCTGTCGGGCGTGGTGATTTTTGTCGAGACCAATATCAGCCTCCTGTCGACCGGCCTTCTGGGACGGGGCTTGTTTGACCGTCTGAACATCAGCCGGGAAAGGCTGGCCTATATTATCGACTCGACCTGTTCGCCGGTCAGCATCCTGATCCTGCTGAATGGCTGGGGGTTCTTCATTCTCCAGCTGATGGCGGAAAATGGCGTCAGCGATCCACTCGCGGCTCTGGTCTGGACTGTTCCACTGAACTTCTATCCGTTGCTGACCCTCGGTCTGGTCTTTGTCACGGTCGGTTTAAACCGGACCTTTGGTCCGCTTGGCCGGCTCGAGGCCGGGCGCCGTGACGACCCCCGCGCCCCGGCGGACTCCGCTGGGCTTGTCGGGATCGACGCGCCACCGTCGCGCGCTGTGTATATGTGGCTGCCCATGCTGGTGCTGGTCGGGGGCACGCTGGGCTTCATGGCCTGGACCGGCAATGGCAATGTGCTGCGCGGGTCCGGATCGACCGCCATACTCTGGTCTGTCGTGCTCGCGACCCTGACTGGATTTCTGGCCCTGGCCCGGTCCGGCCGGCAAAAGGGCATGCTGCTGCAGACCGGTTTTGACGGCATGGCCGGCCTGTTGCCGGCCGTCACAGTGATTTTCCTGGCCTTTGTCCTGGGCAATTCTCTCTCGGCGCTGGGGACGGGGACCTATATCGCTGCGGTGGCGGCGCAGTTTCCGGCTCCGGCCCTGATCCCGGCGCTTCTTTTCCTCATTGCCGGATTTACCAGCTTCACCACCGGGACCAGCTGGGGGACCTATGGCATTCTGGTTCCGATTGCGGTGCCTCTGGCGCTGGGGGCCGGGATACCGCTGCCTCTGGCCATGGCGGCCGTGATGGGCGGCGGCGTTTTCGGCGACCATTGTTCGCCGATCTCCGACACCACCATCATCGCGTCGCTGGCGGCCGGGTGTGATCATTTTGATCATGTGCGCACCCAGCTGCCCTATGCGCTGCTCGCCGGGCTGGGGGCGACGCTGGCCTATGGTGTGGCCGGGCTGCTGGTCCACGTCTAGCGCGGTGTGGCGGCACCGGCCCGCCGGGGCGCCGCCTCGGGGTCACCAAAGAGCCGCCGCGAAGCCGCTCTGATGCCGCCACGAAGCCGCTCTGATGCCGCACGAACGGGTCTGTGACTCTGCGCGCGCGGAATATCTGTCCCGCTTATATCCCGTACAGTTCCGACAGGAAATCCAACAGGGCCGAATGGCTCCGACGGTCCGCGCCGGCATCGTACTGGGTGCCGAAATCCGGGTTCTGGGCGTCGGGATTGGTGAAGGCGTGCAGGGTCGCGCCATAGGCATGCAGCTGCCAGTCGGCCTTGGCGGCAGTCATCTCCCGGGCAAAGGTCAGGACGTCGTCGGGCGTCGCCATCGGGTCGTCCCAACCATGCAGGGCGAGGATTTTCGCGGTAATGGTGGCACCCTCTGTATTGCCCGGCGCGCCGAACAGGCCGTGGAAGGAGACCACGCCGTCAACCGCCATGCCGCAGCGGGCCATGTCGAGAACGGCCAGGCCGCCAAAGCAGAAGCCGATCGCGGAGGCCTTGCTGGCGCCGCTCTCCCGGCGGGCGACCTCGAGCGCGTGGGCCAGGCGGGCCTGCAGGAGCGGACGGTCGCTGGCCAGAGGCTGCATCAGGGCCTGGCATGCCTCGGTCGTCTCCCCGCGTTGGCCCTTGCCATAGACATCCAGTGCGAAGCCGGCATAGCCCCATTTGGCCAGCAGCTCTGCCTTGTCATGTTCGAACTTTGAGGCGCCGCCCCAGGCATGGGCAACGGCAATAACGGCTTTGGGTGGGCCGGCTGGCATGGCCAGGAACCCCTCATAGGTCTGGCCGTCCTGTTCATAGTCGATGATCTGAGATTGAACTGACATGTCGCGCTCCGCAGTGATAAAGGCATCAGCTGTAGCGAATGCCGTCTGGTCCGGCTAGGGGGCGCCAGAGCGGAGCTGCAGAGCGGGCCGCAGCCTAGTCGGTAATCAGCCCGATTTCCCGCAGCCGTTCCAGCAAATAGTCCAGCGCGGTGATTGGCGGTGCGTCGCGGCCGCCCTGGGCGAGGCAGACGGGCAGGGGTCTGATCAGCACGTCCGGGTTAAAATGAAGGAAGAAGGGTGTGGAATATCGCGGAAACCGGGACCGCTCCGGCGCCGGGTTGACGACCCGGTGCGTGGTGGACGGCAGCAGGCCGCCCGTCAGCCTCTGCAACATGTCGCCGCAATTGATGACCAGGGCACCGGGCGGCGGGTTCACGGCCAGCCATGTGCCAGACCTGTGCAGGACTTCCAGTCCGGCTTCCTCTGCGCCGAGAAGCAAGGTGATGACATTGATGTCCTCATGTGCGCCGGCCCGGACGGAGCCGGCAGGCGGTGGTGTCATCTGGGGTGGGTAATGCAGCAGCCTGAGGATGGAATTACCCCATTTGATTCGGTCGTCAAACCAGTCTTCGGCAAGTCCGAGATGATGAGCGACGCCTTTGAGAAGCGTGGCGCCAAACCCATCCAGCGCGCTGTAAAACGCGCGGGTGGCCGCATCGAAGCCGGGAATTTCCCTGACCTCTGGCGTCTCTTTCATCACGTCCTGGAAGGGCGCATCCGGCGGAAGCACACGGCCCGTATGCCAGAACTCCTTGAGGTCGGCAGCCTCGGCATTCCTGGCATTTTCCGTTGCGAAAGGGGTATAGCCGCGCTGGCCCGCGCCATCGGGCTGGTAATAAGCGGCCTTGGTGGCGTCCGGCAGGTCGAAAAAATCCCGGGTCGCCGACATGGCGCGGTCGATCATGGCCTGCGGCAGCGGGTGGTCCTGGATCACGGCAAAGCCGGTTTCCCGAAAGGACTGACCCAGCTGGTCGGCAAAATCCTCGGGGTTCTGGTCCCAAAGCGAAAATGAAATCGGAGTAAAATAAGCCGTCATGACCGAGGTCATAGGCGTTTCATCCTCCGGGGAAAAGAGTCTGTGTGACCTGAGGCTGCGATCAGGACAGGGGGGTGTCGTCGATTTCCCATGTCCCGGTTGCGCCGCGGCACAAATTGACGGGTTCGCGCAGGCGGGTGCCATCCGCAAGCACGGTCTCGCGCTGGACCAGTTGGCACTCCGGCGATGTCATGGCCGGGGCGGGTCCTGCATCTGGCAGAGAGACCGGGGCCGGTGCCGGAACTGCGGCATCGGGTGCGCCAAGGAGCGCGTCCGATGGCACCGGAGACGTATACATCACGCTCCGGGGCGGTGCGCCATAAGTCAGGGTTCTCGGCGGCGCATTCCAGGCTGGCCCGTCCGCGGCCCGTGTCGGTGGCGGAATTTCGGCCGGGTTCCATTTGGGATTGCAGTCGGTGCCCGATGCGGCGATCTCGCTTCCGATGACGGCACCCAGCACACCGCCAATCAGGGCGCCGGCGACCTCATGTCCCTGTCCATGCCCATGGTGCCCGTGTCGGTAGGACCGGTACCGGCGGTGGCGGTGGTGCGCCCTGTCATCATCATCCGCGATGGCCACGCCCAGCAATCCGCCCGCAACAGCGCCGATCAGCGCGCCGGCAGTGCGGCGGTCGCGGTCGACGGCAGCGCAGCCAGAGGCGTCAGCCTGCAGTGTTGGCACATAAGCGACGGAATGATCGGCAGCGGCGAGCGGGCTGAGGCACAGGCCGGCCGCAGCGGCAAGAAAACAGGTTTTTATCATATCAGGCAAACTCCTTGGCGCCTTTGCTGACCGAACATCGCCATAGTGCCCGTGCTGAGCTGAACGGAATATGAAGGCTGGGCGGTTCTGTCCTCTGGACGTGGGGTGTCGAAAGGCTCATTCTGACCGGATGGAATGGCGCCAGAAAATATCCAGAACGGCCGGTCGGGTCCGGTATACGGCGGCACAGGGTCTGCGGTCGGCATGGTATGGTGGCCAGTATGCGCTGGCACGGCGGCGGTCTGCCGGGTTTAACCGACCGGGAGAACCGCCCTTTCGACCGACTCACACGCCCGACCGCCGGGTTTTGCAGGCGGCCTTTCTGGACCTGTTTCGTCATGACCGGGCCAATGTTGAAGCGGGGCTTTACCCGGACCCGGTCGGGATCGATCTGGACCCCGGACGATTGCCGCAGACCTTGCGGCGGGCCCGCCAGTTCCTCGCGGATGTCGCTGAGGTTGACCGTCGGCGCCTGATGCGCGACGGCACCGAAGTCCGGCGCAAGGCTCCGACCGACCTCAGTCGGTTCCCGGCCTATTATCGCCAGAATTTCCATTATCAGACCGATGGGTGGCTGAGCGAGGACAGTGCCGAGATCTATGACCATCAGGTCGAGGCCTTGTTCACGGGTGCCGCGGCGGCGATGCGTCGGGCTGCGCTGGCATGCCTGGCCCACGAGGTTCGCGGCCACGATCAGCGACAGCGGCGGGTTCTTGATGTCGGATGCGGCACGGGGCAGTTCATGCACCGCACCTTGCATGGCTTTCCGCGTCTCCAGCTGACCGGTCTGGACCTGTCACCGGCCTATGCCCGGGCGGCACGGCAGGCGGTCCGCCGCTGGCCGCAGGCTGCGGTTGAAGAGGGGCAGGCCGAAGCTATGCCCTTTGAGACCGGCTCCTTTGACACGCTGATATCCATCTACCTGTTTCACGAATTGCCGCCGCGGATCCGGCCGCTTGTCATCGCTGAAGCGGCCCGCGTCCTGCGGCCCGGCGGCGCGTTCATCGTCGCCGACAGCCTGCAATTCGGTGACAATCCCGGGCTTGATGGGGTTCTCGAATATTTTCCGGAGGGGTTTCATGAGCCCTATTATAAGGGCTATTTGTCTTGGGATTTTACGCCGGAAATGGAGGCCTGCGGCTTCCATCTCGACTCCACACAGAACGCCTTCCTGACGAAGGTGAATGTCTGGCGCAAAGCCGTATAAGGAAACCAGAATGGCACAGCGACGATTGGTGCTGATCACCGGCGCGTCGGCCGGAATCGGGGCTGAATTTGCCCGGCAATATGCAGAGCGGGGCTGGGACGTGGCCCTGACCGCCCGTCGGGCAGACCGGCTGGAAGCCCTGGCGGACCGCCTCCGGTCAGACTATGGCACGACGGCTTTTGTCATGGCCGGGGACCTCGCGGCGCCTGGCGCGGTGGAGGCCATCATGGCCGCAGTCGAGGCGACCGGACGCGCAGTGGACGGGCTGGTCAACAATGCCGGCTATGGCTTGCCCGGGACCTTTTTCACGACGGCGTGGGCCGACCAGGCGGCGTTTCTGCGGGTGCTGTACACCGCACCGATTGAGCTCACCCACAAAGTGCTGCCGGGCATGGCCGAAAGAGGGTTCGGCCGGATCATTAATGTGGCGTCGCTTGCCGGCTATACGCCGGGGTCCGCCGGCCACACGCTGTATGCCAGTGTGAAATCCGGCCTGATCAAGTTTTCCGAAAGCGTCCATGCCGAGGCGCAGGCCGGAGCGGCGCGCAATGTGCACTGCACCGCGCTGTGCCCCGGCTTTACCTGGTCAGAGTTCCACGATGTCAATGGAACCCGCGCCCAGACCCAGTCGATGCCCGCCTGGCTGTGGATGCAGGCTGCCCCGGTTGTCGAGGCGGGTATAGAGGCCTGTGACCGCGGCCAGCCGGTGA
Source organism: uncultured Hyphomonadaceae bacterium (assembly GCA_938084575.1). Lineage (GTDB taxonomy): Bacteria > Pseudomonadota > Alphaproteobacteria > Caulobacterales > Hyphomonadaceae > Henriciella. Next base: position 109,522 of record CALKFG010000001.1, read on the forward strand.
TTGTGCCGGGGGCTGTGAACAAGGGCCTGGCCAGCCTCACGCGTCTCCTGCCGGAACCAGTGGCGCGGCATTTGATCGCCAGCCAGAGCCGTCGTTTCCGGAATATCGACTAGCGCCCCGCTTGCGGCCTTTGCCGAAGCCGCCTATGGCCGGGGGAACAGAAGGAGAGATGTGTCTTGAGTAGTTTGCTTCTAGCGCTTCATGCCTATTTTCTCGCCCCGATCCTGAGCATCTTTTTCTGGGCTCTGCTGGTCTATGTGCTGATGGGCTGGCTGATGGTCGCGAATGTGGTCGACAATCGCAACCCGACGGTGCGCGCGGTCTATAGCTTTCTGTTCCAGATTATTGAGCCCGTCGCCCGCCCCATCCGGCGGGTCGTGCCGCCTCTGGGCAATCTCGATCTGTCGATTCTGGTGATCGCGCTGGCCATACCCTTTTTACGCGACTGGTTCCTGCCACGTCTGTTTGTCGCCATACCGTTTTAAAGCGAGGTTCGGGCATGAGTGCTCAGCGGATTTCCGGCAAAGAGGTGGCTGCCGCCGTTCGTGCGCGGGTTGCCCGCGCAGTCGGCAACTGTCCGTCCCAACCGTGTCTGGCCGTGGTTCTGGTCGGGGAAGACGCCGCGTCTCAGGTCTATGTCCGGAATAAAATACGCCAGACGGAAGAAGTCGGAATGCGGTCGGTTCATCACAGGCTGGATGCGGCGACCGGCCAGCAGCAACTGGAAGACCTCCTGCAGGCGCTGAACCGCGATCCTGAGGTCGACGGTATACTGTTGCAGTTGCCCCTTCCCGCGGGGCTCGATGAGGCGTCTGCTATAGAGAAAATTGACCCATCCAAGGATGTTGACGGCCTGACGGAACTCAGTGCCGGGCGTCTGGTTCAGGGCAAGCCCGGCCTGCGGCCCTGCACACCCACCGGGTGTGTAATTCTGGCCAGGCATCATTTGGGTGATGACCTGTCTGGCAAGCACGTGGTCGTGATCGGGCGCTCCATTCTGGTGGGCAAGCCCGCGGCTTTGCTTTTTCTGGCGGAGAATTGCACCGTCACCCTGGCCCATTCGCGAACCCGGGACCTGCCTGGGCTCTGCCGTCAGGCGGATATCCTTATTCCTGCCGTAGGGCGCCCGGAAATGGTCCGGGGCGACTGGGTCAAGCCCGGCGCCTGCGTGATTGATGTCGGCATTAACCGTGTCCCCGCACCTGAAAAGGGCGCGGGGAAGTCGCGGCTGGTTGGCGATGTTGCATTTGAGGAGGCGTCTCGCGTCGCCGGTGCCATCACCCCGGTGCCGGGCGGTGTCGGCCCCATGACGATCGCCTGCCTGCTGCAGAACACAGTCCTTGCCGCAATCCGCCGGCGGGGCTGGGCGGTCAGGGCGGACCTGTGAGCCAGACTTTCAGAGCGCAGGACACCGCGGCGTTTCAGACTTTATGGGACCGTCAGGACGGCCGCTGTGCCCTGTGTGGAGAAACGATGCCGCGCAACCGGTTCGAGGTCCCACATGCAACCATATGGAAGCGCCGACGCGCCACCTTTGACCATATCCAGCCGCGTTCCAGGGGGGGGCTGGATGTGTTGTCCAACCTTCAGCTGGCCCATGCAGACTGCAATAAGCGCAAGGGGAATACGGGGCCGTCTCTGGCTCAGTCCTCGGGAAACGCCTGATCCATATTGCGGGCAGGTTCACCGCTGAAGGTTGCGATCTGTCGTGCCGGGATCCCGGCCACCGTGCAGCGCGCCGGGACATTTTTCAGGACCACAGATCCCGCCGCTATTTTGGCCTCATCGCCGATATGAATATTTCCCAGAACCTTGGCGCCGACGGAAACCAGAACGCCTGTTCCGATTTTGGGGTGCCGGTCTCCGACTTCCTTGCCCGTTCCGCCGAGGGTGACGCCCTGCATGATCGAGCAATTGTCGCCGATGACGGCGGTTTCACCAATCGTTATGCCTGTGGCATGGTCGAGCATGACCCCCCGCCCGATTTGCGTTGCGGGGTGGATGTCGACTCCAAATTTTTCGCTGGCCCGGGACTGGAACTGAAAGGCAAGGGTCTCGCGTCCTTGTGACCAGAGATTGTTGGCGATGCGATGTGTCTGAAGCGCCAGAAAGCCCTTGAAGAAGAGGAAGGGCTGCAGCATGCCGCGACAGGCCGGATCCCGCTCGAGTGTCGCCTGCATATCCGCCTCGGCTTTTTCGACCAGCGTGCAATCGTTGCCATAGACGGATGCGATGACATGGCGGACCTGCTGGGCGCCCATTTCCGGGCCCGCCAGTTTTTCGGCGAGGTGAAAGGCGAGGGCCTGGCAAAGGGTTTCATGGCTGAGAATGGCGGCATTGATATAGCTGGCCATTGTCGGTTCATCTGCTGCGGCAGCCCGTGCTTCAAAACGCAGGCGGGTCCAAACAGGTGGTGGCGCGCCGATATCGGGATTGTCTGTCATGGCTGGCTCCCTTTCTCCGCGACACAATGGCGTGGGTGACGCCGGTCTTCAAGTCAAGCCGCATCCAATTCGAAGGTGGCCATATGAATAAACCGAATGGCAAACCCCTCTGGAGAGGCGCGCACAATATCACCCTTTAGCCGCCCTACGGTTACGGTTTCGCCAATTTTAAGGGGGGCGCAGGCAGCGTTGAAGGCAGCGCCCGTCAGCGAGATATCGGTCACCCATGCCTGGATCTGAGAGCCGTCGCTGCGGGTCACCCGCGTTGCACTGGCGGCCAGGGAGGGGGTGTCTGTGCCATCCTCGGCGATCGGCCGGGCTTCTCCATTCATCAGGCGGATCAGCTGGTCCGCCAATTTGGCGCGCTTGTGGGTCCCGGTGTGGAACTCGACGCAGAATCCATGCTCAACATGGCGCACGACGCGCGCCGTGACCCGGCCCAGCCCGTCAATGTAGCAGATAATCGATCCGTTAATGGGAGGAGGGGACGCCGAGTCGATGGTTGCCCCGCCACACGAGATTTCCTGGGTTTCCAGGCCATGTTCCGTCTCATCGAACAGGAACCGGCCACGCAGCTTGAGTTCCATCCGCTTATAGCGCCGCCGGTCCGCCGGGGAGCGTAATTTCAATGTTCGTCTGGTTTCAGAATTACGGTTTGCGTCCATCACCTGTCCCCCCCGATGCGGACAATCCAAAGACGACAGGGGTCGATTGCCGGCATGCGTGTCTACTGACGCTACTCCTATTGAGTTCACAAAAGGTTGAAGAGCCCGGCGAACCTGTCACTATCTCGGCCACATTCAAACAGGGACAGATGGCAATGAACGGTATCAAATCTTACGACTATATCATTGTAGGTGCCGGTAGCGCCGGATGCGTCTTGGCCAACCGGCTGAGCGCTGATCCTGGCGTATCCGTCTGTCTGATTGAAGCGGGCAAACCGGACACATCCCTTTTTGTCCGGATGCCTGCCGGCGTTGGCAATCTGCTGAAATATGACAACCCCTTCAATTGGGGATTTTGGACCGCTCCGCAGCAGCACATGGATGACCGGACGCTCTACTGGCCTCGGGGACGTGTGGTGGGGGGGTCATCCTCCATCAATGGCATGATCTACATTCGCGGGCACGCCCGGGATTATGATCTGTGGCGCCAGAGCGGGCTAACGGGATGGGGCTATGATGATGTTTTGCCCTATTTTCGGCGATCGGAATCGTTTGAGGGCGGTGAGGATGCCTTTCACGGTGGAGACGGGCCGCTCAACGTCACCAACAGCCCCATGGACAACCCTGTATTTGAACGCTTTATCGAGGCCGGACGCCAGGCCGGGTACAGCGTCACTGAGGACTTTAACGGAGCCCAGCAGGAGGGCTTCGGTCGGTATCAAAGGACGATCTACAGGGGAGAACGCTGGAGCGCCTCATTTGCCTATTTGAGACCTGTCATGAAGGACCGGCCCAATTTGACCGTGAAATCAACGGCCTTGGTGTCAAGAGTGGTGGTTCAGGGGGGCAAGGCCACCGGCGTGGAGGTCGTGTCCAGCCGGGGCGCGCGCGCGGAGCTGATCCCGTGCGGCGGCGAAGTCATTCTGTGCGCCGGGGCCGTGCAGTCCCCTCAAATTCTGATGCTGTCAGGTATCGGACCGGCGGACTCCCTGCGGCGCCACGGCATTACCCCAGTTGCCGATGTGCCGGGCGTCGGACGCAATTTGCAGGATCATCTGGATGTCACTGTCGTGAACACCCTGACCGAGAAAATATCAGCCTATTCGGCTCAGGCCGGCTTGAAAAAGCTGACCGTCGCTTTGCGGTACCTGATGTCAAAGTCTGGTCCGGGTGCCGACAATTTCCTGCAGGCGGGTGCTTTCCTGAAGTCGCGGGAAGGGCTCGACCGGCCGGACATTCAATTACACCTGCTCAATGCCATGATGTTCGATCATGGCAACAGCCCTGCCGAGGGGGATGGGTTTACGCTGCACGCCTGCCAGTTGCGCCCGGAGTCCCGCGGAACAGTTGATCTCGCAACCTCGGACCCCTTTGATGCGCCCCTGATTGATCCGAATTATCTGGCGACCGAAGAGGACCGCCGGATCATGCGGGACTCGGTCAAAATGTGCCGGGATATCTGTTCACAGCCGGCGCTTTCCAGTGTGACCGGAAAGGAAGTTCTTCCGGGGCTGGAGGTGCGCTCCGATGACGAAATAGATGCCTTTGTCCGTGCCAAGGGAGAAACGATTTACCACCCGGTCGGCACGGTTCAGATGGGGGTCCGGGAGGATGCCCCACTTGACCCGGAATTGCGCGTGCGCGGGGTTGAGGGCTTGCGCGTGGTCGATGCGTCCGTGATGCCCACTCTGATCGGGGGAAACACAAATGCGCCGACCATCATGATCGCCGAAAAGGCCTCGGACATGATCCGCGGGCTCGCCCCGCCCCTGCCGGCAGAGGTCAAGGTTTCCGCCTGAATCAGGGGGTCGTGGCGTCAGCCTTGATTCAGCACCTGCCATGCTTAATCTGACGCAAAACAGGTCAACAGGACGGAGGAACACATGGCAGACTCGGAATTCGTCAATACGCGTGTCGAAGGCAATTTGCTGATTGTCGAGATGAACCGACCGGAAAAGATGAACGCGCTTCATCCGCCCGCAAACAGGGCGCTGGGAAAGGTCTTCGATGAGTTTGCGGCCAACAAAGACCTTTGGGTCGCCATTATAACGGGTGCCGGCGACCGCGCCTTCAGCGCCGGAAATGATCTGCGGTATCAGGCGGAAGGGGGCGAGATGTTTCCCGTCCCATCCGGATTTGGCGGCTTAACCAACCGTTATGACCTCAATAAGCCGGTGATTGCGGCTGTGAACGGGGTGGCCATGGGCGGCGGGTTTGAAATTGCCCTGGCATGTGATCTGATCATTGCCGCGGACACTGCACGCTTCGCCCTGCCGGAACCCCGTGTGGGGCTGGCGGCCCTTGCCGGCGGGCTGCACCGCTTGCCGCGCCAGATTGGCTTGAAGCAGGCGATGGGCATGATTCTGACGGGCCGCCATGTTCCAGCCGAGGAGGGCAAGGCCCTTGGTTTCGTGAATGAGGTGGTTCCACAGGCGGAGCTGCTTGACGCGGCCAGGCGCTGGGCCAGCCTGATCATGGAATGCAGTCCGATGTCCATTCGTGCCTCGAAGCAGGCAGTTATGGGCGGACTGGACATCGCGAATTTTGAAGAGGCGTTCAAAACCCGGTTCCCGGCAATCATGGCCATGCTGAAAAGTGACGATTTTGTCGAGGGTCCAAGGGCTTTTGCAGAGAAGCGCAAGCCCAATTGGAAGGGCGAGTAAGACTGACCGCAGGGCGGGCGGCGCCGCGCGTCGCCGGCCCGGGCACATAAGGATCGAAGGAGGATGACAGTGGTGAAGAAGCTGTCGGGCGCAGCCGGTAAAATCGTCGCGACCTTTTTCATGGTCCTCGTTCTTATCCTGCTGTCGGTCCTGTTCTTCCCCCAAGGATTCAACCTGGTGAACGATGCGGCCAATCACCTGGCCAATCTGGATGTCGTGCGCAATCCGCCGATCAGCGAACGTGGCAAGACGCTGAGCCGCCTGTTTATCAATGAGGCCTCTATTTTCGGGATACTGATCACGCTGATTGCGCGACTGGTGGTTGAGGTCCTGATCATGTGTGTGGCGTTTCTGGCGCAGCTCGTCGGCTCTGGTGGCCGGTCTGACGCCGCCTGATTGGGCGTCGGACCGGACAAACTGTGCCGCGGGAGCTGAGGAAAGTCAGGCGCATCTGCTTGCAAGACAGGGCGCAGTCGGTAAGGGAAGAGGTCAAAGGGAGCCTATGATATGAATCGCGAAGAAGTCCTGCGTCTCGAGGCGTATGTGAAGGAAAAACTCAATCCGGGGCTTCGCCTGATCGCACGCAAGGAAACCGACGACTCGGTCGAAGTGTATCTCGGCGCCGAGTTTCTGGCGGTCGTCTACAAGGATACCGACGAGGGCGAGGTGTCATATTCGCTGAACATGACCGTTCTCGCCGAGGACCTCGCCGGCGACTGATACGGGTCCTCAGAGGATCTCCAGCATGTCCGCGACCAGAGGGTGGCGAACGACATCCTTGCCTTCAAGCCGGACAATAGCGGCGCCATCCAGCTTTTCGAGCCGGTCGGCGGCCTGGCTCAGCCCTGACAGTTCCGGAAGCAGGTCTGTCTGGGCGGGATCTCCGGTTACAACCATGGTCGAATGCCATCCGAGGCGCGTCAAAAGCATTTTGATCTGCGTGTAGGTGCAGTTCTGGGCCTCATCGATGACGACAAAGGCATTGTTCAATGTGCGGCCCCGCATGAAACCAATCGGTGCGATCTCGATCAGTCCTTCGGCCATCATGTGTTTGAGCTGGGCCGGGCTCAGGCGATCGGACAGGGCGTCATAGAGCGGTCGGAGATAGGGCGCGAGCTTATCCTCCATCGCGCCGGGAAGATATCCAATCTGTTCTCCCGCTTCCACCGCCGGCCGCGACAGAATGATTCGCGCAACATCTCCTTTCTGCAGTGCCTCGATGGCCTTGCAAATCGCGAGATAGGTCTTTCCGGTCCCGGCAGGGCCAACGGCAAAAACGAGAGATTTTTCGGTCAGGGCCATCAAAAGGTCGGCCTGATTCTGAGACCTTGGCTTTACTGTTTTCTGGTATTTCTGGGCCCGGTGTCCATGTGCTGGAACAAGCTTAGGTGGGCCATCGGTCTCAGCGGGATTCCACCCTGGTCCCGGTATTGTATACAGCTGGGGCTCTTGCGGTGCGTTGTTTTCAAAGAAGCTCGAGGCGTTGAATGTGGCTTGAGCTTTCTGGCGCTTTGCTGCAACCCGCTTTCCCATAAGTGTCTCCTTTTTGGTCAGAAAAAAGCCGCTGGGCCATCAGGCGCAGCGGCAACGAAACAGATTGGAAGTGGGACGTAACCGACCTGAACCATCGGCTCGGTGGCCTGAGGCGTTTCGGACGTATCTTGAACATCCCGGTTTAGGCTCCCCGAATCTCTACTTGAATTACAGGTTAGCAGGGTTAATCCCGAATTAAATGCTGGCAGACATAAAAATTATGAAAGGGAGGCTGGACTATGGCTTTATACACGCTGGATGGGGTTAGCCCGACTGTTCCGACTTCCGGCAATTACTGGGTCGCGGATACAGCAACCGTTCTTGGCAACGTATTTCTGGAAGAAAATGCCAGCGTCTGGTTCAATGCGGTCCTCCGAGGCGACAATGACCCCATACTTGTCGGGGCGCAATCTAACATACAGGATGGCAGCATCCTGCACACTGACCATGGTTGCCCCTTGACCATTGGACGAGAGGTCACTGTCGGGCATATGGTGATGCTGCATGGCTGCGAGATTGGCGATCAGAGCCTGATCGGTATGGGGTCGACCATTCTTAACCGCGCCAAGATCGGACGGAATTGCATCATCGGCGCCAACAGTCTTATCCCTGAGGGCAAGGTGATCCCGAATAACTCACTGGTCATGGGCTCTCCGGGTAAAGTTGTCCGTCAAATCGAAGACAAGCATATTGCTCTGATAAAGGGATCTGCAGCGGTTTATGTCGCCAACTGGAAACGTTTTGCCACTGGCCTGAAACCTTTCACACCCTGATGGTGTATCAGACCAGCCGCAGCTTGCTGGGTCTTGGACGGGGCTCCGGGGGATAAAGCGCAGTCAAACGCTGGCGCCAAATCGGGCGCTGCATCAGTTGGGCGAATGGATCGAGGAGCTGAACAAGCCCAAGCAGTCTGGGCAGTTTGGTCGGTGCAATCTGACTTGTGGCAAGGGGGGCAAGGGTGATTTCCAGGCGCACGGTGTCCCCTGTCAGGGTTTCACCCAGCCCTCTCATGATACCTGGTCTCTCGGCGAACCGGACGCCGTTGAGGAAAGCGTGAGCCAGCGAGCGGTCGATTGGGGACCACAGGGACCCGAAATCATGATCGATAAGAGGGCGACCAAAAAGGGTTTCAATCTGCAGCCCACTGTTTCGGAATACCCAGTCCTGCTCTTCGATCTGATCCAGGACGAAAAGATTGGCCATCAGGTCTGCATGCTCACCGACCTCCGGACTGGCAAGATTGCCAGCTGTTTCCTGGTTTATCCTTTCCCATGCTTTCAGAAGTGTCTTGGTGTTTGGGTGAAATATTTTTTGCCTCATCTGTCCCTTTTCCCCAGCCGAGCTGAGGGGCGCGTTTGCCCCGTTACATGCGTTGTTTGGACAGTGTCTTCGCAAGCTTCACGCCAGTTTTTTTTCGCCTGTCTGGGGAATTCTGCTGCACTTGGCGCAGCTCTTCTTCCCTCAAGGGAATTTACAGATACGCTGTTCTCCTATGGGTGGAATAGTGGCCCAAGACGAAGCGATCGGGTGTGTTGATCGGCTGGCGCCGACAAAACCGGCTGGCTGTTATCTTTTGACGCCTGAGAACGAAGGGCCTTAGTGTTTTTTCTGCAGCAGCAGGGCGGCTGCCGCGAAAAGCAGAGCTTCGAAGACCGCATACGTCCAATTTGTCATCGTGGCACTGTCCCCAGCGATAAAAGAGGCGAGGCGGCCGATCACATAGCCGCCCATATATGACAAGATGAACCAAAGTGCAGGTCGGGCCATGTCGTGACGCAAGGCCCCGGCAAGGCAGAGCGCGCCAGCCCCCAGACTCACCCCACCAAAAACACCCCGCATTTCGAAAAGGCCCGCCGGGCCGCTCACAGTCACCCCAAGTTGGGACGTCATTTGCGCAGGATCGATGGCGGACCATATCCCAAAACCAAGGAACATCGCCGCCACAAACAGTAGAAAAGATCTGATCAGCATTTTAGACGATATAGAGTGCCGCATAATTTTGGCGAGATGTCGGCCTGACCTTGCCTTCCGATCCCGACAGCGTGAATAAGTTCGGCAGGACAATGTATAAATCCACTGAGGAGGGGCGGCCCTTATGACAACACGAATTGATGCGGTGATCTGGGATTTTGGGGGTGTGATCACATCGTCTCCGTTTGACGCTTTTGCCCAATATGAGATCGACCGCGATCTCCCCAGAGACTTTATTCGACTTGTGAATGCACGAAATGGTGACACCAATGCCTGGGCGCAGCTCGAACGATCGGAGGTTAATGCCGCGGAGTTCGATGTCCTTTTCAGACAGGAGGCCCTGGAGCTTGGCCATGATGTTTCAGGTAAGGATGTTCTCGAGTTGCTGTCGGGTGGGCTGCGCCCCGCGGTTGTCGGTGCACTGAAGGTCTGCAAAGCTCGGGTGAAGGTGGGGTGTATTACCAATAATGCGCCGGTCGGAAAGGGGGCGTCGATGACGTCTGATCCGGACCGGGCCCAGCAGGCGCAGGCTGTTCTGGACCTGTTTGATCATGTTATTGAAAGCTCTAAACTGGGCATCAGAAAGCCTGATCCCAGAATATATGAAATGATGTGTGAGGCGCTCGAGGTTTCGCCCTCTCATTGTGTTTATCTCGATGATCTCGGGATCAACCTAAAGCCTGCTAGAGCCATGGGGATGACCACGATCAAGGTGCTGAATGAAGACCAGCTATTGGCAGATCTTCGTCAGGCCACGGGATTTGAGGGGCTCTAGGATTGCGGCTTTGGGCGGTTCTATTCGGTATCCTGATCAGCGGCTGCGGCAATGATGGCGGCCGACAGACTGAGTCGCTTCGCGTGAGGGTCACTGCTGCGCCCACTGTGACCCGTCCTGTCACAAGGCCTTTGGTCAGACCTGCCCTAACAACAGAGGTCCTTGCCCAGATCGTCTTTTTGAAGGCAATTATTCAAGCCGACTTGCGGAGCCGGCCTGTTCGGGCAGCGCAGCCGGAACCGGCTGTTGTATCGAATTCCATCCATCAACTGCATCGCGCTCACCGGGACGGGCTTCGGCGTTCGGGGATTGATCCACCGGACCAGCTCGGTCTTGTGAGTGATGGCCCATACGGCCGGCGCCAGTGGGGTGATGAGACCGCATATGTCTGGCCGGATCTGGCTGCTCCTGGAGCAGATGACCCGATGCCCGAATTGCTCAGTTTTTCAGGCCGGGCGCGTCTGAGAACATTGGTGGGAGAAGTGGAACTGACGGGTATAGGTCCGGGGCAAGGCTATCCGGGCGCACACACAGCGATCGCCGAAGATGGGCGCTGGTTGTATTTCCCACATCAAGCTGAGACCGACACGATAGGAGATGGTGATGGCTGAGAAAATAGACCTGCAGGACCTTCTTGCGGGCTTGTCTGGATGGGCGGCGGCCGAGGATGGGCGCGAAGCGATTCAAAAGACTTACCACTTTAAGGACTTTAAGGCAGCGTTTGCCTTTATGACGGCGTCGGCCCTTAAGGCTGAGCAACTGGACCACCACCCCGAATGGTTCAACGTGTATTCACGTGTCGACATAACCCTGACCACGCATGATGCCGCCGGCGTGACCCGCCTCGACGAGGAACTTGCCCGCTTTATGGACAATTTGGCCGGGCATCTGGCGCCGTCCTAGGACGCGGCACGCCGAGTCAGGGTCAGCATGGCATAAAGGGCAAGGCAGGAAATCATCCCTGCAGATGCCAGAAGCGGAAGTTGCGGGGATAATTGATAAAAGGCTGCGCCGATGAGTGGGCCGAAAATAAAACCGGCAGGTGGGGCGGCCGCCAGCAGGGCTGCAGCCGAAGCCTGTTCGTCCCTTTCAACTGACATTGTTCCCAGCGCATTGGCCGAAGGTACGGCCAGAGCCGCCCCCGCTCCAACCACCAGGAAAGCAACGCAGACGCTCCAATAGGGCTGGCTTATATCCGCTGCAACATAACCGGCAGCCACGAGGGCCAGTCCAATGGGCAGCATTTTGCGGGGATCAGGACGTCTTGGCTGAATAAATCCGAACTGTACGACCACCATCATAACGGCCAGACAGGCAAAAACGATACCTGTTGATAACACCACATCGGCTTCTTCCAATCCGTAGCGGTCCTCCAGAAACCAGCCAAGCGTTTGCTGGATCATGCCGATCGCGACGAAATAGGTGAACAGAAAAACCAGGTGGGGAAAAACCCTTGGGTCGCCCATAGCCAAGGGCTTGGCCTTGCGGCTTTTTTTATCGACCCGACGTGTGGGTGGCAGCACAAAGCCGATTGTGACCCCAAAGGTCAGGCAGAGAATGATCGACCCCCAGAGCGGAACCAAAGCCCCGAAGGGCGCGAGCAGGGCAGCGCCTGCGGGGCCGATGATGGACCCGACGCTCATGGCAGCGCCCAACATTCCCAGCCCGACTGCGCGATTTGCTGGCGTGGTTGCATCGGTCATGGCCGCCATGGATGCTGGCTGCAGGCCCGGAGACAGAAGTCCAAACCAAATTCTGACGAAGACCAGCGAGAAAAACATCGTCGCCCCCGTGAGTATGCCGGCCAGAGCCGCCTCAAGGGTGAAGAGGAACGCCATATTGGTGAAGCCCATGGCCATCAACGAAAACACCATGACACGTTTGCGGCCATATCGGTTCGCCCAGTTACCCCATACGGGGATCATGAGAGTGTAGATGGCGGCTGACAGCGTCAGAATACCGGCAACCTCGATTTCCGACAGGCCAGCGGCTCTGGCAACCGGAGCCACAACAACGAAATTAATCGTCATGCCGGCACCCATGGCAACGCTGGCCAGTGCAATCATAGCCTGTTGTAAGGACGACAGCGGTAGAAGCGGCGTGTCCGGGGAGGGGGGGGAGTGTGTCATAGTATGAGCCGTATCTCTTCCTCAATCAGATCCGGCCCCGAACGGCAATCAGAAATGTTGCGGATACTGGTTTTCTGTCTGACCCGGCACCCGGGCTGACCCATGGTGAGGCTTGGTGAACCCCGGTCGGTGTGCGAACACCCTTCCATGGATGGTTTTCAAGGCAAAACGGCGGGGCGACCCGCTCTCAATTACCCGCATGGGGACTTCGTGCCTGACGTTGGCGACATCTTCGAAGTGGCAAGTGGCGTGCATTGGGTTCGCATGCCGCTTCCATTCTCGTTGAAATGGATCAATCTCTGGCTGATCGACGATGGTGAACGCGGCTGGACTCTCGTCGATACCGGGATGCCCTTAGAGCCGACAAAGGCCGCTTGGCGTAAGATTTTTGAAGAAAAACTGGGCGGTCGTCCGATTTGGCGTGTGATCGTGACCCATATGCATCCCGATCATATCGGCAATGCTGGGTGGGTTGTACGCAAATTCCCGGGTGCTGAACTCTGGATAAGCCGGCTTGAGTATCTCAGCTGCCGTATGCTTGTCGCCGATACCGGCCGGACCGCGCCTGAGGACGGTGTCCGATTTTATCGACAGGCTGGTTGGTCGGATGATCAGATCGAGACCTACAAGACGCGTTTTGGGGGGTTTGGGCGTGCGGTATCGCGTTTGCCGGACTCCTATTTTAGGCTTGAGGACGAGCTCAAGTTTGAAATGGCCGGTCAAACCTGGCAGGTGGTGATTGGTAATGGCCATTCGCCCGAGCATGCCTGTCTCTTCTGCCCGGCGCTGAATGTTGTCATTTCAGGTGACCAATTACTGCCAAAAATTTCGTCTAATGTTTCGGTTTTCCCAACTGAGCCAAAGGGCAACCCTTTGGCTGACTGGCTCAACAGCTGTGAAAAACTTAAACGCATTTTGCCCGCCGGCGTTCTGGTTCTGCCCGCGCATAATGAACCCTTCACCGGTGCGCATGAGCGGCTGGACCACCTTATTCGCGGCCATCACATTGCACTTCGGCGCTTGTCTCAAAGGCTGGGCCAAGCCCCCCGTCGGGTGGTGGATGTCTTTCCCGCTATTTTTGGCCGGGCCATCGGGGATGACGTGCTCAGCATGGCCACAGGCGAAGCCTTGGCACACCTGAACTATCTGGTGGCGGCTGGAGATGCCGTGGGCATAGAAAGCTCAGATGGAGTGACCTGGTTTCAGGCGGCGTCCAGCGCGGCCTGACATTTTTTCACCATGAAGGTCGCGTTAGGTTCCCGAACGCGATAAGCGCTGTTCTCCGAAAGGCCTTCGCGGCTCGACCGGGAGACAAGGGCTGGATCAGAAAGGACATGTCATATGGGCGACCCCGCAAACGCCTCTTCCGTTGAGCCTGCCTCCGGTGGCTTTCGGGAGAAATTGATCAAGGAATTGCGGGAATGGGGTGTTACCCTGTCAATATTTGTTCCGATCTTTCTCGTTTTTTCCGGGCTAGTCTACGAATTGCGCGTGATCCCCTCGGAAAGCATGGTGCCCAATCTTCAGGTCGGAGACCGGGTCGCCGTCAATAAATTCGCATATGGATATTCCAGAAACTCGCTCCCATTCAGTCTCGGGCGCTATGTCCCACTTCCAGATGGCCGCCTTTTGGCGAGATTACCGGCTCGTGGAGATGTCGCGGTTTTTGAGCATCCCCACACACCACGGGTCATGATCAAGCGTATCATCGGTCTTCCCGGCGATGAAATCGCGCTACGGTCCGGCCAAATCTATCTGAATGGCGCACCGATTGAACGCGAGTTTGTGCGGCGGGTTCGTTATGTGGAGAATGGACGCGGTGGATCAGTTCTGGCCCGGGAATATCAAGAATCGGATGGCCAGGCGAGCTGGACCAGTCATGTTTGGGAGAATGGCGGAGCGTTCAGCGATACTGTCACATTCCGCGTGCCGGAAGGCCATTATTTCTTTATGGGCGACAACCGGGACAATTCCCTCGATGGGCGGAGCCTGTCGGGGCATTGCCTGGAGTCTGAGCCAGGCATGATTTCTGATGCAGGATGCCCACCGCGCGCGGGTGTGTCCGCGACAAAAGCCTCTATTGGATTTGTCCCGTTTGATAATCTGATAGGACGTGCCGACACGGTGCTCTTCAGCACCTATAGCTGTGGTCGTGCCAGCGCCGAGCCGTGTATGAAGCCGAGATTGTGGCGCGGGCTGTAACAGGGCAGAACTTGCTTGAAGGCATGCGCCGAACCGGGCTAAGGCTATGAAGCGTCAAATAGTCGACGGATGGGGCGATATGGGTGACCAATCTAAATCTGAGCTCCTTAGAGGGCCCATTATCGTGTCGCGGCATGGCCGGCCGGCCTTGGACCGTACAGCGGGACCCAAGCTGAATTGGGTCGATTACCGGGATTGGTGGGAGCGCTATGAGCTTGGAAGTCTGGCAAAGGACCAGGCCCCTCCCGAAGGATTGGTTGAGGCGGTCGCAAATACCGACTTGGTCCTGAGTTCGGCAAGGGCGCGAGCGATTGAAACGGCACAGCTGGCGACGCGGGGACGGGAGCCGACGCCGTATGCTGTTTTCAACGAGGCGCCGCTGCCTCCGCCCCGTCTTGCAAAGCTGTATTTCTTGCCGAAAACCTGGAACATTCTGGCCCGAATGGCTTGGTTGCAAGGGCACAGCCTGGACGGTGAAAGTGTTGGGGATGTGCGTGAACGGGCAAAGCAGGCGGCCCTGCACCTGCATAATGCGTCGGAAGGAACCAGCGTCTATCTGGCGGCCCATGGCTGGTTCAACCGCATGCTTCGGCGGCCATTGAAACGGCTTGGCTGGGTCTGTATTCGCGATGGTGGAGACGGGTATTGGAGCTATCGGGTCTATGAATATCGTGGAAAAGGCGCCTTGAAGGATTGAGGCGGCTGATTTGGCTGTCTAGGGTGGTCGGGCGGTTGATGGAGACATGTGGGATAATATGGCCGAAACAGCGCTGAATAAGATGAGCTTCGAGGAGGCCCTCGCTGAGCTTGAAGTAATAGTGAAAAAGCTTGAGCAGGGCGATGTCGATCTGGAGCAGTCCATCACCATTTATGAGCGGGGTGCGGCGCTCAAGAGCCACTGTGAAGCCCGTCTCAAGGCCGCGGAGCTTAAGGTCGAGCAGATCGTTCAGGGACCCGAGGGGGCGCCCGTGACGGAGGCGGCAGCCCTACAAGGATGACGGGGCAGGCTGACATCGATTTTGGTCAGAGGCTGACTGAGATTGCCGATCGTGTCACGGTCGCGCTTGACCAGCTTATTCCGCCAGCGCAGGGCCCTGAAGCCGACTTGATGCGGGCCATGCGGCACGCCGCGCTTGCCAATGGCAAGCGGATGCGGCCGTTCTACATCATTGAAACGGGTGCACTGTTCGAGTCACCTGACAAAACACTCCTGCGGACGGCGGCCGCGCTGGAATGTGTGCACACTTATTCCCTCGTCCATGATGACTTGCCCTGTATGGATGATGACGATTTCAGGCGCGGTCAGCCGACGGTGCACCGCGCCTTTAATGAAGCAACAGCTGTTCTGGCCGGAGATGCGCTCCTGACATTGGCATTTAAGATACTGGCCAGTTCTGAGACCCATCCCGACCCGATCATCCGGCTCAGATTAATCGAACGGTTGGCCGATGCTTCGGGGGCTTGCGGCATGGTAGGTGGTCAGATGATCGACATGCTTGAGCACAATGCCCCACGGGACTTGAACACGATTACCCGGATGCAGCGGCTCAAGACCGGCGCTTTGATTTATTATTCGGTCGAGGCGGCCGGCATTATCGGCGGTGCCAATGAGGCTGAACGCAACGCCTTGCATGGTTTTGCTCACGATCTTGGTCTGGCCTATCAGATTGCAGACGACATTCTTGACGTGGACGGAGACGAAACGCTCGTCGGGAAGCCTTTGCGAACGGATGCGGGGGCAGGCAAGGCGAATTTTGTGACCCTGCTCGGCGTTGACCAGGCGCGTGAGCGTGTTCGCATATTGGCGGACCAGGCCCGCACGCATCTTTCAATTTTCGGCACGCGCGCGGGTGTGTTGTTGCAGTCGGTTGATTTTGTTCTGGATCGTCCGCGCTAAAAAAGTCAGTATAGTCGATAAGCTTCTTGGAGTAACCCGCAATGACCGTTCTGCCGAATGCCCGACTGCTCGACTCTGTTCATAGCCCGTCCGATCTGAAAGGGTTGTCCCGGGACGAGCTGAAGCAGGTCGCGGACGAGGTTCGGCACGAGGTGATCGACGCGGTCTCTGTTACCGGCGGGCATCTCGGCGCGGGTCTGGGTGTCGTTGAACTGACCGTCGCGATTCACGCCACTTTCGATGCGCCGAAGGATAAGTTGATCTGGGATGTCGGCCATCAGTGCTACCCGCATAAAATTCTGACTGGCCGGCGCGATCGTATCAAGACGCTGCGCCAGGGCGGGGGTCTGTCTGGGTTTACCAAGCGCGCCGAGAGTGAATACGATCCCTTCGGCGCGGCCCATGCCTCGACCTCGATTTCAGCGGGGCACGGTTTCTCTGTCGCGCGCGAGCTGAAGGGTGACGATTTTCATGTCATCTCCGTGATTGGCGATGGGGCAATGACCGCGGGCATGGCATATGAGGCCATGAACAATGTCGGTGGCGATCAGATCCGCCAGATTGTCATTCTGAATGATAATGACATGTCGATCGCGCCGCCTGTCGGTGCCATGAGCCACTATTTTTCAAGGCTGGTGTCCAGCCGGTCCTATCGTGGCCTTCGGGAATTTGCCAAAAGCGTCGCCAGACCCATCGGACTTGAAAATGCGGGTCGCAAGGCCGAGGAGTATTTGCGCGGGTTTGCCATGGGCGGCACCATGTTCGAGGAAATGGGCTTTTATTATGTCGGCCCGGTTGATGGTCATGACCTCGACGTGCTGTTGCCGGTTCTGGAAAATGTCAAGCAAATGCAACGCCCTGTCTTGCTCCATGTGGTGACGCAGAAGGGCAAGGGCTATGATCCTGCCGAAAACAGTGCCGATAAGTACCATGGAGTCAGCCGGTTCAACGTCGTCACGGGAGAACAGCAAAAGGGGCAGCCCTCTGCCCCCAGTTTCACGTCAATATTCGGGCAGACTCTGGTGAAACTGGCAGAGCATGATCCCCGCATCTGCACGGTGACGGCCGCCATGCCATCGGGTACGGGCGTCAACATATTCAGTCAGAAGTATCCTGACAGGGCGATTGATGTCGGCATTGCCGAACAGCATGCGGTCACGATGGCTGCGGGCATGGCTGCAGAAGGGCTGAGGCCTTATGCGGCGATTTATTCCACCTTCCTGCAGCGTGGCTATGATCAGGTCGTTCACGATGTTGCCATTCAGAGCCTGCCGGTTCGATTCGCGATTGATCGCGCCGGACTTGTTGGGGCTGATGGCCCGACCCATGCCGGAAGCTTTGACATCGGCTATCTTGGGGCCCTGCCCGGAATGGTTTGCATGGCCGCTGCGGACGAGGCTGAGCTGGTAAATATGATCGCGACGGCGAATGAAATTGACGACCGGCCAAGTGCCTTTCGGTATCCCAGGGGGGAGGGCTTCGGCATAGCCCTGCCGGATCTGCCGACGCCGCTCGAGATCGGCAAAGGGCGTGTGTTGCGAGAGGGTACGTCGATTGCGCTGCTGTCCTATGGCGCCAGATTATATGAATGCCTCAAGGCCGCCGACATGCTGTCAGCCCAGGGGCTCACCTGTACAGTGGCAGATGCGCGCTTTGCCAAGCCGCTGGATGCTGAGCTGACTGAGCGTCTCGCCAAGAACCATGAGGTTCTGATCACGATTGAGGAGGGCGCCATGGGTGGATTTGGCGCATTTGTGCTGCAGCACCTTGCTAGCGTCGGGGCTCTGGATGCCGGGGTCAAGATTCGAACGATGCATCTGCCTGACCAATTCCAGGATCACGATAAGCCGGAAAAAATGTACGCTGAAGCTGGTTTGCTGGCCGGCGATATTGCCGCCCGGGCCATCTCGGCGCTTGGCCGGGGCGACGCTGCGGAGATTGAACGCCTGTTGAGCGTATCGCCAGCCTGATAGCGGCCCCCCAGTTTCCCCAGTCTCGCCTTAGTTTCACCATGCGCGGATCGGATCCCTTGAGGCGTAGGCTTTAAGCGGAGATTGCCATGACAAAGCTCGGTTCGACCTTGATATCTCTTGTCGCCCTGGCGGCCTGTTCAACGGTGGAGGATCCGGCGCCGGGGCGCCGTGTTGGTGAGCTGTTGCCTGCCAGTTCATCTGGAGTTGCGGATCCTTTTGACCTCGCCTTGCGGACGGTCGATCATTTGGTTGAAGCCGGGAATGAGCAGAAGGCCATTGATCGCCTGACTCAGCTGCTTGGTCAGGCGACCCTGAGTTCGACACAGCAAGCGGAGATCCTGGCCTATCGCGCCCGCCTGCGCGGGGGGGCGGGCCATGATCTCGAAGGGGCTGTGTCAGATTATGATCGTTTGATCTCGCGCTTTTCTGAAACGGCAGTGGCTGGGCGGTCGGCTGGCGCGGCGGCTCAGGCGCGCCTTGAAGCGGCCCTGCTTCTTGATCAGCTGGAGCGCGGTGATCTGACCCCGACAGAGATGTTTGAGGTCCTTTTCCGTCTCGGACGCCATCAGGATGCCGCTGACCTGATGCTGCATCGAAATCTGAAGCCTGACGACCCCTTCATTCTGGACATGTATCAGATTGGGTTTCTCTGTTCAGATCCGGGGCTCACCGGACCGGACTACGACGTGACCACGCCAGATGGTGCATTTCTGAGATTAAAGTTCTGCGATTTTGGCAAATAGCCGCCAAAAGTGGCTTGCGTCTTGGGTCGAAGCCTGTTGACTGGCACAGGGGTTGCATGGGGCCAGGTGTAGATTAGGCCGTCCGTTCAACATGCATTTTATTTTCACCGTCATTTGCGCCGCCCTCGCAGCGGCTTTTTCGCTGGTCCTGCTGTCGCCCGAGGCGAATCTGACCGCCGAGCAGGTTTCAATCGAGTCTGTGACCGATCCAGACCTCTGATAGTCGGGGATCCGGCTAACGCGGCGTCGCCTCTTTTCCTCGGCCCTATATTCGCGCATATCCTGGTGGGAAACCATTTGGAGAAACATATGTCTGCAGCATTGCCAGAGAATTGGCCGGTCATGTCAATCGCCGAAGCCAATGCGGCCATAGCGGCCTCCGACACCCCGCTGAAACTGGGCGACGGAATCGTCAATGGCGTGCCCATGCGGGTCTATATTGATGCGCCACCGACCATTCGGAGCATCCTCGAAATGGCGACGGAATGGGGCGACCGGGATTTCCTCGTCTATGACGATGAGCGCGTGAGCTTTGCCGCCTTTCGACGGGCCGTTGAGCACTTTGCCGGCCTGTTGCGGGAGGATTACGGGATTCGCAAAGGCGACCGCATCGCCATTATCATGCGGAACTATCCGCAATGGCCGGTCCCGTTTTTCGCAGCCTTGTCTATCGGTGCGATCGCGACGCCCATGAATTCCTGGTGGACAGGCGACGAGCTGGAATATGGCCTGCAGGATTCCGGCGCCCGGATCGCTGTTGTTGATCCCCTCATCCTCGAACGAATCGAGCCTGTCCTCGATGCTTTGCCGGATCTGGAATCGGTCATTGTCGCTCGGGCGACCGCGCGGAGCGAAAATCCAAAAATAACCTCTATGGAAGACCTGATCGGTCCGACGGAGCGTTGGTCCAGCCTGGCCGAGATGGGCTTGCCGCCAGTTGATTTAGGCCCGGATGATGATGCCACGCTGATGTACACTTCCGGCACGACGGGACGACCTAAGGGGGCTTTGGCGACCCACAGGGCAATTATCTCGAATATTCTGAACTCCATGACCTGCCAGATGCGCATGCTTCTGCGTCGGGGGGAGGCGCCGCCCGCGCCAGAAGACCGTGAGCCGGGCGCCACGCTGCTGGCAATACCCTTCTTTCATGCCACAGGCGCATTTGCGATTCTCATTCCCAGCATGCTTCGGGGAGACAAGATTGTCTCCATGTACAAATGGGATGCGGGTCAGGCACTGCCGATTATCGAGCGGGAGCGGATCTCGGCGGTTGGCGGCGTCCCGGCCATTGCCTGGCAATTGCTGGAGCATCCCGAGCGGGACCAATACGATTTGTCCTCAATTCAGGCCGTCTCCTATGGGGGCGCGCCATCTGCTCCGGAGCTGGTCTCAACAATTAAGAAGCATGTTCCCGACGCGGCGCCCGGAAATGGTTGGGGCATGACCGAAACGTGCGCGACCTCCACGCTCAATATTGGCGAGGATTATGTGAACCGCCCCAATAGCGCCGGGGCTGCACCCGGTGCCGTCGAGCTGAAGATCGTCGACCCTGAGGGAAAAATCCTGCCGGTGGGTGAAGTCGGCGAGTTATGGTGCAAAGGCCCTATGAACTGTCGTCTTTACTGGAACAAGCCGGAGGCCACGGAAGACACCTTCGTCGATGGCTGGGTGGTCACGGGGGATTTGGCCAGGCTTGATGAGGAGGGGTTCCTGTATCTGGTGGATCGGGCCAAGGACATGCTGATCCGTGGTGGAGAGAATATCTATTGCATTGAGGTGGAGAGTGCACTTTACGATCACCCGGCCGTGATGGATGCGTCTGTTGTAGGTATTCCGCACAAGATTCTGGGGCAGGAGGTTGGCGCAGTTGTTCAGCTCAAGCCCGGCCTGTCGGTCACACAGGATGAATTGCGTGCGCATGTTGCCAGCCAGATTGCATCTTTCAAAGTCCCGGTTGAAATCCAGTTTCAGAGCGACCCTCTGCCGCGCAATGCCAACGGGAAAATTCTCAAACCTGAGCTCCGCGATCGGTTTGCGGCGCGCAGCTGAAACCGGTAAATTGGGACATCGGTGTCTGGCCCGTCTCGGACGCCCGGTCACGGGCAATGATCACTGCCGGCCGGAAACGGGGTGCAGTGTGATGGATTTAAAAGCCGGTTGGTCGCGGCTCAGCGCACGTTAAAAGCAAGGACGAAAATCATGCCAAATTCTTTTAAGAGACCGAATTTTAAAGCCTTTTCGACGTTGGCGCTGGGGGCTTTCGGACTGGCGTTTCAAGTCCCGATGGCTCAGGCCATGCCGATTTCTGAGCTGGTTGTGACCTATGCGCCAGAGGGGGCAAATGCGCCCTCGGCGCAGGCGCAGGATGACAACGCCGTCTGGGATTTACGTGACATTTATCCCAGCGTCGCGGCATGGGCTGCCGCCCGCGAGGCGGTTGCATCAGATATTGCGGCGCTGGTGGAGCTTGAGGGCCAGCTCGGGGAGAATGCGCAGGCGCTTCTCCGCGGTCTGGATGCGATCTTTGCCGTCTATAAGGAGGTCACCCGGATCTATGTCTATACCAGCCTGAACGCAGACGAGGACATCGGCAATGCGGACGCCAATGCCCGCCGGCTGGAGGCTCTGGCGACATACTCGGATCTGCAGGAGGCGACCAGTTGGGTCGATCCGGAGCTTTTGAGTGTCGGATCCGCCAGACTGGAAGCGTTTCTGGCTGAACAGCCGGAGCTGGCTCAATACAGGGTCTATATCGACAATGTCCTGCGTGGAGCGCCCCACACTTTATCCCCTCTTGGCGAGCAGATCCTGGCGGCCGCCGGCAAGGTGACAGGGGCTCCATCAGAAATTTATACAATCCTGGCCAATGCAGACATGCCGTGGCCGACCATAACGCTGTCAACCGGGGAAGAGCTCCGCCTCAGCCAGGCGGGCTATGGGCGCGGCCGTCAGTTGCCAGACCGAAACGACCGCCAATTGGTCTTTGATCAGTTCTGGGGCATCTGGAAGGCCTATGAAAGCACATTTGGCGCGATCCTTGGCGGGCATTTGAAGGCTTTGCAGCTTGAAACCCGCGAGCGGGGCTATGACAGCTCGGTTGCCCGGGCGTTTTTCGGGGATGCCATGCCGCCTGCGGTCTATGAGACCCTGATCCATGAGGTCAATCTTGGACTCCCGACCTTGCATCGTTATTTCCGCCTGCGGAAGCGCATGCTCGGGCTCGACGGCGAGATGGGCTATTATGACATTTACCCCCCTCTGGTGCAGCTCGACAAAACGTTCAGCTATGACACGTCAATCGACCTTACCCGGCAGGCCCTTGCTCCGCTGGGAGAGGAATATCTCGATGCCTATAACCGGGGGGTTCAGGGGGGCTGGGTTCACGTCTATCCGGCCGAGGGCAAACGCTCCGGCGCCTACATGAACGGGTCCGTTTATGATGTGCATCCCTATGTTTTGCTGAATCACAATGACGATTTTGACAGTGCCTCCACCTTCGCGCATGAATATGGACACGCCGTCCATTCGGTGCTGGCGAATGCGGCGCAGCCATGGCCAACGGCGGGCTATTCGACCTTCATTGCCGAAACAGCCTCAATCATGAACGAGATGCTGCTTCAGGATATGGTGATCGCGCAGGCGCAATCGCCTGAAGAGCGGTTGTTCTATCTCGGGTCTGCACTTGAAGGGCTGCGCGGGACTTATTTCCGCCAGGCCATGTTTGCCGAGTTCGAGTTCCGGGTGAATGCCCTGGCCGATCAGGATGAGGCCCTGACGGGCGCACGTATGACCGACATCTATCTTGATCTCTTGAAGCGGTATCATGGCCATGATGACGGCGTGGTGACCATTGATGATCTTTACGGTATTGAATGGGCATACATTCCCCACTTCTACTATGATTTTTATGTCTTCCAGTACGCCACATCCATCGCTGCAGCTTCGTCACTTGCGGAGCAGATCGGGTCCGGCGATGCCGATGCCCGGGCGCGCTTTATCGCACTGCTCAAGGCGGGCGGGTCGGATCATCCATATGAGCTGATGAAACAGGCCGGTGTTGATCTTGCAAACGCCGACGCGCACCGGGCACTGATCCGCCGGGCAAACGCGATCATGGATGACATGGAAGCGATTCTGGCCGGTTTGGAGGACTGAGCCGTCCGGGGCGGAGGGGTGGCGCGCCGATCATCGGGTCTTGCTTAAGTGCTTGCGCAATCGGCCGGCGCGCAGTATCCGGACGCCCAAAGCAGCGCCATAAGGGGCCCTAAATGAGCGAAATCGTCGATGTGCACGCCCGTCAGATCCTCGACAGCCGAGGCAACCCAACGGTCGAAGTTGATGTCACGCTCGATGACGGATCCTTCGGCCGCGCAGCGGTTCCTTCCGGTGCCTCCACGGGCGCATATGAAGCGCATGAGCTTCGGGATAAGGCAGAGGCCTATAATGGCAAAGGCGTGCTTGCGGCCATTGATGCCGTAAATGGTGAAATCGCAAACACACTGACCGGGCTGGACGCGACAAATCAGCGGCTTGTTGATGGGCTGATGATTGAGCTCGACGGGACGGATAATAAGCAGCGCCTCGGTGCAAACGCGATTCTCGGTGTGTCTCTGGCAACCGCCAAGGCTGCGGCAGAGAGCTGTGGACTGCCACTTTATCGATATGTCGGCGGGACCAATGCCCGCGTGTTGCCGACCCCGATGATGAACATCATCAATGGCGGTGAGCATGCCGACAATCCGATCGATATTCAGGAATTCATGATTATGCCCGTCGCCGCAGAGAGCATCGCTGATGCCGTGCGTATGGGGGCTGAGGTTTTCCATAGGCTGAAAAAGACCTTGAGCGATGCCGGCCACAATACTGGAGTTGGCGATGAGGGCGGCTTTGCGCCAAACCTGTCATCAACCGACGAGGCCCTCAGCTTCATCATGAAAGCCATTGAGTCGGCGGGCTACCAGCCCGGCGAAGACATCGCCCTGGCGCTGGACGCTGCGTCGACGGAATTTTACCGGGACGGCAAATACGTTCTGGCCGGAGAGGGTAAAACGCTCGATGGCGCTGGCATGGCGGAATATTTGGCCGACCTCGTTACGCGCTATCCCATTCTGTCGATCGAGGACGGGATGGCCGAAGATGACTGGGACGGCTGGGAAATTCTGACCGAAACGCTTGGCGACCGGTGTCAGCTGGTCGGCGACGATTTGTTTGTGACCAACCCGGCGCGGCTGGCGCTTGGACTGCAACGCGGCGCCGCCAATTCCATATTGGTCAAGGTCAATCAAATCGGCACCCTGTCAGAAACACTCGACGCTGTAGAGCTGGCGCATCGCCATGCCTATACCTCCGTGATGTCTCATCGCAGCGGCGAGACCGAAGATGCCACAATTGCAGACCTCGCTGTCGCGGTGAATTGTGGCCAGATCAAAACCGGCTCTCTTGCCCGCTCGGACCGTCTGGCAAAATACAATCAGCTGATCCGGATTGAGGAAGAACTCGGTGCGTCGGCGCTTTATGCGGGTCGGTCTTTGATCAACGCCTAAACCCTTTCTTAACCCTGTTGGGATGTCTCGCAGGTTAGTTTAAGGGAGCCTGACCATGTCGTCGAAATGGTCCGCAGCAGTTCTGACACTGGTGGTTGCCTACTTCGCCTATCATGCCTTTGCAGGTGAACAGGGCCTCGGGCGCTGGCATGAAATGCAGCGTTCGCTCGCTGACAAACAGGCCCGGTTGGACCAGCTTGTTGCGAAAAATACTGCGCTGCAAAATGACATAGCTCGCCTGATGCCCGGACAGGTCGACCCGGATTTGGCCGAATTTCTGGTCCGTCAGCAGCTTGGGTTTGTCCGACCTGACGAGTTGGTGCTTCTGCAAATGGACCCCACTTATGCGGAAACGCATAAGTAATTGGCTGGACGCCCTTTGCCATCCATGCGTAAGGAGGGGCAAATGGCAGGGAGGCCAACATGGCAAAAACCAGCTCCGCTCGGCAGCCAGTGCCGAAGCTGAAAAAAGCTGAATCGATCAAGCTTTATCGCGAAATGCTGCTGATCCGCCGGTTTGAAGAGCGGGCTGGCCAACTGTACGGTATGGGAAAGATTGCTGGCTTCTGCCACCTCTATATCGGCCAGGAGGCCGTGATCACCGGTATGCAGGCCTGCCTGTCAGACGGCGACCAGATCATCACCGGCTATCGGGATCATGGTCACATGCTGGCGTGCGGAATGGATCCGCGCGGTGTCATGGCTGAATTGACCGGACGCGCGGGGGGATACAGCCGCGGCAAGGGCGGCTCAATGCACATGTTCAGCCGCGAGAAGAATTTCTTTGGCGGTCATGGTATTGTCGGCGCGCAGGTTCCGATCGGTACGGGCCTTGGCTTCGCCAATAAATACAAGGAAAACCCCGCTGTTTCGGTGACCTATTTCGGCGATGGTGCCGCCAATCAGGGGCAGGTTTATGAAGCTTTCAACATGGCGTCTCTGTGGAAGCTTCCAGTCGTCTATGTGATTGAAAACAATATGTATGCCATGGGTACGAGCTTGTATCGCCATGCCTCGCAGACAGCGCTTTACAAGCGCGGCATCTCTTTTCAGATCGAGGGTGAAGCGGTCGATGGCATGGACGTCTATGCCGTCAAGCGCGCCGGTGAGAAGGCCATGCGACATGCCCGGTCGGGCAAGGGTCCCTATATTCTGGAGATGAAGACCTACAGGTATCGCGGCCACTCGATGTCCGATCCGGCCAAGTACCGCAAGCGGGAAGAGGTCGATGACATCCGCAGTCATGCCGATCCCATAGACGGTCTCAAGGCGCTGATGCTTGAGCAGGAGATGGTCACCGAGGCCGACCTGAAGCAGATCGACAAGGAGGTCCGCGCTCAGGTCAAGGACGCCGCCGAATTCGCCCTTGAGAGCCCGGAGCCCGATCCCGCGGAACTCTGGACAGATGTGCTGAAGGAGGCCTGATACATGTCGGTTGATATTCTGATGCCCGCTCTGAGCCCGACCATGGAAGAAGGTCGCCTTGCCAAATGGCTCAAAGCGGAGGGCGACATCATCACTGCTGGCGACATCATCGCCGAAATCGAGACCGATAAGGCCACCATGGAGGTCGAGGCTGTCGATGAAGGCGTGCTGGCAAAAATTCTGATCTCAGAAGGCACTGAGGGCGTGAAGGTCAATTCTGTGATCGCCGTGCTGGCGGAAGAGGGGGACGCCGTGCCGGCTGCACAGCCGTCCTCTGCTGCCGAGGGCGCTATCGCCCCGGTCGATAAGACGCCCGTCGCGGAGCCGGTGGCGCCTGCCGGTTTGGTCGACGCCGTCCCCCCGCGTTTCGTTCCGGGTCATGACCCTGCGATTCCGGACGGAACCGCATTTGAAGATGTCGCAGTCCGCGATGCCCTGCGCGATGCCATGGCGGAAGAGATGCGCCGGGATGAGACGGTTTTCGTTATGGGCGAAGAGGTCGCTGAATATCAGGGCGCCTATAAGGTCACGCGCGGCCTTTTGGAGGAATTCGGGTCCCGCCGGGTCGTGGATACGCCGATCACCGAGCACGGATTTGCCGGTCTAGGGGTCGGCGCGGCGTTCGGTGGTCTGCGTCCGGTGGTCGAGTTCATGACGTTTAATTTTGCCATGCAGGCCATTGATCAGATTATCAATTCCGCCGCAAAGACGTTGTACATGTCGGGAGGCCAGATGGGCTGTCCGATCGTGTTTCGCGGACCGAATGGCGCAGCCTCCCGGGTCGCGGCCCAGCACAGCCAGGACTATGCCGCTTGGTATGGCCATGTGCCGGGGCTGAAAGTCGTCGCGCCTTATGATTCGGCCGATGCAAAGGGGCTGCTGAAGGCGGCCATCCGGGATCCGAACCCGGTTGTTTTCCTTGAACATGAGCTGCTCTACGGCAAGTCTTATCCGGTGCCGCAGCTCGACGATTATATCGTCCCCATTGGCAAGGCAGCGGTGAAACGGACCGGCACCGACGTGACCTTGGTGGGCTATTCCCGCATGGTTGGGTTTGCACTGGAAGCGGCAGAGGTGCTGGCGGAAAAAGGCATTTCGGCCGAGGTGATCGACCTGCGGACGATCCGTCCTCTGGACTTCGACACGATTGTCGAAAGCGTTCGCAAGACCAATCGGCTTGTCACATGTGAGGAGGGCTGGCGGCATATGGGGGTTGGCGCCGAGATCGCCGCCTATGTCACCGAGCACGCCTTTGATTATCTTGACGCACCGCCCCTGCGGGTCTGCCAGAAGGATGTGCCGCTGCCCTATGCGGCCAATCTTGAGGCGCTCAGCCTGCCGGGGGTCGATGATATCCTGGCGGCCGCCCTCGCGGTCTGTGAAGGGCTTTAGGAGGCTGATATGTCGATAGAAATCACCATGCCCGCCCTGAGCCCGACCATGGAGTCCGGGACGCTCGCAAAGTGGCTTGTCAAGGCCGGTGACCGGGTCGAGGCCGGCGATATCATTGCCGAGATTGAAACCGACAAAGCGACCATGGAAGTCGAGGCCGTCGATGAAGGCATTGTCGCTCACCTGCTTGTCGCGGCCGGAACCGAAGAGGTCGCCGTCAACCGGGTGATCGCGGTGCTGGCGGAAGAGGGTGAAGACGCAAATGCGGTCCCGGCCGGTGTTGGACAGGATGCGGATATGTCCGGGGGCGAAGCGGATCCAGGTGGCCCTCAGGGCGGCTCCGTGGCGGCACCGGCGCGGACTCAACCGGCGGTTCAGGAGGGTGACAGTGGCGCGGCCCCTGCCGCAGCGCCCGGCCGGCCACTGGCCGGATCTGACGCGGCGGGAACGCGGCTCAAGGCCAGCCCGCTGGCGCGGCGGATCGCGGCCCAGGCCGGGATTGCCCTGCCGGGCCTGACGGGGTCTGGCCCCCATGGCCGCATTATCAAAAAAGACGTCGAGGCCGCCATCGGGCGAGCCAAGGCAGCCCCTGTCACGCCGTCGGACGCCGGTCGGGGTGTCGGCGCTGACGGGCTGATCCTGCCCCAGCTTCTCGACGATCGCATTTATGATCCTGAGTCCTACATTCTGGAGCCGCTCGACGGAATGCGCCGGACGGTGGCCCGGCGCCTGACCGAAAGCTTCATGCAGGTGCCACATTTCCCGCTCAACGTCGATATCGCCCTCGACCGCCTTCTGACCGCGCGGCAGGGGATCAATGACGCAGCTCCGGATGGCGTCAAGATCTCCGTCAATGACCTGCTGATCAAGGCGTCTGCCCTCGCCCTGATGGCCGAGCCCGATTGCAATGCCAGCTATACGGATCGCGGCATTGCCTATCATAAAAGCGCCCATGTTTCGGTGGCTGTCGCTGTCGACGGGGGACTGATTACGCCGGTGATCCGGGATGCCCAGACAAAGGGGCTGGCGGCGCTTGCCGCAGAGATGAAAGACCTCGCCGGCCGGGCGCGGGCGCGAAAGCTGAAGCCTCAGGAATATACCGGCGGCACCTTCTCGATCTCCAATCTGGGGATGTTCGGTGTCAAATCCTTCGGCTCCATCATCAATCCGCCGGAAGGCATGATCCTGTCGGTGGGCGCGGGCGAAAAGCGCGCCGTGGTCGACGCAGCGGGCCAGATCGTGGCCGCGACGATGATGAGCGTAACCCTGAGCTGCGACCACCGCGTGATCGGCGGCGCAGAGGGCGCCCGCTGGCTTGCCGCGTTCAAGCGCTTCGTTGAAACCCCTGAAAGCATGTTGCTCTGAGCCGGGAGACCAGAATGTCAGATTTTGACCTGATCGTTGTCGGGTCTGGACCGGGCGGCTATGTCGCCGCGATCCGGGCCAGCCAGCTTGGCCTGAAGACGGCCATTGTGGAAAAGGAAAGCCTTGGCGGCGTTTGCCTGAATTGGGGCTGTATCCCGACCAAGGCGCTGTTGCGGTCGGCTGAGGTCCTGCATCTGGCCAGGACGGCGGACCAGTTCGGGCTCAAGATCGACAAAGCGGACTTTGACCTTCAGGCCGTTGTGAAACGGTCCCGCGGCGTGGCCAGCCAGTTGTCCGGCGGGGTCAAGCACCTGATGAAAAAGAACAAGATCACCGTGATCGCGGGAACGGCGCGGCTGGAACAAGCCAGTCCGGCGCCACGGGTCGTGGTGACCGACACGGCCGGGCAGGACACCGGCTACACCGCCGCCCATGTCATTCTCGCCACCGGCGCCCGGGCCCGTGCGATTCCACAGGCCGGGCTGGCGCCGGACGGCAAGCTGATCTGGACCTATCGCGAAGCCATGGTTCCGGACGCCTTGCCCAAGCGGCTTCTGGTGATCGGATCGGGTGCGATCGGGATCGAGTTTGCGAGTTTTTACAATGAGCTCGGCTCGGATGTGACCGTGGTTGAGGCAATGGACCGCATTCTTCCGGCAGAAGATGCCGAAGTGTCCGCCTTCGCTCATAAGGCCTTTGAAAAGCAGGGCCTGACCCTGCACACATCGGCTCAGGTCAAGGGGCTGACGCGGGCAGAGGACAGCGTGACCGCTGAGCTGACCCTGAACGGACAGACGGAAAAACAGACCTTTGACCGGGTCATCCTGGCCATTGGCATTGTGGGCAATGTTGAGGGGCTCGGCCTCGATGCGCTTGGGGTGCGGGTTGATCGCAGTCACATCGTGGTCGATGGCTTTGGCCGCACCGGCGTTCCCGGCCTGTATGCCATCGGAGACCTGACCGGCGGCCCATGGCTGGCCCATAAGGCCTCGCATGAAGCCGTAACCTGTGTCGAGGGGCTGGCCGGCGCGACCGATGCGCATGCCTTCGATGCGTCCAACGTGCCGGGCTGCACCTATAGCCATCCGCAGATCGCCAGTGTTGGCTTGACCGAGGCGCAGGCCCGGGAAACCGGGCGCAAACTGAAAATCGGGCGGTTTCCTTTTGTCGGCAACGGCAAGGCGATTGCGCTGGGGGCCGGAGACGGGCTGGTCAAGACGCTGTTCGATGCCGAGACTGGCGAGCTTCTCGGGGCCCACATGGTCGGGGCCGAGGTGACCGAGCTGATCCAGGGCTATGTCATTGCGCGCCAGGGTGAACTGACCGAGCTGGACCTGATGCACACGATTTTTCCGCATCCGACCCTGTCGGAAATGATGCATGAAAGCGTGCTGGCCTCACAGGGGCAGGCGCTGCACATCTGAGGCATCTTGCCCGCGTTGACGGACAGGGCGGGGCGGTACACCCTGAGCCGATGATCCAGACCGATGACGTCCGCCTCAGCACAGGGACGCACCTGCACCTGCGCGGGGAGCTGCTCACCCCTTTGTGCGAGGGTGCGCTATGGTGGCCCGACCGGGCGACGCTGATTGTCTCCGACCTGCATTTTGAAAAGGGGTCCGCCTTTGCCCGGCGCGGGCAGATGCTGCCGCCCTATGACACCGCGGCCACACTGACGGTGGTCGAGGCGCTGGTCGCGCGCCATCGGCCGGATACGGTCATTTCGCTGGGTGACAGCTTTCATGATGGCAAGGCCGAGTCGCGGCTGGCGCCCGGCGACCGGGACCGGATCCGGGCCATGACAGCCGCGCTCGACTGGGTCTGGGTGGAGGGCAATCACGACCCCGACCCGCCGGAGTCGCTGGGCGGACGAACGGCGCGGACGCTCCGTCTGGGGCCGCTGGTGTTTCGCCATGAACCCAGTGGTGAGCCCGGCGAGGTGTCGGGTCACCTTCACCCTGTCCTGCGTCTGGCCAACCGACACCGGACCCTGCGGCGCCGCTGTTTCGCCACCGATGGCTGTCGCCTCGTCATGCCGGCACTGGGGGCATTTACCGGGGGTCTGAATGTGCTGGATAAGGCCTTCGTTCCGGCTTTTCCAGACGGCGGGATGATGCTATTTGCGATGGGTCAGGACCGGGTTGTCCTGGTTCGCCGGGAGGCTCTGGTACCAGATGGACGCCGGGCCGCCACGGGGCGGCGGCGGCTGGCAACACCACGGCTGGCGCAGTCCGGAGCGGCGTCGAGCAAGAAAGGTTCTGATTATGGATGAACTGACACAAACGGTGGATGTGGTGTCGCTGTGGACGACCTATGGGCCGCTGATGATCGGCTTCATCGCGCGCGCGGCCGGGGCCCTCGCAGTTCTTCTGGTGGGGCTCAGGCTTGCCGGCTGGCTGTCCGGCCTGGTCCGGCGACTGTCTAATCAGCATGCCGGAATCGATCCGACGCTGGGTTATTTTTTCGGGTCTCTGGTTCGCTGGTCGGTCATTGCCGCGGTTATCATCGCCGTCCTGCAAGTCTTTGGGATCCCGGCGACCAGCTTCGTGGCGGTGCTGGGTGCGCTCACTCTGGCGATTGGTCTGTCACTTCAGGGGGCGTTGGGCAACATCGCCTCCGGGGTCATGATCATGATTTTCAGACCCTACAAGCTCGGCGATTATGTCGAGATTGCCGGGGTTGCCGGCACGGTCAGGGACATCAACCTTTTCCAGACGGTGCTGGCCACCATCGACAATGTTATGATCATGGTGCCGAACAGCCAGGCCATCGACAAGGTGATCAAGAATTATAGCGGGTTCCCGACCCGGCGCGTCGATATCATGTTTGGCATCGATTACGGGGACGATATGGACAAGGCGCTGGGTATCATTTCGTCGCTGATCGATGAAGATGACCGTATTCTGCGGGATCCCGAACCCTTCGTTAAAGTCGTGAATCTGGGATCAAGCTCGGTCGATATACAGACCCGGACATGGGTCAATGCGGCGGATTTCTTCAACGTCAAATTCGACCTGATCAAGAAGGTCAAGGAAGCCTTTGACGCCCAGGGCATCACCATTCCCTATCCCCACCAGGTCGAGATTCGAAAGACTTAGGCGGACATGCGGCCCGCCGCGAGCCCCTGTCTGGTCTGCATCTTGGCCCGACCAGCCAAGGCGGTGCGCCCGGTCAACCGCCGGGACGGGCGAACGACCTGTCCTGCTGTGGCGGCTTTGGCTTCCCGAAAGTCCCAAAGCCCTTATAAGTCGGACGCCAGATATGTGAAAAAAGGAAGGGTGGGTCATGGACACGGGTCAGCTGATGTTTCGGGACGGCTTAATGAAGGGGGAGCGAATCCTCATTACCGGAGGGGGAACCGGTCTCGGCAAGGAAATGGCCGAGGGCTTTCTCAAGCTCGGGGCCGAGGTCCATATCTGTGGTCGTCGCGGTGGCGTCTGTGACGAGACCGCCGCGGAGCTGATGGCGCGGCATGGTGGCAAAGTGGTTGCCCATGCCTGCGACATCCGGGTCGCCGAGGCCATTACCGACATGAATGACACCATCTGGGCCCAGCACGGCCCGCTGACGGGTCTGGTCAACAATGCGGCCGGCAACTTCATTTCGCGGACCGAGGACCTGTCAATTCGGGGTTTCGATGCGATTGCCAATATTGTCTTTCGGGGCACCTTCTACATGACACACGATATCGGCAAGCGCTGGATCACCGAGGGCCGGCGGGGCAATGTCATCTCGATCCTGACAACGTGGGTCTGGAATGGGGGGCCCTTTGTCGTGCCGTCCTCCATGTCGAAATCTGCCGTCAACAGCATGACCCAGTCCCTTGCCGTGGAATGGGGACCGCACGGTCTGCGGTTTAATGCGATTGCACCGGGTCCGTTTCCAACCGAGGGTATGACCAAGCGGCTCGCCCCGGGCGCGGAGTCGACCGAGGATATGAATCGTGACGGAAGCAATCCCATGGGCCGGATCGGCAAAATGCACGAGCTGGTCAATCTTGCCGTTTTCCTGATGGGCCCTGGCGCTGACTATGTGAATGGACAGACCATCGCGATTGACGGGGCGGCCTATAATGCCACCGGGGGCAATTTCTCACGGCTGTCACAGTGGGGCGATGCCGACTGGACCGCCGCCCGCGAGGCCATTCAGGCCACCAATGCCAAGGACCGGGCCCAGAGAACGGTCTAAACCCGGCGCGCTTCGGCGCCAGATGCAGGAGAATAAGATATGGCGGATCGCTTTGCAGTGGCCGGGCGGCTGGCTCTCGTAACCGGGGCCTCGTCCGGGCTGGGTCAGCATTTTGCACGGCTTCTCGCGGCCGAAGGGGCGACGGTCATCCTGGCTGCGCGGCGGATGCCGCGGCTTCAGGCGCTGGAGGCCGAGATCCGGTCGGATGGCGGACAGGCCCTGGCGGTCGAGATGGATGTGACAGATGCGAGCTCAATTCAGGCCGCACTGGACACAGTGCTGCACGCTTTCGGGACCCCGCCTGACCTGATCATCAACAATTCCGGCCTGTCGCGTGAGGGGTTCTTCACCCGGATGGAGGAAGCCGATTTCGATCTGGTCATGGACACCAATGTCAAAGGCGTCTGGCTGGTGGCGCGGACTTTTGCCGGCGCGCTGGCCAAGGCCGGAAAGCCCGGCTGCATGATCAACATTGCTTCGATTACGGCCCGCGGTGTCAGCCAGACCCTGACGGCCTACAGTGCCTCCAAGGCGGCCTGTGAGCACATGACCCGGATCATGGCGGTGGAGATGGCGCGCTATGGCGTTCGGGTCAATGCGATCGGTCCGGGCTATTTCGAGACCGAGATCAACGACACCTTCCTTGCATCGGGGGAGGGACAGAAAATGCTGACCCGTATCCCGATGCGACGGTTCGGGGAGCATGAGGAGCTGTCCGGGGCGCTGTTATTGCTGGCATCCGAGGCCGGGAGCTACATGACGGGCACAACCCTCATTGTGGATGGCGGACATAGTCTCAACCTGCTGTAAAGCCCGCGGTTTTGATACGTCCTCTTAGGAGGCTGTTAGGCCTTTGGCGGCACACTGATGCGAGTGAAAAAAGGGGGGCTTGGCCCATGTCTGCAGTCAGGAAATCCAGACCCGAATCCGCCGGATCCCGGCCGGGGCAGGCGGGGACGGATCCGGCCTCACGGCCCGAGCCGGTGCAGCCGGTCGCACCGGGTGCCGATCATGATGTTGGTCTGACGTCGCCGGCGCGGGCGCTGCAGGCGCAGCTGCGCAGGGAATTTTCTGTCCATCCGGCGCCGGTCTGGTCGCGTTTTGTCACGCCCTTTCTGGCCCTTCTTGTCGTGAATGCTTGGCTGGTCGGTCAAACCCTCTATACACCGGGTGTGATCAATACGCTCGGCGTGATCGGGTAATCAGGAGTCATCTATGCGCGTCAAAAAAGCGGTCCTGCCTGTGGCGGGGCTGGGCACACGGGTTCTGCCGGCGACCAAGGCCATCCCCAAGGAAATGCTGCCCGTCATCGACCGGCCCGCAATCCAGTATGTTGTCGACGAAGCCCTCGAGGCCGGCATTGAGCACATTGTCTTCGTGACGGGCCGCAATAAGGGCGCCATCGAGGATTATTTTGACCGCGCCTATGAATTGGAAGCGACCCTGCTGCAGAAGGGGAAAACCGATGTGCTGGCCGCGCTCGACGCGCAGGCCCTGCCGGCCGGAGCATCGAGTTTTGTACGCCAGCAGGCGCCGCTTGGTCTTGGGCACGCCATCTGGTGTGCACGCGACCTGATCGGGCCAGAGCCTTTCGCGGTGCTGTTGCCGGATGTGATCATCAAGGGCCGTCCGTCCGCGCTCGCCCAGATGGTGGCGGCACACAGCCAGGTGGGCGGCAATATGATCGCGGTCGACCCGGTGCCGGAAGCGCGTGTCTCGTCTTATGGCGTGATCGCGCCGGTCAAGCGCGAGGGCCGACTGATTGAGATGAGCGGCATGGTTGAAAAGCCACCGCGCGCGGAAGCGCCCTCGAATCTGGCGATTACCGGCCGCTATATCCTGCAGCCGGATATTTTTGCCCTGCTGGCGGACCAGGCCACCGGGGCCGGCGGTGAAATCCAGCTGACCGACGCCATGGCCCGGCTGATGAGGCAGCAGGCCTTTTATGCCTATGAATTTGACGGCCATCCGTATGACTGTGGGTCCAAGGCGGGATATTTCGAGGCCGTTCTGGCCCATGCCCTCGACCATGAGGATATTGGCGACGCGGCCCGGGCGCTGGTCGCGGCCGCCGCTGGTGCTGCTGCTTCTGCTGCCGGCTGAGTCTGGCCGGCAGCGCATGGCGACCTTTGCATTTTGCCGTACGATGCTTAAGGGAAGCTCTCAGGAGTGAGCATGTTGTTTTTGGTTACCGGGGTCGCCGGCTTTATTGGATCGCGCCTGGCCCTGGCCCTTCTGGACAGCGGGCATCGCGTCATCGGACTTGATAATCTGAATGCGTATTACCCGGTCGCGCTGAAGCAGGCCCGGCTGCAGCCGCTTCTGGGCCGGTCCGGTTTCACCTTTACCCAGCTCGACCTGTCCGACCATGAGGCACTTCTGGCGCTTCCCGAGCGCGACGAGGTCGACCGGGTGATCCACCTCGCGGCTCAGGCCGGCGTGCGGTATTCGCTGCAGGCGCCGTTTGCCTATGCCGCGTCCAATCTGACGGGTCATCTTGCGGTTCTGGAATTCTGCCGGCGCGCGGCGCGGGCGCCGCTCCTGGCCTATGCGTCCTCCTCCTCGGTGTATGGCGATGACACGCCGGCCCCGTTTCGCGAGGATGCCCCGGTCGACAAGCCGGTTTCGCTGTATGCCGCGACCAAGCGGGCGGATGAGCTGATGAGCCAGACCTATGCGCACCTGTATGGGGTGGAACAGATCGGTATGCGGTTCTTTACCGTTTACGGCCCCTGGGGACGGCCGGACATGGCCTATTGGTCGTTTACTGACCGGTTGCTGCGTGGCCTGCCCATACGGGTTTTCAATGGCGGTCAGATGCGCCGGGATTTCACCTATATCGACGATGCCATATCCGGCGTGATGGCGATTGCGGCCTCCGAGGCCGATTTCAGCGGCCTCGACCGACCGCACAAGATCTACAATATCGGGCATAATCAGCCGGTCGCGCTGCTCGACTTTATTGCGGAGATCGAGCGGGCCACCGGATGCGAGGCGCACCGGATCATGGAGGAGATGCAGCCCGGCGATGTCACCCAGACCTGCGCCGACATCTCCCGCATGCAGGCTGATTATGGCTATCAGCCCGTCACCCGCCTGTCGGAGGGGTTGGGACGTTTCGTGGACTGGTTCAAAGATCAGGACGCAGCTCGGTTCTCGCTTCCGGCCGATGGCTGAGCCAGGCCCGGTGCCCCGCCTGCCCAGCCGGGCGGATGTTCAGGCTGCGGCGGCCCGCCTGCGTGGCCAGGTCCGTCACACCCCCCTGCTGTCGGCCCGGCAGATTGACGATATGGCCGGGGCTCACCTGCTGTGCAAGGCCGAATGCCTGCAGGAAACCGGCAGCTTCAAGCTGCGCGGCGCTCTGAACCGGCTGCTGCAGCTCGACGCCGCGCAGCGGTCTGCCGGCATCGTCGCCTTTTCCTCGGGCAATCATGCTCAGGGCGTCGCCCGCGCGGCCCGCTATCTCGGCCTGCACGCCACCCTTGTGATGCCGGCCAATGCCCCGGAGGCCAAGCGTGCCGGCGTGGTGATGGATGGCGCCGAGCTGGTCAGCTATGATCCGGCCACGGAAAGCCGGGAGGCGATCGCCGCGGCCCTCGCAGATCAGCGGGGGGCGGTTCTGGTGCCGAGCTTCGATGACCCGGACATCATTGCCGGCCAGGGCACTGTCGGGCTGGAAATCAGGACCCTGCTGGAGTCCCGCGGGGAGGGGTTGGATCACCTGATCTGCTGCGCGGGCGGCGGCGGGCTGATCAGCGGCATCAGCCTGGCACTCGATGGCACCGGCACACAGATCTGGACGGCTGAGCCGGCCGGTCATGACGACTGGGCCCGGTCTCTGCAGGCCGGCCGGCAGGTGCGCAACCCGCCCGGGACCCGGTCCATCTGCGACGCCATACTGACCCCGTCACCGGGAGATTTACCCTGGGCGGTGGCCTGGTCGCGGCTTGCCGGCGGCCTTGTTGTGACCGACGCCCAGGCCCGGTATGCGATGCAGGTGGCCTTCCGCTGGTTGAAAGTGGTGCTGGAACCGGGTGGCGCGGTCGCCCTTGCTGCGGCCCTGTTTGCCCTGCCGGAGGCGGCACGCGGGCGCCGGGTCGGTGTCATCCTGTCCGGGGGCAATGTCGATTCGGGGGTCTTTGCCCCGGCCCTGACGATTAGCCGTCCTTGAACAGGCGGGCTTTCTGGCGTTGCCAGTCCCGCTTGGCCTGACTTTCGCGCTTGTCGTGCTTTTTCTTACCCATGGCGATGCCGATCAACAGCTTGGCCAGGCCGCGCTCGTTGAAATAAAGCTTGAGCGGCACGATGGTTCGGCCGGCGCGCTCGACCGCCTGGCTGAGCCGGGTTCGCTCCCGCCGCGACACCAGAAGCTTGCGCTTCCGTCGGGGCTCGTGATTGAAGCGGTTGGCGCCCTCATAGGTCGGGATGTCTGCATTGATGAGCCAGAGTTCGCCCTCTTCCATCGTGGCATAGGCCTCGGCAATATTGGCCTTGCCATTGCGCAGGGATTTAACCTCGCTGCCCTGCAGAACCAGGCCAGCCTCAAGCGTGTCTTCGACCGTATAGTCAAAGCGTGAGCGCCGGTTCTCAGCGACAAGGCCATCTGTCCGGCCACGCGTCTGAGGGCCTGCGGCCATATCAGAGCTGCGTCGCCGTCGCCATGGCCTGATCAATCAGGTCACGGGCGGCCGCGTCAGGAGGCAGGATGGGGAGACGGACCTCGTCGGTGCACAGGCCCAGTTGCGAGAGGAGATATTTTGCCGGCCCCGGCGACGGGGATGAGAACATGGCACGGTGCAGGCCGATCAGGCGCCGTTCGAGGCGTTGCGCGGTCACATAATCCCCTGCCGAGGCGGCGGCCTGCATCGCTGCGCAGACATCGGGCAGGACATTGGCGGTCACGGAAATGCAGCCGGTGCCCCCCAGGCTGCGATGCCCGAGCGCACTGGGATCGTCGCCGGAGAGCTGGACGAACTGGGCGCCCTCTGTTCCGGCGGCGTGGTCCGATACGCGGCCAAGGTCACCTGTGGCATCCTTGATGCCGACAATATTTGGCAGCGCAGCGAGGCGGATGACGGTTTCGGGCATCAGGTCGCAAGCGGTCCGTCCGGGGACATTATAGACCAGGATCGGCAAGGCCACGGCGTCATTAATGGCCCGAAAATGAGCTTCGAGACCGGCCTGATCCGGTTTGTTGTAATAAGGGCAAATCACCA
This sequence comes from uncultured Hyphomonadaceae bacterium, assembly GCA_938084575.1. Classification (GTDB taxonomy): domain Bacteria; phylum Pseudomonadota; class Alphaproteobacteria; order Caulobacterales; family Hyphomonadaceae; genus Henriciella. The sequence continues at coordinate 147,649 of CALKFG010000001.1, forward strand.
GCGCGGCATCCGCTCCAACCTGTTTGGCATGCTGGACCAGTTCAATCGCTTCCTGGGTGGAATTCGATCCTGCCCCGGCAATGACGGGGACCCGGCCAGCGGCCACGGCGACGCAGGCCTCAACCACTTGTTCATGTTCGGTATGTGAGAGTGTCGCAGATTCGCCGGTTGTGCCGCAGGGGACCAGGGCGCCGGATCCATGTTCGATCTGGCGTTCAATCAAATTGGCATAGGCAGATCGGTCAAATGCCCCATTTTTAAAGGGCGTGACCAGTGCAGGGATGGAACCATGAAACATTCTGGGAGCTACACTTTCAATTGTTAACTTGGTCATACGGCCAGACTTTGGACATATACAGGCTCTAAAGATGAATCAAAGGCCATCGGGACGGAGAGATCACGGATAATGCGCAAGGCCCAGTTCAAGACCCTCCTCGGCGTACTCGCCATGCTCAGTTGCAGCTCTGTGGCCGATGCCCGGTCCGTGCCGAGCCTGAAGCCGGAACTGGGCGGTATGTCGCGGCTGGTTTCGGCGCATGACGCCATCGCCCTGCGCAATGGGTTAAACGCTGTTGAGCAGGGCCAATGGTCTGAGGTGGCGCGCATTGAGGACGAGATCGTCGACCAGACAGCCCGCCGGATCCTGACCTGGTATCGTGCCCGGCGCGATGTGCGGATGAGTTTTGCAGAACTGGATGCGGCGCTTGGCGAGCTTCAGGACTGGCCCGAGATCAGCCACATTCGCGCCGTCGCAGAGGACCGGATCGTGACGGCCGGTCTGCCAGAGGCGGAGATCGTCCGCTGGTATGAGACTCATGGCGGGCCCAGCAGTGGCTCCGGACATCTCAACTATGCCCGCGCGCTGGAGGGCCTGGGCGAGACCGACCGGGCCATGGTGGAAATCCGGGCGGCCTGGCATGGCCGGACCCTGTCAGACGTGCTGAGCCGCCAGATTTACCGCGACTATCGCGAGGTGCTGACCCAGGAGGATCATCGCAAGCGTGCCGACTTCCTGCTATGGACCCGGCAGACCGCAGCGGCCGGCCGGCTCAAGCCGCTGCTGACCCAGGACTGGCGCAATCTTGTTGATGCCCGGATCCGGCTGATCCGACGGTATAATGGGGTCGACCAGGCGATCGCGGCTGTGCCCGCGGGGCTGAAGGATCATCCGGGCCTTCTTTTCGACCGGGCGCAATGGCGCCGGCGGTCGGGCATGACCAGCCGGGTGGCGCCATTGTTGCGCCAGATTGACGGGCAGGACGTGCCGCCCAGCGGGCGAGGGCGGCTCTGGGATGAGCGCCATCTGGCCGTGCGCAGTGCGTTGAAGGCCGGCGACTGGCAGCTGGCTTACGACCTGTCGGCGCCGCATGGCCTGACCGGCGGCGTTGATTTTGCCGAAGCCGAATGGGTCGCCGGATGGATCGCCTTGCGTCACCTGCAGGATGCGTCCCGGGCCCTGGACCATTTCAGGACGCTTGAGCAGGGTGTTGATGCCCCTATCAGCGAGTCGCGGGCGCTGTACTGGGCCGGGCGGGCTGAGGAGGCCCTTGGGCGCGACGTGGCGGCCCGAGGCGCGTATCAGCAGGCCGCCGCGTTCGGCTTCACCTATTATGGACAATTGGCGGCCGAAAAGGTCGGCCTGTCCCTGATCGACCTGCCCCCGGGCCAGGTGGCGAGTGCGGCCGACCGGGCCGCTTTCATGCAGCGTCCACTGGTCCGGGCACTGGTCCTGTTTGCCGAGAATGGCTGGGACAGCCTGTTCCGTAAATTCGCCTACCATCTCGACGACCAGCTCAGCACGCCGCAGGAATTCGAGCTTCTGGCAGAGCTTGGCCGGGAGAATCACTATTCGGATATTGGCGTGCGCGGGGCCAAGGTCGGTCTGGCAAAGGGCGTGATCGTGGCCGACGCCGCCTATCCCCTCGTCGACTATACCCTGCTTAAGGAACCCATGGTGGAACGGTCGCTGATGCTGGCCCTGTCGCGCCAGGAGAGCGAGATGAATCCGGGGGCGATCAGCCATGCCAATGCGCGGGGCCTGATGCAGTTCATTCCCCGCACCGCCCAGCTCGAAGCCCGGCGGCAGGGGCTGCCGTTCCGTACCAGCTGGCTGACGGATGATCCGGGGTATAATATGACCCTTGGCGGCGCCCACCTCGATACCCTGCTCAACCAGTTCAATGGCAGCTACATCATGACGGCCGCGGCCTATAATGCCGGAGCCTCGCGTCCACGCCGCTGGGTCGGGGACTATGGCGACCCGAGGGCCGGAGAGGTCGACCCGGTCGACTGGGTCGAGTTTATCCCCTTCAGCGAGACGCGGAATTATGTTCAGCGGGTTCTGGAGAACACGCAGATCTATCGCCAGCGCCTGACTGAAGAACCGGTGACGGTCCGGCTCAGCGAGGACCTTCAGCGCGGGCGGTTTACCAACTAGGCCGACGCTTTGCTGGGCTTTGGCCGGGCGGTCTTCGCCCGGGGTTTGGGGGACGGCGCTGTCGTCCGCTCAGCCTGTCTCTGGAAGGTTTCGGCCAGGAAACGCCCGGTCCAGCTTTCCGGTGTCGCAGCGACGGCTTCCGGTGTTCCGACGGCCACGATCTCGCCACCGCCATCACCGCCCTCGGGGCCAAGGTCGATGACATGGTCAGCGGTCTTGATGACGTCGAGATTGTGCTCGATCACCAGCACCGTGTTGCCTGTATCGACCAGCTCGTGAAGCACTTCGAGCAGCTTGCGGACATCGTGGAAATGCAGGCCGGTGGTGGGCTCGTCGAGAATATAGAGCGTGCGTCCGGTGGCCCGTTTCGACAATTCCTTGGCCAGCTTGACACGCTGGGCTTCACCGCCGGACAGGGTCGTCGCCTGTTGGCCAACCTTGATATAGGACAGACCCACCCGGTTCAGGGTTTCCATTTTCGATTTGATGGCGGGCACGGCGGCAAAAAACGTGTCGGCCTCCTCCACGGTCATGTCGAGGACGTCGGCAATCGACTTGCCCCTGTAAAGGACTTCCAGCGTTTCCCGATTATAGCGTTTGCCCTGGCAGGTGTCGCAGGTGACGTAGACATCGGGCAGGAAGTGCATCTCGATTTTGATGACGCCGTCGCCCTGGCAGGCCTCGCACCGTCCACCCTTCACATTGAAAGAAAAGCGTCCGGCCTTGTAGCCGCGGGCCTTGGATTCCGGCAGACCGGCAAACCAGTCGCGGATGGGGCCAAAAGCGCCGGTATAGGTTGCGGGATTGGAGCGCGGCGTGCGGCCGATCGGGCTCTGGTCGATGTCGATCACCTTGTCCAGGTGCTCGAGGCCCTCGATGCGGTCGTGGGCCGCCGGGCTCAGCGCCGTGGCGCGGTTGAGCTCGCGGGCGGCGATCGGCATCAGCGTGGAGTTGATCAGCGTCGACTTGCCGGAGCCGGAGACCCCGGTCACGCACACGAACAGTCCCAGCGGCAGGTTCAGCGTCACGTCCTGCAGGTTGTTGCCCCGGGCGCCGTGCAGTACCACCTGCTTCTCGGGGTTGCCCGGGATGCGCCAGGGCGGCACCTCGATGCGCTTCTCGCCGGACAGGTACTGCCCGGTCAGCGAGTCCGGCGTGGCCATGACCTGCTCGGGCGTGCCCTCGGCCACCACCCGGCCGCCGTGGACGCCGGCGCCGGGGCCGATGTCGAGCACGTGGTCGGCGGCGCGGATGGCGTCCTCGTCGTGCTCGACCACGATCACGGTGTTGCCCAGGTCGCGCAGGTGCTCGAGGGTGTGCAGCAGGCGGTCGTTGTCGCGCTGGTGCAGGCCGATGGAGGGCTCGTCGAGGATGTACATCACCCCGACCAGGCCGGCGCCGATCTGGCTGGCCAGGCGGATGCGCTGTGCCTCACCACCGGACAGGGTGTCGGCCTTGCGCT
>CALKFG010000002.1 GCA_938084575.1 uncultured Hyphomonadaceae bacterium
GGCAGGGCTAAGACGACAAAGGGCTCAGGCCGCGAGGGGCAACGCCCGGGGCGCAGCATGGCCGCCGGCCGGTCCCACGCTCAGCCCGGCAGAGACAGGCCCCGCGCCCCGCCAGCCTCGATGTCGACCTCAAAGGTCTCCAGATAGCGGCCACAGGGCCACCACGCCCAGATCAGATTATTCGATAATCATCATTATGGGCAATATCTGTCACACCGACAGTCAGGCCGTGAAGATACGGCACCCATGCCCGATTTGCGAAATTTGTAACCCGGGCTCAGGAACCGACTGGAAGTAAGGTGAATTTATATTCCGTGGCGCCCCCGGTCCACTCACACCGGAACCCGACCGTCTCCTCCGGGCATTTCACCTGAGCTTCACAACCACCCTGATCGAAAAAACACCCAACCGACAAATAGCCCATATCCTTGTCCTGACTCGCAAGCTGAATGCCATAATTGGCCTGAAAGGCCTCCGGGTCAAAACACTCGGTGTACAGAACATTGGCCTGAGTCTGCGACCGCGCCGGCATCGATTTGTAGAATTCCGATGTCGTCAGAAAGTCATAATCATCAAACTGAAAACTGGCCGTGCAGCTGAATTCGTTGAACGGAAATCCGGACAGGACCAGCGGCATGCCGGTCTGGTTCTGGATCAGAACACTTACTTTTCCGTCATAACGCACACAGTCTGTTTCTGAAGACGCTGACAGGCCAAGACTTCCGCCCAGTATGAGGCCCATTAGTACGATTTTTTTATATTTTTTCATGGTTTCACGCTCGACCCATCTCTCGGCCGTCCTGAAGACGCCGATTGAGATAAATGATCCCACCGGTTTCAGTATACCCTACCCTTCGTCACCGATAACCCACCCGCACGGGTTGGCCATGAGCCGTCAGGCTTAGGACACCACAAAATCCCTAATTTATTGTTTTTAAACAACAAAGTTTTATCACGCCCTAAAGCGTATCCGCCGGGAATACGATAGGGCGTGTCGCCAGGTCGCAGCTGTGGGCGCGCGGGCCGACACCAAGCTCACCCCTGCTGCGGGCCATTCCGGCGGTCGGATCAGGGCGCGAGCCGGGGGAGCTCAGCTTGCGGATCGGCCACAAGCACACCCCCCTCTTCCTCTTGCGGGGTTATGATCGGAACGGCCTGAGCAATGCGATCGACCATGGCGCGCTCCAGAACGTCGAGTTTGGCGGCCCTTATGCCGGCCTGAACCGCGATGGAGGGGTTGAAGGTCATCCACTGATCGGTCGCCGGCGCATAGCTGGGCCAGTGCACAAGGCCCGGACCATTCGGGTCGCCGGTCGCGGCGAAATTCGTCCAGTAACGCCCCATGGCAGATGTCAGCTCCTTGTCGTCTTCGGTCAAACCGGCAATCGGGCTGTGGCTGTCAAAAACAAACAAAATTTCTGATGCATGAAATGCCCCGATCGTCTGTGACCGGGATGGGGGAACCCGGGTAAAGTGATACAGATAGCTCGGCTGGCCCTGTGCACCGTTGGACGCGGCCAGATATCGCATATGGACGCCGAACATGTCATCGCCCAGCATGTCGGTCTCGGCCCTCTGATATGTCTCCGGATCATCTAGTCCGTAGAGCCCGATCAGGGTGCTGGCATCCTCTGCCCCGTAGATCTCTTCCATATAGGTCAGGCGGTCCGGCAGTTCCTCAGGGAAATTTCGCACAAGAAGCGTCGGCCTCTGAATACTGTCATAGAACAAGGTCGCCTCGTCGGCATTATATCCCGCGAGGATTGGCACATTCTGAATGCGCCCACTGCCAATCGATTCGCCGATCAGGCGTGGCAGCACGACCCCATCCACTGTGGGCAGGGCGTATCCGCCCAGTTCGGGCTTTTTCCGGGTCTGGGCGATGAGCGTGTCGGCCGACACGGCCCGAAGGTCAGCTGCACTGGCCTCTGGCGGCGCCAGCCCCTCAAAGAAGTCAATCCCGGCCTGGTGCATGGTCAGACGGCCATCGATGGCCGTCGTCAGGCCGTTTGCATTATAGCTCGAGGCGCCGCTCTGAAGAATGGCCTTATGGAACAGCCCGTCTGACAAGGGCGAGGCCATGATTTCCGTCACGGACTGCGCCCCGGCACTCTCTCCGAAGATTGTCACATTGTTGGGGTCCCCTCCAAAGGCCGCAATATTATCACGGACCCAGTGCAAGGCTGCCATCTGGTCCAGCAGGCCGTAATTCCCGGAAACGCCGCGCGGGTCGTCGGCACTCAGGGCGGGATGGGCAAGGTAACCGAGCACACTGAGGCGGTAATTAATGGTCACAAGGACAACGCCATTTTCGACCAGCTGATTGCCCTGATACACGCCGTCCGAACCCGATCCGGTCTGGTGGCTGCCGCCATGGATCCACACCATCACAGGCTGGAGCTGATCCGTTCCGGTAGTGCTGCTGCGGACATTCAGGAACAGACAGTCTTCGCTTTCATTCGGCTCTCCCCCACTCTGAAAGGAGATCGAGGCAAGATGACGCTGTACCCGGTTGAGGCCCATGCCTTTGAGAATATCGTTGATAAACTCGTCGCTGCCTGAACGGGGCTGAAGGCATTCGGCCCCGAATTGACGGCCATCCCGGACCCCCGTCCAGCCCGCTGCGGGCGCTGGCGGACGCCATCGCATCTCTCCGATGGGCGGCGCGGCAAAGGGGATGCCATTGGCCTGCAGGATCCCGGTATTGTTCGTGTCGATACCGGTCTGAATATCGCCCTGCGCAATCCGAATAATGGGGCCCGGCTCAAGTGGGGGGGCCGGACGCACAATCATCCAGACAAGCGCGCCATAGGCCAACACTGCTATGCCAGCGATGACCGCGGCTCCTGTCAGTATACGTTTCATCGGCCAGGCCTCCCCTGTTCTGAGCTCCGAGAGATAGACCGCTCCTGGCGTTGAGCGAGGGATCCCTCGACTTTTTGCAGTCCGCCCGTGGTCAGGTGACCCGCGCCATTGCGCCGGCCTCACACCAGCGCGACACCGGCCCCGACAAAGAAATAGCTGGCCCCGATCGTCAGCAGTGCGCCAAGACCGGCCTGAACGGCCCCGCGCCCGCGCGGGTGCAGGGCACCGGCGATCAGCAAAGCCAGCAGAACCGCCAGAATCACCAGGATCTGGCCGGCCTCGACCCCGAGATTGAAAAACAGCAGAGCCGGCACAACCGCACTGCCGGGCATGCCGGTATCGACCAGGCCGCCGGCGAAGCCAAAGCCGTGAAGAAGGCCGAACCCAAATGCGATCAGTTCCGGATACTGCCGCGCGATCCGACTTTGCGCGTCGTGCGGGCGTGACAGCTCATAGGCCATGAACAAGACCGACAGCGCGATCCCGGCCTCAACCGGGCCCGATGGCAGGTGAACCAGGCCAAGCACAGACAGGCCCAGTGTCAGGGAGTGGGCGAGCGTGAAGGTGGTTGCCACCGTAATCAGGCGAGCAACATGCGGAACCAGCAGGATCAGACCGATCACGAACAGGATATGATCGAGTCCCCCCAGCAGGTGACGCAGCCCGAGGCTGAGAAAGGCCAGGGCCGGCAGCGGGGCCGCCTCGCCCAGACGGAACCCCGGATCCCGGCCGTTTAGCAGGAACCCCTGCTGATCCCCATGCGCATCTGTCACCCTGACATAGATGTCGGTCAGGCTTTGACGCAGCCCCTCTATACGGACCTCGACCCCGTTAACGCCCCCCTCGCACACCGCTTGAAAGACCTCCGTGAGATATCCGTCAGACCGCCGCGGCAGCCCCTCAGGTGACAGCGCGCAGGGTGCCGCAAAATCCGGCCGCAGATTCAGCCCGCCCATGCGATCCTGCTCAAGCGACACGATTGGCTGCCGCAGGCGGACCTGCAGCGTCTCCGCGCTGACCTGCCGGATCTCCAGATAGGCGGGCCGAACCTCATGGGCCTGGGCAAGGGGTACCACGGCCAGCCACAGGGCAAGAAGGCTGAGGAGTCTCACTCGTCCCGCCGTTCAACCGACACGACATAGCCGGCCGCCAGAGCGCGATAGGCCTCGGTTTCGGCCGCGTCGAGGGACGCCGCGCGAACATCCTCAACGAGGCGATCCCCGACCTCGTGACGCTGCAGCCGGCGCGCCGGCTCAAATACAAGCCGCTCGACCAGATGCCAGCCATAGGACGATCTGACGGGCCCCCACCAGCCGGATCTCCCGTCGTCGCGGATCAGCTCGGCGGCAAAGCCTGCACCAAACAGTTCAGCCAGAGCATCTTCCGGCCGGGGCGCATATTGCCGGGCCAGCATAAAGGCCTGTCCCATGCTGCGCCAGGCCTCAGGGTCCGGCTGGGTCTCGAGCGCCCGCTGCAGAGCGGCGATCGCCGCGTCGGACATCCGCCCATCCGGTCCGAGATAGATATGTCGAAACCCGACCCTCGCCGGTTGCACATAGCGCTCTGCATGCGCCTGATAATAGGCGTTCAGCGCCGCGTCCGAGAGGTCCGGCTCAGCCAGGCCATCGCGGATCAGCAGCTCCATCTTCTGGGCCAGGCGCCGGCGCAGGATCACATCCCCCCGATCCAGCCCGAGGCGGCGCGCTTCGCGCACGAGAATTTCTTCCCGGACGTGAAAGTCGACCAGCGCGTCCAGCGCCGCGGCCTCTGGCCGTTGCCCGGTTTGAAGCTGGTACCGGCCCTCCAGCATGGCCAAATCGCTGTCAGTGACCTGAATACGGTCAGCTTGCGGCTGACCGGGCAGACCCACGACAAACAGGCCGAGCCCGATCAGTGCGAACAGGGTAAACCGGTCGCTCAGAAGACCCCGCAGGACGTTCAACATGCCATATGACCCCATCCAGACAGACCGTCTCTCAGCTGGGCGTATACCAGATGGGCGATGACCAGGCTCTTTCCTGAATGGTCGTTTCGATATTCCAGCGGGGCGCCTCGCCTTCCCGCAGGGCATCCCAGGTTGACCAGCGACAGGTTGGATTCTGGAGGACCCGAACATAGTAGAACGCCGCCTGGTCGGCCTCGAATTCCGGATCTTTCCAGGTCGCCTTGAGCTCATCTGCACCCACATCAGCGGTGATGGCACAGCTTGCAGGGTCCACGCGCGCGCCATTGTCCGGACAGCGCTGGGTCTGTGGATCCACCGACGCGCCCTCCGAGCAGGCCGCATGAAAGATTTTCTCCTGCGTGACACCGTCGTCATCAACCCAGCCCTTGACGATCTGCACCCGCTGCAGCGGTGCCTCGAACGGGTCCCGGAGCGCCCACACCATGAAGGTGGGCCCGGCGTCCATCTCCTCGGTGCCATACAGGTCCCCGCCCATGGCCACGCCGGTCTGGTAAAGGGTGGTCAGAACAGCAGGATCATTCATGTTCAGCCCGTCCAGCTGATGACCGGCAAAGAATCGCAGCCGGATCCTGGGACCGGATGTGGCGAAGGTTTCCTTGCGGCGCATGGCATCGAACAAGGCTTCCCGTGTATTTTCCTCGGCCCACACGCCGGCAAGGCCGGAAGCCCCCCATGTATGGTAATAGGTGTCACGATAAGACCGTCCGGACCCGTCCTGGGTCCGCTGGGCCGCCGCGGCCTCAACTTCGCCATTGGCGACGCTGATGCCGGCATTCCCGCCCTGCCCGGGAACCGAGCCCCGCAAAGACGGGGCGGCATCCAGAAGTCCGACCTTGGACCAGTAATTGGATTCCTCGAACGAGCCGGCACCGGTATGGGAATCGCTCGCCCCGATCAGACCGAATTTATAAGGATTGCCGACGCCTGCCTCCGCAAGTTCCAGGCCGCGTCGATAGGCATCCCGAACATAGCTGCCCTCGACCGCACTGATAATATTGGTGGCAATCTTATAGGGCATGATCTCGAAGCCCGCCCATTCATCATTCGGCGAGAGACCCGGATGGGTCTCGGACGTCCCCTTGACCTGGGTGACTTCCACAAGGGGCTCATTCCGCATCCGCCGCTCGACATAGCTCGCCGTGATCGGGGCGCCGTCATAGGTGGTTCTCTGGAACATGCGTCCGCCCGAAGCATTCGAATTGTGCGGGATGGCAAGCGAATCCATGCCGGCGGCCCGCCAGTCATCCATAACCGCCCATAACTCTTCCGGATTGGCCGAATCCATCCGCGAAAACGGAGCCAGAGGCGCGCGGTCGCCCCGGAAGACGACATTGCGATGGAGATTGTCACGCACGCCTCCTGCCGAAGTGTACTCATAGGCAATGAATGTGGTGAAGGTACCGGGATCATTGTGACGATTGGCCGAGGCCACGATGTCCGCCCAGGCGCTTTTGACGACACTCTGGTCAAGATATTCAAGCGTGCCGTCGGCACCAGCGAGATAGGGCATCATGTCGACAAAGACACCGCGGCGATCGTCGACCGTTTCGACCGACCGCAGCTGATCGGCCATGGGGTGGTCATAGGCCGGCGACCCGACCTCCGTCATCGCCGGCAGCATCCCCAGATACATGCCATGGTCGGTTACACCCTGGAAATCCAGCGGCCGGTCGAGCTTCATCTCAAAGCCTGCCGGGTGCTGCAGCGGCGCACCCTTGGCAAAGGCATAGGACTCGTCGGGCGTCGCCACCGTTCCAAACGCAAAGGCGTCAAAGGAATAACGGGTGTGCACATGCAGCTCGCCAAAATAGGCGTTGCGCGTCGGGTTTGGCTGATCCGCGGCCGACCCCGTCATTGCAGGCGCCCCGGCGACCGGCCCTTTGACCGGCGCCATGTCAGGCCCCGCGGGACCGCTGCAGGCGGTGAGAATGGCCCAAAGCCCGGCTGGTGCCGCGTATTTTGAAAAGATAATCGACCGTGGCATCTGCCATTCCTCCCCTTTTGACCCCGCCGCGACTCTTGCTGGCCACCGTGTATGAGGTTCATGAAGCGATTGCTTCGGATTTGACGCTAGCTTCGGTCGGATGGAAAGTCCAACGCCGGATGCCCCGACAGCCCCCCCGAGGGTTCTGAACCCACCCTGCGGGGATCGCCGCCGCAAGCCGCTGCACCCGGACGGCGACACCAGGGCGCGGCGAACAGCGCAGCGCCTGCCCAAAGCTCGGGACAGGCGGTTCGTCATGGGGGTGGTTTTGGTACGCCCAACAGGATTCGAACCTGTGACCTACTGATTAAAAGTCAGTTGCTCTACCAACTGAGCTATGGGCGCTCCGAAGACGCTGGACTAGAGGAAGCGGAGAGTCAGGTCAACGGTCTTTTGCCAGCCCCGCCGCCGTCAATCACCTTGCCTTTACAGCAGAAACCCGTTTGAATTGGCCGATGCGAAAAACACTTTTGTTTGCCAGCCTGACCGCCCTGCTTCTTGGCGCCTGCGCCTCTAATCCTGCGCCCGCGGACACCCGTCCTGAGGGGACGGTCGGCGAGACGGCGTCACCAGGGGTGGTTCAGCGCACATCACAGGGTCTACCGGACGCTGCGGCGTCGCCCCTCACAGACCTGAATCTGAGACGGCAGACCATCCCAGAGCTTCTGAAAGCCATTGACAATCCCTACCATGTCGATGCGGGGATCTCCTGTGACGACATCACCAGCCAGGTCTCCGCGCTCGACGAACTGCTCGGCCGGGATTTCGATGTGCCCCCGCCCGATCCTGCCAGCCTCAGCGAGCGTGCCGCCGAGGGGGCCTCGACGGCGTTCCTCGACACGGTCTCATCGACCGCTTCAAGTGTGATTCCCTTCCGCGGCGTGGTGCGAAATGTCTCCGGTGCCAACGCCCACGAGCGTCGGGTCCGCAAGGCATTTGAACGCGGGTCGCATCGGCGCACCTTTCTCAAGGGCATTGGCATGATGCAAGGCTGCGTCAGCCCGGCCGCACCGCTGCCGCCTCCGCCAGAAGAAGACGACATCGTTTTCAAATAGGATCGGGAGGTTTCGGGCTCGACCGCGTGTGCTGCCATTTCTCCGAAAGATCCTCGCGCAGCGCGGCAAACCGGCCTTCCTTAATCGCCTGACGGATCGTTGCCATCAGGTCCTGAAAGAAGGCTGTGTTGTGCCAGCTGAGAATAATGGCACCCAGATACTCGCCTGACCGGATGAGATGATGCAGATAAGCGCGCGAATAGTCCCGGCTCGCCGGGCTGTTCACCCGCGCATCGACCGGCTCTAAATCCTCTGCAAACCGGGCATTTTTCAAGTTGATCGGGCCATCCCATGTCCAGGCCTGACCATGCCGCCCGCTTCGCGTTGGCAGAACACAATCGAACATGTCCACGCCCCGGGCGACCGCCTCCACCAGATCAATTGGCTTTCCAACACCCATAACGTAGCGCGGCAGGGCATGCGGCAAATGTGGCAGGGTCAGGTCAAGAGTCTGACACATCGCCTCATGGCCCTCGCCTACAGCCAGACCGCCAATTGCAATTCCGTCAAACCCCTGTGCGGCCACTCTGCGCGCCGACTCGGCCCGCAGATCCCCGTAGACGGACCCCTGTACGATCCCGAACAGCGCCTGATCCGACCGATCACCAAACGCCTCCAGCGACCGCTGTCCCCACTCCAGCGACAGCTTCATCGACGCCTCCGCCTCCTCAGGGCTGCAGGGGAAATTGGTGCACTCGTCGAGTTGCATGGAGATGTCCGCGCCAAGAAGGTCGGCCTGAATCTCGATCGAACGCGCCGGGGTCAGGCGGTGTTGCGACCCGTCAATATGACTGCGGAAAGTTACGCCATCACGGTCCATCTGACGCAGCTGGCTAAGCGACCAGACCTGAAACCCGCCACTGTCGGTCAGGATCGGTTTGGACCAGCGCGAGAAATCATGCAGCCCGCCCAGACGCTGCACGCGCTCAGCCCCCGGTCGGAGCATCAGGTGATAGGTGTTTCCAAGGATAATATCAGCGCCGGTTGCCTGAACCTGTTCCATGGTCAGGGCCTTGACCGTCCCAACTGTGCCAACCGGCATAAAGGCCGGAGTCCGGATCTCGCCGCGGGGCGTCGTCAGACTGCCCGCCCGGGCATTGCCATCGCGGGCCTGCAGGTGAAACGGAAACACGGCCATCAGTACAACTCTGCCAGATCGAGCACATCCAGAACGGCTTCGCGGGCCAGCTGGCAGTCGCGCGCAAAAGCCGGATCCATCAGGTCGGCCGGAGACAAGCTGTCACGATAGGTTGTGCGGACCACATCCCCGAGCGCGTCAATCCGGTCTTCCGTGAGTAGAACCCCGGCGTGGCAGGCCGCCCGCTCGGCGGCGGTCATCACAACCCGAAGCCGCAGACACGCCGGACCGCCACCATTGCGCATCGATTCCCGCACATCGATATAATCGATCCGGCCAATCGGACCATTCGACTGGACGAGGCGGTCACAATACGCCCGGGTGGCGGGATGATCCCGCACCTCGATTGGCGCGAGGAGGACAAGGCGATCCTCACCCGGACACTGCAGCAACTGGGAATTGAAGAGGTAGGACGCCACCGCGTCTGAAAGCGACACCTCAGCCGCCGGAACGATGACCGGCCTGAGATCGAAAAGGCCGTCACAGGCCCGGCGCAGGGCCTGCAGTGTCCCGGCGCAGTCCTCAAAGGCCTGTTCGTGCAGGAAAAGCGTGTTGAGAGCCCCGACACAGACAACGTCATTATGAAAGGCGCCGGCCGCGATGGCCTGCTCGGATTGTCGGGCAAAAACGATCCGTTCAGATGCTAGCCCATGTGCCCGCGCCACGCTTTCCGACGCCAGGCGGGCCTGTCGCGCAGGAAACGGGCCGGTCACCGGCCCGCGGGCGTCGCGACCATAGACGAACAGCGCCACGCCATCCTCGTCTTGGGCACGGCAGAGCCGGACATGGTTGGCGGCCCCCTCATCGGCGAAGGCGGCATGGCCGGGGAGCGGTTGATGGACGACAAAATGATCCGGGGACCCAAAAATAGCAATCAGGCTGGCAACCGTGTCCGGCACCTCCAGGCTGCGGTGTAGCATGGTGGTGAGATTGGCCGGGGTAAAATGCAACAAGCCGTCCCGGGTATCGGCCGAGGGCGACACCGTTGCCGCATTCGCCGCCCACATGGCACTGGCGCTGTAGGCCGCCCTTAACAAGCCCGGTGCGTGGCGGCCGGCGGAGTCCAGCATGTCCTCATCGGTTCCCTGAAATCCAGCCTGTGCCAGAAAGTCCATGGCCGGTCTTGGCAGCGGCGGCAAAACGCCCTGAACCAGTCCCTTGCGGATCAAATGCCGCATCTTCTCAAGCCCCTGCAATGCGGCCGCTCGCGGATTGGACAGGGAGTCCCGGTTCCGCTGGCTGGCAAAATTGCCCTCCGAAAGGCCGGCATAGGTGTGGCTTGGGCCGATCAGGCCATCAAAATTCACTTCGAGTGTCGCGTCGGACATGAAAACCTTATTCCTTGAACCAGTGGGCGGGCATTGACGGCACCTATTTCGGGAACCCCACCGCCGAGACCCGTCCGGCTTTTTCGCTCACCTGACTGGCCTGCGGCCAGGCGCAATAGTCGGCGGCATAAGAGGCCCCGGGCCGGAAATTGCCCGACAGGCCGGGTCCGCCGAATGGCAGGGCGCCACTGGCACCAACCGTCGGGCGGTTGCGGTTGAGAATACCGGCTCGCAGCGTCTGACGGGCCTGGGCCCAGCGGTCATCATCGTCACAGACCAGCCCTGCCGACAGGCCGTACCGGGTGTCATTGGCCCGGGCAAGAGCGCTGTCAAAGTCCCGGACGCGGTAAATCTGCATCAGCGGGCCGAACAGCTCTTCATCCGGAACCGCCCGCACCCCCGTCACGTCAATCACGCCAGCCGTCACGAACGCGGCGCTGCGGTCCATTCTCTTTAATCGCCGGAGGGGACGCCCCCCGGATTTTGACAGGGCGATCTGGGCTGCGACCGCCGTCTCGGCGGCAGCTGCCGAGACCAGAGGTCCCATGAAAACATCCGCCTCATCCCAGGCCCCGATCCTGAGGCTTCGGGCACGATCGACAATCGCATCGACCACCTGGTCGCCCCATGCACCCTCGGGCAGGATAACCCGGCGGGCACAGCTGCACCTCTGGCCGGTGGTCAGGAAAGCCGACTGCGCGGCAATGTCGGCCGCGGCATCCCGGTCCGCCGGGTCCCAGAGGATCAGGGGATTGTTCCCGCCAAGCTCCAGCGCCAGGATCACGTCGGGCCGACCGGCAAAATGCCTGTGAATGGCCAGGCCCGTCGCCGCTGAGCCGGTGAACAGGACGCCATTAATGTCCCCCTCGAGCAAAGCCGTCCCAACCGGCCGCCCCCCCTGGACAATATTCAGCACCCCCTCGGGCAGGCCGGCCTCGGAAAATGCGTCGGCCATGATCCCGGCAATGGACGGCGCCAGCTCCGAGGGCTTGAAGACGACAGTATTCCCGGCCAGCAGCGCCGGCACAATGTGTCCATTCGGCAGATGGCCGGGGAAATTAAATGGCCCCAGAACCGCCATGACGCCATGTGGGCGATGGGTCAGATGAAGGGCGCCAAAATCGGTGTCAACGCCCCGGGCCCCTGCCCTGTCCGCCTGTGCCTGAACCGACAGTCCAATCTTGGCCTGCATGGCGGACGCCTCTGCGCGGCCCTCCCATAGGGGCTTGCCCATGTCCCGACAGATCGCCCGCGCAAGATCCGCCTGACGCCCGCCCAGGGCCCGTGCATAAGCCTCGAGGATTCCCGTTCGGTCCGCCTGGGCCCGCTCTCGCCAGGCCTTTGCGGCACCACGCGCGGATCGTATCGCGTCATTGACCTGGTCGTGGCTGGCCGCCTCGCCCTGCCAGACCGGCTGTCCTGTGGCCGGACAGGTGGTCTCAAACCAGCCGCCCTCACCCTGGCGCCACTCGCCGTTCATAAAAACACCCTGGCTCATGGCAGATCACTCCTCAGCCATATCAATGCTTCGTCGCCGGGCCGCAGCCCAATCAGATCGAGGACGTTCTGGGGCACGATAAAGGTCCCATCGGGTCCAAACTGCCCAACCAGAGTGGTCACTGAGTAATTCGCCAGACCAGGTGTCGATATCAGACCGGTTTCGCCCTGCGCATCACCAACCGCCAGTCGGACCCTCTGAGCCTGCCGCACAGTCCGGATCATGTCGCGCCGGGCGACAACAATCGGACCGCCATCAAAAATGTCGACGACACGCTCGAACCGGAACCCTTCACGCTCGAGCATTTTTAATGCCGGCACACCATCTGCATGACATCGTCCAATCACTTCCCGGGCCTCCGCGGGCAAAAGGTCGACATAGATGGGGTATTTGGGCATCAGGTCGAAGATGAACTGGCGATCGGTGGTCCCTGACAGGCGATCGGCTTCGACAAAGGACATACGGAAAAATTGTGCGCCCAGATGATCCCAAAATGGCGCCCGACCTTGATGGTCTACGACACCCCTCAACTCCGAGAGAACTTTCTCACCAAACAGCTCCGGCGCCGCCGCCATGAGCATATATCGAGACTGCGCCACCAACCCCGCAACGCCGGTCCCGCGGAATTTCGGGCGAAGGAAAAGCGTTCCGACTTCTGTATAACCGATGAGCTCATTGGTCAGTGTCAGGGCATCGAGGGTAAATTGCCGCCCTGCTTCCCGACTGACCTGTGCCAGGGTGATAATCCGATAATTGAAAAATGGTACATTGAGTCCGGTGCCGACCTTTAAGGCGCTACAGCCACCGATTTCGCCGGTCTCGACATCTTCCAACATCATGATGTATTCGGCGGTGTTAATCTGCTCAACATGCTGAGCCTGCCCAGAAAAGGCCTGAACAGACTTTGACAGGCGCCGGGTTAAAAGGTCCGCATCCTCCGGCAAGGAGGTAAACCCCGGCCCCGATTCTTCCGCCATGCTCCAGAACGCATCGAAATCATCCATTCGCGCCGGCCGCATCCGGACGGCCCTTTTCATGGCATCATGGCCTTTATCGCAGCGGCGTCGATCCGGCCGTCTGCAAAACGGTTGAGAAGCAGTGCTGACAATTGCGCACGTTCGACAAAGCTGGGAACGAGAACATACTCCTCATCGGAATGTATCCGGCCTCCCATCACCCCCAGCGTGTCGATGTTGGGAACACCCGCCGCGAAAATATTGTTGCCCTCGCAAACGCCGCCTGTATCCACGAATTCCAGGGTCAGTCCGAGCGCCCGGCCGGTCTCTGACACCGCGTCGAACAAAGCCTGCTGGGCCCCATTTCTGGGCTTTGGCGGCCGGTAGAACCCACCATGCACATGACCCGAAATACCTGGCCGGTCTATGGCTGCGTCGAACAGCGCTCTTATCTGGGCGGTTGCCCAGTCCGCAGCAACCTGATCGGGTGCCCGCGCGCCAAACCGCACAATCGCCAGATCCGGCACAATATTCACAGCGCCGCCCCCGTCAATTGAACCGACATTGACGGACACGCCGTCAAACTGACCGTTGAGCCCCTCAAGTCCGACGACCAGAGCCGCAGCAGCTTCAACTGCACTCCGCCCGTCTTCCTTGGCGCGTCCGGCATGGGCGGACCGTCCCTTCAAGACGATGTCAAACACCGCGGACCCCTTACGTCCGCCAGACATGGCGCCATTGTCCATGCAGGGCTCATAAGTCATGCCCACCATAGCCCCCGACGTTGCAGCAGCGGTTAAAGCCGCTCCGCTGGCGAAGTTTCCGATTTCCTCGTCCGGGGTAAGAACAATCCTGTATCCCAGCCTCTGCTTCAGCGGCCCGGCCTCGAAGGCCTGCAGTGCGCCCAGCATAACCGAAATCCCACCCTTCATGTCGGCGAGCCCCGGGCCGTTCAGGCGTCCCGCATCCACGGTCACGATATCTTCGAATGTCCCTGGAGGGAAAACAGTATCATAGTGACCGGTCATGATGACCTGAACAGGCGCATCAGGCCGGGCACAGACCTGCAGAACCGGGCCCGTTTCAAACGGATCCACCTGCCCTGTTCGCCCAACCACGTCAAAAGACGGCGACGGATCAACCGACACGTCGGCGTCAAGACCACCAAAGGCATCCGCCAATATGGGAGCCAGCTTTTCAAGCCCAGCCCGGTTCCAACTTCCGGTATTAATCCGCGCCCATTCCAGAGTCCGTTCCAGCATGGTCTGTTCAAGCTCGGCGACGCGGGTACAGACTTCCACATCGGCAGCGTTCATTTGACTGAGACGGTCCATATAACTGCCATTTCACAGCTCTGAGATTTAGGCAACACTGGCAATCAAAAAGCCCCAGGCACGGCCCAGGGCTTCTTTAACGTCAGCGGAGAGGTGCTTACCCCACCCGTGCATCGAAGGCCGACAGCTCGTCCTCCAGCGACCCGATACGGTCCCCGATATCGAAGCACGATTCCGGCAACCCCTTGTCGCCCAGGACTCTGAGCTTGTCGCACCGCGTTTTCTCGGCGCGGGCATCCTGAAGCCGGCTTGATATCTCAAACCGGGCGAGTGCCCGTTCCGTGGCATCTTCAGCGGCCATGAAGTCAACCCAGCCACGTCCGGCACGACTGTTTGCCTTACGAAACGCTTCGCGCGCACCGGAACGATCATTTCTCTCATACCGCGACTGACCGATCAAAACCCAGGCCAGCTTGGAGTCGCTGAGTCCGCCCTTGTCGAGGGCGTTGAGCAAGGCCGCTTCAGCTTTGTCCCATTCCCGCAACTCCGTGTAGGAGCGTCCAAGCCGTTCATACATCTCACCATTGGTGCTGATCTGAGCCGCTTCTTCAATCACTGGGATTGCCCGCTCATATTCCCGCGACACCTGATACAGATTAGCCAGCAATTCCAGGCGCTTATAGCTCTTCTCGACGCGACCCTGATTGATCTCCTTCTCGAGAATTCGGGCGGCCTGATACGGCGCGTTGAAGCGGTTATAGAAGTTCACAATCCGCATCACCTCAGCTTCGGTGGTCAGCAGCCCTGCAAGATACATTGCCTTCTGTACCTCAAACGCCTTTCGCTCCTCATCGGCCTGAAAATAATCCCCAGCGATCGCATCCCAAAGGCGGCGTTCGCCTGGATTTTTCGCCAGCAGCAGCTCCAGAAGTTCGGCCTTTTTCGCCAGCTGTCCTGTTGAATCATACAGATAGATGAGGAAGTCGTAGACTTCCCGCTTTGCATTCGTCCCGTCCGCCTGAAGCACCTGCTCAGCCCAAACCAGGGAGTCGGGGTTTCGGTCCAGTTTCTGGTAGAGAACTGCCAGTTGCCACTTTTGGTCCCGATTGGGCGAACCGCCGGCCGCAAGCCACTTCTCATAGAAGCCAACGGCTTTATCAAGATCATCCTCAGTCAGATAAATCTGAGCGATGTTGAAATAGGTTCCAACCTTGTCGCCCTCGGCAACAAAACCGCGGTCCAATGCGGTCTCAAGATCTCTCGCCGCACCAGCATAATCGCCCGACTGGATTTTGATCGCCGCCCCAAGCCGAAGTGCGGCGCCGAATTCATAACAATTCAGGTCCTGTGCGCGCAGCTGGTTCAGAGCAACCAGAGCACCCGGCGGATTGTCATTGGCCAAAAGCTCAGTTTCAGCCTTGAGATAAAATTCAGCATTCTTGGACGTGAATTCGGTGACATCACAGCCTGATGTCTGGGCAACCGCGACAGATGCCGTTGCGAAGAAAAGTGCCGACACGCAGGCCAGACCCTGAAGGACGCGTTTGATAGCCATCATTCCAACTCCTTGCGCTCCGAAGCGCGGTTCGGTCCAGACTGGCTGGCCCGACATAAACCTGGGAGGATAACGGCGTCACCCTCCCCCTTATCTAATCCGCCAGTTTGAACTCGAGTGGGTAGACCACGTTGCGACGTTCCGCTGGTTTGCCCCGAATAATCTTGGGCGCGAATTCAACGCGGCTAACAGCCCGGATCGCTTCACGACGGAACACATTGTCAGTGCATGTTGCCTCGACATTGTATGGCCGCCCGCGAACATCAACATCGAACCGCACCTCACAGGATCCCTCCACGCCGCGTTCCGCGGCCCGGCTGGGATAACTGGGCACAGGAGGCCGGACCGGCTGAGCGTCACGATCTGAAATCGCAATCGGGTCAAACGAAAAACCACTCATTGGACCAACATTTAGCTCCGACGGGGCCGCGCCCTGAATATTCGGAGTGGGAAGGTCGATCTGAGACTTTGTCGTAGACAGCTTCGGCGGCGGCGGGGGCTTGTCGGCAGAATTCAGCCGGCGTGGCTTGGCCCGGGCGCGCCGGTTGATTTCCTGCGCATCTTCCTGAGGCGTGATTCTTTCAATGACACGAATTTCTTCGGCATCCGGCTCGATATAATCCTGACTGATCAGGACACGCATCAGCTGGAACAAGAGATAGGTAACGATCAGCGCCAGTGGCACTCCCACACCCAAACGAACCGATGAATTGGCAAACATTCGCTTCTCCTATCCTTCTGTGGTCGAAATCTGGACAACATTCTGCCCATCTTCCTTGTTGATGATCTCAATAAGATCAATCATCGTCCCAGCCTCAGAACTTTGGTCGACTTGGAAGACAAGTTTACCCTTGGGGTTGTCTTCTCGCAACTCGCGGATCTCAAATCCAACTTCCTGCAGCGAAACCTCCTTTTTGTTGATCCAGATCTTACTCTCGGAATCAAGCGCGATAAGGATACCGAGGGGGTTTTGCTTGTTGAGGTTCTCGACCTCCTGCCGATTGATATCCACACCGGGTTCACGAATGAACTGTGCGGTGACAATGAAAAAGATCAACAGGATAAAAACGACATCCAGCATCGGTGTCAGGTTGACATCGTCATCCGAGCTGTTGCCAGCGGCGACCTGGGCTTTACGTCTTGCCATCTCGTCCTCCTAGCTCTGGCTCTGGATCACGTTGACGCGATCCATTTGGGCATTATAGGCCTCGTCGCGGATCTTGATAATCGTCCCGCTCCTGGCGTCAGGATGCGCCTGTATAACCAGGGCGCTTTCGGGATTTTCCGCTTTTAGCCGTTCAATATTGGCCCTGACACCCCCCAAATCGGTCAACCGACCATTTACACGGATGAGGTTGTCCTGACTCACATAGACCACAATCGCCGGCACCTGCTGCTCTGGTGTAGACGGCGAAGGCGGCGGTGGCGGCTCAAGCCCCAGCGCCTTTTCCTGAATAAAGGTCGACGTCACAATGAAGAAAATCAGCAGGATGAACACGACATCAAGCATCGGGGTCAGGTCAACATCAGCCTCTTCAGCCGGTCTGGTAGAGCGTCCGCGCATCAGTCGATCTCCATCTCATCGTTGAGTTTCTGGATAAGGCGGCTGACCTTGCGGTCCATGCCAGATGTAAACAGGATCCCCGATATTGAGGCCACCATGCCAGCCATCGTTGGAATGGTTGCCTGAGAGACCCCACGAGACATCGCTTTCGCATCCGCCCCGTCTGTAATCGCCATATAATCAAAGACGGTCACCATACCGGTCACAGTGCCCAAGAGTCCCAGCAAGGGCGCCAGGGCCACCAGCGCCTTGGTGAAACCAACATTGGCCTCCGCCCGCTGACGTACTTCTGAAACAAGCTTGTCCTTGATCCAGTGCGCGTAAGTCGACTTGTGGTCGGTGCGCGAATGCCACGCCGCCAAAGCCTGATCTGCATATCCCTGATGCGCGAGCCGAAAGTAAAACAGCCGTTCCAGAATCAGGGCCCACATAACGAATGTAGCAGCCATGATAGCCAGGAGAACGGGACCACCCCGGTTCAGGAATTCCTGCAGCGCCTCTAAACTTAACATAGAGCTACCTCCTGAGGAGGACGGCCTTAGGCCGCCCCACCCCGCTCAGCACGCTCAGCGACCAGACCAGCAGCCTGCTCGTCGAGAACCTGCTGATTTCCACGCGCCATCGACGCCGAGACGGCATGCAGCAGCAACAGGGGAATGGCTGCGACAAGACCCAGAACGGTGGTCATGAGCGCGGTTGAAATACCACCCGCCATCAGCTTCGGATCTCCGGCACCAAAATTGGTAATCGCGGTAAAGGTGATGATCATGCCGATCACTGTACCCAGCAGACCGAGCAACGGAGCCACGGCTGCAAGCACCTTAACGACGTCATTGAACCGTTCGATCTTTGGCGATTCACGCAGGATTTGTTCATCCAGCTTGAGCTCAAGAGTTTCAAGATCAGCGGTCTTGTTTGTCTCGTAAGCTTCGAACACGCGGGCCAGAGGATTTCCGTCTCCAGCCTGCTTGGTCTTCGCCGTACGACCCATGGCGCTTCCCATGAGGAACAGGGTCACAATCTTGAACAGAGCAAAGACCAGACCAATGGCCAGAAGGACGAGGATAACAGCACCCACGGCTCCGCCTTGACCAATCCGTTCCTGCAGCGTTGGCTTTTCGCCCTCAATCGCGAACAGATCTCCCTTAGAAGGGTCGAAAGGCACGATAATGGTATCGCCTTCCGACGCCGAGATCAGATCCCGCATTGCCGCCCGGAACCGACCGCTGGGCTGGGCCTTGAGAACCCGCAAATAGGGCTCGTCCGTATTGTCGGAAATGACTTCGACGAAACGGGCTCCATCATTGGTTGCCGCGGTAAAGACACCGACACGGGTAAGAGCGACCTCCTGAGTCTCCCCGTCGGGGCCGACACCCGCAACATCAGCGCTGAAGCTGGTCACTTCCGACTGAGCAATCATCTCCCGCAACATTGACTTTGGTAAGGAGTCCAGGTCCGCGCGGGTTGGAAGGGTTCTGGCCTGAGCGACCTCAGACAAACGTTCGGTCCGGCCAGGATAATGGAAATTGGCCAGCGAGGAATTGATGATTGGCATCGTTTCCCCGGCCGCTGTCCGGAACTGGCCGAGCAGCTCACCGAAATCGCCGGCCTGTTCGTTCAATTCTGCTGACAACTCAGCCAGTTCGGCCTCGTTGGCATCGAAACGGGCATTCAACTGCGAGCCCCGGACTTCAGCCGCACGGAGCTCAGCGCGCACGTCACGCATCGCGGTAGCTTGCGCATCGCGATCCCGCTCGAAACGCCTGACCCGTTCAAGCCCTTCGGCATCCAGCTGGTTCGAGTCAGCTTCAACTTTCCGCAGAACCTCCGAAAGGGAGGTGACCTGCGCAAAAGCCGGCGCAGAAAAGGCAATCGAGCTCGCGACAAGCGCGGCAGCACCGAAAGCCTTGAAGGAATTTTTCATCGTTTTCATGGACTTAACCTCTCAAGATCTTCCGTGTCTTACTGCACGAGCAATTTGGTTGCCGGAGCGTACATCACACCAGGTGTGCTTTTGCCCTGCGCTTGACGGATGGCAGCTGCAATCTCGTCTTTAAAGGCGTTATCCACACCAACCCATTCACCGCTTGCCCGGTCGTACCGTGCGGCATGCCGCCGGTCTGGGGACAGGTAGACCAGTGCCGCCCGTCCGAACAGAAACATGTCCACCTTGACCTCGTTGCCATCGATCTGGACGGTCTCGGGCCAGGTCTGAACCGTGCGACCATACTCCATCTCCGCCTTATAGGCGTCAATGATAAGGCGGTATTGCTCAACGATCGGTACGTCGGCGCTTTCCATTGCTGTCTTCAGCATATCAATCCGGCCCTGTCGACGGTCCAGCTTGAACGGCAAGTCCGCGCTGACGAAGGCCTCGAGATCAGCTACCATGTCCTGAAGCATGGGCACAGTTTGAGCGGTTATTTCATCGACGCGACCAAGCTGGTCAACGAGACTCTCTTTCTCCCGCTGTTGCGACTCGATCACTTTTTCCTGCTGGCGAACATACAATTCGGCTGCTTGCTTGCGCTGCAGCAATGTCCGGAATTCACTACCCATATCCGAGCGCTCATCGTCGAGCTGATTGATCCGGTTCTGAGTCTGCTCTGCACGACGCGTCGCTGCCTCTCCGGTTTGAATTGCCCGACCAAGCTGGCTTTGCGCCAAAGCTGGCAATGTCAGTCCACCGATGGTTACGGCGGCAACGGCTACTCGAGCCGGTGTCAGAACTTTCTTCATGAAGCCTGCCTCTCACTCTCCAGATGCTGCGGCGTTCCGAATTGAAACGACGCTTAAAACTTTTTAGCCGAAACGCTTAATGCGCTCCGACATCGATGCTTTTTGCCCGACACACACACCAGGCACACAGATAAAGACTGAAATTGTCTTCTCATCCCATTCAACGGAGCATTGACCGCTCTCTTCTCTTTCGTATGCGCGCCCGCGATCCGAGATCGCAGACAAGCAGGCAGCAACGTGTGCAAAATGGCCAGCTTAATGTCAAACCCTCTTTTACGATTGAGGCGGTTAAATGGCAGTCGCACCTCTAAGGGTGTCCCAACGTGATGAGAGCCAGCTGCAAAACGCGAAAAAGGTGGCTGGGGTGCCAGGATTCGAACCTGGGAATGGCGATACCAAAAACCGCTGCCTTACCACTTGGCGACACCCCAAAACGAAGGCGGGCATAGACGCTCAAAGCCGAGCTTGCAACACCTTAAACGCAATTCTCAGCGCTTGCAGAGGCTCCGCCCTTTTTCTACCAGCCCAACACGGTTTCTGCTCCTGCCTGAAAGTCCTTCGAATAAGTTTTGACAAGCCCTGCTGGAATGCCCATATCGTTATCCGATAAATCGAGACGGGAGCTCTGGCTATGAAAACATTCCTGATTGCGACTTTGGGCGCGCTGGCTGGCGCAG
Source organism: uncultured Hyphomonadaceae bacterium (assembly GCA_938084575.1). GTDB lineage: Bacteria > Pseudomonadota > Alphaproteobacteria > Caulobacterales > Hyphomonadaceae > Henriciella. The sequence continues at coordinate 20,600 of CALKFG010000002.1, forward strand.
TCGTCGGTGCGGTCCTGCTGGTGTTGATTGGCAGCATGGCGATTGGCGGGCTGATCAATGCCGCGACGGCCCCGCCGGAGCACCCCGAGCGCATCGTGTTGACGATAGATATGCGCGAAGCGCTGGATGACCAGGCGCCAAATTCGGGCATCGAGGCCCTGCTCGGAGCCCCTTCGGGATTTATCGATATCATCACGCGCCTTGATGCCGCGCGCCGGGATGACCGGGTTAAAGGCGTATTGATTCGTACCAGTGAGTTCGGAATCGGGTCTGCGCGTGCGGAGGAGTACAAAGCCGGTTTGGAGGCCTTTCAGCAGTCTGGCAAATTCGTCATTGCTCACTCGCAGGGAATCTTTTCCGGCGTTTCGGCCTACCGGGCGGCGGCAGGCGCTGATGAGATATGGATCCAGCCCGCAGCTGAAGTAATCGTCACAGGACTCGGTTTTGAAACGCTATTTTTGAAAGGTCTCTTCGACAAGCTCGGCATCCATCCGGATTTCATTGCTCTGTATGAATACAAGAATGCGCCCAACACCTACAGTGAATCCGGGTATACTGCGGCACATCGCCAGGCCATGACAGCCCTTGCCGACTCAATCTGGGCAAGCTCGCTCGGCTCAATCGCAAGGGACAGGGACCTTCCGCTCGCCACGCTGAAAGCTGTTTTGGAATCCGGCCCACTGAGTTCACGTGCGTTGATCGAAAACCGTCTGGCGGATTACATTGGATGGCCTGAAGATGCCGAACAGGCCGCTTTGGATCGCGCTGGTAACGGAGCCGAAACGCTCGACATCCTGACCTACACACCCCCGGCGCCGCGTCCGAAATCACCAATTATCGCCATTGTCGGCGGACAGGGTGCGATTGTAACGGGGGCTGCAGGCGGCAATATTCTTTCAGAAGGACAGGGGTTTGCCTCTGATACTATATCGGCAGCGCTGCATGAGGCGGCGAATGATCCTGATGTCAAAGCCATCGTTTTCCGGGTGGATAGCCCGGGTGGATCAGCAACGGCTTCAGACCAGATCTGGAGAGCCGTGGAGCGCGCGCGGGAAGATTTTAACAAGCCGGTGGTTGTTTCCATGGCGGAATACGCCGCATCTGGCGGCTATTATGTTTCAACCGGCGCTGATTGGATCGTTGCCAATCCCTCCACAATCACCGGCTCCATCGGTATCTTTGGCGGGAAATTCGGCGTGTCTGACGCCCTCGCGCGGATCGGTATCAATGCTGAGGCGATTGAGGTCGGCGGGTCTTTTACTGGCGCTTTCACAACCACAGCACCCTTCACAGATTCCCAGCGGGCTGCGATTACAGACTGGCTGACTAGGGGCTATGATCGCTTCGTGTCACTGGTCGCCGACGGGCGAAGCCTGACCCGTGACGAAGTCGATGATCGCGCCCGAGGCCGGGTCTGGAGTGGTCAGGATGCCCTCGAGCAAGGGCTTGTGGATGAAATGGGAGGACTGATGACGGCCATCGCAAAAGCCCGTGTCCTGGCGGAGATCCCCGAGGATGATGCTGTTGCCTACAAAATCTTTCCGCGGCCTGACAGGGCGTTTGGATTAGGCCAGCCAAATATGGGGACAACCGCAAGTCAGATCAGCCGTTTTGGTGATGTTCTTGAGCTGCTAGACCAGCCTGTGGTCCAGCAGGCCCTGGGTGAAGCCACCCGTCCCGGTTCAATCCGGGTGGAAACCCGCGCGCCGGTCTATCACGAACGCTGACGGGCTAGACCCCAGATCAGCTGACGACTTGATCTCCTGAGCTCCGGCTCATAGATCCCACCGGAAGCGTCCTTGCTGGACGGTCGAGAGGAATCTGCATGACACAGTCCGGACAGAAGACAGGCGGTCAACATACCGCCCAAACCGCACAGACCATGGACGATGTTCGCCGCGAGATTGATCGGCTAGACCGTGATTTGGTCGCCCTTCTCGCTGAGCGCCAAAGTTTTATGGACGCGGCCGCGAGAATTAAGGGTGTTCGGAGCGCTGTCCATGACCGCGCGCGAATCGAAGACGTCGTGACCAAGGTCTTGTCAGAGGCATCTCAGGCTGGCTTGTCGGCCGCGATCGCAGAGCCGGTCTGGCGCACTCTTATCGACCGGTGCATTGCCTATGAGTTTGAGTCCTTCGACTCGCGCAGGCCGGGTCGGGATAATTTATGACGCGCGCGGGCGCAGGCCTCCAGGGTTTGGTTTAGAGTATCACGGACATCCGTGAGGATTGTCGCCGCCCTTACCCGGCTGACGTCCTCTGATCCGCGTCCGAGGGCTTCGGCTTCCGCGCAAAGCGCCGCCAGATCCGAAGCACCAAGGCTCAGGGCGGCTCCCTTCAGGGTATGCACTGCATCTGCCCAGTCGGCCTGTGGAATTTCAGACCGCAGCATACGCCCCCACGTATCGGCATGAGTCTCAAAGATGCTCAGGACCTCATCTGCGAGGTCGATATCCTGACCGGCCATCACCAGAAGATGATCAAGGTCCAACTCCATCTATTCCCCCAAGTCCAATTCACCCGTCTTGACGGTTTAAACGCCCATCAACCAGTTGTGGCACGATTTCCGGCTCTGCAAGTGTGGAGATATCTCCCAATGCATCAAACTGATTTTCCGCAATTTTGCGCAGAATACGTCGCATGATCTTTCCGGATCGGGTTTTAGGTAATCCCGGAGCGATCTGAATAAGATCAGGCGTGGCGATCGGTCCAATCTCGGCGCGGACATGCCGGCGGAGTTCATCGACCAAATTTTCGTCTACAGAAACGTCCGATCTCACCAGCACAAAGGCATAAATGCCCTGACCCTTAATGTCGTGGGGAAAACCAACCACCGCTGCCTCTGCCACCGCCTCATGGGATACAAGCGCGCTTTCGACCTCCGCTGTGCCCATCCGGTGCCCTGACACATTGATCACATCGTCAACCCGCCCGGTAATCCAGTAATAGCCATCGACATCCCGCCGGCACCCGTCTCCAGTGAAATATTTTCCCGGATAAGCCGAAAAATAGGTGTCAAAGAACCGCTTGTGATCGCCATAGACCGTGCGCATTTGCCCGGGCCAGCTCTCCGTGATTACCAGATTGCCTTCAGCTGCTCCGTCGAGGACATTGCCGTCTGCATCGACGATCTCCGGCTCCACGCCAAAGAAAGGTCGGCTGGCAGCTCCCGGCTTCATTTCCAGCGTTCCGGGCAAGGGAACGATCATCGTCCCGCCTGTCTCGGTCTGCCACCACGTGTCAACGATCGGACACCGTTTTTCGCCGACCGTATGAAAATACCACTCCCAGGCTTCAGGATTGATAGGTTCACCGACCGTACCCAGCAATCGCAGGCTCGACCGGTCGGTCGCCTCGACAAAGGATTCCCCTTCGCGCATCAGGGCCCGTATCGCGGTTGGTGCCGTGTAAAACAGGGTCACTTTGTGGCGATCACAGACCCGCCAGAACCGGCTTGCATCCGGATAGGTCGGCACGCCTTCAAACATCACTGTGGTCGCGCCGTTCGCTAATGGCCCATAGACGATATAGGTATGCCCGGTGACCCAGCCGACATCCGCGGCACACCAGTACACATCATCTTCTTTCAAATCAAAGACGTATTCATGGGTCATGGATGCCCAGACGAGATATCCGCCCGTGGTGTGCAGGACGCCTTTTGGCTGGCCTGTGGAGCCGGACGTATAGAGAATGAAAAGCGGGTCTTCAGCGTGCATGGGCTCGGGCGGACAATCGTCGGAGACATGCTGATCAGCATCATGAAGCCAGACGTCCCGGCCGGCCTGCATTGTCACCTCGACCCCGGTGCGCTTGACCACGACAACCTGCTCGACCATGCCTCTCGCGATCTCACACGCCCGGTCGGCATTTACTTTCAACGGGACGGTTCGTCCTCCCCGAAGCCCCTCATCGGCCGTGATCAGAATACGGGACTCGCAATCGGTGATCCGACCAGCCAAAGCTTCCGGAGAGAACCCCCCGAAGACAACCGAATGAATGGCCCCAATTCGGGCACAGGCCAGCATGGCTATGGCGGCCTCCGGCACCATCGGCATATAAATCGTGACCCGATCACCTTTTAAAACACCCAGATCTTTTAAGACGTTGGCAAAACGGCACACAGCGCGATGCAGGTCCCGGTAAGTGTAATGATGCGCATCTGAAGGATCATCGCCCTCCCAGATCAGGGCCGTCTTGTCACCCCGTGAGTCAAGATGCCGGTCGAGACAATTCTCGGTGACATTCAGGACCCCGTCCTGGTACCATTCTATGCCAAAATCATCGGCGGCGAAGGACGCCTGCTTAACCTCGGTATAGGGCACCATCCATTTCAGACGCTTCCCGTGCCGACCCCAGAACGCGATCGGATCCGCGACCGACTCATCATACATGTCGCGGTACTGCTCAGCTGACAGATTAGCGGCCGCGGCAAACCCAGATGGCACCGGATGGGTTACGATGTGGGCGCCGTCCGCTTGCTGGTCATCTGTCATTCTGATCTCTCCAAAAGTCTTCTTTATAGCAGCATAGACCGGCATGGCGCTGGCGTCATCCTGCGCATTGAGCCCCTGTTGTCGTCTTTCGTGGCGTCGGCGCTGGAATCCCTTATAAGCTCTCCCATGCCCCTCGGTCTCGCTTTATACCGGTTTTTAACGCAGCTCGCCCGGCCCTTTCTAGGGCTTGTCCTGCATGAGCGTGTCCGCCGCGGAAAGGAAAATCCCGCGACGCTGCCTGACCGGTATGCCCGTTGCCTGCCGCGGCGGCCTGATGCCGGTCCTTTCATCTGGCTGCACGCCGCAAGCGTGGGTGAAAGCATGGTCCAGATCGCCGTGGCCAAGGAACTCTGTCGCGAACACCCTGACGTCAGCTGCCTGTTTAGCTGCCAGACAGAAACCGCGGCCCGCCTCATCCGCGTTGCCTTGGAGACCGACCCGGCATTTTCGAAGCATTGGGTACGACAGGTCATGGCCCCTCTCGACACACCCGGAATTGCTCGGCGCTTTGTTCGCCACTGGCGTCCGGATCTGGCTATTTTTGCAGAAGGCGATGTCTGGCCAAATCTGCTCCGCGCCCTTCGTTCCGTGCCCTGCTCGACGGCGTTGATAAATGGCCGGATGACTGAAAAAAGCCTGCTTGGCTGGGGGCGCTGGCCGACAACAGCCCTGGACCTTTTCTCAGGGTTTGATCTGATTCTGGCGAGCGATGTACGGACGTCCGCCGGCCTGACCCATCTGAGCCGAAGGCCTGTCGCCTCAGTCGGGAATCTGAAAACCGCCCTTCCCCCGCCAATGGCAGAGCCGAAAGCGGTCGCCGGGCTTCGGTCAGATATTGGCGACCGTTCGGTCTTGCTTGCTGCATCAACGCATCCCGGCGAAGAAGCGATCGTGATTGATGCTCTCATGCAGATACCTGGTCGCCCATTTCTCATTCTGGCGCCACGCCATCCCGAAAGAGGCGACAGCCTCGCTGGCCTCCTGGACTGCTCGGGACTGAAGATAGCCCGACGCACCCGGGGGGATCCGATCACCCCCCAAACCGATGTGTTGCTGGCCGACACGCTGGGCGAAATGGGCCTTTGGTACAGGCTGGCCGACACCGTCTATCTCGGCGGGGGACATGCCCCCGGGGTCGGCGGGCATAATCCGCTTGAAGCCCTTCGCCTCGGAAAGCCGATCCTGACCGGTCCCGGCGTTTTTAACTTCGCTGACATGATGGCGGACCTTGAAAAAAGAGGCGGTGTCACCTTTGTTTCAGATTCCATGGAATTGATGCGAAACTACCCGGCGTCGCCCCCGTCCAGCTCTCTGGTCAAGCACCTGTCGCAGGCCGGCTTCGGGCCCATGGGGAAAACACTCGACGCGCTGCGGCCTCTGATCCAGCGCGCCAAGGGGACCTTATGAGACCACCACATTTCTGGTCGGCGCAGACTGACTCCAAATCCCGCGATGCAGCCCCCCTGACCCAGCTCGCTCTGACCCCTTTTGCATGGTTATATGCCACAATTACCGCGCGCCGTATCCGTCTGACAGCCCCACAACGCGTCAATGCCGGGGTCATTTGTGTCGGCAACCTCACCGTCGGCGGCACAGGTAAGAGTCCGATTGTTGCCGCGCTGCGCGCACGTCTGACACAGATCAGCGGACGACGGGTGGCATCCCTGTCGAGGGGGTATGGCGGCCGCTTAAAAGGCCCCTGCCGGGTTGACCCAACCCAACATTCTGCCGCCGATGTTGGCGACGAACCCCTGATGCTGGCCCAGAGTGGCGAAAGCTGGATCGGCGCTGATCGTGCCGCGGCGGGCTACGCCATGGCCGCGGACGGCGTTGACCTCATTATCATGGATGACGGGCACCAAAACCCGGGTCTTTTCAAAGACATCTCTATTGTTGTTGTCGATACTGACGCCGGGTTTGGCAATGGCCATATCGTTCCAAAAGGCCCCTTGAGGGAAGCCGCTAGGACCGGTCTGGCCCGGGCTGACATGGTTGTTCAGCTCGGATCAGGAGACCCGCCGCAGGCTGTACAGGAGGCCGGGCGCCCAATCCTGCACGCCCAGATCCAGACCCGCGGCAAGGTCGGGAAGGGCCGGTTTGTCGGGTTTGCCGGAATTGGGCGGCCGGAGAAATTTTTTGACACGCTGGGCCAGACCGGCATGGATATTTGCGACACAGTCCCCTTCCCTGACCACCATGTCTATAGTGATCGGGACATGGCGTATTTACGTCGGCTTGCACAGGATCACAACGCGGCCCTGATCACGACCGACAAAGATTTTGTCCGGCTGAGACAGGAACACCGGGAGGGCATCCGAACCTTGGGCATAGACGTCACCTTTAGCGACACGGCAGAGCTCGACCGGCTGATGAAGCCTGTGCTGAACAGGCTGGCTTGACCGGATGAACGACACGCCGCTGCAATACATCCGTCCCAAGGACATCGACAACCGCTCAACCTGGCGCAAGCGGCTGGTCTGGCGGCTGGAAGCCATCGCCTGGGACCTGCTCTATTGGGGCCCCATGAAAGCCCTCAGCCCGGACCGGGCCTCGAGCCTTCTCGGGGGACTGATGCGGCGTCTTGGGCCCTTATTGTCCCAGAATAAGACCATGCTCCGTAATCTGGCCCTTGCCTTTCCGGAAAAAAGCGCCGCGGAACGCGCCCGAATTGCCCGTGCGGCCTGGGAAAATGTCGGTCGGACAGCCGGCGAACTCCCCCATCTGCCCCGCATCCATCCGTATCAAAGCGGCCGGGTGAAGGTCATCGGAACGGACCATCTGGACCAGATCGAACAGGCCGATCAGGGCGCTGTCCTCGTGTCGGGTCATTTTGCCAATTGGGAAGTCATGGCGGCCGCCATATGCCGGCGTCCGGTGGATTGCCTCGTGACCTATCGGGCCCTGAACAATCCGTTTATCGACAAGAGGTTAAACCGGGTCCGCCACGCTTACGGCATCGGCGTCCTCACGCCCAAGGGCCTCGGGACCCGGGAAGTGATGCGGGCTCTGAAAGACAAACGCTGCGTTGCGCTGATGAACGACCAGAAGTTCAATAAAGGCCTGAATATAAAGTTTTTTTCCCATGAGGCCATGACCGCACCAGGTCCCTCGCGCCTGGCGCTGAAATTCGGAGTCCCCCTGGTTTTCGTGACCACCCGACGCACCGGACCGGCCCGGTTCCGGGTCGAGATCCATCCCCCCTTCTATCCCGATATCACCGGACAGGACGATGTTGATGTCCGCAGCTGTGTCGAACACATATCCGGCCTGATCGAGGCAGAGGTGCGGGCCAATCCCGAGCAATGGTTCTGGCAGCATCGCCGCTGGCCCAAATCGGCCTGGAAAGAGGCCGGACTGATGGCGGGCCCGGCGCGGAAATGAGGCGGCCGCAAACCGGACTCAGAGCGGAACGCACCTGACCCCGCTGAGGGCCTTCGCTGTGCCGGTGGTCCGCAGCACCAGATGGCAGCCTTCGCCGATCAGGACGAGGTCGAGCTGAACCGGCTGAGCGAGGCTGTGGGTCTCGCGTGGCCCCGGACGGGGCGGCAATACGCTGACCACTGACTGATGCCGCAAGTCGCCGGCCCCGAGCTGCACAAGGGGCCGGTCAAGCAACAGGCCCGCCACGCGGCGAATCTCGGACAGGTCCTCCGGGCTGGCCTCGGCCAGGACTGCCGGAACCGGCGCCGGCGCCGTCTGACACCCGGACAGGATCAGTCCGAAAGCAAGTCCGGCAAGGCGGGGTGTTAATCGCGTCATCCTATCCAGTCCTATCCAGTCCTATCCTGTCCTGTCCCGCCCGATCCGGTCCTATCCTGTCCGATCCGGTCCTACTTCGGCATCCGCAGGTCACGCCCGTTCAGCAGGTCTCCCGGACCGCGGTCCGCATCCAGCGACGCCCCGGCAGCGCGCCCGGTCTTGGACGACAGCGCGACGCCCTCAACCTTACCGCTCGGAACGGCAGGACAGGTCCCCGACGCCGCATATTGCAGGGCCGCGGCAAACAGGGCTTCGTCCGGCGCGCCAAGCTCGGCAGAGAAATCATCATTGACCCGACAGCCGGGCACCTGAACGGCGAAACTGTCGGCACCATTGGCCGGCGCAAACCCGTCGGCATAGTCTCCGAAGCCGGCATCATTCACCCCCTGGAACTGGATCGTGTAATAGGTGATCCCGCAATTGTCCTGCGGGTAAAATCCATAGGGCTTGCCACAGGTCGTGTCGCCGATCAGGACAACATCGACCCCGATCCCGCGCAGGCCATTGATCACGGCCTCGCTGGCGCTGCAGGTCCGGGGCGTGGTCAGGATGAACACCCGCGGCAGGTCGAGCGTGGGCAGCGCCGTTCCGCTGGTATAGGAAAACCCGACCCCGGTCGAAAGGAACGGAATCGGGTCGTTGACCTCGCCTGTGACCGGATTGCGGTTTCCGGCAGCGGCATTGAACCGCAGCAATTCGAAGGTTCGCCCAGCAGTCGGTCCATTGCCCGCGATCATGTAGCTGAGCTGCGAAGCCACGGCGAGCAGGCCGCCGCCATTATAGCGCAGGTCGAGAACGAGGTCGTCAATCGCCGCATCGCTGAGGCCGGCCAAGGCTTCAACAATGTCACGTTCCGACGCAAACGGACTGAAGGTGTTGAACAGCACATAGCCGACCCGGCGGCCCCCGGACTCGACCACCCGGACGCGGTTGACCGGATCATCCGTGATGTCGCCCGATGTCATTGTGATCGTCCGGGTCTCACTGGCGCCCACGTCGCGCACGACAAAGGTGTGCACCTCGCCGGCCGTTGCCGGGAACAGGCCATTGTTCAGGGCCGCCACATCGGTCCCGTCCCGCACGGGCTCCCCGTCGATTTCGAGTATTTCCGTGCCCCGCGCCAAATTCGGCACGCCCACCGGCGTCTCGGTGGCCGGGGTCCCGGGCTGGGTATAGCGGACCCGAATGTCGCGGGGCGGTGATGCCGACACCAGAACGAAGCTGGCGCCATAACCCGCCGCCGCCGCATTGGACCGGCGTTCCAGGAAGTCACTGGTCAGCTCGCTGAAATGAAAGTCATCCTTCTCGACCCCTGACGCCGTTACGGCATCGGTTTTCAGCGTGTCGAAATAGGCAATCCGGTCATCAAATCCCGCAGGATCCTGGTCCACCACCTCGGTATTCCACAGATAGGTCTCGTGGGTCCAGCTGCGCAACCAGAACAATTCCTCCAGCAGCGAACCCGACAGGTCGGGAAAGGGAGTCCCTTCAATATCGACACCATTGCGGGGCGCCTCGCAGCGATTGGCGAAGACGGATGCGGACTCAAACACACCCTCGGTCCAGCCCGACCCACCTCCGGTCGGGGGGGGTGGCGGCGGCGGCGGGGAAGATGGCGCGGACGGTCCACTTCCCCCGCCGCCACAGGCCGCGGTCAGGAGGAGGAGCGCGAGGCAGCCGGCTTTGAGGGGCATTCGAGTCAACATATGAAGTTCCACGATTAAAGGCGGTAGATCATCATGCTCAAGAACAGGCTTCGGGTCTAGTGGCCTCGGGTCTGGTAGCCTCAGGTCTGGTGGCCTCGGGTCTGGCGGCGGATTAGCCGGTTTGGCGAAATCCATGGACGGGCTGGCACAGAGCAGCCTAGACATGCAGCGATGACCGGTCGGAACGTACCCCCCCTTCTGCTCTGGCTGCTGCTGGCGGCAACCCTCGCCATGACGGCAGGTTTCGCCCTGATTCAGTCAATCGGGGATTTTGTGCTGCTCGACAGGATTGCTGACCCGGTCGGCGTCCGCACGACCCTGGACCGTTACACGCCGGGCCAGATCTCACTTCACATCTGGACCACCGCGACGCTCGATGTCCTGTACCCACTGTGCTATGGCGCCCTCTTCGCCCTTATGCCCCTGCAGTTTTTTCCGCGCGGTCAGTTTGTGCTGGCGGCCCCGGCCCTGCTTGGAATCCCGGTCGACCTCGCCGAGGGGGCGGTCCAGCTGGCGGCGCTGACGGGTCATGATCAGCTGATTTTTCTGAAAGCCTATCTGACCCCGCTCAAGGCCGGCCTGTTCGCCCTGGCCGCCCTGATCGCGCTCTCGGCGGTCTGCTATGGCCTGTATACGCCGCGATCGAACACCGACTGAATGGCCTCAGGCCAGAACGCTGCAGCGCCACTCGCCTTTTTCCCGGGAAGGCTTAGACTGACCAAAAAGGGAGTGTCCCCATGAGCCTTCATATCACCATCAGTGCCATCGCCCTGCTGTTCTGTGCCCTTCTGGGGCTTGGCAGCCTGCTCTCACCACGCTGGGCCGCCGGCATTGTTCGCCTCAAGGCGGATCCCGACCCGGACAAACCCGGCGGCTTTTCAGAGTTTCGGGCCACCTATGGGGGCCTGCTTCTGATGCTTCATGCCACCGCGCTGTTGATCCTCATCCAGCCAGACCTGGCGCTGGGCTACAAGGTGTTCGCCATTTTCCCGCTCGCCGCCGGATGGATGGGTGCGGGGCTGGGACGCACCGCGTCGCTTCTGCTGGACCGCGATGACAATCGCGCGCCGGGCATGATCCCGGTCTGGATCCCGCTGGAACTGGCGCTGGGCCTTGCTATTGGTGCGCCCTTCCTGCAACTGGGCGCAGGCTGAAGGCCGAAAGGATATGCTTATGACGGATCGTCGGGAGACGCCCCGCAAACCCAACCGCGCAGGCGGACGTCCCGGTCGCGCAGGACCGGGCGCACCGGCTGGCGGATCGAAACCCGCGCGGAGCGGACCGCCGTCCAAAAAGCGCCGCGACGCCCCCGCCAACTGGCAGGTCGGAGAACGAATCGCCAAATACCTGGCCCGGGCCGGTATCGCATCCCGGCGAGAAGCCGAGGCGATGATCGAACGCCGGGAAGTCCGGGTCGATGGGCATGTGCTGACAACGCCGGCCTACAAGGTTACCGGACGCGAGGATATCCGCGTTCGGGGCGACCGGGTTTCGGCCCCTGAGACCGTCCGCGTCTGGCGCTACCATAAGCCGGCCGGCCTGATCACGACCACGCAGGATCCCGAGGGCCGGCGAACCATTTTCGACGAACTGCCCAAAACCCTGCCCCGCACCATCACCATTGGCCGTCTCGACCTGACCACGGAAGGCCTGCTTCTGCTCACCAATTCCGGCGAGCTTGCCCGGGCGCTGGAACTGCCCCGCGCAGGATTTCGGCGGACGTACCGGGCCCGTGCCCATGGCCATGTCAACCAGTCGGACCTGACCCAGCTGAAATCCGGTGTGAGCCTGGATGACGGGACACGCTACACCTCCATCGAGGCCACGCTGGAGCGTGAAACCGGGACCAATAACTGGATCACGGTCGAGCTGAACGAGGGAAAGAATCGTGAGGTCCGCAAGGCGCTTGAACATGTCGGTCTGCAGGTCAATCGCCTGATTCGAACCGCCTATGGCCCGTTCGAACTGGGGGCCATGCGACCCGGCGTGGTGGAAGAAATCCCGGCTGCCGTCCTGATCAGCACGCTGAGTGGGCAGGTCCCTGACAGCTGCCTGCCGCAGGCGAATCGGACACGTCCTGCCAGCGGCAAGTCCGCCCCCGGCAGGCGATCGCCGGCCGGTGCGAAACCGTCTTCCGACGGTCAATATTCCCGACCCGGGGGGAAATCCCATACGGGTGGCCCATCTCAGGCGGGCGGGAAACCGCCCGCAGCGGGAAAGCCGCGGTCCGGTGGCAAGCCTCCCGCGGGGGCACGGCTTCACAGACGGGACCGCTAACCTATTCTGGCAGGATTGGATCGGGGGTCTTGTGATCCTCCCGCACCGCGCGCGGCCAGGGACCCGTCCGGAAACAGGAGACGCGTGATGACCCTAAAAAATGTAACAGAGACGTATCAGGCGGAACGGGCCCCGGCATTGCCCGTCTATCCCCCGATCCACGATCTCGCCCCCCCGGCTGACCTGACCGATCCACAGGTGTTTTCCCGGCATGGCGGCTACACCTTCGACGCCTTTACACAAATGCGGAACGAAGCCCCCATCATGTGGCATCCCGAGGAATATGGACGGGGATTCTGGGCCGTCTCGACCTACGATCTGGTCAAACAGGTCGAGCTTGACCCGGCAACCTTCTCTTCCCAGAAAGGCGGCATCCTGATGAATTACGGCATGGAGGGCGTGCCGCGTCATCCGTTGCTGCATTCCTCCTCGCTGAATTCCCTGATCAATCTCGACCGTCCGTTCCACACGCCGCTTCGGATGGAACATATGCAGTTCTTTCGGGCCAATTTCGTCGCGGACCTGCGCAAGAAGGTCGATGTCTATGTCAATCAGCGGCTCGACCTGATGCAGGCCCAGGGTCCGGTTGTGGACATGGTGGACCTGCTCTCGGCGGAGCTCCCGCTGTTCACCCTGTGCGAGATTCTCGGCGTGCCGGAAGCCGACCGCCCCAAGCTGGTGCACTGGATGCACTTCCTCGAAACCTCGCAGTACCAGGCCCAGCAGGAAGGCCTTGGCAATGTGTCAGAAGAGCAGATCATGACCTTCCTGTCGGAAATTCAGGCCCTGTTCGATTATGGCCGCGCCATCCTGGCCGAACGGCGGGCCAATCCCCGGCAGGACCTGCTGAGCGCGATTGCCCATGCGAAGATCGATGGAGAGCCCCTCTCTCCTGAATTTCTTGACGGCTCATGGCTGCTCATCGTGTTTGCCGGCAATGACACGACCCGCAACTCCCTGTCGGGCACGATGAAGCTGCTAACCGAAGCCTCGGGGGTCCGCGCCCGGCTCCTCGCGGATGACAGCCTGTTTGGCAACTTCGTCCACGAGGCAATCCGCATGGTCTCGCCGGTCACCTATATGCGCCGCACGGTCACCCGGGACACAGAGCTGGGCGGGCAGCGCCTTGCGGCCGACGATAAGGTCGTGATGTATTATGCGGCCGCCAATCGCGACACCCGCCAGTTCACCAATCCCGACCTGTTTGATGTCGAGCGGGTCAATGCCAAGGCGCATCTGGCTTTCGGCCATGGCCCGCATGTCTGTCTTGGCCAGCGCGTCGCCAACATGCAGCTGGATGTGGCCTATCGCAACCTGCTCGGACGCTTTCCGGATGTCCACTGGACCGGCGACATGACCCTTGCCCCGAATAATTTCGTGCACGCCATTTCGTCCCTGATGATTGATCTCGGCACGCCGGCTTAGGCCGACCGGGCCGTGGGCAGCTCAGCCCGGCAAGGCCGGGGCCGGGGCCTGCAATAGCTGGCTGGTCTGGTCCCGCGACAGCGGCCGCCCCAGGGCAAATCCCTGGGCGAAATCAAACCCGCTCTGGCGCAGCTCGGGCAGAAGCGCCGTGGTCTCGACGCCCTCGGCGGTGACCGTCATATCCAGCCGGTGTGCGAGCTGCGTGACGCTTTCCAGGATGATCCGGACTCGCGGGGTCTGCAGCCGCGCAATCAGGCTGGCGTCGACCTTCAGCCCGCAGGCGGGGAAATCCGCCAGCCAGAGGAAAGAAGAATGGCCGGAGCCGAAATCATCCAGCACCAATGCCGCCCCGGCCGCCTGTAACCGGACCGCCATGTCCTGCGCCTGCCGGGCGTTGCGCAGCGCCGCCTGCTCCGTCAGTTCAAGGCGCAGGCTGCCGGGCGGCAAGGAAAACCCCCCGACCAGCGCGGCGACCAGGTCCGCCAGCGTGGCATCATCGAGATCCCGCCCGGTCAGGTTGACCTGCACGAACAGGTCGGGCCGGCCGGTCTCGGCCTGCCACCGGGCCAGCGCCTCGCTGGCCTGAAGCAGCATGTTGGATGCCAGTGCGCGGTCATCGGTTCGTGGGCCTTGTGCCCGGTCGCGGCGGTCTTCCCCGTCCCAGCGCGCCAGGGCTTCAAATCCGTCTATCCGCCCGGTGACCAGATTGTAGATCGGCTGATACGCCGCCCGGAGCTGGCTTTGCGGGTCGCGGGACTCCGCGTCGGCGGTCCCGGCCTCGAGCACAAGCCCGCGGGCCTCGCCAGGGCGGGTGAAGGTGCCGGCCAGATGAACTGCCCGGCCATCGGCCAGCTGCAGCCCACAGGTCACGCTGGGCTCGTCTCCCGACAGGGCGTCGACCAGGCGCCGCAGGCTGAGCCCGTCGAGAATGTGCCCGAAATCGGTCAGCGTCCAGTGTCCCGACAGCGCTTCGGTGAACCGTCCGGGGCGCATCTCCAGGCTCAGTGCCTGCTCACCGGCCACCCAGCTCCAGTCACCGAGAACGGCGCTCATGCGCCCGTCCGCACCGCCAGGATTGCGTCGCGCACAGCGGCCAGGTCGGGGCCAAACCGGGTGAAGACCTCTTCCCGGTCCCGCAGGCCGGCACACCGCGCCGGCAGCGCAACCGCCTGGCCCGTCGCCTCTGACACGGTTTCGGGGAACTTGGCCGCATGTGCCGTTGACAGGGTGACGTTCACGGCACCGGTGTCCGGCAGGTGACGGGCGACGCAGGTTCCGACCGCAGTATGCGGGCAGATCAGCCCGCCGGTCTCGGCGACATATCGCGCCATTTCGGCCAGGGTGGCGGCATTCGACACCGCGCGGGCCGACAGGCCCATACAGCCCAGCGAGCCGCGTACGGAGGCCGGGATCTCGGCTGCACCGGTCCGGGCATAGGTATCATACAGCGTCGCAACCTGTTCGCCATCGCGGCCCGCTGCTTCAAACAGGATGCGTTCAAAATTGCTCGGCACGGTAATGTCCATGGCCGGGCTCGGCGTCGCCAGAGACGCCCCGCGCGACATCTTCCCGGTCGCGAAAAGGGTTTCGAGGGCGCGGTTCTCATTCACCGCACACACCGCCTCGAACCCCGCCAGCAGGCCACAGCGGGCGGCGACATATCCGGCCAGGGCATCGCCCATATTGCCGCTGGGCACAATGAAGCGCAGCGGGCGATCTCCCCCGAGGGCGGCCTGGGCGGTGGCGTAATAGACCGACTGCGCCGCGATCCGCGCCCAGTTGATGGAATTGACACCGGACAGGCCAACCCGGCCGGCAAAGTCCCGGTCGGCAAACATCGCCTTGACCATGGCCTGGCAGGCGTCGAAATCGCTGTCGATGGCGAAATTGTGGATATTGTCCGCCCCGGTGGTGGTCATGAACAGGCGCTGCACCGGGGAGACGCGGTCATGTGGGTGCAGGATGAACAGGTCGACGGCGCTGGCCCCGGCAAACGCCGCGGCGGCGGCCCCGCCCGTATCACCGGAGGTCGCACAGACGACGCTCATACGCTGGCCCTGCTGGCTCAGCGCATGATCATATAGCTGGGCGATAAACTGCATGGCGACATCCTTGAAGGCCAGGGTCGGGCCATGATGCAGTTCCAGGATGAAATGGTTCGGACCCGCCTGGACCAGCGGCGCCACGCTGTGATGCGCGAAGGTCCCATAAGCCCGCGCGCACAGGGCCTCAACCGTGGCCGGGTCGAGCGCATCTCCCGCGAAGGCCGACAAGACACGGCTGGCGACCTCAATATAGCTTTCCCCGGCCCGGGCCGGTGAAATCTGCGGCCAGCGCGCGGGGACGTAAAGCCCGCCATCCGGTGCCAGGCCCGCCAGGCAGGCGGTCACGAAGTCGACAGGCGGCGCGGTACCGCGGGTGGAAATATAGTGCATGGCTCAGCTCCGGAGGCGCAGACGGCCACGTGCATGATGGAAGGCTAGATAAACACCGATCAGGGCGATGGCCAGACCCCACCAGGTCAGGGCATAGCCGAAATGCCGCTCGGGGGGCAGCGGATCCGGCGGCGTCAGGAAAGCATATGGATTGGCGGCCAGCCTTGTCCGGTCGAGATCATCGCTCTTGCGCACCACCAGCTGCAACGGCTCCAGCACAGAAGCGGGCAGCGTGTCCTGCCCCAGCTGGCGTGCCATCCCGGCCGCATCAAAACTGTACCAGACATTATTGTCCGGCACGTCATCGGCGGCGAACATCCCGCCACGGCGCAGGTCCGGCGGCAGGCGATTGAACGTGCCCCGCCGCGCCGGCGCCAGAGTCGACACCGGCGTCTGAACCGGGACCGGACCCCCGGTGGCGTCGATCAGGACCAGCACCCAGCCTGCCTCGTCCGCGAGGCGGGCCGGCGCATAACGCCGCCAGACCGGCTCGCCATCCATCATGCCGTAGACCTGCTGCAGATAG
Source organism: uncultured Hyphomonadaceae bacterium (assembly GCA_938084575.1). Taxonomy (GTDB): domain Bacteria; phylum Pseudomonadota; class Alphaproteobacteria; order Caulobacterales; family Hyphomonadaceae; genus Henriciella. Next base: position 37,220 of record CALKFG010000002.1, read on the forward strand.
GCGAGGCTGTCGGTCTGCAGGCGCACCGCGACATCGTCCAGCTGTTCCAGCGCCGCCACCTGCCCGGCGGGTCCGGCCAGCTTCTGGCTGTACCGCGCATATTGCCAGTTCCCCAGCCAGACCAGAATACCCAGGCTGATCAGCGACAAAACGCTGAGCAGCGGCATTGGACGAAACCTCATCCGCCCGCCTCCCTGTCGTCCCAGCGGGCTTCCCCGGCCTTGTGACGCCAGTTCAGACCGAACAGGACCGATTTGAACGGCCTCAGCAGCCCGACACTTAAGCCCAGCACCACCGGCGCCCAGACCACCAGCTGGGCCCAGGCCGGCGGGTCGAGCCAGAGCTGGACCAGAACCACCGGAGGCGTGATGAGGATTGCGACCAGGAACATCACAAAAAAGGCCGGCCCATCGCCCGATTCGATCCCGCGAAAATCCGCCTTACAGGCCGGACAAGCCGGCCTTAGACCAAGAAAGCCGGAGAACACCGAAGCCCCGCCACAGGCCGGACAGAGCCCGCGAAGCCCGGCCCCCAGACGGGTGGGTTTTCCGGCCACAAGGCGGCCTAATGACCGAGAACAAGCTGCGGGATGACATAGACAAAGGCGAACAGGAACAACCAGACCACGTCCACGAAATGCCAGTACCAGGCCGCGAATTCGAAGCCGAGATGCTTTTGTGCCGTCATATTTCCGGCCATGATCCGCAACAGGCAGACGGTCAGGAAGATCGTACCAATGACCACGTGTGCGCCATGGAAGCCGGTCGCCATGAAGAAGGCGGAGCCGTACACCGTGCCGTCATAGCTGAACTGGGCCTCGGAATATTCCAGCACCTGCAGGCCGGTGAAGCAGGCCCCCAGCACGATGGTCAGGACCAGCATGAGTTTGGCATTGCTGAGATTATTATGCTGCAGGGCATGGTGGGCCGCGGTGACGGTCGTGCCGGACAGGAGCAGGATCAGTGTGTTCATCAGGGGCAGATGGAAGGCATCAAACGTGGTGACTCCGACCGGCGGCCATTCGGCGAACCGGGCCAGCCCCTCGGCATAGATCGGATTGGTCGAATCAAAGGTTGGTCCGGTCCGGGCATCAAAGAAGATGGCGAACTCGAAGAAGCTCCAGAACCAGGCGCCAAAGAACATCACTTCCGACGCGATGAACAGGATCATGCCGTATTTCAGGCCGATTTCGACGACCGGGGTATGGTCTCCGGTGCGGCCTTCGCGCACCACCTGGGTCCACCATCCCATCATCACCCAGAGCACCATGGCGAGGCCGGCCACGGCCACCCAGGGAAAGCCCTCGGGCAGGCCAAACAGGCCTTTCATGTAGATGACTCCGCCAATGGCCAGGACGGTGACCGCCATGGCGCCGAACAGCGGCCATGAGGAGGGATTTACAAGATGATAGTCGTGTTTGACGTCTTCAGCCATGATCGGCATCCTTGGGTCGGTTATGGATCTTCGACGCCGCTTCTAGCGCCATCGTTTCGGGTCTAGCAAGAGGGTCAGTTCAACGCGGCCGTTTTCGCCGCAGGGTCAAAATTATCGGTCTGGAAAAAGGTATAGGACAGGGTGATGGTGCGCACATCATCGAGATTGCGCTCTTCATCCATTCTCGGGTCGACGAAAAACAGGACCGGCAGACGGCGGGTCTCCCCTGCCCGGATGACATCTTCCTGAAAACAGAAACATTCCAGCTTGTTGAAGTACCGGCCGGCCTTGTGCGGCGTCACATTATAACTGGCAATGGCGGTGACATCCTGATCGGACACATTGCTGACCTCATAAAACGCCAGCCCGTGCGCGCCAAGCGCCAAAGGAAGGTCGGTCTGCAGCGGTCGGAAGACCAGCGGTGCATCAATCACATTGGCATCAAAGCGCACCACAACGTTCCGGGCGAGCACGGCCTCCGGGGCCTGGCTGGCAATCTGAGTGGTGCCGCCGAATCCTGTCACACGGCAGAACGTATCGTACAGAGGCTTCGACGCGAAAGCGAGCCCGAGCATGGCCAGCCCGCCAAGACCAAGAACCGAGGCCATACGGGCATTTCTCATTCCGGGGACTCCGCCGCCGACTCTGTCATGTCCGGCATTTTACCGCTGAAATAGAAGCCGTTTTCGCCGCTGAAATCCGCGTCCTGAATGCGGAGCGTGGTGGTCACCCCGACCAGAACCACAAATACGACCAGGGCCAGGGCCAGCCAGAGATTGCGGCGCTTCTGGGCGGCCAGCCGGAGAATCTCAGGGGACGGGACTTCGGTCATGTCAGTGTCCCACCAGAGGGAAGTGTAAGCCGGTCGCGTGCTCAATCAGCAGCGCCCCGAACAGGAGAAAAAGATACAGGATGGAAAAGCCGAAGGTTCCCATGGCCAGCTTGCGCTCGGCATCGCCGGCGTCCGGATCCCCCGCGACGCTGCGCAGCAGACGCACGGCAAACCAGACAAAGCCGGCCCCGGCGCCCAGGGCAACCAGACCGTAGAGCAGACCGCCAAGGCCCGTCGCCACCGGGACCAGACCCAGCGGCGCCAGCAGCAGCGTATAATAGAGGATTTGCCGCCGCGTTGTCGCCGCACCATGAACCACCGGCAGCATCGGCACGCCGGCCCGCTCATAATCCTTGTGGGCAACCAGGCTCAGGGCCCAGAAATGCGGGGGGGTCCACACGAAAATAATCGCGAAGAGCAACCAGGCATCTGGTGGCGTGGTACCGGTGACGGCGGCCCAGGCGATAACCGGGGGAAACGCCCCGGCGGCCCCGCCAATGACAATATTCTGGGACGTCCGGCGCTTCAGCAGCATGGTGTAAAACCAACCATAATAGGCGATCGATACGGCCAGAAGCACAGCTGCTAACAGGTTGGACGCCATCCACATCAGCAGGACAGACGCGCCGGACAGGATCAGGCCAAGGGCCAGCGCCTCTTCCCGGGGCACGGCCCCGCTGGGAATGGGGCGCGTCGAGGTCCGGATCATTTTGGCATCAATGTCGGCGTCATACCACATGTTCAGCGCCCCGGCGGCGCCTGACCCCACAGCGATGGCCAGAACGGAAATCGCGGCCAGGACCGGGTTCATGCTGACACCGCTGATCCCCTGCGCCGCCACCAGACCTGCAAGTCCGGTGAACACCACAAGGAAGATGATGCGGGGCTTTAGCAGCTCGAAATAGTCATGCGCCGTGGCCGGGCGCAGCGCCAGCGTGTCCGGGGTGATCTGCAGGTTCGACATCCGGGTCGTCTCTCTCAACCTTTGGCCCGCCCCCGGACATTCACCGGGGGACGGACCGTTTGAACCAGCTCAGGGCCTAGTGGCCGCCTTCCGCCTTCACGACGGGCAGCTCATTGAACTGATGGAAGGGGGGTGGCGAAGGCAGGGTCCACTCCAGCGTGGTGGCGCCTTCTCCCCAGGGATTGGCCTCCGCCTTGCGCCGACGCAGGGCCGCCTCGATCAGCAGGACGAAGAAAAGCAGCGTCCCGACCAGCGTCACCGCATAGCCAATCGAGGACCACATGTGCCAGGGCGCGAAGCCATCGGCATAGTCCACATACCGCCGTGGCATCCCGTTCAGGCCGAGGAAATGCTGCGGGAAGAACAGGATATTCGACCCGATAAACATCAGCCAGAAATGCCCGTAGGCCATCACGTTATTGTACTTCACCCCAAACATTTTCTCGAACCAGTAATACCAGCCGGCAAACAGGCCGAACACGGCGCCCAGCGACAGGACGTAGTGGAAGTGGGCAACAACATAATAGGTGTCATGCAGGGCATGGTCGATGCCGGCATTGGCCAGCACCACGCCGGTGACGCCGCCCACAGTGAACAGAAAGATGAACCCAATGGCCCAGACCATGGGCACGCTGAAATCGATCGACCCGCCCCACATGGTGGCAATCCAGGAAAAAATCTTGATTCCTGTCGGCACCGCGATCACCATGGTGGCCGCCACGAAATAGGCCTTCATGTCAGACGGCATACCAACCGTGTACATGTGGTGCGCCCAGACAATGAAGCCAATCGCGCCAATCGCGACCATGGCATAGGCCATGCCGAGATACCCGAATACGGGTTTCCGGCTGAAGGTTGCCACGATGTGCGAAATGATACCGAACGCCGGCAGGATCATGATGTAGACTTCCGGATGTCCGAAGAACCAGAACAGGTGCTGGAACATGACCGGGTCGCCGCCGCCACTGGCGTCAAAGAACTGAGACCCGAAATTCCGGTCGGTCAACAACATGGTCAGCGCACCGGCAAGAACCGGCAGGGCAAGCAGCAGAAGGACCGCCGTCACCAGCATGGACCAGGCGAACAGCGGCATCTTGTGCATGGTCATGCCCGGCGCCCGCATGTTCAGTATCGTCACGATGAAGTTGATGGCGCCGAGGATCGACGCGATACCGGCCGTGTGAAGCGACAGGATCAGCAGGTCCATGGCCGGACCGGGGTGCCCTTTGAGGCTGGACAGTGGCGGATACAGGACCCAGCCGCCTCCAAAGCCGTTGCCACCCGCCCCACCGGGGACGAACATAGACAGCAGCAGGAGGGCAAAGGCGGCCACCGTCAGCCAGAACGAGATGTTGTTCATGCGCGGAAAGGCCATGTCGGGCGCGCCGATCATCAGCGGCACGAACCAGTTGCCAAAACCGCCGATCAGAGCGGGCATGACCATGAAGAAGATCATGATCAGGCCGTGATAGGTGATGATGACATTGTAGAATTGCTTGGCGCGCTCAATCGCGTCATCGCCGGCCTGTGCGCCGAACATCTCCATGATGCTGGTCAGGGGGCCAATGCCGGGCTGGGCCAGCTCCCAGCGAATCAGGCCGGACAGCGTATAGCCGACAATGCCCGCAATCAGGGCGAAGACCAGGTAAAGCGTCCCGATATCCTTGTGATTGGTCGACAGGAACCAGCGGGTAAAGAAGCCGGGCTTGTGGTCATGGCTGTCATGGCCGTGATCCAGTGTGATTTCATCCATAGGCATAGAAAAGATCCTTCAGACTAGTCGGCCATGGCGAGGCGCGCCGCCTCGTCCATTGGAGATGAGGTGGAGACAAGCTGGGTTGCCGCATCGAAATCGCCGGTTTTCATCAGCGCCAGCCACGCCGCATACTGGTCCTCGGTGACAACCCGGACCTCGATCGGCATGAAGGCGTGATTGCGCCCGCACAGCTCGGAACACTGGCCGTAATACACCCCGGTCTGCTCCACGAGGAACCAGCCCTCGTTCAGCCGGCCGGGTATCGCATCGGTCTTGACGCCGAAAGACGGCACCGTCCACGAATGGATCACGTCGGACGCAGCCGTCTGGTAGCGCACATACCGGTTGGCCGGGATCACCAGGGGATAGTCCACGGCGAGCAGGCGCGGCTGGGAGGCGCTGACCTCGGCATCCGTCGACAGGTCACGGTGCAGCGGGTTGGACACGAATTCGAGAGCGTAGCCGCTGGCGTCAATCTCGTCCGGATAGATGTAGGTCCAGTTCCACTGATTGCCCTGAGCCTTAATGGTGACCCAGCCCTTCTGGGCCGCCTCGACGAACAGGTTCGGGTCATCGAGGTCGCCGCTCTCGGCAATCTGTTCGAGGTCGGGCTGGTTTTCCTGATAGAACAGGTTGGAGAAGGAGGGCCCGGCAATCGCGACCAGGATCAGGACGGGAACCGCCGTCCACACCACTTCGACCACGGTGTTATGGCTGAATTTGCGAGGCTCCGGATGAACCCGCTTATTGTAGCGGACCATGACCCAGACCAGCAGTCCGGTCACCACAAGCGTGATCACCGTAATGATGATCAGGACGAAATCGTGGAACCCGATCACCCGCTCCATGATTCGGGTGGCAGGGGCCTGGAAGCCGATGGCTCCCGGCGTGGGCTCAGAGGCCATGGCACCGAGCGGTGCCAGGAGGCCTGAAATCAGGAATAACAGATAACGCAAGACAGACTCCCTTCGGACTTGAGGATCGCCATAGTTCCATCGGCGCGTCAGGTCTACCCAGAGCCTCACCGACACAATAAAATGTCGCATGCAGAAGTGTCGCAGCTCATTCGCCACCGATGCGGTTTTAGCGTATCATGACGTCTTAAAGAAGGAGTCCCCCATGACCTTGATCAAAAGCCTGGCCGGCCTGCTTGCCGCCCTGCCCCTTGCCATGACCGCGTCCGCGCAGGTCTTCGTGATCGGAACGGGTCTGGGCGCAGACTGTTATCAGAAGACGTCTGCAGCCTATGCCTCGTTCCGCGATGCAGAAGAGACCTGCACGCGCGCCCTGCGCGAAGAGACCATGACGCTGGCTAATCGCGCCGCAACCTTCGTCAATCGCGGTGTTCTGCGAATGCGCAATGGCGACTATGAGCAGGCCCGCGACGACTATGCCAGCGCCCGCCGGATCCAGCCGGACCTGGCCGAGGCCTATCTGAATGACGGCGCCGCGCTGATCTACCAGCGGGACTTCGCCGCAGCGCTGGTCGCCCTCGATAAATCGCTCGACCTGAATGTCGGGGATGCCTATGCGGCGCATTACAATCGCGCCATTGCGCGGGAGAATACCGGCGACGTTCCCGGCGCCTATGCCGATTTCCAGCGTGCGCTGGAGCTGAAGCCGGACTGGGACCTGGCCGCGCGTCAATTGCAACGCTTCAAAATTTCCAGGTCGGAGGAGTAGGACGACACGGGCGGCCTGCGCAGACCGCCTCTTGATAAGGCGGCGGGAGCGGGTCATCTAGGGGACATGACCCAAACAGACCTCCCCTTTTGCGCCCAGAAAGCCAGTGATATTCTGGCCGCGGCTGCCGCCGGCTCGGATGATGGTGACATCTACGTCCAGAGATCCCGTTCTGAGAGCTTTGTTTTCGATGACGGACGGCTGAAATCCGCCGCCTTCGACACCGCTCAGGGCTTCGGACTGCGTATCCTCGCCGGAGAGGCTGCCGGCTATGCACACTCCGGAGAACTCAGCCTCGCGGCGATCCAGCGCGCAGCCGACTCAGCCCGGGCCGCGAATCGCGGGTATACTGGCAGTCTGGACCTGTCGCCTCAGCGAACCAATCGCCAGCTCTATCAGCCGATCGATCCGACCGCGTCCGGCGACCTCACCGCGAAGACCACCCTGATGGGCGACATTGATGCCTGGGTCCGGGCCCGCGATCCGCGCGTCGTCCAGGTTTCGGTCTCGCTCGGCGGGAGCCTGGAAGAGATCGACATTCTGCGCCCGGGCGGTGAAGCCTTCCACGACGTCCGTCCCCTGGTCCGCCTGAACGTCTCGGTGACGCTGGAAGAGAAGGGCCGACGCGAATCGGCCTCGGCCGGGGCGGGCGGCCGCGCCGATTATGCCGAGTGGATCGCACCCGACCGCTGGCAGGGTCTGGCGGACCGCGCCCTGCGCAAGGCCGAAGTCAATCTGCGGTCGATTCCCGCGCCCGGCGGCCAGATGGATGTGGTGCTCGGGCCGGGCTGGCCAGCCGTGCTCCTGCACGAGGCCGTGGGCCATGGCCTCGAGGGCGACTTCAACCGCAAGGGCAGCAGCGTCTATTCCGGACGTGTCGGCGAACAGGTCGCTTCCAGGGGCGTCACGGTGATTGACGACGGCACGCTCGATGCCCGCCGCGGATCCCTGTCAATCGACGATGAAGGCACCCCGACCAACCGGACCGTGCTGATCGAGGACGGCATCCTGAAAGGCTACATGCAGGATCGCCAGAATGCCCGCCTGATGGGGGTTGCGCCGACCGGAAATGGCCGTCGCGAATCCTATGATGCAACGGTCATGCCCCGCATGACCAACACAGTGATGCTCGGCGGCAAGGACGATCCGGACGACATCGTCGCCTCGATCAAGCGCGGCATCTGGGCAACCGACTTTGGTGGCGGCCAGGTCGACATCACCTCCGGCAATTTCGTATTCCAGTGCACCGAGGCCTATCTGGTCGAAGATGGCAAGGTCGTCGCCCCGGTCAAGAATGCGACGCTGATCGGGCACGGGCCGACGGCCCTCAGCCAGGTCTCCATGATCGGCAATGATTTCGCCATGGATGACGGTGTCGGGACCTGCGGCAAGGCCGGCCAGTCCGTTCCGGTCGGGGTCGGCCAGCCCACGCTTAAAATTGGTGGCCTGACCGTGGGCGGTGCCGGCTAAGCCGACGCCGCCGCGCCCCCCTATCCCGTCGTTGCCGTGGTCTGGTCCGGCTGGCCCGACGCATCGGTCTCCGTCGGATCCCCGTGGGTTTCGATATGCCGGGTCAGCCTTTGCAAATAGGGGCTGAGCACAAGCAGCAATACGCCCAGACCGACCGCTGCGGTCCCAAGCTGCAGGTAAACCGCATTATAGGCGGCCAGGCTTTCCGGGGCCGGCGCACCTTCCGGTACCTGGGTCCGGCGGGCCACCTCGGCCGCGATGACATTGGCAAAGGAACTGGCGAGGAACCAGTAGCCCATCATGAAGCCGACGATCTGCTTGGCCGACATCTTAGTCACGGCCGAGAGCCCCACCGGAGACAGGAAGATCTCGCCCGTGGTGTGCAGCAGATACATCAGCAGGATGAACACGACCGAGATCCGCAACGCCCCTGACGCATCCGGGGTCGCGGTCTGGATGCCGAGATTCAGAATGTAAAAGCCTGCCCCAATCTGCACCATCGCGAAGCCAAATTTGACAAAGGAATTGGGTTCCCAGCCCCGATTGCCGAGAAATGTCCAGATGGCCGCAACCGCCGGGGCAAAGATAACAATGTAGTACGGATTGGCCGATTGCAGCCAGGTGGCCGGGAACTCGAACCCGCCAATCTCATTGGTCACATGTGAGCCCGCAAACAGGTTCAGCGATGTCGGCCCCTGATCAAACAATGTCCAGAACAGGACCGAGGAGATCGACAGGATCAGCAGGCCAATCATCGCGCTCCGGGCTTCCGATTCCAGCTGGGTCAGCATGTACCAGATGATTCCCAGCGTCACGAGACCGAAGACCGGATACATTGCAGCCGATGTCAGGGCCGCGAATTGCAACAGCACGAACGCCACCGCCGCAAAGCCCAGACCGGACAGATAGACCAGCCACTCCCGATTGAGGCCAAGCAGAACCGGCGTCTTCAGATCGACACCGGCCGGTGGGTCTGCGCGTCCTTCCAGCCAGCCCTGGCCCCAGATGAAAACCACCAGCCCGGCCAGCATGCCAACCGCCGCAAGGCCAAAACCGGCCGACCAGCCCAGCTCGGCTGCAGCCCAGCCACACAGGATGCCGGCGAAGAGCGAGCCGAGATTAATGCCCATATAATACAGGGTGAAGCCACTGTCCCGACGCCGGTCACCCTGCGCGTAGAGGGCGCCGACACAGGTCGAAATGTTCGGCTTGAGAAAGCCAACTCCGGCCACAATCAGCGACAGCGCCGCAAACAGGATCAGCTCATGCAGCCGGCTGCGGTTACGGCTGACCGTCCCCTCAAGCGTCACCACCGCCCCCGACGCGTCTTCAAACCGGACGCTGCGCTGGTCGGATCCCTTTTCGGGCTGGACAAAGGCCGCGACATCGAAGGCCTGCCCGTCGACAAGGATGGTGCGCTGATCGCGGCTCTCACTGTAGGCCGGTCGTTCCAGCGTGTAGGTGGCGTCCGCGGTCTGCAGTGTTTCGGTCGCTGGCGGTCCGTGGAAGCCCATCAGGCCATGCCCGCAGACCAAAAGGACCGCGCCAAAGGTCACCGCCTTGCGAAACCCGATATATTTGTCGGCCAGCCACCCGCCGAGCAGCGGTCCGAGATACACCAGCGCGACATAGGCGCCATACAGTGTCAGCGAAAAGTCGCTTTCATACAGGAAATGCCAGGTCAGGTAGAAGATCAGCAAGGCCCGCATGCCATAATAGGAAAACCGTTCCCACATCTCTGCGAAGAACAGGATGTAAAGACCGCGCGGCTGTGAGCGCATCTGCCACAGCGCCCATCCAAAAATAATCACAATAGGCGCCATGATGGCGACGAGCATTGATGTCATGAAACCACTCCCCCGGCTTTCCACCTTTTCAGGCCTGCGCCTTTCTTGACCACCCCATGTCGAAAGTCAAAAGCAGACATCAAGGCGGCGCGGCGGGCTGCCGCCTGTTGCTAGTAGGCGCACTCCTCGAACACCGGCCGCACATCGCGTCCCCAGGCCCCGTGATACCGGGACAGGAGCCGTTCCGCCGGCGTCTGCCCGGACCGGGCAATGTCCTCGAGCTGGCTCAGAAAGCCGGTTTCGTCATCGCCCGATACGGACCGCCGGTCCCGCGCCCGCAGACCTGCGCGCGACAGGTCCACGACCTCGATCGCCAGGTCCTGCAGCAAGCGCCCGTCGGGAAGCGGCGCCCGCAGGCCCAGCACGCGGACCGCCTGGCGCAGCGATTCGCGCTGCTCTGCCGTCCAGTCCCGCACCAACAGCCAGGCGGAATCCAGCGCCGCCTCATCGTAAAGAAGACCGGTCCAGAAAGCCGAGAAGGCACAGATCGAGTCCCAGGGGCCGGAATCAGAGCCGCGCATTTCAAGGAACCGCTTCAGGCGAACTTCCGGAAATATGGTCGACAAGTGATCTTCAAAGTCTGCAAGCGCCGGGCGGTCGCCCGGCAGAATGGCCAGATTTCCGTCAAGAAAATCCCGAAAACTGAGCCCCGAGGCATCCAGGTATCGCCCACCCCTGCGTACGAAATACATCGGCACATCAAGCGCGTAATCGACGTAATGTTCAAATCCGAAGCCCTCCTCAAAGACGAAGGGCAACATGCCGGTCCTGTCGGGATCCGTATCGGTCCAGATGTGCGACCGGTAACTCAAAAAGCCATTCGGGCGCCCCTCGAGAAAGGGTGAATTGGCAAACAGGGCGGTGCCCAGGGGCTGCAGGGCCAGCGAGACGCGGAATTTTTTGACCATGTCCGCTTCGCTGCCATAGTCGAGATTGGCCTGCACCGTGCAGGTCCGGAACATCATTTCGCGCCCGAGGCGACCGACCTTGTCCATGTAGGCGCGCATGATCTTGTATCGGCCCTTGGGCATGATCGGGGTGTCATCCATGCTCCAGAGCGGGCTCGCTCCGAGACCAAGAAACCTTACGCCCAGGGGCTCTGCGATTGTGCGAACCTCGTCGAGATGGGCACCGACCTCATTACAGGTCTGATGGATATGTTCCAGCGGGGCCCCGGACAGTTCAAACTGGCCACCCGGCTCGAGGCTGACACTGGCCCCGTTTTTCTTGAGGCCGATCAGGACACCCGCTTCAATGATCGGCTCCCAGCCGAACTGGTCGCGTAACCCCTCCAGCATGACCCGCACCGAGGCCGGCCCGTCATAAGGCAAGGGACGCAGGCCCTCGACCAGGAAGCCAAACTTCTCATGTTCGGTCCCAATCCGCCAGTCGGTCCGGGGCTTGGCGCCCTGTTCAAACCAGCCGACCAGCTCGCTGCGATTCTCGATACGAGGAGAGGATTCATCAATGTCGGTGGTGGGAGTTGTCACGCCAGCTATCCTCTGCCTGCCTCTGGGTCTTCGGGCACATAAGGTGCATTGCCCCAATCGCCAAGCTCGGACTGCCACAGGGCCAGCGCGGCAACGGCGGCTGTCTCTGCCCGCAGAATACGTGGACCAAGACTGACAGGCCGGACACCGGCACAGGCGCGCAGCTGTGCCCGCTCAAGATCGGAAAACCCGCCCTCTGGACCAATCAGAAGCCCGGCCGGGCCTGCGCCGGATGCCGCCAGCTCGACCTGCATTGGCGGGGCGGCTCCGGCCTCGTCACAATAGAAAAGAGGGCGGTCGCCGGGCCAGTCTGCCAGCAGGCCGGACAGGGGCTGGATCCGCTCCAGTCTTGGCAGGTCCAGCCGTTCGGTCTGTTCGGCCGCCTCTGTCACCAGCGCCTGCAGGCGTTCCAGCTTGACCCGGTGGGTCTGGGTATAGGCGGTGACAACAGGTCTCAGGCAGGTCGCACCCATCTCGGTTGCCTTCTCGACGAGGAAGTCGGTCCGCGTTTTCTTGAGCGGCGCAAAGACCAGCGTCAGCTCCGGCGGCGAGGTCTGCAGCCGGGAGCAGGTCTCCACCACACCATAGGCCCGCCGCCCCTGAACCTCGAGCCGGGCCCGCCATTCGCCATCCCGGCCGTTGAACAGACGCACCGGGTCGCCCGGCCCCAAACGCATCACCCGCAGCAGGTAATTCGTCGGACCAGGCTGAAATTCCAGATGCGTATGCTCGGCGAGATCGTCGTCAACATAAAGTCTCGGGGCAGTGGCCAAATCCGGCTCCCTTGCAGAAATTTTCCATTTTTTCGCTTATAGGCGGACCTCAGCTTTCCGGCTATACAGTCCGGATGACCGAGATCACACCCCTCCCCCCGGCGCCCGATGCGACCCAGTCTGACAGGCCTGCCGACATGGCCCTGCCCAGCCTGATTGCCCGCTTGCCGGATTGGGCACAACCCTATGCCCTTCTGGCCCGCTGGGACCGGCCGGTGGGGATATGGCTGCTCTTCCTGCCCTGCCTGATCGGGCTGGCCCAAATGCGGCTGCTGTCCGGCTTTGCCTGGCCGGATCTGCTGTTTGCCGGCCTGTTCCTGATTGGCGCCATTGCCATGCGGGGGGCCGGATGCACATGGAACGACATTCAGGACCGGGACATTGATGCCGAGGTTGAGCGGACACGCGGACGCCCCCTGCCCTCCGGCCTCGTCAGCCTCAACCAGGCTTATGGCTTTCTCGCCGGCCAGGTGGCGGTGGGGTTCCTGGTCTGGCTGACGCTGCCTGGAATTGCCAAAATTGTCGCCGTGTTCGCGCTGCCTCTGGTGGCTGCCTATCCCTATATGAAGCGAATCACCTGGTGGCCGCAGGCCTGGCTGGGATTCACCTTTAACTGGGGCGCCCTGATTGCAGGAACAGCCGTCTATGGCAGCCTGACCGGTGCCAATATCCTGCTTTATCTCGGCCTGGCGGCATGGACCGTGGCGTATGATACGATCTACGCCCTGCAGGATGCCGAGGATGATGCCATGATCGGCGTGCGGTCGACCGCCAGACTGTTCGGAGACAAGGTCCTGACGGGTGTGTTCAGTTTTCACCTGATTGCCACGGTGCTGATCGCCGCAGGCATTTCCTTTGCCGGGGGCGGACGCCTCGGCGCGGTGACGAGCTTGCTGTTCCTCGGACATGGCCTGTACCAGATTGTCCAGTTACGCCCCGACCCGACCCGTCTGGCCCTTGGCGTCTTCAAGCAGAATGTCTGGTCAGGCCTGATTCTGGTTGTGGGCCTCGCCCTTGCCGCTTTGGTCTGACAGGCCTTGTGTGCCCTAGGGACAGGGGGTCTACGGAGATGAAATGGCTGCTTCGAAACGAGTGAAACCCGGTGATTTTTTCACACCCGCCGAATGGCGCCATCTCAGCCGGCGGTCTGATCTTCTCGGCGTGGGCGCGGTTGTTCACGCCTGGGGCGTGATCGGTGTCGCCATGGCCCTGGCGGTCTGGCAACCCTGGCTCATACTGGTTGCCATACCGGTGATCGGCACACGCCAGCTTGGCCTCGCCATCCTGATGCACGAGGCAGCGCATGGCGGACTGAGCCGGCGGGGCTGGCTGAATGATGGTCTTGGGCGCTGGATTGTCGGAGCGCCGGTCGGGGCCGATCTCAAATCTTATCGTCCCTATCACCTGCAGCATCATAAATATGCCCAGCAGGCAGAAGACCCCGATCTCAATCTGTCGGCTCCGTTCCCGATCACGCCGCGATCCCTGAGACGAAAAATCCTCCGGGACCTGACTGGACAGACCTTTTACAAGCAGCGTCGAAACCAGATCGCGAATGCGCTTGGCTTCGGCATTCGGCCGGGCCAGGGCACGCAGAACCGGATGACCGCCGCCCGGGATGCGGTGGTGCCCTTCCTCGCGGCAAATCTTGTGCTTCTGGCGGGCCTGAGCCTTGCCGGCGTCTGGTGGGCCTATTTCGTGCTCTGGCTTTTGCCCATGGCGAGCTGGAACCAGCTCGTAACCCGGCTGCGCAATATCGCCGAACATGCCGTTCTGACGGATCAGGATGACCCGCTCAAACAGGCCCGGACAACCCGCGCCAGCTGGCTCGAACGGGTGTTCATCGCGCCGTATAATGTCAACTATCACTGCGAACATCACATGTTCATGCACCTGCCCTTCTACCGGCTGGCCGAGGCCCACCGCCTGCTCGAAGGTCGCGGCGCCACCGCCCGCATGGAAATCGGGGACGGCTATATCAGCGTTCTGAAAGCGGCCGCCAGCCGGCCTGTCGCAGCCGGTTCATTGTCATGACCCAGCTGACCCTCGAAATGGTCTCGGATCTGGTCTGCCCCTGGTGCTGGCTGGGGCTCAGGCGGCTGCAGGCCGCGACCCGGCTGACACCTGACATCGAGGTGGATCTCCTGTTCCGTCCGTTTGAGCTGGATCCGGCCATTCCCGCCGGGGGCGTCGATTATAAAACCTATATGCGCGATAAATTCGGCAGCGATGACACGCGGCAGCGCTCACACAGCATGCGCGACACGCTGGTCCAGCTGGGCGACGCGGCCGGCATCCCGTTCCGTTTCGAGAAGATCACCCGCCGCCCCAGCAGTCTCAGTGCCCACCGCCTGGTCCGCTGGGCCCAGGGGCAGCAGCGTGGCCTCGCCGCCAAGGAGGCCCTGTTCGAAGCCTTTTTCGCAAACGGTCAGGATATTGGTGACCATGAGGTGCTTGTCTCTGTTGCCGGCCGCATTGGCCTCGACACCAACATCGTCTCGGACCTGCTGGTCTCTGATGCCGACACCCGCGCGACGCGCGAGGAGGCCGCTTCCTTTCATCAAATGGGTATTTCGGGCGTGCCAACTTTCATCGCCCACCGCCAAATGGCTGTGCAGGGGGCCGAAGCGCCAGAGAAACTCGCCCGGTTCCTGACCACCGCTGCCGCCCAGCTGCCGACCGAACGTCCGGCGGGCGGGCCTAGCTGAGCTGAAGCAAAACCAGCCGTTTATACAGGCCATCTGAGGCCATCAGCTCATCATGCCGGCCCGCCTCGACGATCCGTCCATCCTGCATCACCAGAATGCGGTCAGCTGTCCGGACCGTGGACAGCCGGTGCGCGATAATCAGGCTGGTGCGGTCCCGCATCAGCCCTGAGAGGGCGGCCTGGACCCGGGCTTCGCTCTCAGCGTCAAGCGCCGAGGTCGCCTCATCCAGCAACAGGATCCGGGCATTTCGCAGGATCGCCCGCGCCAGCGCCACCCGCTGGCGTTGGCCACCCGACAGGTTTCGCCCGGCCTCCCCGGCCGGGGCGTCATACCCACCCGGTAGCGCGGAGATAAACTCCTCCGCATTCGCGGCCGCGGCCGCTGCGGCGACCTCGTCCGGCCCGGCACCAAGGCGGCCAAGCGCAATATTCGCCCCAATCGTATCATCGAACAGGGCCGCATCCTGCGCCACCAGCGCCATGGCGCGCCGCAGGCTTGTCGCACGCAATGTCGGCACCGGATGCCCATCGAGGCAGATCTCGCCCGAATCCACATCATACAGGCGCAAAAGCAGGTTGAAGACCGTCGACTTCCCAGCACCACTCGGGCCGACCAGTGCAATCGTTTCGCCGGGCTTCACCGTAAAGCTGACACCGCGCAGCACCTCGGTCCCGTCCGGGTAAGAAAAATGGACATCCTGAAAACGGATCTCGCCCTGCACCGTCTCGACATCAACCGCGTCGTCCTGATCGCAGACCGTTGGCAGACCGTCGAGAATTTCAAACACCCGGTCTGCGGCACCCCCGCCCTCCTGTGCAACCGCATTCAGCGTACCAAGCGCCCGCAATTCGGGCGCAGCGATCCCGATCGCCGCAATAATGCCCAGAAGGTCCCCCAGCGAGCTGCCCCCCTGCGCAATCTGCCAGGCTGACACGCCCAGAATCCCAGCAAGGGCCACGCCCCCCGTCACCTCGAGAATCGGATCGACCGCGGCCCGGTCGGTCAGAACCTTCAGGAACAGCCGGGAACGTTCTAGGAATCCCCTGCGGGCCCGGGCTTTCTGATAAGCCTCCAGGCCGTAGGCCTTGACCACCCGGGCACCCTGGAACCCCTCGCTCAGCAGCGATGTGACCTCGCCGACCTGCCGCTGGGCCGTCTTGGCCCGCTGCCGCACCCGGTTGCCGAGCGCAATGACCGGACCGAAGGCCAATGGATAGGCCACCAGCAGGATCAGGCTCAGGCGCCAGTCGAGGTACAGCATAATGCCCAGTGCCCCGAGAACGGTGACAACGCTCTTGGTAAAATTATTCGCGAACCGCAAACCCGCGTCGCGAATGGCATTCACATCATTGATGAAGCGGGACACGAACCCGCCCGAGGAATCCGCCACCATTCGGGCGTAATCGCCGTCACTGAGAGAGTCGAACTGCGCCGACTGGACGTCTACAAGAGCGCGCTGGACACCCGTATTGTTGATAATTGTCATCAGATACAGAGACAGCGCCCGGCCCGATGCCAGGCCGACAATGCCAAGCGCAGCCCAGACAACCCAGCCGGCCTCCGACCCGGGGGTTTGAATCGAGGTCTGAATCCGGTTTCCGACAAATGCCAGGATGCCGGCATAGCCATTCGCAAACCCTGCGGTCAGAACCGCGAACAGTGTTCCGAGCAGAAACCAGCCCAAATGCGGTTTAAAATAGACCCTGAACAGGCGCCAGAGACTGCCGCCTGCAGGCCGGGGGGCGGGGGCTTTAGACGTTATGATGACGGCCTGTTTCGGGGTCCAGCAGGCGATGGGCATGCAGGATGAAATAGCGTATGCCGGCATTATCTACCGTGCGCTGCGCGGCGCCTTTCCAGGCATCATAAGCCGACCGGTAGTCGCCAAATGCCCCGACAAAATCCATGTCGGCCAGATTGGCAAACTCAATGGCGGAAACGTCCTTGAGTTCACCTCCGATCACAAGATGAAGCAATTGAGGGGTCGACCGCGCGTCACTCATATTCCTGTACCTCCTCCCCGTCGGCCTAACGGACTATGTCATTTCCGGCGCGTTGGGATCGGCCAACCGCACGCTCCTGCAGCGGGCCTTTAGCAGGGAATGCAATGGCTTTCCAGCCGCCAGAATGCTTCTTTGGGCGGGAACCGTCCGGTTAAAGCGAAAGGGTTCGCCCAGATGCGTTGACGCCTTCCCCCCGGCCTGCTCGACGATCAGGCTGGCCGGCGCAAGGTCCCAGTCGGACTTGCGAACAAGTGCGATAGTGGCGTCCCACTGACCGCTCGCCACCCAGCACATTCTGAGCAGGGTCGCATTCGGCTTCGGCCGGGCAAATTCCATAACCGGCCACGGGTCCCGCCAGGCAGGATGCGAGAACATGGCTTCCGTCGCCACCATGCGACAGCCCTCAACCGCAGAGGCGGTGGACACCTTGATCGGCGCGCCGTTACGGCAGGCCTGTCCCCCGGCCACAGCCGTATAGGTCTCCTCGAAGATGGGTGCAGCGACCACACTGGCCCGCACCTCACCCCGGTCAACCACCCCGATTCCAACGCACCAGTCCGGCTCGGTTTTCATGAATGCCCGGGTCCCGTCAATCGGGTCCAGAACCCAGACCCGGTTCTGATCCCGGCGGTGGTCGCCGAGCGCATTTTCTTCCGACAGCCAGCCATAGTCAGGCCGGGCACTCAGAAGGCGCCGCCGGACGAGCTCATTGACGGCAAGGTCGGCTTCTGTAACCGGGTTGTCGAGGCTCTTGTCCCAGACATCCAGGCCAGTTTTACCGTAGAAGGCACGCGCCAGCTGACCCGCTTCTTCGACCACCTCCTGCAACAGGAAGAGGTCGGCAATGTCTGCCTCAGTCGCCGGCAATCGACATGGCCTCAATCAGAATCGACGGGGCGTCCCGGGTCCCGCGAAGTTCAAGGTCGCTGGCTGCGATCATGCCGGCAAACATGGTCTGCAGATCGCTGGCGATTGTAACCTCCGAGACAGGAAACTGGATCTCGCCATGCTCGAACCAGAAGCCTGCAACCCCGACCGAATAGTCGCCGGTATTGGGATTGATGGACGGACCAAACATATCAGACACCAGCAGGCCTTTGCCAGCCTCCGCCATCAGGGCCTCTGGGGTCTTTGCGCCCGCTGCCAGGTAGAGGTTTGACACCCCGACTCCCGGTGGCGCACCAAACCCGCCCTGGGCATAGCCATTCGGCGCCAGCCCGAGCTGCCGTGCCGATGACCCGTTCAGCAGCCACTCCGACAGGACGCCGTTTTCGATGATATGTCGACGGGCGACAGGACGCCCTTCGCCGTCATGATTGCGGGATCCCATGCCGCGCCGGCGGAAAGGATCATCGACAATGTCGATGCCAGGGGCAAAGATCTGATCTCCCAATCGGTCTTTCAGAAAACTGACGCCGCGCGCGATGCTTGGCCCGCTGATCGCACCCAGAAAAGGCCCCAGAAGGCTGCCGGAAAGACGTCGATCGAACAGGACCGCCGCCTTTTGAGTCTTAACCTGACGCGGACCGAGCCGCGCAACCGTGCGCTCACCCGCAATGCGTCCGATCTCGCTGGCAGCGGGTCGATCCTCGAGCCGGCGGCAGGACCGGCTTTCATAATCCCGCTCCATGGCGCCATCCCGCTCTGCCACGGCCGCCAGACCCAGCCCGGTACTTCCGGATTTTCGATACGACCGGAAGCCATTGCTGGCCGCAAGCCAGCGTTCCGACTGAGACCAGCTGTTGCCGCATGACGACACCTGCTTGACGCCTGCAACAGCCAGGGCTGCGGCCTCGGCTGCCAGTGCATCAGCCTCAAGGTGCTCGAGCGCGGGCTCATCATCGCCCTCAATATCGAGATCAACAGCCGACGTGGCCAGTTCGGAGGCGTCAGCCAGGCCACAAAAGGGATCCTCCGGCACCGCCCTTGCCATCATGACACAGCGGTCCGCCAAAGCTTCCAGGCCAGCATCGGACAGGTCGGATCCGGACACATGGGCTTGTCGCTGTCCGTCGAAACACCGCAGGGCAAGTCCCTGCGACTCAGACCGCTCAACCGATTCCAGCTTCCCGCCGCGCACTTCTACGCTGATCCCCCGCGACAGACCCAGCGCAGCATCAACAGCAGTCGCGCCTTTGGCCAGGCAGGTTTTGATTACCGCGTCGAGGCGGGCACGTCCGTCAAAGTCATTTTGGGTCATGCAGCTCATTTAAGTTGGCCGGTCCCGCCTGCAAAGGGTGAAAAAACTGTCCTTAACCGCAATCCAGACCCGGACGGTGCGGGCCAGATCCTCGCGGGCAGCTGCACATGCAGTGGGCGACTTCGATGCCCCGCCCCGCAGAAGGCGACTTGACCCCGGCCACCACCGGTCACAGATGGGCGGCATGAGCACGACACCCCTTCACATTATCGGCGGCGGCATGGCCGGATCGGAAGCGGCCTGGCAGGCGGCGGAAATGGGCGTACCCGTTATCCTTCACGAAATGCGCGGAGTGCGCGGCACAGACGCCCACAACACAGACTGGCTGGCCGAGCTGGTCTGTTCCAACAGTTTCCGGTCGGATGATGCCGAGGGCAACGCCGTGGGGGTCCTGCATGCTGAAATGCGCAAGGCCGGCGGCCTGATTATCTCGACCGCCGACCTGCACCAGGTGCCGGCCGGATCGGCCTTGGCCGTCGATCGTGACGGCTTCGCCCAAGCCGTTACCGAACAGCTGACCGGCCACCCAAACATCACCGTGGTGCGCGAAGAGATTGATGCACTGCCACCCGCCGCGTGGGACAGCGTAATCATTGCCACGGGTCCCCTGACCTCGATCAAACTCGCCGAAGCCCTCAGAGCGGAAACAGGCGAGGCGGATCTGGCGTTTTTCGACGCCATCGCGCCGATTGTTTATGCCGACTCCATCGATATGACCAAGGCATGGCGACAATCCCGCTATGACAAGCCCGGCCCGCATGGCGATAAGGCGGCCTATATCAACTGCCCGCTGGATGAGGCCGGCTACAATGCCTTTCTGGACGCTTTGATCGGGGGCGAAAAGACCGAGTTCAGGGACTGGGAAAAGGACACCCCCTATTTTGAGGGCTGCCTCCCGATCGAAGTGATGGCTGAACGGGGACGGGAGACACTGCGCTACGGGCCGATGAAGCCGGTCGGCCTGACCAATGCCCATGCGCCGGAGATCAAGGCCCATGCGGTGGTCCAGTTGCGTCAGGACAATGCGCTGGGAACCCTGTGGAATATGGTCGGATTTCAGACCAAGCTGAAATACGGCGCCCAGACTGATATTTTCCGGATGATCCCCGGGCTCGAGAACGCCGAATTTGCCCGTCTTGGCGGCATTCACCGCAACACCTTTATCAATTCTCCCCGGCTTCTCGATCATCAGTTGCGTCTCAAATCCATGCCAAGACTTCGGTTTGCCGGGCAAGTGACGGGGGTGGAAGGATATGTCGAAAGCGCAGCTATGGGCCTTCTGGCGGGACGGTTCGCCGCGGCGGAGAAGCTCGGGCAGCCGCTGTCGCCTCCACCTGAAACAACGGCACTGGGCGCACTGATCAAGCACATTACAGGCGGTCATTTATCCTCGGGCCAGACCTTTCAGCCGATGAACATCAATTTCGGCCTTTTTCCACCCCCCGATATGGCCCTGGTGCCGAACCGCGATGCGGATGGCCATCGCATCCGGGGCAAGGCCAAGGGCCGGGCCAAAAAAAGGGTCCAGGCCCATCGGGCGCTGACCGACATTGCCAGCTGGCTGGCTGGAGCAGCAGGCCCGGGTGTCCGCCTGACCCCATCCCAAGCGACGGCAGACACGCCCGCCTTCTGACACTTCCAACATTTTTTGTCAGCGCGTCATTGACAGGGCCGGTTCGGCCGCGGAAAACAGAGCATGGTCTTCGACTCCCATCAGTTGACAAAACGCACGACAGTTTTTGACGCCGCATTGGCCGTTTTCTCGGCTTATGGATTTCGCCGGACCTCCATGCATGATGTCGCGAAAGCGGCCGGGATTTCCCGGCCCGCCCTGTATCTGGTGTTCGACAATAAGGAAGACCTGTTCCGTCAGTTGGCCGGTCATCGCCAGGCGCTGGCCTTTGCCGAGGCCGACAGGATCCTGTCACGGGCGACACCCTTCCGGGACCGGTTCGTGCAGGCGGTTCTGGCCTATGAAGCCATTTTCTTTGAACCCGTCTCCGCGTCGCCACATGGCGAGGAACTTATGGACATTCACAAGAGCATGGCCAGCGACGATATCGGCCAGGGTCACCTCCAGCTGGTCGAGCTGCTGGCCGTTCATCTGGCCGCTGAGCTTGCCCCGCGGACCGATGCCGGGCCAGGCATCGACGCACGGCGAATTGCGGACCTGCTCATGGCCGCGATCACCGGGCAGAAGAAGGCGGCGTCCTCGATCCGCGACTTCCGGCAACGCGTGCGCCAGCTCACCACCCTTTTTCTCTCCTCACTCCTCGATCAGCCCACCCCCTTGCCCGACAGGGCAAACAACCGAAGGGAAACCGAATGACGCAACTGAAAATCAATGGACGGATCACGCAGTTAGATGTCGACCCGGCGATGCCGCTGCTCTGGGCCATTCGCGAGACCCTGAACCTGTCCGGTACCAAATACGGCTGTGGCATCGCCCAGTGCGGGGCCTGCACCGTGCACTTGAATGGCGTGCCGATCCGGGCCTGTTCGACCCCGGTTTCGGCGGCGGAGGGCGGCGAGATCACCACAATTGAAGGTGTTGCTGGGGATGATGGGCGGCTGCATGCCGTTCAGCAAGCCTGGATTGACCATCAGGTCCCGCAATGTGGCTATTGCCAGTCCGGACAGATCATGTCCGCCATTGCCCTGCTTCAGGCCAATCCGGATCCGTCGGATGCCGACATTGATGACGCAATGCGCGGCAATATTTGTCGCTGCGGCGCCTATGGCCGAATCCGGGCCGCGATCAAGACAGCCGCCATACAAACCTCAACAGGGACGCAAGAGGGTCAGAAAAATGGGTAAATGGACTCGACGCGGTGTGATTGCTGCCGGCATTGCCGGCGGCGGTGTGTTTGCAGTGGGCGTGGCCCTGCGCGAAGGGCACAGGGCCCCGGGCCTGGCCGGACGCATGGCTGGTGATGGGGAAACCCTGGTCAATGTCTGGGTCAAGCTGTCCGAAGACAATATCGTCACTGCCATCGTGCCACATGCCGAAATGGGCCAGGGCGTTTTCACGTCCATGGCTCAAATGCTGGCGGAAGAGATGGACGCCGACTGGAACCTCGTTCGGTTTGAACAGGCGCCGGCCGATGAAGCCTATGCGAATTATCCTCTGGCCCGGGAATATCTGCTCGGGGGCGCCACCGTGCCTGGCCTCGTTCAGGACACGCTGAATGGCGGCTTCCTGCGTTTGTCACAGTCCATGTCGCTCCAGATCACAGGCGGCTCGACCGCCGTGCGCTTTACTGGTCAGGGCGGCATGCGGATTGCCGGTGCCGCAGCGCGGGACATGCTGATCAAGGCCGCGGCGCGCGACTGGCAGGTCCCACGGCGTACATTGCGTGCAGAGAAGTCCTACATCTACCATGACGCCTCGGGGCGCGCGGCGCCCTTTTCCGACTTTGCGGTCGCGGCGGGCAAGCTGTCTCCCCCCACGCAGCCCAAGCTCAAATCCCCGGAGGCCTACACGCTGATGGGAACCTCCCTGCCCCGGCTCGACCTCGCCGGGAAAGTCGATGGCAGCGCTGAATTCAGCATCGACGTTCAGCTTCCCAATCTCCGCCATGCGGCGGTCCTGAGCGCTCCGGTTTTCGGTGCCCGGACCGTCTCGGTTGATGACAGCGGCGTTGCCCGCATGCCCGGCATCTACAAAACCGTAAATGGTGGGAATTTCGTTGCCGTCATCGCCGACAGCTACTGGCGGGCGGAACAGGCCGTCGCTGCGCTGGACGTCACCTGGTCTGAAACCGGCCGCGAGGCTCTGGGCCAGGCCGACATCGACGCCCAATTCGTCGCGGACATGGCCCGGGCCGTGGACACCGAGGCGGAGCGCATTGACGTTAAGGCCGGACAGGCGCGGCAGGCGGCACAGGAGGCGCCCCACGTCATAGAGGCAGACTATACCGTGCCCTATCTCGCCCATGCGGCGCTGGAGCCCATCAATGCCACCGCCCATGTTCAAGGTGACAAGGTGGACATCTGGATCGGCCACCAGAATCCGCTCGGCGCCCGTGATGCCATTGCGGCCGAGTTGGACTTCCGCAAGAAAGACATTACCGTCCACAATCGCTTGCTCGGCGGCGCTTTCGGGCGCAAGTCCGAAGTCGACTATCCGATCATGGCTGTCCGGATCGCGCAGGAAGCCGACGGGCCGGTCAAAATGATCTGGTCACGGTCGGAAGATACCAAGCAGGACTTTTACCGTCCGGCCAGCCGCGCCCGCATCATAGCCGGGCTGGACACAGATCATCAGCCGCTGAGCTGGGACTACCAATTCGTGCACAAGCATGAGCCTGTCGAAGCATCTGATCCACCCTATGACATCGCCAACAAGCTGATCCATTATGCCGACAGCGACAATCCGATCCGGTTTGGAGCATGGCGGTCTGTCGACCATACCCAGCATGGCTTCTTCATTGAGAGCTTCATTGACGAACTGGCCCATGCCGCGAATGCCGATCCGCTGACCTACCGGCGCAATCTCCTGCTCGACAAGCCCCGGCATCTTGCCGCTCTCGACGCGGTTGCCAAAGCCGCCGGCTGGGGACGGGCGACAGCCGACGGCCGCGGCCTTGGCGTCGCAATTGTTGAAAGTTTCGGCACCATCGTCGCCCAGATTGCCGAAGTCGATACAACGGGTCCGGTACCCAGAGTTGTGAAAGTCTGGGCCGCTGCGGACCCCGGCTTCGTCGTCCATCCTGACGGGTTCAAAGCCCAGATCGAAGGCGGCATCATTTACGGTCTCTCGGCCGCGCTTTATGGTAACATCACCGTTGAGAATGGCGCCATATCGCAGTCAAATTTCCACGACTATCCCGTGGTCCGCATGGATGATGCGCCGGACATCTCCATCACCCTCATCAATAGCGGGGCGCAACTTGGCGGAGGCGGTGAGCCCGGCACGCCGCCCATCGCGCCTGCCGTCGCCAATGCGATCTTCGCCGCGAGCGGCAGACGCATGCGCAGCCTGCCCCTGGCGGTACCGGACGGTGGTCTGGCCAGCGCCCCGGAACAGGGACCACAACCTGCCTGAGGAAGGGGGCAACCCTGGCTCGCAAGCCCGCGGCCCGCACCGGGACAGGTCAGGGCGACCGGTCCGGGAGAAGGTTGCCAGCCCCGCGATTACAATCCCAGGAAGCTGACCCTGCGTCGCATCTTCCGGCTTCCTGCCGGGCGTGTATGATCGCCGAAAATGAAGGGGAGGACAGATGCATTATTCCGAACTCAGAGCCGCGCACGCGAATCTGACGGGTCCCGGGGGCGATTTCGAGATCATAGAAGCCGATGTGCTGGGTCAGCGTTTGCGCTGCTACAAGAATGCCCCGCCGAGTGTCCGAGACGTCTGGCTTTCAACCACCCAGTTCAGCGACCGGACATATCTGGTCTATGAGGACGAGCGTCTCACCTATGCAGAGGCCCACGACCGGGTCAACGCTGTGGCGGCCTGGCTCGTCGACCGCGGCCTCCAGCCCGGCGATCGCGTGGCCATTGCCATGCGAAACTATCCGGAATGGATGCTGATCTACTGGGCGTGTGTCAGCTGCGGGATCGCTGCCGTCGGCATCAATGCCTGGTGGACACCGGACGAATTGGCCTATGCGCTGAAGGACTCAGCCCCCAAAGCCCTGTTTCTGGATCGGGAACGGCTTGAGCGCGTCCAGCAAAAGCCCGACATGGTCGCCGGCATGGCCGTGATTGGGGTCCGCCTGGATCAAGAGGTGGAAGGGATCACACCCTGGGATGCGATCATTCGCCAGGGCGGTGTGATGCCCGACATCCAGGTGGATCCGGACTCCGATGCCTGCATTTTCTACACATCCGGAACGACGGGGTTTCCCAAGGGCGCCCAGCTGACACATCGCGGCTGCGTCGCGAATCTGATGAATATGTCCTATGCCGGCACGGCGACAGCCGCCGCAATGCAGGCTGCGACCGGCATCGCGCCCCCCGAAACTCCGCCAGTGCCAATCAGCCTGATCACCACGCCCCTGTTCCATGTCACCGCCAATAATTGCGGCGCCTACCCCGTAACGGCTGCCGGGGGGACGCTGGTGCTGATGTACCGCTGGGATGCTGGCACGGCTTTGCAGCTGATCGAAGCCGAGAGGGTCAGCGTGATGAGCGGTGTCCCGGTCATGGCGAGAGAACTGATCAACCATCCCAATTTTGCCACGACCGATACATCCAGCCTCATTGCCCTTGCCGGCGGGGGTGCTCAGGTCCCGCCTGACATGGTCAAAAAAATCGACCAACAGGTCGAGACCGCGCGTCCCAGCACCGGCTATGGCATGACCGAAACCTGCGGCATCATTACGTCTGTCTCCGGCGACTTTTTCGCAGACAAGCCTGACAGCGCCGGACCGGCCATGCCAAATTTCGAAGCCAAGTGCGTCAATGATGCCGGCAACCCGGTTCCCGACGGAGAGATAGGCGAGCTTTGGGTCCGCGGATCGTCAGTGATCAAAGGCTATATAAACCGGCCGGAGGCCACGGCAGAGTCGATTTCCGATGGCTGGCTTCACACCGGCGATATCGCCCGAATTGATGAGGACGGCTTTATTTTCATTGTCGATCGCAAAAAGGACATGGTCTTGCGCGGCGGCGAAAATATTTATTGTGCCGAAGTTGAGTCCGCCATCTATCGACACCCCGCCATTGCCGAATGCTGTGCATTCGGCGTTCCCGATGAACGCCTCGGCGAAGAAGTGGGCGTGGCCATTGTCGCCAAGGCGGGCGACACAGTCGATGCTGAAACGCTGCGCAACCATTGCAGCGGTTTCGTCGCGAAGTACAAGATCCCTCGCTATATCTGGGTGCTGGATGCTCCACTGCCCCGAAATGCCAGTGGCAAATTCCTCAAACGAGACATTCGTGACCGGCTGGCCAGCGACCTGCAATCGGCAACCTGACCCCACAACAGCACCACCTCTGGTGCCGGCGAACCAAAGACTCGTCCGGCCATCCCGATCGGGACGGCCGGACCAGCTCGCTGTTACTCCACGGTCCCCGTCGGGAAACCCCGCTGACGCATCAGAGCCGTCGTGTCGACATCCCGTCCCCGGAAAGCGCGGTATCCGTCAACCGGGTCAACCGAGTTTCCGACGGAAAGGATGTGATCGACAAAACGCTCTGCGACAACCGGGTCATAGGCTCCCCCCTCGGCATCGGCAAACGCCGCCCAAGCATCTGCGCCATAGGTGTCAGACCATAAATAGGCATAGTAGCCGGCCGCATAGCCATCTGAACTGAACACATGGGAGAAGTGCGGCAGGCGATGTCGCATCGGCAGTTCGGTTGGCATTCCAAGCGCGCTGAGGGTCTCCGCCTCGAACGCTGCCGCGTCGACATCCGATCCGTCTTCCAGCATGTGCAGCTTCATATCCATCAGGGCGCTGGCCAGATATTCCGTTGTTGCATACCCCTGGTTGAAGGTCCCGGCTTTGCCGATACGGGCCACCAGATCCTCAGGAATGGGCTCGCCGGTTTCATAGTGGAGGGCAAACTGGTTGAGGATCTCAGGGGTCATCAGCCAGTTTTCATGCACCTGGCTTGGAAATTCGACATAGTCCCGAGCCACCGCCGTACCGGATTGCGAAGGATAGGTCACGTTCGACAACAGGCCATGAAGAGCATGGCCAAATTCATGGAACAGGGTTTCAGCATCGTCCCAGGAAATCAGTACGGGATTGTCGCCATCCGGTTTGATGAAATTCGAATTGTTGGACACCATGACTTTGACCGGACCATCAAATGTCGACTGTTGGTTATATCCGTTCATCCAGGCTCCCGACCTTTTGCCCGTCCGGGCATAGGGGTCGAAGTAGAACAGCCCCTGATGCTCGCCATCCTGCAGGACCTGCCAGACCCGGACATCCTCATGGAAAACGGGCACATCGACCGCCGGTTGGAAGCTGAAGCCGTAGAGCTGGCCGGCCATCCAGAACATGCCTTCAACGAGATTATTAAGCTCGAGATATTGCTTCACCTCATTGGAATCGAGATCGTATTTCGCGATCCGGACTTTCTCGGCATAATAGCGGTAGTCCCAGGGTTCGATGGTGATCCCGGCCGCCTCGGAGTCGGCAACAGCCTGCATGTCCGCCACTTCTTCCTGGACCCGGCCGATCGCTGCTGGCCAGACGCTCATCAAAAGAGCCATCGCATTTTCAGGGCGTTGGGCGACCCGCTTTTCCAGGGCGTAGGTCGCAAAGTTTTCATAGCCCTGCAGGCGGGCTCGCTGCTGCCGAAGCCGCAATATATCGGCAATCAACCCCTTATTGTCATACTCATCGCCATTGTCGCCCCGGCTGTAATAGGTCTTCCAGACCCTTTCCCTGAGGCTGCGATCATCGGCAAAGGTCAGGAAGGGATCCATCGACGACCGGGTGTTGAGAATGGCATAATCGCCGTCCCGCCCGCGCTCACGGGCCGCGGCGGCGGCGGCGGCCACAACATTCTCAGGCAAACCCCCAAGCTGGCTGTCTTCCAACCAGGTGATATAGGCCTGCTCGTCATGAAGCATATTGGCACTGAACTTCGCAAAGTGTCCGCTGAGTTCAGCAGAAAGATCGGCGACCTCGGCCCGCCTGTCGGCGTCCAGCGCGGCCCCGGATCTTACAAAATCGGTATAATAATCCCAGACCAGCCTTTGCTGCGCATCGGTCAGCTCCGCCAGTGCTGCTTTATTCTCCCAGACTGTCGCGACACGCTGAAACAGAGCCTGGTTCATATACTTTGCAGACCTGTATTCTGACAGCATGGCATCGATCCGTGGCTCGACATCGCGGATCTCAGGCGTCGATAAATTGCTGGTCCAGATGCTGTAATAGACCCCGACCCGATCAAGCAGGCCGCCCTGGCGTTCAAGCGCGGCAATCGTATTCTCGAAGTCCGGCGCCGCGTCCTGCGTTGCAATCTCGTCAAGCTCGGCAAGCCCGTCCTCGATCGCCCGCTGCATTGCGGGTTCAAAGGCAGCAACTTCAACCGCATCAAAGGCGGGCACGCCGCCATATGGTCCCTCAAAGGGGGCCAGTAGGGCATCCACAGCCGCGTCAGATACCGGTGTCGGCACTTCTGCTTCGACCTCGGGTGCCGCGGCAGAGTCCGCCGGGCCCGCCTGACCGCATGCCGATAAAACCCCTGCCAGGATGAGCCCCACCGGCCACGATGAGAGTGGGTATTTGAACATGCGATTTCCTCCGATTCATATAGTTGAACTAGTAGCAAACCTTTGGCCGGACCCAAACAGAAAAATGGCCGGACTTTCAGGCCGGCTGCGGGTTCCGATCAGTCAGTCTGGTGCGTAGCCCGGGCATATTCTGCATCCCGCGCGGCCGCGATAATGTCGCGAACGGTTTCGGTTCCGTAGCCATATTCCTCCAGTGCCCGAGCCGACATTTGCAAACCCGCCTCAATCGCGTCAGGAACAACATGGCTTGCCCCGGCCTCGGTCAGCAGTCGGGCATGATCGGCGTCCTTGGCCCGCGCCAGAATCGGGACATCCGGGCGAATCCGGCGTGCTGTGCGGACCATTCTCTCGGCACTATCGGGATTATCGAGCGTGACGATGACCAGTGCGGCCTTGGACAGACCGGCCCGGCTCAGCATTTCTTCGCGGGCTCCATCCCCCAGATAAACCCGGCGCCCCCGGCGTCTTTCGCGGGATACGGTTGAAGGCCTGGTATCCAGTGCAACAATACATGCCTGCTCGCGTTCAAGGATCGACGCGACGGCGCATCCGACCCGCCCAAAACCACCAATCAGGACATGCCCAGACTGCTCCGCTTCGTCGGACACCAGTCCCTGCTGGGGAGCGTGCCGGTCAAAGTGTGCCCGCAGAATGCGTCCAATCCGCCAGGTCAAGGGGATGAGCAACATTGAAAGCCCCGCAATCGCATTTGTCACCATTGCGGCCTGAGGGGGCAAAAGCTGGGCCGCCCCCGCCGCGGCGACAATCACAAAGGCGAACTCACCAGCCGGCGCCAGAAGGCCAGCTGATTCACTCGCCAGTCCCGCACCCCCTGCGAACACCCGCGCCGCCAGCCCTACGATCATGGCCTTGACGCCGAGCAGCGCCACCAGCCCCCCAAGGATGAGAGGCCAGTGATCCCACATGAGATCCAGATCCAGCGCAAATCCAACCGTCATGAAAAACAGGCCCAGCAACAGCCCCTTGAACGGCTCCAGATCAACTTCTGCCTGATGTTTAAATTCGGTTTCGCCGACCATGAGACCGGCGAGAAATGCCCCCAGCGCAATCGATAGGCCTGCACTTGCGGTAATCACGGCCGCGCCAACCACCGCCAGCAAAGTGATCGCCATCAGGAAGTCCCGGCCACCGGCCTTGGCCGCGAGCTGGAACACATGGCGAAGCAGATACCGGCCGATGACAATGATGACGACAACGGCAAGCAAGCCCTGTGCAAGCGCCTCAAGCAGCGCACTTGCCAGGTCCGGACCGTTTTCCTGGGCGGTGAAGCTGATAAAGATCAGGATCGGCGCCACGAGAAGATCCTGAAGCAGCAAAACCCCGAGAGACACTTGTCCGACGGCACCGGTTGCCCGTCGTCCATCGACGAGAAGCTGCATGACAATGGCCGTGGATGACAAGGCCAGAGCCAGTCCGACAATGACCGCCGCCTCCAGCTGCAAACCCAAAAAAAATGCCGCCGTGGCAATCAGCAAAGCACTGCAAATAACCTGGAACAGGCCGGCCCCAAAAACGACCCGCCGCAGCGCCCACAATTTCTCGACAGACAGTTCAAGCCCCAGAAGGAACAGCAAAAACAGGACGCCGAGCTCCGCAAAGGGAACCGCTGCTTCAGGGTCCGACAGGGTCATCAGTCCTAAGGGCGCCCAATTATCGGCGAGCGCACCAAGCCCGTCGGGACCCAGAGCAATGCCCGCGAGAATAAAACCCGCGACCGAGGGCAGGCGAAACAACCGAAGAGCCGGCACAATCAGTCCCGCCGCGACCAGAAAAACCAGCACATCCTTTATCAAGACTTCCTGGGCTGCGTGTTCCAAACGATCAGGCCTCTCATGCAACGGAACAAACACAGGACCCAGCTTAGCCAGTTTCGCATCATCACTCCACTCCCCGAAGGGCCTTTTCAGGTGTGGCCTTGCATGCCAGCTTAAGCCAAGCCGTGCCATTTCCCGCAAGCCGTTGGTCAGGATCCGCTTATGCCAGACGACACGCCGATAAATCATCCCGACCTCTGGGCCCGACATCTTGTCTGGCCCGGGCCTGACAGCCACAAATATCATCGCGGACATTGCCTGGTCCTGGGTGCAGAGGCCTATACGGGCGCCACGCGTCTCGCCGCAGAGGCCAGCTCTCGCATCGGATCAGGCCTGGTCACCGTTTTCAGTGACACCTGCCCGGATCTCTACCGGATGACATTACCTCCCGATATCATGGTACGATCGGGCAAGATTCAACAGGTCCGGCGGCCAAATGTCGTTCTGGCTGGCCCGGGGGGGTGCACGGCCTCCCAGATCGCGGAGCTGGACAGGCTGAACGACCCTGTCAGCCTGGTGCTTGACGCCGAGGCCATCCTCCTCGGTCGCCACCGTGTTCGCCAACACCCGGTCATCCTGTTAACGCCCCATGAGGCTGAATTCGCCCGGGTTTTCCCCGATCTGACCGGCAGCCGAATGGCGCGGGCCCGGCAAGCCGCGGAAGCGACGGGGTGCATGGTCCTGTTAAAAGGCGCAGAAACATGCATTGCCGCCCCCGACGGGCGCTCTGTGTGCAGCCGTCATGCGTCCCCATGGCTGGCGAAAGCCGGCACGGGTGACGTGCTTGCCGGAATGGTTGCCGGTCTTCTGGCTCAGGGCATGAAGGCCTTCGCGGCCGCGTGCGCCGCGGTCTGGATCCATGGTGAGGCCGGTCAGCGGGTCGGCCCCGGCCTTGTGCCCCAGAATATGTTCGAACATCTGGGGCCGATCCTGCGCACGCTGCAGGACAGGGACAGCAGACCGCATTAAATCAGCGCTGAACCGGCCTGCCATGCGACGAATCCCGCGACCAGAAGAACCATGCACGAAAATCCGGTCCGGGCGGTCGCGACATGGCCGTCCAGCCATGTCGACAGCCGCAGTCCCGCCATGCCTCCGGCCAGTCCACCGAGCAGGAGGAGTCCCAAAAGATGCAGATCCAGAAACCCGGATATGGCATAATTGGCCGACGTCGCAGCCCCGAAAAGGGCCACCGACACCAGAGAACTGGCGGTTGCGTTCGACATGTTCATACCGGCTGCCAGCATCAGGCCAGGGACGATCAGAAACCCTCCACCAATGCCGAAGAACCCGGCCGCCAAGCCCACCACAACACCCGTCGGCGCCAGGCGCAAGACCAGGGCCGGATCCAGCCGGACATCCGGGTCGCCTGCATCGTCCGGAGTTCGCAACATCGATAAGGCAATGGCGGCCATGGCGACGGAAAACCCCAGCATCAGAAGGTTGCCTTCGACCAGTTTGGCCAGGCTTGATCCAAGCAGCGCCCCGGTCAGGCCGGAAACCGCAAACACGGTAGCACACGGCCATTTGACCCTCCCGCCTCGCCAAAGTCTCATCAGACTGATCAGCGCAATCGCCGCTACAGCTGCGGCAGATGTTCCAATTGCAACATGTGGATCATCGACCCCCACGACATAAACCAGAAGCGGCGCGGCGAGCACCGAGCCGCCGCCGCCAAAGGACCCCAAAAGGAGACCCACCACAGAGCCACTCATCAGGGTCAGAATGACGACCTCAAAACTCATTCAAAAAGCTCCGGACAGAAATGCCGGCCCAGAACCCCGATCAGCTGCAACACGACCGAATTGGCGATGCGGTAGCGAACCTGCAGCCCCTGCCGCTGCGTCGATACCAGCTTCTGATCCCGAAGTATCGCCAGGTGTTGGGACAAGGCGGACTGGGACAGCGGCATACCCTTGCCGATCTCAGCGACGGCCATATCGCCTGCTCCCAGCCGGCAGAGGATCATCAAGCGATGCTCATTCGACATGGCCCGCAACAGCGCGGCGGCCAGCGTGGCCTTATCGGCGAAGAGCGCCGGATCGAGGACAGGGCTTGAAGACATGGTGCTCTCATATTCGCACTTGCTAATTTAGTCAATACTAATATATGGCTTTTGAAAAGGAAGCCCCCCATGACTGATGTCACGCCATATTTTGATGACCAGACCAAGACCGCGACCTATCTGGTTCGGGATGCAAGCGGTAAAGCCGCCATCCTGATTGATCCGGTTCTGGACTACGACGCTGACCGGGCGAGGTTTTCGACCCAACGGATCGATGCAGTCCTCGACGAGCTCGCACGCAGCGCCATCCAGCTGGTCTGGGTCCTGGATACTCATGCCCATGCCGATCATGTCTCGGCCGCGCACCATATTCGTTCACGGACAGGTGCCCGGATCGGTATTGGGGCTGACATCACAAAAATACAGGCCGTGTTCAAGACCTTGTTCAATGCACGGGACGTCGACACAAATGGCAGCGATTTCGACGCCTTGTTCCAGGACGGGGACCGCCTGACCTTTGGCACGAGCGAAATTGACATCCTCCACACGCCCGGCCATACGCCCGCTTGCATGACCTATGTGATCGGCGACGCCGCCTTCGTTGGCGACACGCTTTTCATGCCGGATACTGGCTCCGCCCGGGCCGATTTTCCAGGCGGCGACGCCCGCACCCTGTACCGCTCGATCCGCCACATCTTGTCACTCCCGCCCGAAACCCGGATCTTTGTCGGTCACGATTATCTCCCGGCAGACCGAGATTTGCCGGCCTGGGAAAGCACAGTTGCTGAGCAAAAGGCCTGCAACATCCATGCCCACGATGAGGTCAATGAAGAGACCTTCGTGACCATGCGGGAGGCACGCGATGCGACCCTTGCGCCGCCTCGACTGATCCTGCCAAGCCTGCAGCTGAACATCCGGGCTGGCGCCCTTCCCCCGCCGGAGGAAGACGGCCGGTCTTACCTCAAACTACCGATCAACCAGATCTGATCAGGCGAGTTTCTCAGCGACCCGCGCGTGCAGGGATCCGAGATGTTCAAATTCGGTGTGCGGTTTCCACCGCATCACGCCGGCAAACCCACAACACAGATAAAGCGTCAGATCCGCGATCGAAAACCGACCCGCTGCAAGCCATTCATGCTCCGCCAAATGCTTGTCCAGGGAGGCAACAAAGGCCCTGACGGATTTTTCGGCTTTCGCCGCAGCGTCAGGAAGCTGGGGCTTTTCGAGCTCCGCCATGAAGGGGCTCGCATTCCGAAACCACTGGGCGAAATTCATCAGGAACATGAACTCCACACGCCGGTCCCACATCTCAATCAATGCTTTCTCGCGCGGATCAGACCCCATCAGGTTCGGTTCGGGAAACAGGCCCTCTAAATAGGTGCAGATCGCCCGGCTCTCGGTGATTGGCGTGCCATCATCGAGGATCAGCGCGGGCACCTGCGCATAGGGAGAAAGGGCACGGTAAGCCGGTTGCTTATGCTCTGCCTTCATGATCGAAATGTCTTCGATCTCAACGGCTTCAAGTTTTCCTTTCAACCGCAGGAAATTGACAACCCGCTCCGGATTGACCGCCTTCGGGCTATGATAAAGCTTCATATTTACAGTCTCCATTCTAACGGAAGGTCCGGCGGATCCCAAAGGTCAGATTACGGGGCTCACCCGG
Source organism: uncultured Hyphomonadaceae bacterium (assembly GCA_938084575.1). GTDB lineage: Bacteria > Pseudomonadota > Alphaproteobacteria > Caulobacterales > Hyphomonadaceae > Henriciella. Next base: position 71,085 of record CALKFG010000002.1, read on the forward strand.
AAAATACCGTTCTGCACCAAAAACGAAATCAGCCCGGTCGGCATACCGTTCGTCGAACAGGTTACGAAGGGCCAGCGTGACCTCCAAATCCCGGCTGAGGCTGTAGCGCCCGCGCAGGGCAAAAACGGTGTGCCCGGGATAAGTTTGCGTGTTTGCCGGATTGGTAAAATACCGGCCTGTATGTTCAGCGGAGAGGATTGTTTCGACGTGTTTTCCAGGCGCCCAGACCAAAGACACATCGCCAAGCCATTCCGGTGCCGTATCTATCCGATCACCCGTTGAGATAACCTCAGAGCCATTGCCGACATCACGATCAAACGCATAGGTCTGATCGGACCATGACAGGCCTCCCCTGACCGTCAAAGCCGGGGTCATCGCCCAGTCGAGGCCGAATTCGAGGCCGGTATGCCGCGTTTCTCCATTGGTGACGTTCAACCCATTGGCATCCCGAAAAAAGAAATTGTCCTTTTCCATATCGTAGGCAGCCAGTTCAAACAGGAAGCGTCCGTCTGCCAGCTTTCCGCGCAGCCCGACTTCGACACTCTCAAGCCTCTCCACATCTGCATCTGCGGGGTCTTGGAAATTCTGGATTCGATACAAATCACTGGCCTGAGGCGCCCTCGCGCCCTGGCTGTAATTGCCGAAAACGGAGACCTTATCGTTCAGGGCGTGAACCAGACCGAGTTTTGGCGTCACAAAACCGAAGTCATCGGAGCGGTTACCCGGCACCTTAAACCGCCCATAAACGCCTTCGGCAACGCTTGTGGTATAATCGTACCGGTGGGTCTCACCCCGCAGGCCGAACAGGACCCGCGTGCGGTCACTAACCCCCCAGTCCAGTTCCGACCAGAGACCAGCCATCCGTGTGTCGACGCTATAATCGTAGTGTACCCCGACAGGAAAACGCCGATCGGCCGGAAAAAATCCGAACGGGTCATCCTGCGTTTCCCGCACATAACCGGTTGAGAGATCGAGATCGGCACCAAGCCGGACCGTCAAAGCATCCGTCAAAGGGCGCTCAAAACGCATCAGGACACCGCCGCCGCCCTGACCATTTTTCTCAAAGCTTTTGTTTGGCAGAAAATGCTGGCGAAAGTCCATTTGTTGCAAGCGGGCGAAAGACGTCACGCTGAAACGGCCCTGCGCCACCGGTCGTTCAAAGCGCGCGCCCGCCCGGGCAGACCAGGCATTTCGATAAGCCAGCGGATCATCATTGGCCCGGGAAATATCCTCGTCCTTATAGGCATCACGGCCTTGGATGAAATCCGCCGTTTCCTGTTCAAGCGCTGTCCCTGCGCCCCAAAGGGTGATGGCCCAGCCCGCCAGACTTGTTTCAGCCTGCAGCGATCCCTTGGTTTGAATAAGACCGGTTTCGTCGCGCCATCCATTATCCTTCTGGACCGAAAGGGCGCCCCGGATCACCTGCCCCTGATCCGCGATCAGATCGATCTTGGCGCGCCCCAGACTCGACAGCGACGCCCGGCCCTCGACCGACCGCTCCCGCGGACCCCCGAGGAGCACATTCACCAGGCCGTGGACAGCATTTGAACCATATCTGGCCGACCCCGGTCCACGCACCAGCTCAATCAGCTCTGCCGTCTCATAATGCAGCTCAAGCAACCCGTTGACATTGCCAAACGCCGAGGCCCGAACCGGCACCCCATTCTCCATGATCAGGAAACTGCCTTGTCCCGCGCCCCCTGTCAGGACCGGGGACCTGATCGCGATAAGGTGTTCCTGGCCGGAGTTCATATGGATGTTGACACCCGGCACCTGATTGAGAATCTCGGCTGGATGATCGGGACCGATCTCATCAATCAGATCTGCAAGAATCAGGGGACTGGTCCCGGGCGCATCAATAGCCCGATCACCAAACACTTCGACAATTTCAAGCCGGACGCCATTCAGCTCTGCCTTACAGCTGAGCTCGGATGCCCCTTGATCCATGCAGCTCTGTATCGCCGCAGCCTGGTTCCGGGTGACCACATCAGAGGCAGCTTGCGCCCAGCTGGCCGGGCAGGCGAATCCCAGTCCTATCGCAACCAGACAAGACGCCGTTTGGACCCTCATCCGAAGAAGAGGCTCTGGGGCAAGGCGCCGACAATGGCTGCCGACAAACAGGTCGCCAAAGTACCGGCAAGAAGCGTTTTCCACGCCAGCTCGAGGAACGTCGTTCGCCGGGCCGGCTCAATCATGGTCAGGCCGCCGATCAGGATGCCAATCGATCCGAAATTGGCAAACCCGCAAATGGCGTGAGCTGTGATCATGCGTGTCCGGTTGGACATGTCCTCGGCCGGAATATCGGCCAGCTCCAGAAAGGCGACGAATTCGGTCAGAACGATTTTCACGCCCATCATGCTGCCTGACCGCGCGGCTTCCTCCAGCGGAACCCCAATCATGTACATCAAGGGGGAAAATACCCATCCCAGAATCCGTTCAATCGACAGCGGCGCACCGGCCAAGTCCGGCAGGACACCCAGCCCCGAATTGGCAATGAACAGCAAGGCAAAGGCGGCAATCAACATGGTCACGATATTGGCAAGGATTTTCAATCCGTCTGACGCCCCGGTGGCGAAAGCATCCATGGTCGACTGGTACTCGAAATCGGGCTCCGGCTGGCGCTGATCGGCTTTCACGGTTTCGGGAATCATCACCAGGGATATCGCGACCGCGGCAGGCGTAGCGATCAGCGATGCCGCCAGAAGCTGGCCAAGCGCGTTGGGAAGAAAGGGTTCCAGGAAGACGCCGTAAAGAACCAGAACACTGCCGGCGACGGTTGAAAAGCCCGCGGTCATCATGATGAAGATCTCCGACCGGCTCATCTTGAGGAGGTAGGGCTTGATCAGGACGGGCGCCTCGGTCATGCCCATGAAAACGTTCGCCGATACAGCGAGAGAGGTCGCTCCGCCCAGGCCGAGCAGCTTCTGGAAAACAATAGCGAAACCCTTGGTCACCCATCGCAGGACGTGCCAGTGCCAGAGCAAAGCGGACAATGCGGCAACAACGATGACCAACGGCAACAAATGCACAGCAAATATCGGGCCCAGCTGCCCGGTATGAGCCTCCCACCCGCTCTGGGTTCCAAACACCGGTCCAAAAACGAATGCCGTGCCATAGGAGGTGGCCGCAATCAGCCCGTCAATTACCGTATTGATCTGAAACAGGCCGGCCCGAACAAACGGAATACCGAAAAGAACAAGGGCAAACACGAACTGAATGGCGACCGAGCCCAGTACAATACGCCATGGAAACGCCCGCCGGTTTTCAGACAAGCCGAACGCGACAGCAAATATGAAGGCAATCCCTAAGATCGCCCGTGCATTATCCCAACCCCAATCCACTGGCGCCCGCTCCCAATTTCTTCTTCGCCACCGTCTTCAACGGATTACGGCAGCACATCAAGGAGATATTACTGTTGTGGCTCAACCCAGCTTGCAAATGCAGATCTTGTTACCATCCGGATCCCTGAAATAGGCCCCATAGAAGGTCGGCATGCGATTCCCTGGCGCGCCCTCATCAGCGGCACCCAGCTCAAGGGCTTTCGCATAGACCCGGTCAACCGCCTCCTTGTCCGGGGTGGCAATGGCTGGCATCACACCATTTCCAACTGTCGCCGCTTGCCCGTCATATGGTCCACCAATGGCCAGCATCGGCGCGCCCGGCGCAGTCCCATAGAAATAGAGGCGGCCATTATCGAACAGGCGTTTGGCGCCCATTTCGCCCAGCAGCGCATCATAGAATGCAGTGGCTTTTTCAATGTCGTTGGTTCCGAGTGTCACATAAGCAAGCATGGTCGACGTCCTTTTTTTACCCCCCGAGGTCAACACGGCATCCAACACCTGGCAAGGGCTGACGTTGCGCCATAGCTTGACCAAAGCAGGCCACGGTGGTGCAACGGCGCCAGCCCGCTGGCCCGCCAGCACTGAACAAGTGGAGACTTGAAATGTCCGATATCCGTTTTGACAACCGTGTCGCAATCGTAACCGGCGCTGGCGGTGGCCTTGGCCGCCAGCACGCTCTGGAACTGGCCCGTCGTGGCGCGCGTGTCGTGATCAACGATCTTGGCGGCAGCATGGATGGCACCGGCGGCAATTCTGCTGCGGCAGAGGCGGTGGTTGCGGAAATCGAGGCGATGGGCGGTCAGGCTATTGCCAATGGCTCGTCGGTTGCTGACGATGCCGGGGTCAAGAAGATGATCGATGACACACTGGCCGCCTTTGGCCGGATTGACATCATTATCGCCAATGCCGGGATCCTGCGAGACAAGTCGTTCTCCAAGATGACGCAGCAGGATGTCGACCTGGTCGTCGACGTCCACCTGCTGGGGACCTTCAAACCCTTCATGGCCGCCTGGGACATTATGAAGGAGCAGGGCTATGGCCGTCTGGTTGTCACAACCTCCTCGACCGGGCTTTATGGCAATTTCGGACAGGGCAATTATGGCGCGGCCAAACTGGGTGTCGTCGGCCTGATGAACACGCTGAAGATCGAAGGCGCCAAGTATGATATCAAGGTCAATGCCGTCTGCCCGATCGCGGCGACCCGGATGACCGAAGGCCTGATGCCCCAACAGACTCTTGATCAGCTCAAGCCCGAATACGTCACGCCCGGCGTGATCAATCTGGTCAAGGAAGACGCCCCCAGCGGCATGATCCTGTCGGCTGGCGCAGGCGCCTTCTCCATGGCCCAGATTGTTGAAACACGTGGAGCCTTCGTCGGCCAGGGAGAAGCCCTGACCGCCGAAGCCGTCGCCGCAAAGTGGGATGAGATCACCGATACGACGACGCAGACACATTTTGAGTCCGGCGCCGGTCATGGCGGCAACATCTTCGGCCGGCTGCAGGAAGCTGCCCAGAAAGCCTGATCGGGCGCTTAGAAACGGGTCAGATCCGGACAAACCCCCAATGGCGGCACTGCAAAGTGTCGCCGTTTTTCGATCAACGTGATATGACCGAATCGTTTTCAGGCGCAACCGAGAAGGTTATTGGAATGGTCCGCCTCATCCTTCCCCTCGCCCTGCTGCTGGCATCCTGCTCTCCGTCCACACCCGGCGCTACCGGGTCGGCCAGCGATGCTGCGGCCCCTCCAGCCGGCGGAGGTGCACCGGCGTCGTATGCCGCGCCGGTGATTGATGCTGCCGGAGAAGCCTGCGGCGGGATCACCGGGGTGATGTGCCCGGCGAATTTTTACTGCGAGAAGCCGGAGGGCCAGTGCCTCGAAATTCTGGACGGGCCCGGAAGCTGCCAGCGTGTTCCGGAAGCCTGCCCGGCCGAGACACGCCCGGTCTGTGGCTGTAATGGCGCAACCTACAGCAATGCCTGTGAGGCTGCCCAGATGGGCGTCAGCATCGTCGCGCAGGGCGAATGCGGCAGCACCGACACGCTTTGAGGCGGTGCCCCTCAGAGCGATTGTGACAGACCCGGGACAAGCGCGCCAAGCCCGCCATGAAAGACGTCCTCAAAAGCAATTTTGCGGTCGGAATAGGCCCTCAGCATCAGCTGCCCACCCGACCCGCTTACAATGCCCACAAGACGTCCGGAGCGGCTCAACTGCTCAATCAGGACTGCCGGTATGGTGGTGAGAGAGCCGGTCAGGAGGATCCGGTCAAAAGGTCCGTGCTCAGGAAGTCCCAGAAGGCCATCGCCATGCCGGATGGTCACATTGCTGACGCCCAGCGCCTCAAGCCGGAGGGCCGTTGCCTGCGCCAGCGTCTTGTACCGTTCGACGCCATATACGTGCCGGCACAGCTGGCTGAGCAGGGCCACCATATAGCCGCTCCCCGCCCCGACGAGCAGCACTCTCTGCGCATTATCCGGCGGTATATCCAGCGCCTGAAGCAGCTTCGCCGTGATCAGGGGCCTGGGAATAGACTGGCCACAGGCGATGGGCAGGACAACATCCTCATTGGCCACCGCCTCCAGCTGAGGGTCGACGAAAGCGGCACGGTCAACGGTTTCCAGAGCCGATAAGACACCATCATCCCGAATCCCCTGACGCCGCAGAGCGAGAATCATGCGCGCCGCCCGGAGAGGATCCGCAATCAGTCCGGCCATGTCGTGGTCATTTCCCGTAAAAACGACTCATGGGTCAGATCTACATGCAAGGGCGATACCGACACATAGCCGTCATAAATCGCGCGCAAATCGGTGCCGGCATCCGGATTCGACAACTTCCCGCGATAGCCAATCCAGTAATAGGCATTGCCCCGCAAGTCCTGGCGCGCCTCTGTCCGGATAATCCTTTCATCCCGGAAGCCCTGCCGTGTGACGCGTATGCCCGCCACATCCGCCGGCGCCCGGTCCGGAAAGTTCACATTTAAAATCAGATCGGCCGGCCAGCCCTTCTCGATCAGGGGGCGCAGAACCCGCGTGCCCCAGGCCAGAGGCGTGTCCCACGGACAGGAATGGGGGTTCTGAAACCCCTTGGACTGGCTGAGGGCAATGGCGGGAACCCCATGCTGCATTCCGAACAAGGCGGCCGCAATGGTTCCCGAAAAAGTCGTATCCTCGGCAATGTTCTGCCCGGCATTCACGCCGGACAGAATGAGGTCCGGCTTGACCGCCATCAACTCATCGAGGGCCAGCAAAACACAGTCACTCGGCGTGCCATTCACACTGAACCGCTGTGGAGACACCTCCCGCACACGGACGAACTCCGTCAATGAGATTGCCCGTCCCTTGCCCGACTGTTCCAGTTCCGGCGCCACAATCCAGATATCGTCACTGAGTTCGCGCGCGATCTTTTCCAAAACGTCCAGACCGCGCGCATGGATGCCATCATCATTGGTCAGAAGGATTTTCATCGTCGTCTTGCCTGCTCTGTGTTCAGCCCTGTCAGCCGACAGGAACCACCTGCCCCGTCGGGCAGCCCGCTCAGGAAATGATCTGAAGCCCACCCATATAAGGCTGGAGCACCTCCGGAACGCGTATGGAGCCATCCTCCATTTGGTAATTCTCCATAACCGCCAGAAGCGTTCGTCCGACCGCCAGGCCGGACCCGTTCAGCGTATGCACGAATTCCGGCTTCGGCTTGGCATCCCCCTCCTGGGCGACCGGCCGCCAGCGCGCATTCATCCGGCGGCCCTGGAATTCGCCACAATAGGAGCAGGAGCTGATTTCACGATAGCTGTCCTGACTCGGCAACCAGACTTCCAGATCATAGGTCTTGCGCGCCGCAAATCCCATATCCCCGCAGCACAGCAGCATGCGCCGGTAGGGCAAGCCGAGCGCTTCGAGGATGCCCTCGGCACAGCGCGTCATGCGTTCCAGCTCGTCCAAGCCCTCGGCTTCGTTGCGCACAATTGAAACCAGCTCCACTTTGCTGAACTGGTGCAGGCGGATCATCCCGCGCGTATCGCGCCCCGCACTACCCGCCTCGGATCGGAAGCACGGGGTCTGCGCGGTCAGTCGCCGGGGCAAGGCGCCTGCCTCGACAATCCGGTTCGCCACCATGTTGGTCAACGGGACTTCCGCCGTCGGAATCAAGTAATGGCCTGTATCGGCCTGGAATAAATCTTCTTTGAACTTCGGCAGTTGGCCAGTTCCCCTCAAAGCCTGGTCACGGACAAGAAGCGGTGGGGACACCTCGGTGTATCCATTCTGCTGGGTCTGCGAATCCAGCATGAAGGCCGCCAGCGCACGTTCAAGCCGGGCCAGCAAACCGGTCAAAAGCACGAAGCGGGCCCCTGACATGCCGGCCGCAGTCTCAAAATCCATATAGCCGAGACCCTCACCCAGGGTGACGTGGTCGGCAAGCGCCGCGGGTAGCGGGTGCGGTACCTCTGGGGCCCATCGGCCCTGCTCGGTATTGCCCGTCTCATCCAGACCGTCCGGGACGTCATCGAGCGGCAGGTTGGGCAGTCCCAGCAAGACCCCGTCCAGCTCTGCCCGCGCCGCAGCTTCCTGCTCACCGGCGGTCTCAATCGTCTGCTTTGCCTCAGCGACCTGAGCCATAAGGCGCGCAGCCTCGGCTTCGTCACCTTTGGCCTTGGCTTGTCCGATCTGCTTCGAATTGGTGTTGCGGACGGCTTCGGCCTCCTGCTTGTCACTGACGGCCTTTCGCAAGGCGCCATCATGCGCCAGGAGGTCGTCGACCACCGAGCCCAACCCAGGTTTTCTTCGCTCCCAGGCTGCTCGAAACAGGTCGGGGTGGTCACGAACCGTACGCAAATCAAACATCAAAGTCCGCCTTTCTGATCACACCTGAAGGCTCTACTGCGATGCGTCGATCAGGTCTACCGCCGGCCCCGCCTGCGGCCGCCGCCCATCAGGCCTTTTTTTGCGGCGCCATACGAATATTCAGTTCCCGCAGCTGCTCATCGCGCACCGGCGAGGGCGCCTGCATCATCAGGTCCCGGGCCTGCTGGTTCATCGGGAACAACGTCACATCCCGAATATTCTCGGCATCCGCCAGCAACATAACCATGCGGTCCACCCCGGGTGCGATTCCGCCATGCGGGGGGGCCCCGAAGCGAAACGCGTTCAGCATGCCGCCAAACTCGGCCTCGACCACTTCAGCGCCATACCCGGCGATCTCAAAGGCCTTCAGCATGATGTCAGGACGATGGTTCCGTATGGCCCCGGACGACAATTCGATCCCGTTACAGACGATGTCATACTGATAGGCTTTCAGCGCCAGTTGCGCGTCAGCAGTTTCAGCGCCCTGCAGAGCCTCCATGCCCCCTTGCGGCATCGAAAACGGATTGTGGCTGAAATCCACCTTCTTATTGTCCTCGTCCCACTCGAACATGGGGAAATCGACAATCCAGCAGAACCGGAAAATACCGGGCTCCACCAGTCCCAGCTCCTGTCCGATCCGGTTGCGCGCAGCGCCCTGAAGCCGCTCCGCATCGCCTTTTTTCCCGGCGGCAAAGAACAAGGCATCACCAGCCGCAATCCCGGCCTGCCCGGCCAGCGCCAGAAGGGCTTCCGGTGAGAAGAATTTGGCGATAGGGCCAGTTGCGGTCAAACTGCCATCCTGATCGACGAAACGCATATAGCCGAGCCCCGGCGCCTGCATGTCTTTTTTGGCCCAATTGTCCATTTTGTCGAAGAAGCTGCGGGGCTGATCGGCTGTCTGTGGAGCGGGGATAGCCCGAACAATGCCGCCCCCCTCGACGATTTTTCGGAACACACCCAGGGTGACGTCCTCACGGGTCACGATATCGGACACATCCGAGCAGATGATCGGAATGCGCAGGTCTGGCTTGTCAGAGCCGTATTTCAGCATCGCGTCGGCATAGGGAATGCGGGGAAACGGGCCCTCGGGAACGACCCGCCCCTTCCCCTGCCAGTCGGCGAACTCTTCGAACACGCCTCGCATGACAGGTTCAATCGCCTGAAAGACATCTTCCTGGGTCACAAAGCTCATCTCAACATCGAGCTGGTAAAACTCACCGGGGGACCGATCGGCCCGCGCATCTTCGTCCCGGAAACAGGGGGCAATCTGAAAATAGCGATCAAAGCCGGACACCATGAGCAATTGCTTGAATTGCTGGGGCGCCTGAGGCAGCGCATAAAATTCGCCGGGATGAAGACGGCTGGGGACCAGGAAGTCACGCGCGCCCTCTGGGCTGGAAGCCGTCAGGATCGGTGTCTGGAATTCGGTGAACCCCTGACCCACCATACGGCTACGAATTGACGCGATAACGTCGGACCGCAGCACCATATTGGCGTGCAGGGTTTCCCGCCTGAGGTCCAGATACCGATAACGCAAACGAATATCTTCAGGATAATCCGGCTCGCCAAAAACCGGCAGCGGCAGCTCCGCGGCTTCCGACTGGACCATGGCTCCGGCAGCGACGATCTCAATCTCTCCCGTCTCCAGATTAGGATTAACCAGAGTCTCCTCGCGCGCCACAACCCGACCCTCGATCGTCAGAACGCTTTCGGCCCTCAAATGGTCGACAATGTCAAAGCCCGGAGCGCCGGGATTGAAAACAATCTGGGTCAGCCCGAAATGATCTCTCAAATCGAGGAACAGGACTCCGCCATGATCCCGTCGGCGATGCAACCAGCCGGACAGCTTGACGGTCTGGCCGACATCGGACTTGCGCAGTTCGCCGCAATTATGGGTGCGATAGGCGTGCATGGTGGGCTCCATTCGGGGCATTCAGGACCGCGGCTTTAGGCGATGCAGGGGCAGGATTGTCAAGGGTCGGGATCAGCGGGAATTGCGAGGGCAGCTTAACCTGGCTTCAATCTGGTGCGGGCATAAGCCTATCATGACCTCGCTACCCGACCGTCCCAACCCCGCCCTGCCCGACAGAGACCTGGCTGGTCGCCTGCGCACACCCGCCGCGGCAGCAGACCCCCAGACCCGACCGACCGACATTGGCCATGTGATCGCGTGTGACGGCACCAAGGCTGTAATTGCCGCACTGTCGGACCCCCGGGACGATTTGGAACCGGCCTGGGCAGTGGGCCAGATGATTACCATTACGGTCGATACGCGGCGCCTAATCGGCCTGTTGTTCAAGGTTGAGGCCGATCAGGGGGTCTGGACCCATGAGAGCACCAACCGCCTGATCCTGTCCGTTGAGCTGAACGGCGAAATCGGATGTGACGACAACGGCCTCTACGCCTTCTCCAGCGGCATGTCGGTCTATCCGCGAATCGGCGCCCCGGCCCACCGGATGTGTGAGGAAGACCTGCTCACAATCTACCGCGCCCGCCACGAGACCACCATGCCCATCGGCGTCCTCAGCCAGGCGCGTGACATTCCGGCGCTGGTGTCGACCGATGCTCTGCTGTCGCGCCATTTCGCAGTGGTCGGGACCACGGGGACCGGGAAATCCACCGCGATATCGATGATCCTGCACAAGATTGCAGAGCAGAAACCCGACCAGCGTATCCTGATCCTCGACCCCCATAATGAATATCGTGAGGCCTTCGGGGACAAGGCCCATACGATTACGGTCGATACACTCGACCTCCCATTCTGGCTTTTGACGCTTGAAGAGTTCGCCCGGATTGTGTTCCGGGGCGAGCCGCCCGGGGGTGAAGATCTCGATATCCTGCGGGAAATGATTCCGCGGGCCAAAGCGATTTACAGAGACGGTGCTTCCGGTCGCATGTTGCGCAAGCCCGGCGGCACAGGCCCCGCTCTCACCTCCGACACACCGGTTCCCTACAGGATCGCCGACCTCATCCAGCTGCTCGACGAGGATATTGGATCGCTGGACGGGGCGCGCCGACGGCTGGCTACGCGTCAGCTCAAGGCGCGGTTCGATGCGGTGGTGACTGACCCGCGCTTTGATTTTCTGTTCGGATCGCGGGATGCCTCTGATCGGATGAGTGCCTTTCTCGGAACCGTGTTTCGCGTACCGATTGAGCAACAGCAGATCACAGTCTTCGAAATGTCGGGGATCCCCTCGGAAGTGGTGGATTCGATCGTGTCGGTGCTGTGCCGCCTGGCCTTCGACCTGGCCCTGGCCAGCCATAGCCGGGTCCGTACCTTGGTCGTGTGCGAGGAGGCTCACCGGTATATTCCGACAGAACCGGACAACGCCTTCGCACCCACCCGGGCGGCAATTTCAAGGATCGCCAAGGAAGGGCGCAAATATGGTGTGTCGCTGGGTATCGTCACCCAGCGCCCGCATGAACTCGACCCGACCATCCTGTCGCAATGCAACACGATTTTTGCCCTGCGGCTGGGCAATGATGCCGACCAGGACGTGATCCGCCGCGCGATCGCCAATGGCTCGCGGTCGGCCGTGGCCTTTTTGTCTTCTCTTGCTGACCGGGAATGCATCGCTTTCGGCAAGGCCGTCTCAACGCCGATGCGGATGCGGTTCCATCATGTCGGCCGCGCGGCGCGACCGACCAGCCAACAGGCCCGCACCTCTTCCGGGGCCGCTGGGTCAGGCGTTTCCATGCACCAGATTGTTGCGCAGTTGCGCCGGGAACGCGCGCCCGACCCCGACACCGGATCCGGGGCAAATCCCGGCTCGTCCTTTCAGATCGACGCCCGGCGGCTGGGTCCGGTATAAATGCTGGCAATTCTTCTCGTCAGACAGGGCAAAAACCGCTAGGTCCAGCTGATGGAAGCCAACACTATCGAACCCATACTTGACCAGGCCGCCCTTGATGCGGCCTGTGAGCGCCTGTCTGAAGGTGCGTTTCTCTGCGTCGACACTGAATTTCACCGGGAACGGACCTACTGGCCCGAGCTCTGCCTGATCCAGGTGTCATGCGAAGGTTATGAAGTCATCGTCGACCCGCTCAGCGAGCGGCTGGACCTGTCACCCCTGCTGGCGCTGATCGCCGACGAAAGCCGCGTCAAGGTTTTTCATGCCGCCCGCCAGGACATGGAAATCTTCACCCGCATGCTCGGTGCCCCGCCCAGCCCGGTATTTGACACCCAGATCGCCGCTATGGCGCTGGGCCTTGGCGACTCGGTCTCGTATGACAATCTGATCCAACGGGTGCTCAAGCGCCGCCTCGACAAATCCAGCCAGTTTACCGACTGGAAAAGGCGGCCCCTGACTGACAAGCAATTGTCCTATGCCCTCGGCGATGTGACACATCTGCGCGATGCCTATCTCAGCATGAAAGCGCAGTTGGAAGACTCGGGCCGGCTGAGCTGGATTGAGGATGAAATGGCGGCGCTGTGCGATCCGGCGCTTTACAATACAGAGCCGCGGCTTGCCTGGCAGCGCCTGAAGCTGCGCAAACCGCAGAAGGATTATGCCGCGGTGTTCGCATCTGTCGCTGCCTGGCGGGAACAGATGGCCCAGGACATGGACCGGCCCCGTCGGCGGATCCTGAAAGATGACGCCATTCAGGAAATTGCCGATCAGAAACCGACATCCGAACAGGCCTTTGAACGTCTGCGTGCTGTGCCCAAGGGATTTATCCGCTCGAAATACGCCGACGGCCTGCAGGAGGCCATCCACAGAGCGCTTGAGAATGTTGACGACTGGGCCCCTGACCTGCCGAAACGTCAGCAAAATGCAGAAATGCCCGCCGGTGCGCCGGAAATGCTCAAAGTCCTGCTCAAAGCCGTGAGTGACGAAAAGAGTGTCGTGCCGCGGCTGATTGCCAATGCGGCCGATATTGACAAGCTCGCCCGGGGCGAAACGGGCAACGACATTGCTGCCATGCAGGGATGGCGGTTCGAGCTGTTTGGTCGAAAAGCCCGGGCGCTTTTGTCAGGGCAGCTCGCTTTATCCTTTCAGGACGGAACGGTCCGACTGTTCGAACTCTAGCTTCTCGCCGCCGTTCGAAGACTGGATTTGCGTCCGATCAGGCCAGCCAGCTGCCGAAGCCGTCTGCGCACCGTCTCCGACACCATTTCATGATCGTCGGCCCGGACGACCAGGGTCAGGTCGCCCGCCGTCCGCTCGAGGCAAGCCCGCCCCAAAAGCCGCCCGGAGCGTCCGGAAAAGGCCCCGCCCAGGCGCATCGCCGTGCCGAGAATTTCAGCCCGGTTGCGGGCTTTCTCCGACACCAGCGATGCCAGATCGGGAGGCAGGACAAATTTCGAGGAATAGCGATACGCCACAGCCAGCGCCGTCAACACACGCTGCTCTGGCCGAAGGGCCGGTATAGGGGCCCGCAGGACCTGGTCGAACACCAGCTCCGCGCGATGGTCCGGATGCATGCGCGCACCGGAATCCGCCATCAGGCAGGCGGCCCGCACCAGAGCCAGGTCAATTTTCAGCCCCTCTGTCACCGGCGCAATAAAATCGACCAGAGCCTGACCGAAAGCCCGGCTCGGCTCCGAAAGGCGCAGATATAGCCCGATCGTGTCCACCAGCCCCTGCTCCGCATCCAGATGCAGCGCATCCATGACAATGCCCTCCCGCAGACCATAGGCCGAGATCGTCACCTCTGACTGGCCGGCCCGGTACAGCACGCCCTCGAGGACCAGGGCGGCATGAAGCAGACTGCGATACCGTCGCTTCGCGACCTGCTGCAGCTGCAACCGGACCGTTTTATCCGTGCGGGCGGTCTGTGCCGCCTCAATAATATGGCTGAGATCATCGCGGGTCAGCCGGGAGGCATGGATGACCCCCAAAGGATAGCCGGTCAGCATGGTGTTGATGGCGGCCAGGTTCCGCCAGGCCCCGCCGACGGCATAAAGCTGTCCCTTCTCCAGTGGCAACAGGGCCGACGCTGAGACCACTTTGCGGATGGCCTTTGCCCGTTTGCCAAGTGCCAGCTGGTCATCATCGCTGCGCGCAAGCGGCCCCAGGGCATAGGTTTCGCCGCCATCGGACACGTCAGCCCCAACCCGGCACAATTCGAGGCTGGAGCCGCCCAGGTCGGCGACGACACCTTCGGCACCGGGCAGACCAAGCGCCACGCCGCGGGCCGACAGGCGGCCCTCCTCAAGCCCGGACAGGATCGACACCTCGACGCCCAGCACCTGCTCGGCGGCGCGGCGAAACGCATCGCCGTCTTCGGCATCGCGCACCGCCGCAGTCGCCACGGCATACACCTTCTGGATCCCGAAGCTCGCCAGAATGGCCTGAAACCGGCGAAACGTCTCGAGCGCCAGGCTGACCCCATCGGGATGGAGACGCCCGGTCCGGCCAACATCCGCCCCGAGGGCGGCCATTGTCTTCTCATTGAAAAAAGGCAGCAAGGCGGCCCCGGCCCGCTCATAGATGACCATTCGAACCGAATTCGAACCGACATCAATCACCGCCACTTTCTCGATGCGGCCCGTCATTTACTTGCGCACGCGCCTGCGCGGCGCCAGTCGCGGCGGTTCGCTGATGACCAGCGCACTTCCCCGCCCGGACAGGCTGGGATTGGCCATGAAATAATTATGTGCACTGAAGCCGGGCATGTCGCTGCCCGGCTGGATACGGACATAGCGTCCCTCGGCGTCCATCTCCCAGCTTTGCATATCGTCATTCAGGTTTGAAATCATGATCTGGTTCAGGACCTGGCGGTGTACGGTCGGCACCTCAATCGGGACGAGCGCCTCGACCCGACGCTTGAGATTTCTATCCATCCAGTCCGCCGACGAGATGTAAACCCTGGCCTGGCCCGAGGGCAGCGCCGCCCCATTGGCAAAGCAGACAATTCTCGAATGTTCCAAAAACCGCCCCACCACGCTCTTGACCTGTATGGTCTCTGACAGACCCGGAACTCCCGGCCTGAGACAGCAAATCCCCCGCACCACAAGGCGGATCGGCACCCCGGCCTGGCTGGCTTCGTACAGGGCATCAATAACATCACCATCGACCAGAGCATTCATCTTGGCCCACAGACCCGATGGCCGGCCGTCACGCGCCGCGTCTGCTTCCTTGCGAATGCCGGCGATCAGAAAATCCTCCAGTCCAACGGGGGACATCACCACTTTTTCAAGAGCGGGCGGCTCCTCCGGCGGGGCCCGGTAAGCAGTGACATAGTTGAACAGACGCCCGGCATCCCGTCCCAAAGCCGGATCAGCCGTGAAAAGCGACAGATCGGTATACACCTTGGCCGTGATCGGGTGATAATTCCCGGTGCCAAAATGGGTGTAGGTTCTCAAGCCACCATCCTCACGCCGCACCACCAGCGACACCTTGGCGTGGGTCTTGTAGTCGATAAATCCATACACCACCTGCACGCCCGCGCGTTCGAGATCGCGGGCCAGCCGCAGATTGGTTTCCTCATCAAACCGGGCCTTGATCTCCACCAGGGCGGTCACATTCTTGCCTGCCTCTGCCGCCTCGATCAGGGCGCTGACAATCGGCGAGTCCAGCGTGGTGCGGTAAAGGGTCTGCTTGATGGCAATAACATCGGGATCACGCGCCGCCTGTCGGACGAACTGGACGACCACATCAAACGATTCATAAGGGTGGTGGACGAGAATATCCTTGGCGCGGATGGCCTCGAAACAATCGCCGCCCATCTCCCGGATCCGCTCCGGGAACCGCGCCTCATAAGGGGTGAACAGCAGGTCTGGCCGATCCTTCAGGATCAGCCCGGACAGGTCTTTCATCCCCAGCAAGCCTTCCAGCAGCATCACGTCACGCGGCTCGGCATCCATTTCCCGGACGATCACATCGCGCAAGGTCTCCGGGGCATCCACATCGAAATGAATCCGGACGATCCGGCCACGGCGGCGTTGTTTCAGAAGGATTTCGAATTCCGTGATCAGGTCTTCGGATTCTTCTTCGATCTCGATGTCGCTGTCGCGCACGACCCGGAAAACACAATGCCCGGTCGACACAAAGCCAGGAAACAAGTCCGCCTGGAAATGGGCAATAATGCTCTCCAGACGCACAAGACGCATCACACCGGACTTATGATCAGGAAGACGGACGAAGCGCGACGAAAAGGCGGGCATCGGAACCAGCCCGACCATCGGCTCACCATTGCCGGATTGCGGGCTCAGCGCGAACGCGATGGCAAATCCCAGATTTGGGATAAAGGGAAACGGATGGGCCGGGTCGACCGCCTGTGGCGTCAGGATCGGAAACACATTATTGTGAAAGTACTGATGCAGCCATTTGGCATCGGATTTGCGGATTTGATCGATACGCAGAATATCGATCCGTTCATCCTGAAGCTTGCTGCGCAGATCAATCCAGCAGACCTGCTGGCGCCGGATAAGGTCGGCAACCATAACCTCAATCTCCTCGACCTGCTGGCGGGGCGTGCGGCCATCCTGGCTGGTGCGGGTGATACCGGCTCGCAGCTGTTCCCGAAGGCCGGCATAGCGCACCATGAAAAACTCATCGAGATTACTGGCGGAGATTGACAGGAAACGCAGCCGCTCCAGCAGGGGGTGCCGGATATTGTCGGCCTCCTCAAGGACCCGAAGGTTGAACTGTAACCAGGACAGTTCGCGATTCAGAAACCGGTCACTCCCCCGAACCGGGCTGGCCATCGTCCCCGTATCACTCTGATCCCGTGCATGTGTCATTCCGTCACTCCCTGGTCCTGCCCGGCATCAAGAACCGCCCGTGCCATCGGAACCGTCAGCGCCCGCCGCCCCCCTGCGGCCCCCGCCAGTCTGGTAACGGTTTCTTCGATTGCTTCATAGCTCAGACCCAGACGGATTATCAGATAGGCTTCAACCGCCGGCGGCAGACTCAGCGCCGATCGTGCGGCAGCCCGGTGCAGACGGGCCCGCATCAAAGGCTCATCGGGAAGCCCGAGACTGGCAATCGGTGCAGAGCGCAGCCGGGAGACGAGATCGCCGGACTGCAGACCCCAATCAGATGGCGGGGTTCGGGCCGTCATCAGGACCCGGCCCCCGAGCCTCTGGCTCGCGCTGAACAGCGTTAAAAGCCAGTCTTCCTGCCGGCAGAGATCGGCGCGATCAAGGGCCACAAATTCCCCTCCAATTTCGCTCGGGCGGGGCAGGTCCGCCCCGTCGCCGGACAGGTCGACAAAAAGCCCGCCGCAATCGGCGGCCCAGGCAATGGCCAGCGTGGTCAGGCCTGCACCCGCCGTGCCGGTCAGACAGAAGACCGGCGCAAACCAGGCCCCAGTCCGCTTTATCGCTGCGATGATCTGGGCGTTGGCCGGCGTGATACACAGGCCGTCAAAGCCAAGTGGTGCCTCTGGAAACCGCAACGGAAGTTGGCTGGACGTCGACACGTCGATTTATGGCTCCTGGCGACCCGCCGCAGCGGCAGATGATAAAACCCAGCCAATTGGCTGGGCTGTGATAATCACGCCGCGGTCGCGCAAATCGGCAATCAGCCGTTCGCCATTCCCGGCGAAGACAAAGCGCACAAGCGCCCCATCCCGGGCCACGGCGACTGTCGAGAAATCCGACACGAGGGGCGACTGAACCAGAGCCCGGCGCAGCGTATTCCACTCTGCCAGCGAGGTATAGCTGACCGTGGCCTGCAGCGCATTGCGTTCGGCCTCCCGGACAATTGAGGCCTTTTTCCAGGCATCATCGAGCCTGTGTCCGACGGCCTGAGCCGCTAGAGCGAGATCCGGCTGCGGCGCGGTCAGGCCAATGTCCTCGACGCCGGACGCTGTCAGCGACGACAAGCGGACCTGGAAGCGGCCGGGAGCGCCGAGCAATTCGGCCAGTATGGCGCGGCGGGCGCCGTTCATGAGAGCTTCCTGAGAGAGGTCGTCCCAGGAGCTGAATCGGGAATACCGCCCCTCCGGGCTCAACGCGAGGGGCACAAGATAGGCGGAGCCCTCCGCCTCCAGCTCAGTGTGCCAGATGGGGCCATACCCTCCCCCGGCGACGGGCACCAACAGGGCCGGCGGAGCTATCTGGTCAGTAAAGGGAATGCCCGACAGCTCGAGGAAGTCGCGCAACCGCGTCTGGCTGAACACGACGGCCAGCTCGCCCCGGTACCGCCCGGCCCCCCGGGTCTCCTGCACCACATCAACGGCCGCCGTGAGGTAATCCGCAGCGGCCTGGTCAAGGACCAGCGATTCGGCCGCGACAAGATCCTCAGGCAAGGTCAGCCGACCAATCATGTCGAAAACGCCTTCAAGTTTCGCAGCGGCAAAGGCCGCCTGCTGCGCCTCGATCACCGTTTCGGCGGTCTCATCAACCTCGATGCCGCGAATGATGAACACCTCCGGAACCTGTGCAAAGGTCAGTGGAGCAAGGCCTGACAGGGCCACAAGAGCCAGCAAAACTGTTCGAATCATCGTCTTCATCCTTGTCTTGAGAGACAGTAACAAGCCACCGCCATCAGGTGAACCGGGATTTCCCGTCTGGCCAGCGACGGGCGTGCATGCTAACGCGCCTCATCATGGCTGAAGAGATCCTTCCCCCGCTTTCATACCGAGATGCCGGTGTCGATATTAAGGCAGGCGAGCGCCTGGTCACCAGCATTTCTCCACTTGCCAAATCCACCTCGCGCGCCGGGGTGATGGGCGGACTTGGAGGGTTCGGCGCGCTGTTCGACCTGAAAAAGGAAGGATGGACCGACCCTGTCCTCGTCAGCGGAACAGATGGCGTCGGCACCAAGCTGATGCTGGCCTTCGCCACCGGGCGACACGATACGATCGGCATCGACCTGGTCGCGATGTGCGCGAATGACGTCCTCGCCCAGGGCGCGGAACCCCTCTTTTTCCTCGATTATTTTGCAACAGGCCATCTGGACGAAGGCACCGCCGAGGCGGTGATTGCCGGGATCGCGGAAGGCTGCCGGCAGGCCGGGTGTGCCCTGGTCGGCGGCGAAACCGCCGAAATGCCCGGCATGTATCCCCCTGGCCACTATGACCTGGCTGGCTTCGTTGTTGGCGCAGTTGAGCGGGAGGCCTTGCTGCCAGACCATGCCCGCATGGCCGCCGGAGATATCCTGATCGGCATCGCCTCCTCCGGGCCCCATGCTAATGGCTATTCACTGGTCCGCAAAGTGGTTGAGCGCACCGGCCTTGACTGGGATGCGCCGGCACCGTTTGCCGATGCCAGCCTGGGAGACGCCCTGCTGACCCCGACGCGGCTGTATACGGGCGCAGCCCTGCCCCTGATCCGGGAGCATCTGGTCACCGGGCTCGCGCACATTACCGGTGGCGGCCTGACTGAGAACACGCCGCGCATGTGTCCCGACGGTCTCTTGCCCGAGATTGACTATGGGGCCTGGACCCCGCCGCCCGTCTTTGACTGGTTGCAGCGCGAGGGCGCGATCCGGGAAGACGATATGCGCCAGACTTTCAATATGGGGCTCGGCATGGTCTTCGCGGTCCCACAGGACGCGGCCGATCTGGCCATGGCGCGGCTGCGGGAGCTCGGCGAAGCGCCGGTCGTCATCGGGAGACTGTGTCCGGGATGACCAGGCTTCGGCTGGGAATTCTGATTTCCGGACGCGGCTCGAACATGGTCGCGCTGGTCGAAGCCGCCCAGGCGGCGGACTATCCGGCCGAACCGGTGCTTGTCCTGTCCAACCAGCCACACGCCGATGGGCTTAATCTCGCAAGGGCGCGGGGAATTGAGGCAATCGCGGTTGATCACCGGCCGTTTTCGGGAGACCGGGCGGCGCATGAGCGCGCACTGGATGACCACCTGCAGGCTCGGGGCGTCGATGTGATTGCCCTGGCCGGCTATATGCGCGTCCTGACACCCTGGTTTGTCCGCAGATGGCAGGGCCGGATGGTCAATATTCACCCGTCTCTGCTGCCGAAATATCCCGGTCTGAACACGCATGCCCGGGCCATAGAGGCCGGCGAGACCGAGGCCGGCTGCTCCGTGCACTGGGTCAGCGACGGCGTGGATACTGGCGAGGTTATTGCCCAGGCCCGCATCCCGATCCGGCCGGGTGATACCGCCGCCGCACTGGCACAGAGACTGCTGCCGGCGGAACACCGGCTGTATCCGGAAGCGCTGCGCCGCGCCTGCGCCCGGATCCGGGCCGGCAACGGCCAGACAGACTAGCCGACGATATCGGCTTCGCTGAAGAACTGCGCGATTTCAAGCGCGGCATTCTCGTCGGAATCTGACCCATGGGCCGAGTTCTCACCGATCGATTGGGCGAAGAGCTGCCGGATCGTGCCTTCGGCGGCTTCGGCCGGATTGGTCGCGCCCATAATGTCACGATACCGCGCCACAGCATTTTCGCCCTCAAGCACCTGAACCACAACCGGGCCGGATGTCATGAACTCGACCAGCTCGCCGAAAAAGGGCCGCTCAGCATGGACGCCGTAGAAGCGCTCGGCCTGACCCTGAGTCATCTGGATCCGGCGCTGCGCGACGATGCGCAGGCCGCCTTCCTCAATCACTTTGTTGATGGCACCGGTCAGATTGCGCTGAGTGGCGTCGGGCTTGAGGATCGAAAAAGTGCGGGTGCCAGCCATGGAAAGGCTCCTGTGAAGCAAGATTGGGTGTTCGGAGGCGGCTATAGCCACACCGCCCGGATGCCGCAAGCCGGTTCTCCAGTGGCGCTTGATCGCAACCGGGCCGGGGCCCTCAAACGGGACCCGGACCGGGTCAGCCCGCCTGGGTCCAGCCGGCTTCACTCTGCTGGAAATATTTCGCCACCAGACCGGCATCCCGGGCCGCCTTGAATTGCTGGCGCGCTTTTTGCCGGGCCGTCTCATCCCCGTCATCGAACAGGACCAGGCAGCGGTCAAAGGCGGCATTGACCGGCAGGTCGACCGCATCCATCAGCAGGGCGACTGCGGCGCTGTTGAGATTGTCCGCCCGGTCGGAAATCAGCACCGGCTGCACTGCCGGGTCCAGCCCCTCCGATGCGACATCCCCATGTGGCAGGAAGCTGGCCGCGTCATACGTCCACAGGGCGGCGTCAAGGGCGCTGCGCCGCGCCGGATCCGGACTGATCGCCAGGACCCGCCAGTTGCGGGCCAGGCATTTTTCCAGCAGGGGACCGACCGCGCTTTCCAGCGTTGTGCGCTTGAGGTGGTAAAACCACCATTCGGGCGCGGCGGGTGTGCTCATGACCTCAGTCCTCGTAGGTGTCCGCGATCCAGCGATCGAGAAGCCGGGGACCGAAGCCACTGGCCCAGCTCGGATCGGTGACGGCCTTTTCGCCTTCGACCCAGGCCACGCCGGCAATATCGATATGGGCCCATTTCACGCCGTCCCGGATAAAACGCTGCAGGAACTGCGCTGCCGTGATCGAACCGGCCGCCCGGCCGCCAATATTGCGCATGTCGGCAAATTTTGATTTCAGCAGGCGATCATATTCCGGACCCAGCGGCAGGCGCCAGACCCGCTCGCCCTCATCGAGGCCAGCCGCGGTCAGCGCGTTTGCCAGCCCGTCATCATTGCAGAACAGTCCGGCGTGATGATGGCCAAGTCCAATCACGATGGCACCGGTCAGGGTTGCCAGATCGACAATCGCCCGCGGCTTGAAATGTTCCTGAGCATACCAGAGCACATCGCACAGCACCAGGCGTCCTTCTGCATCGGTATTCTGAACCTCGATCGTCTGTCCGGACGCAGAGGTCAGCACATCGCCGGGCCGGATGGCATTGCCGTCCGGCATGTTTTCAACCAGACCGACAAGGCCAACCACATTGACCTTCGCCTTGCGCCGGGCCAGCGCCAGCATTGCCCCGGCAACGGCCGCGGAGCCGCCCATATCGCCGCGCATCTCTTCCATGCCGGCCCCCGGCTTGAGCGACACCCCGCCCGTATCGAAGCAGACACCCTTACCGACGAGCACAACCGGGTCCTGATCCGGATCCCCGCCCATCCATTTCATGATGCCGAGCTGGCTGTCGCGGACACTGCCCTGCCCGACCCCAAGCATGGCGTTCATACCCAGCTTCGCCAGCGCCGCTTCCCCGAGAATCTCAACCTCGAGCCCATGTTCCGACAAGCCCTCAAGCCGCCGGGCATAGCTCTCCGGGTACAGATCGTTCGGCGCCATATTGACCAGATCGCGGGCCAGATAGGTTCCGGCTGCAGCAGCTTCAAGCGGGACAAAATCCTGTCGGGCCTGTTCCCCGTCGGGAACAATCAGCGTCACCGATGTCAGCGACGGCTTCTGGTCCGCCTTCAGTTGGGTGTGGTAGGTATCGAAGCGATAGGCCGCCAGCATGACGCCAAGCGCGATGCGCGGCGCATCGGCTGCATCGAGGTCGTTCAGGTCAAGCGCCGAAAACCCGCTATTGGCGAGCGCCTTGTAGAGTTCGCCCCCGATACGCTCAAGCGTCCGGGCATCACGACTGGCGGCGCCATAACCGATCAGCACCGCCCGGCGTGCGGAGGCCGAGGCCGGCAGGACCACGCTGACCGACTGACCAACTTTTCCGGAAAAGGCCCCGGCCTTCAAAGCCTCACCCAGCAATCCGCCGCTGGCCGTATCCAGCGCCTGCGCCGCGGCCTTTAAGGTCCCGTTTTCAGCCACCAGAAAGACCTGCACATCGGACGATGACTTTTCGCTAAAACCAATCTTCATAAAACAACTCCATCATGGCCGCAGACTAGGCATCGACGTGCGGCACGCAACTCGTTAGTCACGTACATACACAGCTGGTCAGCCATTTCACGATGAATCGTATACAAACCTACATCTTTTTCCGCGTCTGCCGCTCCGTCCTTATCATCGTCGGCGGCCTCGCGCTCCTCGCCATCCTGGCCCAGGGGCTGTCGCGGACCGATATCATTGTTGAAAATCGCCAGTCGGCGCTCACCTATTTCCAGATTGTCGCGCTCGGTGCGCCGCAAATCATGGCCCTGCTTACCCCCATGGCCATGTTTGTAGCCGGGGTCTGGGCCCTGAACCGGCTGCACAGCGACAGCGAAATCATCGTCGCAAACGCCGCAGGCATGAGCCGGTGGCAGGTCGCCCAGCCCGTGATCGTGATGGCCGTTCTGGCCGCCATCATTCACCTGGGCGTGAATATCGCGGTCCAGCCCCTGGCCCAGCGCACCATGCGCGAAGCGGTTTATGCCGCCCGGGCCGACCTCGCCTCGTCGCTTGTCCGGCCCGGCCAGTTTACCCGTCCGGACGACGAACTTGCCGTGTTCGCCCGCGAACTCAGCGGCAGCGACTTCCTCGGCATCCAGATTTCCGAAAGCCCGGATTCCGTCAACGGCCGGGACTATCTTGCCCAGCGCGGCCGCTTCATTGAGGTCGATGGCCGACCCAGCATCGTGATGTTCGATGGCGAGGTTCACCAGCTCGACGAGGACGGCGCCCTCAACATTTTACGGTTTGACCAGTCAACCTTTGACCTGAGCCCGTTTATCGAAGCGCCGCAAAGCCTGGTCCTGAAAGCCTCTGACCGCTTTCTGACCGAATTGATCTGGATCGACACCTCCAATCCGGATGAGCTGGCCAATCGGGATCTGTATTTCGCCGAACTGAACGCCCGGCTGACCGCACCGCTGACCAGTATCAGCCTGGCCCTGCTTGCGATTATTGCGGTCCTGGGCGGCCATTTCAGTCGCCGCGGCTACAGCCGACGCATCGCCGGCGCCTCGGCCGTGGCCCTGACGCTGATCATCGCCCAGCTTGCCCTGCAATCGGCCAGCGTTGCCCGGCGTGACCTCAACACATTACAATGGGCCGCCCCCTTGCTGACCATTACCGTTTTCTCAGTCCTGCTGTTCCGGAAAACGCTGGCCCGCCCAAGGCTGGCGGCGACATGATCGCGTCCCGTCTGCAGCGCTATATTTTCATCCGCATATTCAGTGCGCTCAGTATCGTGCTCGGCATCTTCATGATCACCATTCTGCTGGTCGACGTGGTCGAGCAGCTTCGCACCGTGGGCAATGATGTCGACCTGTCGGTGTTCCGGGCCATCCAGCTGGCGACGATGAAGTTGCCGGCCCTGATCGAGGAAACCCTGCCCTTCGCGGTCCTGGTGGCGGCGATGATCAGTTACAATGCGCTGAACAAAAGCTCAGAACTCTCCGTCATCCGGGCGATGGGCCAGTCGGCCTGGCAGTTCCTGATGCCCGCCATTGCCATGGGCACACTTCTGGGCTTGTTCTCCATGATGGTTCTCAACCCGATGGGGGCCACGCTGTCGCAGGAATTCGAGACGACCCGCAGCAGCCTGCTTGAAAAAGCCAATCCACGGCGCGACCTGACCCGGTCCGATATCTTCCTCCGGCAGGGAACCGATAACAGCCAGATCCTGATTCATGCCGCCCGTGTCGATGCATCGGGTCGGTCTTTTTCCGATGTGAAATTTATCGAGGAAAGCCGGATTTTCGACGGCGCCAGACCGACCCAGAATTTCCGCTTTACCCGCCGGATTGATTCCGAGCGCGCGCAACTGATGGACGGGTTCTGGCAGCTGGAAAACATCATCGAAAATGACGGGCAATCCGCGCCCCGAAGCATGGCGCGCCTCGCCATCGAGACCGATCTCGATCCCAATTCCCTGATGACCCGCTTTACATCTCCGTCGACCATCAGCTTCTGGGACTTGCCGGGCTTCATTGAGCGAACCCGCCGCGCCGGGCTGGAAACGTCGCGCTTCAGCATCCGCTTCTGGGGCCTGACCGCGCTGCCCATCCTGTACACGGCGATGGCCCTGATCGGGGCTCTGGTCTGCCTCAGGCTGCCGCGGCTCGGCGGAACATCGCAACTTGTCGCCGCCGGCGCGGGGGCCGCCACGGCCCTGTTCTTCCTTATCCAGTTTGCCTCAAGCCTGGGTGCGTCGGGCGCGGTTCCGCCGCTGATCGCCGCCTGGTCCCCGGCCCTGTGCGCTTTGTTCATTGCGCTGACCATCATTTCCTATCAGGAGGACGGTTGAGCGGTAGGCTGCTTGACACCCGGCCTTCCGACACCCACTTTCCGGCGCCTCAGAGGAGCCCCGCATGAAGGTTGTCATTGTCGAGTCGCCGGCCAAGGCCAAGACCATCAACAAGTATCTGGGCCCCGATTATAAGGTTCTGGCGTCTTATGGTCATATCCGCGACCTGCCGTCGAAGGACGGATCGGTCGACCCGGACAATGATTTTGAAATGGTCTGGCAGGCCGACTCCAAATCGCAAGTGCGAATCCGCGAGATCGCCGAAGCCGTCAAAGGCTCTGACAAGCTGATCCTAGCCACCGACCCCGATCGGGAAGGGGAAGCGATTTCCTGGCACCTGCTGGAAGCCCTGCAAAAACGCCGGGCCTTGAAGAAAGACATCCCGGTCGAGCGCGTGGTGTTCAATGCCATCACCAAATCCGCCGTGACCAAGGCGATGCTGGAGCCGCGCCAGGTCGACCAGGAGCTGGTCGATGCCTATCTGGCCCGCCGCGCGCTCGACTATCTCGTCGGATTCAACCTGTCCCCGGTCTTGTGGCGCAAACTGCCTGGCTCGCGGTCGGCCGGACGGGTCCAGTCGGTCGCCCTGCGCCTGATTTGCGAGCGGGAACTGGAGATCGAGACCTTTAACCCACAGGAATACTGGACCATCGGCGCCGAATTGCGGGCACCGGATGGGAGCAATTTCGAGGCCCGCCTGCATGCCCTGAATGGCAAACCCCTGAAGAAGTTCAGCCTTCCCGATGCCGCCAGCGCCCAGTCGGCTCTGGAGATTGTCCGGCGGGGCGGCTTCAGCGTCAGCTCGGTCGATGCCAAGCCGATCAAGCGGAACCCACCGCCGCCATTCATCACCTCGACTCTGCAGCAGGATGCCTCGCGCCGGCTCGGCTTCTCAGCCAAGCGCACGATGCAGGCCGCCCAGAAACTGTATGAGGATGGACGCATCACCTATATGCGAACCGACGGCGTCAATATGGCCGAGGAAGCCTATGTCGCCGCCCGCGCCCATATCCAGTCGGCGTATGGCGCCCGCTACCTTCCGGAAAAAACCCGCCGCTACACGTCCAAGCAGAAGAATGCGCAGGAAGCGCACGAAGCCATTCGGCCCACCAATTTCTCGCTTCGCCCGGAAGATTACAAGCAGTCCGACCCGGATCTGTGGAAATTATACGGCCTGGTCTGGCGTCGCGCCGTGGCCTCGCAAATCGAGGCGGCTCAGTTCGAGCGCACCACGATTGACCTCACATCGAAGGACGGTGACGCCGGACTCAGAGCCAGTGGTCAGGTTCTGGTGTTCGACGGCTTTATTAAACTCTACACCGAAGGCCGCGATGACGGAGATCTCGACGAGGATCAGGAAGCGCGCCTGCCCTCTGTTGCCCGCGGCGACCATGCAGACCTGCTCGACTGCAAGTCCGAACAGCATTTCACCACGCCGCCCCCGCGGTTTTCCGAAGCGTCTCTGGTCAAACGGCTGGAAGAGCTCGGCATCGGGCGGCCGTCGACCTTTGCCTCGACCCTCTCGACCCTCGAGGATCGCGATTATGTGCGGCTGGAAAAGAAGCAGCTGATCCCGGAAGATAAGGGCCGTCTGGTCACCGCCTTCCTGGAGAATTTTTTCCTCAAATACGTTCAGTATGACTACACCGCCAATCTCGAGGAGAAGCTGGACGTCATTTCCGATGGCAAGCTGAACTGGAAGATCTTTCTCAATGACTTCTGGAAAGAATTCCATGCGGCGATTGCCGACACCAAGGACCTCCGGGTCAGTGAAGTGCTCGATGCGCTGAATGAAACCCTCGGGCCATATGTGTTCCCAAGCCTTGATGCAGATGGCAATGCCAAGGAAAATCCGCGTCAATGTCCCCTGTGTCAGCAGGGCGATCTGAGCATGAAGCTCGGCAAGCATGGTGCCTTTGTCGGCTGCTCGCGCTATCCCGACTGCAAGTTCACCCGGCAGTTCTCCAGCGATGGTCAGGACGCCGGGGCCCTCAATCCCGACGGCACGGAGCTCGGTCTGCATCCCGACCTCGGTGTTCCGGTCCTGCTGAAATCAGGGCGGTTCGGACCTTATGTTGAGATGACCCCGCCCGGAGAGGAAAAGCCCAAGCGCTCAAGCCTGCCAAAGGGCTGGACACCCGATACGCTTGAGCTGGCGGCAGCGGTTCGCCTGTTGGCCCTGCCGCGGGAAGTCGGCAAGCACCCGGAGGATGGGGAGCCGATCCTTGCCAATCTTGGCCGCTACGGGCCCTATGTTCAGCACCTCAAAACCTATGCCAATATCGGCAGCATTGAGGATGTGTTCGACATCGGACTGAACCGCGCCGTGACCCTGATCGCGGAAAAGCGGGCCAATCCCCGCGGGCGCGGCGGCACGGCGACCGTGCTGAAAGACCTCGGGAAACATCCCGGCGATGATGCACCCGTGCAGGTTCTCCAGGGACGCTACGGCCCGTATGTCAAGCATGGCAAGACCAATGCGACCCTGCCGAAAAACATGCAGCCCGACGATCTGAACATCGACCAGGCCCTCGAATTGCTGGCTGAGAAAGAAAAAAAGGGCGCCGGTCGCAAGAAAAAAGCGCCTGCAGCGAAGAAAAAGGCGGCGCCCAAGAAAAAAGCTGCCCCGCCCAAGACAGCGCCGGCCGCCAAATAGGCCGGGCCAGCCTGGCTTGCCCAAACGCACCGTCTCTTGGCTCCGGTTTGCCTTAACCAGCTAAATTTGGCAGTCTCTGGTCTGGCCGGCAGGAGGGGACAGGCTCATGGTTCGGGGTTATCTGGTGAAGCTGGGCGGCGTACTGCTGGCCAGTCTGGCTCTGGCGGCGTGCGAACAGGCCAGAACAGAGCTCGAGGACTTGCGCGACAGCGTGCGCGTGCCCGCCCCCGAAGAGGTCTCCGGGGCCGTCGGCACCCTGGTCGAGGACACCCGGGCCAACCTGCAGCGGCGCAGCGGCATGGCAACTCCGGATACGGCCGGCCTGAGCGCTGTTGCAGAGACGACGCCAGACCTGGCCGGTGCCGCCCGGCCGTCGCGCCTGACCGGTGGTCGGGCATCTGTTTTTCCCCAGACGCTGAAACTGTGCGCCATGAGCGAGATCAGCAATGCACCGCGCAGCCGGGACGGCACCGTGACGGCCTACACTCCGCTGGTCCAGGCGGGTCCGGATCTGGCGCTGGCCGTGGCGCCCGTGGCCGAGGCCTGCCTGTCGTCGGGCTTTGGTCCGCGCGGCGACCGTCTGCACAAGGGGATCGACCTTCACCACAATCAGGAAACGGCTATTTTTGCCGCCGCATCCGGCGCCATCAAGCAGATCAAATACCGCGATGATTATGGCAATATGATTGTCATCGACCATGGCGACGGCGTGTATTCGCGGTATGCCCACCTGGCCGGCTTCGCCCCCGGCCTGACCCCCGGAACGCCGGTTCAGATGGGTCAGACCATCGGACAGATGGGCAACACGGCCGCCTATCGCATCCCGGTACACCTGCATTACGAAGTGCTCGAGGGTGACTGGGATTCGCAGGCCGGAAGCTTCGGGCTCAACCCGGTCGACCTGTTCGACCTGCCACCTGCAAATTAAACCGCGCAATCTCCGGCGAGTCCGCCTATATCCCCGACCATGAGCTTTCCAGACCGACAAACTGTCCTGGACTTCCTCCGGGACAATCCGCAGATGACGCGAAAGCAGGACATTGCGCGCGGTCTCGATGTGAAAGGCCGGGAGCGCCAGACCCTCCGCCAGATCCTGAAAGAAATGGAGGCTGAGGGCAGCCTCAGCCCGACCGGGAAGCGGGCGTATGCCCGCAGCGACCTGCCGCCGCCGACCTGTATCATCCGGTTTGAGCGGATCGACACGGGGGGTGACCTGGTGGCCCGCGCCATGGGCAAGGACGGCCCGTTCGGTCCCGACCTGCTGTTTGACGGCTATGCCGGCAAGAGCCGCGGCCCGGCCCCCGGCATTGGCGATCGCGGCCTGGCCCGTCTGCGCCAGGACGAGACCGGATGGTCGGTCCGCCTGATCAAGCTGTTCGAGACCCGGGACGAGGAGTCGCCCCTGACCGGCGTCTATGAGACCACCGGGCGCGGTGGCCGCATCCGCCCGGCCAGCCGCAAGGAAAAACGCACCCTCCTGGTCCGGGAAGAGGACCGCAACGGCGCCGAGCCCGGCGACCTGGTCAAGGTCCTGCCCCTGCCGCAGCGCGACCGCGGCCCGGTCCGGGCCCGCATCCTTGACATTCTCGGCCGGGAAGACGATCCCCGGGCGGCTTCGCTCCTGGCCATTGCCGCCCATGACCTGCCGGTTGATTTTCCCGATGCGGTGCTGGCCGAAGCCCGCCGCGCCAGCCCGGCCCCGACTGCCCGCGAGGATCTGCGGTCGCTGCCGCTGATCACCATCGATCCGGCCGATGCCCGCGACCATGATGACGCCATCTATGCGCAGGCCACCGAGACCGGCTGGCGGGTCGTCATCGCCATTGCCGACGTCGCCGCCTATGTCACGTCCGAAACCGCGCTGGACCAGGAAGCCCGCCGGCGGGGCAACTCCACCTATTTCCCCGACCGGGTGGTGCCAATGCTGCCCCTCGCCCTGTCGGCCGGCGACTGTTCGCTCAAACAGGATGAGGACCGGCTGTGCTTCGCCGTGGAGCTGCAGATCTCCCCACAGGGCACCAAGCAGGGGCACCGCTTCTTCCGCGCGATCATGCGCTCGGCCGCAGCCCTGTCCTATGAAGAAGCCCAGACCGCCATTGACGGTTACCCCAGCGACCGGGCCGCGCCGCTGCTCGACACGGTGCTGAGACCGCTCTGGGGTGCCTATCACGCCCTTGAGACGGCACGCCAGGCCCGCGCCCCCCTCGCCCTCGACCTGCCCGAGCGCAAGATCGAAATTGACGCCGAAGGCCAGGTCACCGGCATCCGGACCAAAGCGCGGTTCGACGCCCACAAGCTGGTCGAGGAAATGATGATCCAGGCCAATGTTGCCGCTGCCGAAACGCTGGAGGACAAACAGGCCAGGCTTCTCTACCGGGTGCATGACAGCCCGAGCGACGCCAAAATGGCCGCCCTGGCCGATTTCCTCAGCACGCTCGACGTCAAATGGCCGCTGGGCGAAGTGCCCCAGACCGGCCGGTTCAACCGCCTGCTGGCCGATTTCGACGGCACGGACTCGGCCGAGGCGATTTCGGAAATTGTCCTGCGCAGCCAGGCCCAGGCCATATACAGCCCGGACAATATTGGCCATTTTGGCCTCAACCTGTTGCGCTATGCGCATTTTACCTCACCCATACGACGCTACAGCGACCTGATCGTCCACCGGGCCTTGATCGCCGCGCTCGGCCTCGGGCCTGATGGGCTGAGCCAGGCCGACATGGTCGGCCTCGATGCGCTCGCGACCCATCTGGTGATGACCGAACGCCGGTCGATGGCCGCTGAACGGGACGCCAATGACCGTTACCTGGCGCGGTTCCTGGCCGATCAGCTGGGGGCTGAATTCGAAGGCCGGATCACCGGCATGGCCAAAGCCGGCCTGTTCGTTCGCCTCGCCGGGACCGGCGCCGACGGCTTCGTCCCGGCCGCCACGCTGTCGCAGGATTTCTGGCATTTCGCGGACGGCGAAATGGCGATGGTCGCCGATCGCTCCGGAAAACGGTATGAAATGGGCCAGGAGGTCACGGTCCGGCTGAACGAGGTCACACCGCTGGAAGGCGGCCTGTTGCTGGACATGCTCAGCCCCCCGAGGCCGGCACGCCCGGGCCATAAAACCACCGGGCGCCGGCGGGGCTCAGGCCCGGCTGGTCGGAGTGGTCGGCAAGGAAAATCAAAAGGACGCCGCCGCTCATGAGCCAGACAGACATGATCCAGACCGCCTTTGACCGCGAAAGCGCAGATGAGGTCATCCTGAAGGGCCGTCCGTCGCCCCGGCCACGTGACGCCGCCACCCTGATTCTGGTTCGCCGCGATGCTGCCCAGCCCCGGGTGCTGATGGGCAAGCGGTCCAGAGGGCATGACTTCATGCCGGACAAATATGTCTTTCCAGGGGGCCGGGTGGATCCGCAGGACGGGCGGGTTTTCACCATCAGCGAGCTCAATCCGGATACCGACCGGCTTCTGCGCTTCAAGTCCCGTCGCTCCCCCAGGGCGTTCGCCCTGACGGCGATTCGCGAAACCTTCGAGGAAACCGGCTTGCTGATGGGCCGATACGCCGACACGCCGGCGCGTGCCCCGGCCGGCTGGCAACCGCTCTATGCGCTGAACATCGCGCCCTGCCTGAAGGATCTGCACTTTATCGGCCGGGCCATCACCCCACCTTATCGCCCGAAGCGGTTCGATGCGCGCTTCTTCATGGCCGAGGCCGAGAAGGTCCTGATCGACGACCGTCCGCCGCTTGACGGCGCCGAGCTGCACGACCTGCAATGGGTCACGCTGGCGGATGCCAAGACGCTCGACCTGCCCGGCGTTACCCGGTTCATGCTGGACGAAATCGGCGACCGGCTCGACAGGCGCAGCCCCTCCGGTCCGCCCTTTCTGCGCTGGACACGGTCGGGGCATTCACAGGACCGGATTCTCTAAGCGGGTCTGCGCAGTTTGGGTGCTTGACTTCCGGCTCTCACAGCGTCATTAGACGCGCTTTCTAGTTTCGCCCCAAGACAAGGCACAGTGACATGGCCAAACCGGCAACCATCAAAATTCGCCTGAATTCAACTGCAGGCACCGGCTTTTTCTACGTCACGAAAAAGAACCCCCGCAACATGACTGAAAAAATGGTCAAGCGGAAATACGACCCCGTCGTGCGCAAGCATGTCGAGTTCAAGGAAGGCAAGATCAAATAGGCCGGGCCTGTTTCGAATCACCAGCCGGATCCCCCTGGGGTCCGGTTTTTTTATATCAGACGACACGGCATCACTGACCGCCGGCACGCCGGCGCAGCACCTC
Source organism: uncultured Hyphomonadaceae bacterium (assembly GCA_938084575.1). GTDB lineage: Bacteria > Pseudomonadota > Alphaproteobacteria > Caulobacterales > Hyphomonadaceae > Henriciella. Next base: position 103,122 of record CALKFG010000002.1, read on the forward strand.
AGGCCGCGGCGCGGTCGCTGACGAGCTGGGCCACAGTCTCGAGGAAGGACCGGACCTGTATCGGTTTGGACAAATAGCCCTCGCACCCGGCTTCCCGCACCAGAATTTCATCCGTTCGCATGGCAAAGGCCGTTACAGCAAGGACCGGTATTTTGCGGGTGCGGTCATCATCCTTGAGCCAGCGCGTAATATCCAGCCCCGACACTTCCGGCAGCTGAATGTCCATGACGATCAGGTCCGGTTGCTGTTCAAGCGCCAGGCTGACGGCCTTGGACCCGTCGGTGCATTTCAGCGTTTCATAACCGGTGGCCTCAAGCAGATCGTTAAACAACCGCATGTTGAGCGCATTGTCTTCGACGATCAGAACCCGCAATTTCCGGTCTGTGGTCATCTGTGTCGGTCCACCACTGCTCAGCATTCTGCTGTTTCACTATCCCTAACAGATTATCCTCATGATCGTTAAGGTTTGTTTGAGAGCCGTTTAAGCCTAGACTGAGCGCTTCGGATCAGGATCCCGATATGTCTGTATTCTGTCGCGACTGCGATACGCGCCTCAAGGAGGGCGCCGACCAGTGCCCGACCTGCCGGAGCACCCGGATCGTATCGCACCCGCGCCTCGACGACTTGCACATCGCTCATATCGATTGTGATGCCTTTTACGCAGCCATTGAAAAGCGTGATGATCCCAGCCTGAGAGATCGCCCGGTGATCGTTGGCGGCGGCACACGCGGCGTTGTGGCCACCTGCTGTTATATTGCGCGCCTGCACGGCGTCCGCTCGGCGATGCCGATGTATAAGGCGCTCAAGGCCTGCCCGGAAGCCATCGTCGTGCGCCCCCGGCGCGACGCCTATCTGACGGCCTCGCGCCAGATCCGAACCCTGATGCAGGCTCTGACACCACAAGTGGAAATGATCTCCATCGATGAAGCCTATCTTGACCTGTCCGGCACCCAGCGCCTGCACAATGCCAGCCCTGCCATCGCCCTGGCCCGGCTGGCCCGGCGAATCGAAGCCGCGGTTGGCATCACCATCTCGATCGGTCTGTCGGAGAATAAATTCCTCGCCAAGACGGCCAGTGAAATTGACAAGCCGCGCGGATTCGCGGCCCTGGGGCAGGCCGAAGCCGCCGCCTTCCTTGCCCCCAAACCGGTCGGCTTCCTGCATGGTGTCGGACGGCAACTGGCCGGAAAGCTGGAAAGGGACAATCTGCGCACTGTCGGCGACCTTCAGGCAACACCCCCGCGTGACCTGATTGCCCGCTACGGAGAAACCGGCCTGTGGCTGCATCAGCGCGCCTATGGTCGGGATGATCGCAAGGTCCAGCCCGACAGCGACCGAAAGTCAGTGTCATCGGAGCGCACGTTCAGGACCGACCTGAGCACGCTGACGGATCTTGAGGATCAGCTCTGGCAGGTCTGCGACGAGACTGCCCGCCGGGCCAAAAAGCACGGTGTCGCCGGGGCCAGCGTCACCCTCAAGCTCAAGACCCAGACATTCCGAACCCTGACGCGATCGGTGATGCTGAAGGCGCCCACTCAGCTGGCCCAGACCCTTTTCCGCGCTGTCCAGCCCTTGCTGGCCCGGGAAGCCCGGACGGGCATTTCCTTCCGCCTGATCGGCGTCGGCCTGTCGGCCCTCAGCCCCGCCCGCGAAGATCTCCCGGACCTGATTGACCCGCGAATATACAAACGGGCACAGGCGGAACGGGCGTCTGATCAGGCCCGGGACCGGTTTGGCGACAAGGCCGTCCTGACGGGCCGCGCCATGCGCTCACGCGGGCCCGACGTCGCCGGCAAGCCCGGCGAAGAGTGACCGCGGTCCTGATCACCGTCTGGAGCGCCCTGGCTACGGTCTGGACCAGCCTCGCCTGGCTTGGCGTCATCTACCTCATGTCCCTTGGCGCACTGTGCTGGGGGGCGCCCGGGCTGGCCCAGCGGTTTTTTGGCGGATTTGCCGCGACCGCGCGGCTGAATGCGCTTGAGGGCGGGCTCCGGCTGCTGTTCGGAATCGGGCTTATCGGGCATGCGCCCGCCAGCCGCATGCCGGGTCTTCTGGCCATGATCGGGCTGTTTCTTGCCGTCACCGCCTGCCTTCTGATCTCACTCTACCCGCTGCACCGGGCCGATGCCCGCTGGGCCGTCCCTCTGGTCCAGCGTCATGTCCGCCTGATCGGCACCACGGCCTTTCCCCTCGCTGCAGGGCTCGCCTTCCTGCTCATGCCGCTGTGAACGTCTTGCCCTTCGGGGCGCCTTGCGGCAACACCAAGTCAGGAACCACGCAAGAGGAGGTCACGCATGTCTTCACCGGAACAAAAGCTGGCCGGGCTCGGCATCACGCTGCCCACCCCCATGGCCGCCGTTGCCAATTACGTTCCCTATGTGATTACGGGATCACTGCTTCACGTGTCCGGCCAGGTCAGCGCCGATGCCAATGGCCTGGTCAGGGGCCGTCTGGGGGACAGTCTCGACCTCGCTGCCGGGCAGGCGGCTGCGCGGCTGTGTGGACTCAATCTGCTGGCCCAGTGCCTGGCCGCGACCGGCGACCTGGGACGGATTAGCCGGGTCGTCAAGCTGGGCGGTTTCGTCAATGCAGCGCCCGACTTTGTCGACATTCCGCAGGTCATCAATGGCTGTTCCGACCTTATGGTTGACGTCTTCGGTGATGCCGGACGACATGCCCGGTTCGCTGTTGCCAGCCCGGTCCTGCCGCTGGGTGTCGCGGTTGAGATTGACGGAATCTTTGAACTTGGCTGAGGCCTTTACGCTTGGCGATTTTGATTACGCCCATCGTGGCCTGTGGACACAGGCCGGTCCGCCCGAGAACAGCCTGGCCGCCTTTGCCGCGGCGGCGGCCAAGGGCTATGGCGTCGAACTCGACGTGCGGCCGTCTCTCGACGGCGTTCCGGTTGTTTTTCATGACCGCACCCTCGACCGCATGACCGGCCAGACCGGGCCGGTCGCAGACCGCCACCATCGCGATCTGAAGCAGATGCGGTTGCGCGGCAGCGACGAGACCCTTCCGACCCTGGAGATGCTGCTTGAGCGCTGGCCGGGCCAGACGCCGATCCTGTGCGAGATCAAGATCGATGGAGACACTGATCCGGCCGGGTTTGCCCGGACCGTTGGCGGGATGCTGTCGGCCCGGGACCTGCCCGTCGCCGCAATGAGCTTCTCCCCGGGCGCGGTCGCGGCGCTGCCTGCCGGGCTGATGCGCGGTCAGCTGTTCGAGGCCTCCGACTCCGACCCGCCAGCCGACCGGACCCGCCTGCTGGACCGGGTCGCCGCCGGTGGGGCCGACTATCTCGCTGTGGCCCTGTCTGATTCCGCCTGGATGTCAGATTGGGCCCGCGCCCATGGCCTCCCCCTGACCGTCTGGACCGTCCGGGATTCCGGCCTTATCCCCGGGCTTATGCAACAGGTTGATGCGGTGATTTTCGAAGGATTCGAACCGGCGCTGGCCAAGCGGCGTTAGGGACCTACACTGGACATTATGGATGATAAAACCCCGCATATCCGGATGATAACCGGCCTCGACGAGGTCACCGAGGCGGCCTGGGACCGGGTCGCCAATCCGGAGGGGGAACCCTATGACCCGTTTCTCAGCTGGGCCTTTCTCGAGGCCCTTGAGCGCAGCGGCGCCGTGGCGCCGGAGACCGGCTGGACGCCGTGCCACCTGCTGCTGGAAACGGGCGCGGGAGAGGTCCTGGCGGCCCTGCCGCTTTATGCCAAAACCCACAGCCAGGGCGAATTTGTGTTCGATCATGCCTGGGCCGATGCCTATGAGCGTGCCGGGGGGCAGTATTTTCCGAAACTTCTCAACGCGGTGCCGTTTACGCCGGTGACGGGGCGCCGGCGCCTGACGACGCCGGGACCCGACGCCGAGCGCTGGCGACAGGCGCTTCTGATGGGCGCCATCCAGCTGGCCGAGCAGAATGAGTTTTCATCCCTGCATCTCAATTTCCTGACAGGCACAGAGGCCGGGCAGCTTGAAACGGAGGGCCTGCTGATTCGCGACGATCAGCAATTCCACTGGGTGAATCACGGCTATGACAGCTTCGACGACGTGCTGGCCACACTGTCCTCGGCCAAGCGGAAAAACCTTCGCAAGGAACGGCACAAGGCCCAGCAGGGGCTGGATTTCGTCCAGCTGACCGGCGCTGAGATCGGCGCAGAACACTGGGATGCGTTTTATGCCTTCTATATCGATACCGGCAGCCGGAAATGGGGACAGCCCTATCTCAACCGCGAGACATTTGCGCTTCTGGGCGACCGGCTGGCGGAGAAAATTCTTTTAATACTGGCCTATGAAGAGGGCGTTCCGATTGCCGGCGCCCTCAACTTCATCGGGGATGAGACCCTGTATGGCCGCTATTGGGGTTGTGCCTATGCCCGGCCGATGCTGCATTTCGAAACCTGTTATTATCAAGCGATGGATTATGCCATTGCGCACCGGCTGCGGACCGTGGAAGCCGGGGCACAGGGGGGGCATAAGCTGGCGCGCGGCTATGTGCCGACCAAGACCCATTCGGCGCACTGGATCGCGCATCCCGGTCTGCGCACGGCAATCGATCACTATCTCCGCCGCGAACGGGCCGCCGTGGACGAAGAAGCCGCTTATCTGCGGACACGAACGCCGTTCAAGAAACCCAGCCCCGAGAACCAGGATCCCGGACCATGACGCTGCATGCCCCCTATGACCCCGGCAATATTTTTGCCCAGATTCTGCGCGGAACACTGCCCTGTATTCCGGTCTATGAAGACGATGTCGCGCTCGCATTCATGGACGTTTTTCCCCAGGCTGACGGGCATGTCCTGGTCATCCCCAAACAGGTCGAAGCCCGCACCATCCTGGATATGCCGGAGACGCATCTCGGGCCCTATATGCAGCAGGTCCAGACTGTCGCCCGGGCGGTTGAAAAAGGTCTGACGCCGGACGGGCTGGTGCTGACGCAGTTCAATGGCGCGCCCGCGGGGCAGACCGTTTTTCACCTGCACGTTCACATCATTCCACGCTGGAGCGACGTTCCCCTGGGCCGTCATGGCGATGGCAAAATGGCCACGCCGGACCAGCTGGAGCCGTTCGCCAGCCGTATCCGGGCGGCGCTGGCCTGAGGTCTAAAGTCCGAGGCGCGCCCGCAGGGCAGACCGGTTTTCACCGGCACGTTCACATCATGCCACGATGGAGCGACGGTCCCCCTGGTCCGTCATGGCGATGGCAAAATGGCCACGCCGGACCAGCTTGAGCCGTTCACCAGCCGTATCCGGGCGGCGCTGGCCAGAGGTCTAAAGTCCGAGGCGCGCCCGCAGGATCTGGTTCACGGCCTGGGGATTGGCCTTGCCGCCGGACGCTTTCATGACCTGTCCGACAAACCAGCCCATGGTTTTCGGCTTCTCCCTGACCGCCGCCGCCTGCTCGGGATTGTCATCAATGACCTGCTGAACAAGGGCGTCGATGGCCGAGGTGTCGGTCACCTGCTTGAGACCGTGCTTCTCAACAATCTCCCCGGGATTGCCTTCCCCGTCGATCATGCGCTGGAAGACATCCTTGGCGATTTTGCCCGAGATGACGTCGCTGGAAATCAGGTCAATCAATCCCCCCAATTGTGCCGCACTGACCGGCGACTCCGACAGATCCAGTTCGGCCCTGTTGAGATAGCCAAACAAGTCCTGGCTGACCCAGTTGGCGGCGAGCTTGGCATCCCGCCCACCAGCAACCTGTTCAAAAAAGTTTGCCCGCTCGGCATCAGCCGACAGCACCCCGGCATCATAGTGCGACAACCCATAATCAGATTTGAACCGCGCCCTTTTTTCATCAGGCAGTTCCGGCAATGACTGCCGGATCCCCTCGACAAAGGCCGGGGTGAGCACCAGGGGTAGCAAGTCCGGGTCTGGAAAATAGCGATAATCGTGCGCGTCTTCCTTTGACCGCATTGACCGCGTCTGGCCCTTGTCAGGGTCAAACAACCGGGTCTCCTGGCTCACCGCCCCCCCCGCTTCGATGATCTCGACCTGCCTTCGGGCTTCGTATTCAATGGCGGCCTGAATGAACCGGAATGAGTTCATATTCTTGATTTCGCAACGGGTCCCCAAATGTCCGAAATCTTCAGCCTCCCGGTACTTTTCATATGCACCCGGACGGCATACTGAGACGTTCACATCCGCCCGCAAATTGCCCTTTTCCATATCACCGTCACAGGTGCCCAGGGCGACAAGAATAGATTTGAGTTTCTTGACATAGGCCGCCGCCTCAAGAGGTGTTCGGATGTCGGGTCGCGACACGATCTCCATCAGCGCAACACCACACCGGTTCAGGTCAACATAGGTTGCGCCGGGGTCCATATCGTGGATCGACTTACCTGCATCCTGTTCCAGATGTAGCCGCTCAATCCGCACGGGAAAACTGTAAGCGGGATCACCATGGGCCGGTTCGACATCTACCTCGATCAAGCCTTCACCTATAATGGGATGGGCAAACTGGCTGATCTGATAGCCCTGCGGCAGGTCGGGATAAAAATAATTTTTCCGGTCAAAACGGGAGGTTAAGTGAATTTCCGCTGCCAGGCCGAGGCCAGTCCGTACAGCCTGTTCAACACAATATCTGTTGATAACCGGCAGCATCCCGGGCATCGCCGCATCGACAAGCGATACGTTTGAATTTGGTTCTGCGCCGAACTGCGTCGATGCGCCGGAAAACAGCTTGGCATTTGAGGCGACCTGAGCGTGGACCTCCAGACCGAGAACAATTTCCCAGGGCCCCGTGTCACCGTCGATAATATATTTGGCACGTTCACTCATGCGTCCGCTCCCCTTCTGAACCGTCCGCATGGACGGATCGTTCCTTTGCCGCAGCTACACGGGCCCGCCGGGCCGCCATGCGCCGGTCGATGGCGTGGTCTTTTTTCGCCAAGATGTTCAAGCGTCCGGCGCCCTGGGGCTTCCCGGGTTCCGGGGCCGACAGCAGCTTTTCGAAAATGATGGCGCCGCGATAGGATACATAGGCCGCAGCGAGCAGGGATAGGCCCCAAATATGCCGCGACCGCGGATGCAAAGGATCCGCGCCCTGACTGTAGGCCGTTGACAGGACAAGCGCGCTGCAAAAGACGAATGCACCGACCGCAATAAAAAGTGTTCTTTTGCGACGTTTCATCATTCAGTCCTACCACCACCGCGTCGGTCGTCCGGCGAACCCTGCGGCGCGTTCAAGTGCTCCTCCGACCCTGAAACAGCTGGCTTCATCCAAAGCCTTGCCAATGACCTGCAACCCCAGCGGCAGGCCCTGCTGATCTAGCGCCGCTGGCACAGACAGGCTGGGCAGGCCTGCCAGGTTCGCGGTCACGGTAAAAATATCGTTCAAGTACATTTCAATCGGATCGCCAGACTTCTCTCCATAGGCAAAGGCTGCGCTGGGACAGGTCGGGGTCAGGAGGGCATCCACGGTTCCAAAGACGGTGTTAAAATCTTCAAGAATTCTCGAGCGCACCTTCTGCGCGCGCAAATAATACGCGTCATAATACCCCGAAGACAGCACATAAGTTCCAATCATCAGACGGCGCTGAACTTCTGCACCAAATCCCTCTGCCCGGGTCATTTCATAAGTCCCGACCAGGCCTTCGCCGTCAACGCGCGCGCCATAGCGCATCCCGTCATAGCGTGCGAGGTTGGACGACGCTTCAGCCGGCGCCACGATATAATAAGCAGGCAGGGCATATTTGGTATGCGGCAGTGATACGTCGACGATTTCGGCGCCCTGAGCCTGCAACCAGTCTATGCCCTGTTGCCACAGGGCTTCAATCTCCGACGACATGCCATCGATACGATATTCCCGCGGGATACCAATGCGAAGCCCCTTGACCCCTTCGTTTACAGCCCCGCGCCAGGGTGGTGTTTCAACCGGCAGGGAGGTGGAGTCTCTTGGATCGTGCGAGCACATGATCTCGGTCAGAAGGGCCGCGTCCTCGACCGTTTTTGCGATCGGTCCGGCCTGATCGAGCGACGAAGCGAAGGCGACCATTCCATAGCGCGATGCCCGACCATAAGTCGGCTTAATCCCGACCGTGCCGGTAAAACTTGCCGGTTGTCGAATAGACCCACCGGTGTCGGAAGCCGTCGCGGCCAGACAAAGATTCGCCGCGACAGCGACCGCAGACCCGCCGGAGGACCCACCTGCCGTAAGGTCCTGGTTTGAACCTTGCCGGCGCCAGGGATTTGACGGAGGTCCGAAACGGGATGTTTCATTCGACGATCCCATCGCAAATTCATCCATATTGAGCTTACCCAACATGACCGCGCCCTCTGACCAGAGATTCGCTGTAACCGTGCTTTCATAGCTGGGCGTGAACTCGCCGAGTATTTGTGAACAGGCGGTCGTGCGGACACCAGCTGTACAGTAGAGATCCTTGATACCGAGCGGCGCGCCTTCCAATCGACCTGCCGTCCCGTTGGCGCGGCGTTGATCAGACGCATCCGCCATCTCTCTCGCCTTATCGGGCGTGGTCAGGACATAGGCGTTCAGAGCGTCATTGGAGAGCTCAATTTCCGCAATAAAGGCATCGGTCAGCTCGCGACATGAAAACGATTTGTCCGCGAGGCCGTCCAGTGCGCCTGCCAAGGTGAGGTCCGTCAGCTCGCCCATAAGGTCTCCTTGGCCCAAACCGGGCCCGTCTTTAGAAACGTCTTCCTAGTGTGCCTCGGGGTAAAAACGCAAGATCTAAGAATCTGTCCCGATCTTCATCCTGACGCACGATTCATGATATAATGCCCGCTGTTCAGACGTCGACCAAAGGAGCCGCCCGTGCAAACCTACCCTCTTTTGCTGGTAATCCTTGCCTCCACCCTTTTTGGCTGCGCGACCAGAGACGCCCCCCCTGCCCCAGAAGCGGACATGGCGGACGCCCGGCTTGGACCAGAGGTCGATCGATTGTGTTTCGCCTCAGGCATTTCCGGGTTCCGCGAAGCCTCCGATCGCAGCATCATTCTGACCCGGGGCACGAAGGACTACCTGGTCACAACCCGGACCCGATGCCGGGACCTCGACGTCGCTATGTCAATCGCCATCGATTCCTACACCGCCTGCCTGAGTCGTGGAGACAAATTGGTCGGATACGACTCCGCCTTCGGGCCGGAGCCCGGGCCGCCATCTTTTCCCTGCTATGTCGATCGTATCTATAAATGGGACGAGGATGCCAAGGCGGCACCCCCCGAACCGGCCACCGCATCCACGGACATGGAAAATTAGAGCGCTGCTTGCTTATTCGACCGCTTTTGGAACGACGAAAAACCCGTCCTCAGTCCGCGGCGCATTGGCCAGAATCTGAGATTGGATCTGGCCGTCATTGACAACATCGTCGCGCATCGGAAGGGCGGCATCAACGACAGACGTCATGGGAGGTATACCATCCACATCGACCTCATTCAGCTGCTCAATCCAGCTCAGAATATTTGACACTTCGTGCGCCAGCTGATCGAGGGCATCTTCCTCAACCGCAATCCGGCTCAGCCGGGCAATCTTACGAACATCATCCTTGCTGACACTCATCTGCGACTCCATTTGACGACAGATCCGATAGGGGGCACTGAGCCATATGTCCAGACACAGACACAATGCCGGTAATTGATTTACCCGCCCTTCCAAACCGGGGAGCGCTGATCGGAATCGATCCGGGCAGCAGGCGCCTTGGCATAGCGGCCAGCGATGGCCTCAGACTGATTGCGACCCCTTTGAAAGCCATTGGACGCGGCCGCCGCCTCGCACCAACCCTTGATGCTCTTTTCAATTTGATCGCGGCGCGGCAGGCCGTCGGCTTGATTTGCGGTCTGCCTATCAACATGGACGGGTCCGAAGGCCCTCGCGTCCAGGCTGCACGTGCCCTTGTCCACAATATCCTGCAACGCCAGGATATACCCATCGCATATCAGGACGAAAGACTGACCAGTGCTGAGGCAGAGCGGGTCATGATTGAGGCCGATCTGACACGGGCGCGTCGCGCGGAAAGTCTGGATTCGTCGGCAGCCGCCATAATCCTGCAAACCGCTCTGGACCGCCTGGCAAATATATCCAAGAGGTCCGCTAGCCAGCCTGAGCCTTGACGGTAGGCTACCCCCGGGTTTCACAACAAAACGAGAAAGGGAGCGAATATGGTCATCTGGTACTCAACGGCCGCTTCGATCGGTTACCTGTTTGGCTCGGTGCCGTTTGGGCTTTTGCTGACACGGCTTTTCGGATTAGGCGATATCCGGACCATCGGAAGTGGCAATATCGGCGCGACCAATGTGCTGCGGACCGGCAGAAAGGATCTGGCGCTGGCAACCCTGCTTCTGGATGGACTGAAGGCCGGCTTCGCCTTTGTGATCGTGTTTATAGCCAGCGGGGAAAGGGACATAGCTCTGATCGCTGGCGCCTGTGCTTTTCTTGGGCATTGTTATCCCGTCTGGCTCGGCTTCAGAGGCGGGAAAGGTGTTGCGACTTATGTCGGCCTGCTCGTTTTCGCGTCGCCCAAGGGGCTGCTCGTTGGGGCCCCCGTCTGGCTGGCTGTGTTTGCTCTCACCCGAATTTCGTCCCTGTCGGCCCTCCTGGCGGCAACTGTTGTCCCCGCAGGAGCGCTGCTGCTCGGTGAAACGCGCTTTGCCTGCGGCATTCTTCTGGCTTTGAGCGGACTCGTTTTCTGGACCCACAGGTCCAATATCCAGCGGCTTTTACGGGGGGAGGAACCGCGTTTCGGCAAAAAGAGCTGAGGCCAATGAACGAAAAGAAATTTGATGAGTCGGAACGGCTAAATTGGCTGAGACTGGCGCGGACGCCGCGGGTCGGTCCGGTGACCTTCGCACAACTCATTCGGCGTTTTGGAACAGCTACCGCCGCCGTCGACGCGTTGCCCGCGCTTTCGCGCCACGGTCAGCGCCTAACGATCACCTCGGAAGCGATGGCACAGAAAGAAGCCGCGCGAATAGCCGATGCCGGTGCCCGCCTTATTTGCAGCTGTGAAGCAGCCTATCCACCCCTCCTGTCTCAGCTCAATCCTCCCCCGCCAGTCCTGACGACAAAAGGCTATATCTCTCTCAGTCAGAAACCGGCCATTGCCATTGTCGGGGCCCGAAACGCGTCAGCGGCTGGTATTCGGCTTGCCCGCGATATCGCAGCGGTTCTCGGTGCTGCCGATTTTACAATTGTGTCAGGCCTCGCGCGCGGCATCGACACCGCTGCGCATTTTGCCAGTTTGGAAAGCGGGACAATTGCCGTCCTTGCCGGTGGCATCGACCATATTTATCCCCCACAGAATAAGGAACTGTACGCGGCAATTGCGCAACAAGGCTTACTGATTTCCGAAAACCCGATTGGCACGATCGCTCAGGCACGTGACTTTCCAAGGCGTAACCGGCTGGTCACGGGTCTTTCACAGGGCGTCGTCATCGTCGAGGCCGCTGAACGATCGGGCTCTCTGATTTCTGCGCGTCTCGCCGGCGAACAGGGTCGGGAGGTAATGGCTGTGCCAGGGTCACCACTCGACCCGCGGGCAGCCGGCACAAACCGCCTGATCCGGGACGGCGCCACGCTGGTCCGGAATGCCGATGATGTCTTGGAGGCCCTTCGCCATTTTGGCAGCGGCACGCTCCGGGCACCGGACGAGACCTATCTTGCGGGGGAGGAAAGTCCGGCCCCGATTCCGCAGGTGCAGCTTGATGCGGTGAGGCAGGTCCTCGGCCCAACCCCGATCCCGATGGACGACATCGCACGGGCGGCCAGTGTCGGATCGGCGCGCTGCGCCGCCATACTCATGGAACTTGAATTATCCGGGATTGCCAGAACCTTCGCCGGCGGAAGCGCCGCTTTGAACGTGGCGGAAGATTAGAAATACAGGGCATCATGGATGCGGTTTTGCCGCATCGTGATGAGGGCGAGCGCTGGACGGCACATTCGACAGAGCTTAAGCGATAGCGGTCGGAATTTGTGGAGTTGCTTATGCGCTATCTGGGACCCCTAGCCTGGCTGGCTGCCTTGATGTTTCAGCCAGCAGCTGCGGTTGCTCAGGCGCCAACAGAGACGCTCGAGCTCGACAGCCAGGTGGTCCTGACCGCAGACAGCATTTTAGTCGACGATGCCGCCAACACCGTGACCGCGATCGGCAATGTCGAAGCCGTGTATCAAGGTCGGGTCATGCGCGCCGATCGGTTGGTTTACAATCGCGTCTCGGACACGGTTCGCGCCACGGGTAACATTGTCATCCTCGACCCCGATGGCACGCAACGTTTCGCGGACGAGATCGAAACCGATGCAAATCTGTCAGACGGCTATGCCGTCGGCTTCGCCACGAGAATGCCCAATGGCGGACTTGCAACTGCGCAATCTGCCGTCAGATCGCCGGATGGCTCAAATGCGCTGGACAAGGTGGTCTATACATCGTGCCAAATGTGCGAGGACGATACGACTCCAACCTGGTCCCTGCGGGCACGCCGGGCTGTGCTTGATGAATCCAGCCAGATGTATTCCTACACGGATACCGTGCTGGAGGTCGCCGGTATTCCGGTTCTTTACCTTCCTTATTTTTCTCACCCAGATCCCGACTCGGAACGTCGCTCCGGCTTTCTGGCACCGGATTTCGGGACATCTTCAAAGCTCGGCCTTTTTTATCAGCAGCCTTATTACTGGGCGATTTCTCCGTCGCAGGATCTGACCATTGCACCAAAAATCATGGCCAATGTTAATCCCTTGCTGGAAATGGACTATCGCAAACGCTTCTGGTCAGGTCGGACTCAGGCCAGTTTCAGCTTCACAAATGACCGCGACTTCGATTCCGACGGAAACAAGTTTGGCCCGTCTGAATGGCGGGGTCATTTCTTTGGCAGCGGAGATTTCGATATTGCGCCGGAATGGCGTTGGGGGTTCGGCATCGAGCAGGTGTCGGATGACCTCTACACGCGCCGGTATGACATTGAGGGCGAGAATGAACGGCGTGGCTTGTATTATGGTCAACCCCTCAGGCTTCTGAACCAGGTCTTTTTGCAGGGTCAATCGGATGGCTGGTACGCGGATGCCAGTCTGATCACGCTTGAGGGGCTGCGTGAAAATGATGCGGATGACACATTTCCATCTGCGCTGCCGCTTTTCTACGCCGAGCGAAATCTCGATTTTGGCAGTTATGGTTTCGCCAAGCTGTCGGGGTCGACTGCCTTTTTGACCCGAAGCAGCGGGGTCGACACACAGCGGGCGAGTGTCGCTGCTGAATGGTCTAAGACCCAGATTTTGCCAGGCGGAACCGTGTTCTCTCCCTTCGCGGAAGCCCGCTTCGACCACTATGCCCTGAATGACACGCCCAGCAACGCAGACAGTGCCAGCCGCGGACTGTACACGGCGGGCGCCCGCCTGTCCTACCCGCTGATCCGGCCTGGCCCGACCGTCGACCTTCTTATTGAACCGACCCTGATGCTGGGCCTCGGCTCCAGCGCCCCAAATGATCCCGACATTCCCGTTGAAGACAGCCTCTTCTACGAATTCGATGAATCGTCCCTTTTTGAAGCAAATGGTGCGGCGGGCTATGACCTTTATGAAGGCGGCCAGCGGCTTTCAGCCGGACTCTCCGCGACAGCCCGGTGGAAAAATGGCGTCAGCCTGCAGGCAATGGGCGGACGACGCTGGCGGGAGTCCGGCGACTCCGCCTTCACCAAGGCGAGCAATCTGAGAGATAAGAGCTCAGATTGGGTCGGGGGCCTTTCCGCCGATTTCGGCCGTCCGCTGTCCTTCGAAACCCGGGTCCGTCTCGACAAGGACGACCTCTCGGTCAATCGCGTGGATGCCAGCATGACGACCGACTGGTGGCGCCTTCAGGGGCAATTGCGTTATTATCGCATCAGCAAGGACATCACAGAAACCGGCCTTGATGATGAAGGCGTCGCCATTACCGGACAGGTCCGCGTCAGCGACGAGTTTTTTCTGGTCTATGCGAGACAACGCGATATTTCGGGCCGCTTCATTGGTCCCGAACGTCAATCCGGGCGGGATCTGCGCCACGTCTTCGGCGTGGCCTATGAGGATGATTGTTCACGATTCGAGATCACGTTTGAACGTTCGGAAGCGATAGATCGAACCCTGGGGGCGAACGATTCGCTCAAATTCAGATTTTCGCTCAAGACACTTGGGGATTTCGGACCGGAAACCCGGTCCTGAAATGTCGGTAAGAATTGCACCAGACGCAGTCGGAAAGATTGCGACTTTCTGCTGTCGCGATATGCTTTGTGACATACAAGCTGGCGGAGCCTCTATCGGACCCACGGGAGCCACTGAATGAAACGGCCTATTCTGTCTATTCTTGCCCTGTGCCTTTCCCTGGCCATCGCCACGCCGGCCCAGGCCCAGGCCCAAGAGCCGCAGCAGATCGAGGGCATTGTCGCGATTGTGAATGATGACCCGATTTCCTTTACCGATGTTCGCCAGCGCGCCCGTATGTTGTTGCTCAGTCTCGGTGGCCAGGAGCCAACCCCGGAACAGGTGCAGCAATTAACCTCCCAGGCCCTGGACCAGCTGATCGATGAGAAGTTGCAATTACAGGAAGCGGCCGAATACGACGTTGAGGTCAGCGACGAAGACATCGCCAGCAGCCTCAACGATCTGGCCCGCCAGTCAGGCATGACCCGCGAGGGCCTCATCCAGAGCCTGGCCCAGGCCGGGATCAGCCCCGAAAGCCTGCAGGAACAGACACGTGCCGACATTGCCTGGCGGCGGATTATGGGGGGATTATACGGCTCCCGAATCCGGATTTCGGAGAACCAGATCAACGATCGTCTGGACCGTCTTCGCACAGCCGCAGCAACCCGTCAGTACCAGCTTTCGGAGATCTTCCTGTTCGCCCCGGAAGAGACCGACCGCACCCAGGCATTTGAAGCCGCGAAATCGATCAAGCAGCAAATCGAAGCCGGCGCTCCGTTTGAGCTTGCCGCTCAGCGCTTTTCTTCCGCCCCAACCGCCGCAACCGGCGGGGATATGGGATGGGTCACTCTGGAGGATCTGGACGCGGCCCGTGCGGACGAAATTTCCGCGTTTGACGGAACCGGGCTGACGCCACCGGTCATGGTAGATGATGGGGTCTATTTGATGCTCGTACGGGCGCGCCGGGATCCGGCTGAACAGACCTCTCTGGTCGATCTGACCCGTCTGATCGCACAGGACGGGTCCGAAGCCGCGCTACTGGCTGCGCTGGAGGAAATCCAGACCTGTGCGGATATTGTGCCGGTTGCTGAACGGGCGGACAATTTGCGGGCCACGGTGCTCGACGGCATCAATATCAACCAGCTCGGCCCCGAGGGGCGTGACCGTGTTATGTCGACACCTTTGGGTGACCATACAGAGATCTTTGCCCAATCCGGCGGCCTTGCGGTCATGTTTGTGTGTAACCGGACGGACGGCGTCGATGACCTGCCACGCCCGGAACAGATTGAAGATCAGCTGTATTCACGCCAGCTGGGCCTTGTTTCAGACCGGTCCTTGAGAAACCTGCGTCGCGAAGCGACCATCATTACGCGCTAGGTGCTGCCTCTTCATCGTCCTCTTGCTCTGACCATGGGTGACCCCGCCGGGTGCGCACCCGAGATCACCTGTGCAGCCTGGAACACCTTGCACGGCTCTCCGACATCGACGTTCTTCGTGATTGCAGATCCGGATGTGTTTCAGGGCCGATGCCCGGTCCGGATCATATCAGACCCCGAATCGGCCACGGCCTGCTTCACCGACGCGCTTCCCGTCCTGCCCTTGCGCGCTGGACTGGAAGGGGCAGTCACCATCGGCAAACCCAATCCGGACCACGCTGCTGCAACCATTGAGAGTATATCCACCGCGGCATCTCTTTGCCTGTCCGGGTCCGCGGCGGCCATGGTGACAAATCCGATTTCAAAGGCCCAGCTTTATAAAGCCGGCTTTCGCCATCCCGGGCATACTGAATTCATTGCCAGCCTCTGCACCGAGGAGCCAGACAGCACTCAGCCCGTCATGATGCTGGTCGGCGGCGGATTGCGGGTTGCACTGGCGACGATCCATGTGCCTCTGCGGGACGTACCCAGCCAGCTTACCACCCCCCATCTGATCCGGATTGGACGAATCGTCGGACATGCCCTTAGGCAGGATTTTGGCATTGCGTCACCACGTATCGCGCTGACTGGCCTCAATCCGCATGCCGGGGAAGACGGAACCATCGGACGCGAGGAAGTAACAACCATCAATCCTGCCGCCGAGGCCCTGCGGCTTCAGGGCTTTCAGGTCAGCAACGCCCGCCCCGCCGACACGGTCTTCCATGAGGCGCTGACTGGGCAATATGACGCTATTATTGCCATGACACATGACCAGGGCCTGATCCCGGTCAAAACGCTCGATTTGTGGGGAGGGGTCAATACCACGCTTGGTTTGCCCCTGATCCGCACCAGTCCGGACCATGGCACCGCCTATGATGCGGCAGCGGCGGGAACCTGTCGTCCTGACAGCCTGATCTCAGCGATCCGGCTGGCGCGGGATCTTGCGATCAACCGGGCGGGTCAGCATGACTGACCGTCCTGACCTGACCCACGCGCCAGCCCGCAAAGCCCTGGGCCAGCACTTCCTGTTTGATCCTGATATCCTCACACGGACAGCCCTGGCGGCAGGCCCGGTCGAGGGACGATGTGTGTTCGAGATCGGCCCCGGCCCGGGCGGATTGACCCGCGCCCTGCTCGACGCCGGTGCGGCCCGGGTCATCGCGATTGAGGCCGATGTGCGCTTCGCAGATGCGCTTCTCGACTGGCCTGAAGCCCGGACCGGGCAGCTGCATGTCCACCATGCCGATGCACGGAGGGTCGACTGGACCGACTGCCTTGCCCAGGCGGGCGGAAAGGCCCCGGCCATGGTGGTTGCCAACCTGCCCTATAATGTTGGCACACCCCTGACAGTATCCTGGCTGAAAGCCGGGCCCTGGCGGGGTGAAATGGCATTGATGTTCCAGAAAGAAGTTGCCGAACGCCTGTGCGCTCCCCCCCGCAGCGCCCATTATGGGCGGTTGGCCGTTCTCGCCGGAGCACGGGTCAGCGCACATATAGCCTTCACTCTTCCCCCCGGTGCGTTTCGGCCGCCACCCAGAGTCGACAGCGCGGTCGCGGTCCTGCGACCGCTCCCCGAGGGTGAGCAGTTTAAGGACGTGCCCGCTCTGGAAAAGGTGGCAGCGGCGGCATTTGGGCAAAGGCGAAAAATGTTACGGGCGGCACTCAAAAGTCTTGGCCGGACAGTCGGGCTTGATGCGGCAGACTGGCTCGAGCAGGCCGCGATTGACCCAACCGCGCGCGCCGAAACGCTGAGCCAGTCTGATTTCCGCGCCCTTGCGACCCTGTTCGCTGCAGCCGGCCCATGATCCTGCTGACCAGAGGTCCAATGCGTCTGGCGGTTTCCCCGGAACGCGGCGGCAGCGTGCAGTCTCTCAGCTGGCGTAACCGCGACCTGTTGCGTTCAGGGCCGGAAGAGCACCATGCGGACTGGGACGCCCGCAACATGGCAGCTTTTCCGCTGATCCCCTTCATCGGGCGTATCCAGGAGGGTTGCTTTTCGCATGCCGGTCAGGTTGTGAGACTGCCAGCAAACATGCCGCCCGAGCCACATGCGATACATGGATTTGGCTGGCAAAGGCCCTGGGCGATAGACCGCCAGACAAGCCATAGCCTGTCCCTGGCGCAGTCATCCACCGGAACCGCCTGGCCTTGGCGTTACCTGGCCCGGCAGGTCTTCTCGGTATTCGACAATCAGATCGAGGTTGAACTGAGCCTTACCAATCAGTCCACCGAACCCATGCCGGCAGGTCTGGGCTGGCATCCCTATTTTAACAGAAAGCATGCGCGGATTGAGACGCCGGCCACCGCGATCTGGGAAGCGGCGGGCGACGGCCGCGGCCTCGAACCGCGGAACATTGGAGAGTCTCTGGCGCTTACCCCGGAACGGTCAGTTGAATCTCTGCGGGTGGACCACGCATTCGACCTTGCCCAGCCGAGGGTTCGCTTAACCTGGCCGGATCTGATTCTGGACATGTCAGCAGACCGGACCCTTTCCAAGCTTGTTGTCTATATACCGGATAATGAAGACTTTTTTTGCGCAGAACCTGTTAGTCACGCACCCGATGCGGTGAATTCCCCCCTTGATGATGAGGTCACGGGTCTGCAATGGCTGGCACCGGGGGAAAGCCTTCAAGGCAGCATCCGTTTAACGGCCACCCCTATGGTAGGTTAAAGCTCGTCGAGCAACTGCCGCACATGTGGCTCAAGATCGTCTTGCCGTAACCTTCTGGTCCGCTCGACACAAAGAATCTGCCACAAAGTGTCAAAAGCGACATCCAGATCCTCATTGATGATGCAATAATCATATCGACGCCAATGCTTGATCTCGGCCCGCGCATCACGCATGCGCCGCGCGATCAATTCCGGTGTAGACCCCGCCCGCGCGGCCAGCCGGGCCTCAAGCGCAGCCATGCTCGGTGGCAGGATAAAAACCGACACGCAGTCATTTGGCATCTGATCGTGCAGGGCGTCTGCCCCTTGCCAGTCAACGTCAAACAGAAGGTCGCGGCCGGCTTCCAGGTCTCTCAGCGTATTGGCTTTCGGGGTCCCATAATAGTGATCGAAGACTTTTGCCCATTCCAGGAAACCGCGCTGGTTAATGGTCCCGCGAAATTCCTCTTCACTACAAAAATGATAATCTTTGCCATCGACCTCATTCGGACGGGGCGTCCGGGTCGTCATCGACACCGATAACTTCACATCCTCGCACTGCTCCATCAATTTTCGAGCCAGCGTTGTTTTTCCCGCGCCGGACGGGCTGGACAAAACCAGCATCAGGCCTCGCCGCCCGGTCAATGTGCTATTCAACATTCGCCGCCTGCTCCTTGAACTGGTCCACAATCCCTTTGAGCGCGAGTCCCGTCTCCGTCAAATTCAAACTGGCCGATTTGGCGCACAAAGTATTCGCTTCACGGTTCAGTTCCTGCGCCAGGAAGCCGAGAGTCCGGCCAACCGGCTCACCGGACGCCAACAGGCTGTGGCCGCGTGCGATATGGGCCGCCAGCCGGTCCAGTTCTTCGATAATGTCAGCCTTTGCGGCGAGTGCCGCAATCTCTACGGCGATGCGGTCCGGCGACACGACACCCTGCTGATCCAGCTCCTCGATACGCGCCCTGTAGCGGTCAGAAATCTGGCTCACCTGTTCTGCTGCAAAGGTTCGGGCAAGCACCTGCAAGCTCTGCATCTGCTCCAACTGCTCGATCAACAGCTGCTTCAGCGTCGCGCCTTCTTCGGCCCGAGCCCTGGCCAGTATTTCGAGACAGGTTTCACCCTGTTCGGCCAATGCCGCGATGACACCGTCCTGCTCGGCCAGATCCCGGATGCCCGCCGCCTGATGCTCGACAACGCCCTTGACCGTCATCAGGGTCGCCACGGCAGCGGCATCGGGCGCCATGCGGTGCACCTGTTCAAAGGCATCGACAAGGGTCTGAAGGGCCCCTGTATCGACACTCAACCCGCCCTGCCCGGACTCGACGTCAAGCCGAAGCCCGATCTGAAGATTGCCCCGGCTAAACCAGGTTGCGGCCGCTTTCTTGATTCGGGCGTCCAGCCCTTCAAAGCCGTTGGGTACGGCAAGCCGCACATCCAGCCCCCGTCCATTCACCGACCGGGCGCTCCACATCCACCTGCCCCAGTCGGCTTCACCGTCGAGGCTGGAAAACCCGGTCATGCTTTGAAGTCTGTTCATCTCTGACCCCTCTCTCGGGCGATTTCCTCGCGTTCATACCGCCGGTAGGCCGCGACGTTGCGCCGATGTTCGCTGTAGGTGCGGGCAAAGAGATGCCCGCCCTCTCCGTCTGCGACGAAGAACACATAGTCTGTGTCTGGCGGATTGAGGACCGCTGCGATCGCTTCGCGTCCCGGATTACAAATCGGTGTACGGGGCAAACCGTCAATCTGGTAGGTGTTCCAGTCCGTCCGCCGGTCAATTTCCGACCGGTACAGGGTGCGCCGCTGACCGTCACGGTTTACCAGGGGCTCTCCCCCCGAAATACCGTAAATGATGGTTGGGTCACTTTCGAGGCGCATCCCCCGTTTCAGGCGCGCGGTGAACAGTCCGGCGATAAGGTCACGCTCACCGGCAATGCCGGTTTCCTTTTCCACGACAGAAGCCAGAATCACCGCGTCGCGAACCGTTTCCAGCGGCAGATCCGGCTGCCGCGCCTGCCAAAGCGATTGCAGCAATTCGGCCTGCGCCGCCTGCATGCGTCCAAGAAACTCTGTACGTGTCGTACCGGACGGAAAATTATACGTGTCGGGCAGGAATATGCCTTCCTCGAACCGGGTGTCCGGCATGTCCCCGGTCAGGGCTTCCGAGCCCTCGACACGACGCAGGATTTGCTGGGTCGTCAGGCCTTCGGGAATGGTCAGCCGCGCGGTTTGCACCTCTCCGGCGCGAAACCGGTTCAGAATCTCCAGCGCACTTGCGCCGGCTGGAAGCAAATAGGTTCCGGCCTGCAGACCGGTCTCATATCCTTGCAGCCGGGCGTAGAGGCCAATCCACTGATCGTGATCAACCACGCCCTGATCTGACAGGCGCCCGACGACACGGGACAGGCCTTCCCCGCGTTGGATGGTAAAAGTGATGTCCGCGCCATGCGGACCGGGCGCCTTCATTGCGACGTCCAGCCAGAGCCACCCGCCCAGAAGCCCACCGGCGGCCAGAAGGCTCAGGCTGAGGCCCAACAAGATGATTCGGCGCAGGACCAGCATGATCGGCGCAGTCTCCCTTGCCCCTTCAGCTGCCCCAAACAGCTATCAGAGCGATCCTAGTCGACTTTTTTGAGGACGAGGGACGCATTCGTTCCGCCGAAGCCGAAACTGTTCGACACGGCGGCCCGGACCTCGCCCTTCTTGGCTGTGTGCGCGATCAGATCGATATCGGTCTCCACGCTGGGATTATCCAGGTTGAGGGTCGGGGGCATAATCTGGTCGCGTATGGCCAGGGCACAGAAGGCGGCCTCGATGGCGCCGGCACCACCCAGCAGGTGGCCGACGGCCGATTTTGTCGAGGACAGCGACAGATGACGGCTATGGTCGCCGAACAGGCGTTCAACCGCCCCGACCTCGCCCTCGTCGCCCTTCGGCGTGGAGGTGCCATGCGCATTGACATAGTCCACGTCGGACAGGTCGAGCCCGGAATTCTTCATCGCCATCTTCATGGCGCGATAGCCCCCCTCCGCGCCCTCAGCCGGCGCGGTAATGTGATAGGCATCGCCGGTCAGGCCGTAGCCTGCCACCTCGGCATAGATCTTGGCGCCTCGGGCCTTGGCGTGCTCGTACTCTTCAAGCACGAGTATGGCTGCGCCCTCGCCCATGACAAAACCGTCCCGGTCGCGATCATAGGGCCGTGACGCTTTCTCCGGCTGGTCATTAAAATTCGTCGACATCGCCTTGGCGGAGCAAAAGCCGGCAATCGCCAGTTCGCAGATGACCGCTTCGGATCCACCGGCAAACATCACGTCGGCATCGCCATATTTGATCAGCCGGGCTGAATCGCCGATCGCATGTGCCCCGGTCGCACAGGCCGTCACGACCGAATGGTTCGGCCCCTTGAACCCATGACGTATAGAGACCTGGCCGGAGGCCAGATTGATCAGGGAAGACGGAATGAAGAACGGGCTGACCCGTCGTGCACCCTGCGTGTACAGGGTGATCGACGTGTCATAAATGCTTTGCAGACCGCCAATCCCGGACCCGATCATGACGCCCGTGCGTTCCTGATCTTCATCAGTTTCAGGACGCCAGCCGGCATCTTCAACCGCCTCATCCGAGGCCGCGATGGCATACAGGATGAACTCATCGATCCGACGGCGCTCCTTCGCCGACAAGAAAGCGTCCGGATCGAAGGAATTGGGATCCTCCGCAGACCCGCCGCCACGTCCCGATGTGTAGGGAACCTGAAAGGCGATCTTGCACGGAACATTGGCCGGATCGAAGGAGTCGATCGGTCCAGCCCCTGACTCACCTGCAAGCAGCCGCTGCCAGGTGGCTTCGCGAGAAGCCGCCAGCGGAGAGACCAGCCCGATACCTGTAATTACGACGCGGCGCATGCAGCCCCCCTTATGAAATATGGGCCTCGATATGGGTTACCGCGTCACCGACGGACCGGATGTTTTCCTGCACATCGTCCGGGATTTCGATGTTGAACTCTTCTTCGAAAGCCATGACCAGCTCGACAAGATCCAGAGAATCCGCTCCCAGATCATCGATAAAGCTGGCCGGTGCCACGACCTTGTCGGCTTCGACGTCGAGATTCTCGACAACAATTTTCTTAACACGCTCAAGAACGTCAGACATGATTACCTCTCTTAGATGTCTGGAGGACAGGCTTCAAAAAACCATGTGTTGCGGTTAGCACACACTTTAGGACGACGCCAAGCCCCTGCTTACCGTTGCGCCAGTCCGGCTAAATCATCGCCATGCCGCCATTCACATGCAGGGTCTGCCCCGTAACATAGGCCGCAGCGTCGGACGCAAGATAAAGCGCCGCCGCCGCAATGTCCTGACCCTGGCCAAGACGACCTGTCGGAATCTGGCCCAGAAGTGCCGCTTTCTGTGCTTCGGGAAGGACATCGGTCATGGGTGATTCGATAAAGCCGGGGGCGATCGTGTTTGCCGTAATGCCGCGACTGGCAACTTCCTGGGCGAGGGATTTGGTGAACCCGATCATACCCGCCTTGGAGGCACAGTAATTGGCTTGTCCGGGATTGCCGGTGACGCCGACAATCGACGTAATCCCGATAATCCGTCCATGCCGGCGTTTCATCATGCCCCGCAGACAGGATTTGGTCAGGCGGAAGTATGAGCCAAGATTGACATTCAGCACGTCATTCCAGTCCTCGTCCTTCATCCTCATCAGCAGGCCGTCGCGCGTAATGCCGGCATTGGCGACCAGAATGTCGAGAGGGCCGACCGCCTCCTCTGCCGCCTTGACGAGACCATCGACCTGGGCCGTGTCGGACAAATTGCACGGCACCACCGCCCCGTCTCCCGGCAGCCCGGACAAAACCTCCTGCAGAACCGCTTCCCGGGTCCCTGATACGGCCACACGGGCGCCGGCGCCCGACAAAGCCGCGGCAATCTCGCGGCCGATTCCGCCGGACGCACCCGTTACCAATGCGGTTTTTCCTGTAAGATCAAACATGCGGTTCTCCTATGTGCCCCTGAGGCGGTCTGCGACGCGTTCAACGTCTTCCGGCGTACCCATGGTAACGCCCTCGATGTCTTTTGCCGTTCGGCGGTTCATAACACTCAGCACCTTGCCGGCACCTGCCTCTATGGTGAGGCCGATGCCCTGCGCCTGCATGAAGGTCACGCTCTCGCGCCAGCGGACCTGGCCGGTGACCTGGGCCACCAGATTGGCCCGGATCGCTGACGGATCAGACACGGCACTGGCGGTCACATTCGCGACCAGCGGCACTGACGGAGCGACAATGGCGATGTCTGAAAGGGCAGCCGCCATCGCATCTGCGGCCGGCTGCATCATGGAACAGTGAAACGGCGCACTGACCGGAAGCGGAACGGCCTTTTTAACACCC
The DNA here is from genome assembly GCA_938084575.1 of uncultured Hyphomonadaceae bacterium. GTDB lineage: Bacteria > Pseudomonadota > Alphaproteobacteria > Caulobacterales > Hyphomonadaceae > Henriciella. The sequence goes on from CALKFG010000002.1 coordinate 126,712, forward strand.
GCCTCGCGGGCCGCGGTACAGGCCGCCGCCACCGCAGCCTGGCTGCCGGACAGCACGATCTGACCGGGCGCATTATCATTGGCAATCTCGCAAATGCCATCTTGCCGGGCAATGTCACACAAGGCAGCCGCCTGCTCCGGGCTGGCCCCGAGAAGCGCGGCCATCCCGCCCTGACCCGCCGGGACGGCAGCCTGCATGGCGTTGCCACGAATGCGCAGGACCCGCGCACAATCCTCAAGGCTGATCGCGCCCGCCGCCGCAAGCGCAGCATACTCCCCCAATGAATGGCCAGCGACAAAGGCCGCCTGATCCACGCCTAGTCCAAACCCCGATTCGAGCGCCGCCATTGCCGCCAGGCTGACCGTCATCAAGGCCGGCTGGGCGTTGGAGGTCAGGGTCAGCGCTGCGTCCTCACCCGACCACATCAGTCCGGACAGGTCCTGACCCAGCGCCTCATCGACCCGGGCAAACACATCAGCGGCCGCCGGGAACGCGTCCGCCAGCGCCTGACCCATGCCAATATGCTGACTGCCCTGACCGGGGAAAATGAAGGCGAGTTGTGTCATACCGTGTCTCCCAAAGATTTGCGCTCGGCATAATCGGCTGAGAAGACACAGGCAAGCGGCTTGCATTACAGACGATTTTGCGCTTTACGACCCGCTTCGCACGAGTTGCGGTCCCCAAATCCGGAATGAGCCGGTCGAGGGGGGCCATCGCGAGACCTGTTTCCCGCAGGACTGGCGCCGCTACTCAGACTTGGGATTACATAATGGCACTCTACGAGCACGTCCTCATTGCGAGGCCGGACATCTCTCCTGCTCAGGCTGAAACCCTGATCGAGGAACTTTCCGAATTTATCAAGAAGCAAGGCGCCACGGTCGAGAAGACCGAATATTGGGGTCTGCGCAGTCTTGCCTATCCGATCAACAAGCAACGCAAGGGTCACTATTCCCTGTTCAATATTGACGGTCCGGCTGCCGCGATCCAGGAACTGGAACGCCAGCACCGGATTTCAGACGATATCATGCGTTACATGACCATTCGCGTTGACGAGCTGGAAGACGGGCCCTCCTCGATCCTGTCCCGCAAGGAACGCGGTCGCCGCGACGATTAGGAAGACAGATATGAACGCGAAAACACCCGCCGGTATGAACATCACCAACATTCCAGCACGCCGGTCCTTTGGACGGCGGCGCAAGGTCGATCCATTCTCGGGCCAGAATGCGCCCAAGATTGATTATAAAGATGTCAAAACGCTGCAGCGTTATATTTCCGAAAAGGGCAAAATTGTCCCGTCCCGGATCACCGCTGTGAACTTCAAGAACCAGCGCAAGCTTGCCCGTGCCATTAAACGCGCAAGAATGCTGGCTCTGCTGCCGTTCACCGTGAACTAGGAGACCACAATCATGCATGTTATTCTCCTTGAGCGCGTCGAAAACCTCGGCAACCTTGGCGAAGAAGTCGTTGTGAAAAATGGCTTCGCCCGCAACTTCCTGCTGCCGAAGGGCAAGGCTCTGGTTGCAAATGCCCAGAACCGTGCCCGGTTTGAAGCAGAGCGCGACATCATCGAACGTCACAATGCCGAAGCCCGCGATGCGGCCTCAAATTCCGGATCCGCCATTGATGGCCAAACCTTCACAATCCTTCGTCAGGCCGGTGAAACCGGCCAGCTCTATGGATCTGTGACCGCGCGCGACATTATTGAAGCGGCCAGCGAGCTGGGTTTCGGCATTAAGCGTGAACAGGTTCGGATCGACGGTCCGATCAAAACGCTTGGCCTGCACGACATACGCATCCGCCTGCACGCGGAAGTGGCCGTCACCATTAAAGTGAACGTGGCCCGGTCGCTGGATGAGGCTGAACGCCAGGCAGCCGGCGAAGATGTCATCGAAACTCTGCAGGCTGAAAACCAGCAAGCCGCAGCCGAACAGGCCAGCGAGATGGCCGAAGCCGCCGCTGAACTTGACACCGCGCCCGACGAGGACGCCTGATCCCGTCTTGATTAGCGAACATTCAAGGGCCGCCCCGATCGGGCGGCCCTTTTTTCGTCCACGCCGACTCGCTTATTGTGGACGCGGCAGAACCTCTGCCGAACAAACCGAAGTCAAGTCTCAACTTGCCGGTCGAAAACAGGTTAGCAACCGATCATGACCCTTCCCGCACCCAAGCTCGACACCGAAAGCGCCACAGGCCGCGAACCGCCGCACAATCTGTCGGCAGAAGCCGCCGTGATCGGCTCCATTCTTTATGACAACAATGCCTTTCAACGTGTCGCCGACCTGCTGAGACCAACAGATTTCTATGCGCCTGCGCACCAGGAAATCTTCGAGGCCTGTGTCCGCCTGATCCAGAATGGCCGGGTTGCGGACGGCGTAACCCTGAGGGAGCAGTTTGAGAAAAATGAACGCCTGACCACGATTGGTGGCGCGCAATATCTGGCCGAACTGCTCGACAGTGCCGCTTTCGGACCCGAGGTCCAGGACTATGCCCGCATCATTCGGGATCTGGCGATGCGTCGTGAGCTGATCGGCATCGGCGCGGGGGTGCAGTCGCGGGCAATGGTCCCGGACCGGGAGCTCGATGGTGCCCAGCAGGTCGAGGCCGCTGAACGGGAGCTTTTCGCCCTGGCCGAGCGCGGATCGACCGGACGGGGGTTCTCAACCTTCTCGGAAGCGCTCACTGAATCGCTGCAGATGGCCGAAGCTGCCTTTAAACGGGACGGAAAGATTGCCGGGATCGCAACCGCTTTGGATGATCTCGATCACAAATTGGGCGGGTTACACAATTCTGACCTGATCATCCTCGCCGGCCGGCCCTCCATGGGCAAGACATCGCTGGCCACGAACATCGCTTACAATGCCGCCAGCGCCTATCGCGCTGATAAGCAGGAAGATGGCTCCTTTAAGACTGTGCACGGGGCGAAGGTCGCTTTCTTTTCACTGGAAATGTCGTCTGAACAGCTGGCGACCCGGATTCTGGCGGAACGCACCGGCATCAATGCCCACAAGATCCGTCAGGGTGATCTCGACAAGCATGATTTCGATACGCTGCGTGAAGCCACCGAGGAATTGCAGAACCTGCCGCTTTTCATCGATGATCAGGGCGGCATTTCGGTCAGCCAGCTTGCGGCCCGCGCGCGGCGGCTGCACCGGTCGGTCGGCATCGATATGATCATCATCGACTATCTGCAATTGCTCACGGGCACGTCCGGCAAGCCGAGCGAGAACCGGGTGCAGGAAGTCACCCAGATCACGACGACGCTGAAAGCCCTGGCCAAGGAGCTTCAGCTGCCGGTGATTGCCCTGTCGCAGCTGTCCCGGGCGGTTGAACAGCGGGAAGATAAGCGTCCGCAGCTGTCCGACCTTCGGGAGTCCGGATCGATTGAGCAGGACGCAGATGTGGTCATGTTCGTGTATCGGGAGTCCTATTACCTTGAGCGGACAGAACCTCAGGCCGACCCCAACAACCCCACCGCGAATGAGAACTGGCACAATTGGCGGGGACGAATGGATCAGGTTTACGGCACCGCGGAAGTGATCATTGGGAAGCAGAGGCATGGACCGATTGGCAAGGTCGTTTTGAGCTTCGATGCAAATGTCACACGCTTTGGCAATCTGGCGCGAGACGACCAGCAAGGATACGAATAGGGCTTACTTTAGCCCCAAAGCTGCGTAATCGAGGGGAATGAGCCTGCGCCCACACGCCCGCATTCACCTCGATCATATTGTCGGGAACTGGCACAGCTTGCGCGCTGTGCACCCCGCCCGGCAGGCGGCTGCTGTGGTGAAGGCCGACGCCTATGGACATGGTCTCGCCCAAGTCTCCGAGGCGCTGCACGATGGCGGGTGCCAGCATTTCTTTGTCGCGCACAGCTTCGAGGGCGAGGACGTCCGCCGCGCCATTGGTCCTCATGCTGTGATCTATGTTCTCAACGGTCCTGAGATCAGCGAGCAGCGGCTTTACCGGCACGCGGCGCTGACCCCTGTGGTCAATACCGACCAGCAATTCCAGACCGTTGTGGCGTGGATCGGGTCCGGCGGTGCACTGCCGCGCGGCTATGCTCTCAAATTCGACACCGGCATGAACCGCCTTGGATTGCCCTGGGCCGATGCCGCGAGTCTCCGGGATGCAGTCGACTCGCTGCCACCGTGCCTGATTTTGTCCCATCTGGCATGTTCCGGACAAGCCGACGCGGACATGAACCGCCTGCAACTGGACCGGTTTTCTGAAGTCGTTCGTCACTTTCCAGGCATCCCGGCAAGCCTGCCAGCGACCGACGGCATCGCGCTTGGCGTGGACTATCAAACCCAGCTCGCCCGCCCTGGCATCGGCCTGTATGGCGGCGGGGTTGCGCCCAGAGGAGTGACGCTGCGACCTGGCCTCACGCTGGAGGCGCCAATACTGCAGACGCGCCGCGTGCCGGCGGGTGAGACCGTCGGATATGGTGCGACCGTCCGGCTGAGCCGTGACACCGTCATTGCGACCGTGGCCCTGGGCTATGCTGACGGCTTCCCCCGGTCCGCGTCGAATTCCGGCTATGCCAGCCTTGGGGGCGTCGCCTGCCCCATTCTCGGGCGCGTGTCCATGGACCTGATCACGCTCGATGTCAGTGCAGCACCAGACCTTGCGCAACCGGGCGTCTTCGCCCAGTTTTTAGGCCCGGAGGTGCCGCTCGAGGACCAGGCCAAGCGCGCCGGCACTATTGGATATGAACTCACCGCAGGACTCACCCCCCGTGTCAAACGCCTCTATGCCTGAGACCACTCGTCTCGCCACAAACCCGGTCAGATGGCTCGGCCGGGCCACGCTGGCCGTGCTGCAGGAGGTCGGCGAGCTGGCGGTGTTTTTCCTGAGCGTGGCACTGGCAAGCCTGACCCCGCGCTGGTATCCCGGCCAAATCCTGCGCCAGATGGTCACCATTGGCTTCTACAGCCTCCCGGTGGTCGGTCTTTCCGCTGTCTTCATCGGCGCCGCACTGGCCCTCAACATCTATACCGGCGGCAGCCGTTACGGGGCCGAGCAGTTCGTGCCCAATATCGTGGTTCTGGGTATCACGCGGGAACTGGGCGTGACCATTACCGGGCTTATGCTGGCCGGCCGGGTCAGTGCCGGTATTGCGGCGGAAATTGGCGCCATGCGGGTCACGGAGCAAATCGACGCCCTGTCCACCCTGTCGGCCAGACCAACGCGCTACCTGTATGCGCCGCGGTTTCTGGCCGGCGTCATCACCCTGCCACTTCTGGTCATCATCGCCGATATCATCGGCGTCATGGGGGGATGGGCCGTCAGCGTTTTCGGGCTTGGCTTTGACTCGACCACCTATCTTCGCAACACGGTTGACTTTGTGACGACCGAAGACATCGCCGTCGGCCTGATCAAGGCGGTGGTATTTGGCGGCATCATTGCCATTATGGGCTGCTTCCACGGCGACCGCTCGACTGCGGGGGCGACAGGCGTCGGCCGGGCGGCCACATTTGCCATGGTCGGGGCGGCCATTCTGATCCTGGCCTTCAACTATATCCTGTCGAGCCTGTTTGTGGAATTGGGCCTGTGAGCCCGCCGCTTCTGATGCTGCAGGATGTTCGCAAATCCTTTGGAGCCAAACCGGTCCTGGACGGCGTGTCCCTTGATGTCGCGGCCGGCAAGTCGCTGGTGATTCTGGGCGGGTCGGGCACCGGAAAATCAGTGACCCTGAAACTCATACTCGGCCTTCTGCGCCCTGACTCAGGACGCATTGTATTTGACGGAGATGACATCACGTTCAGCCAGGGCAAGGCGCGGGAACGGATGCGGGCCCGGACCGGCATGCTGTTTCAGTCCGGCGCGCTGTTCGACAGCCTGACTGTGTGGGAGAATGTCGCCTTTCGCCTGCTCAATTCCGAGCGCCTCGGTCGCAAGGACGCCCGGGACAGAGCCGTCGCCAGTCTCAAGCAGGTGCATCTTGCCCCTGATGTGGCCGACCTGCGCCCGGCAGAACTGTCGGGCGGCATGCAAAAGCGCGTGGGTCTGGCGCGGGCGATTGTCGGGCGACCCGAGCTGATCTTTTTCGACGAACCGACGACCGGCCTCGACCCGATCACCGCCGATGCCATCAATGACCTGATCCTGGAACAGACCCGCGCCCTCGGGGCGGCGGCCATATCGATCACGCATGACATGGCCAGCGCGCGAAAAATCGCTGACGAAATCGCCATGCTGCATGCCGGCCGGATCATCTGGAGAGGCCCCGCCAGCGCCATCGAGGCCAGCGGCAATGACTATGTCGATCAGTTTGTACATGGCCGCGCAGTCGGCCCGATCCAGCCGGCCCTCTGAGCCGGGGCCCAGGCGGGGGTCCGGCCTGCGGACCGGTCACCCCGCCGACATCTTTTTGACTTTTCGGATCGGCCAATGCCCGCTAGGGCTGGATCATGCTGAAAACCCAGTTCATCTGCCAGTCCTGCGGCGACGCCCACACCAAATGGTCCGGCCGCTGTGATGGATGCGGGGAATGGAACACGCTGGTTGAGGAAGCCGCCGGCGGCCCACCCGGGGGGCTGAAAGGCCGACCCGGGCAGGCCACGCGGACCCGTCCGGCGAGCTTTACCGCGCTGAACGGCACAACAGCAGCCCCGGAGCGGATCCAGATCGGGGTCGACGAGCTCGACCGGGTTTTTGGCGGCGGTATCGTACCGGCCTCAGCCACCCTGATTGGCGGTGATCCCGGCATCGGGAAATCCACCCTGCTGCTGCAGGTGGCCGCCCGGCTTGCGCATAATGGGCTGAAGTCGGCCTATGTGTCCGGGGAAGAGGCGACCGCCCAGATTCAGGACCGGGCCAGACGGCTGAAAGTGGCGGATCGCCCGGTTCAGCTGGCCACGGAAACCGATCTGCGGAAAGTGCTGGCCGCCCTCAAAGCCACCACGCCGGACTTCGTCGTGATCGATTCCATCCAGACCATGTGGTCGGACAGTCTTGATGCCGCCCCCGGTTCGGTCAGCCAGGTGCGCGCCTGCGGGCAGGAGCTGGTGCGCTGGGCCAAAACCTCGGGCGCCGCTCTGGTCCTGGTGGGTCATGTCACAAAGGATGGCCAGATCGCCGGTCCGCGCGTCGTCGAACACATGGTCGATACGGTCTTTTATTTTGAAGGGGAACGCGGTCACCAGTTCCGGATCCTGCGGGCGGTGAAAAACCGGTTTGGTCCGACCGATGAGATCGGCATTTTTGAAATGCATCAATATGGCCTCGCCCCTGCGCGGGAGCCCTCAGCCCTGTTCCTCAGTTCGGATCAGGACGACACCGGCGGCACGGCGGTTTTCGCCGCCATGGAAGGGTCCCGGCCGGTCCTGGCTGAGGTACAGGCGCTGGTCGCGCCCACGGCCTATGGCACGCCGCGACGCTCGATCGTCGGATGGGAGTCGAGCCGGCTCGCCATGATTCTTGCCGTCCTCGAATCGCGATGCGGCCTCGGGCTCGGCGGCCGCGACGTCTATCTTTCGGTGGCAGGGGGCTACCGCATGGCTGAGCCGGCGGGTGATCTGGCAGCGGCCGCGGCCCTGCTGACGGCAGCGGCGGCAAATAAGGGCCCCGAAAAGGCCATCTATTTCGGCGAAGTCACCCTGTCCGGCGCCATCCGCCCGGTTGCCCGAATGGAACAGCGTCTGAAGGAAGCCGCCCGCCTCGGGTTCGAACAGGCCTTTGTTCCGGAAGGCAGCCCCACGGACATTGAAGGCTTGACGATCACCCCCCTCAAGCGCCTATCTGATCTTGTTGACTTACTCGCCCCGGACATTGCCCCATGATGGACGCCCTGACCGCTTTTGACGCCATCGCGATCGTCCTGGTCATTCTGTCGATCCTGATGGGGCTGGCCCGGGGCTTCCTTCGCGAACTGGCGACACTGGGCGCCTTCATCGCCGCGCTCGCCGCAGCCTATTATATCAATCTTTATCTCAACACGGCCCTGGCGACCCGGCTGCCCGATACTTTTCCCGACTGGTCGGCAACCGTCCTGCTCTTTGTCGGAACCTTCCTGGTGATTTACGTCACCGTGGCCTGGTTCGGCGCCAATCTGTCGAAAACCATACAGGGCGTGGACGGGGTCGGCCTGCTCGATCGCCTCGCGGGCGGTGTTTTCGGCATGGCGCGCGGGGGCATTGTGCTGATTTTCTTTGTCTACCTGCTCAACCTGGCCATGGACAGGGATCAGATCCCGGAATTCATCAGCCAGGCCCGTACCTTTCCGCTGATTGAACGCGGCGCCGACTATCTGGGGTCACAGGTTGGACAGACGGCACGGACGGCCATCCTTGAGACCGCCCTTGACGCCAACAGCTCAGCGGAATAGGTCGCTCTTCATACGGTTGAAGGGGCAGCTCAATGGTGTTTGACCTAGATGACGACAAGCCTCGCGAGGAATGTGGCATCGTTGGCGTTCTCGGTCACCCCGAAGCCTCTCTTCTCGTCGCCCTCGGCCTTCACGCGCTGCAGCACCGGGGCCAGGAAGCCTGCGGTATTACCACCTATGATCATCTCAAATTCCACAATGAACGCCATATGGGTCTGGTGGGAGAAAATTTCGGCGGCGACCTGACTGATCGCCTGCCAGGACATGCGGGCATTGGTCACAATCGCTATTCGACCCAGGGCAAGCCGGCGGTGCGCAACATCCAGCCGATTTATGCCGATCTCGACACTGGCGGTTTCGCCGTTGCCCATAATGGCAATCTGACAAATTCCACCATATTGCGCAAAAAGCTCGTTCGCCGGGGCGCCCTGTTCCAGTCGACCATGGACACAGAGGTCATCCTGCACCTTCTGGCCCGGTCCGACCAGGAATCCGTGGCCGACAGGTTCCTCGACGCCATTCGCCAGATCGAGGGCGGCTTTGCCCTTGTCGGACTGACCAATAAGAAGCTGATCGGGGCCCGCGACCCCTCCGGCCTTCGGCCGCTCATCCTCGGCCGGTTGGGAACCGCCTATGTGCTGGCCTCCGAAACCTGCGCGCTGGACCAGATGGGTGCCGAAAGCCTGCGGGAAATTGAACCTGGTGAAGTCGTGATCATTACCGAGGACGGTATTCGCAGCTTTCACCCCTTTCCATCGCAACCCGTCCGTCCCTGCCTGTTCGAATATGTTTACTTCGCCCGGCCCGACAGTGTGGTCCAGGGGCGCTCGGTGTACGAAGTCCGCCGCCGGATGGGCCACCAGCTGGCCAAGGAACATCCGGCCGATGTTGATGTCATCGTTCCGGTTCCGGATTCCGGTGTGCCGGCGGCGATTGGCTTTTCAGAACAATCCGGGGTGCCATTCCAACTGGGGATTATCCGCAGCCACTATGTCGGGCGAACCTTTATCCAGCCGAATCAGAGCGGGCGCCAGAAAGCTGTCTCCCGCAAGCATTCGCCAAACCGTGCGGTGCTCGAGGGCAAGCGTGTACTGCTGGTGGATGATTCGATCGTGCGCGGCAACACGTCCCGGAAAATCGTCCAAATGGTTCGTGAAGCCGGCGCCAGCGAGATCCACTTCCGGTCCGCCAGCCCCCCTATCATGTACCAGGACTTTTACGGCATCGACATGGCCGACCGGTCCGAGCTTCTTGCGGCCAATCACACGCTGGAGGAAATGCGCGACTATCTCAAGGTCGAGAGCCTCGGCTTCCTGTCCGTTCCCGGCCTCTATCGGGCCGTCGGACTGGAACGCGACGCCACCTATCCACAATTCGCCGATCACTGCTTTACCGGTGAATATCCAACTCGCCTGCTCGACAATGATCAGAATGAGACCGGCAAGGAACGTCAGCTCTCTTTGCTGGACTAGCGGACAGACGTCTGGAACGAGGACCCCTCATGGACAAACGCATCACGCTGGTAACGGGCGCCTCTCAGGGCATTGGGCGCGCCATCGCGCTTGCTCTGGGTGAAGCAGGTCATCATGTGATCGCGCTCAGCCGGTCAAAAAAGGCCCTCGAAACCCTTGATGATGAGATCAGGGCCGCCGGCGGCAGCGCATCCCTCATCCCCTTCGACCTTAAGGATGCCGGATCCTTTGAGGCTTTGGGCAAAGCCCTGCATGAAAAGTTCGGCCGTCTGGACGGCCTTGTTGGAAATGCCGGCATCCTTGGCCATATCGGCCCTTTGCAGGCGGGCGGAGAACGCCAGTTCAACGAGACCATCGACGTCAATCTCAGCGCAAACTGGCGGTTGATCCGGGTCATGGATCCCCTGCTGCGCCAGTCCGAGACGCCACGGGCCGTATTCGTCAGCTCCGGTGTCGTGCCGCGCCCGCGTGCCTTCTGGGGGCCCTACCAGGCCTCAAAGGCCGGTCTGGAGGCGCTGGTCGCAGCCTGGGCCGACGAGAATGAGAATACGCGCCTGCGGGTCAATATCTTCGACCCGGGGGCCACCCGGACCAATATGCGGGCCGAAGCCATGCCGGGCGAAGATCCCGAAACCCTGCCCGCCCCTGCCGATGTCGCCCGGCAGGTTTTACCGCTTCTGATGGCCGAAGAAACCCGGACCGGTGCCCGCATCAGCGCCGCACGGGACTGAAGACCAGGTCACCGTTGCGGGTCGCGGGTCGCCCTATTTCCGCCGCGGCTTGTCGGCATAGGGATTGGCCCCCTGACGGACATGCAGGCGGATCGGAACGCCTTGAAGGTCGAACGCCTCGCGCAGCCCGTTGACCAGATAGCGGCGATATTGCTCCGGCATCTGCTCCCCGCGGGATGCCATCAGGACAAAGGTCGGCGGCCGGGCCTTGATCTGTGCCATATAACGCGGCTTGATCCGCTTGCCGTTAACGCTTGGGGGCGGGTTGCGTTCAATCATGTATCGAAGCCAGCGGTTGATATCGCCGGTTTTGGTCCGGGCACACCAGTCATCATAGGCCCGGGCAACCGCGGGCATCAGCTTGTCGACCCGTTTCCCGGTCAGGCCGGACAGACAGACCAGGGCGGCGCCCCGCGCCTGGGGTAGCGTTTCCTTGAGGCGACGCTCGACTTCCTTCATGGCCATGCCGTGATTGGTCACCGTGTCCCATTTCGAAATCACAAAGACGACGGCCCGGCCCTCGCGCAGAGCGAGGTCGGCAATTTGCAGGTCCTGCTTTTCAAAGGCATCCTCGGGATCCATGATCAGGGCGACGACATCGGCATATTTCAGTGAACGAACCGTCTCCCCGGTGGACATCTTTTCCAACCGCTCCTGGACCTTGGCCCGCCGTCGCAGACCGGCTGTGTCAACCAGCCGGATATCACGCCCCTGCCAGCGCCAGCTCAGCGTAACAGAATCACGGGTGATTCCGGCTTCCGGACCGGTCAGCATTCGATCCTCTTCAACCAGCTGATTGATCAGGGTCGACTTGCCCGCATTGGGACGTCCGACAATGGCCAGCCGGATCGGACGCTGCGCGGCCTCGGTGCGGGCTGAAGCGATCGCCTCGGCCTCAACCTCGTCATCAATACCGGCGGCGGACAGGGCCGCGTCGAGCGTCGCCTGCGAGAATTTCGGGTCATCCACATCGAGCCCGTCCAACGCATCCAGGATGCCATGGTTGAACCCTTCCGCGCCGTCTGAATCGGCCTCCGCCATCGCGGCCTCGAAAGCCGCCTCGCCGAGAGCGGACCGGATCGCTCCATACAGGTCAGAAAGACCCTCACCATGGGCCCCAGACAGGCCGACAGGCTCTCCAAGCCCAAGCGACCAGGCCTCGGCCATTCCGATATCCCCGGCTTTGCCCTCCGCCTTATTGGCCGCGAGAACGATTGGCAGATCCGCCTTTCGCAGCACCTGGGCGAACTGCTCGTCCATCGCCGTGACGCCAACACGGGCATCAATCAGGAACAGGGCCAGTTCAGCCTCCTGGATCGCACGCTCGGTCTGGGCCCGCATGCGCGCCTCGAGGGACTCATCGCGGGCATCCTCATACCCGGCTGTATCAATCAGGATGAGCGGAAGATCTGCCAGCCTGCCGGCCGCCTCTTTCCTGTCTCGCGTCACCCCGGGCTGGTCATCCACAAGGGCCAGCTGCTTTCCGGCCAGGCGGTTAAAAAGCGTCGATTTGCCGACATTGGGTCGGCCAACAATGGCAATTTTGAGGGGCATCGGCCGGTCCTGTCCTGAATACCCTGGTCATACGCTCAGCGAATGGCGATCAATCGGGCATCATCCGTCAGGACAAACAACTTATCCTGTGCGGCAATCGGCTCGATAAACACAGCGGCGCCAAGTTTCAAGCGTCCCGTCTCATTCCCGGTCTGCGGGTCGAAGGCCAGAAGGTCGCCCTGAGACGAGACAACAAGCACGCGCCCCGACGCGATCACCGGACCGGAATAGGTAATCCGGCCCTCTTTTTTCTTGACGTTCTGATACTGTTCCAGCTGCCTGACCCAGATGACCTGGCCGCTGGCGGCGTCGAAAAGAACCAGTTCTGCATCCACGCTGACGGCAAACAGGAACTGGCCGACCAGCGCCGGTGCCTGGATCGAGCCGAGCGGCTGCTGCCACACCCGGTTGCCCGTGCGGCCATCAATTGCCGCCAGGACCCCCGACTGGCTGGCCGCAAAGACAAGGCCGCTGCCGAGGACCGGACGGGCGCCGATATCATTGATGGCCGAAATCGGCGTGAACTGCCCCGGGCTGGCCAGAGCCTCGCTCCACAGCCGACGGCCATTGGCGGCCAGATAGGCAATGATTTCGCCGGATGAATACGGCGCGATGACGATATCTTCCACCGCGGCCGCACTGGGAGACCCGAGAACACGGGCCGGCTCAGCAATGGCCTGGTCAGACCAGATCGGCTGCCCCGTCTCGACCGACAGGGCATAAATGTCATTATTGTTGGACGACACGAAGACACGGCCATCCTTGACCGTCGGCGCGCCGGTCATCGGCGCCTCGGTATTGGTCCGCCAGTAGCGCTTGCCGGTGGCCGCATCCAGCGCCGTGACAAAGCCATAACCGCTGGCCACGAAGACGCGTCCGTCATCATAGGCAATGCCTGCACCGATGCTGACCGTATCCTGAGGATTGAGGGAGATCAGCGGACGCTGCCATGCGGCGGCACCCGTCGACAGATCAAAGGCCCGGACATTCTGACTGGAATCCACGACAAAAATATGGGTCTCATTGGTGACAGGCGCGGCAATCAGGGCCGTCTTGAGGTTCGACCCCTTGCCGGCATCGACCCGCCAGGCCACGTCCAGCTCGGTTGCGGCCCGGATATGACCCACGGCCTTGGCCGCATTGCCTCCCGCCTGGGGCCAGGACCGGACCTCCTGCGCGGCGGGCAGCACGACGGAAACGGCGGCCTGGTCCGGGGACGCCTCAAGAACCTCATCCGCCAGAACCATGGCAATGCGTCCTTCCTTGTCGGCTGTCTCCTTGGCCGCCCTGTCGGACTGGCCAAAATTCAGCACCGAGCAGGCTGGCAGAACGGCCGTCAGAGCCAGGACGGCCGCGAGGCGAAGCGAGGGGGGTGAAATCATTGTGGCATCTCCTCGGCCAACGGGGTGTCGTCAGCGTCTGCAGACTCTGCCGTCTCGGCCGCCTCTGCCGTTTCTGCGGACTCTGCCGCCTCGGCAGCCCGGGCGGCCAGCTCAAGCCCCGGCAGCGCCGTCAGAGCGCTGTTGGCCCGGTTCAGAGCCCCCTGAGGCACATTGGCGGCAACCCGCAAATAGCCAAACTCTTCGCGGGCATAGGCATAGTCACCCTCCGCCAGAGCCTTTGCCGCCAGCAATTCGACCGCCAGTGCATTGAACGCACTCGTTGTGTCGGTCCGCAGGGGCGCGACCAGCTCTGACAGCTCTTGCCGCGACAGCATGTCAGCCTGGAGATAAGCGGATTTGATCAGGGCAAGGCGCTCCAGCGCCGTGTCGGCAGTGCCGGCCGCGTCGGCCAGCAGCCCGGCAGCCGCCCGTACGTCGCCATTGGCCTCATAGCGCACCTGCGCCAGAAACTGGCTGGCCGAACCGGCAACCGCCGCATCCGTCGCGGCCAGGGCTTCAAGCCCCTCAGTCGCCGCCTCGAAGTCCCTGCGATCAAGCGCCGCCAGGCTGGCATCCAGCTTTTCGCCATTGATCCGGGCCGTTTCGGCGCGGCTGTAGCCGACATATTCATTTACCGCCGTCCCACCGACAAGCAGGGCCGCGCCAATGTAAGCAAAGATGCCGTATTTCCGCCACCGCTCGGTCCAGACATCCTTGCGAATGCCCTCTTCGACTTCTTCGAAAATGTCTGCCACTGGCTTGTGCTCCGCGCTTGGGACTCTGCTTGCTGATAACCTAGCCGGGCCGGTCTCAGACGGCAACGCGTTAAGGTGAGTCCGGTGCGGCTTTCACCAGCCTGTAGGTCTCATCCGGGCCGGGGAAACGGCGCGCGCGCACATCTTCCGCATAGGCCTGCACCGCAGCCGTGATCTGGCCGCGCAGATCGCCGTAGCGCCGGACAAATTTCGGGGTCCAGTCAAAATAGCCCAGCATGTCCGGGGTGACGAGGATCTGGCCATCACACTGCACCGACGCGCCGATCCCGATGGTCGGGCAGGCGACCTGGGCCGAAATCTCTTCGGCAAGGTCGTCGGCGACGCCTTCGATCACAAGCGCAAAGGCGCCGGCCTTTTCCGCGGCAATGGCCTCAGCCAGAACCATATCCCGCTCGGCACAGCTGCGGCCCTTGGCCCGGAAGCCTCCATCGACATGGACCGCCTGAGGCCGCAGGCCAACATGGCCCATGACGGGGATACCGCGCGCCACCAGATGCGCGATCTGGCCCGCCGCATAGGTGCCACTCTCAATTTTGATCGCCTGGCACCCGGTTTCCTTCATCAGCCGGGCGGCATTCAGGAACGCCTGGTCGGCATTGGTTTCATACGAGCCAAACGGCATATCGACCACCACCATGGCCTGGCGGCTGCCGCGCATCACCGCCTGCCCATGCAGGATCATCATGTCCAGCGTCACCCCGACCGTCGACTCCAGCCCATGAACGACCATGCCGACACTGTCGCCAACCAGGAGGATGTCGCAGTGGGGGTCGAGCATGCTGGCCGTGGGCGCGTCATACGCCGTCAGGCAGACCAGCGGCGTTCGCCCTTTGGCACGCATGATATCCTTGACGGTCTTCCGGTTAACCGCCTGATTCTGGGCAGACATTCGCAGCCTCCTGCAGGATGTTGAAGCCGCTCATACCAGACAGGCGGCGATTTGCAAAAGGCCGTTCTCAGCCTGGCTTCAGGATCCGACCGGGATCGCCGCCACGCCGATCAGGAGCGGATGCAGCCAGAGGATGAACGCGGCATAGACCGCCAGGCCCAGTCCAACCGCCAGCCCGTCCATCTGCGCCGAGACCGTGGCCTCCGGCCCGGGCCCAACATCGCCGCGGCGTTTCAGCATGATCCGGTCAAACACCGCATAAGCCAGGAAGCTGCCAAACAGGATGACGGAATTGAGCTCGCCATTGGCCAGCAAATGCCCGACAGCCCACAATTTCACGGCCAGGAGCATCGGATGCTTGCTGGCCCGGCGAATCCGTCCCGCCGGCAGTTGCGACGCCGCCAGCAGAATCAGGGCTGGCACCATGATCAGGGCGTTGAGATGCTGCAGCGCCATGGGCGGTGTGTACACTGTCCCGGCACCCCGGGTCTGACCATAGCCATAGACGAACAGCACGAAGCCGGTCAGCGCAATCAGGCTATAGCCCAGCATGAATGGGCCATAGCCCAGCTTCTGACGCAGATCCTCACCAGGCGCGCGCGATCTGAGCGCCGAAAACAGATGGGTCCCGAAAAACAGCACCAGCCCAAGAACAAGAAATTTCATTGCAACCTCCCAGATAGCGGACTCACTGCCCGCTCAAGCCGGAGGATGCGCGCGACCCGGAGTGAAGTCAAAGCCCTGTTTTCGGCTGAAAGCCGGGTTCAGGCGTCGGCGGCAACCGGAACGATGGTCACGCTTTCACCACAGCCACACGCATCGGTCTGGTTCGGGTTCAGGAAGACGAATTTCTCGTGCAGCAGCGTGGTCTCATAGTCCACCGTTGACCCGAGCAGGAACAGGACAGCCTTGGCATCGACCAGGATCCGGACACCACGATCCTCGACCAGCTCGTCCAGCGGCTCGGGAGCTGCGACATAATCCATAACATATTCCATGCCGGCACAGCCGCCATTGGTCACGCCGACGCGCAAATAGCCCTTGCCCTTATCCTGCATGATGTCCGCAATCCGCGCCGCCGCAGCGTCGGTCAGGGAAACAAGCTTGGGACGGGGTCTTCGGGCCATGTCGCTAATTTAGGGATCCAGGGTTAAGGCTTCAACTACAGCATGTTCAGTGCCAGGCGGGCCTCATCCGACATCCGCGACGGGTCCCAGGGCGGGTCAAAGGTCAGGCGGACCTCAACATCGTCGACACCGTCCACCTTGCGCGCGGCGTCTTCAACCCAGCCCGGCATGTCACCGGCAACCGGGCAGCCCGGCGCCGTCAGGGTCATGGCAATGTCGACCTTGCGATCATCATCAATATCGACCTTATAGATCAGGCCGAGCTCATAGATGTCGACCGGGATTTCCGGGTCATAAACGGATTTGAACGCCGCAATCAGCGCATCTGTCAGGCGGTCCAGCTCTTCGCGCGGAAGCGCGGAGGCCGCAGCCTCTGAGGGTCCACCGGACACGTCGATCACGTCATGAGAAGTCATATCATCAGCCATTGATTCAGGTGTATAGAGCGTTCAGCAAAGAAGTTCGAGGAGTTTCTGACCCTAAGGATCCCGCCCGACTAAAGCAGCATGGTCCGGGCCTTGTCCAGCGCCGTGGCAAAGCGGTCAACATCGGCCTCGGTATTATAGATGGCAAAGCTGGCCCGCGCGGTTGCCGGCACACCCAGATGGGTCATCAGCGGCTGCGCACAATGATGCCCTGCGCGGATCGCGACGCCATACCGGTCGACCAGCTGGGCGATGTCATGGGGGTGTGCGCCGTGCAGCGAAAAGGACAGCACCGCGCCCTTGTCCGGGGCGGTCCCGTGCAGGGTGAGCCCGTTGATCGCCTGGACCTGATCGGCAGCGCGGGCGTAAAGCGCCTGTTCATGCGCGGCCACCTCGGAGGTCTCGAACCGGCCCAGCCAGTCAAGCGCGGCGCCGAGGCCAATCGCCTCGAGAATGGGCGGCGTTCCCGCCTCAAAGCGATGCGGTGCATGGGTATAGGTCACCCGGTCGGTTTCCACGATTTCAATCATTTCGCCGCCGCCCTGAAACGGACGCAGGGCGTCAAGCCGCCCCGGCGCACCATACAGCACGCCGATCCCGCTGGGCCCATAGAGCTTGTGCCCGGACACGACGTAGTAATCACATCCCAATGCCTGGACATCGACCGACAGGTGCACGGCGGCCTGGCACCCATCCAGAAGGACCTCGGCACCGGCGGCGTGGGCGAGGCGGACAATCTCCTGCCCATCCGTGACCGTGCCGAGAACGTTCGACATGTGGGTCAGGGCCACCATGCGGGTTTTTGGACCGATCGCAGCCTCGAGGGCGGCCATGTCAAGCTGGCCGTCCGGGGTCAGTCCAACCCAGCGCAACACGGCACCCCTGCGCTCCCGCAGAAAATGCCACGGAACGATATTGGAATGATGTTCCATGACCGACAGGACGATTTCATCGCCGGGCTGGATTCGCTCGGCAATGCCGTTGGCAACAATGTTCATGCCCTCGGTCGCGCCGCGCGCGAAGACAATCGTGTCCGACGACGGCGCATTCAGGAAGGCCCGGACTTTTTCACGCGCCCCTTCATAGGCCGCGGTGGTCTCATTCGCCAGCGTGTGCAGGCCGCGGTGCACATTGGCATAGGCGGTGCGGGCCTGGTTGGCCATGGCATCGATCACCGCGTCAGGCTTCTGCGCGCTGGCCGCATTGTCGAGATACACCAGGGGCTGGCCATGAACCTCGCGCGACAGAATCGGAAACTCGGCGCGAACCGCCTCGGCGTTGAACGGCTGGCTCATAGCGATACGCCCGACAGAAAACGGGATGCCGCGGCACTCAGCGCCTCGTGCGTGCCACCGCCGGCGGCGGCAAGCGCCTCGGCGATAAACGCCTGGGTTAACATGGCACGCGCCTCGGTCAGGGGTATCCCCCTCTGGCGCAGATAGAACAGCATGTCCGGATCCAGCGCGCCCGACGTGTTGCCATGAGCGCACTCGACGTCATCGGCATAGATCTCGAGCTCAGGCTTGGCAAAGACCTCGGCCCCCTGCTCCAGCAGCAGCGCCTGATGCTGCATATCGGCATCGGTGTGCTGACCAATGTCGCGCGGCACAAGGAATTTGCCCTGGAAGACGCCGCGCCCCCCTTTGAGCACGGCTCCTTTTGTCACCTGCCGGGTCGTACAGGCGGGCGCCCCGTGCCGGACATGACTGGTAAAATCGACATGCTGCCCGCCGGCGCACAGATAAACGCCGTTCAGAACCGCCGCGCTTCCCGTCCCGCGGTGCACCAGCCGCGTCTCGATGCGGGCGACCCGGGCGCCAAAGGCCAGGGCCGTCTGGATATAAGAGGCGCCTTCATCGAGGTGTACCAGTGCCGTAATGGCCTGCGCCTCATGCGCGTCGCCCCGCTGACTCAAGGTCCGGCGAAGTTGGCCACTGGCCGCGACATCGATCTCGATCAGAACCGACGACAGGCCTGCCCCGCCAAGGTGACTCTCAACCAGGTCCAGCGCCCCACCCGGCCGCACAATCACCGCGATACGGGCAAAATTAACCTCCGCGCCGCCGCCCTCGCACACGATGTGGACCGGTTCGGCCACACGCCCGCAGACTTCCAGAATGACGGTGTCGGGGCCGGTGCCGCGCCCGGCCAGGGCCGCCGCGAGGGCCGCCATCGGCGCCTCCTCTGCGCCGGCCAGCGCCGGTGCATCGGCCTTGGTGTGCAGGATCAGCCCGTCTGGCAGGCTGTCCGGCAAGAAGATCTCCTCGCCTGAAAATCTCAGTGTCACCGCGCCGTCCGCCACCGGCAAGGCCTGTCCATGCCCGGTCGCGGTGACCGGCGCCAGCGTCGCCAGCGCGGCGCGAAAATCCGTCCATCTCCAGCCTTCCAGTCTCCGGTGTGGCAAGCCTGTGCGCGCGAACGCCTCGAAGGCGCGGCCGCGGCGGCCATCCACGGTGCCGGCCATGAAGCGGTCGGCCAAGGCCCGTTCGGCCGGACTGGCATCGGGAAAGGTCGGGCTCAGCGCGCCACGTGCAGGAGCCATTATGCGGCGGCTCCCTCAATGCCGTCATACCCTTCTTTTTCGAGCCGCAGAGCCAGCTCTGGGCCACCGGTCAGGATAACCCGCCCGTGCGACAGGACATGGACCTTGTCAGGAACAATATAGTCCAGCAGGCGCTGATAGTGGGTAATGACCAGCATGCCCCGTTCAGGGCTGCGCAGGGCATTCACGCCTTCTGCAACAATCCGCAGGGCGTCGATATCGAGACCGGAATCAGTTTCGTCCAGAATGGCGAAACGCGGTTCCAGCATGCGCATCTGGAAGATTTCGAGCCGCTTTTTCTCTCCGCCGGAAAAGCCGACATTCAGGGGACGTTTCAGCATATCTGCGCTGAGATTCAGCTCCTTGCCGATGTCCCGCGCCATTTTGATGAAATCCGGCGCCGAGATCTCCGCTTCGCCGCGGGCCTTGCGCTGGGCATTCATTGCCGCACGGACAAATGTCATGACCGGAACGCCGGGCACTTCCAGCGGGTACTGGAACGACAGAAACAAACCGAGTGCCGCCCGCTCTTCGGGATCAAGGGCCAGCAGGTCGTGGCCGTCGAGCCAGGCCGACCCGCCGCTGACCTCATAGCCGGCCTTGCCCGTCAGGACATAGGACAGGGTCGATTTTCCAGCCCCGTTCGGTCCCATAATGGCATGCACTTCGCCAGCCGGAACCTCCAGCGACAAGCCGTTGAGTATCGTCCGGGCCTCGCCCGCTTCGCCGACGCTGGCGGTCAAATCAGTGAGTTTCAACATGACTAGGCATGTAGCGATGAATGCTCGGAATTTAAAGGGAAAAGACTGCGGCCAAACGCACGCCAGAGGATTGCCGGAGGCACAGGTGCCGGCGGCCCTGCGCCGGCGTCTCGGGATCAGCCAACACTGCCCTCAAGGCTGACCTTGAGCAGGCTCTGGGCTTCCACCGCAAATTCCATCGGCAATTCCTGCAGAACCTCGCGGACAAAACCGTTGACGAGCAGCGCCACGGCGTCTTCTTCCCCCAGGCCGCGCTGGCGGACATAGAAAAGCTGGTCCTCGGACAGTTTCGTCGTCGTCGCCTCATGCTCAAGCTGGGCATCGGCCCGCCGGTTTTCGACATAGGGCACGGTGTGGGCGCCGCAGTCCCCCCCGATCAGAAGGGAATCGCACTGGGTGAAATTGCGGGCCTGCGCGGCCTTGCCATTGATCGACACCAGGCCGCGATAGGTGTTGTCCGACCGGCCGGCGCTGATTCCCTTGGAAATGATCCGCGACCGCGTCCGCTTGCCAAGATGGATCATTTTGGTGCCGGTGTCGGCCATCTGGCGCCCATTGGTCACCGCGATGGAATAGAATTCGCCGACACTGTCATCGCCGCGCAGAATACAGGACGGATACTTCCAGGTCACCGCGGAGCCGGTTTCAACCTGGGTCCATGAAATCTTCGACCGCGGGCCCCGGCAGTCGCCCCGCTTGGTTACGAAATTGTAGATGCCCCCCTTGCCGGTCTCATCCCCCGGCCACCAGTTCTGGACGGTGGAGTATTTGATCTCGGCATCGTCGAGCGCCACCAGCTCGACCACCGCAGCGTGCAGCTGGTTCTCGTCGCGCATCGGTGCGGTACAGCCCTCAAGGTAGGACACATAGGCCCCCTTGTCGGCAATGATCAGGGTGCGCTCAAACTGGCCGGTATTCTCCGCATTCATCCGGAAATAGGTCGACAGTTCCATCGGGCAGCGCACGCCGGGCGGAATATAGACGAAGGTGCCATCGGAAAACACGGCAGAGTTCAGCGTGGCAAAATAATTGTCGGATTGTGGCACGACACTGCCAAGATAGGCCTTGATCAGGTCCGGGTGCTGGTGAACCGCCTCGGAAATCGACATGAAGATGACGCCGGCTTTTTCCAGCTCGGCCCGGAAGGTTGTCGCGACCGACACCGAATCGAACACCGCATCCACAGCGATCCGCCGTGGTTCCCGCGCAGCAGCGGCGGTTTCGGCGGCCCCCTCAACGCCGAGCAGGACCTCTGCCTCGCGCAGCGGGATGCCCAGCTTCTCATAGGTTTCGAGAATTTCCCGCGGCACATCGTCCAGCGACTCATATTTGGCGCCGGCCTTTGGCGCCGCATAAAAATAGATGTCCTGATAGTTGATCGGATCATACTCGACCATCGCCCAGTCGGGTTCCGTCATCGTCAGCCAGCGCTGATAGGCCTTCAGCCGCCAGTCGAGCAGCCAGTCGGGCTCATCCTTTTTGGCCGAAATGAACCGCACGGTGCTTTCGTCCAGGCCCTTCGGGGCATATTCGGTCTCGATGTCGGTCGAAAAGCCGGCCCGGTAATTTTCCGATTCCAGCGCGCGCGCGGCGGCCACGGTCTCCTGATCAATTCCGTCCTTGACGCGACTGTCCATGGCAAACCCCTGCAAAAATCCACTGCCGCCCATATGGGGCGGCTGAGCGCCAATGTGTAGAGAGCGGGCGCGTTTGGTACAGCACTTTCTGCCCCGACCGGCCGAGACACGGGGCTGAACAATATTCACAGACCTTTTCAATTTGCTTTCACTGTATACTTGTTTCTTCAGATCTCTTCTTTATTGATTCTGTACTTATGATCGCCCTTCTCTTGCGCAGGTCTTTAAATGGAGAGCTTCTATGTATTTACGTCTTACTTTACTTGCGGGGGCCTGTTTGGGACTGGCCGCCTGCGACTCGACCTCCGACTCCACCCCGGCAAAGGCGTCTGCCCCGGCTTTCGCCTTCACGCTGAGCGAGGTGCCGCCAACGGTTTTTGAAAAGCAGCCGGCCCGCATCGCGGTCGCGACCAAAACCGGCACAGGGCCGAACGACCACCCGACCTTCACAGTGGTGATTGATGAAGGCGGCGACAGCCTGACCGTCGGCCCCGTGGCCGCGCCGGGCGAAAGCTGGCACATCGCAACCCATGCCGTCGACGCAGATGTCGGGGTCCGTGGCCGGGTGATCGGAACCCTGGGGAACCAGACCCGCGAGCAACCCTTCAGCTTCGAAATCAAGAACTATGCCCGCACCCCGATCAACGCCCAGTGGCACGAGCCCCACAGCAGGCCTGCAATCGCAGACAAAGTGGTCTTGCTTGATCTGGCCGGGCTCGACAAAGCGACCCGTCGCCCGGCGGTTTTCGCGTTTACCCGGATCTTCGCCACGGTGGTCTCGTCACCCGAAGGCCAGATCGTGCTTCGCGACGTTTTCAGCGAGGTTCCGCTGACGACACCGGGGAAAGTTGAGAAATCCATAAACCTCGACCTTGAGGAAACCAAAACCTGGCCAGATGCCCGCTTCATTCTGTTCACCCAGCACAGCGCCGACAGCCAGCATGCGGTGATTTACTCCCAGGCGATGCAAAGCTTCGTGCCGCTGAGCCGGCAGATGAATTTGTCCAGCAGCAACCGCCCGGAGCCGTTCACTGCAGCGCCCGCCATCCGCGCGCCCGGCCTGTGCGCCGTCCACCAGATCCGGCGCCGCGACGCCCGGGGACACAAGCTGCCCTATCTCGACCTGCTGATCGGCACACCGACCGGCCTTTTGATCGCGCCAAATCTCGCCAATGATTCTCTGCTGAATCACGATCCACACTCCTTCGGACCGCCCCAGGCGGTGGCCGGCGCCCGCGGCAATTTCTGCAACCTCCTGTCCCTGTCGTCGAACTACAGCCATCCCGTCCTGCGCTATGATCCCGAGACGGGAGCGCTCGGCCTGATCCGCCCGACCAGGACCGGACCGCTGGCATTGATCGATCTGCCGCCCCTCGCCTACACGCCCCCTGCCGGGCAGAATTTCGTTGCGATGGGCTCTGGCCATGATGCCGACGATGTCGGCTTCATTGCCCTCCTGTTCAGCGATGGCCAGCATGACGGACGCCACACGCTCGTCCTGCGCCGTGCCGATGAAGACACGGTCATGCCGCCGACAGAACACAAGATCGAGCTTCCCGCCGGTGTGCCGACCGCCCTGTTTGTCGGAGAAATCGACCTGTATGCCGACCCCAGCAGACCGGAACACGGCCCCGGCGACGGACTGGATCATGATGATGATATCGTCATCGCGGTTCCCGGCACGCCCTATGTCTATGTCGTCGAAATCGACAATCTGGCACCGGGTTCCAGCCAGCCTTACGCGTTAAGCTTTTTCGAGACCGGGTTTGATGTCTTCGACCTTACGGTGAACCCGTATAACCCCAGTTCACGCGCGCTGATCACCGCGGCGAGGCCGAACACGATCACTCTGTGGCGGAACAAAGAAACCGATTACGACGACGAAACACAGCCCTGAGCCGGGACACGGCAGCCGCCCGTCCCGCCAGTGCGGGGGTCAGGCAAGGATGCGGGACACGATTCTTTGCCAGGCCTCTGCGACCTGATCGGCGTCGCTGTCGGCACTGTTCCAGCCAAAGCTGACACGAATGGCACAGGCCGCGAGGTCGGGATCGACCCGCATGGCATCGAGCACCGTCGACCGGGCAACCTTGCCGCTGGAGCAGGCGGCACCGGAAGAAACCGCGACGCCATCCAGGTCGAGAGCCATCATCTGGCTTTCGGACCGGACCCCCGGCAGCGCGAAATTCGTGGTCTGCGGCAGGCGATCCGCCGCCTGCCCAAAGACCACGATGCCGGCGCTGGCCTGCAGGCGGGCCTCAAGCGCATCGCGCAGCGCCCGCAGCCGGGTCATATCGGGCATGTCACGCAGGGCCGCACGCACCGCGGCGCCGAAGCCGGCAAGGCCGGCGACATTTTCCGTCCCGGACCGCAGGGACCGCTCCTGTCCGCCCCCGCGGACAACCGGCAGCAGGGGCGCACCCGACCGCACCCACAGCGCCCCGACGCCCTGAGGTCCGCCGATCTTGTGCGACGACACAGCCAGATAATCGACCTGGAGCAGGCCGACATTGACCGGGATCTTGCCGAGGCCCTGCACGGCATCGCAGTGGATCAGCCCGCCGGCATCGCGCACCCGTCCGGCCGCGGCCGCCACGGGCTGGATGACCCCGGTTTCATTATTCGCCAGCATCAGCGCAAGCAGCGGAACGCCCTGCCGGTCCAGATCCCATGCCGACAGGATTTGCTGCAGCGCCGCCAGATCGATCACGCCATCGTCGCGGACCCCGACCGGGAGGACCGGCACGCCCGTGGCGGCGGCATTGCGGGCCACCGCTTCATGCTCAATGGCCGAGACCAGCACAGTGCAGTGCCCTTTCAAGGCGGCCACAGCCCCCACCAGGGCCAGCGCACTGGCCTCGGTGCCACCGCCGGTGAACACCACATCCTGATCCCGGGCGCCCAGGGCCGCGGCCACGGCGGACCGGGCCGCCTCGACGGTCTTGCGCGCAGCCCGGCCGGGACCGTGGACCGAGCTCGGATTGGCGCCGAGGTCGAGCGCAGCCAGCATGGCGGCCCGGGCTTCGGGGCGCAGCGGAGAGGTGGCATTGTGGTCGGCATAGATCATGGCCGAGCTATAGCATTGCCCGTCGCGAATGAGGAGAGGGCGCATGACAGGCCCGGGCTGCAGAAAAATTTGCATTCCGGCCTCGAGATCGCCTATGAGCCCCTCAACACACCTGTAACAGATCGAGGCATGGCATTATGGCCGAACTCCTTATTCCCGGCCCTCAGGGCCGGATCGAAGCCCGGTACACCCCACCCCCGCATGAAGGGGCCTCTATCGCCCTGATCCTGCATCCGCACCCGCGCGCCGGCGGCACGATGCAGGACCCGGTCACCATTCGCCTGTACCAGATGTTCGAAGCCAAGGGATTTGGCGTCCTGCGGTTCAATACGCGCGGCGTCGGACGTTCGCAGGGCACCTATGACCAGGGCATCGGCGAACTCGAAGATGCCGCCTTTGTCATGGATTATATGGAAAACCTCTGGGAAAGCCCCCGCTATGTCTGGTGCGCCGGCTACAGTTTCGGCGCCTGGATCACGCTGCAATTGCTGATGCGGCGTCCCGAGCTCGACGGCTTCCTGGCGATTGCGCCGCCCGCCAATCATTATGATTTCTCTTTCCTCGCCCCATGCCCGGCCTCTGGCCTGATCATTTCCGGCGAGAATGATGCCATTTCGAAGCCGAGCGATATTGAGCGCGCTCTGACCAAGGTCCGGATCCAGAAGGGGGAATCGATCGAACGGTCGACCGTCGATGGAGCCAACCACTTCTTCACTGGCCGGCATGAAGAGCTCATGGACATTTGCGAAGCCTATGTCGACCGCCGCCTGATCGATGATGAGGAGAAGCTGCGCCGCGAAGCCGAGGCGGCCGCAGCCAAGTCGGGGTCCCGCAAGCCCCCGCTGCCCCGCGCCATGCCGATCAGTCCGGAAGATAACGACCCGCTGGCCTGAGCCCGCCCAGGCGGCCCCTGAATGCGGGGCCGCTCAGCTGTCGGGCGTGTAAAGGCCGGCCTCGAAGCCTTCCTGCAGCTTGAACCTCTGGATCTTGCCCGATCCGGTCAGCGGCCAGTCGTCGACCCAGATCCAGAAAGCCGGGGTCTTCTGCGGCGACAGGCGGTCCCGGACAAAGGCTTTCAGCTCAGCCGGGGTCGGGCGCTGCGCGGCTGAGCCCCCCCGCATAAAGCAGGCGACCTGTTCGCCCCATTTCTCATCAGGAATGCCGACAATGGCGATTTCTTCAATCGCCTCATGCTCCAGCATGGCATTCTCGATCTCGGCCGGAAACAAATTCTCGCCGCCGCGGATAATCATCTCTTTGACGCGCCCGGTTATCCGGACATAGCCACGACGATCCATGCGACCAAGATCGCCGGTATGAAGCCAGCCCTCGGCATCAATCGCGGCGGCCGTCGCGTCGGGATTGTCATTATAGCCGGTCATCACGTGATAGCCTCTGGTACAGATCTCGCCCTGCGTATCGACCGGCAGGACCTGATGAGTC
The DNA here is from genome assembly GCA_938084575.1 of uncultured Hyphomonadaceae bacterium. GTDB lineage: Bacteria > Pseudomonadota > Alphaproteobacteria > Caulobacterales > Hyphomonadaceae > Henriciella. The sequence goes on from CALKFG010000002.1 coordinate 152,844, forward strand.
CGGGGATCACGGATCGATACATCAACATGCGGTACGGGCTGGCCGATGGTCTGGGTCAGGTCTTCCAGCGAATCCTCGAACCAGCACTGCGTGATCACCGGCGACGTCTCGGTCTGACCATAAACGATCTGGATCGGCGCACCGAGCACGGCCTGGGCTTTGCGGCAGAGGTCCGGCGCCACCATCGACCCACCGGACATGATGCGCTGCACCGAGGACACGTCGGTCTGTTTGGCCTGAACCGCCTCAATCAGGGCGACCAGCATGGTCGGAACGCCAAGGACGAATTTCGTTTTCTCGCGCGCAATCACATCGGCGATCATCTCGGGGTCAAACACCGGGGCCAGAAACATGGTCGCGCCGACACCCAGCCCGCCAAGGACAAGGATGGCACAGCCGGTGGTGTGGAACAGGGGCATATTATGCACGAAGCTGTCCCCGGCGCAGACCCCGGCCCGGGTCATCGTATCGATGCCGTTGCGGACCAGCCCATTATGATGAAGCAGCGCGCCCTTGGGAAAGCCGGTGGTGCCGCTGGTATATTGGATCTGGACCGGGTCCGCGGGATCCGGCGCGCGCAGGGCACCCTGATCGGCGCCGGCAAACAGGGCGGCATGATCGGTCAGGCAAATCCGGTGGTGAATGGCGGGGATGTCATCGCAAACCGCGTGGGCGATCTCTCCCATCGGATTGCCACGAAACGCCTCGACATAATAGAGGGCTTCGGACCGTGACTGCTCCAGCACATATTTCAATTCGCGCTTCTGATAGGCTGGATTGACCGTGACCAGGACAAGCCCGGCCAGGCCACAGGCGAGCTCCAGCAGCACCCATTCCGGCACATTATTGGCATAGACCGCAATCCGGCTGCCCTCGGCATGTCTGTGCGCCAGCGCCCTGGCCAGCCGCTCACTGTCGGCAAGCAGCTCGGCAAAAGACCAGCTCTTCAGGATCGTGCCATCATAGTCCAGGGCGTTCAGGGCCGGCTGGTCCGGCGCACGCTCGACCGAGGCCCGCAGCATGGCCCCCATGGTCAGCGGGGCCGGCGCGCGCCCGCCTTGGGCCGGAACATAGGAGTCGGTCAAATTCAGCGTATACATGGGGCCTCCGGTGTGTCTCGACGGGAAGACTAGACAAAACATCGCCCCCTGTCTTGCGTTTTGGCCGCCGGCCGGGCGGCGGATATGCGGCAAGGTTTCCCTTGCGGCTGGCTTGCGTCTTGAACCAGACGCTTCACTATTGTCCCTCGCCCTGATGGTTTTTTGACGAGGTTTTTTTATGTCCCGCTCCACCTTACGTGCCGCCCTGATCGGCCTGTCGGTTTCTGCCCTTGCCCTTGGCGCGGAGGCCGACGCCGAGTCCCGTCCCCAGCCGGGCGATCCGCTGAGCGAAATATACACCTGGATGCACGCCAATCCGGAACTGTCACTGAAGGAGGCGCAGTCCTCTCTGCTGCTTGCCGAGGAGCTGGCCGCTTTGGGATTCGAGGTCACGACGGGGCTTGGCGACAGCTTCACCCGGCAAAAGGCCGAAACCGAATATGGCGTCGTCCGCGACGGGGTTGGCGGCTATGGCGTCGTCGGCGTTCTGCGCAATGGCCCCGGTCCCACGGTCATGATCCGGACCGACACCGATGCCCTGCCCGTGGCGGAACGGACCGGCCTGCCCTACGCGTCCGAAAAGATAGATATGACCTGGACCGGTGTCACCAATGGCGTGATGCACGCCTGCGGGCATGATATTCACATGACCAGCTGGATCGGCACAGCCCGCCAGCTTGCCGCGCAGCGCGCGGCCTGGTCCGGCACTCTGGTGATGATTGCCCAGCCGGCTGAAGAGCTTGGTCTGGGCGCGCTGGCCATGCTCAGCGACGGCCTGTTCGAGCGCTTCCCGGTACCCGATTATAATCTGGCCCTGCATGTCGATGCGTCCCTGCCGGCCGGACAGGTGGCGTTTATTCCGGGCTTTGCCATGGCCAATGTCGACAGCGTCGACATCACGCTCAAAGGTGTTGGGGGCCACGGCGCCTATCCCCATCTGGCGCGGGACCCGATCGCGGCCGGCGCCGCGCTGGTGACCGCCCTGCAGACGCTGGTGTCCCGCAATGTCGATCCGCAGCGGGCGGGTGTCGTGACCGTCGGATCCTTCCAGGCCGGCGCCAAGCACAATATCATTCCCGGTCAGGCCAAGCTTCTCCTGACCGTGCGGTCTTATGATGAAGAGACCCGCACGACCTTGCTCGACGGTATTCGCCGGATTGCCGAGGGCCAGTCAGCCACCTTCGGGCTTGCGCCGCCAGACATCTTTGTCGAGCCGGATGGCACGCCCGCCGTCTACAATGATCCGGCGCTGGCCGAACGTACCCGCAGGGTTGCGATCACCGCGCTGGGGGCCGACCGGGTGGAGAGCAAGGACCCGGTCATGGGGGGCGAGGACTTTGCCCGCTATGGTCGCACGCAGGAGGATATTCCGGGCGTCCTGTTCTGGCTCGGGGCGGTTGAGCCGGACCTGTTTGCCCGGGCGCAGAATGGCCCCTTGCCCCTGCCCTCCCTGCACTCACCCTTTTTCGCGCCGGACTATGGTCCCGCCATCGAAACCGGCACCGAAACCATGACCCGGCTTGCCCTCGACCTGCTGCAAGAGGGGTAAGCGGGTCACCCCAGGCGGGCCCGGCGGCAGCTATGCCCGCAGGGGCCTGGGATGTGCCGCCGGGCTGCCGTGCCGAAGCCGCCTGGCAACCGCCCTGCTACCGCCGCGAGACCCCTTTCCTTCCGGCCCTGTCCCGCTACTGTCCTGCACAGGAGGACATGACATGCAGGTCACCGACGCGGTCAAAAGGCGGGCTTCCGTCCGCGCTTATCTCGACACACCGATCTCTGAAGCCGAGATCCGGGACTGGCTGACACAGGCGCAGAGAGCGCCCTCTGGCGGCAATCTTCAGCCCTGGCGGGTGATTGTCCTGTCCGGACCGGAGCGTCTGGCGGTGATTGATCTCGCCGCAGAGGTTCTGGCCGGCCAGCCCGGGGGAGAGCCTACGGATCGTCCGATCTACCCGCCAGAGATTACCGATGTCCAGAAAACCCGCCGGTTCCGGGTCGGTGAAATGATGTATGACCAGCTCGGAATTCCCCGTGACGACAAGGGTGCCCGGCGCAAATGGTTTGCCCGGAACTTCCAGTTCTTTGATGCCCCCGTGGCCGTCTTTTTCATCCTCGACGAACGGGTTGGCCACGGCCAGTGGGCGCATACGGGCATGTTCATGCAGACCCTTGCGCTGCTGGCGACGGCCCGTGGCTGGGGCACCTGCATGCAGGAATGCTGGGGCATTCTGCGGCCCAGCCTGAAGGCCCATTTTGGCCTGGCGCCACATGAAATGGTTTATTGTGGCATGGCGCTGGGGCACCCTGATCCGGATGCCGCGGTCAATGCCCTCTACACGGAACGTGCCGAGCTGGAGGAATTTGCCGAGCTGCGCGGGTTCTGAGCGCGTCGCCCAGCTGCCAGCCAGCGGAATGTCCCGATTGCCCACACCTTTTGGGGACAGGCGGGATGACGCCCGGCAGAAATCCCGGTATCGCTCTGCGGCATGAAGATAGCCACATGGAACGTGAACTCGATCAAAGCCCGCCTGCCCATGGTGGTCGACGTGCTGCAACAGATGGCCTGCGACGTCGTCTGCCTGCAGGAAATCAAGTGCGAGACCAACAGCTTTCCTTATCTGGAGATCGAGGAGCTGGGATATCATTGCGAAGTGCTTGGCCAGAAAAGTTATAATGGCGTCGCCCTGTTGTCCAAATACCCTGTCGACGACGTCCAGCTGGGCCTGCCCGGCGATCCTGAGGACGACCAGGCCCGGTATATTGAGGCGCTGATCTGCTGCGATCGGCCGGTCCGGGTCGGGGGCCTTTACCTGCCGAATGGAAATCCGGCGCCGGGCCCGAAATATGACTACAAGATGGCCTGGATGGCGCGGCTGCACCAGCATGCCCTGCACCGTCTGGCCGACGAAGAGGCTGTCATCCTCTGCGGCGATTACAATACGATTCCTCGCGATGAGGATTGCTGGGATGCCGCTGTCTGGCAGGATGACGCCCTGGCCCTGCCGGAGACCCGCGCGGCCTTCCGGGCCCTGAAACATGCCGGCTATGCCGAGGCGTTCGAACTGATGGACAACCGGGCGCACCAATACACCTTCTGGGACTATCAGGGTGGCGCCTTTAACAAGGATCACGGCATTCGCATTGATCACCACCTGCTCAGCCCGCTGGCCGCCGACCGGCTGGTCGGTCACGACATTTACCGCAAGGCCCGGGGCCTCACCAAGCCCTCAGACCATGTTCCGGTAATTGTCGACATCGCGGATTAATCTATCCCCGACGGCGGCTGCACACCTGATTGTAGCGCCCCACCGCGCCATTTAGCTGCTCGACCTTTGCGCCGAGGGCCGCCTGAAGGCTATGAAAGGCGGTTTTGAGGGTTTCATAATCGGCTTTGGCCGCATCTGCAGCCGCGGCCTGCGCAGACCCAAAATTACGCTCGGCCTCGGCATTCTCCCAGGTCTCTCCCGAAAGTTCGGTTTTTTCCGCCAGCCCATCACGCTGGACCCGCAGCGCGACCGCTTCTTCCCTGTGCACCTCGACAGACGCGGCTAGCGCCCGGCACTCGGCCGGGCTGGACTGCCCCTGCGCCGAAGACACCGGCAGGCTGGTCAGAATGCCCACGCTCAGCAGGCCGGAGATCAAAAGCTTAAACGTCATAGACGACTCTTAGGCCTGCTTCTGTGAAGACCAGCTGAACACGCCCGTCTCGGCTTCGCCACAATTTAGCCTTGCCTCAAATGTCGGCATAGACATGCCGCTCACCCTCAAAGCCCTCATGTGTGACAGCGCCGAGATGGGCAGGACCAACCAGCTTGGCAAATTTGGCAAGTGTGCCAGAGCCATAGGCCGTCTGACGTGGACTCCACGTCCGACGCCGCTCCTCCAGCTCCGCAGGCGAAAGATGAACATCGATTGTACCCTTCACAGCATCGAGCGTCACGATATCCCCGTCCTGAATCAGGGCAATCGGCCCCCCCTCCTGGGCTTCCGGCCCGACATGACCGACGCAGAATCCCCGGGTCGCACCGGAAAACCGGCCATCGGTCACCAGGGCGACCTTGTCGCCCATGCCCTGTCCATAAATGGCTGCGGTCGTGGAGAGCATTTCCCGCATACCGGGACCGCCTTTGGGGCCTTCATAGCGAATGACCAGAACGTCTCCTTCCTGATAGTCCCGTTTTTCAACCGCGTCGAAGCAAGCCGCCTCGCCTTCGAACACGCGCGCAGGGCCCTGAAATTGCAGATTTTCCAGGCCAGCAACTTTCACGATCGCCCCATCAGGCGCCAAGGACCCCCAAAGCCCGACGACGCCTCCGGTTGGCGTAATCGGCTTTCCCGCCGGATAAATGACCTTCTGGTCGGAATTAAACGTCACATCTTCAAGAATTTCCGCCCAGGTCTGACCCGTGACCGTGATGCAATCGGCATGAATAAGTCCCTCCTCATGCAGCGTCTTCATCAGCATGGGCACGCCTCCAACTTCACCGAAATCCTTGGCGACAAAGTCTCCACCCGGCTTAAGAGAGGCGATGTAGGGCGTGCGCGCGAATATCTCTGCGACATCCCGCAGCTCAAATTCCACGCCGCATTCATGCGCCATAGCCGGCAGATGCAGTGCTGCATTGGTTGAGCCACCGGTCGCGGCGACCACGATCGCCGCGTTTTCAAATGCCTTGCGAGTGCAGATATCCCGCGGCCTCAGGCCCGTCTCGACCAGGCGCATGACGGTTTCCCCTGACGCCACCGCATAGGCATCGCGGCTTTCATATGGCGCGGGCAAGGCTGATGAAAGCGGCAAGGCCAAACCGATCGCCTCGCTGACACACGCCATCGTATTGGCCGTAAACTGGCCACCGCAGGCCCCATCTCCCGGACAGGCAAGTTTCTCCAGCACGGCAAGTTTCTCATCGCTCATCTCGGGGTTTCCGGCAGAGTTCGCGCCAACCGCCTCGAACACGTCGAGAACCGTGACATCGCGACCCTCAAAGCGCCCGGGCAGGATCGAGCCGCCATACAGGAAAACGCTGGGAACGTTCAGCCGCAGCATCGCCATCATCATTCCCGGCAGCGACTTGTCACATCCGGCGACTCCGACGAGCGCATCATAGGAATGTCCCCTCATGGTCAGTTCGACTGTATCAGCGATCCAGTCCCGGCTGACCAAAGACGAGCGCATGCCCTCATGCCCCATGGCGATACCATCCGTCACAGTGATGGTGCAGAATTCGCGCGGTGTGCCATCCGCATTCTTGACCCCCTCGCTGACAGCATGGGCCTGACGCATGAGGGTGGTGTTGCAGGGGGCCGCCTCATTCCAGCACGAGGCCACGCCGACAAAAGGCTTTTTAATATCTGCCGTCGAGAGACCCATGGCGTAGTAATAACTGCGGTGGGGCGCGCGGGCAGAGCCCTCGGTGACATGCCGAGACGGCAGGTTGGATTTGTCCCAGGTTTTGCTCATTGTGCGATCTCCGTTGCAGAGTTATTTGGTCCAAAGATGGCGGTCTCAACCCCATCCTGATCGATTTTACCCCGATACATGCCGGGGGAGTTAAAAACAAAAGCATACCTGCCGGTTTCATCGATAGCGATCACGCCGCCATCCCCGCCGAGATCCGCCACGTCGTCCAAAACCCGTGTCGCCGCGACCTGAAGGCTTTCCCCCTTCAGCTCCCGTCGGGCACAGATGGCCCGCGCGACACCCACGCGAATAAAATACTCACCATGGCCAGTTGAAGAGACGGCACAAATCCCGTTCTGGGCGTAGGTGGCTGCACCAATGAGTGGGGCATCGCCAATACGGCCCGCCGCTTTCGCCGTCATGCCACCTGTACTGGTGGCGGCGGCGAGATTGCCATCCCGGTCGATTGCGACCGCCCCGACTGTCCCGGCTTTCTCGGCGCTGCTGCGCTCCCGCCGGTCGAGCACACCCTGAACCGAGGCCCGCCGCCGGTCGGTGCTGAAATAGTCATTGTCGACCATGTCCAGCCCGACGGATTCCGCAAACCGGTCTGCTCCGGATCCGGCAAACATGACATGCTCTGACTGCTCCATGACAGCCCGGGCGGCAAGAATCGGATTTCGGACCCGGGTCAGACCCGCCACCGCACCGGCATCGCGCCCCCGGCCATCCATGATCGATGCATCCAGCTCATGCCCCAGATCAGCAGTGAAGACGGCACCGTGCCCGGCATTGAACCGAGGATCATCTTCCATCGGCAGGACCGCAGCCTGAACGGCATCGAGTGCCGATCCTCCGGACGCCAGAATGTCTCCACCAGCCTGCAGCGCCCGTCGCAATGCCGCGTGATATTGCACTTCCTCTTCAGCGCTCAGATCCGCGCGCAAGATCACACCCGCTCCGCCATGAATGACGAGGCGCCAGTCGGACCTCGCCGGAGGTTCGGCCGGCGGAACCGATGAGCTGCATGCAACAATCGCAAGGCAGCACATCACGGCGCGCATGATCTGGGACACGGCCATCTCCTTACAGCTCTGCCAGCTGAGCCCGAGCCTGTGAAAGCTTGACCCGCGCAGCCTGCACCTCTTCCAGCCTCTGGCGCTGCTCGCGCACAACCTCGGCAGGGGCCTTGGCTATGAAGGCGTCATTTCCAAGCCGCTTCTCCAGACCCGCACCTTCGCTGTCCAGCTTTCCCAGCTGCTTATCCAGCCGGTTTATTTCTGCATCCCGGTCAATCAGGTCAGCCACTTCCAGGGCGACTGTAACCTCATCGACAACAAATCTGACGGCCCCATTTGGCGCCACCTGTGCCAGGCTGATATCATCAAGTCTGGCCAGCCGGGTGATGAGACCGGCATTGTCGGCGACGCGCTGTGCCGTGTCCTGGCTCGCGCCAATCAGTCGAACAGGCACGCGCGCTCCCGCCGGAACATTCACATCCGACCGAACCGAACGGATTTCGGATACCAGTCGAACCACCCAATCGATGTCGGACGTTGCGGCAGGGTCTTTCCAGGGTGCCGGGGTATCCACCGGCCAGCTTTGCTGCATCAGAAAGCCGTCACGGCTGGCTGTCTGTTCCCAAAGCGTTTCGGTGATAAATGGCGAAAACGGATGCAGCATCTTGAAAATCTGATCCAGCGTCCAGCCGAGAACCTTACGTGTTTCCGCCTTTTGAGCTTCGTCATCGCCCTGAAGAACGGCCTTTAGCAGTTCCAGATACCAGTCACAGAAAACGTCCCAGACAAAATGGTAGATCGCCTCTGCGGCATCATTGAACCGATAGTCGCCAAGTGCCTCATCAATGCGCGCCCCACAGGCGCCAACTTCACCGACAATCCAGCGATTAACCGGACGTGTGAGGGTGTCCGGCACAATCTCGGCTCCAAATACGGCGTCGTTCATTTGGGCGAAGCGGGTCGCATTCCAGAGCTTAGTGCCAAAATTCCGATAGCCGGCCACCCGATCGACCGACAGGTTGATATCGCGTCCCTTGGTCGCCATCGCCGCCAGGGTGAAGCGCAGGGCATCAGCGCCATAAGCTTCAAACCCGTTCGGGAACCGCTTGCGGGTATCCTTTGCGATGGCCGGCGCCTTCTGCGGCTGGCGCAGCCCGCTGGTGCGCTTGGCGATCAGCGTCTCAACATCGATGCCTTCGATCAGGTCGACAGGGTCAATAACATTGCCCTCCGACTTACTCATCTTCTTGCCCGTCTCGTCCCGAACAATTGCGTGGATATAGACGTCGTGAAAGGGCACCTGTCCGTCCATGAATTTGAGGCCCATCATCATCATCCGGGCAACCCAGAAAAAAATGATATCAAAGGCGGTGACCAGTACCGCGCCCGGATAAAAGGCCTTCAGGTCCGGCGTTTGATCCGGCCAGCCCTGGGTTGAAAAAGGCCAAAGCGCTGAAGAAAACCAGGTGTCCAGAACATCTTCATCCTGAACGATCTCGGTCGGTGCCCCATAATGCGCATGAGCAGCAATCTGCGCCGCCGTCTCATCGAGGGCGACAAAGACATGTCCGTCCGGACCGTACCAGGCCGGGATCCGGTGACCCCACCAAAGCTGGCGGGAAATGCACCAGGGCTCAATATTCTCCATCCAGTTGAAATATGTCTTTTCCCAGGTCTCCGGTGTAAAACGGGTCCGGCCCTCACGGACGGCATCTATGGCCGGCTTGGCCAGCGTCTCGGCATCAACATACCACTGGTCCGTCAGCATGGGCTCGACGACAACATTCGACCGGTCACCAAAGGGCTGCTGGATGATCTTGTCTTCAACCTTGATCATCAGACCCAGCGCATCGATGTCCGCGACCACGGCTTTACGAGCCTCGAACCGGTCGAGACCGACATATTTTTCAGGCATGATCGGTCGGCTGTCCTGATCGAGGCTTTGGACCATACGGCCAGCCTCATCCATCAGCATGTACAGCGGCAGATTGTTTCGTTTCGCAACCTGATAATCATTGAAATCGTGCGCGCCGGTTATTTTGACGGCCCCCGAGCCGAACTCCGGATCCGGATAAGGGTCGGTTATGATCGGAATGTAGCGATCCGCCAGTGGCAGCAGGACCCGCTTGCCCACAATCGGCGCATAGCGGCTGTCATCGGGATGCACCGCAACGGCACCGTCCCCGAGCATGGTTTCCGGCCGGGTTGTTGCAATCGAAATATAGTCACGCGTTTCCCACGCCGTGGCCTCACCATTCTCGTCGAAATCGGTGGGAAATTGATAGGTCTCACCATTCTCGAGAGGATACTTGAAGTGCCAGAAATGCCCCGCCACTTCGCGGTTCTCGACTTCGAGATTGGACAAGGCCGTCTGGAAATGAGGGTCCCAATTCACTAGCCTTTTATCCCTGTAGATCAGGCCTTCCCCGTGCAGATCGACAAAGACCTTCCCAACCGCTTTCGACAAGCCCTCATCCAGCGTAAACCGTTCATTCTCCCAGTCGCATGACGCACCCAGCCGCTTCAGCTGGTTGAGAATATTGCCACCCGATTTTTCCTTCCATTCCCACACTCTGGACACGAAGGCCTCGCGACCCAGGTCGCGGCGACCTGCATTGCCTGCCTCGGAAAGCTGCCGCTCAACCACCATTTGGGTGGCGATCCCGGCATGATCCATACCCGGCTGCCACCGGACATTCTTGCCCTGCATACGGGCATGGCGGACCAGGATGTCCTGCAACGTATTGTTGAGCGCATGCCCCATATGAAGGCTGCCCGTGACATTTGGCGGCGGAATCATAATGGCATAGGGCTGCGCACTGGTATCGCCCGAGGGCCGAAAGCACCCGCCGTCTTCCCAGCGCTGATAGATGCGCTGCTCATATTGCTGTGGATCGAAGCGCTGCTCAATCATTTCTGAAACCTGTGTCCTGCACGAAAACAAAAGGCGCGCCATTTACGGCGCGCTCCTCGTCTTAGTCAGTTGTCAGCGCTGGGTCTAGCGCGCCATGCGCGCAATGCGCTGAACTTCCGCCTCAACCTGCTTTTCAACAATGCCCGGAAGGTAGGCGTCGAGCCATTCTTTCATCATCGGGCGCAGCAATTCACGGACCAGCGTGTTGATGGACGGGTCGCTTTCGATCTTCTGGTCAAAATTTATTTCGGACAAAAGCCGGGCCAGATAGCCCGCGGCGGCATCAACTGTTTGCGCATCTGCTAGCGGCTCAACCACCGTGTTCGGTTCCTCTTTCCGGGATGGCTCCAAGCTGACCGGCTCGAAGGGCGCGCCCAGCTCAACCGGCTCAGATGAGACATCCTCCCGCAGGTCAAGGTCAGCCTCGAGATCCGGCAATTCGCTGAAAACCATGAAGTCAGGTTCGGCACCAGTTTCCGACGCCGGCTCGGCCTCGGCGAGCTCAGGAAACACATCGGAATGAAGATCGGCGTAGTCGACGTCGGCATCGCCCGCCGGCCCGTCCTGATTGGCGGTTTCTGGAAGCCCGGCACCCGGCGCCTCACCATCCGCAATAATCCTGCGAATGGAGGAAAGAATTTCCTCCATGGTCGGTTCTTTAAGTGCGCGTTCTGCCATACCGGATCGCCTGACCTTGAGCCCATTTGTTTAACAAATAGACCGCGGTCTGTTAATAACCGGTTACAGACTTATGTAGCTCAGTCAGACAATCCAACAGCGCCGAAGGACAGAGTTCCCATCGCCCTCATAAGCTGATGCGCAGCAATGACGGCATCCCGACGAGCTGCGACGCGATTGAGCTTGGCATCAAGCAATTGCTGCTCCTGATCGAGGACGTCCAGTGTCGTTCGAACCCCGACAGCAAGTTCCTCCTGCCCCCCCTCATAAGCGATCTCAGCCGCTTCCACCTGTCGCTCGGAGGCAGCGATGCTGCTCTGAGCTGCCCGCGTGGCATACCACGCCTGCGCAATCTGCGCCCGCACCTGACGCTGGACCGCTTGAGTCTGAAGGCGCGCCCGCTCCAGTTCAAGCCGCGCGACGCGCACCTGGCTGGCAACCTGTCCACCCGTATAAAGGGGTATAGTGGCCTGTGCGACCGCACTGAGACTTGTATCACGAAAATTCTCGTCAAAGGTTTCGCTGTAACCTGCGGCCCCTTTGATCGAAATGCTGGGCCGAAGGTCACTCCGCGCAGATTCAATCGACTCAGCCGCGACGCGCTCATTGAACTGGGCGGCCTTAAGGTCCGGATTTTCTGCCAGCGCCTGATCCAGCGCACCTTCAAAACTGTCAGGCAGACCAGGTGCTTCAGGCACAACAATCCCGTCTCCTGCCGGCTCACCGACCAGGAAAAGATAGGTCGCCTTGCTGGCCTCCAGGGCCGCTCGCGCACCGGCAAGGCTAGCCCGCGCCCCTTCCAGCCTGGCCTCGGCCTGCGCCACATCAGTTCGGGTCACGACGCCCACCTCGAATCGGTCGCGTGCAGCCCGGACCTGTTCGCTCAACAGGGCAACGCTGTTCTGACGGATCCGGAGCGCTTCGGTATCCCGGGCGACATCAACATAGGATATGATCACGTCCAGAATGAGCGTCTGGGTCGCGCCATTGAGCCGGGCATCCGAGGCACCGATTCCAGCCTTGGCCTGGCGGATCCCGGAGTCGATGCGCCCGCCTGTATAAATCGGCAGCGTCGCCTCAAGCTGGGCTGAAGCAACTGGCCGACTTCCGAGGCCAAAGCTGAAGGGGCGATTTGTATCGAGCCTTTCAACACCGGCGCTGCCATTAAAATTTGCCCGGGGACGGCGACTGGACCGGGCCTGTTCCAGACGTTCGCGCGCCACTTCGGTATTGCGCCGCTCGGCTTCGATCTGAGGATTGTTGAGATAGGCAAGCCGAACCGCGTCCTGCACGCTCTGTCCAGCAGCAATGCCGGTGAAACCGCCACCCGCCACGACCAGCATCAAAATGCATTTAAAATAGAACATCAACGCCTCCAAGACCTCATGACCCACCGTCCTTAGCGATCTGCACCCGGAAAGTGAACAGCGTTCACCTCATACTTTTCCACTTAACATCGCCTGAAGAATGCAAAAGCGCCGTCTCATTGGCCCGCCAGCGTCCCCGCGGCTCAGGAGACGCCGCAAACGAAAATGAGCGACGGCCGGACGAATACCCACCGGCACCGTATTGACGGTCGGCCCAAAACCCAGCGCCTCGCCGCGCCTTAGCCCGGCCCAATGCGGCGCCAGCGCCATCAGATCCTCGCCCCAACCATGCGCGCTGACAAAGATCCGGGCGGCAAGACGCGCCAGGTGCGCCTCTGGCTCAAGACGACGATCCCCCTCAACCCAAGCCACCTCATAACCATCGATCAGGGCCAGCAACCCCTTGGTCTGGATCTGGTCCCGTACCAGAACGTCACGCAACGCCGCCACCACGTCATGATGCCGCGCGCCGCCCTGATCAGGATCCTCAAGGCTTTCCCGCCACCATTGGAAACGAATGGCGGCAATTCCGGGATCCGACACAACCTGGCGAATCCGGGCCAGCTCATAGTTGAAACTGTACAGGGCAATCAAACTGTTGCGCTGCGGCAGAGCAGCATACCGGCTCGACAGCCAGCGGGCTTCATCCCTTCGGCGCAGCCCCTGATCCAGTTTTGTCCAACTTGTCGCGCCGTGAAGGGTGTTTGTCGTCGCCATGGGACCCATATGTATGCTACGCACCGCCGCGCCAACATAAACCTGTAAGGAGCCCCTTATGGCCTTCGACCTTCCCGATCTACCCTACAGCCGAGACAGCCTGGCCCCTCATATCTCAGAGGACACGCTGAACTTCCATTATGGCAAGCATCACAACGCCTATGTCACAAATCTGAACAAGCTGACCGAAGGGTCTGGACATGCCGATGCCAGCCTCGAAGAAGTTATTCACGCCTCCGCCGGCGATGCTGCCAAAGCCGGCCTGTTCAACAATGCGGCCCAGGTCTGGAACCACACCTTCTATTGGCATTCCATGAAACCAGCAGGTGGCGGCAAGCCAACGGGCAAGATTGCCGAGCTGATTGACCGCGATTTCGGATCTTATGAGCAGTTCGCCGACGCCTTCAAAACCGCTGGTGGAACCCAGTTCGGGTCAGGCTGGGCCTGGCTGGTTGTCAAGAACGGCAAGCTTGAAATCCGCAAAACGGCCAATGCAGAAACGCCTTTGACCGAAGCGGGCGTGACCCCTCTTCTGACCATGGATGTCTGGGAACACGCTTACTATCTGGATTATCAGAACGCACGGCCGAATTATATGGCGAGCTTTCTTGATCATCTCATCAATTGGGATTTTGCAAATCAAAATCTCGCCGACGCAGCGTAATCCTGCAATCAAGCTTTATGACAGGCCCGCCTAGCAAGGCGGGCCTTTCTATATTACAGGCCTCCCATGCAGTGCTGGTCAAACGGACCGGTGGAACGGCTCCATTGTCGAGCCAGGCGGATGAAAAGCGGGACGGACAGGCGATTTTGACGGACACAACATTTAATGATCTCGGGCTCGACCCCCGCATTCTCAGTGCCGTAACCGCGACGGGTTACACCAAGCCTACGCCCATCCAGGAAGAGGCGATCCCACACGTAATACAGGGCGGTGACATCACCGGAATTGCCCAAACCGGTACTGGCAAGACCGCCGCTTTTGTCTTACCCATGTTGCACCGGCTGGCCCAGGGGCGTGCCCGGGCACGCATGCCGCGAAGCCTGATTCTGTGCCCCACCCGCGAACTTGCTGCGCAAGTGGCCGAAAATTTCGACACCTATGGCGCCGACTTAAAGCTGAGCATGGCGCTGCTGATCGGCGGCGTAAGCTTTAAGGATCAGGAAAAAAAACTGATGCGCGGGGTCGACGTTCTGGTCGCAACTCCCGGGCGGCTGATCGATCAGTTTGAACGTGGCAAAATCCTTCTGACTTCGGTTGAGGTCTTCGTCATCGATGAAGCCGACCGTATGCTGGATATGGGGTTCATTCCGGACATTGAGAAGATCTGCAGCCTGCTGCCCCCCAGGCGGCAGACCCTGCTGTTTTCGGCGACGATGCCTAAGGAAATCGCCCGACTGGCAAAAACATTTCAACGCGATCCCAAACGTATCGAAGTGGCCCGTCAGTCGAAAACGGCGGAGACCATTACGCAGTATGTCGTGAAATTACCCCGCGGGGACGACAAAGCGCGCCGGACCGCTCTGCGCCGGGTGATTGAGTCGCGAAATATCAAGAACGGCATCGTGTTCTGCAATCGTAAGACGGAAGTCGATATTGTTGCCAAATCCCTGACCAAGCATGGCTATCAGGCCGAGCCCATTCATGGTGATCTCGCTCAAAGCCAGCGCATGCAGACGCTGCAGAAGTTTCGCGATGGCGATCTGATGCTTCTTGTCGCCTCCGACGTTGCAGCGCGCGGTCTCGATATTCCCGATGTAAGCCATGTCTTCAATTATTCGCCGCCTCCGAAGGATGAGGATTATGTGCACCGGATTGGCCGTACAGGCCGAGCGGGTCGTCTCGGCGAAAGCGTAACCCTGGTCGGACCAAAAGATGAAAAATCGTGGCGCGGCGTGATGGGCCTGATCCAGACCGACGTCGAGTCTTTCATGCCCGAGGGACTTGAAGCCGAGCTTGAAAACCTACCAGCCGACACGGGTCGCCAGGGACGCGGGCGCTCGGATCGTGACGGGGGCGGCTCCAGAGGCCGCGGCGGCCGGGATCACGACCGCAGCCGGCGCAGCCGGACACCTGACAGAAACAGTCCGAAACCTGATACACCGCAGACGTCTGCGCCCGCAGCCGCCACCCCGGCCCCTAAACCGGACCTGGTCTCCGGGAACGAAGACCGGGACACCCGGCGTCCGCGCAAATCCCGCGACAAGCGCAAGGATGATGACCCGATTCTTGCCCCCGCCCCTGATGCGCAGGATGGGTTCGGAAACGACATCCCCGACTTTCTGAAATAGCCCCCTCATGCACCCGGCGGCAGGACCACCGGGTGCCGGGTTGTTACTTTTTCAGACGGCCCGCAACCTGTTTGCGGAACGCATCCCCATAGGGTGGCCGCATAATGGCCAGCATCTCACTGCCGGTCTGGGTATAGATCGCTTTCTTGTGGCTGAATTCCATGAACCCGTCCCGGCCATGATAGGACCCCATGCCGGACGGGCCGACCCCGCCAAAGGGGAGATCTTCCTGGGCAACGTGAAAAATGACGTCATTCACGGTTACGCCACCGCTGGTCGTTCGATTGACCACCATATCGCGTTCACCGGCGTCCTCACCGAAATAATAAAGCCCAAGCGGACGCGGATGGTCATTGATATAACCAATGGCGTCGGATGTCTCCGCATAGGTCATTACCGGCAATATCGGCCCGAAGATCTCATCCTGCATGACCTTCATATCGTCGGTCGGATTGAGAACCAGATGAGGCGCCATCTTGTGATGAGGCTGCTGGGAGAAATTCTCATTCCCCGGATTGATTTCAACCACTTCGGCGCCCTTTTCACGGGCATCATCGAGGTAGGAATTCAGCCGCTCATAGTGACGCTGATTAACCACAGATGTGTAATCATCATTGTCTTTCAGCCCGGTCGGAAACATTTTCGTCACGGCGGCCTGGGCCGCGCCAACGAAGTCGCCTGCCCGGTCCTCTGGAACGAAAGCATAATCCGGGGCGAGACAGATCTGGCCGGCATTCATCGTCTTGCCTGCCATGATCCGATTGGCGGCTTTTTCCAGATTGGCCGATCGCCCCAGAACGACAGGCGATTTGCCGCCAAGCTCAAGCGTTAACGGCACCAGATGGTCCGCCGCAGCCCTCATCACATGATGGGCGATCGAGGTCGCTCCGGTAAATATCAAATGGTCAAAAGGCAGGCTGGAAAAAGCGCCCCCAAGCTCGGGGCCACCAGTGACAACCGCCACTTCCTCCTCTGAATAATACTCCCCGAGCAGCGTCTTCATCAGCTCTGAGGTCGCTTCGGTGAACTCTGACGGTTTGATCATGGCCCGGTTGCCCGCCGCAAACACATTGGCCAGAGGGGCGAAGGTCAGATTTACAGGGAAGTTCCAGGGGCTGATAATCCCGACCACGCCCTTGGGCTGATATTCGACCCGGGCCCGGGACCCGAGAAGATTGAGCGGGAAGTCAACCGACCGCTTTTCCGGCCGCATCCATTTGCGCAGATGCGCCTTGGAGTGCTTAAGAGCTCCAATCGACCCCGCAATGTCTGTCAGGTTGGACTGGTCAATCGACCTGTGCCCGAAGTCTTCTGCCATGGCTTTGGCGAGGGCCTCGCCATGTGTAGCGAGCAAATCGATTGATCGGTCGATCCAATCGATCCGGGTTTCCGCTGATGGGGTACCATCGCGCAGATGAGCAGCTTTCTGCCGCGCCAACAGTGTCTCCAGATCGCTTGAGGCAATTCCATCCAATGCCATATCCATTTCCTTCCGATTTCCTGTATCGACAGCCCTTAGCATAAGAGCACGGCCAGCCACCGCAAGGTCCTGCCCTTGGGTGAAGGTTTCGCGAAGGCGGCGGACGGGATATGACCCTGGAAAAGGGAGGCCCGCCATGAGCTTTGAAAAAATCACCTACGAGACTTCGGACGATATAGCGACCATCACCTTCAATGATCCCAAAACCATGAATGCGGCAGGTCTGGATACGGTTGAAGAAATGCTCCTGGCCCTGGAACAGGCCGCCGACTCTGCGCGCTGCACCATTCTGACCGGCTCCGGCCGAGGCTTCTGCTCCGGCGCTAATCTGGCACCCAACATGACCGGCGGCAGAGGACAAAAAGGTAAACCGGATGCCGGCAAGGCCCTGGACAGCCATTATAATCCGCTGATCAAAATGATGCGAACCCATCCCCATCCCATCATCACCGCCGTCAACGGCGCAGCCGCGGGCGTTGGCTGTTCGATTGCTCTTATGGGGGACTTTATTCTGGCCGGGCAAAGCGCCTATTTCCTGCAGGCGTTCCGCCGCATCGGCCTGGTGCCGGACGGCGGCTCAACCTACCTTCTGCCGCGCATGATCGGGCGAGCGCGGGCCATGGAAATGACCCTGTTCGGCGACAAGCTGGCGGCCGACAAAGCCCTGGACTGGGGCCTTATCAACCGTGTGGTCGAAGATGACCAGCTGCTGACCGAAGCCCATGCCTATGCCCGAAAGCTGGCGGACGGACCCACGCAGGCCCTGGCAATGATTCGGGATCTGATCTGGCAGGCTGAGGACAATGATTTTGATGGCCAGCTTCAGGCCGAAAGATTTGCCCAGCGTACCGCCGGCCGCCAGCCGGATTTCAAGGAAGGCGTCATGGCCTTTCTGGAAAAGCGACCTGCCAATTTCAGCGGCAACTGAGCTCACGGAGAGACGGCGACAGGCCCCTCATCGCAAGGTGACCCTGGGCGGGTCTGCCGGGTCATTGCGGACCAGTGCCCGGCGCTGGTATTGAGGGCTGTTGGCCGGGGCGTGGTCGGAGACCCGAGCCTCGGGAAGGGCGACATGGATCAGGCCCATGGCCGGCCTGATTTTCCATTCGTCCAGACAAAGACCTGCCCGCCAAATGCCGCGAGGACAAGGCTTAAGGCCGCCCCGGCTGTAAGACCAATGGCAGGCCGTCAATCAAGGCGAACCTGTCCTGATCAGCGTAAGCACCCGATTAAGAAGGCTTTTTATCCCGACCCGTCTCCGTCCAGGGTGCCGGTCCGAGACCACAGTCGAGGCGTCGGGATGGCGGGCCATGCCGCCGTGTTCTTCTGACGTTCATTGCGAAGATTGCGGCGGCCAGCATCTGCTGCCCTGACACAACGGGCTGGCAGATCACTCGCCACATCCCCCCGACATCCCAGAGCCCAGGGACGATTTCACCAGTCGATCGCCGCATACACCAGCTGCTGCAATTGAGGCCGGATGGGATAGGCGCCACTTGGAATCATCTGGGTGGCCTGAATGGCGATCAGCTCCTCGACCGGATCAACCCAGAAGAAGGTGCTGGCGAGCCCTCCCCAGCTGAAGCTGCCGACCGATCCTGGGGCCATGGTTTCGGCCACATTGATGGTGACACTTCCGCCCAGTCCGAAGCCATTGCCGTCCATGCGGGCTTCCGAGAATGTCTCGTCCCCCATGTCGCGGATCGACCTGTCGCCCGGCAAATGATTCAGCCGCATAAATTCCACCGTTTTCGGACTGAGCAGACGGGTCCCGTCGAGGCTACCACCATGCAGAAGCATCAGACAGAAACGATGATAGTCCCCCATCGTACTGACCAGACCCCCCCCCGCATTGAGCAATTTGGGTTGCTCCCGATAGGCGCGCGACTGCGCCCCTGCCCCATCAGCAAGGGTGATTTCGCCCGAGAGGGGGTTCTTCTGATAACACGCCATCAAGCGGTCGAGCTTGCTTTCCGGAACGAAGAAATCCGTATCCGCCATGCCCAGCGGACCAAAAATCCGGTCGCGAAAAAAGGCATCCAGAGTCTGTCCGCTTGCCACTTCGACAATCCGGCCAAGCACATCCGTGGAATGGCCGTAATTCCAGCGTTCGCCGGGAGAAAACAGCAGAGGCAACGTGGCCAGGCGGGCGCACATCTCTTCCAGCGTCTCGGTGGGTGCCCCGATCTTTTCACGACGGTAAAGCGCATCCAGATGATGCTGCATCAGGAAGCCATAGGTCAGCCCGCTGGTATGGGTCAGCACATCCTTCACCGTCATCGGCCGGTCCGGCTTGCGCGTCTGATAAGTCTTCAGATCGCCCCCGGCCCAGACCTCCGTATCTGCGAATTCCGGGATATAGCGGGCCACCTCATGATCGAGACGCAGCGCCCCTTCCTCATACAGCATCATGGCCGCAACCGACGTCACCGGCTTGGTCATC
Organism: uncultured Hyphomonadaceae bacterium; assembly: GCA_938084575.1. Classification (GTDB taxonomy): domain Bacteria; phylum Pseudomonadota; class Alphaproteobacteria; order Caulobacterales; family Hyphomonadaceae; genus Henriciella. The sequence goes on from CALKFG010000002.1 coordinate 172,255, forward strand.
GAATAGATTCGGAAAATCGTCTCCGGGCCGATCGGGACATCCCCGCCCATCTCTGTCGTTCCGCGGTATGACTCATGTACAAGCTGACCGTTCCGCGACACCATCGTCGCCACGCAGGGCAGTTTGCCGGTGTCAAGATAAGCCGCCTCGAAAAAGGCCGGGATGGCGTCAAGCCGGTCTTCATTCAGGCCAACCTCCGCCGGCGACAGGTCAAGCTTGGGATCGAACATCAAATGTCTCCTCTGGCCGCAGCGCGCGCCAGTTCGCGGGCAATCACGATCTGCTGAATCTGAGTTGTGCCTTCATACAGGCGGAAAATCCGCGCATCGCGGTAAAACCGTTCAATGCCGTAATCGGCAACATAGCCGGCGCCGCCAAAGACCTGCACAGCGCGGTCAGCGATCCGGCCAACGGCCTCGGAGGCAAACATCTTACAGCATGAGGCCAGCATCGTCACAGACTCACCGGCATCCCGTTTTCTGGCCGCATCCAGAATCATGCAACGCATGGCATAGGCCTCGGCCTGACTGTCCGCGATCAGGGCCTGAATAAGCTGGTGCTGCATAATCGGTTTGCCGAACTGCTCACGCTGCATGGCATAGCCAACCATTTCGGAAATAAGGCGCTCCGCCATGCCGGTACACACGGCTGAAATATGCAGCCGGCCCTTGTCGAGAACGCTCATCGCGACCTTGAAGCCTTCACCTTCTTGGCCGATACGGCAGTCGGCAGGGACATCCACATTATCGAAATTCACGTCACAGATATGCGCCCCCTGCTGACCCATTTTCTTCTCGGGTTTGCCGACCGACAAGCCCTCTGAGTCCCGCCTTACGAGAAATGCCGACACGCCCTTGGCACCCGGCTCATCCGGGTTGGTGCGGGCCATGACGGTAAACAGATCGGCCACATTGGCGTTGGTGATGTACCGCTTGCCGCCGTTCAGACTGTAAGCCTCGCCCTTCGGCGTTGCCCGTGTCCTGAGCCCGCCCGCGTCGCTGCCCGCCTCCGGTTCGGTCAGGGCGAAGCTGGTGATGACCTCTCCGGATGCAATCTTGGGAAGCCAGGTTTCCTTCTGCTGCTCGGTCCCATACAGGACCAACGCCTGCGACCCGATGCCGATATTGGTTCCAGCAACGCTGCGAAAGGCCGGCGAGGTCCAGCCTAGTTCGAACGCGACCTCACATTCGGTTTCCATATCCAGGCCCAGGCCACCATAGGCCTCCGGAACCGCCAGACCGAACAGACCAAGTCCCCGCATCTCGTCAACCAGGGCAGCGGGAACGCAGTCGGTCTCGGCCACTTCATTCTCTGCCGGGACGCAGCGCTCACGCACAAATCGGCGCACTTGTTCTATCAGCGCGTCGCGGATCTCCGGATCAAAAGCCATATCTCTCTCCTTGTTCCTCATGAACTTAGTCCAGAGTTGCGGCTTCGCCTACCATCACGCATGGTCAGTGTGGCGATTTGCTGACCAGCTGCTATGACCGACATGCTGGAGGGAGGGCTAAGATGAATACGACAACTGTCACGGATGGGGAATTTGCGGGCTGGCATGTCTGGACCGATGAACCCTTCGAATATGAAACGGCCGGCCCCTTCTACATGCGCCGGGACGATCAGGGACCGGTTGCGGCCTTTCGGGCAGAGCACAAGCACATGAATGCCGGCGGCGTTGTCCATGGCGGCTGCCTGATGACATTTGCGGATTTTGCGCTGTTCGCCATTGGGCATGAGGGCGATGTGTCCGAGGATAATTATGGCGTCACCGTCGCCTTCACATCGGAATTCATTGCCGGACCTGTTCTCGGCGACCTGATCGAGGCGCGCGGCGAAATCCTTGGGGGCGGCCGGTCGATCGTCTTTGTTCGGGGTCTGGTTACTGCGAATGGAACGCCGGCAATGAATTTTTCCGGCACCATCAAGAGGCTGCGCAGGCCCGGCACATGAGCCATCGACTCGGAACCCCCTTATCGCCCTCTGCGACCCGTATTCTGTTTCTCGGTGCTGGCGAGCTTGGCAAAGAAGTCATCATCGAGCTGCAGAGACTGGGCGTCGAAACCATTGCCTGCGACCGCTACGCCAATGCGCCGGGTATGCAGGTCGCCCACAGGTCCCACATATTGGACATGATGGATGCAGTCGCCCTCCGCGAGATCATAGAACGGGAGCGCCCCGACCTGATTGTTCCAGAAATCGAGGCCATTGCGACGGATGAACTGGCCCGCATAGAGGCGGACGGCCTCGCCAGGGTCATTCCCACGGCGCGCGCCACGCAGCTCACCATGGACAGAGAAGGGATCCGGCGGCTTGCTGCCGAGACGCTGGGGCTGAACACCAGCCCCTATGCCTTTGCGAGCAGTCTGGCCGAACTGATGCAGGCGGCAGAACAGATCGGATACCCGGTCTTCATCAAACCGGTTATGTCCTCTTCCGGAAAGGGCCAAAGTCTGGTTGCCACCGCCGAGGAGATGACGACCGCCTGGGATCATGCGCTGGAGGCAGGGCGGGGCCGCAAGGTGCGGGTCATTGTCGAGGGCGCGATTGATTTTGACTATGAAATCACGCTTCTGACCGTACGCAGCCTAAAGACCACCAGCTTCTGCGAACCGGTAGGTCACGTCCAGCAACAGGGCGACTATGTCGAGAGCTGGCAACCCCAAGCAATGGCGCCGGCTGCACGCGCCACCGCGCAGGACATGGCGCGGCGGGTCACCGATAATATTGGCGGGCTGGGCGTGTTCGGGGTCGAGCTGTTTGTTAAAGGCGAGACCGTCTGGTTTTCAGAAGTCAGTCCGAGACCGCATGATACCGGCCTGGTCACCCTGGCGACCCAGGACCAGAGCGAGTTTGCGCTGCATGCGCGCGCCATTCTGGGGCTGCCGGTCGATACCCGTCTTACCCGGCCGGGTGCCAGCGCCGTGATCTATGGCGGCATCGATGCCGCGGGTGTTGCCTTTGAGGGGGTCGACGATGCCCTCGAGACAGAGGGCACCCAGCTGCGCCTGTTTGGAAAACCCCGGGCGTATGAGAAACGCCGCATGGGCGTCGCGATCGCACACGGCGAAACCATCGACATGGCGCGTCATCGCGCCCGGTCAGCCGCGGCAAAAATCCGGATTGTCGAGGTCTAATAGGACTTTGGAAGCCCCAGGACGCGTTCCGAAATATAATTCAGGATCATCTCCCGACTGACGGGGGCGATACGCGCCAGCATGGCCTCACGCATATAACGTTCGACGTGATACTCTTTGGCATATCCCATGCCGCCATGTGACAGCACCGCGGTCTCGCAGGCCCGGAAACCCGCTTCCGTGCCCAGATATTTCGCCGCATTGGCTTCGGCCCCACAGTCTTCCCCGGCATCAAACCGCGCCGCCGCCTTATAGGCCAGAAGTTCCGCAGCGCTGAGTTCAGCCCAGGCCTTGGCCAGCGGATGGGCAATGCCCTGATTCTGACCAATCGGACGGCCGAAGACCACCCGCTCCTTGGCATAATCGGTGGCCCGTTCCAATGCCGCAAAGCCCAGACCGATGGACTCGACCGCAAAAAGCACCCGCTCCGGATTCAGCCCCTGGATCAGATATTTGAAGCCCGCCCCTTCTTCCCCGATCAGGTGCTCTCTGGGAACCTCCAGCCCGTCAATAAACAGCGTGTTACACTCCACCGCCTTGCGACCCATTTTCGGAATCGGATTGGCTTCAATCTTTCCCCGGTCGAAGTCGGTGTAAAACAGCGACAGGCCAAGATAAGGCTTGGAGCACTCCTCTTTCGGGGTCGTGCGGGCAATGATCAGGATCTTGTCAGCGCGTTGAGCGCCGGTGGTCCAGATTTTCCGGCCGTTAATGGTGTAGCCAGACGTCGTCCGCTCCGCTTTTGTTTCCAGAGAGGACGTATCGAGCCCGGAATTCGGCTCGGTAACCGCGAAGCACATTTTTTCCTCACCGGAGATAATCTTCGGCAGGTTCTCCAGCTTCTGCTGTTCGTTGCCGAACTTTTCCAGCGGCTTAGGGCCAAAAATATTCAGGTGAATGGCTGACGCGCCGGTGTAACCTGCGCCGGACCGGGTCACAGCCTGCATCACAACCGCCGCTTCGGTCAGTCCAAGACCGGCGCCGCCATATTCCTCCGGAAAGGCGACACCCAACCAGCCGCCCGCCGCCATGGCATCACAAAAGGCCTCCGGCCAATCCCCGGTCTCATCCGCATTGGCCCAGTAATCGGCGTCAAATTGGCTACAGGTCCGCTCAACCGCATCCTTGATTGCGGCCTGGTCCTCGCTCATTGGGGCTATTGCGTGCATAAAGGGCGTCCTCCTGGGCAGAGAATTACAGGCGGCCGGGAGCGGCGTCTACTCTGACGTTCCGTCACACCATAATCGACGGGTTAAGCCGTCCGGGCGCGAACCCGCCGGCCCAGTCGGGCGCGCCGCCGCCAAGCATCAGTTCGGTTACAAGTTTCGCTGTTTCCGGCGCCAGAAGAATACCATTCCTGTGGTGTCCCGTCGCCACGAAGACCCTGCTTTGACCGATCTGGCCAATCACGGGCACATGGTCAGAGAAGCCCGGACGCACCCCCGACCAGCTCTCAAGCCGCTCCGCCTCTCCCAGAACCGGGCACAGCAGGGCCGCGCGCGCCTGTAATTGATCGATCATCCCGGGATCCGGACGCGAACACACGCGGCCGGGCTCAATCGTGGCGCCAATCACCACACGGTCACTTTTCGGAGCAATATAAAGGTCGCCGCACCGCAAGGTGGTGGTTGGCGCATCGCCTGTCACCCGAACGGAGAGGAGCTGGCCGCCGATCGGCTGCAGCTGAACCAGCACCGGACTCAAGACCCGGCTTTTCCACCCGGCACAAATCAGGACGGCGTCAAAATCCTCTGCCAGATCCAGCGGATCATTGACCGGCGTCCAACCGCGAATCCGGACTCTGGGATGATCCCGACAGACGACGAGCAGCGCCGAGACCACGGCGCGATTGTCAACCTGACCGTCGCTGGCCAGCACCAGACCGCTCGTCACCCGGGTCGACAACGTCCGTTCACAGTCCAGCGCCTCGGCACCCCTCAACCAGGAGACCGGCTGGCCGTGCTTTTCCAGTCCGGCGGCAAGGTCCGTCAACCTGATGAGGCTGGCATCATCCACGGCCAGCGCCAGGGAAGGACCGGGCTGATAGCCCGGATCGATGCCGCTGGCAGACGCCAGTCGGGCGGCAAAATCGGGCCAGCTCTGGGCGCTGGCCAGACAGAAGTCGTACAGTCGGGGATAAAGCGACGCGCTGGCGGCTTCGAAGGCCGGCGCCAGCATGCCAGCCGCAGCGTAACTGGCGCCGCGACCGGGTTCACCGGCATCGAACACGGTCACATCTGCACCCGACTCCGCGAGATACCAGGCGCAGGCCAGCCCGACAATGCCCGCGCCGATCAGGGCAATGCGTTTCGGATTGGGTGCAAAAGGCGGAGACATGAGCCGGGGTTTAGCAGCCAGACCGAATTTGGCCATGACGAATTTGCCAGGCCCCGCAGCAAAAGCGGGTCCACTTGTTGCGAATGCGTCTCATTTATGTTTAGGACAGAAGATGACCCAGTTTTTTCCTCGACTCGCGCTTCTGGCCGCTCTGGCCCTTGCCGGCTGCACGGCCCAGACACCAGATCCGGCCAACACCGACAGCCCTGAGGCCGCCGCCAAAACCCTGACCATTTACAGTGCACGGCACTATGACACCGATCAGGTTTTGTATGATGCCTATGAAGCCCAGTCGGGCGTCGCGATTGAGGTGCGCGAAGCGGGGGCGGATCAGTTGCTCGAAACCCTGCGCGCAGAGGGCAGCAACAGTCCGGCCGATCTGGTGATCGCCTCAGATGCCGGTGCCCTCTGGCGGTTTCAGCAGGCCGGCCTGACACAGGGGGTTGAGACCGACAGGCTCAACGCTCTGGTGCCGGACCGATACCGGTCAGCGGACGGCCACTGGTTCGGCCTGTCACGGCGGGTCCGGCTGGTCGCCTATGATCCGGAACGGTTTTCCGCGGAAGACCTACAAAGCTGGGCGAAGCTGGCCAGCCCCGACAAGGCCGGTGAAATCTGTGTCCGGTCATCGTCCAATATCTACAATCTGTCCTTGATGGCAGAAATGATTGAACGCCTGGGCCCCGATACGGCTGAGGCCTGGGCCCGGGGGATCGTCGCGAATATGGCGCGCAATCCACAGGGTGGCGATACCGATCAGATCCGCGCCGTTGCGGCCGGGCAATGCGGTCTTGCCATCGTCAATCATTATTACTGGGCACGCCTGGCCGACAGCGCCTCTGCTGACGATCAAAGCGTGGCCGCCCGCACAGCGCTCCTCGTCCCCGATTTTGGCGATGGGATGGGCGCACATGTCAACCTGACCGGCGCCGCGATCACGGCCACCGCTGACGATGTTGATGCGGCCGCCGACTTTATTGTTTTCCTGCTCAGTCCGGAGGGGCAGCGCCTGCTGACGATGGAAACCAAAGAACTGCCACTTCTGGATGGACCCCTCCAGACCGCAGGCCTTGAGCGCCTTCCCGCCTTTACCGCGTCGGACATTCCACCTGACATTCTGGGTGAGAATCAGGCTGCGGCCCAACGTCTGTTTGACCGTGCCGGGTGGAACTGACCCACAGCGGACATGAGACAGCCGCCGCCCCTCGTTCTTGACCGCACGATTGCCCTGCAAATCACACTGGCCGGCGTGATCGCCCTGCCCGTGCTGGCCGCGATCTGGTTTGGCGTGACAGCAGGCGGAGGCTCTGCCTGGAGCCATATTGTGACCAACCGCCTGCTGCCCTACACCACCATAACACTGGGGGTTCTGTGTCTTACCGGCCTGCTGGTGTGCCTGATCGCCATACCCCTGGCCTGGCTGGTCAGCCTGTATGATTTTCCGCTCCGCGGGGTGATGGAATGGGCCCTCGTTCTGCCGCTGGCCATGCCTGGCTATGTTCTGGCCTATGCCTGGGCCGACCTTGCCGGCGTCGCGGGCCCTCTCCAGTCGGGGTTACGTGACCTGACAGGATGGTCTGCGCGCGACTATTGGTTTCCGGATATATTCAGCCTTGCCGGACTGGCCTTTATCCTCGGCCTGACCCTGTATCCCTATGTTTACATCACCGCACGGGCGGCATTTACGACGCAGTCTCTGGCCACGCTGGAAGCGGGGCGATGCCTTGGTGAATCGGGCCTGCGCCTGTTCTGGCGCGTGGGCCTTCCGGCTGCGCGCCCGGCCATTCTGGCCGGCTTGTCTCTTGCGCTGATGGAAGCGGCGGCCGATTTCGGCGCAGCGGACTATCTCGGCATCCAGACCCTCGGGGTTGGCATTGTCCGGGCCTGGAGCAGTTTCGGGGAACCGGCGACGGCCGCGCGCCTGGCCCTGATTCTGATCATGATCGCCTTTGCTTTCCTCCTGGTCTCGAAACTCTCAGCCGGGGCGGCGGGTAGCCAGCACACCTCCTATCGCTGGACCACGCCGAGCCGTAAATTGCTATCCACTCCGTCGGGTCTGGGCGTGCTCGGTGCCTGCCTGCTCTGCCTGACCCTCGCTTTCGGACTCCCTGTGATGCGTCTGATCTGGCTCAGCCTCGCAAACGACGTCAGCCCGGCGCAGCTCTGGTCGCCGCTGTCGAGCAGCCTGATCCTTGCGGCCCTCGGAACCGGGCTGGCCTTTGCCTGCGCCCTCGTCCTTGTCCTCGCCTCTCATTACAGCCGGACGACGGCCTGGCCTATGCGCCTCGCCTCGGCGGCCGGTTATGCCGCGCCCGGCGTGGTTCTCGGGCTTGGCGGCCTGTTTTTGCTCCGGGCATCCGGACAGGCCCTGACCGGCGGCCTTGCCCTCGGTCTGCTGGTCTGGATTTACGCCACCCGCTTCACCGCGGCTGGCACAGAACCCCTGATGGCGGCCCTGTCGCGCGCGCCGGCATCGCTCGATCAGGCGGCCCGCAGCCTCGGTGTGACGGGTAGCCGCCGGTTCTGGCGCGTTGATCTGCCCCTTTTGGCCCCGGGCGCTCTGGCAGGTAGCCTGATCCTCTTTGTCGAAATTCTCAAGGAATTGCCGGCGACGCTGATGTTGCGTCCATTTGGATGGGACACGCTGGCGGTGCGGGCTCACGCCTATGCCAGTGATGAGCGTCTTGCGTCCGCCACCCTGCCGGCTTTGCTGATTACCGTGTCCGGCCTGATTCCTGTTATCATTCTCTCGCGCCAGATTGCCCGCACCGGACGCCGCAACAAATGAGCCCTGTCCATCCCCCCCTCCTGATTGCTGGACTGACCAAGTCCTATGCCAGCCGTGCCGTCCTGAAAGACGTCACTCTGAGCCTGCAGCCGGGCGAGGTGACCGCCCTGGTGGGGCCATCGGGCGCGGGGAAGACAACACTGATGCGCCTGATTGCCGGCATGGAAAGGGTTGACCAGGGCTCGATTCAATCGGGTGAGACTCTGCTGTCTGCCGCCGACACGCACCTGCCAACCGAACGTCGCCAGATTGGCCTGGTTTTTCAGGATTTTGCCCTGTTTCCTCACCTGAATGTGCGCGCAAATATCATGTTCGGCCTGGCCCGTCTGGCGAAACCTGAGCGGCGACGGGTCGCCGATGACTGGATTGACCGGCTCGCACTCGGCGACCGGGCATCAGCCTTTCCCCACCAGCTGTCAGGCGGAGAACAGCAACGGGTTGCGATTGCCCGGGCCATGGCCCCGGATCCGAGGGTCCTGTTGATGGATGAACCCTTTTCCGGCCTCGACCCCGAGCTGCGCCACACCTCAAGGTCGATCGCGCTGGAAGCCATCCGCCAGGCCGGCATTCCCGCCCTGCTGGTGACGCATGACCCGGTCGAAGCGCTGGCCCATGCCGACACGGTGGCGGTGATGCAGCACGGGCGGCTCATCCAGGTTGATGCACCGGATCACCTGTATATGCGGCCGGCCAGCCTCGCCGTGGCCACGGCCCTGGGGCGGGTCCAGACCCTGCATCGCTCCGCCTTACCCGAACACATGCTCGCCGGCCTCCCGGCGGATGAAACGCTTTACCTCCGGCCTGAAGCCCTGACCCTGGACCCCGCGGGCGGTCTAACGCTTCGTGTGATCGCAGCGCACCGGCGCGGAACACTGTGTGAGCTGACACTGGCAGCCGGCGACCTGCAGGTCACCTGTGTCGCCATACTGCCGGCCCTTCCCAGAGCCGGCGACAGCATGCGCGTCAGCCTCAACCCGGCTTATGTCCTGCGCCTGCCGAGGGCGGATAGCTGACAAATCCGTCATCATTGCAGCAAGGCCTCGCCAAACCTTGCGCGTCGGCCTAGCCTGCCGGCATGATCCACAGTCCTGCCTGTCACCGCCTGTTTCTGGCCAGCCTGATGCTGATCGCCACCTTGCTGAGCCTCGCTGGACCGGCGCGGTCACAGGGTCTGATCCGGGATGCGGAGATTGAAGAAATTCTGCGGGATTACACCGATCCCATATTGCAGGCTGCCGGCCTGGTCCCGGAGGATGTGGCCCTTTTCCTGATTAATGATTCAAGCCTGAATGCCTTTGTCGCAGGGGGGCAGCGTATTCATCTTCACACCGGGCTGATTATCGCCTCTGAGACCCCGGCCCAGCTCAAGGGCGTGATTGCGCATGAGACCGGGCATATTGCCGGCGGACACGGCGTTCTGCGCATGCGTGACGCCCAGATTGCCGCCCGGCCCGGCTTCATTTCGATCGGGCTCGGCATTCTTGCCATTGCCGCCGGCGCAGGCGATGCAGGCGCGGCACTGATCGCCAGTTCGCAGAAATTCTCAGCCATCAATTTCTTTATCCATACCCGTGTCCAGGAAGCGTCTGCAGACCAGATGGCGGTGGAATATCTGACTGAAACCGGCCAGACATCGGCCGGCCTGATCGAATTTTTCGAGAAATTCCGGTATCAGGAAGTGTTGTCGGAGGCGCGGCGTTTTCCTTATTTCAGGAGCCACCCGCTGGCCTCAGACCGGATTCGCAGTCTGCGGGAGCGCGCGGCAGAGACAGGCCTCATGGACGTCCCTGAATCGCCTCGGGCCGAACAGCAAATGGCCATCATGCACGCCAAGCTGATTGGCTTTCTGGAACCACCTGCACGGGTCTTCCAGCGCTATCCGACGACAGACATGTCGGCGCCGGCACGGTATGCCCGGTCGATTTCAGCCATGCAGAACGCCGATATGGGCACAGCGCTGAACGAGATTGACGGGTTGATCGCGGCAGCTCCCGACAATCCCTATTATCATGAACTGAAAGGCCAGATCCTGTTTGAAGGCGGCCGACCCGCTGACTCCGTTGCCCCGCTTGAAACCGCCGTCTCCCTGCGGCCGGACCAGCCTCTGATCCTGATCTCCTACGCGCGGTCCCTTCTGGCCCGGAATGAGGTAGGCGACCTTGAGGCCGGCGAGACGGCCCTGCGGGACGCCTTGATTGCGGAACCGGCCAATGCCTTTGCCTGGGCCCAGCTGGCCATTGCGCTGGAAAAACAGGACCAGCGGCCCCAGGCCCAGCTTGCGACCGCCGAATCCCGCTACCATGTCGGCGATTATCCCCGCGCGCATGCTTTTGCCAGCCGTGCCCTGCGTGATCTGGTGCCGGGATCCATGGACGCCCGCCGGGCCGCAGATATCCGCAATGCAACCGATCCGGCCCTGCCGGAGAACGAGATCTATTGGCGAAGACGATGAGACCTCTTCACCTCTCCCGGCGACCTTGCTTCATCTTGTCCTCTTTCCTCCCACACCAAAGCCTTTTGAGATAGACTTTCAGCCTTTAAAGGCCCAGCCGCACAGAACGGACCTGCTATGACCCACAAACTTGCCCTTGCGATTTGCGCCCTTTCCCTCGCCTTCACACCCGCCTGCGCCCAGGACAGCGGATCTTCCGTCGACAAGGCCGCGATCGAGGAGATTGTCCGCGCTTACATCCTCGACAACCCCGAAATTATCGAAGAAGCACTGATCGCTCTGACCAATCAGCAGAGAGACAGCGAAGCCCAGCAGGCGCGCGACAAGATCGTGGCCAATCAGGATGCCCTGTTCCTCAATCCGGGTGACTATGCCATTGGCCCGGAAAGCGCCCCCGTCACGGTGGTTGAGTTTTTCGACTATCGTTGCAGCTATTGCAAACGCAGCGCCGCCTGGGTGATGGGCTTGCCCGGCGCCTATGACAATCAGGTCCGGGTCGTGTTCAAGGAGTTCCCGATCCTGTCCGCTGAAAGCTCGCAGGCCGCTCTCGCCGCTCAGGCCGCCGGACGGCAGGGCAAGTATTTCGAAATGCATGACGGTCTGATGCAGCTGGACAATTCTTCCGGGTTCACCGCTGCCGACATTGACGCGGTTGCCCGCCGTGCGGGCGTCGATGTCGCCCTGATGCGCGCAGATATGACCCGGTCTGACATTGTCGCGGCGGTGGCGACATCGAAAGCCCTCGCACGGGAAATCGGCCTGACCGGAACACCCAGCTTTGTGATCGGGGAGTCCTTCGTGCCCGGCGCCGATACCGCCCGGGTTGAATCCCTGATCGAAGAGGCGCTGGCGCGGGCCGGCTAGATCAATCCAGCAAGGGGTGAGGACGGATCGGCATAGCGCTTCCGACCCATCCGTCCGGCGAGATAGGCTTCCCGCCCGGCAATCACGGCATGACGCATTGCGCGGGCCATGCCGATAGGGTCTCGCGCCTCGGCGATCGCAGTATTCATCAACACACCGTCACACCCCAGTTCCATCGCCTGCGCGGCATCGGAGGCGGTGCCGACCCCGGCATCCACAATGACCGGGACGCGGGCCTGCTCGACGATGAGGCGGATGTTCAGCGGGTTCTGAATCCCCAAACCCGAGCCGATCAGGCTTCCCAGGGGCATGATGGCACAGCATCCGGCCTCTTCCAGCTTGCGGGCATAGACCGGGTCATCAGAACAGTAGACCATGACCTCAAACCCCTCAGCGACCAGCGCCTTTGCCGCCGTCAGCGTCTCTTCCATGTCCGGATAGAGGGTCTTCTGATCCGCCAGCACCTCCAGCTTGACAAGGGCCCAGCCGCCCGCCTCGCGCGCCAGCCTGAGCGTGCGCACAGCCTCGTCAGCGGTAAAGCACCCGGCCGTATTCGGCAGATAGGTGAACTCCGATGGCAACAGATGATCCTGCAGGCGCTCCTGGCCGGGATCCGACCAGTTCACCCGGCGCAGGGCAACGGTCACCATGTCCGCCCCCGCAGCGCGTGCGGCTTCCGCATTCTGGGCATAGGACGCATATTTCCCGGTTCCGATGATCAGGCGGGACTGGAATTCCCGGCCGGCAATGATCAGGGGCGCATGGGCTTGGGTCATAGATTCAGTCTCCGTGTCAGCCGCCGCCGACGAATTGAACAATTTCAAGCTGGTCACCTGCCGCCAGCACGGTGTCGTGATGCTCAGCTTTGGGCACAATTTCAAGATTACGCTCGATCGCGATGCCGCGGGGATCGCCCCCGAGGCTCAGGACGAGGGCGGACAAAGTCGTCCCGTCCTCGACCTGACGGGCCTCACCATTCAAATATATTTGCATCGTGCTGCTTTCTTCTGCATCACAGTGACTTGCCTTCCTTGGCGTTCCACCGCAAGACCGAGAGGCCATGGTGTCCCATATTTTTGTTCTCAACGGCCCCAATCTAAATCTGCTGGGCACGCGCGAGCCGGAGATATACGGCTCGCAGAAGCTCGCCGATATCGAAGCGGCCCTGCGCGCGGCGGCCGGCGACTGCACAGTGGACTTCCGCCAGACCAACAGTGAAGGCGAACTGGTCAACTGGGTCCAGGAGGCCAGCCAGACTGCGCAGGCCCTGATCCTCAACGCAGCCGCCTACACCCACACATCGATCGCCCTTCACGACGCGTTGAAAGCCTGCAATATACCCATCTACGAGGTTCACCTCTCCAATCCCGCGGCACGAGAGCCCTTCCGCCAGACTAATTTTGTTGCACCTTGTGCCCGTGCCTCGATTGCAGGTTTGGGCGCGCGGGGGTATCTGGTGGCGCTCGAAGCCGCATTTGAAACTGTTTCCTGAGGAGCTTTCCATGTCGACTGCGAAACCCAAGCTCGATGCGAGCTTTGTCCGTGAACTGGCCGATATACTCAATGATGCCAATCTCAACGAGGTTGAAGTCGAACATGACGGCCTGCGCATCCGGGTCAGCAAAGCGTCATCCGCTGCACCGGCTGTGACCGTCGCTGCCCCTTTGCCGGCCGCACCGGTTCCGGCCGCGCCGGCGCCCGCAGCGCCGGAGGATACCTCACCGCCGCGCAATGCCGTGACCAGCCCCATGGTGGGCACTGTCTACCACGCCGCTGAACCGGGCGCGAAGCCGTTCGTCAATGTCGGCGACAAGGTCAAAGCAGGCGACACGCTGATGCTGATTGAAGCGATGAAAACCTTCAATCCGATCGAGGCCCCACGGGCCGGGACCGTCACGCAATTCCTTGCACAAGATGGCCAGCCGGTCGAATACGGCGAACCCCTGATCGTCATCGAATAGGTCAAAGCATGATCGAAAAAGTCCTCATCGCCAATCGGGGTGAAATTGCCCTCCGGATCCACAGGGCCTGCAAGGAAATGGGCATCGCGACAGTTGCGGTCCATTCCGAAGCGGACCGGGATGCCATGGCGGTGCGTCTCGCAGATGAAAGCGTCTGTATCGGTCCCGCGTCCAGCCAGGAGAGCTATCTCAAAAAGGCCAGCATACTGGCGGCGGCAGAGATCACCGGCGCCGATGCGATCCATCCGGGTTACGGATTTCTGTCAGAGAATGCCCAGTTCGCCGAAATGGTGGAGGCACATGACCTGATTTTCATCGGCCCGACGGCGGATCATATCCGTACCATGGGCGACAAGATTGCGGCCAAGCAGGCGATGATCGCGACGGGCGTTCCCGTCGTCCCGGGTTCTGAAGGGGGCGTGTCCTCAATTTCAGAGGCCAAGAAGATCGCAAAGAAGATCGGATACCCTGTTCTGGTCAAGGCGGCCTCGGGCGGCGGCGGCCGCGGTATGAAGGTCGCGCAGGATGAAAAGGTGCTGGAGATTGCAATCCAGACCGCGAAAACCGAGGCCAAAGCCGCTTTCGGTGATGATACGGTGTATCTCGAAAAATATCTCGGCAAACCGCGCCATATCGAAATCCAGATCATTGCCGATACCCATGGCAATGTCTGTCATTTGTGGGAACGCGACTGCTCACTTCAGCGCCGGCACCAGAAAGTGTTCGAAGAAGCCCCGTCACCGGCCCTCAATCAGGCCCAGAGGGAGGAAATCGGGACAATTGTCGCCCGGGCCGTCAAGAAGCTGGGATATCGCGGCGCCGGGACAATGGAATTCCTGTACGAAGACGGGAAATTCTATTTCATTGAAATGAATACGCGCCTGCAGGTCGAACACCCCGTGACGGAAATGATCACCGGTATCGATCTGGTCCGGGAACAGATCCGCGTGGCCGATGGCAAAAAGCTGTCCTTCAGCCAGGAAGATGTGCTGCTGGTTGGGCATGCCATTGAATGCCGGATCAATGCCGAACATCCTGAGACCTTTGTCCCGTCGCCCGGAACCATCACGGATTTTCATCCCCCGGGTGGGCCGGACGTCCGCCTCGACAGTGCCGCCTATGCCGGCTACAGGATCCCGCCCCACTATGACAGCCTGATCGGCAAGCTGATCGTGCATGGTCGCAACCGGAATGAGTGCGTCATGCGTTTGCGCAGGGCGCTCGATGAAATGGTCATTGGCGGGGTCAACACGACATTGCCGCTGCACCGACGCCTGGTTGAAGCGACCGATGTCATTGATGGCACCTACAACATTCATTGGCTGGAAGAGTTCCTCGGCCTGGATTGACCGTCAATGTCTGATCGCTTTGACACAACAGAGCTTCTGAACTGCTACCGCCGCGGCGTGTTTCCCATGGCGGATTCCAGGGAAGACATGCGGCTGTTTCTGATGGACCCTGACCAACGCGGCCTCCTGCCGCTTGACGGGTTCCACATCCCCAAGCGCCTGGCCCGGACGGTGCGCAAGGATCCGTTCCGGGTGACCGTCGACACAGCGTTTAACCGGGTAATCGAGGCCTGCGCCGCGCCGCATCCAACCCGGCCGGCCACCTGGATCAACTCTCCGATACTGAATCTGTACAGCGCCCTCCACCGCGAGGGCTATGCCCATTCGGTCGAATGCTGGTCGACCGACGGCGATCTGGTTGGCGGGCTGTATGGTGTGGCGCTTGGCGGCGCTTTTTTTGGCGAAAGCATGTTTTCGCGCGTTCGTGACGCCTCAAAGATCGCGCTGATCCATCTGGCCGCCCGCCTCATTCATGGGGGGTTCACGCTTCTGGATGCCCAGTTTCACAACCCGCACCTTGAACAGTTCGGTCTGGTGGAGGTGTCGCGGGGCACATTCCGGCGAAAACTCTGGCATGCCCTTCGGGACAACGCCGATTTTTATTCCTGGTCGGCAGACGACGCCAGCGGCACGGGTGCGATACAGCTGATTACCCAGACGTCATAGACCGGGTGCTCGAGCGCATTCAGTCCCGGGGAAGAGGCAAACATCCAGCCGGAAAAATGAGACTCCGTCTCCGCATCGGCCGGCGCGAGGGTTTCCTCAAGGGTCAGAGAGCGGGGCGCAGCCATGGTCTGAACCTGTTTTGCATCCGCGGCGGTAATCCGCAGGAAAGCCGCACTCTCCGGCACCTCTTCCGGAGGAGTCTGAAAACAGACATCCAGATCGACGCGCAGCGATCCATAGACTTTGGGAACACCTATCTGAAGCCGAAAGTCGGTATAGCGACCCGTAATCTTATCCAGCGCACGCAGCTCGACTTCCTCGGCGCGCAAATAGGTCGGCGATGCCCCCTCAAGCAGGACAGTGTCGTCCTCACCTGTCAGATCGGATTGGGCGACGGCAGGTCCACTCAGGGCCAGACCCAGCAGCAGGACTGCGCTGCGGATCATTCGTCCGGACCGCTGCCGGCGGACCCGGTTGCAAAGGAGGCAAACAGGGTCATCAGGTCAATCGCGCCCTGAGCGTAGAGAATTTCGCCGCACCCGCTGCCGCCAAACACCGCATCGGGGGCCACGCAGGGTTCAATCTCGCCAAATCCGTCCGCCGGTTCCAGATTAATATAGCTGCCCCCAAGCAGGCTCTCCGACTGGATCCGCGCTGTGGTCCCGTCGCCAAGGGGGAAGATCCGGTTATCAACCGCAAGCGTCACCATCGCTTCCGCACGGGCCACGTCGAGGCCGACATTGCGAACCGTCCCAATCTTGACCCCGGCCATGCGGACATCGGTGCCGCGATCAATCCCGCTGGCCGAATTGAACCGAACGCCCAGCTCAATATAGCCCTGTGAGGGCGACGCCTCACCACCACGGGCCAGCGTGAACCAGAGAAAAACCGCAGCGACCGAAATCACCACCCCGCCGACCAGTGTCTCCAGAATGGAATCACGCATCGGGCGTCCAGGCCTGATAATCGGAGTCCGCCTGGCGGCGCTGCCCTTCGGCTTTCAGACTGCCTTGAGGCCTGTAGGCAAACACAGTGCCTGTCAGGTTGGGCTGGTGATCCGTTTCCCAGGACTGCCGCGCAAGCGGCCGCTCGGTTGGCGGCAGGTCAAGCGTGTGATGCAGCCACCCATGCCAGTCCGCCGGGACTTTCGACGGCTCGGCCAGGCCGCGATAGATCACATAGCGCCGCTGGCGCCCTTCGACAGACACCTTCCGGTCTTCGAAATAGCGATTGCCATAGGCGTCCTCGCCGACAAGACGGCTGCGGCGCTTAATGTCAAAAAGCGCTCCGAGCGTGACGCTGTTCCACCAGGTGAAGAGTTTCAACATAAGTTTGATCCTGCTGCGGATTTAAGGCCTGATTATGACAACACTTCGGACCCGAATCCAGTTAGCAATGCCTCACATCATGTCGCGGAGCCCGTCAAGCCCGCGCAGGCAGGAAATCCAGGAGGCGCGAGCCATGCTCAGAGGCACATCCGAATTGCTCCAGGCAGCGCGGGACACCGGGTTGATTAGCGATGTGGTTCCGCTTGAGGACGCGATCGTGATTCCGCTGGACGACCCGCTGGCGCCCGAACAGGTTGCCGCGCTGGCCGATCAGGACCGACTGGCCCAGACCGGCCAGATCGCTCTGGCCGAATTGCTGGAATCGCTGGGACCGAGCCCGGTCAATGCCGACCTGGCAGAGGCCGTTTGCCGGGGCGTTCCCCTCAGCCTGATCGAAGCCGGGCTGGACAGTGAGCAGGGATTTCCGACCCTCGCGACCCGGCTCAGAGACGCCGCCACAACGGAGCTTTCGAAGCCGCGCACGACACGTGTTGCCCCCGGCACACTGGACGGCACGGCCTGTTTGGCACTGCGGCGCCGGGGCATTGGTCTGGCCATCATGGACCCGCTGGACGTCGACAGCGCGCGACCATGTTGCGCCCTCGACCTGGCGCGGTTCGTCACACAAGACGGCATCGACGTTGCGGTTATGCGCGACCTGTTTGAGCATCTGGTGGACCAGCACGGGCCCGGCCTGCTGGTCGTGCCGACCGGCCTGTCGGCCGCGATCATGGCCCTCGGCAAGCCTTACGACGCCACCAGCGAACCGCTGGCACGGGCTTTGATCCGACTGCTTGGGGCCTGCGCCAACGGGTCCAGCCTGCCCGAGGCCGATGCCCGGCAGCTGGGCCTGGCGGCCATCACGGCCCGACCTCAGAAAGACGCGGTCGGCCTGGCGCTTCTGCCCCTGTCAGCCCGTCTGTGTGCAACCTTTACCCCCAGCAGCGAGGGGCTGATGCCCGTCAGCACAGCTTTTTCTGTTGACGAAGACGGCACCAGCCAGCTGTCCAGCATCGTCCGGCTTGGCCTCGCCCGCGCGGCGCCGGACCGCCTGCCACAGCTGCTGGCAGACCTTGACCAGGCCGTCGACCTCAATCAGGTCCCGGACTTCAACGCCGCGCGTCTTAATGCCCGCGGCTTCTCAGCCGACGCCATCGATCGGGTCTCACGGGCCCTTGGCGAGGGCCTGCCCCTCAACGCCGCTTTTTCGCGCTGGGTCCTGGGCGATGAAACCATATCCAATGATTTGCGGTTGCCGCCAGAAAACTTCGACGCTGACGGTCGGGGCCTGTTGCGGGCGCTCGGCTTCTCGCGCCAGCAAATTCAGGAGGCGGAGACCCGTCTGGACGGGCACCCTGACCGTCTGGTCGCCGCCACGCTCGACGAGTGCGGCCTGACACAGACGGCATCTGGGCCAGACCAGGCCGCGCTGGCGGCGGCCCTGGCGCCCCTGCTCGCCTGTCCGGCTGCCCTGTCGGTTGAGACCGGTGATCCCGGCCTGATCGAGACCTTTGCCAGCCATGGCGTCGGCGTGTGGCTGACCCCTCTGGCGCATGAAACCCGACCCCTGACCCGGGACCGGCTTGCCCATATCGAGTCGCTCGCCGAGGACATGCTGGCGGAAGACGCCGCCGCGGACCAGACGACCGGACCGGTCGACGGGCCGGCCGGGGTCCGGCGAACTCGCCTGCCCGACCGTCGTAAGGGCTATATTCAGAAAGCCACGGTCGGCGGGCATAAAGTCTATCTGCATACCGGGGAATTCGATAATGGCTCGCTCGGCGAAATCTTTATCGACATGCACAAGGAAGGCGCGGCGTTCCGGTCCCTGATGAACAATTTTGCCATCGCCGTCTCACTTGGCCTGCAATATGGCGTGCCACTGGAAGAATACATTGATGCCTTCGTCTTCACGCGGTTTGAGCCGGCCGGCGAAGTCACGGGGAATGATCAGATCACGCGGGCAACCTCGATACTGGATTACATCTTCCGGGAGCTGGCCGTGTCCTATCTGAGCCGGGACGACCTGATTGACCTCGGCGATGCCTCGCATGATGGCCTTGGCCGTGGACAGGGTGACACGATCAGCCGAACCGACGGGGCACCTTTGACCGGAGAGGCCGCACAACTCATTTCACGCGGCTTTTCGCGCGGCCAGATCCCGGACAATATCGTGATCCTTAACAAGCGGCGCGAAGAAAAAGAGGCCGAGGCCCGGCATCAGGAGACCGCCGCCGACGGCGACACCCGTCCCGCCGTGCCCGATTATCTGCCGGACCCCTGTCAGACCTGCAGCAGCTTCACCGTCTATGCCGACCCCCAGGATGCCCAGCTGACCTGCGATACGTGCGGACATGCCCAGACTGACCCCGTCCCCGACCAGGTGTGAGGCCCGACGGGGCAAGCAGCCGGACACCGACAGGTGGGGCCTTTTGGCAACACTTTCATGCCGGCTGCGAACCTTTCCGGGATTTAAGTTAAGCTGGATGCGATCATCCCATAGATCTCGGTGATGCTCTTGCTCAGACCTCTCCTGCTTGTGCTGACCGTGGCGGCAGCCGTCACGTCGGGCGCATCGGCACAGGAAAATGCGGCACCGATTGCCTGGGCGCATTCTTACAGCGGCTCCTGTGCAGACTGTGCCCTGGCCGGCCGCAACCTGTCTGGCTGGAACCTCTCAGATGCCGATTATCGGGGATCAGACCTGGCCGGCGCCACGCTGCGCCGTGTCGTCGCTCACAGTGCGAATTTCTCCGACACGGTTGCCATCGGGGCAGACTTTCGGAACAGCGACTTCAGCACCGCCTCCTTTCGCGGCGCCGAACTCTCGGGCGCCCGGTTCGAACAGGCGACGCTTCTTGCAAGCAATTTTGCCGGCGCCAGGCTGACCTCCGGCCGGATGACGGGGGCGGTCTTGATCGGGGCGAATTTCGAAGCCGCCGAATTGTCGCAACTCCTGGCCGCCGGCAGTGATTTCTCCGGGGCCAATCTGACCCTGGTCAATCTGCGCCAGGCCGATCTCAGGGGTGCGGTGTTCGACAATGCCGTCCTTGTCAAAGCCAATTTAAGCGAGGCCGACATTTCCGGTGCCAGCTTCCGCGACAGCCGGCTGTCCGGGGCAGATCTGCGCGGCGTGCGCGGCGCCGCGAGTGCGGCTTTCGACGGCGCCTGTGCCGATGCCGGGTCGCAGCTGCCGGCCGATCTTGAACTCGCCCCCTGTCCCGAGATGCCGGCCAGCCGCTGACTCCGGCCTAGACCTGCTCGGTCTCAGCGGCGGCTTTTTCAAGCGAGGCCGCAATCCAGATGCTGATTTCATACAGGCCGTAAACCGGCGTGGTCAGCATAAGCTGGGAAATGATGTCCGGTGGCGTAAACACCGCAGCCGCCGCCAAGATCCCGACCAGAGCATATTTCCGCCCGGCACGCAGCGTCTGGGCGCTGACCAGGCCGGCCTTGGCCAGCAGGCTGAGAATGACCGGCAGCTGGAAGCTGAGCCCGAACGCAATCATCAGGGCCATGACCAGGGACAGATACTCAGACACTTTGATTTGCGGCACAATCGCGGCAATTCCGTCGCCGCCGAGCTGCTCAAACCCGAGGGCAAAGCGCGACAGCAGCGGCAGCATGCCGAAATAAACGAAGGCCGCCCCGAGCATGAACAGCAGCGGCGCCGCGATCAGGAAGGGGGCAAACGCGCCCTTCTCATTGCGATACAGCCCGGGCGCCACAAACGCATAAATCTGCCAGGCAATGACCGGGAACGCCACGAACAGGCCCGCGAAAAGCGCCAGCTTCAGCCGGACAAAGAAAACCTCCAGCGGGGCGGTATAGATCAACTCGAAATCCGCCTGCCCCCGCCCGATCTGGGCTTCGAATACGAGCGGCCGCAGCAGCAGGTTGTACAAGGGTTCGGCGAGGAAAAAGCAGCCCAGCGCGGCCACGGCGAGGCCAATAAGCGACCAGATCAACCGGTTTCGCAATTCCGTCAGATGCGCCAGAAGCGGCGCCCGGCTACGTTCAACCTCGTCTTCGTCGTCGACAATATCGGGCCGTTCGGCGTCCGGAAGCTCTTTCATCCTCCAGCGTCCGACCGCTGATCGGACGAGCCCGGATCGGCCCCGGCGGCAGCCGCATCCGAACCGCCGGAGACGGGATCAACCTGTTGCGCCGGATCGGCCGAGGCCGCCATCACAGTCGCATTGATGTCCCGTTCGACGGCCCGCAACTCGTCGGCGGCCGCGCTGACCGCATTGTCACGCTTCAGCTTCTCGATTTCCTCACGCAAGGACTCCAGCTCCGACTCGCGCGCAATGTCATCAAAGGCCGCCCGGAACTCAGTCGCCATAGCCCGCCCACGGGCGAGAAACTGGCCAAGCCGCCGCATCATAACCGGCAGGTCCTTGGGGCCGACCACGATCAGGGCGACAATGGCAACCAGAAGGAGCTCAGAAAAACCGAATTGCGGCAGCATGGTCCGTGCCTTTGCGAGCCTTATTTCGTCGTTTTCGACTTCTCGGTCTTGGGTGTGATGTCGACCAGATCATCATCGGTCACAGCCTTCGTGTCGGCGTCATCGTCCCGCAGGCCGGTCCGAAAGCTGCGAATGCCCTTGGCCATGTCTCCCATCAGGGATGAAATCCGGCCGCGCCCGCCAAACAGAAGCAACGCCACCACGGCAATCAGCACTAGCTGCAGAGGTCCAACGGCACCCATGATACATCTCCGATCTCTTCTGGTGAGAAGATAGGCCGCCAGGGGCCCAGACACAATGGCACAGACCGAAAAGGGGCCTGAATTAATCCGCTTCCGGCGCATCCATGAAGTCGGTGATGAAATCTGCAGGATCCCGATCAGGGTCCAGCGCATCCGGGTCATCCTGATGGTGCATGGCGCTGCCATCGGCGAAAAGTCCATCCGGGATCACGTCAGACAACAGACCTTCAGCCTCGAGCTCAGCCCGCCCGGGCAGGACATCGAGACTTTCCAGCCCAAAATGCTCCAGAAAGGCCGGCGTGGTGCCAAGCGTCAGGGGGCGGCCCGGCGTTTTCCGCCGTCCTTTATAGCGTATCCAGCCCGTCTCCATCAGCGTATCAATGATGCTGCGTGACACGGCCACGCCGCGTACCGCCTCGATTTCCGCCCGCGTCACCGGCTGCCCATAGGCGATAATCGACAGCGTCTCGAGCGCAGCTTGCGACAGCTTCTTCTGCTGGTGGCGCTCCTCGACAAACAGGAAGGCAAGATCTGGTGCGGTCTGGAAGCGCCAGCGTCCATCAACCTCGACAAGCGTCACGCCACGGGCCGCATACACCCCTTTCAGGCGCATCAGTACCGACGCCACGTCGACCCCCGGCGGCAAGGCCTCTGCCAGCTGTGACGCCGACAGGGGGGCACCAGCGGCAAACAGCACCGCTTCAGCCCGCCGCACCGCCTCGGCCAAAGCCGGATCCTCCGCCTCGTCCGGAGCGGTCGCCGTTCTGGCCTGATAAGCGGCCCCGTCATCGGTCATAGCCTGTGCAGACCGCCTGTAAGCGAGGTTCAGCTGCTTGACTGCATGGCGGATCCCTTCCGGGGCCTCGTCCATGTCGGGAATGGGCTTGGGGGTAAAACTCATATGGCAACTCCCTCTGACTGAGACTGCGCCCCGCGCAGATAAAGCGGTCCAAAATGCCGGTCCTGGCGCACATCGACATCGCCATCCCGAGCCAGTTCAAGCGCCGCCGAAAACACGCTGGCGGTGACCGATTTCGGCGGAATCTTATTCTGCTTCGGCAAATTGAGCCTCAGGCGAATGGCGTCAAGGCTTTCCCAGTCGGTCAGCTCGCGTCCGATCTGGCGCAGGCCATCGCGGGCATTCTCCAGCGGCAGGACATATTGATGTTCAAGCCGATGCGGCGCTTCCAGAGATTTGCGCTGCCGGATCCCGCCAAAGGCCTGCATCAGATGATACATGCTGGTGTCATATTCCGTCGTTTTGAGCACTTTCGGACGTTCCGGGGCCCCGCGTGCAAACACGTCCTGTCCCAGCAAGGCCTGGCCCATAAGCGCCTCACCAGCCTGTCTCATGGCGTCCAGCCGCTTCAGGCGAAACGCCAGCCGCGCCGCCAGCTCATCCCCGTCTTCCGCGTCGGCCGTGATTTCACTGGGACGGGGAAGCAGCAGTTTCGACTTGAGAAAGGTCAGCCACGCCGCCATCAGCAAATATTCGGCGGCGAGATCAATGCGTTTGTCGCGGGCATCCTGGATGAAGGCAAGATACTGACCCGCCAGCTCCGCAACAGAGACATGAAGCAGGTCGACTTTCTGCTTTCGGGCGAGGTCGAGAAGCAGGTGAAGGGGCCCCTCGAAACCGTCGACGTCGATTTCAAAAATATCTTCGGTTTCAAGATCCTCGCTGCGCGTGACCTGGTCCTCAGACAGCCATTCCATGGATCAGCGCTCCGCAGGCTGGCGGGCCAGCAGGGCCGCAAACCGTTCCCGGGCCAGGCCAACATCCAGCGCATCCGGCGACAGGACGTCCGGGTCGACCCGAGCGGCACGGCGCGCGGCCTCACCCTCAAGGGCACCCGCAGCCTCTGCGATGATCTGCATTTCAGAAAGAATATCGGCCGGCTCTTTCAGGAAACCGGAGCAATGCAGCAGGATATCGCATCCTGCCTGCCGGGCACGTTGCCCGCGCTCAAGGAGGCTGCCTCCGAGGGCCTGCATGCCGAGATCATCTGTCATCAACAGACTGTCTGACCCGATTCGGCCCCGAATAACCTCTGAAATCATGCGGGGGCTCACCGTCACGGCCTCACCGGGCACCAGCGCGTCATAGGCGACATGGCCGGTCATGCCCATGACCGCGCGGTCGGCCAGGCCGGCAAAGACAGAGAAGTCCCGCTCGAGCGCCTGTTGCGAGGCCTCGACACGCGGCAGGTGATGATGGCTGTCAACGGTCGCGCGCCCCTGCCCCGGCATGTGCTTGACCACGCCGAAGACGCCCCCCGCTTCCAGCCCGTCCAGAGCAGCCCCGGCCAGATCCAGCACATTGGCCGGGTCGTCCGAGAAGGCGCGGTCGCCGATCGCCGCATGGGTTTCGGGCACGCGGACATCACAGACCGGCGCGCAATTGGCCGTCACGCCAAGGCTGTAGAGATCATGGGCGATCAGGCGGTGGCCGAGGCGGCAGGCCGCCAGCCCGGCCTCCGCATCGCGGGCATACAGGTCGCCATAGACCGACGCTGCCGGATAGGCTGGCCAGATCGGGGGACGAAGGCGGGCAACGCGTCCGCCCTCCTGATCAATAAAGATCAGGGCCTGACGGCCCAGCGCCGCATGAACCGCACCAACCAGACGCTGGATCTGTGTCCGGCTCTGGCACGACCGCCCCATCAGGATCACCCCCCAGGGCTGGGCGGCGCGAAGAAAGCCGGCCTCCTCTGGCAGCAGCTCCGGCCCGGACAGGCTGGTGATGCAGGCGCTGACCGTCATCCGGCGGGCCGGGACACGACGATACAGTCCCGGCCAGTCGCCTTGATATCCTCGCAAAAGCCGCTGGCCGCGCCGCGGTCTGTAAAATTGCCCACCCGGAGCCGGTAGAATACGCCGCGGGCGCCAAGATCCGCCCTCTGAACATCGAGCCGGGCATCCCGATACAAGACGGGGTGTTTGGTGCGGATGTCAGCCCAGGCCGCCTCCGCGGCGGTCTCGCTGCGCACCGCCATGAGCTGAACCTGGTAGCGACCGGCGCGGCTGAACCGCGACGGCTCCGGCACGACAGACGCGGCCGGCGCGACGGGGCGGGGCTCCCGGACCGGCGCCGCTCCACGCGGGGTCAGATTGGCCAGGCGGACGTCCTGGTCTCCAGCGCCAGCCCCTGCGGGCCCGGTCTCCGCGGCACCAGACGGGGCGGCCTGCGACGTCGTTCGGGTGCGCATGACCGGCGCGCCGGACGCGCTCTCCGGCAAAGGCGGCGGCGCCCCCTCAAGCGGGTCGGCGGCCAGCGCCGCGCGCAAATCGGGCATGTCCGGTGCACTGCCATCCATCAGACCGTAAAACCCCCGGTCGGTGCCGGCTACGTCAACGCCACCGGCATCGTCCGGCGCACGCTTGTAGGGATCTTCCGGACGCGCAATCACCGGCAAGCTGCCCTCAGCCGGGCGGATCCCCTGCCGGTAGGTGTTCCAGACCACCGCGGCGAAAATCACCAGAACGCCGACGGCCAGCACCATGATCAGGGGCCCCCGCGCCTTGTCGTCACCGCGGGACTCGAAGCCGATATACTCATCCTCATACGGCCCGAAATCGAAGTCTGACCGCGCTTTTTCCCGGCTCATACGCACCCCTGCAGGTTCACAAGGGTTAATCTTAAGCGGGGTTTCGTTAACGAGTCTTGAATGGCGCGGCGGCTACAGCATGCTTTCCATCGAAAACAGGCGGCGGTGCAGCCCGATCGCATAATTGTCGGTCATGCCGGCCAGATAGTCACACACCATGCGGGCCCGGCGCAGGTCCGACACCTGCTCAGCATCCCGACGCCAGAGATCCGGCAGGGTTTCCGGTTCCGCCATGAACAGCTCGAACAGCTCCTTAAGGATCCTTTTGCCCTGCGACCGCATGCGGTTGACCTTGTAATGCTTGTACATGCGCTCATGCAGAAACGCCCGCAGGGCGCGCTGGTCCCGCTCGAGCGTGTCGGAGAAGGCAACCAGCGGACGCGGCAGGGCCCGGACATCTGCAGCGCTGCCCGGCCTGTCCTGCGCAACCCGGCGACGGGTCTCCGCGGTCACGTCGGCGATCCAGTGTCCGATCAGCCGGCGGACGGCTTCATACACCACCCGGTCGCGGTCAAGGGCCGGAAAATCGTCAATCACAGAGCGGAAAATATCCCCGACCAGGGGCAGCTCAAGCAGGTCTTCAAGTGTGAAAAGACCCGCCGAAATCCCGTCATCAATATCGTGATTATTATAAGCAATGTCATCGGCAAGCGCCGCCACCTGTGCCTCAGGGCCGGCATGCTGATCCAGTTCGAGCGCCGCGATATGGGGAAACTGGCGAAAGGCGGCGGGCAAATCCTCCAGACGATTGTCCCCGGTCAGCAGCGGACCATTATGCTTGACCAGTCCCTCCAGCGTTTCCCAGCTGAGATTGAGGCCGTCAAAACGCGGATAGCGCGCCTCCAGGCGGGTCACCACCCGCAGGGTCTGGGCATTGTGGTCAAAGCCGTCATAGCCAGCCATGCACTCATCCAGCTGGTCCTCCCCGGCATGGCCGAAGGGCGGATGGCCGAGGTCATGGGCCAGGGCCAGCGCCTCGGCCAGGTCCTCATCGAGCCCCAGCGTGCGGGCTATGGAGCGGGCGATCTGGGCAACTTCCAGAGAGTGGGTCAGGCGGGTGCGGTAATGATCGCCCTCATGCGCGACAAAGACCTGGGTTTTCTGCTTCAGACGCCGAAAGGCCGAGGCATGAATGATCCGGTCGCGGTCGCGCTGAAACGGGGTCCGGGTCGCCGATCCGGCTTCGGCGACAAAGCGGCCACGCGACTCTTCCCACAGGGTTGCGAACATCACCCTCTTTTCAGGCAGGTCAGGTCTACCTATGTTATCTGCCATGAGCACAATTACCCTTTCCCACGCCGCTGCCGACCGGATTAAAACGATTCTGGCCAAACAGCCCGATAAGTCTTTCCTGCGTGTCAGCGTTGAAGGCGGGGGATGTTCGGGGTTTTCTTACAAATTCGATCTCGACGACCATGCCAATGCGGATGATCTGGTGATCGAGCGCGACGGCGCCACCGTCCTGGTCGACCAGATGAGCCTGGAGTTCATGTCGGGGTCTGAGATCGATTTTTCGACCGCGCTGATCGGCGCAGCATTCAAGATCAACAATCCCAATGCTACGGCCGGCTGCGGCTGCGGGACCAGTTTCTCGATCTGACATCAGGCCTGTCGTGGTGGAGATTTCGTTCTCAGGGTGACGATTTCCTCGGCCATGGTCGGATGCACCGCACAGGTCTCGTCAAACTGCGTCTTGGTCGCGCCCATCTTGATGGCAATGGCCAGCATCTGGATCATTTCCCCGGCATCCGGCCCGATAATATGGGCCCCGACAACGACCTCATCGGCTGCGCGCACGACGAGCTTCATAAACACCCGCTCTGCACTGCCATTGAGCACATGCTTCATCGGCCGGAAGTCCGTCTTGTAGATATCGATGTCCCCGAAGGCCGCCCGGGCATCGGTTTCCGACAGACCGACTGTCCCGACCTCCGGCTGCACAAAGATCGCCGTGGCGATGGTGCTGTGATCCATGGTGCGGGGCTGGCCACCGAATTCGGTGTCGGCAAAGGCGTGGCCTTCGCGGATGGCCACGGGTGTCAGCTCCATCCGCCCGGTAACGTCACCGACGGCCCAGACCGAGCTGACATTGGTGCGGGAATAGGCGTCCACGACAATCTCGCCCGCGGCGCCGGTCTCGACCCCCGCCGCCGCCAGACCCAGACCCTCGGTCGCGGGCCGACGACCAACGGCCATCATCACCTGGTCCGCCCGCACGACGCTGCCATTGTCCAGACTGACCTCGAGGGGCAGCCAGACGGCCGGGTCCCGAACGATCCGGTTCGGGACGCTGTGGGTCACCAGCTGCACGCCCGCCGCGATCAGGCCCTGCTGAACCCGGTCGCGGATGTCGTCATCAAAGCCGCGCAGGACCTTGTCCTTGCGATAGATCAGCATCGTTTCCACGCCGAGACCGGCGAAGACATGGGCAAATTCGACGGCGATATAGCCGCCGCCAATGATGATCATCCGGCGCGGCAGCGCGGTCAGTTCAAAGACGCCATCCGAATCGATCGTATGCTCGACACCGGGCAGCTCCGCCGGGGATGGCCGCCACGGCGTGCCGCCGACCGCGATCAGGATGCGTTGCGCGGTCACGGTGCGTCCCGACCCCACCAGACGAAGCGTGTGGGGATCCACCAGCTCGGCGCGGTCCTCGAACACCTCGACCCCGGCCCCGGTCTGACCCGACATGTACAGGCCTGACAGGCGTGAAACCTCGTCATGCATACGGGACATGAAACGGCCGAAATCAAACTTGCCCTTGCCGACCGTCCAGCCATAGGCGCGCGCCTCGTCCAGCTTGTGGCCGTAATCGCTGGCATAGACCATATATTTCTTGGGCACGCAGCCGCGAATGACGCAGGTTCCCCCCATGCGATATTCCTCGGCCAGGGCAACCCGGGCGCCATGGCCCGCAGAAATGCGGGCCGCACGCACACCGCCTGACCCGCCGCCAATCACAAACAGGTCATAATCATACATCGTGCTGCTCATTTTTCACTCCGCTCAGGGGGGCCGGCATCCCGGTCACCGCTCAATATTCGAAAATAGTGGCCCCCGCCTCGGACCCGATGATCACCACCCGGCAGAGATGCGGGAACAGGCCATGCTCGACCACCCCGGGGACATGCGCGAGAAGAGCCGCCGCCCTGGGAACGTCGGGTATGATCCCGCAGTCACAATCGAGAATGTAATTGCCGCCATCGGTCCGCAGCGGCACATTGCCATTGCCCGTGCGGACCTTGATCCGCGGACGCAGCACGCCGGCCTGACACAGGGCATCATAAACCTTCTTGGCGGTAATGGTGTAGCCGAAGTGCGTGACTTCGACCGGCAGCGGAAAAGCCCCAAGCGCCTCGACCTGCTTGCTGGGATCGGCAATGACCACCATCAGGTCGCTGGCATTGGCGACAATCTTTTCCCGCAGCAAGGCGGCCCCGCCGCCCTTGATCAGCTGGGCTTCGGAATCAATCTCGTCGGCCCCGTCGACGGTCAGCTGGATCCGGTCCACCTGTTCAATATCGACCAGCGGCACCCCCAGGCTCTCGGCCAGGCGGCGGGTCTCCTCACTGGTGGGAACCCCGCGCACCACCAGCCCGTCGGCGATCTCGTCGGCCAGGAATTCAACAAAGTATTTCGCGGTTGAGCCGGTACCCAGCCCGATGGTCATGCCATCTTCGACGAAATCCATGGCCGCCGCCGCGGCATTCTGTTTTTCGGTCTCGTGCGCCATACGGCCGCCTCCTACTGCTTTCCCTTGCCGGCCAGCAAGGCGGACATGCGGGCGCGGAATGCCGTCGCCCAGCCCGCCCGTTCGACCGGACGCGCCCGGGCAACCGCCAGGGCATTGTCCGCGACATCGCGGGTAATCACCGAGCCCGAGCCAACATAGGCGCCGTCGCCAATCCTGACCGGGGCGACCAGAGCGCTGTTGGACCCGATAAAGGCCCCGGCGCCGACTTCGGTCACATGTTTCGCATAGCCATCATAATTGCAGAAAATCGTCCCCGCCCCGATATTGGCTGCCGGGCCGACCCGGCCATCCCCGAGATAGGAAAGATGGTTGGCCTTCGCCCCTTCGGCCATATGGGTTTTCTTGAGTTCGACAAAATTCCCGATCTTGACCCGGGCCTCAAGCTCGGCACCTGGCCGCAGGCGCGCATAGGGACCGATGTCGCAGTCCGGACCGATCCGGGCCCCTTCAATGTGACTGAAGGCCCGGATGACGGTTCCGCTCTGTATGGTCACACCGGGCCCGAAGACAACATGGGGTTCAATCGTGACATCTGCGGCAATCTCTGTGTCATGGCAGAGCATGACGGTCTCCGGGGCCTGCAGCGTCACGCCATTCTGCATCAGTACCTGACGCCGGGCCGTCTGGAAGGCCGCCTCTGCCGCGGCCAGCTCGACGCGGGAATTGACGCCCAGAACATCCGCCTCTGAGCAGATCGCCACGGCGCATGCCTGACCGTCTGCCCGCGCCAGGCCGACAGCATCGGTCAGATAGTATTCGCCTTTTGTATTGGCATTGGTGACCCGTGACAGCAGGGTCGACAAGGTCGATGCCGATCCGGCCATCACGCCGGAATTGCACAGGGTAAGGGCCTGCTCCTCGGGCGACGCTTCCCTGGCCTCGACGATCGCCTCAAGCCCGCCCTCCGGTCCCGTCACCAGACGGCCATAGCCGCCCGGTTCGATCGCGTCGAACCCCAGCACGCCGAGCGCGTGACCCTCCGCGAGCGCCTGGAACAGCCGCTCGACCGCGTCGGCCGGAATCAGCGGCGTGTCGCCATACAACACGACCACGTCACCCTCAAATCCGGCAAGCGCCGGCAGGGCACAACGCACCGCATGGCCTGTTCCCAGCGGCGGATCCTGGATCGCGACATTTCCGGGCCCCAGTCGGGCCGCGACATGATCCGAGACGGCGGGGGCGTTCGGACTGGTAACAACGAGGATTCGGGAACAACCGACCGTCTCTGCCAGAGCTATCGACCAGTCCAGCATCGGCCGTCCAGCCACGGGATGCAGCACTTTAGGCCGGGCAGACTTCATCCGTGTCCCCTGCCCTGCGGCAAGTATGATGGCGGCCCGTTCACCCATGGCATTCCTCCTCGCCCTTTGTCCCGGAGTGGCGTAAACCAAACCGGGGTGTGTTGCGACCCCCCCATTTAAGGAGCCTGCATGCCCGGCCAACTGACGGACTGGACCCTGGTCATCGACCTCGATGGAACTCTGGTCGAAACGGCACCCGATCTGCATGCTGCGCTGAACCACGTCCTTGCGCGCGAGGGCCTTGACCCCATTCCCCTGGACGAGATTCGCAGCATGATCGGCGATGGCGCCAAAGCCCTTATTCGAAAAGGGCTGGCGTGGAACGGCGCCGTCGATATCGGCCCCCGTCTGGACACCGATCTCTGGCCCGAATTCCTTGACCATTACACCGCGAATATCTGCCGCCTCTCGCAGCCTTATGACGGTGCTGTAGGGGCGCTTGACCGCGCCCGCGACAGGGGGGCCGTCCTGACGATCTGCACCAACAAGACCCAGGCGCTGGCAGAAGCCGTGCTTGACGGACTCGGCCTGCGCACCCGATTCGCCGCCATTATCGGCGCCGACAGGACGCGGGCAAAGAAACCCGAGGCAGATCATATTCTCGACACGCTGACCGCCGCCGGACGTGACCGCCGCAGGGCGATCATGATTGGCGACAGCGATACAGACCAGACGGCCGCCCGCCGGGCTGGCCTGCCATTTGTCTTTGCCGAGTTTGGTTATGGGTCTCTGGACCCAAGCAATCAGGCCGAGGTGGCCCGTCTGCCCAGATGGGCAGACCTGGAGCCCGTCCTCGCGGCCCTGATCAACTCTTAGTCTGGGCGGTACTCCGCCCGGACTTCATTCGCCTGAACCACACGCCGGCGTGGCATGCCATTCACCATGTTCGACCGGACATCGGTCCGTGCGCTCCGCATCGCGGCAACAAATCCAGCATCCACCAGATCGACCTCGACTTCATAGCCGCGCTCCGACCAGTATTCTGCAATCTTTTCCCGCAGGCGCTGAGCACCGTCTGTGTTACACCAATCTTTCATCGACACACTCCACCTGAAAAAAAGCGTCCCCCGCCCCGACTATCTGGGCGACCGCCTGTTTTCCCTTCTCGAAAGCCAAGCCTCACGGCCCGGAGGCGCCCCTATGCCGGTAACAAATCCGACACTCAACCCCCAGCGGAATGAAATTTTCCTCATCTGATTTTTTGACCGGAAAGTCACACGCCGGCCCCGGCCTTGGCGGAGGCCGGCCGGGTTTGGATTAAAACCCAATGGATATAACGGGTTGGGCCTGCAGACGCTGCCACCAGGCCCCTGCTCACGTTACTTTTAGTGGCTGGAATAAGAAACAAAAAGACAGGGTCATGCATTTACGCATGCCTGATCTTCGTCAATGCATAGCCGGAACCCTGCCACGGGGCGGGAGATCCTGCGTCCGACACCGGCGTCCAAACTCTGGCCGGCCAGACCAATCACATCTATAGGGCTAGTTCTCGGCGAGGAACACGCCACATTGCAGTGCCAACTGGAAAAAATACAGATGAGCTTCGACACCCGCACCTTTCGTGACGCACTTGGACTGTTCGTCACCGGCGTCACCGTCATCACGACGCGGGACGAGGAAGGACGTCCGGTTGGAATCACCGCCAACAGCTTCAATTCCGTGTCGCTGGAGCCCGCTCTGGTCCTGTGGTCCGTCGGACGCCGGTCTCGGAGCGTGGCCGCATTTGAACAGGCCAGCCATTTCGCCGTCCACATTCTGCGGATCGACCAGCAGGCGCTGTCGACCCAGTTTGCCACCGCCATGACCGATAAGTTTTCCGGCCTTGATCCCGAACCGGGCCTGGGCGGCGTCCCCTTGCTGAGCGAATATGCCGCCCGGCTGGAGTGTTCTATCTACGGGCGACACCCGGCCGGGGACCATATCGTCTTTATTGCGTCGGTTGAACGGCTGGCGCTCAACCGCAAGGCCCGGCCGCTTGTCTATCATGGCGGACAGTATGCGCGTCTGGCGGACATGCCGGCCGGGTCCTAGCGATCCAGGATCGAACAGGTCGTCGCTTTACAGCCGGTCCGGGGTCGGCGTAGAGATCCCGGTCATGAAAAAGCTGCTGCATCACCCCGTGATGACGTCCCTGCTTGGCTGGTTGATCTGGGCCTATATGGCGCTGTGCAACCGGACCATTCGCTGGACAATTGAAGGCCACGAGCAGGCCCGCAGCAGCTGGGCCAACCAGACCGGGATTATCATTGCCGGCTGGCACTCGACCATTCTCCTGCTGCCCGCTGGCTGGAACCGCGCCATCCGGCACTGGCCGGGCCGGACCGGACCCACGGCGATGATGGTTTCCCTGTCGAGAGATGGCGAGCCGGTGGCCAGGGCCATTGCCCATATGGACCTGCATGCGGTGCGCGGCTCGTCCCGCAACAAGGCGAAAACCCATGATAAGGGGGGCCGCGAAGCCTTGCGGGAAGCGCTTGGCATTCTGAAGCGCAATGGCGCGATTTGTGTCACCCCCGACGGGCCGCGGGGACCGGCTGAGACAGTCCAGAACGGCCCGATCATCATGGCCAGGCGCGCCAAAGCTCCGCTGCTGCCCTATGCCGTCGTGTCTGCGCCCGCCAAACGCCTCGGCAGCTGGGACAGGTTCCGCATTCCGTTCCCGTTCACACGCGGGGCGATCGTGTTCGGCGAAATGCTGCAGCCTGACGGCGATCGCGACAGCCTGAGGCTGGAACTCGAACGGCGTCTCAAGGCGGCCATACAGCGGGCGGAAGATCTGGTCCGCTGAACCGCGACCGGTCCCGGTCTCAGGCGCCGTCCGGCCGGGCGGCCTCCGGCGCCTCTGCCCGCGTGAAAATCGCCTCCAGGCTGCGCAGATTCATCCCGTGCTTGAGATAATTGGCCGGCGTCAGGTTCACCGCCTTGATCAGGGCCCGTTCAATCCTGACCTGCCCGTCGGGATCCGGCACCAGGTCGAAGTCGAGAATGTTGATGCAGCCAGTATCCTGCTCGAAGCCGGAACTGGCCCCGAGTGGCGCACCCACCGCCCAGGCCAGAACCATGCGGTTGACGACCTCATGGGCGACCACCAGCGCGGTCGCCCAGCCCGGACGCGCCAGCAGCGCCTCCAGCCCCTGTTCGATCCGCACCATGGCGTCGGAGAAGCGTTCTCCGCCTTCCAGGAAAGTGGCCCCGGGCTCGCCAGCCTGCTCAAACTGGAAGGTCATCGTGGCGGCGAGATGCTCGGCCGATTTGAAGTCAATATACTGACCCGATTTCAGCTCCTGCAGTCGGGCATCCTGTTCCAGGGACGGGGGCGCGACATGCGCCGCCAGGACGATCTGGGCGGTTTCTCGGGTCCGCGCCAGGCCGGTGTGCAGGGCCAGGTCGAGCGGCACCTCCGACAGGGCAAGGCCAGCCGCGTGGGCCTCTGCCTGTCCCTCGGGGGTCAGATAGGCCAGCGTGGGATCCTGTGCCCGGCGAACCGTCTCTGATGTGTAGTCGACAAAGCCATGCCGCATCAGATAGATCCGACGCCTGCCCGTGGTTCCCGGAAGCGCCGACATCAGTCCGACAGGCCCCAGTCTTTCATCACCGCGTCGCGATCGGTCCCGACCCCGGCCGGAGGTCCGCCAATTGCACCCGGCGTCGCCGAGAAGCGGGGCGCCGGTGCCGGCTGAACAATGCCCTCGCGGGTCACGAACGTCTCCCGGTCAACATTGTGCGGATAGGTCGGCGCCTCACTCATCGACAGGACAGGCGCGAAACAGATATCGGTCCCCTCCATGATGGCGCTCCATTCGTCGCGCGTCTTCTGCCGGAACACCGCCATCATTTTCTGCTTCAGGCCCGGCCATTTCGACCGGTCCATCTGGGCCTTGAACTCCGGATCATCGAGCCCGGCCTTGTCGAGCAGCAGCGCATAGAATTGCGGCTCGATCGAACCGATCGCCACCCATTTGCCATCGCTGCACTCATAGGTGTCATAGAAATGCGCGCCGCCATCGAGAAGATTGGCCTCGCGCTCATCGCTCCACATGCCCATGGCCTTCATCCCGTAGAACATGGTTGCCAGAGATGCGGCACCGTCACTCATCGCGCAGTCGACCACCTGACCCGCGCCACCGCCGCGGACATTGAGCACGGCCGCCAGGACGCCAAAAGCCAGATACAGGGCGCCACCGCCATAGTCGCCAACCAGGTTGAGCGGCGGCCTCGGCCGCCCGTCCCCGTCGCCCATGGCATGCAGGGCCCCGGTAATGGCGATATAATTCAGGTCATGACCGGCGGCATGAGACAGGGCACCGAACTGGCCCCAACCGGTCATGCGGCCATAGACAAGCCTGTCATTGCGCGCCAGCACGACGTCCGGGCCGAGGCCAAGCCGTTCCATGACGCCCGGGCGAAAGCCTTCAATCAGGGCGTCTGCCTTGCTCAGCAGGTCGAGCGCTTCGGTAATGCCGGCCTCGGATTTGAGATCCAGCGCCACCGAGCGCTTGCCCCGGCTCATCACGTCATTGGCCCGCCCCGGACGTTCTGTCCCGGCCCGGTCGATGCGCACGACATCGGCCCCGAGATCCGCCAGCAACATGCCGCAGAACGGCCCTGGTCCGATCCCGGCAAATTCGACGATCCTGACACCGTTAAGTGGTCCCTGCCCCATTTCAATCTCCCAATCCTGCGGGATTTTACCCGATCTGTTCAACCGGACCTTAAGAGACCTGTGCGTAAATAAAAGGGTTCACCAAAGGTCAGTCTCGGGGGGTCCGTCATCCATGAAACAGCATTTCGATGATCCCCCGATCGAAGTCCTCTCGGCCGGGCCCCGCCTGCCCCTGCTGCAGGCCCGGCTGAGCCGCGGTCGGATGCGTCCGAGCCGGGCCCTGGTTCCCCTGCGTCTGGACTACACCGCGCCCCTGCTGATCGACACCAGCCTTGTGCCCGACCCGGCCACGCTCACAACCTATGTGCAGAGCTGGTACGCGGCTGGCCAGCCCCGCCAGCTCATCATCATGGGCCCGCTTCCCGAGGGCCTTCACCGGCGCGACGCGATCCAGATCGAGGAGGCCGGTGAGCTGCTGCACTTGCGGGGACGGATCGCGATCCGCCAGCGCGAGACCCTGCGCCGGGTCGAATCCGGGCGTCGCTCGCTGACCGCGCAGAGCCTTGGGGCCGGCGCAGCGACCGCCATGGCCGAGAGAGCCAGGTATCGTCTGCTCTATCTCGGCCAGAGCGGCCCAGATTTCGTTGCCCTGAAGGCCGCCCTTCGCCCGCTCGGGGCAGAAGTCGCCGCCGCCCTGAGCCCGTCAATGGCGCTGGATTATCTTGCCCAGCACCGGTTTTGTGCCCTGCTCCTGGCGCCCGGCGGGTCGGATGATCCGGTCTGGCGTGTGCTGGACCATGTCGAGCCGGATCCGGACCGCTTCGGACCCGCCCTGATTCATCTTGAAAGGCCGTCTGAATCCGCATCGCGGCCGGCCCTGTCTGAGGACAGGCTGGACGCCATCCTCCCCCTTACCCTGCCCAGTGAACCTCTGGCCCATCTCATCCTCGAGCACCTGCCGCCGCCCGCCGGCGACCTGATGCCACGCCAGAATGGTCAGATTGACATGCAGGACGTCACGACGGGCCTGTTCTCAAGACCTTTCCTGGAAGCCCATCTCGGCGCGCTTTTGGAAGATTGTGACCGGTCCGGCCATCCCCTCTGCGTGCTGCATGTCAGCCCGGCAGATGACCGGATGTGCCTGCAGACCCTGGCCAAGCGGGTCACTGCCCAGCTGCGGGAATCCGATCTTGCCGCCCGCCTCGATACCAGCAATCTGTGTATCGTGATGCCAGATACTCCCTACCGGGCAGCCCTGTCGGTGGCGATCCGGCTTGAGGCCCTGTGTGACGGGGCCGTGGTCTGGCACCTGGTTGAACGCCGACGGAGCCATAGCCCCGCAGACCTGCTGGCAACGGCCGCCGAGCTCAGGCGGCAGGGGTCCCGGCGGCGCCAGGCCTGACGGGTCAGCCGCCGGAGCCGGCCGCCCCCAACTCGTTCAGCAGGCCCCGTATGGTTGCAATCCGTGCTGCGGGTTCGGCTGTCACGCCGGTAATCACCAGCTTGCTGTCAGGCCGGAGACGCATCCGCCCGGGGCGGGACCTGACAAGCTGCATCAGCTGCACCGGATCGATCGGGGTGTCGTCCCTGAAGGTCATGACGACCCCTTTTGGACCAGCATCCAGCTTGGCCACGCCCAGCTCGCGGCATCGCGCCTTGATCGAGGTCACGTCCAGCAACTGGACCGTCCCGTCGGGCAGCGGCCCAAACCGGTCGATCAGCTCCGCGGCAAAGGATTCCCGATCCTGCTCTGTTGCCGTATCGGCAAGCCGGCGATACAGCCCCAGCCGCACGCCAAGATCCTCGACATAGCTTTCCGGAATCAGCACGGCGACACCCAGATTGATCTGGGGCGACCAGTCATCGGCGACCTCCTGGGACTCCAAGCCGCCGGCCTGTAGTGCCTTGACGGCATCATCGAGCATGGACTGGTACAGTTCGACGCCAACCTCACGGACATGACCGGACTGCTGGTCTCCAAGCAGGTTGCCTCCGCCACGCATATCGAGGTCATGACTGGCCAGCTGAAAGCCTGCGCCAAGGCTGTCGAGGGACTGCAGGACCCGCAAACGCCGCTCCGCGGTGACCGAAATAACCCGGTCCGCCGGCGTGGTGAGATAGGCGTAAGCCCGTAATTTGGCCCGCCCGACCCGTCCCCGAAGCTGATACAGCTGGCCGAGACCGAACCGGTCCGACTTATGGATAATCAGGGTATTCGCCCGCGGGATATCAATGCCACTCTCAACGATGGTCGTCGACAGCAGGACATCATACTGGCCCTCATAGAAGGCGGTCATCAAATCCTCGAGTTCGGCCGCTGGCATCTGCCCATGGGCCACCACGAAGGACACTTCAGGGACATTCGCCTTGAGATAATTTTCAAGATAATCAAGGTCTGAAATCCGCGGCGCCACATAATAGCTTTGCCCGCCCCGATACTTTTCACGCAGCAGGGCTTCCCGGATCGTGACCGCGTCGAACTCGGTGACATAGGTGCGCACAGCAAGCCGGTCGATTGGCGGCGTGGCAATGATGGACAGGTCCCTTATGCCTGTCAGTGCCATTTGCAGGGTCCGCGGAATCGGTGTGGCCGACAGGGTGAGAACATGAATGTCGGCCTTCAGCTCCTTCAACCGTTCCTTGTGTTTGACGCCAAACCGCTGCTCCTCGTCGACAATCAACAGCCCGAGCCGTTTGAAGGTTACCGACTTAGCCAGAAGGGCGTGCGTCCCGACAACCACATCGACCGTGCCATTCGCAATGCCGTTGCGGGTCTCTGCCGCGTCCCGCGTAGAAACAAAGCGTGACAAAGGCCGGACTTCGATCGGCCAGCCCGAAAACCGCTCGACAAAGGTGTTATAATGCTGGCGCGCCAGAAGCGTTGTTGGTGCGATGATGGCAACCTGGCGCCCCGACATGGCGGCGACGAAGGCTGCACGCAGCGCGACCTCGGTTTTTCCAAACCCAACATCGCCACAAATCAGCCGGTCCATGGGCTTTCCGGAGGCCAGGTCGCCGAGAACATCCTCAATGGCATTAAGCTGGTCATCGGTCTCTTCATAAGGAAAGCGCGCCGCGAATTCTTCATATAGCCCGTCGCCGGACGGACAGGGATCGGCCTGCTTCAGGGCGCGCGCGGCGGCAATGTCGAGCAGTTCAGCCGCCATTTCCAGAATGCGCTGTTTGGCCTTGGCCTTGCGCGTCTGCCAGCCCACACCGCCGAGATGATCAATCGCCGAGTCCGCATCTTCGCTGCCATACCGGCTGATCAGGTCGATATTCTCAACCGGCAGGAAGATCTTGTCGCCCTTGGCATATTCCAGATCAAGGCAGTCATGCGGCGCCCCGGCGAGATCGAGGGTGCGCAGGCCGACATATCGGCCAACGCCATGATCGACATGGACCACCAGGTCACCGGGATTCAGCGCGCTGGCCTCGGTGATGAAATTTGCCGCCTTGCGCTTGCGCCGCGGGGCAGCCAGCCTGTCCCCCAGCACATCCGGTTCCGCGATCACAGCCAGGTCGGCAGTCTCGAAGCCCGTTTCGATCGGCAGTTCGCACAGGGCCAGACCGGCTGACTGGGCCGCCTGCAGAGAATAAACCCGTGGCACCGCATCAAGCCCGTGATCCTCGAGAACCCCCGACAAGCGGTCCGCGGAACCCTCGGTCCAGGCCGCGAAAACAACCGTTTTCCCGGCAATGCGAAGGGCCTTGGCATGGCTTGCGGCAGCCTCGAAAATGTTCAGTTCCGCCTGCAGGCGTTCAGGGGCAAAGTCCCGCCCGGCCTGTGCCCCGAGATCCAGCGGGCCCTGTTCCGGCGTAGGGTTGAACCGGATCGTGGCGTAACGCTTCAGCGCCTGCTCCAGCTCATCTTCGGGCAGGTAAAGCGCCTCCGGGTCGAGAATTCGCGCCTCGCGGATGTCGCTGGCCGCCTCCAGCCGTGCCTGGTGGTAATCCCTGACCTGGTTCAGTCGTTCGCTGCTGGCCTGCCATGCCAGATGGCTCAAGCCGATCAGGGCGCCTGGCCCGATATAGTCAAACAGGGTGTCGAGATGGGGATGAAACAACGGCAACCAGGACTCCACCCCCTGTCGGCGAATTTCGGCCCGCGCAGCCTCGTACATCGGGTCCCCGGAGGGTGATCCGAGCGTGGCGAGGTATCGTTCCCGGAACAGGCTGAGCGAGTCGGCGCTGAACAGAATTTCACTGACAGGTGCCAGGCTGACCGTGATCAGCGTACCCGTCGACAGCTGGGTGTCCGGATCAAACGATTTGATCGACTCGACCTCGTCTCCGAACAGGTCGAGGCGCACCGGCGCCGCCCCGTCAGGCGGAAAGAGATCAATCTTGCCGCCCCGCAGGGAATACTCCCCACGCTCGGCAACGGTGGATGTCCGGACATAGCCATTGACGCCGAGATAGGCCGCCAGCTCTGCCTGATTGAGCCTCTGGCCGGATGCGACTGAGAAACTGGATGCGCGCAGGGTGTCGACCGGCGGCACCCGCTGCACCAGGGATCCGGCCGTGGTGATGACCAGGCAGGCGGCTGACTCCGCCCCGCGCCGGGCCAGCCGTGCGAGGGCTGCACACCGCGCCGCCGCAACGCTGGGTGACGGGCTGATGCGGTCATAAGGCAGCGTATCCCAGCCGGGAAGCAGGACACGCTCCAGTCCCGGTTGAAAAAATTCAGCCAGCTTCAGCGCCGTTGCGGCCATCTTGTCGTCGCGCGCGATATACATGCCGACGCCGCCGCGCGCGAGAAGGGCCTGGGCAAAGGCCTGAATATCCCGTCCGAAGGGCGCCCCATAAAAACTGGTGGGCGCAGACAGGCGGGTCAGCAAGTCTGAGGCGGTCATGGCATCCTATCGAAGCATGGGAGAAGCTGGACCGGGGATCACCCCGGCTGCGCCTCGTAGCGAAAGGCGATCAAACGGTCCAGAAGCGCACTCCGGAAATTATCAGGAATCGGTTTCTGGCTGACCAGCCAGGCAAAGACTTCCCAGTCCGGCGTCGCCAGAAGGCGTTCGAACTCACTCAGCTCTTCTTCTGTCATACCGGCAATATTCGCCTCGGCGAACCCGCCCATCAGAAGATCCATTTCCCTGAATCCCCGGCGCCAGGCGCGGAATTTCAGTTTTCGTCGACGTGCATCCAGGGTCATATCGGCCTCCATCCAGACTGACATAATCAGCTGCGGGCAAAAGCCCACCCCCATGCGGCGATTGAACCCTGACCCGGCTCTGCTACACCAAGGCATGCGCGACCCCCTGCTCTTCCCCCTCTTCGAACCCGTCGACACGCTTCCGGGCATTGGGCCAAAGCTCAAACCCCTTCTGGAGCACCTGATTGGCGGGTCGACGGTCTGGGACCTGCTGCTGCACCTGCCGGAACGCTGGCTGGACCGGCGCCCGGTCAGCCGGTTCGACGCGCTGGTGCCGGGTAAGCTGGCAACCGTCTGTGGCGAGGTCCAGGCCATAAAGCCGCCCTATAATGACCGGGCGCCGACGCGGATCGAGCTGTCTGACGGGACCGATGTCCTGACCCTGACCTATTTCCGGGCCAATCCGCGCTGGTTACAGGGCCAGTTTCCGCTTGGGAAAACCCGCCTCGTCTCCGGCAAGGTCGACACGTTCCGGGACGCGCTGCAGATGAGCCATCCCGACTATGTGCTTGATCCCGAACGCGACGCTCCGCCGCCGGGGGTTGAGCCGGTCTACGCCCTGACGGCCGGGCTGAGCAATAAGAAGGT
This sequence comes from uncultured Hyphomonadaceae bacterium, assembly GCA_938084575.1. Classification (GTDB taxonomy): domain Bacteria; phylum Pseudomonadota; class Alphaproteobacteria; order Caulobacterales; family Hyphomonadaceae; genus Henriciella. Next base: position 212,865 of record CALKFG010000002.1, read on the forward strand.
CCATGCCGCGATCCTCGCGGCCCTCGATCACCTGCCGCAAACCCTCCCGGAATGGAGCGATCCCGCGCTGCTGAAGCAGAAGGGGTGGCCTGCTGTCCACGCGGCTTTCCGTGGATTACATGCGCCGGATCAGTATGACGAAGATGCCTTCGCCCGATGCCACGCCCGCCTTGCATATGACGAGGCTCTCGCCCGCGAACTGACATTTATGCGCGCTCGGGCAAAACGCAAGCAGATCCGCGCACCGGAAATTCCGCCCGCACCCGATGCACTAAATAAGCTCGTCAAAACATTGCCCTACACCCCGACCCAGGCTCAGATCCGGGCGACACGGGAAATCATGGACGACCTGGCGAAATCATTTCCAATGCGGCGCATGTTGCAGGGGGATGTTGGCTCAGGTAAAACGCTTGTCGGCGCGTTTGCCGCGGTCCAGGCAGCCAAAACAGGCTTTCAGACCGCTTTCATGGCCCCGACTGAAGTGCTGGCCCGACAGCAATATGTCACGCTGGACACATTGCTGTCCCCTCTGGGCTTTACGGTTGCAGCGCTGACCGGGCGCGACAAGGGCCGCCTGCGCGACGCAACCCTGATCGGGCTGGGAGATGGAACAATCGATGTCGTGGCTGGGACACATGCCCTTTTTCAGGAGGGTGTTCAGTTTGATAAACTCGGACTTATCATCGTTGATGAACAACACAGATTTGGTGTTTCTGACCGCATAAAGCTGCGTTCAAAAGGCCGTGCGCCACATGTTCTGGTGATGAGCGCAACGCCAATTCCACGCACCCTTGCTCAGACCATCCATGGCGACCTCGATGTCTCCATATTAGACGAAAAGCCGCCCGGACGGCGGCCAGTCGAAACCCGCGTTCTGCCCGATTCCCGGATCGGAAGCGTGATCGGCGCCATCGGTCGGGCCCTGGTTCGCGGAGAGCGGGCCTTCTGGGTTTGTCCCAGGGTTGAAACAGACGGCGAGGACGGTCGGTCCGCAATCAGCCGCGCCGCGATGTTAGCCCAACACCTGAGTGAGCCGGTCGGACTGGTCCATGGACGCCTCAGGAGCGACGAAAAGGATGCCGCATTGGAAGCTTTCCGAACAGGCAAGACCCGCATCCTGGTGGCGACGACGGTAATCGAAGTTGGGGTCGACGTTCCCGAGGCGACCATTATGGTCATCGAACGTGCCGAGGGATTTGGTCTCGCCCAGCTGCATCAGCTAAGGGGACGGGTAGGCCGCGGCCAACGCGATAGCTTCTGCCTGCTCATTTACCATCCTCCATTGACGGCAACCGCGCGCGAGCGACTTGAAACGCTCCGACGGACCGAGGATGGTTTTGAAATTGCTGAAGCGGATTTCCGATTGCGGGGGCCGGGCGATATGCTGGGAAAACGCCAGTCTGGAGTCCTTGATCACCGTATCCTCAGGCTGCCGGAACAAAAGCATCTCACCGAGATTGCCCACAAAGATGCCCGCATGGCCTCGGAAACCGCAGAAACAATGCCTCCTGAAAGAGCTAATGCGCTCAACTTACTCAGCCAGCTTCTCAGCCCCGATCTCAGATTCAGCGATTAAAGGAACCTCACGGTCTGGCACCCCGGGTAACCGCGTCACATCCCCACGAAAATCAGGCACAACAAGCCCTGCGGTGAGAATCATCTTCGCGCCCTCCTCGACGGTCATTTCCAATTCGATGCAGGCCTCCCGCGCCGTGTAAATCAAGAATCCCGACGTGGGGTTCGGTGAGGTCGGCACAAAAACGCCGATTTTTCCCGGGCCAAGCTTCGCTCCGATCTCTCCGCTGGCCTCAGACGACACGAAGCCGATGCACCACGATCCTTCCTTTGGATACTGAACCATCACACAGCGATCAAAACTGGCCTGCTGATTATTCGCCAAAACTTCAGTCAGCTGCTTGATCGCAGCATACACATTCTTGACCAGCGGGATGCGGCTGAGAAGGCGATCCGTCATCGCCAATGCCGATCGACCAATCAGGTTCGCCGTGACGGCGCCCAGTATGGTCAAAGCGATGATAAGAACAATCACGCCAAAGCCTGGCACGGCGTAGTTTGTGTAGGTTTCCGGCTTCAGCAACGGCGGAAGCAGCGGACGCACTTTGTTATCGATGAAAGTGATCAGAAACTGAAGAATGAAGAAGGTCGCCGCAAGCGGTGCAGCGATGACCATACCAGCGAAGAAACGCCCCCTCAGCCAAGCGAACAGCCTCGGCTTACGAGGCGGTGGACTTCCCCGGAGCAAATCATCGGGTTTGGTTCTTTTTGTCATGACACATCCCTCAGAACAGACCGAACCACACTTCCATCTTGGCGCGACCCCACAATCGGTTAAGTGTGGTGTCCATGGCTCATTCTCAAGACTTTAACAGGCATTTGAAAGCGGTATTTGGGCAGATTTTTGGCGATGATGTGAACACGCCGGAAATTCGACGCCTTTCCGGCGGCGCTAGCCAGGAAACCTGGAGCGTTGGAACCACGCTTTATAAGGCGATACTGCGCCGCGCGCCTAATGGGGCCAGCAAAGCCAGATCTTCAGCTGCAATTGACCTCAACACAGAAGCCCGACTGATCGAGGCGGCGAGCAATTCAGGGGTCCCGGTCCCCGCCGTTTTACACATCCTGGCACCCGAGGACGGGCTCGGTGAAGGCTTCGTAATGAACCATATTGAAGGTGAAACGATTGCCCGCCCCATACTCCGGGATGACAAATTTTCCTTGGCCCGGGACCGTCTTGCAAGCCAATGCGGCAATGCACTGGCCAGAATTCACGCCTTGCCGGTGCCCGGCCTGCCGTGCCTGCCGAAAAGTGGCGGTTTAGACCAGCTCAAACAATATGAAGACATTTACCGGGGGTTCGACGCGGCAAGACCAGTATTCGAACTGGCCATAGCATTTTTGCAGGATACCGCCCCGGACCCTGTCAAACCTGTACTCGTTCATGGTGATTTCCGGCTAGGAAATTTGATGGTTGATGACCAAGGTCTGGCTGCCATTCTCGATTGGGAGCTGGCGCATATCGGTGATCCAAGGGAAGATTTGGCGTGGATTTGCGTCAATTCCTGGCGTTTTGGCCAGAGCCAGAATCGCGTCGGCGGGTTCGGCCAGCTGGAGGCTCTGCTGAACGCCTATCATCAGGCCGGAGGTGAAGATTTTACGCCCGCCGATATCGATTGGTGGCAGATGCTCGGATCGCTGAAATGGGGCATAATGTGCATGATCATGTATGAGACCTTCCGCTCCGGCGCCGATCGCAGCGTGGAGCGCGCTGCAATAGGACGGCGGGTCTCTGAAACCGAAATCGACCTGATAAACCTTCTGGAGGCCGCTTATGCATAACCAACCCAGCGTTTCAGAACTAATTGAGGCGGTGAAACATTTCATCGACCAGACGGCGGCGCCTAGTCTGACAGGCCATGCCGCTTTCCATGCCAGAGTTGCATCCAACGTCCTGGCAACCGTGTTGCGAGATCTCGATGCGCGCAGTGAAAATGATCTGGCCGAACAGGCTCGCCTGGCCGACCTCCTCAAGCCGGATCCTGGCACCAGCCTCGACGCCCTCAACGCGACCTTGTGTGAGCAGATCCGTGACCGCACGATTGACCTGGCCTCTGCACAACTGATCGATCATCTCAGGCAGACAACCATTGCCCAGGTCCGCGTGGATCAGCCCGGTTATTCGGGACTCAAAGCCGCTCTGGATCAGCGCGGGAACGCTTAGCCCAGATCAGGCCGAACAGCTGCCACCACCCAGAACGCAGAAACTCGCGCAGAACGGATGGTTCAGCGGCACCTCGCGTCGGCTTTGCGCCAGGGTTTTGCCAAGCTCAAATTCAGCATCATAGGGCAACAAGGTACATGCCACCACGCTGGTCTCAGAAGCCCCCTTACGTTTGACGACCATGCGCTGTGAAGCGCACATCAGGCCGGAAGGATCCTTGTCGAGGATACCCCAGCAAGCCGTCGTGATTTCTGGCGGATCGTCCGCCATTGTCATTTCCGGGAAAATGACCAGTTGAGCCGCATTGAATGGGTCAATTTGCAGCCCAAGGCTCTCGATCAGTGCGGCAAACCCTTGGCGGGCTTGCGCCTCCTCTTCATCCCATAGGCTGCGTCCTGCAAGCGTAACCTGAAACCCATTTTCCGCGAGCCATCGCAGCCCCTGCATTGTGAGGTCAAAGGCACCCTCGCCCCGCTCCTGATCATGATGTTTTGGTGTGTAATGGTCGAGGCTGACCCTGAGCGTCAAAGCGGCCCCATATTCCTCACGCAGCTTTATCAGTCCGCCCTTGATCCGTGGCCGCATCATCGGCTGCATCGCATTCGTCAGCACCAGAGCCCGATGCCCCCGTTTCAGCGCCACTTCAATCATGTCAAGACATTCCGGAGCCATGAAAGGTTCGCCGCCGGTAAAACCGATCTCTCTGCCAGCTTCATGGGCCGTATCTAATTCGTCGAGATAAGGCAGAACATCAGAACGCGTCAGATAGACCAGACGGTCATTGATCGGGGAACTCTCAATATAGCAATTCATGCATTCAATATTACAAAGAGTGCCGGTGTTGAACCAGAGCGTCTGGAGGCCCTCAAATTCAACCCAGGCCCGCGATTCGCCCGAAGCAGTCTGCCTTGGATCGCCAAATTTCGGGTTTGAATCCTGGTGTTTCAAATTCATGTTTTCCTTTACCCAATCCGCCGGGTTCGACGACGTGCCCTTAGGCTCAATTAAGGTCCTGGCGGCGGGGTCCCTCGGCAATCAAATCGATCACTGCATCCCAATGCGCAAGTGCATCAACATCCCCAAGCGCGGCAACCTCCGCGGCCCTGAGTGTCGCAATGACGCCCGCATCGTCACCATATTGGCTCAGTAAAGCCATCGCAGCCACACGCACGTCATCTCCCGGTTTTTTTTCAGTCACCGCCAGTGCTCCGCGATCCAGGGCGTTGGCCGGACATGCTTATAGAATTTTTTGTGCAAGGGCGCGCGCCAATTGCCGTCCCTTGCCTCGTCAGGATCCGGTCGTCCGGTGAAGGCCACAATTTTCGTCTTGTCCGGCAGGCGAGGTCTCAAAATCCAGTTCATGGGAAATTTAGGCAACAGAGAATGCTTGAATGAAACACACCAATCCTTTGGCCAGTAGAGTTTCTCCGGGATCATCGCCGATACGTATTGTTGGCTAGCCCGAAACTCTCTGTGGATGGCATCGCTGTCGCGCTGATATTTGTCAAAGATGTCCCTATGTTCGCCAACAACCCACTTATAGACCGACGTGTTACCGATCCCCATACCCATCTGGGTCCAGTTCTCTGCAACACAAAATTGCCCAGGCGCAAAATCGAAAAACGGATCCAACGATCCGGTAATGATAAGGTCGACGTCGAGGAACAGGACTTCACCCTCCAGACCACCAAGCCCGGCCTGCCAAAGCGAAATCTTCCGCCAAGGCCACCAGCGGTAGCGCTCTGGAAGGTCTATCGGCGGAAGAGGCTGATACTCTACCTCCGCGCGTAACCCCTCAGGATCGTCTGTAAAACAAACAAAACGCAGGGTTCCCGACAGGTTACGCCGGACCATGCTGTATAAGCGATTGGCAAAATCGGACGGATATCGCTCGCCCCATTTCATACAAATTACTGTCCGCGTCATTTCACCTGCCTAATCGGATTTCATCTTGAGGACCAGACAGCCTCTGCCGCCATCCACGAAAATTCGACCCGCACGGCGATTTAATTGCATCCAAGCCGCATAAACACACGTATAGAGGGTGTTCGTTGGCTGTCTTTAGGGGGAAAGGACCATCTCTACCGAAACAAGCATCGTCTGGTTCAGACAGGATTTGCGGCTGGCTGATAACCCCGCGCTGCAGGCGGCTATCGCCAGTAAGGGTCCGGTGGTCTGCCTGTTTCTATTAGAAGAAGATGACAGATTACGCCCGCATGGCGGAGCACAGGCTTGGTGGCTGGACAAATCGCTGAAGGCTCTCAAGACCGATATCGAAAACCGGGGCGGCCAGCTGGTTCTGCGTCGCGGGCAGGCCCAACTGGTTTTGGACCAGCTGATAAGGGAAACCGGTGCCGGGTCTGTTTTCTGGAACCGGCGATATGGATCGGCCGAACGGGATATAGATACCTCCATTAAAGCAGCATTGAATGACCGGCAGATTCACGTCGAAAGTTTCAATGGCACGTTGCTGACAGAGCCATGGAGCCGTAAAACCGGGTCAGGCGGTTATTACCGTGTTTTTACACCCTACTGGAAATCTCTCCGAGCCAATTATACGCCGCCTTCGCCCTTGCCTGCACCTGACCGGCTGGATGGCGGCACAAGGCTCACAACAGATGCCCTTGAGAGCTGGAAGCTGCACCCGACCCAGCCAGACTGGTCCACTGGCTTCTCAGACTACTGGGCGCCAGGTGAAGCTGGCGCGCTCGCACGCCTCAACAATTTCTGTAAAACCGGACTGACGTCCTACGACCCTCAACGCAACCGGCCTGACCTGCAGGACGGAACCTCCCGCCTGTCACCGCATTTGGCCTGGGGAGAGATTGCGCCCGGGCGAATTTGGCGAACGGTCCGGCACAGCGTTGAATTGGGCGAAGCCAATGAGAACTCGGCCATGGTTTTCCTGTCCGAAGTGGCCTGGAGGGATTTTGCCTATGTGCTGCTCTATCATTGTCCCAACCTCGCAAGGCAGAATTATAATCCCAGCTTTGATCACATGCCCTGGAGAACCGACCCGCAGGCCCTGGAGGCCTGGCAAGGCGGACAGACGGGCTATCCGATCGTTGATGCCGGACTTCGCCAGCTTTGGCAGACTGGGTGGATGCATAACCGCGTCCGCATGATTGTCGCGTCCTTCTTGACCAAACATCTTCTTCTGCCATGGCAACTCGGGGAAGCATGGTTCTGGGACACGCTGGTCGATGCGGATCCCGCATCAAATGCCGCTGGCTGGCAGTGGGCCGCTGGAAGTGGTGCGGACGCCGCACCTTATTTCCGGGTCTTCAACCCCATTAGCCAGGGGGAAAAATTCGACGAAACCGGCGGCTACGTCCGCCAATGGTGTCCAGAACTGTCCGGACTTCCCCGAAAGCATCTTTATGCCCCATGGGAAGCGGATGCGGTCACCCTTGCCAAAGCGGGTATCCGCCTTGGCGATACCTATCCCAAGCCGCTGATTGACCACAAAGAGGGCCGCCAGCGGGCACTAGACGCTTACAACATATTGAAGCAAAGGCGCGACGCCGCATGAGACGCATTGCCATTGTAGGAGCTGGGATTTCGGGCCTCGGAGCTGCTTACGCCCTGAGAAACACAGCCGACATCACCGTCTATGAAGCCAATGACCGCGCCGGCGGTCACGCACACACCATGACCATAGATTATGATGGATCATCCTTGCCGGTTGATGTTGGCTTCATTGTTTACAATGCCCTTAACTATCCGAATTTGATCGGTTTTTTTGATGCCTTGCACGTTCAGACTGCCACCAGCGATATGAGCTTTTCGGTGTCTAACCCCTCAGGCTTTGAATGGGCCTCCACTGCAGGTGGTCTTTTCGCCCAAAAACGAAATTTATTTCGGCCTCGGTTTCATCGGTTCTGGCGGACAATATTACGCTTCAACGATGTTGCCAGAGCCGAACTGAAGGCGGACGAAATCGGCGACACACCGCTAGGGTTTTGGCTTGATAAGCATGATTTCGGGACAGATTTCCTAAACAATTACATCCTGCCAATGGGGGGGGCGATCTGGTCAACACCCGAAGCCGACATGCTGGATTATCCCGCTCTGAGCCTGTTTCGTTTCTTCGAAAATCACCGGCTCATGCATCGCGAAAGACCGCTGTGGAGAACCGTTTCCGGCGGTTCGCAAGCCTATGTTAGAAAGATGGTGGAGCTTTTGGGGTCACGGCTCAGATTGAATGCACCTATCCGATCTGTGGCGCCGTTTGGTGACAAGGTTCAGGTCATCGGACCAGATGGCACATCGGAAATATTCGATGACGTCATCCTGGCGACCCACTCTGACACCAGCCAGGCAATTCTGTCAGACCAGTATGAGAATACCCGTTTCTTGCTCGGGTCGGTCCGCTATCGGGAAAACCAGATTTATCTCCATCGCGATCCGGCCTTGATGCCAGAGAGACGTGCGGCCTGGGCGAGCTGGAATGTCATCAGACAGGATCAACCGGAGATCTGCCTGACTTATTGGATGAACCGCTTGCAGAACCTGCCGCGCCGACGGCCCGTTTTTGTCACCCTGAACCCAAAAACTCCGCCCCGCCCGGAATTGACCTTCGCCCAGATGCGCAAAGCTCACCCCCAGTTTGACGGTGCCGCTGAAGCGGCTGTACGATCCCTAAAGCGATGTCAGGGCAACGACCATATCTGGCTCGCCGGCGCCTGGATGGGAAGCGGTTTCCATGAGGACGGACTCAAATCCGGCCTGTCTTGTGCTCTCTCGCTCGGCGGGCAGGTGCCCTGGAACGCTGAGGCCGTTGAATTAGCGACACCGATGACGACCCTGGTCAAATCTGGTAACGTATCATCCGGAGTGATGCAGTCGTGACAAATGCCCAAGCCCCTCTGCGTTTATGGCGGGGGCAAACAGTCCATCAAAGATCAACCCCGTTCCGGCACCGCTTCCGTTACGGACTGAGTTTGATTGATCTGGACATAGACGCGCTGGACGAAGCCAACCGTCAGGCATGGCTGTTCAGCGTCGACCGCCCAAATCTGTTTTCGTTCAACCGACACGACCATGGCAGCAAGGATGGCGATAGTCTGCGAAAATGGGCTGAGCCAATTTTCGCAAAAGCTGGGATCGAGATCGCTGCCAGCCGCTTGCGCCTAATCACATTTGCCCGGCATGCATTTTATAAATTTGCTCCAATCTCCCTTTGGCTGGCCTATGATCAGAAGGGCGCAATTCAGGGGGTCATTTATGAAGTCCATAACACGTTTGGCGAAACTCATCTGTACGTGGCCGCGACCAGCGAGTCGGACCAATTTCACCGCCACGACGCAGCGAAAGCCTTTCATGTATCGCCCTTTTTTGACGTCAGCGGCCGATATCAATTCACCCTCCGGCAATCGGAAGCCACGCTACGGCTCATTGTGGCCACATATCTTGACGGGTGCCAGACACATGTCGCCACGATACAGGTCAAGGAACACAAGGCGACGAGCCTGTCCTTTATCGGGCTTGCCTTAAGCCGCCCGCTCTCATCACTCGGCGTAACCCTTGCGATCCACTGGCAGGCCCTTAAGCTTTGGGTACGAGGCGCAAAATATCGTGGCAAGCCCGGCCTGCCTTCCGCGGCGGTTTCGGTTGCTTCAAAGAACTCCATCAATGCGATCAGGGAGACTGCCGCATGAGCTCGACAATTCTCAAAACAGGCTCGTTACAACCTCAGACCACTTCCCTGCTGGCGACGCAGGCAAAACTCCGGCGTCTAAAGGGTGTGCCGACAAGTTTTCGCTTAGCCGGCATGATGTTGCTGCGGGCAAAATCCGGTTCCTTGCGCTTCATTCTGCCTGATGCGCGCGAAATTCTTTTTGATCACGGGCTGGATGGTCCCCACGCGGTCATACAGGTTCACAATTTCAACTTCATCAAGCGGGCCTTGGCAGGCGGGGACGTTGGCTTTGCCGAGAGTTATATGGACCAGGACTGGTCAACACCTGACCTCAGCATGGTGCTGCGGTTCTTCTCGGATAATTTCGAAGCCGCCGGAAAGCTCGCCCTTGGCGGGACATTGATGCGCTGGGCCAATATGCTTCGACATGTCCTGAACCGAAATTCAAAGACCGGGTCACGTCGTAATATCGAGGCCCACTATGATCTGGGAAATGACTTTTACGCCAGCTGGCTGGACGAGACGATGACTTACAGCTCCGCATTGTATGATTCTCCCGGCCTTTCCCTGTCAGAGGCACAGACCCGCAAATATGCTCGTATCGCTGATGAAATTGGCCTCACACCCGGCCATGAGGTGCTGGAAATCGGTTGCGGATGGGGTGGTTTTGCGGAGTACGCCGCGCGGGAACGCGGGGCGCGGGTGACCTGCCTTACGATCTCTCCGTCACAGCGTAAGTACGCCATGGAGCGGATGGAGCGGGCCGGACTGTCAGACAGCGTCTCTATTCTACTTGAGGACTATCGCGACCATGTCGGCAAATATGATGGAGTGGTCTCAATAGAAATGTTCGAAGCGGTGGGAGAGTCCTACTGGCCAAGTTATTTTGGCAAAGTCCACGACTGCTTGAAAAAGGGGGCCCATGCGGCTCTCCAGATCATCACCATTCATGACGAGCTCTTCGACGCTTACCGAAAACGGGCCGACTTTATCCAGCGTTATATCTTCCCGGGCGGCATGCTACCTGGCGAAACCACGTTAAAGGAGCAGATTGATACCGCCGGCCTGAACTTCGACGATGTGCACTATTTCGGCTCTAATTATGCTGAAACACTGAGGCTTTGGGCCCAACGCTTTGAAAGCCAATGGTCATCTATACGCCCTATGGGCTTTGATGAGCGGTTTCGTCGCATGTGGCGGTTCTATCTGAGTTATTGCGAGGCGGGCTTCGACACCGGACGGATCAATGTCGGCCAGTTCCGACTGTCAAAAACCTGACCTCAGTCATAGCCAGCGCTCAGAACGTACTCGATCTCTTGTCCTCGGGCATTAAAGGCCAGCTTCACCCATCTCGACTGATCGTCATACCAAAGGTCGACACTCAGCTTTGAATTCAGGCGATAATGGGTCGCCTCTACAGGCTGTCCATCTACAAACACACGATCGCGTCCCAGTGTTTCGACATCAATATCGAGGATTTCCCCGGACTCGGTCGACAGCATCTGGTCCCGGTAAACCTGTAACCGGTTCCAATGGCTCGACGGTATAATTGGCACAGGAACCTCGCCGCGGAAACCGGTGCCATCGACAATCATAACATCACCGTCTGTCTGGGCGGCAACCTCAAATTCTTCTCCATTCTTGCTGGTCGTGCCGATTAAGGAAATCAGGTTCCCGTCTTCCCATATTTCTTCTGATTTAAGGGTGTATCTATACACGGTCACAAAACCAAATTTGACGGCGAGTTCAACCTCAGTTGAGACATTCAGCCGCCCGTCAGCCTGCATTTTAAACTGGAGACTATGGCGACCAAACCTGTTTCCTTGACGAAAGACGTCAAACTCGATCCTGCTTCCATCTCGCGGCGTCCAGGCCTCTGCAGCTGCCACAAGTGAGGACGGGGGAGCCTGATCTGCAAGCGCGGGGCTGATGCCCATGAGAATGAGCGCCAACGCGCCATATGCCCGACTCAACTGAACCGCCAGAATGGTGTAGGTTCTCTGGCAACATAGCAGATGCAGACTTCATCTCCCGCTGCCGTCGGTCGATGCACCATGCCTGGCCAACCCAGAACCAGATCGCCTCTGCGATTTACACTGTGACCATCATCAAAAGCCCCCTGAAGGACAACCGTCGCCTCAAGAACCGAATGACTATGTTGTGGAGCGGCCTGACCAGGATCCAATCGCATCAATTGACCCTTACCCCGACCCCTCTTGGCATAGTGGACACCGGAAAGCCCTCTTTTCCAGGGCACAGTTCCAAAGTCACCGACGCATAATTCCAGCGCCTCTGGAAGATGCGTCCTAGAATGGCCGCTTTCCCGAAAGTTATGTTGGTCCGCCCCATCCAGCATAGCACCGCGAACATGCCGCCAGGTATCGGTCACCCAGCGCGCCTCCTCCTTGAGAACAACATGCAGTTCCGCCGCAAGGGCAAGGTCTGCTGGCAGCGCCTCATTGACGTGATCCATGAGGAAGCTGTGATAGGTATCAGGGCTCATCTTAAAATACTTTTGTTCGCTGTCACAGGTATACGCATCAGGACATGCGCTGGATCAGCCCTCCTTGGTTGAATTGGCCGGGCGGCCGTCATAGCTTGCATGAAGCAAACAAAGGCAGGCCATGACCGTTCATCATTCCGTACTGGATCTCATTGGGAACACCCCTCTTCTGCGACTGAACCGGTTGTCGGAAGCAACCGGTTGTAATATTTTGGGAAAAGCGGAATTCCTTAATCCCGGACAATCGGTCAAAGATCGCCCGGCACTGGGTATCGTGCGAGACGCCGAAACCAGTGGCCGGTTGCGGCCGGGCGGAACCATCGTTGAAGGCACGGCAGGCAACACAGGCATCGGTCTGGCAATGGTCGGGGCAGCCCTCGGATACAAAGTCGTCATCGTCATGCCGCGCACCCAGTCAAAGGAAAAAAAAGATGCCGTTCGGAATCTCGGCGCGCGCTTAATCGAAGTTGACGCGGTGCCCTATGCCAATCCGAACCACTATGCACGTTTTTCGGGACGGCTCGCCGAAGACCTGGATGCAAGCGAAGAACATGGCGCGGTATGGGCAAATCAATTCGATAATCTGGCCAATCGCCGGGCCCATTATGAGACAACAGGCCAGGAGATCTGGACCCAGACTGAAGGCAAGATAGATGGATTTATCTGCGCCGTTGGATCCGGCGGAACTCTCGCTGGGGTGGCTGAGGCGCTGACAGAAAATAGCCAGGGGCGGGTCAAGATCGGATTGGCCGATCCCGGGGGCGCCGCGCTGTTTGACTATTATGCCCACGGTGTCCTGAAATCAGAGGGCACCTCTATCACCGAAGGAATCGGACAAGGACGAATCACGGCCAATCTCGAAGGCCTCGCTGTGGACCTGCCCTACCGCATCCATGACTCTGAGGCCTTGCAGTTGATTTTCGACCTGATCCAGCATGAGGGGCTTTGCCTCGGCGGATCGGCGGGAATAAATATGGCCGGAGCTGAAAAAATGGCTCGGGATCTCGGACCTGGCCACACGATTGTGACAATACTCTGCGATTACGGTAACCGATACCAGGACAAATTGTTCAACCCGGACTTCCTTCGATCGAAGGACTTACCGGTACCACCTTGGATGGAGACGGCCTAAATGGATCATAAATCCCCTCTCGTCACAGCGGCATGGCTTAAGCATAACCTGTCAGCACCAGACATACGGGTGGTCGACGCAAGCTGGGTACCGCCCTTTTTGGTCGCCCGCCGCTCCGGCCGCGTTCAATATGAAAGTGGTCATATACCCGGGGCCGTCTTTTTCGACATTGACGCCATCTCAGATAAAACCAGCTCACATCCCCACATGCTGCCTGACGCCATCCAGTTTTCGTCGCAGGTTCGTAAACTTGGCCTTGGTGACGGCAATCATATTGTGATTTATGACAGCAACGATTTTTTTGCGTCGGCGCGCGTATGGTGGATGTTCCGCGCCATGGGGCACCGCGACGTTTCGGTTCTGGATGGCGGATACAAGGCTTGGCTGGCCGAAGGTGGCGAGATTGAAGATCTAGAGCCCCGCGTCTCTGAACGCCACTATACCGCACGCCAGCGGGCCGATCTGGTTCGCGACAAATCGCAGGTTCTTGCGGCCACCCGGGGACGCAAAGACACCATACTCGACGCCAGGTCGACTGGTCGATTTAACGGCAGCGAACCGGAACCCAGGGAGGGATTGTCATCGGGTCATATCCCCGGAAGCACATCTATTCCCGCCAGTAGCCTGATCGAGCCAAACGGGCGCATGAAATCAAAAGAGGCCTTGGGTGACCTGATCGGCCAATATCTTGACCGCCCGGTGATTGCGACATGCGGCTCGGGGGTTTCCGCGGCCGTTATCGCCCTGGCGCTTGCCCATATAGGACATTGGGATGTGTCGATCTATGACGGATCATGGAGCGAATGGGCCGCTGACCCTGACATGCCGATTGCCAAGCAATGAAACCGGACACCCGCCTTCAGCATACCGATGCGGAAAGGCGGCAGCATTCAACAGTTAACCCGGCTGTTGAACGGGGATCATCGCTGCTCATAAAAACCCGCGCCGAACTATACGGCAACGGGACCGTATATGGCCGAATGGGGCTGGGCGTGCAACGGGAGCTGGAAACCGCACTGTGCAGCCTCGAAGCTGGAAATCATGCGCAGTTGACATCAAATGGCCTGCAAGCCTGTGCCCTGGCCGTCGCAGCCGTGGCGAGAGCGGGAGACCATGTTCTGATCTCGGACAATCTCTATGGCCCAAATCAGCGCTTTTGCACCCGTCGCCTCAAAGCCATGGGCATTACTGCCACACGGTTTCCACCGACTCTACCGATTGAGCAGCTCGAACGTCTGATCACACAGAATACCCGCGCCATCGTGATGGAGTCCCCCGGCTCCCTGAGCTTCGACATTATGGATACGCCCGCCATCGCGGCCCTGGCACGGAGCCGGGCGTTACTGACAATTCTGGACAATACATGGGGCGCGGGCGTGTTTCACCAACCGCTCGAGCTCGGCGTTGATCTGGTTGTCCAGTCTTTGACCAAATACGTCATCGGGCACGCGGATGCGATGGGTGGCGTCGTTGTGACACGGTCTGAAAAACTGGCCCGGAAACTCTTCACCTGCGCAAATGACTGGGGTATCGGACTGGCGCCGGATGAGGCTTATCTTGCCCTTAGGGGACTACGCACACTGCTAAATCGATTGCGCCAGCATGAGGCCAGCGGTTATCAAATCGCTGACTGGCTTTCCCGGCGTGATGAAGTCGCATTCTTGTTGCACCCGGGCCGGCCAGATCACCCTCAGCATGCGCTTTGGCAGCGCGATTTCACCGGCGCTAATGGCCTTTTTGGTGCCGTTCTGAACCCAGTCCGCGAGGCGGAGCTGGATCGCTTTCTTGAGGCTTTGAAGCTGTTTCGGATGGGATTTTCCTGGGGCGGATTTGAAAGCCTGCTGATCCCCTGCGACGAGCAGCTCCGGCGCCTCCCCGGAGCCCCCATTCTCCAGAGAAACGGCCCCCTCCTGCGCCTGCATGTCGGGCTTGAGGCAGCGGAAGACCTGATCGCAGATCTCGATCAGGCCTTTCAAGTCATGGCGGATACCGGCTAGGTGGCTTGAGCCGCCGCGGCAAGCCGCTCCCGTGCCATGGCGTCGGCCACGTCACTTGTTGGCAAACCGGACGACAGGGCCTCATCCATAACCCGTCCAAGCGTTGCAACCATCTCGTCAATTTTGCCATTCACCCAGTCAAGCGAATAGGACCCGAGTATCTCCGCTGCGACATTGATAATTCCACCACCATTGATGACATAGTCAGGCGCATAGAGAATTCCGGCGTCCCGCAGCCGCCGGCCCATCTCCGGCGTGCTCAACTGATTGTTGGCCCCGCCCGCGACGACCTTGACCTTAAGACGGGGTAAGGTTGACCCGTTAAGGATGGCGCCGAGCGCATTGGGCGAAAAAATGTCCGCCTCAACATCATAGATGTCATCCGGCGCAATGATGGTCGCGCCGTCCCGTTTTGCAACCTCCGTAAGCGTTGCAGCATCAACGTCGCTCACGAAAAGACGAGCACCGGCTTTGGCCAGATGCTGGCAAACATGCCCGCCTACCGAACCAACGCCCTGAACCGCAATCGTGCGCCCCGAAAGATCATCTGTTCCAAAGGCACGCAGAGCCGCTTCGCGTATCCCAAGATAAATGCCGCGCGCCGTCAGCGGTGAGGGATCACCTCCGGCCGAGGCGCCGTTGGCCAGGCCTGCAGCGTAGCGTGTCTCACGGGCAGCGATCTCAATGTCCTCTATTTCAATCCCGACATCCTCGGCAGTGAAATATCGTCCCTGAAGGCTCTCAACCGCACGCCCGAAGGCCTCAAACATAGCCTCGGACTTGTCCCGCCGGGAATCGCCCCAGATGACGGCCTTGCCGCCACCAAACGGTATGCCAGCCATGGCGTTTTTATAGCTCATACCCCGGGAGAGCCGCAGAGCATCTGTCAGCATGTCGGCGCCAGATGCATAATTCCACATCCGCGTGCCGCCGGCCGAGGGGCCAAGAATGGTCGAATGGATTGCGATCAGACACCGCAGACCACTGGCAGCATCGTGGAACTGATGGACTTCCTCATGCTTATCAAAGGACGGATGGTCAAACATATTCAGCGCCTCCTCAGCGACAACCGCGCTCATGTACTGGTTCCCAATTCGCGGTCAACACGTTCTTACGAGTAGGACATTCTGGCCGGGAACTACTGAACCAGCAATTGCACCTTTCGTCTGACCACTGGCAGCAAATCACGCTCAAACCACGGGTTCCGTTTCAACCAGCTCGTATTCCGCCAGCTAGGGTGCGGCAAGGGGATAATACCCCGATCCTGATAAGCACGCCAGTTCAGGACCGTTTGGGTCACGTTTTCTCCTGCCCTTCTGCCCAAATGCCAGATCTGGGCATAACGGCCGATGAGCAAAGTCAGCTCAATGCCGGGAAGCTCGGCCAGGACACGCGTGCGCCATAATCGGGCACACGCCTTCAGAGGTGGAAGGTCGCCGCCCCGCGCATCATGACCTGGGAAACAAAATGCCATCGGAAGGATGGCCAGCTTGCCTGGATCGTAGAACGTATCCGTTGAAAGTCCGAGCCAGTGACGCAGCCTGTCACCGGACGGGTCGGTGAAGGGCTTAGCCGAGCGATCTGCGAGAGTGCCCGGGGCCTGCCCCGCCAATAGGATCCGGGCACGCGATCCAATTTGCAAGACGGGATTGGGCGGGCGTTGCAACTGGTCAGCACACTGCTGGCAGGTTCGGATTTGATCGCGCAAGATCCCAATATTAGACATGGACTTTTACTGTTGAGATTTATGCAGTTCATCAGGAGCAGACGCCAATGTCCAGCCAAACGCCCGCACAAATCATTCACCCTCAGACCAAGAACCTCGGCGAGGGGTTTCTAATCAGACGCCTTTTACCCGCCGCAGCCAGAAGAACGGTCGGACCCTTCATCTTTTTCGACCATTTTGGACCCGTCTATCACAAACCTGGGCAGGGGCTCGATGTTCGACCTCATCCTCACATTGGGCTGTCGACAGTAACCTACTTGTTTGAAGGCGCTCTTAGACATCAGGATATGCTTGGAAATGATCTTGTTATTCGTCCCGGCGCGGTGAACTGGATGACGGCGGGGCGCGGGATCTGCCACTCCGAACGTACGCCCCCGGATGAACGCCGGACAGGGCAAACCCTTCACGGCATCCAGACCTGGGTCGCCCTGCCCCGAGCAGAAGCGGAGGCAGACCCTGATTTTAAACATCATCCCGCCCAAACCTTGCCGGACTTTTCGCTTGGCGGCGCCAGGATGCACCTCCTCGCCGGCAAAGGTTTCGGGCGCACTTCGCCAGTCTCCTTCCCATGGCAGATCTGGTATCTGGCAGGCACCGCCCAACAAGATGCACGATTTGTAATCCCAGGCACGGAGGCCAAGGAGCGCTGCATTTATATGGCAACAGGTCAGGCGGATATTCAGGGAACACGTCTGGCGCAGAACGACATGGCTATTTTCACCCCAGGAGCGGACATCAAACTGCATTTGCAAAAGGGATCACGATTCATGCTGGCGGGCGGTGACCCAATTGATGGGACCCGAAAACTTGATTGGAATTTCGTGGCGGAAACGCCGGAGCGACTCGTCCGGGCCCGCGCTGACTGGCAGGCATCCATAGATCAAAACTGGCGGAACGCCCCGTTCAGCCTACCGCCTGGCGAAACCGAGTTTATTCCGCTGCCCGATAAAGCGTGACAGGGATCTGACAGAGCTTTGGTTGTAGTGCTTCTGGTCCTGTGCCAGATGCTAGAATGGCAATTGATGGAGTTCCTTATGCGCAACTATCTGGGGTTACTTTCGGCATGCGCCTTTGTCGTCGCCTGTTCCAGCGAAACAGGCCCCACGCCGCCCGGTCCCGCAAGTGCCGAGGACCCGGCGCGGGCAACAGAGCTCCTGATGCCGCTGCCCGCCAACACTGTGCCGGGTCTGGAGGAAACTGATCTGAGATCCCGGATCCGCCTTCTGGCAGATGACGCCTTTGAGGGACGCGGGCCAGGCACAGAAATTGGCGAGCAAACCGCCGACTGGATTGCCGCTGAGTTGGCGAGAACCGGAGTGAGCCCGGCCGGCGAAAATGGCGGCTGGTTCCAGACAGTCTCGATGACCGAACAGACGCTGGATACGGCTGCATCTGAATTTGTCATATCCGATCTTACAGCCGGAACCCAAACACGCCTCGAGCTTGGGACAGACCTCGTGATGTGGACAAAACATCAAGACCAAACGGACCTGTCCCTGACCGGATCAGATCTGGTCTTTGTCGGGTATGGCATTGTCGCGCCCGAATATGGATGGAATGATTATTCCGGGATCGACGTTGCCGGAAAAACAGTGATTATTCTGGTCAACGACCCGGGATATGCGCGCGGGGACGCCCTCTTCAAAGGCCAAGCTATGACCTATTACGGTCGGTGGACTTACAAATATGAAGAAGCGACCCGACAAGGCGCTGCGGGCGCTCTGATCATTCATGAGACGGCTCCTGCGGCCTATGGCTGGAACGTGGTCGAGAACTCATGGAGCGGCGCACAGGCGTCCTTGGTGCTGGAAGACCAGGGTCAGGAACGACCGATTGTTGAGGGCTGGCTGAGCAATAGCAGCGCACGCGCCCTCATGGCGTCCGCCGGTCTTGATCTGGAGCAATTAAAGCGCGCCGCGACACGAGCCGACTTTGAGCCCGTTCCCCTGCCGGGACTTACGGCATCGGCAAGGCTGGTTCAGGATATCCGGATCAAGACGTCCAGAAATGTGCTTGGCATGCTGGAAGGGCAGGAACGACCGGAAGAACACATTCTGGTCACTGCGCACTGGGATCATCTGGGTAAAAAATCAGCCCAACGAACGGGCGGCAAGACGGAAGACTTCTATCGCGACCAGATTTATAATGGCGCGATCGACAATGCGACGGGAACAGCGGCCATGCTCGAGATCGCGGAGGCTCTCGCAGCCACGCCGCTCGACCGAAGTGTCATTTTCCTGTCCCCAACCCTGGAGGAATCCGGTCTGCTAGGCTCTGCTTACTATGCTGAACACCCCAGCGTCCCGTTGTCCAGCATCGTTGCTGGTCTGAATATTGACGGTCTTATCCCGCTGGGCCCGACGCATGATATGGTCGTGGTTGGATATGGAAGTTCGGAAGTTGAGGATATTCTCGCCGATTTCCTCGAAAGTCAGGGGCGAAGAGTCATTCCGGACCAAAAACCCGAAGCCGGTTACTTTTACCGCTCAGACCATATCTCTCTGGCCAAAAAGGGCGTTCCGATGCTGTACCCGGACAATGGGGTCGACAAGCGTGAGGGTGGCATCGCCGCAGGCGATGCAGCGACGTCTGCCTACCGCGCCCAAGCCTATCATAAACCCATGGACGAATATGATGAGAATTGGGATCTTCGGGGTATGGCCGAGGATATCGTTGCAATGCATGCCGTTATTGAGACTCTTGCGATGATGGAGGACTGGCCAACCTGGTATGCGGGCAACGAGTTCGAGGCAATCCGGGCGGCCTCTCTTGAGGCAGCAGGACGCTAGATCATGCTGTCCTATCAGCATGCCTATCATGCGGGAAACCGAGCCGATCTGCTCAAGCATGCCATTCTTCATGCCGTCCTCAGCTATGAGGCGCGCGACGAATCTCCCCTGCTTTATGTCGAGACCCATGCAGCGAGAGGCCGCTATGATCTCACCGGCGACCATGCGCTGAAAACCGGTGAAGCCCAAGAGGGTGTTCTGGCACTTCCGGCCCCCGCCGACGCGCCAAAGGCGCTTCGCCGCTGGATAGAGGCGATCCAGCCCGACCTTCCTCACACCTATCCTGGCTCACCAGCCTTGGCCGTCACCCTTCTCGGCGCGAAGAGTCGTTTTGTGTTTTTTGAGCGGCACAAGCAGGAATATGCGGCCCTGAAGACCGCAATACCTGAGACGGACCGGATCCAGATCCTGCAACAAGACGGCTATCGCGGCGCCCTGCGCCTGCAGCCACGCAGCCGGGAACGGATGTTTATCTTTCTCGATCCCAGCTACGAGACGATGGCGGATATGGAAAAGCTGGCCGAGTGGGTGCCCCGGGCCCTGCGCAAATGGCCCCAGGCGCGGCTCCTCATTTGGCTGCCCCTGTTCGCAGATGGAAGAGAGGAGGAATTTGGCGCCTTCCTCGGAAGTCTGGATCGTGGGTTCATTGCGGGAAGCCGCTGGCCCAGAGGTGAGCTGGATCCGGGCGCGCTGGAGGGATCAGCCATGATTGGTCTGCGCATCGGAGGTGCCGCGGCGCGCCAGGCCTTCACAATTGCCGCTCAGGTCGACGCATATTGGGCGGCTCAATAACCCTCAGGCTGCGGCTTCATCTGCCGACGGTCCGGACAAAACCTTGGGAGCAGACGGGGCAAGACAGGCGGTTTTTGGCAAAATAAAGGTCGCCGTTGTGCCCACCCCTATACGGCTTTTCAGAACAACGTCACCATTGTGCAGTCGGGCAAGATGCCGACACAGGGTGAGCCCAAGACCCGTCCCGCCCTCGGCCTCGTCCTTGTCAACGCCGATCTGGTAGAAGGCCTCAAAAACATTTTCCAGTTCCGCTTCGGGAATGCCCGGACCAAAATCCCGGATGGTGATGAAGGGATGGCCATCGCGGCTTCTGGCCGCCCGCACCACAATCCGGGGATCGTCGCCACGAAAGCGAATGGCATTGCTGACAAGGTTCATAATGACGCGACTGCAAATAGATTCGTCGACCCGGAGATTGGCAAGATCCGGGGCGATCTGAATATCGAAATCCCGCGTGTCCTTGAGATGAGCGAAACTGGCCGCGAGCCGGGTTGTTCGGTCAAGCAGATCGGCAACATTGACGGGCGCGGGGTCGAGCAGAAACTTATCCAGGCCAAGCTTGGAATAATCAATGATATCATCAATCAAGTTGAGAAGATGTGCGCTACTTTGCTTGATGCTGTCAGAATACTCAGCCACCTCGCTCCAGCTGAGTTCAATGCGTGAGTCACTCGCCATCAGGCGTGAAAAGCCAAGAATGATATTCAGGGGCGAGCGCAGCTCATGGCTCATCGTCGACAAGAACCGGCTCTTTGCTGCATCAGCCTCCTCAGCCTCCTTGCGCGCTTCGACCAGTTCACGTTCCCGCATTTTCAGGTCGGTAATATCGGTATGCACAAGAACATAGCCCTGATCCGGCGCGGGATGACGCGACTGCAAAAGCCAGCGACCGTCCTGCTTGATCGTCGCTGACCCGAAGATGGTTTCACCCGACATGGGTTGACGCACCGTGTCGCCGACCAGTTGCATATGTTTTGAATTCGCGAGAATGCGTTGATTGTCTTTGTCGAAAAAAGCGAAAGCGTCCCGGGTCGATTCAATTGCATCATGCATTTGCTGACGCGCCGTATCGGCTTCAACTTCGCGTCGGATCATTTCCCGGACATGATGGGCATTGCGGGTGGCGCCAATCACAACAGCGAAGATCAAGGCCGATGTCAGGACGCTGACAGGCGCCGCATAGGGCGATACGCTGAGCGCATTGGCCACCACCAGTGGCGGGATAGCTCCGAACAGAAAGCGGACAGATATCCGGCAGACTGGTCCAAGTATGGCGACGGTTCCTGCACTCATGCCGGCAATAACGAAATTCAGGAACAGATTGGACAAATGGCTGGGGTCATTAAAGATAAAGGGCAGAACGCCCCAAACCGCGCCCAGTAATATGGCGCTGCGCTCTGCTTTTTTCAGCAAACGTCCTGACACCGTTTCCGGAACAGATCCCCGGTTGAGGCGGCGCCCGGCGGCCATCTGGATCGCGCAAAAGACACAGACCAGCGCATACCATGACAGGATGCGCCACAGATCGACCAGCGCATAATAAGACACGGCCACGGCGGTGGCATTGGCAAAATTGACCAGCGCCATGGGCGTAATCAGGCGCACAAATTGCGACTGCATTTCCCGCAGCATTCTCGCATCCACAACGGTGCGGGCCGGCTTCAAGGGCAGAACCAGGTCACGGAGGCTTTCAAGAGTGGAAAATTTCGCCGTCATCAAACAGCGTTAACACGAATCAGTTAACTGCAGGGGAAGCAGAAAACCCACACTTTTTCGGTCGCGGAAACCAAGTGTTAAGACTTAGGGCACTTGGGTTGGGGGGTGACAAGGGGCGGTCCAGGCAGACATGACCAAGACCAGAATCGGAATTGTTGGAGGCGGCGCAGCCGGCCTCAGCCTGGCGAAATTTCTGTCCGCCGACCCCGGCCTGCTGGTGACCGTCTTCGAGGCAAGCCCGGAACCGGGAGGGAAATCCCATACACTTGAAAAGGGTGGGACGCGGGTCGAGATGGGCACCTGCTATACCACCACCGGGCACAAGACTGTCATCAAGTGGATGCGCGAGCTCGGCATCGGATTAAGGCCGGTTCAGCAGATCAAATTTGACGGGGCGAAGTTCGAAGATTTCGTCAAGGCCGGCGCCGGGTCACCGACCAGTGTCCAGATAATATCCTACCTTCTCCGGCGCCGTGCCGTCCTGCGCGGGCTTGCGGCAACCCCGCCCGCAGCCTGGGCGGTGGATGAAGCCGCCATGCCGATTGCACAATGGCTGGACAAATACAGGCTGCCCAAGATCTACCGCCTGTTTCTGCGTGGCTTCACCAATATGGGCTATGGCTTCCTCGACACCTCACCGACGCTTCACGTCCTGCGCTGGATGGACTGGGACCTGATCTGGTCCGGTCTGCGGAAAAAGCTCGAAATGCCACGGCAGGGCTGGAGTGAGTTCTGGCGCCGTCTTGCCGCCGACCTTGATGTGCACTTCAACATGCCCGTCAGCGCGATCGACCGACGCGACGGCGAGGCCGTCATCACCATGGCCGATCAGTCTCGGCATGTCTTTGACCACATTGTCTGCGCCATTCCGGTCGATGACTTCAACCGCCTGACCAAGCCGACCCAGAACGAGGCCGACGTGGCCGAGGCGATTTGCTGGAACAGTTACACCACGACGCTGTTCGCAACCGATGCGTGGTTTACCGACCATCATATCCAAAGCTTCAGCCAGGCGCTGATACCTGGCGCGCCCCTCGGAAAGGTCTTGTCGGCGCGGTATGACGGCCATGCCCCGGACCTCGGCGGCCACATCTACCTGTCTGGGCAGTTTTCCGGAGATTACACACCCGATGAAATGAAGGAATTGCTGCAAAAAGACATGCAGGACCGGGGCGTGACTGTGACGAATATCATTTACCAAAAGGCCTGGAAGTACCATGCAGAGTATCGCCCCGAGGCAATCCGGTCCGGCCTGCTGCCGCGACTTGAAGCCATGCAGGGTCAAAACCAGACCTGGTATACAGGGGCCACATTTTCACATGAATCCATCAACCACATCGTGAATTTCAATGAAAAGCTGGCAGCCCGTATGCTGCAGGACCTGCCCCAACCGCACCCCGTCCCGGCATGAATCTGTTTTTCCGCCTGCTGCTGGTTTTCATTCGGGCCCGTCTGTCTGGCCAGCGCATCGGCATGCTCGATCCGACCCGGCTGAAGTTTCGCGTCTGGCTGACGGATCAGGACATGTTCGCCCATATGACCAACAGCCGCTACATGTCCTTCGGCGACCTCGGCACGATCAACTATATCCTGCGGTCCGGCTTCTGGCCCGTGCTGCGCAAAAGGGGCTGGTTTCCGGTCATCTGCGCGCAATATGTGATTATCACCCGGATGCTGAGCACGCCTCAGGCATTCGAGCTCGTCACCCGGGTCGTCGGCTGGGACGACACCTATGTCGCCATCGAACACCAATATCGCCGTGGCGATACCGTTCATGCGCGGATGCGTGTCGTGGCCAGATTCGCCAGCCAGAAGCGCAAACGGGTGCTTACCGGAGATGTCATGCAGGCCATGGGCGTCACCGATCAGAGCCCGGCTCTGCCGGACTATTTCGCGGACATGATCTCTGAAGTGCGGGATCGCCGAACCGAGACACGCCAGTCCGAGCCGGCCACAGGCTAACGCAACCGCAGCATAATTTCATATTGCAATTCCGCGCCGAACGCGGCATCGATAACTTATGGTTGAGACTACTGATTTTTCTACCCTAGGTATTTATAGCAGAGATATGCACTTCAATCTGGAAGTGCTGCACCGGGCCGTCGGCGTACTGAAAGAGTTTGGCGCAGGCCCCGGAACCGCCGCCGGCAACTCCTATATCGACAAGGAATTCTGGATCGCCCTCGACGAGTGCCACAGCGCCGTCGAGAATCTGCGCCATCTGATGCGCAGCCAGAACGATCTGATCCGGCAACTCGTCGACCAGAACACCGGCTAGCGGACGAAGACCGTCTCTGCCGGCGCCGGTTTCACGACCCGGGCTGATATGCTGCTGGCCCCGCCTGACTCCTGCCTGCGTCTCAACCCGGCAGCGCCGCACGTCCTGCCGCACAGCGGGTTCAGGCGGTCTCGGCCGCCAAAACTTCCTCCCTTCGCTGCTGCAGCCCGGCCATATGGCGCAAGGACCAAACGAAAAGACCCGCCAGTATCCCGGCGGGTCCGTCACCATGAGAAACAGCGTCTCTGCCCGCTCAGCTTTCGCTCAGATGCAGAACACGTCCGTCACTGAAAGCCTGCTGGGTACATGTGAACACACGATCAAAAGCAGCCGCCACATCGGCCCCCGTCTCCCGGAATGCAGCCTGTCCAGCAGCGGCGGTTTCCGCCGTCTGGTGTCTGTTCAGCCAAAGAAAGTTGTACCGATCGGTCTCAAAGTCCGGGATCTCAATGGTGAAATCATATCCGCCATCCTGCTCCAGACCTGCCAGCCAGGGCAGGTAGGCAGCTTCTATGACGGTGGAAAGATCTGCAAACCCCATATCCTCATTGAAGGTACAGAAAGACGCAACGGCCATATGCGGCACCTGGTCCGGGTTGGCGGACACGATCACGGCCGACTTCGGCAGCTCCAGGGGCTGGAACTGATAGAACCCAAACAGGCCCCCGCCCGGCGCGTCCTTGACCCTAAAGACCATCTCCGGATGCGCCGCCTGAAGCTTGTCGGCGACACCGGCAGACTCATATTCCTGCCAGGCATTCATGCGCGCAGCCTTGCTTGAATAGTGGTTGCGCATCAACAGGTCGTAATTCTCGTTCTGGTCCTTCGGTGTGTAGCTGAAAGAACTCTTCGACTCGTTCATCGCGCTTAATTCAGCGGCCCAGGTGCCCGCAAAGTCCGAGAATCCCTCAGGGGAATAATTTTCGCCCTGATTGAGCCAGACATATTCAACATAACCGACATATGTTTCCAGACTTTCCGGGTCCATCGCGGTCTCGGCATGGTGATCGGCGCCGGCCGTCATGGCGAACCCCATAGTAGCCGTGAGGATACCGGCGCTCAAAATAAGTGACTTGACCTGCATGATAGATTATCTCCCGTTTGGATGCGGTCCGTGTCACGAGACCGGCGTGAACGCAACGCTCTCTATGCTCGAAGGACGCCGCGATGCCCGGAATTTAACTCGTCCGTCAGGATGGATCGCCTTATATGGGATCCGCTCCCAGGGAGATCCGCTTCACGTGGTGTCAGGCGGGGCGACACAGGCCTCAACCGCCGCATGAATGGCCAGCAAATGACCTTTCTCAGCCTTTACGAGGGACCCAATGTCGTCGAGATCTAACAAGCGGGCAATGTCGCTCACGATGTCCTGCTTGAATCTGATATGGGTTCCGTTTTTGGTCAGCTCACGGCGCCGGGTGTAGGCCAGCCCCATATCACGAACCTTGGCAGACAGTTGGCGGGCCGTGATACCCTGCTTCGTAAATATGACCCGGCTGGCAAGGTCACGGCAGATAAAATAGTTCAGAGGCCCCTCAGCCGCCCGATCACGCAAGATTTGCAACATTTCCGAAGAGTATCGAGCTTTCCGACCCGGATTCCTCATAACGACCAACACACCCGCTGACAGCTTCAAAAGGAGAACGGCCGTGAAAAGCGCACCCCTTCTATTTTTATTTCCAACAGAACGATGGGAACACAAGAATCAAATTTGATCTCTAAGTAAGAATCCTCTTTTTTGCGCTTCAAGGACGGTGAGCACTCAATCAAGTTGATTTTTTAGCACGTGATTTCTATTCTGAGTTGTTTTCCGCGATGTCTTCGCTGCGAGGGAAACGAGATTTTACAAAACCCGAATTGTAATCCAGAAGCGAAGTCCAGGGGTCTGCGCAGCCTGTGGCGCACCGATGTTGCCCGTCGCATGGGCGACAGACATGGTGGGCGGTAACGGGCTCGAACCGCTGACCCTCTCGGTGTAAACGAGATGCTCTACCAACTGAGCTAACCGCCCTGACGCGCCCTCATTTGCGGTATTCTGTGACGAAATGCAAGATGGCACCTGTCACAAATTCACATCGTCTGAAGGCCCTGTTCGATCCGGGCTTAATGCCGGATCGGTTCCGCCCCCCGCGGCGACGCGGGACGCCCTGACAGCGTTTCGGCCAACGCCTCTTCATCCGCCTGAGACCACTCCACAGGCGCCAGCGGCCGAGTCAGGGCCCGGGCCAGAACTTCGTTGATGTCGGAAACCGGGACAATCGTCAGGGCCTGCTTAACATTGTCCGGGATATCCGCCAGATCCTTCTCATTCTCTTGCGGAATAAGGACGGTCTTGATCCCTCCGCGCAGGGCCGCCAGCAGCTTTTCCTTCAACCCGCCAATCGGCAGGACCCGGCCGCGGAGCGAAATTTCACCTGTCATGGCAACATCCCTGCGCACCGGATTTCCCGTCAGAAGCGAAACGATCGCGGTTGTCATGGCTGTGCCGGCACTCGGCCCATCCTTTGGCGTCGCCCCGTCCGGCACGTGCACGTGAATGTCGGTGGTGTTGAACAGAGTCGGCTTGATCCCCAGCATGACAGCGCGCGCACGAACCAGGGACGACGCCGCCGAGATCGACTCCTTCATCACGTCGCGCAAATTGCCGGTCACCTTCGTATTTCCACGCCCGGGCATGGAGACCGCCTCGATGGTCAGCAGGTCTCCGCCAACTTCCGTCCACGCCAGGCCGGTGACGGCGCCGATCTGGTCTTCCTCGTCGGCGAGGCCAAAGCGGAACTTCTGAACACCCGCAAAGTCGGCGATATTCTCACCATTCACACAGACCTGCTCGACCTCGTCGTGGCCCAGACGGCGCACCGCCTTGCGGGCCAGCCGTGCCAGTTCCCGCTCAAGCGACCGCACGCCGGCCTCTCTGGTGTAATAGCGCAGCAGGGCGCGGATCGCGCTATCCTCGACCACCCATTCGGAGTCGCTGAGACCATGATCATTCCGGATCTTGGGCAACAGGTGCCGTTTGGCGATCTCCAGCTTCTCATCCTCTGTATATCCGGCGATGCGGATGATCTCCATCCGGTCGAGCAGGGGCTGTGGCATGTTCAGGCTGTTGGCCGTGGTGACGAACATGATGTCCGACAAGTCATAATCAACCTCGAGATAATGATCGTTGAAAGTCGAGTTCTGGGCCGGGTCGAGAACCTCAAGCAGGGCCGCCGACGGATCACCGCGATGGTCCATGCCCATCTTGTCGATCTCATCCAGGAGGAAAAGCGGGTTGCCCGTCTTGGCCTTCTTCAGGCTTTGGATCACCCGTCCGGGCATAGAGCCGATATAGGTGCGGCGATGCCCCCGAATCTCGCTTTCATCGCGAACGCCGCCGAGGGAAACGCGCACAAAATCGCGTCCTGTGGCCTCGGCGATCGACTTTCCAAGCGAGGTTTTGCCAACACCGGGCGGGCCAACAAGGCAGAGTATGGGGCCGCGCAGCTTATTTGTCCGCTTCTGAACCGCCAGATATTCAAGAATCCGTTCCTTGACCTTTTCCAGCCCGTAATGGTCATCATTCAGCTGTTTCTCGGCCGCATCCAGATCGGTGGAAATATCCTTGCGCTTGTCCCATGGCAGGGCCAGAAGCCAGTCGAGGTAGTTGCGTACCACGGTCGATTCCGCCGACATCGGGCTCATCTGGCGCAGTTTACGCACCTCCTGCTCGGCCTTGGTGCGGGCTTCTTCTGACAGACCGGTTTCGCGAATCTTTTCTTCCAGTTCAGCAACCTCGTCGCGTTCCTCACCCTGGTCGCCCAATTCCCTCTGAATCGCCTTCATTTGCTCATTGAGATAATATTCGCGCTGGGACTTCTCCATCTGACGCTTGACGCGGTTCTTGATCTTCCGCTCCATCTGCATCATGCCCATCTCGCCTTCCATCAGCGACAGGATTTTCTCCAGGCGCTGACGGGCCTCGGGCATTTCCAGCAGGTCCTGCTTTTCCGACAGCTTGACCTGCAGCTGCGACGCCACCGCATCCGCCAGCTTACCGGCTTCGGTAATGTCTCCAATCGTCGACACGGCCTCGGGCGGGATCTTCCGGTTGAGCTTGGCATATTGCTCGAACTGTTCCGTCGCAGCCCGCATCAGCGCCTCGACTTCCTCATTTTCGACCGGCTGTTCCTCGATAAGGCTGACCTCGGCGGTGTAATGGTCGCCCCGGTCGTCAAGCGCCTCGACCCGGGCCCGGGAGGTGCCCTCGACCAGGACCTTCACCGTGCCGTCGGGCAGTTTCAGCAACTGCAGAATCGACGCCACGGCGCCGATCTGGTGGATATCTTCGCGGCCGGGCTCGTCGACCGAGGGATCTTTCTGAGCAACCAGCATAATCTGGTTCTGGCCCTCATCGACCATTTCGAGGGCGCGGACGGACTTTTCACGACCAACAAAAAGGGGCGCCACCATGTCCGGAAACACGACAATGTCCCGCAGGGGCAGAACAGGAAGCTTCAAATTCGTCATATCGCACTCCATCAGGCCGGCATGGCGCCAGGACCGCGGTCAGCTCCAGCACATCCGGAGACCGCGGCCACCCCATAGATGTGAGGTGCATCCGGTCCCAGTTCAACCGACAAAAATACTGTTTTGCAGTCCCGCGGCCCTGGTCAGGACGCTTCGCTCGGCTTTGCCTGCTTTTCGTGCACATAAAGCGGGACCGCATTGCCGTCGACAACTTCCCCGTTGATCACGACTTCCGAAACGCCGCGCAGTGACGGCAGTTCGAACATGGTGTCGAGCAGAATCGATTCCATAATCGAGCGCAGACCGCGGGCCCCCGTCTTCCGGTTGATCGCTTTCTCTGCCACCGTGGTCAGGGCATCCGGGGTGAAGGTGAGCTCGACATCCTCCATCTCAAACAGCTTCTGGTACTGTTTCACCAGGGCGTTCTTTGGCTGGGTCAGAATGGTCATCAGCGCATCTTCGTCGAGATCTTCCAGTGTCGCCAGCACCGGCAGACGCCCTATAAATTCGGGGATCAGGCCATAACGCTGAAGGTCTTCCGGCTCAACGGTCCGCAGGATATCGCCGACCTTGCGGGCCTCTGGATCCTTGACGTCGGCCCCGAAGCCAATCGTCGAAGTTTCACCGCGCGACGAAATGATCTTGTCGAGCCCGGAAAACGCCCCGCCACAGATGAACAGAATGTTGGTCGTATCAACCTGCAGGAATTCCTGCTGGGGATGCTTGCGCCCGCCCTGAGGCGGCACCGCCGCAACCGTTCCCTCCATCAGCTTGAGCAGGGCCTGCTGGACCCCCTCGCCGCTGACATCTCGGGTAATCGACGGATTGTCGGATTTGCGCGAAATCTTGTCAATTTCGTCGATGTACACAATGCCCCGCTGGGCCCGCTCGACATTGTAATCGGAGGCCTGCAACAGCTTCAGGACGATGTTCTCAACGTCTTCACCGACATAGCCGGCTTCGGTCAAAGTGGTGGCGTCGGCCATGGTGAACGGAACATCCAGAACCCGCGCCAGCGTCTGGGCCAGCAGCGTCTTGCCGCAGCCTGTCGGGCCAATCAGCATGATGTTCGATTTGGCCAGCTCGACGCCGTCGGCCCCGGCCGGATTGGCGAGGCGTTTGTAATGATTGTGAACCGCGACCGACAGGATGCGCTTGGCATAGGGCTGGCCAATGACATAATCGTCCAGCACATCGCAGATTTCCTGCGGGGTCGGAACGCCCTCCTTGGCCTTGAAGCCGGAGGCCTTGTTCTCTTCGCGGATGATATCCATGCAAAGTTCGACACACTCGTCGCAGATGAACACGGTCGGACCCGCAATCAACTTTTTGACCTCGTGCTGGCTCTTACCACAGAACGAGCAGTAAAGCGTATTCTTGGTGTCGCTGGATCCGTTTTGCTTAACCATGGATCACCTCTATCAAGCTCAGGGATTAACACGCCATTGATATGGCGCCCCTGTCAAACATTTAGTGGACGAATATCCCGGTCGTCCTCCCCGGCCTGGACACTCCAGACGGCCAGCGCCCATTCCATCGGGTGAACGCTGAAAAACATTATGCAAGCCTCAGGCCGGAACGTCCCCCTGGCGCCGTTCAAAGACCTGATCGATGAGCCCAAAGGCCCGGGCTTCCTCTGCCGTCATAAAGGTGTCCCGATCCAGCTTCGCCTCAATCGTATCATAATCCTGACCGGTGTGTTTCACGTAAATCTGGTTCAGGCGCTTTTTGAGCTCCATGATTTCCTCGGCATGACGCTCAATGTCTTTTGCAACGCCACTATACCCGCCGGACGGCTGGTGGACCATCATGCGCGCATTTGGCAGTGATGTGCGGTTGCCGGCCTCACCCGCAGCCAGCAGGAGCGATCCCATGCTGGCGGCCTGGCCAATGCAGACTGTGGTAATCGGGCACTGAATGTACTGCATCGTGTCATATATCGCGAGCCCGGCCGTCACATAGCCGCCGGGGCTGTTGATATACATGGCGATGTCCTTTTTGGGGTTTTCCGACTCCAGGAACAGCAGCTGCGCCGCCACCAGAGACGCGGTGGCGTCATCAATCGGCCCGGTTATGAAGATGATCCGCTCTTTCAGCAGGCGCGAAAAGATGTCGAAGGCCCGCTCACCCCGGCTGGTTTGTTCAATCACCGTTGGAACAAGGTTGAGGTCGACAGGGCGCTGGTAAAGCATGATGCGGTCTCTCTGGGTTTTCACAAGCTGGTAACGGCTTGGCAGACACCGTCATATTTGTCCATGTGGTGGGCTTTGCAAGCTGTGAAAAGCTGCGATTGGGTCCCGCTCCAAAAAAAAACCGCCGGATCCGCAGGGATCCGGCAGCAATGTGACGCCAGGCCTGAAGACCTAGACCTTGTAGTACATGTCGAACTCGACCGGGTGCGGGTGAAGCTGAAGGCGCTCAACGTCTTCCATCTTGAGATCGATATAGGCATCAATTTGGTCGTTGTCGAAAACACTGCCTTTGGTCAGAAAACCC
This sequence comes from uncultured Hyphomonadaceae bacterium, assembly GCA_938084575.1. GTDB lineage: Bacteria > Pseudomonadota > Alphaproteobacteria > Caulobacterales > Hyphomonadaceae > Henriciella. The sequence continues at coordinate 244,183 of CALKFG010000002.1, forward strand.
CTGTCGGCATCGAGCGCCTCCAAGGCCTCGCGCAATGAGCCACAAACCTGCGGGATCGACTTGGCCTCTTCCGGTGGCAGGTCGTACAGATCCTTGTCCATCGCATCGCCGGGGTGGATCTTGTTCTCGATCCCGTCAAGGCCGGCCATAAGCAGGGCCGCAAAAGCCAGATACGGGTTCGCCGTCGGATCGGGGAACCGCGTCTCGATCCGCTTTGCCTTTTCGCCGGTTCCGAACGGAATCCGAATCGACGCCGACCTGTTCCGCGCCGAATAGGCCAGCATGACGGGCGCTTCAAACCCTGGCACCAGACGCTTATAGGAATTGGTCGACGCATTGGTCAGCGCGTTCAGCGCCCGGGCGTGCTTGATGATGCCGCCAATATAATAGAGGCACATCTCTGACAGTCCGGCATACTGATCACCGGCAAAGAGCGGCTTGCCATTCGACCAGATCGACTGGTGCACGTGCATGCCGGACCCGTTATCGTTGAAATACGGCTTGGGCATGAAGGTCGCCGTCTTGCCATAAGATGCTGCGACATTGTGGATGACATATTTGTACAGCTGAAGATTGTCCGCCATCGTGACCAGCGTGTTGAACTTCATACCGAGTTCATGCTGAGCCGGGGCAACCTCATGGTGATGCTTTTCAGGCTCAAGACCCAACTCGCCCATGACAGACAGCATCTCCGACCGCATGTCCTGTTCGGAGTCGACCGGCGGGACAGGGAAATACCCCCCCTTTGGACCTGGGCGATGGCCCATATTGCCCATTTCGTAATCACGTCCGGTATTGGCTGGCAGTTCCGTTGAATCAAAGGAATAGCCGGTTTTGTGCGGATCGGTGTTCCAGCGCACATCGTCAAACACAAAGAATTCCGCTTCGGGTCCGAAAAAGGCCGTGTCGCCGACACCTGTCGACTTGAGATACGCCTCGGCCCGTTTCGCGGTTCCCCGCGGGTCGCGGTTATAGTCCTGACCGGAAATCGGGTCGAGAATGTCACACATGACCGCCAGCGTTGTCTGCTGGAAGAAGGGATCAATCTTGGCGGTCGCGGTGTCCGGCTTCAGCAGCATGTCGGACTCATTAATCGCTTTCCAGCCCGCCACGGAGGATCCATCGAACATCTGACCATCTTCGAAGAAATCGCCGTCAACCATCGATTTGTCGAAGGTCACGTGCTGCAGCTTACCGCGGGGGTCCGTAAACCTCAGATCGACGAATTCTACGTCGTGCTCTGTCATCATCTTAAGAATATCGTCGGCCATCTAGCCCTCCATTATGTGAGATTGTTGTGCGTGCGTGAGGACGCGCCGCTTTACAGGGCGCTCTCGCCGGTCTCGCCGGTCCGGATACGGACGGCTTCTCCAACGTCAGAAACAAATATCTTTCCATCACCGATCTTCCCAGTGTGGGCCGCTTTTGTAATTGCATCGATTGCGCCTTGCACCGCGCTGTCGGCAATGACAACCTCGACCTTCAGTTTCGGAAGAAAATCGACGACATATTCAGCACCGCGATACAGCTCGGTATGACCTCTTTGCCGTCCGAAGCCCTTGGCCTCGACCACCGTCATACCCTGAACGCCCACCTCGTGAAGCGCTTCTTTCACGTCATCCAGTTTGAACGGCTTGATGATGGATTCGATCTTTTTCATGGCTAGGCCTCTCTTGATTCCGGATTGAACATCCCCCGAGATACGCTCCACCCCGTCCGGCGATGAGTCCATTCTGCAGCAAAAGCGAGGCAGTCCGGCGACTTGCTCAAACCCTGTTCACACGTGCACAAATTCTACGCAGACCCCGAGGCAAAAAGGTGACGCCGGTGTCATTGTTATACCTCATGATCCTTGCTAAACTTCCCGAAGTCAAAGGAGCTTTTACACATGCGGCCGTCCCAGCACTGGATTGATCCAGCCCGCCCCAAAGTTCCGGTTCGCCCGGTCAAAGCGTGGCACCACATGAAGAAGTTGCTCGCCGACAAGGAAGACACCGAACAGGTGTTTGAAATCATTCAGGCCCTGAACGGCGAATCGCTGCGCAAAGATTTCAAACGGTTCATCCGGACCACCAGAGGGCAGCAGCGTCTGGCGGAGCGGGCCGACCTCCCCCCGATGCTGGATGATCACGGCCCCCTGCTGACCTTGCCCGAGGGATCAGTCGGCAGAGCCTATGTGGATTTCATGCGGCGCGAGAAGCTCAGTGCGGCCGGACTTGTTGCGGAAAGCGCGAAACAAAGACGTGCTCACGATTATTTCGACGATGATCTCACCTGGTATGCGAACCGGCTGAGGGACACGCATGACCTGAACCACGTCCTGACCGGTTATGGCCGCGACGCGCTGGGAGAAGGCGCCCTGCTGGCCTACACCCATGCCCAGAATGGCGGCCGGGGGATCTGGTTCATTGCCTTCATGGCCCGGCGACAGATCACGCGACTGGTGCCTGGCGACGCACATATCGCGAGGGTTTTCGAAGAAGCCCGGCGGAATGGACATGCCGCCCAGCGCATTCATGAGGAGAATATCGAGCACCTTCTGGCTGAGCCACTGGCGGCGGCCCGGATACGGCTTAACATTCCTCGGCCAACGGCCTACCGCGCGGCACTTTCGGTGGTCAGTGCGGCTCAGCCGGACCCGCAGATTGCCGCCGCTGCATGATCATTTTTGTCCGTCATGGCGAAGCCGCGGCCGGCTGGGGCAGTCATCCCGATCCAGGCCTGTCTGAGACCGGCCGTTCGCAGGCGGAGGCCGTCGCCGAAACCCTGATGCAGCACAAGCCGAAACGGATCCTGTCCAGCCCGATGCAGCGCTGCCAGGACACCGCGGCACCGCTGGCCCGGAGCCTCAACCTGGAAACCGTCCTCGAGCCGGATGTCAGCGAAATTCCCACGCCGGCAGGAATTGCCGACCGCGTCAGCTGGCTTCGGGGCCTGATGTCAGGGGACTGGGCCGATGCACCCGACATCGTCTTGGACTGGCGGCACCGTCTGCTCCAGCGCCTCACCCAGCTGCAGGACGACACGGTCGTTTTTTCCCACTTCGTTGCCATCAATGCGATTGTCGGGGCTGTTGAAGGGCGGGTGGATGTGACGGTCTTTCGTCCAGATCACTGTTCCATGACCCTGCTGCGGCCGGGACCGGGTCAGCCGGAACTGGTGGCCAGGGGAAACGAGGCGGGAACCCGGATCCTCTAGACTGTCAGAGCCCGCTCAGACGGCCTTCGCCACGACCGGGGCGGCGCTTTGATCCGAAGCTGATGAGGACGGTGTGGTGCGGATGAAGGGACTCGAACCCCCACGGGTCTCCCCGCCAGAACCTAAATCTGGTGCGTCTACCAATTCCGCCACATCCGCAATGTGGTGGCGCGGTTTACAGCTGCTGGACCCGACCCTCAACCCCTCTGATGCTGTTGCGGTGTAAAAGCTCGGCCTCTATGCGTGGACAGCAGCTTTTCGCTGCCGTATAGAGCGCCGTTTCTATTACCCACGACTGACAAGCCGCCTCAAGCGGGCGCGCGCAAAGGATAACCAGAATGGATTGTGTCGAAACCGCAGAAGGCCTCAGCCGCGTTTACAAGGTCAGCGTTACAGCCGCCGACCTGCAGCAGCGGCTCGATCAACGGATCGAGGAAATCCGCCCGCAGATGAATCTTAAGGGATTCCGTCCTGGCAAGGTCCCCGCCAGCCATGTTCGCAAGATGTTCGGCAAGTCGATCATGGGCGAGGTCGTTGAGGCCATGGTGCAGGAAACCAGCCAGAAGGCCATCGCCGACGCGGATGTGCGCCCGGCCGGCCAGCCGGAAATGCACATGGAAAGCGACATGGAAGCCGTCATGGACGGAAAAGCCGACCTGTCCTACCACATGCATCTCGACGTGATGCCCGATTTCGAGCCGGTCGATGTGGCGACGCTGAAAATCACCCGGCCGGTCGCGGACATTGGCGATGCCGAAATTGACGAACGGATCGCGCAGATTGCCGAGAGCAACCCGCAATTTACAAAGCGCGCAAAAACCGCCAAGGCCCGCAAGGACGATGCCGTCGTAATGGATTTCCTCGGCAAGCTGGATGGCGAACCCTTTGACGGCGGTGCGGCTGAGGGCCACACGCTGGTTCTGGGGTCGAATTCCTTCATTCCCGGATTTGAAGACCAGCTGATCGGCGCCAAGGCTGGCGACACGCTTGAAGTCAATGTAACCTTCCCGGAAGGCTATCAGGCTGAAAATCTGGCTGGGAAGCCGGCGGTTTTCGAGGTCACGGTACACGAAGTTCGTGCGCCCAAAACCGCTGAGATCAATGATGAGTTTGCCAAGGGCCTTGGCCTCGAAGGGCTGGACCAGCTCAAACAGCTGGTGACCGAGCAGATTGAAAAGGATTTCTCCGGCGCCTCGCGCGACAAGGCCAAGCGCAACCTGCTGGATAAGCTGGACGAGGCCCATGATTTCGAGCTGCCACCGAAAATGGTCGATGCCGAATTCGAGCAGATCTGGCAGCAGCTGCAGGCGGAAATGGATGCCGGGCGCGGCGACCCTGAAGATAAGGGGAAGTCGGATGATGAGCTCAAGGACGAGTATCGCAAGATCGCTGAGCGCCGGGTCCGTCTTGGCCTCGTGCTGGCTGAAATCGGCCGCAAGGCCGAGATCGTGATCGACCAGCAGGAAGTCCAGCAGGCCATCATCAAGGAAGCCCGGAATTTCCCGGGCCAGGAACGCGAAGTCGTGGAATTCTTCCAGAAGAATGAGAATGCCATGGCCCAGCTTCGCGCCCCGATCTATGAAGACAAGGTCGTTGATCACATTCTCGAAACCGCCAAAGTAACGGACAAGAAGGTGTCGACCGAAAAGCTTCTGGCTGAATCTGAAGACTAGGCCGAAAGCCGTCCCCGACCCCTGAGCCGCCAGACGCGCACATCCCGATTTGCCCTTCTGGCGGTTTTTTGTCATCAAGACGTATGACCACCCAGCCCCCCTCCCCGCACCGCCGTCTGATACAGCCGGCACTTGTCGCCCTTGCCCTGGCGCTCGGCGCCTGTTCCGATGGTCTGTCGGTTGATAATAGTGTTCAAAACCCGCCCTCTAGCCCAGTGTCCGCGCCGGATTCCGGGGAGGCTGCAGGAGCCGCCGACCGGGTCCCTTCGGCCCAGTTTTCAGACTTACCTGCACCGTATAATCTCGCCGACTATGAGCGCGGGCGCCGGACCTTCAGGCTATGCCAGTCCTGCCATACGCTGGCGCAGGGCGCGCCGCATCTGGTCGGTCCCAATCTGTACGGCCTGTTTCAGCGTCGAACCGGCACAGCCCCGGATTATGTTTATTCCGACGCGCTCCGTCAGGCGGATATGAGCTGGACACCGGCCCGCCTGGATGACTGGCTGGCCAATCCCCGGGGCTTCCTGCCCGGCAACAAGATGAGCTTTGCTGGCGTTCGGAAACCGGAGGACAGGGTCGCTGTGATTGCCTATATCATGACAGAAACGGGCAATGGGGCACCATCCGGGGGCTGAGCCTGCCCCGGTCAGAATCGTCGCGCGACGCTGAACAGGACGGCCGTTTCGGGCACCTCGCCGGCCATCTCGGCTTGATAGCCGATCGCGACGTCCCCCCAGCGATACCGACGCATCAGTTCGGTCTGCACCTTTTGTGACCGCGCGTCCGGCGCTCCCCGCTGCAGCCAGACCTGGCTGATGAGCCAAAGCTGGCCCGCAACCCTCTGGCCCAGGCCAATTTCGGCCCGGTTGCGATGGCATCCGGCATGAGCCCGCCCGGCCAGTTCACCAAACACGAACAGGTCACGATTGTGCACCTGTCCTGACCAGCCAAGGCCGCCGCGCAGTTCGGCCCCGGGATCCTGGCAAGCTGGCCGGCCGGCAAGCGCGGCTTCCTGCAGAACACCACTTTCCATCGCCACCACAAAACCGCCCTGCTGCATCAACACCCGGCGAAGTGTCAGCCGCCAGGCAGCCGGATCGGATCTTCCGGGCGGCTGCGGATAATGCACATGGTCAAGCTTGGCCGTCAGCGTCCATGCGCGTGACAGACCGACTTCCGCGTAAAGATCAGCCCGCAGAGCCGCCAGCCCGCCACGATCCTCAACCGAGACAGCGAACCGGGAATAGATCTCACCCGGATCCTGCCCCCATGGACCTGCCACGGCGGTCCGATACGCCAGCAGGCTGCACAGGCTGAGCAAAAGAAAACGTCTCACACCTCCAGCATGGGACTGGTGGCGTGAGACGCATAGCCCCCCGGAGGAGTTGGGCGCTAGAGTTGAAACCGGATCTGATCAGACCAGAACCGCTCGAGGCGGGATACGGTCCGGTTGAGCTGGAAAAGATCGTCGGGCCGAACACTTGCCGTCGGCTCCAGAGCGCTGGCCTGTCGGTCGAACAGGCCTGCAACCCGGGCACGGACCTTCAGTCCACGTTCGGTCAGCCGCAGCCGGACCGTCCGCTTGTCGGCTTTTGACCGGGTCTGGGTCAGGTATCCGCCATCCTGGAGCTTCTTAATATTATAGGACAGGCTGGTCCCGGCAAACGCGCCACGAGCCCGCAGGGCCGAGGCCGGGGTTTCATCTTCCCCAATCTCATACAGCAGCAAAGCCTGCACGCCGGTCAGGTGGCGCTCGCCATTCCGCTCAAGGTCATCCTTGACGACATCGTGAAGCCGGCGATGCGCCTGCTCCAGAAGCGAGAGAGATTTAATAAACGCCTCAGAAAGAGACACGGGTTCGTTCGCAGCTTCTGCTGCGTTCATTATCATTGTCATTGCCATCACCACTCAACTTTTGTTGTAGTTTGAATAGAGTTACGGCAATCACCCTTATATTGAGTTAATCAATAGCGCTTCATCAATGCAGTTTGTTAACCAATAGAGCTGGCGCGTTATTCAATTAACAAAATCCGTCAAATACTTTGCGTTTGGCGCCCGCTAAGGGTCCAGTACCAGCTCGTCGGTGCCAAGCGGTGCAAAATAAGTGTCGACCTGCGCCGGACTGACATCCTCAAGCCTGTCGGGATGCCAGCGTGGCGCATGGTCCTTGTCCACCACCACCGCCCTGACCCCTTCGATAAAGTCATGCGACTGAACCTTGCGCCAGCCAATCCGGTATTCCATGGCCATATTTTCTGCAAAACTGGCGCAGCCCGCCCCAAGCCGCAACTGGCGCAAGGCAACCTTGACCGTCTCGGGTGACTTCTGCATCAGGATGGCGGCCTGCGCCTGCGCCCAGGGGGACGCCGATCCGAGCAGACGGTCACGAATGTCTTCCGCACTGTCGCCGGCAAAGCAGCTGTTCATTTCGTCCATATGCGCGGCAAAGCCTGCTGTCGGAATCGGACGAGCGACATTGCGCAAGATCACGGCGAGCAATTCCGCTGCACCGACCGAGAAATCCGCCGAGGCCAGTTGCACCTTGAGGTTCGGGATTAACTCAGACGGAATGAAGTGCGTGGCAATCCCGGCCGCCACCGTGTCCGTTCCCTTGAGGCGTGCACCGGTCAGGGCCAGCCATGTGCCCAGTTCACCCCCGAGACGCGGCAGGAACCACCCGCCGCCGACATCCGGGAACAGTCCGATCCCCGTTTCCGGCATGGCGAACAGGGTGTGCTCCGTCGCAATCCGGTCGGTTCCATGCACCGACAGGCCCACGCCGCCGCCCATTGTGACCCCGTCCATGATCGCGAGATACGGCTTTGGCAGGGATTTGATCAGGGCATTCATGCGGTATTCTTCCGCGAAAAAGGCCCGCGCCTCTGCGCCATCCGCCCTGCCGCTGTCTCGCAGCATGACAATGTCACCGCCGGCACAGAAGCCCCGGGTCCCGTCGGCATGATCCACGAGGACAAGATAAACGCTGTCATCGACGGCCCAGGTCCGGAGCGCGGCCCTGATCGCGGCGCACATTTCGAAATTCAGAGCATGCAGGGCGGCCGGCCGATTCAGGGTGATATGCCCGATGCCACCTTCCTGACGAATAAGAACACTGTTTGTCATGCGACGACGGATGCGCCTCAAAAAGCAAAGCTGTCAATGGCCGCTCGAAAGTATCCCGGTCCTGACATCATAGTCCACGGCCAGAGCATAGTCCGGGTCATCCTCGGAATCCACCATGAGCTGGCCAGCCCGCCGCAGCAGGCTGTGGCAGTCGCGCGACAGGTGGCGCAGGCGCAAGGTCTTATTATGACCTTCATATTTGGCAGCGAGGTCCTCGATGGCCTGCAGCGCCGACTGGTCAACGACCCGGGCACGCATAAAATCAACGATCACCACGTCCGGATCCTGATCGGGCTCAAACAATTCCGCAAAACCCGAAGTTGATCCGAAGAAGAGCGAGCCCTCAATCTCGTAAACAATGGCTCCGGGTGTCCGGATACTGTCCCGCTTGAGGATGCGCAGGCGGCTGGCATTGTTCCAGGCATAGGCCAGCGCCGAGACCACCACGCCGACAAGGACCGCAACCGCCAGATCCTGCCAGACCGTGACGGCGGTCACCAGGATAATGACGAAGGCATCCACGCGCGGGATCCGGCCCATGATCCGCAGACTTTGCCAGGCAAATGTCCCGATCACGACCATAAACATGACACCGACCAGGGCGGCGAGCGGTATCAGCTCGATAATGCTGGCCCCGACCAGAATGAAAGCGAGCAGAAAAAGCGCCGCTGAAAGCCCGGACAAACGGGTCCGTCCACCCGACTTCACATTGATCATGGATTGCCCGATCATGGCACAGCCGCCCATACCACCAAACAGGCCCGTGACGATATTCGCAGCTCCCTGAGCGACACATTCCTGCGACGCCCCACCCCGCTTCTGGGTGATCTCTCCCACGAGGTTCAGGGTCAGCAGGCTTTCGATCAGCCCGATCGCCGCCAGCACAAAGGCGTAGGGAAAGATGATGGCCAGAGTCTCGAAGGTCAGAGGGACCAAGGGGATGTGGAATTGCGGCAGGCCACCGGCGATCGACGCCAGGTCGCCGACAACCGGTGTTTCAATTCCAAACCCGATCACAAGTGCGGCAACCACGCCGATGCCCGCCAGGGGCGCCGGCACCAGCCGGGTGATCTTCGGCAGTCCCCAGATGATCAGCATGGTCAACCCGATCAACATCAGCATGACCGTCAGTTCACCGGCCGGCAGCCAGGGCCCAGTCCACGAAAACCCGTGCCCGGACGTCTCTCCACCCTGCGGCTGGAACTGGCCGAGCTGGGCAAGAAAGATCACAATGGCCAGACCGTTGACGAAGCCCAGCATGACTGGGTGCGGCACAAGCCGAATAAACTTGCCAAGCCGGAAGATCCCGGCGGCCAGCTGCAGCAGGCCCATCACCACCACGGTCGCAAACAGATACTCGACACCGTGGCTCGCCACCAGAGCGACCATAACCACCGCCAGCGCCCCGGTCGCACCAGAAATCATGCCGGGGCGCCCGCCCATCACAGCTGTGATGAGGCCGACCAGAAATGCGGCGTACAAGCCGACGAGCGGCTCCACGCCGGCAACGAATGCGAAGGCCACGGCCTCGGGCACCAGCGCAAGCGCAACGGTAAGCCCCGCCAGCAATTCGATCCGTATACGCCCGATCGTAAAGGTTTCGCGCTGGGCATCGGCCCAGGCAGACAGGTTCAGACGCGCAGCATAGTCTGCGAAGGGTGAGGGTGTCATGGACGGGAATCTGCTTTCGACGAGTGTTTGAACGTCATGTAGACGGATTGGCGTCCCAGACACCCCAAAATCACACTCGTCGGGCTTTAATCCTGCCAGATCTAACCCAGGGCACAGCCTTCAATCGTGATCCGGTGCATGATCCTGCGCTGTCCATGATAATCGTTCAGGGCCCAGTGCCAGGTTGAACGGTTATCCCACATCGCGACACTTCCGGGCGTCCAGCTGAACCGGTGATGGAAGTCACCCGAATAACAATGCGCGAAAAGCTGCGACAGGAGGGGGTGCGACTCCTCGCGGGTCTGCCCCTCAAAACGGATCGTGAAGGCCGGGTTGACGTACAGCGCCTTCTTGCCGCTCAGAGGATGGGTGATGACCACGGGGTGAACCACATCCTGAAGCTGGTCAGCGACCTCCGCATTGCCAATACGCCCCTGCCCGGCATCGGATTTCTGGTAATAGGTGTCATCGCCGGCGCCAAAAATATGGCGCCCGGAATGGACCGCCCTGAGATCGGCAATCCGGGTCTTGAGATCGTCAGGCAAGGTCTCATATGCGGCATACATGGAAGCAAAAATCGTATCCCCACCGGTTTCCGGCAATTCACGGGCAACGAGGACTGACCCCAGTGCAGGCTCAAGGTCGTAAGAGTGATCGGTGTGCCAGCCGCCACCAATATTGTCGGTCTGGTCCGGCTCCTTGGCAACGAGGGCGATTTCGGCATGGTCCGGATGGGCCGCAAAAAAGCGGTTGATGTTAATCTCGCCCCAGCGCTCAGCGAAGGTGATATGATCGGCCTCTGTCAGGTCCTGATCCCGAAAGAACACGACTCCGTGCTGTGCGAACGCTTCGGCGATCACATCAAATCCCTGATCGGACACATGACGCAGATCCACACCGGAAATTTCAGCGCCCACGCCGCTCAACGGGATTACATTCGGCAAGCTCATAGCGGTTATCCCTCAACTCTTTATCACTCTTTTTCGAGACGATAACGAGCCTGTTTGCCCAGAGCAATGGCCTACTCGCGCAGCATGTCCCGGCTAATGATGACACGCATAATTTCATTCGTACCTTCCAGAATCTGGTGAACACGCAGATCGCGGACAATCTGTTCGACACCATAATCGTGCAGGTAGCCATAGCCGCCATGGATTTGCAGCGCATCATTCGCCACCTGCGACGCCGTATCCGTCACGAAGCGTTTCGCCATCGCGCACCATCGCGTGGCGTCCGGCGCCCTGGCGTCGAGTTTTCGGGCGGCCTCATACAGCATCATCCGAGCGGCCTGAAGCTCGGTTTCCATGTCCGCAAGCTTGAACTGGATGGCCTGGAAGGCGGAAATGGCCTGCCCGAACTGTTCCCGCTCGCGCGCATAGGCCAAGGCCTTGTCCAAGGCTCTCTGAGCGCCACCCAGGGAACAGGCGGCGATGTTCAGCCGCCCGCCATCAAGCCCCGCCATGGCAAATTTGAAGCCCTGCCCCTCGCGGCCGACCCGGTGGGAGACCGGCACCCGAACATCATCCAGAAGGACCTGCCGGGTCGGCTGGCTGTTCCAGCCCATTTTCAGCTCATTCGTGCCAAAGGACAGGCCGGGCACGCCAAGCGGCACGATAAAGGTCGAAATGCCGCCTGCCCCGGCGCCGCCGGTCCGCGCCATAAGGACATAAACATCTGAAACACCCGCGCCGGAGATGAATTGCTTCGCCCCGTTCAGGACATAATGGTCCCCGTCGCGCCGGGCGGTGGTCTTCAATGCGGCGGCATCCGAGCCCGATCCGGGCTCCGTCAGGCAATAGCTGGCCATCAGCTCCATACGGGTCAGACGCGCCACGAAGTCGCTTTTCTGGTGGTCGTCGCCAAACGTGTTGATCATCCACGTCGCCATATTGTGGATCGAGATAAAGGCCGCCGTCGAGACATCCCCATAGGCAAGCTGTTCAAAGATCACCGCCGCATCGAGGCGCCCGAGCCCTGATCCGCCCCCGGATTCGGGGACATAGATTCCGGCAAAACCCAGCTCCGCCGTGCTGCGGATCAGATCGACAGGGAAAAATTTGTCGCGATCCCAGCTTCCGGTATGGGGCAGCAGGCTCTCAAGGGCGAAGCGTCGCGCCATATCCTGGATCATGACTTGTTCTTCGGTCAACTGCGCGTTCATTGGCCAAGACGCCTTTTCTGTCTTAATAAACAGAGCATCGTCACGGGGCAGGAATTCGTCAATGTCAGAGTTGCCGCAGGGGTTCGAAATCGATCTCGCCGTGCCGGAAGACGTGCCCGCCCTGATCTGGGCCGACAAGGGCGCCAACCGCCTGTTCGCCCCGACGGGGCTGATCCGCCCGGACGCCCTTGACCAGCACGTTCCCGGCGACGTGCTTGAGACCGAAATCGATCGCGGCAACGTTTTCACGGTCCGGCGTGAAGACGGCTATCCCGTCGGGTTTGCGATGATCAGCCAGCACGATCAGGGCAGCTATCTCGATCAGCTCAGCGTGCACCCGGATTATGGCCGGAAAGGCCTTGGGCGCCGTCTTGTTGAGCAGGTCATCCGCGAGACCGAGGCCCGGCGCCTGCCCCACTTAACCCTGTCAACCTTCCGGGACCTGCCCTGGAACGGCCCGTTTTACTCTTCGCTGGGTTTTGTTGAGCTCAGCCGGAAACAGTGTACGCCCTTTATGTTCGCCATTGAAGATGCGCAGCGACCCTATATGGATGTCGAGCTAAGATGCTTCATGCGTCGCACCGTCAAAACGCCGCTCTTATGGCGAAGGAGTAGATAATGTCCTCTCATTTCCTGCAGAGCTTTCCTGCCTCACGGCTCCGTCGCCTGCGGCAATCGGGCTGGATCCGCAGCATGACCGCAGAAACCCAGGTCAGCGCCGCCGACCTGGTCTGGTCGATCATTATCCATGACGGGTCGACCGCCCGGAGTCCGGTTGCCGCAATGCCAGGAGTCGACAGGCTCAATATTGATGAGGCGGTCAAAGCCGCCCAAAAGGCCGAGGCGCTGGGCATTCCCGCGATCGCGATGTTCCCGCATATCAATCCGGAGCTCAAAGACGCAGACGGCAGCGAATCGCTCAATCCGGACGGCCTGGTGCCAACGGCCATTCGCGCCATGAAAGCGGCCGCGCCGAATGTCGGCATCATCTGCGATGTCGCACTGGATCCGTTTACATCGCATGGTCATGACGGGCTGATCGACAGCGCCGGCTATGTCCTGAACGATGAAACCACTGCCATCCTCGTCGAGCAGGCCCTGATGCAGGGCCGGGCCGGGGCAGACATCGTCGCGCCCTCCGACATGATGGATGGCCGCATCGGCGCGCTGAGGCGGGGCCTCGAAAAGGATGGACAGGTCAATACGATGATCCTGTCCTACGCGGCAAAATATGCCAGCGGCTTCTATGGCCCGTATCGCGAGGCCATCGGCTCAGCCACAGCGCTGCTTGGCGACAAGAAAACCTATCAGCAGGATCCCGCCAATAGCGACGAGGCCCTGCGCGAGGTCGCGCTCGACATTCAGGAAGGCGCTGACCTGGTAATGGTCAAGCCGGGCTTGCCCTATCTCGACATTGTCCGGCGTGTTTCGGAAACTTTTTCGGTCCCGACCCTCGCCTTCCAGGTTTCCGGCGAATACGCCATGATCCAGGCGGCGGCGCAGCAGGGCTGGATCGACGGGCCGCGGGTGATGCTTGAAACCATCACATGCTTCAAGCGCGCCGGGGCCAGCGGCGTCGTCACTTATTTTGCGGATAAGGTCGCAGAGACGCTCGCCTGAGGCGACTAGTCTTCCTTGGCCGGAAGGATCTGGCGCCCACGATACATGCCGGACTTGAGGTCGATGTGGTGGGGCCGACGCAGTTCACCCGACTCGGCATCCTCGATAAAGGTGTTGCCCTTCAGGCGATCATGGGCCCGGCGCATGCCACGCTTGGAGGGTGTCGTTTTACGCTTTGGAACAGCCATAATGTAAAATCCGGATAAAGAGCGGGCCTTCGCCCTTGAGAAGACAGGCGTATAGCGGAGCCCCTTCGCCCATGCAAGGCCCAAGACTGTGCCCGGCGCAGTTTGGTCAGACGAGGCGGCTCTGGGTCATCGCGGCGGCAATGAAGCTTGCAAACAGCGGGTGCGGCTCAAACGGACGCGATTTCAGTTCCGGATGGTATTGAACGCCGATAAACCAGGGGTGATCCGACAGTTCGATGATTTCCGGCAGCTTCCCGTCCGGAGACATGCCCGAGAAGATCACGCCCTTGGCCTCCAGCGGCGCGATGAAATTGGCGTTCACTTCGTATCGGTGTCGGTGGCGTTCACTGATGTCGAGGGTTTTGTAGATCTCGGCGACTTTCGAGCCCGGTTTCAGGCGTGCGGGGTAGGCCCCCAGCCGCATTGTCCCGCCCATGTCGGAAGACTGAGTCCGCCTGACCTGTTCATTTCCGCGGGTCCATTCCGACATCAGTCCCACGACAGGATCGTCAGAGGGACCAAATTCCGAGGTTGTCGCCGTATCGATCCCGGCCAGATTGCGCGCGGCCTCAACAACGGCGAGCTGCATGCCGTAACAGATCCCGAAACACGGCACCTTGCGTTCCCGGGCAAACCGGGCGGCACGCATCTTCCCGCGGGCTCCGCGCTCGCCAAATCCACCAGGCAGGATGATGCCATTCACGCCCTCGAGAATGTCGAGGGGAGCTGTATCATCGTCAAACGCTTCGCTGTTGATCAATCGGACCTGCACCCGGACATTGTTTGCAAGTCCCCCATGGACCAGCGCCTCCGACACAGACTTGTAGGCGTCCGGGACATCGACATATTTGCCCACCAGGCCGATGCAGACGTCGCCGTCAGGATTGTGCACCGTATTGGCAATCCGGTCCCATTGGCTGAGATCGGGGGCGGGCATATCCGGCATGCGGAAATGCCAGAGCACTTCGCTGTCCAGTCCTTCGCGATGATAAGCGGCCGGGACATCGTAAATATGCCCGACATCCCGAGCCTCGATCACGCTGGACGGACGCACATTGCAAAAGCTGGCAATCTTCGCCTTCTCGGTTTCCGGTATCGGTCGATCGCACCGACACAGCAGCACCTGCGGCTGGATCCCGATCGACCGGAGCTCCTTGACCGAATGCTGGGTTGGCTTGGTTTTCATTTCGCCGGCTGCCGGGATATAGGGCAGCAGGGTCAGATGGATGAAACAGCTTCTCTCAGGCCCCAATTCCTGTCCAAGCTGTCTGATCGCCTCGAAAAAGGGCAGCCCCTCAATATCACCAACAGTCCCGCCTATTTCGCACAAGACGAAATCCACACCCTCGCCCGCATCGCTCAGGACGAACGCCTTGATCTCATTGGTCACGTGCGGAATCACCTGAATCGTCGCGCCGAGATAATCGCCGCGCCGTTCTTTCTCGATAATCGTCGAATAGATCCGGCCGGTTGTAATATTGTCGGACTGGCGCGCTGACACACCTGTGAACCGCTCATAGTGCCCGAGATCCAGATCCGTCTCGGCCCCGTCATCCGTGACGTAAACCTCGCCATGCTGACGCGGACTCATCGTCCCCGGATCAACATTCAGATACGGATCCAGCTTGCGCAGACGGACCGTAAAGCCGCGCGCCTGAAGTAAAGACGCCAGGGCGGCCGAGGCAATTCCCTTGCCCAGAGAGGACACCACGCCGCCAGTAATGAAAATGTAGCGAGTCATGGACATGCAGATTGCCTGATTCGGTGCTTTGCCCGAACGGAAAACACCGCCGGGGACGCCTCTATTGTGACGGGCTCAGCGGATCGTCCTGCACGGTCGCACCCGGGTCAGTCTCCGCCGGGGGTGTCCGCGGCTGAACCGGGGTGCCCCGGGCGAGTGGGTCATTGCCGAGGAGATCCAAATTTGGGTCGAGGATATCATTGATGTCGCCGATTCCCAGCTCATCCCCTGCCGGATCCGGTGAAAAGTCTTGCTCAAGAGCCCGTTCAATATCTGTCCGGCCGCCCGAGTCCCGACCGGTGGAAATGGTGGTGAGGCCAAGGCTGGTCAGGAAAAAGATCGCACCGAAAATGATCGTGGTTCGCACCAATGCGCCCTTCACCCCTGTCCCGGACATCAGTCCGCCGCCAGGGCCTCCGCCACCGCCGCCAATGCCCAGGGCGCCGCCTTCGGAGCGCTGCATGAGAACAACCCCGATCAGAACGATCGAAACAAGAATGTGAGCGACAAGAATTACCGTCAGCATGACAGATCCTTTTGAACCAATGGCCGCGGCTTACGCCTTTCTGGCCCCAGCGCCAACCCCCGCCGGTCAGTCAAGACCCAATGCGGCGCGATAAATGGCCATAAAACTTTCCGCTTTGAGGCTGGCGCCCCCCACCAACCCGCCATTGACGTCTGGGATCTTCAAAATCATGCCGGCATTTTCTGGGGTCATGGATCCACCATAGAGCAGCCGTATCTGTCCAGCCTCGGGCCCAAACCGGTCGGTCAGGACGGAACGGATATGATGGTGCACCTCGGCGATCTGGTCGGGCTGGGCGACTTCCCCCGTTCCGATTGCCCAAATCGGTTCATAGGCCACGACAAGCTGTGGCAGATCCGCGGCATCATCCGGAATCGAGCCCGCCAACTGATCGGCGACTACCCGAAGCGTCTCGCCCGCCCGGCGCTGGGCGAGGCTTTCCCCGACACAGACAATCGGGGTCAGCCCCGCCTGCTGCACGGCGATGACCTGTGCAGCAACATCGTCATTGGTCTCGCCATGATCGGCTCGTCGTTCCGAATGGCCGACAATCACATGGCTGGCGCCCGCATCGGCCAGCATCTGGGCGGAGATATCACCCGTATGCGCACCGGACTGCCCGGGGTGGCAGCTTTGCCCGCCCACATGCAGGCGCGGGCCGGCCAGGCCTGCCATTTCCCGGATCAGCGTCGCTGGCGGACAGATCAGGCAGTCGGCTTCGTCCGGCAGACGAGCGAGCTGATCCGACACCAGGGCAACGTTTTGAAGGCTTGCGCGCAAGCCATTCATTTTCCAATTTCCGGCAATCAGGGTACGCACCATAGCAATCACCACCTTGAACTCGTCCTCTTGCTCGCCTAGCAAGCTGCAACGACCCTAACAACCAAATCTTTGGGATTTCCCGCCAATGCTTACTCTGATCCGCCAGATGCTCCGCTCAAAAGCTGCAGGGGGGCTGTTTGTTTTGCTGATTGTCGCCATGGCAGCATGGGGGGTCACAGATGTCTTCAGCGGCGGCCTCGGAACCAATCTGGTTGGTGCCGGGGACCGGACCCTGTCCGACAGGGCCTTTGACAATGCAGTGGAACGTGAATTGCGTTCGGCCACCGATACGCGTGGAAGATCCTTGACCAAGGAGCAGGCGTTGAAGCAGGGCCTGATTGACCAGATCTTTCAGCGCGAGCAATTCGGTCTCACCATCAAGGCGTTTGCGGACCAGGAAGGCCTGACGGCCACGCAGGCGGCCATTCGCGCGGAAATCCAGAACAATCCCAGCTTTCAGGATACCACCGGCCTGTTTGACCTCGTCCGCTATGAATCCCTGTTGCGCCAGAACGGGTACACATCGGCCGATTTCGAAGCCATGCTGGAGAGCAGCCTGACCCAGGACCGGCTGAGGCGCCTGACACGCACGGCCCTTACGGTTCCAACACCGCTGGCGCAGGTCGACGCCGCCTTTCGGGCGGAACAGCGCGATGCAGAATGGTTCATCATCGAAACTGATGACCTGATGGACGTGGGCACGCCGAGCGAAGATGACATTGTTGCGCTTTACGAGGAAGTGAAACCCAATCTTCAGGAACCTGAGCGCCGCCGCATAAGCCTGTTAAAAATGAGCACGGACGATTTTAAAAGCAGCGCTGGCCTCACCGAGGACGATCTGGAAACCTTTTACGAGGCTTACAAGGCAGACCGCTACACCGGTCCAGACACGCGCAGTTTTACGGCCTATCAATTCATCACCGAACAGGCGGCACGGGACGCGCTCGGCCGGATAGCTGGCGGTGCAGAGGCAAGCGCCCTGGACGAGCTGTCCAACACCATGGAGCAGACCGGTCCTCGGTCCGTTCTGCAAAATGAGCGGCTACAGGATCTGGTTTATGGCCCGGGAAGTGCCGTGAACGGAATTTACGGCCCGCAATTGGAGGGCGCGCTCTGGACCGTCATTCGGCTTGAGGCGATCTATCCGGGGGATGCAACGCCCTTCGGGCAGGTGCGCGACGAGATAGAGGAAGAGCTGTCCTCAGAGCAAGCGACCGAGCTGTTCTACGCCGCTCTGCCGCGGCTGGACGACCTGATCGGCACGGGGGCCAGCCTCGAGGCGATCGGCCTTGATCTTGGCCTCCCCGTTCTGTCGTTTGACGCGGTCGATGCCACTGGCTTTACCGTCTCAGGGCGGCTGAATGGGACGCTGCGCGAGAACCCGGAGCTGCTGGTCCAGCTTTTCGACCGCGCTGAAGGCTCGGTGACCGAACGGATCGGCGAGGATGAGGCCACGTGGATGGCCCGGATTGACGAGATTGTGCCCTCACGGCTGCCCGACCTGGACGAGGTCCGGAGCGACCTGATCGAAGCGTGGAAAATCCGAAGACGGACCACGCTACAGGACGAACGCACAGAAGCGCTGATCTCGCGGCTCGAAAATGGCGAGACAACGCTTCAGGAGGAAGCCGAGCGCGTTGGGGCGACCGTGCAGTCGCTGTCGCGGCCAAGATCGCGCACGAACATTGAGGCGGAGCTGCCCCCGCCCCTGATCTCGAGACTGTTCAGCGCCCGAGAAGCCGGTGCGGTTCAGGCTGTGACCAGCACGACAGGCGCAACCCTGATCCTCAAAGTGACACTGATCGATGCGGTCAGCCCGGAAGCCCTCGCGCCCATGGCCCGCCAGATTGCGCCAAGTCTGGATGAAGGCCTCGGCGAAGACCTTTTCCAGGCCTTCTTCCTCGATGTGCAATCGGAAATCGACGTCGATATCAACGACAAGGCCCTGGACCTCTACAAGCGCAGCATCGAAACGACCCAATGATGCGGGACCAGCTCATCGTCAGGCGGCGGGCGGGAGATGTCGAAACGCCGGTTTCAGCCATGCTGAAGCTCGGCGCCGACTCGCCCGGCGCCTTCCTTTTCGAATCCATTCTGGGCGGCGAACGACTGGGCCGTTATTCCTTTATCGGCTTCAAGCCCCTGAGCTGGATGCGCATCCTAAACGGCAGGGGCGAAATCGCGACCGACGCCGCCTTTACCGCCCCGAGCCCGGTTGAGGGAACGCCGGTGGACGCGCTGCGGCACTTTGCTGACCTTGGGCGGGCAGAGCCACCGGCGGACGATCCGGACCTGCCGCCCATGGCCAGCGGCAGCTTTGGCTATATCGGCTATGACATGATCCAGCATGTTGAACCGGTTGGCATTTCCTCGCCGGACTCCCTGAATGTTCCTGAAGCCCTCCTCCTGATTCCGGGTGTCGTGCTGGTCTTTGACCACCTTTATCAGGAACTTATTCTCGTCGGTCGCCACGCCGCGGGTCAAAAAGAAGAAGCCGAAAAGCGCCTGGATGATGTCGAAGCGGCGCTGGAACGTCCCTTGCCGCTGACCCCGCGCGCGGGCGACTCCCGCGATTTCACCTTCACCTCGAACACCACCAAGACGCAATATTTCGACATGGTCGCGCGTGCCCGCGACTACATCAAGGCCGGGGATATCTTCCAGGTTGTGCCATCACAGCGGTTCAGTACGCCATATGACCTGAAATCGATCAGCTTTTACCGGGCCCTGCGGCGGTTGAACCCATCGGCCTTCATGTTCCACATGAACCTTGGAGGGGTGCGACTGATCGGATCCAGCCCTGAAATCCTTGTCCGCGTTCGGGCCGGGCGGGTCGCCATCCGTCCGATTGCCGGCACACGACCAAGATCGGGGGATGCCGCTGAGGATGCCCGGCGGGCGGAAGACCTGCTTGCCGACCCCAAAGAACTGGCGGAGCACCTGATGCTCCTCGACCTCGGGCGGAACGATGTTGGCCGGGTTGCCGCCTATGGGAGCGTCGAGGCGACAGAACAGTTCATCGTCGAACGCTACAGCCATGTCATGCATATTGTATCCCATGTTGAGGGCGATCTGCGCACGGGCGTTGATGCTGTCGACGCCCTGCTTGCGGGACTTCCGGCCGGGACAGTGTCTGGCGCGCCTAAAATTCGGGCGATGCAGATCATCGATGAGCTCGAACAGGAAAGTCGCGGGATCTATGGTGGCGCGATCGGATATTTCGGTTGGAATGGTGACCTGGACACCTGTATCGCCTTGCGAACGGCCGTCCTGAAAGACGGTCAGCTCCATATCCAGGCGGGTGGTGGTGTGGTCCTCGACAGCAATCCTGAGTACGAATTTGAAGAGACGCTGCACAAAGCCAATGCGCTGAAGCGCGCAGCCGCGCTCGCTGCCCGGTATGAGTTCGACCAATGAGACGTCCCAAAATCCTGATCATAGACAATTATGACAGTTTCACATGGAATCTGGTCCATTTCCTGGAAGAGGTCGGAGCGCAAACTGAGGTATTTCGGAATGACGCCCTGAGCGTGAACGAGGTCTTGAACCGCGCGCCCGACGGGATTGTTCTGTCACCCGGACCCTGCACGCCACGCGAAGCGGGAATCTGCGTTGATCTGGTCCAGGCCGCGCCCGACACGATGCCGATACTGGGCGTTTGCCTGGGACATCAGAGCATTGGCGCCGCCGAAGGCGGCGAAATCATCACGGCAAAAGAAATCCGCCATGGCAAGCTGAGTACGATCCATAATACCGGAACGGGTCTGTTCCTCGAACTTCCGGAACGCTACGACGTTGTGCGGTATCACTCGCTGTCCATTCAGCCAGACCGGTTACCAGATACACTTCGGGTTGATGCCACAACATCAGACGGCGAGATCATGGCCGTCCACCATATCGCCCGCCCGGTTTTCGGCGTGCAATTTCATCCAGAAAGCATCCGGACGGAACATGGTCACGCTCTGCTGCGCAACTGGCTGGCAATCTGTCAGAACGACGCCTGAAGCCGGCATATCGCCCTTGTTCATTCTCACGACAGCAGGCTAGACTTCAAAGATGACAGACACGCCGTTGACCCATGCCCTCATGGCGATTTCCCGATCGGAAGAATTGTCTCCCGACATGCTCGAAGCCGCGTTTGGTGCCTTGCTGAGCGGTGACTTCAGCCCCGAACAAGCCGGCGCATTCCTTATGGGCCTCGCCGTAAGGGGGGAGACCGGGCGCGAGCTGCTGGCAGGCGCCAGGGTTCTGCGCGCAAATGCCCGCAAAATCTCGCTCCCAGGTGACATTCTCGACACATGCGGCACAGGCGGACTGGGATGGACCAGCCTGAACACCTCGACAGCCTCCGCGCTCGTGATCGCGGCCTGTGGCGGCAAGGTCGCGAAGCATGGCAATCGCTCGGTTCCGCCGAAAACAGGGTCCGCAGACGTTCTTGAAGCGCTTGGCGTCGAGCTCGACCTGACCGAAGCCCGGTTTCGAGCCTGTCTTGGAAGAGCGAACGTCGGCTTTCTCTTTGCCCGCAGCCACCACAGCGCCATGCGCCATGTCGCACCAATTCGCCAGGCTCTTCGCATTCGCACCATATTCAACCTGCTCGGCCCGCTCTCCAATCCAGCCGGCGCGACTCATCAAATTCTGGGCGTGTATGACCCAAAATGGCTGCGTCCTATGGCCGAAGCCTTACGTGACCTTGGGATCAGACGAGCCTGGGTCGTGCACGGGCCGGACACCGAAACCGGTGGGATTGATGAGATGTCAATTGCAGGGGAAACTCAGATCATCGAGGTCCGGGACGGGGCATTGGAATTGATCAGCCTTGTCCCAGAAGATGCCGGCCTGCGACGCGCACCTCTGTCATCCCTCAGAGGTGGGCAAGTTGACGACAATGCAGAGGCCATTCGCGAGCTGCTCAACGGGCGGACCGGTCCGTTCCGCGATGCTGTCCTGTTAAATGCCGCCGCTGGTCTTTATGTTCTCGATTTGGCAGACAGTCTGGAAGCAGGCGCCCGTCAAGCCGCCGAAGCCCTGGATTCAGGCGCCGCGCAAAGAACCCTGTCGGTCCTCAAAACTGAGTCCATCGGACTGAGCACATGAGCACTGCACTGGACCGGATCATCGCTTACAAGCATGATGAAGTGGCGGATTTGCGCCGGCGGACCCCGGAGCGCGACCTCCTGTCCCGGGCCGCTGATCAGCAGCCGGCTCGCCCGTTTCGTCAGGCCTTGACTGATGTTGCCGAGACCGGGGACAATGCGCTGATATGCGAAATGAAACGCAAATCACCCTCTGCGGGTGACATTCTTCCCGGTGCCGACCCGATTAAGATCGCTCAGGACTATGAGGCCGGCGGCGCCGCCTGCTTGTCGGTCCTGACCGACGGACCAAGCTTTGGCGGAAGTCTGGAAGACTTTGTGGCAATCCGTTCAGCGATCAGCCTGCCGATCTTGCGCAAGGACTTCATGATCCATCCGATACAGATGATGGAGGCGAGAGCCTATGGGGCCGATGCCGTTCTTGTCATTCTAACCTGTACGGAAGACGCTCTGGCACGTGACCTGATCGCGACCGCGGTTGAACTGGGCATGGATGTTCTTCTCGAAACCCACAATGCCGCCGAAGTCCAGCGCGCCCTGGCGATGGACAGCACTTTGCTGGGAATCAACAATCGAGACCTCACCCGAATGGTGACTGACCTCAGCACAACAGAGGCGCTCAGAAGCCTTCTGCCCGCACGGCTTCCCTTCGTTTCGGAAAGTGGGATCACGACACCGGAAGATATTTTACGTCTCCGGCACACTGGCGCGCGCCGATTCCTCATTGGCGAAAGCCTTATGAAACAAGCAAACCGCGCCGCCAGCTGCCACGCCTTGCGAGCCGCCCGCTAGCATACCCACACTGGTCCTATTGTCGATTTGACATGAGAACAGAACGCGAATAAACAAACAGGGAACAAATTCAAAGCGACGGAGGCCAACGTGCTGACATCCAAGCAAAAAGAGCTATTGCTTTTCATTCATGAGCGCATCAAGGCCGATGGAGTATCGCCGTCATTCGACGAGATGAAAGAGGCCCTGAATCTCGCCTCTAAATCTGGTATTCATCGGCTCATTGTCGCTCTGGAAGAACGCGGTTTCCTTCGACGCCTGCCCAACCGGGCGCGGGCTCTTGAAGTTCTCAAAATGCCGGATTCTGCAACCAGCACGGCCCCACCTCGCGGGCGCCAGATGTTCCGCCCCAGCGTGGTCAATGCCAATCGCTCCGACCCGGCGCCCCATTCAATCCCAGTGCTTGGGCGGATTGCTGCCGGTGTGCCGATCACGGCCATTCAGGAGGAGGTGGATCGTGTTACTCCACCCGACCATCTCGGCGACCTGTCCAATCACTATGCACTCGAGGTCCAGGGCGATTCGATGATTGATGCTGGAATATTAGATGGCGATATCGTCATTCTCAACCGGACGGACAGCGCGGAGTCGGGGGACATTGTTGTCGCGTTGATCGATGATGAAGAAGCCACGCTCAAACGCCTACGGCGCAAGGGGGCCTCAGTCGCCCTGGAAGCCGCCAACCCCGCCTATGAGACCCGCATTTTTGGCCCCGACAGGGTCCGAATTCAAGGCCGCCTCGTGGCTTTGATACGGAAGTATGATTAGAAACAGGGTCAACGGCACCGCCGCCAAGGACGCTGCCCACAGCCGGGACCGGTGATCAGGCGAGGTTCGCTTTTATCAAACCGCCATGTCAAACCATTGCGTATCTGGACGTCTGTCCAGTTTACCGAGGTGGGGTCGTCGGACGGTGCGCTGTCCGCCAGACTTAAGGACAAGCTGGCTGGTTGCGGACACGTTTGTATCGGGTCACGGATCAGGCACACCGTAAATCGGTCGATCTCAAGCACACAGCTCGGCCCGGCGCACAGGTCGGAGACCGGCACATCGCGATACCGCATCGGGACCAGTCCGTCGCCATTCGCAAAGGCATACCGTTTAGGCCCGCCGGGCCCTCCGGTCAGAACAAGATCGCCAGACGGCGCCCAATGGAGAAAAACAGCGGGTGCTTTGACCCATAGAGTCACAGCAAAAAGCAGGGGGCCCAGTCCCAGAAGGCGCCAACGTCCCTGTGCAGAGGACGCCAGAACCAATCCCGAAACCATCATGAAGAGGGCGACGCCGGGAAGCGGTTTTAGCAATTCAGAGCCGGTGCCATCAGAACGTGAGAAAACATTGGCGATCGCCAAAATTGGCTCGAGGCTCCATCCAAAAAGGGCGAGGCCAAGATCTGCCTGGCCAAACCAGGAGAAGAGCACGGCAAGTCCGGCCAAAGGTGTGCACAGCAGGGATACAATGGGCATCGCGGCGAGATTGGCCGGCAGCCCCAAGACGGCCACACGTCCAAAATGGTAGATGCCAAAAGGCATGGTCGCCAGTCCCGAAACAAGAGAGGTCAAAGCCATGGATTTTAGCCAGAACACCGCCCCCCTGAGCCGCAGGCCCTGTTTCTTTCGATGACGGCCCCAAACATTGAACGTCGCAATCAAGGCACCCGTGGCCGCAAATGACATCTGGAAGCCGGGGCTGAGAACACTCCAGGGCGCGAGCAGAGTCACCAAAATCATCGCCAAAGCAAAGCTTTGAAGGCTGAATGGCGCGCGGTCGACCAATACTGCGCCGAAAACAACCATGGCCATAATAAAGGCACGCTGGGTCGACACGCTCGCTCCGGACATCAGCAAATAGAAAGTGCACGCCAGTATTGCGATCAGCGCAGCGGGTTTCCGGACTGTGAGTCGCAATGCAAGCGGCTCAATCAGGGCGAGCCCTCGCCAGGCACACAGAAATACCAGCCCCCCAACCAGCCCCATATGAAGCCCGGAAATCGCCATAAGGTGTGCAAGTCCACTCCCTCTCAGGGCCGCCTGATCCGAGAGTGCCAGAAAGCTGCGATCTCCGGAGGCCAGTGCTGCTGCAAATCCCCCCGCGCGGGGCCCAGCGCCTGTCTTCACTCTGCGGGCGAGCGCCCGCCGCAATTCGGCCAAGCGCAAGCGGAGCCGTTGAAAAGTGTCGCGCGGCGGCCCCAGGGTTCCTGGCCGACATCGTCCACGAACATATCCGACACCCCCTATTTGGTGAAAGAAAGCATGACGGTCAAAGGCATAGTCATGATCCATCAGCGGCACTGGCGGCGGCCTCAGCACGACCCAGCATCGGACAAAACGTCCCACATCGACGTGACGGCTCAGGCGATGGGTAACACGCACATGATCGGGAAAGATGGCGCGGTCATAACCGGAGACGGCGTGAACCAACAGCCGCAGACGCGGTCCCTTCGCCCCTGTATCAATTGCTTCGACCCAGCCTTCCAACAGGACCGGCTCTTTAAGCTCTGGCAGCGCAGGGGACGCCGCCCGCAGGGTGGCCAGTTTCCCGGACAGAATCCCAATAGCCAGAGCCGTCAAGACGGCCAGACACGCGCGACTGATGCAGGCATTTGCATGGATCAGCAGGAAGGCCAGCCTGGCCATGACCAGGCCAGTCAGGCCGATGAGAACACCAAAAAGGTCCGGCTCGAAAGGCAGCAGGAAATAGATGGCAGCCCCGCCTGCCAGACCAAACGCACTGACCAGCAATCCGTACTGGCGAAGCAGGCAAGCGATCCCAAAACGCAACAACTGCAAAAGGGGTTGAGTCTCCCTCTTGCCTAAGCTGTCCCCAAAGTGTTGATGCGAACCAGTTCCATAATCATTCCCAGACGGAAGCCCCGACCTCAACCGATGACTGTCATTACTCGTTTCGCGCCCTCCCCGACTGGGATGCTGCATATAGGCGGCGCCCGAACGGCTTTATTCAATGCCTTGCTGGCACGACGCCATGGCGGAAAGTTTCTGTTACGGATTGAAGACACAGACAAAGCCCGGTCAACCCCCGAAGCGACTGCGGCGATCCTGGACGCCATGGATTGGCTCGGACTGCATCCCGATGAGCCGCCGGTTTACCAGAGCGCTCGGATCGACCGTCACATAGCTTGTGCAAATGCGATGGTGGAATCCGGCCGCGCTTTCCGTTGCTACGCCACCAATGCAGACCTGCAAGCTCGGCGGGACGCCGGGGAAGCCAAGCGAGCCGCGGCGAAGCAGGACGGACTAAGCAATGAGCAACGCTTGGCGCTGCAATCAGAAGCCGAAGCCCTGCTCGCACCCTACAGGTCAGAGTGGCGCGATGGTGCCCCGCCACCTGCGCCGGGCGCCCCTTACACCGTTCGGCTAAGGGCGCCAGACAACACACCGATCCTGCTGGAAGACAAGGTTCAGGGCAAAATTACACTCCAGGCACATGAGATTGATGACCTCATCCTTTTGCGGACGGACGGGACACCAACTTATATGCTCGCCGTTGTCGTCGATGATCACGATATGGGAATCACTATGGTCCTGCGGGGCGACGACCATTTGCGAAATACCTTCAGGCAAATCCCGATTTACCAGGCGATGGACTGGGCCCTGCCGGAATTTGCGCATATCCCCCTGATCCACGGCTCCGACGGGTCCAAGCTGTCGAAACGGCACGGCGCTCTGTCGACACTGGCCTATCGAGACATGGGCTACCTGCCGGAAGGACTTGCCGCCTATCTGCTCCGCCTGGGCTGGAGCCATGGCGACCAGGAAATCTTTACTCTGGACGAGGCCGCCGAACTGTTTGGAGTTGACGGCATCAATAAGGCACCCGCCCGCCTCGACCTCGACAAGCTAAACGATATAAATGGCCACTTCATCCGCGCTGCTGATGATGACCGCCTGCTTGGCCTGGTCCTGCCTTTCATTGCGCAACGGACACCAATTGATGATCCTATCCTTGTAAACCGGCTCCGAAGGGCGCTGCCAAGCCTCAAAGATCGGGGGAACACGCTGCCCGAACTGGCAACAGCGGCTCAGTTTTTATGGGATGCAAACGCAGACAATCTGACCAAGAATGCCCGCAAGGCCCTGAAGGGAGAAAAGCTGGACCTGCTTGGAAAGCTAAGGGCCCCCCTAGACGCGGCAGATGATTGGACTATTGAAGCGATGCAGGACCTGCTTGATTCATTCTGTGCCGAGCACGCTTTGACGATTGGACAGGTTGGCCCGCCTTTGAGGGCGGCCGTGAGCGGGGGACTTCCCGCGCCAGATCTGGCGCCTGTTCTGGCATGGCTGGGACGCGACGAAGTTCTATCACGGATCGACATACATTTACCGGGGTCTTCCCCGGCTGAACGCTGAATTGAGGGATAAGGCTGACATGGAAACCAAGACAAGACGGACGGGAACAGCGAAACTTGAGATTAATGGTAAAGTTGTTGAGCTTCCCATACTGAGTGGGACCGAGGGTCCCGACGTCATAGACGTGAGCAAACTTTACACAGATGCGGGCGTTTTCACTCTCGATCCCGGCTTCACATCGACCGGATCCTGTGAATCCCAGATCACCTTTATCAATGGAGAAGAAGGCATCCTCCTCCATCGGGGTTATCCGATTGATCAGCTGGCGAGCAATAGTGGTTTTCTGGAGGTCAGCTACTTGCTGCTCAACGGAGAACTTCCCACCCAGAACAAGTTCACCACCTTTGCCAACGAAATCACTCAACACACGCTCATCCATACACAGATGGACAGCTTTTTCGATGGCTTTCGGCGAGACAGCCATCCCATGGCCATGCTGACGGGTGCTGTTGGCGCCTTATCAGCCTTTTATCCGGGCGCCATGGACAGCTCGGATCCGGACGAACGTTATCTGGCCTATATCCGCCTCATCGCAAAAATGCCGACCCTTGCCGCGCGGATTTATAAGTACACGATCGGCCAGCCCTTCGTTGATCCACAGAATGATCTGTCTTACGCCGCCAATTTCCTGCGCATGTGTTTCGCCATTACCGCAGAACCCTATAAGACCAATCCGATCCTTGCCCGGGCCATGGACAAAATCTTCATTTTGCATGCCGATCATGAGCAGAATGCCTCGACCTCGACCGTCCGCCTTGCCGGCTCGTCTGGCGCACACCCTTATGCTGCTGTAGCGGCAGGAGTTGCGTCACTTTGGGGCCCAAGCCACGGAGGCGCCAATGAGGCCTGCCTCAACATGCTGCGGCAGATTGGCGATGTCAGCGAAATCCCCGACTATGTGCGCCGTGCCAAAGATAAAAATGATCCCTTCCGCCTGATGGGCTTCGGCCACAGAGTGTACAAGAATTACGATCCGCGCGCGACCGTCATGCAGCAAACCGCAGAGGAGGTTCTTGGCGAACTGGGAATTGACACGCCCGTCCTGCGGGTTGCCAGAGAGTTGGAAAAAATTGCGCTCGAAGACGAATACTTCATCGAGAAAAAGCTCTATCCGAATGTCGATTTCTATTCTGGCATCGTTCTCGATGCGATGGGTTTTCCGACAGAGATGTTCACTGTTCTTTTCGCGCTCGCCAGAACAGTCGGCTGGTGTGCTCAGCTTAATGAGATGATCGAGGACCCGACCCAGCGTATTGGTCGTCCACGGCAGATATATACCGGAGCGGCAAACCGGAATTTTATCCCGATTTCTGAGCGCTCATAACTTTCAGAATGGCCTCAGCTGCAATATCGGGCGCGGGGATTTCACCTGCGCCCATTTTGCTGAGGGCCGCATTCTGAGCGTCCCTTTGCCGCCGGCGCAGATCGGGGTCGGCAAGCAGCTCCAAAGCTTTGGCCGCAACACGATGTGGCTTGAGATGCCCTTGTAAAAATTCAGGGGCAATTTCACTGTCACCCGCCGCAATATTCAACAGCGTAATGTGAACAGGCTTGAACAGCAGGTAACGCGCAAGCACCCAGGTGATCCAACCGGTTCTGTAACCGACCAGGAACGGTGTACCCTGAACCGCAAGTTCGCTTGTCACTGTTCCTGAACAGGCCAAGGCAAGGTCGGAGCCGGCCATCACATCTTCCTGACAAAGCGATGCCGGCACCATTTCCCCTTCGCCGATGTGCTTCGAAAAGGATACCTCAAATAAAGCCCGGACCGCGGGAGCAGGAGCAAATGCCAATCTTAAACCTGGCCGTTGGGCCTGGACCAGACGCGCGGCGCCGGTCAGGGCCGGAGCGGTTCGCTCAATCTCGCTTCGGCGGCTCCCGGGCAGGACCAGCAAGACTTCTTCATTCGGTGCAATTCCCATCGCTTTTCGAAAGACAGACCCTTGCCCCGGAGTGGTACGGCTGAGAGCCGGCGGTCCCATCACGGTCACCGGCAAACCGAAAGGGGCGTAAAAGGGCCGCTCCATGGCGTGGATACAGATGAGATGATCAACCAGTCCTGCAAGTGTCCTTGCGCGGCCCGGCCGTGTGGCCCAAACCTGCGGGCCCACCAGCTTAATAAGCTTGATCTCCGGTGCTCGCTGTCTGAGCTTCTGCGCAACCCGCAGGGTGAACCCCCAGGAATCGACAAGAACCACGGCATCAGGGCCGAAGTCGAGTATCGCCTCGACTGCTTTATCCACCAGACGGACCACCGTGGGATAAGCCCTGAGCCCTTCAAACAGGCCCAGGATCGACAAAGGGGTGACGTCTAGAGGAGATATCAGGCCAAGCTGCGCCAGGGCATCCCCGCCGATCGCTGCAAATTCCAAGTCCGCGGACAAGGACTGCAGCGCCTTGACGGTTTCATAGGCCAGGAGATCACCGGAAGGTTCCGCAGCGACCATGAAGATCCGGCGCCGCGACACGGGTCTAGCTCCAATCCCCGGGAAAGCCGAAAACGAACAGCCCCAATTCCCGGGCACGTTCGACCAGGCGGTCTCGGTCGACCAACAATGCTCCACCGGCCTCGACACCAATGCCGGCCAGCCCCGCTTCTGAAACACCCTCGAGCGTGTTAAGACCAATGGTCGGCAAATCGATCCGTCTGTCCTGAATGGGTTTAGGGCGTTTCACCAGCACTCCCCGCCGAGCCTGACCTGTGCCGCGCAGCCGGGCATCCAAGGTCGCACACCGTCTTAACATGGCATCTGTGCCTTCCTGCGCCTCGACACATAACACAAGACCATCACATACAATGGCGCCCTGCCCAATATCGAGGCGCCCTATTTCGCCGGCAATCCGGGCAGCCTTGCGCAGGTCCGCCATCTGCGCCTCATCCGGTTCAGACCCTGAAATTTTACCTATTGGGGCCACCAGGCTGCCACTGGCTTCCTCCACTCCAATCACACGGAACCCTTCAGCTTCAAAGGCTCCCACCACAACCCGTAGAAGCGCATCATCGCCCCCGCGCGCCGCCGATATGACCTTTGGCAGAAGGCTCATGCCCTTGAGGTCGGGCTTCAGGCTTGAGAAATCCGGTCGGTTAACCCGCCCGGCAAAACAAAGCATCGTGCACCCCGCGCGTCGAAAGGCTTTGAGCATGCCCCCGACCTCCGCGAGGCCAATCTCTTTCCCGGGAAAGTCCGCCAGAGCCGGCTCGACAAACCCCTTAACGCGCAGCACATAAACGCCCTGCCCGCGGTCCTGGGCTGCCTGGGCAACCTGAACCGGTAGATTTCCCAGACCTGCCAGAAGCCCAAGCGGGCCTTCTGTGTTTACCGCGGCAGGCATAGGGCACGGTTCTTATTGGTGCGAATAAAGTCTACAATCTGCATGACCTCAGGACTGCCCGCATAGGTCGTGGCTGTATCCTCCAGCCGCTCGGTGAATGTCCCCTCGCGCGCATACAGCATACGATATCCAGACCGCAATTTCATGATCGTCTCCCGACTGAACCCACGTCTTTTGAGCCCGACGACATTCAGCCCAGCCAAATGCGCATGGTTCCCGACAACAGACCCAAAAGGAATGACATCCGCGACCAGAATCGAGCCGCCCCCGACAAAGGCATGTTCACCGATACGGCAGAACTGGTGCACGGCGACCGCGCCCCCCATCCAGACGTGATTTCCGGCCGACACATGTCCGCCAATATGCGTGTTGTTGGCGATCACACAGTGATCACCAATCACGCAATCATGAGCAGCATGTGTGTGCGCCATGAACAGGCAATCCTTACCGATCCTGGTCTGGCCACCATGCGTCGGCGACCCGGTATGCAGCGTCACATGCTCGCGCAGGATTGTCCGGGCACCCACCTCCAGCCGAGACTCATCGCTATCGCGATACCCTAGCACCTGAGGAGCACCACCGATCACAGCACCGGGGTGTACGCTCACCTCTTCATCAAGGCGGGTTCGTCCAGTTACCATAGATTTCGGCATCAGGGTGCATCGGTCGCCAACTTCAACATGGGGACCAATATGCGCATACGCTCCAACCCGCACGCCCTCGCCAAGCTGGGCACCGTCTTCGACAATCGCTGTGGGGTGAATCTGAACCGTCATGACTTATCTGATCGTCCCTTCATTGCCTGTTGCTGCAACCAGGATGTCTCCCGCAGAAACTGCCGCAAGGGCCGCCCTGGTGTGCCCCCCCAGGCTTCACCCGCAGGGATATCCCTAAAAATACCTGCAGATGCGGCCAACTTCGCGCCAGCACCAACAACCACGTGGTCCGCGATGCCAACCCGGCCGCCCATAATGGTCCCGTCGCCAACTTCCACACTGCCGGAAATGCCGCCGAAGCTTGCCATAAGGACATTTCGGCCAAGCACAACATTGTGCGCAATCTGACAGAGATTATCGATTTTGGTTCTTTCGCCGATAACCGTGTCGCTTAGCGCGCCGCGGTCGACACAGCTATTGGCACCGATCAACACATGATCCTGTAAGATGACCCGGCCCCATTGCGGCACATCCTCGGCACCATCCGGCCCATCAGACACGCCAAATCCGGACTCCCCGATACGCCCCCCGGACAGGACCGACACATGGTTGCCGATCAAAGCATTTCGGATCGACACATTGGCGCCAATTCGGCAATGCTGGCCGATCTGAACGCCGGGACCAATAACGCTGTTCGGGCCAATCACGGTTCCGGCTCCGATTACCGCCCCTCTGCAGACCACCGCCCCGGGCGCAAGGCGCGTTGTCTCATGCAGCGCCGCCTCCGGCCCTTCACAGCTTGTCCACTCTTTGAGCCTGAACAGCGCCTGAGCGGCTTGGCCATGGGCCCAGCGCGGTCTGGCGTTGATCAAGGCGATCACGCCCTTGGGCAGTCGGCCTGCACCATCCCTGGATACGAAACAGGCCGCTGCCTGAGATGACACCAATGAAGCCTGCTTCGGAGGCCCTTCTACATAGCACAGAGCCCCGGCACCTGCGGTTTGACTGCTTGCAATACCAGCAATTTCGACTGCCGGATCACCATTCAGCTCAGACATCGTCAACTCGGCGAGCCGGCCAAGTGGCTGACTGCCAAGGGAGTCAAAGAAGCGCAGATCTACCTGCATATGAAGCCGGCTTACTCGGCCTGGCCCTGCTGGGGCAGCGTCTGGCGCACGACGTCCACCGTCGGAGCAACCTCATTCATTTTGGCAATGATCTGGTCGGTGACGTCGAGGCTGGCAGCCGCGTAAATCACCTCTTCCCGCTCAAGCAGGAGGTCTGCGCCACTGGTCTCAAAAACAGACTGAACCACAGGCTGAAGGGCCTTGCGAAACTCAACAAACGCCGCCCGCCGTGTCAGTTCAAGTTCCTGGTTGGCGCGCTGCATGCCGGCCTGGTAGCGCTGCAAATTGTTCGCATAGAGGGCAACTTTCTGGGCCAGTGCCGGATCGGCAGCCATGTCTGCTTCGAGCTGCTGCGGGGTTTTACCTTCGGTAATCGGGGCCACTTCCTGGAAACCGCTTTCCACGGTCAGCCTTTGGGGCTCCAATTCAGTAGCCATTGTCGATCCTATGGTCGCAATTTTCTGCTGAATATCCTGACCTGCCGCACTTTCCGCAAGGACCCGAGCTGTATCCATGGTCACCACCTTGGTGCCCTGGGCAAATGCGGCGGGTGACAGCGTGGCAAGAGGAGCGACCAAGAGCGCGAGCGCCGAGACAATTGATTTAAAGAGGGACATGTGAGTCTCCGTGGGTTTTCTAGAAACGGGTTTGAGTGCTGAACCGGAACGTCTCTGTCCGGTCATATTCTTCTTTTTTGAGGATCTGCGAGAAATCGAACTGGATCGGACCAAACGGCGAGTCCCATCCAATGGACAAGCCTGCCGTCGCACGCAAGGACAGATCATCCTCAATGCGTCGGATGGCGCTGACTGCGCCAATGCCATTATACTGGCCGGGCCGGGTCACAAATTCGACCGGCGGGTCAATATCGTCCGCATCCAAGAGTCCGACCGATCCGGCTTCGGCAAAGAGCGTCGTCCTGATACCATATTCTTCGGGCAGATAATTGGGCAGCGTGATTTCCGCGGTCCCTTGATAATAGGCCTTACCGCCAAGGGAGTTCAGGCTCTTCACATCAAACACATCGCCATTTTCATCCAGCAGGACATCGACCACCCGCGGACCCAGCCCAGCGACATCAAAGCCTCGGAAATTGGATCCGCCTCTGAAGAAGCGATTGTTGATCCGAATGCTGCCATCATCGCCCCAAGGCTCAATATATCCGCCCGAAACCCTGACACTGGCCCGCACACCTTTGAAGATACCGCGATATGTCGCTGCACTGAGCTCAGTCCGCAAATATTGAACGTCTCCTCCCAGCCCCGCAATGTCCTGACTGATGAACATGTCGAACCCGCGCGTCGGTGCAATGGGGTCATTTCGTCGATCCCAGTTAAACGTGTAGCCGATGATAGAAGACAGGTCCGAACGTTCGCTTTCGCAGATTGTCGAGCGGAAAATGAAAGCGATGTCGCACTGGTCGACGATCGAGGCGCCTTCAGGCAATGGATCGGTTTCGGGTGTGACCAGGATCACTGTATCGTCACTCTCGTCACCCGGCGTCGGCGGATCATTCCGGTCAACCAGGGTTGTCTGGAGATTGCCTTCACCATCGATCACAACCTGACGGTCGCGGACATTAATCTCGTCCGACTGGAGACGATAGCGCAAACTCAGACCGGTATTTTCGGTCAGAGGGAAGCCGAAAGAAATACCGCCACCCGTCGTTTGCGACTCAAAATCCGATACGTCGAGAAAATCTGCCCTAGATGAGAAAACATCCACGCCGGCGGACAAATTTCGGTCTAGAAAGCGCGGTTCGCGAAACCGAAAATCCAGGAATTGTTCCCTGTTAGATGCCGAGACACGGGCCACCACAGATTGCCCTCGCCCCCGCAAATTGCGCTGTGAAACGCTGAGATCAAGCAAGAACGCATCTACCGAAGAGAACCCGGCAGCAAAGGACAGTTCCCCTGTCGGCTGCTCTTCTACAGAGATTTCGACCACGGTCCGGTCAGCTTTGCTGCCCGCCGTCTCCGTGATCTCAACTTCCTTGAAATAGCCCAGCGCCCGGACCCGATTTCGCGATCGGTCAAGCAGAACCCGGTTGAACGCATCGCCTTCGGTGACGCGCAGTTCACGGCGGATCACACGGTCCAGCGTGGCCGTATTGCCGACAATGTCGATCCGTTCGATGTAGACGCGTGGCCCTTCATCAAGCGCAAAAGTGACGTTCACCTGATTGGTCTCAGGGTCAGCTTCCAGGCGCGGCGATACGTCGACAAATGCATAACCTGCGATCCCCGCAGCGTAGGTCAGCGTATCAATCGTGTCCTCAATCAAATCGCCTCGAAACAGGTCCCCTGTCTGAAATGGGACAGCCGCTTTCAGGGCCTCGGCATTCAGCTTGTCCAAAGCCGTTTCGACCTCAATGTCACCAAAACTATACTGCTGACCTTCTTCGATCGTGTAGGTGACGTAGAAATCCTTTCTGTCGGGCGTCAGATCCGCCACGGCAGAGATCACGCGAAAGTCGTAATAACCCCGGTTCTGATAAAACTGGCGCAATAGCTCCCGGTCATATTCAACCCGTGAGGGGTCATAATTGTCGTTGGAGCTGAAGAAACGCCACCATCTCGATTGCTTTGTCACGATCTCGTTGCGAAGCCGATTATCCGAAAACGCGCTGTTCCCGATAATATTGATCGCCCGGATACCGGTGATCGGTCCCTCTGTGACGACAAAGATAAGATCAACCCGATTCTGCTCCAGAGGCTTATACTCCGGCTCAACAGTCGCAGAAAACCGACCGGACTTACGATACAAATCGAGAATACGCTGCACATCAGCCTGAACACGGGCGGCGGTAAAGATCCCGCGAGGGGCTGCCTGAATCTCTTCGCGCATCTTATCGTCGTCAATCGTCCGGTTTCCCTCGAACAAGACCCGATTGATAATCGGATTTTCGACAACACGGACGATCAGGTCAGACCCCGCTTTCTCGAACGATGCATCCGCAAAGAGACCCGTCGCAAACAGAGTTTTCAGTGAAAGATCAATTCGGGCGGGGTCAAACAAGTCGCCTGGCTCAACCAGCAGATATGACTGGATTGTCCGGTCTTCTATGCGCTGGTTCCCTTCCACCACGATTGACTGGATGGTTTCGCCTGAAACCTGAGCCGATGCTGACTGGCCTTGCACCAGTGCCGGTCCAGCAATGGCGAAAACCACCATCAGCAGAGCGGTGACTAGATTACGCATCCAAAAGATCCTCCGATGGTCTCACCGCTTTTAGCCTACAGCCCCGCCGAACAGGCCTGTCTCAAGAATGTCGCCCCATGTAATGAAGACGAACAGCGTCATTAGCAAACCCAGCCCTGCCATCAACGCCACCTCCTGCACTTTTTCTGGAAGCACCCGCCCGGTCACAGCCTCATAGGCATTGAATACGAGGTGCCCACCATCGAGGATGGGAAGAGGCAGGAGGTTAAAAAAGCCTATGCCGATCGATACGGCCGCAGAGATCCCGAGCATATTCCAGAAAAACGACTGCAAACCGACCCAAAAAGAGATGTCGTCCCGACCAACCGTGCGATTGTAAAGGCGACGGCCTGTGTCTCCAATGGCGACAGGGCCGCTCAGGCTCGCCAGAGGCTCTCTACCCGTTATCAAACGCCCCATCATGGTGACCGTGGTGTCCAGCACGAAGCCCGTCTGGGCGACCCCGCGCCCCACAGCTTCCAGGGGCCCCACGCGCGAAGTTTGCTCTGTCCCCTCGACAACACCCAGCATGATTCCGATGGTTGAGTGCGGCATCATCTGGCCGAGACCATTGTCACGGATTGTCTGAATTGGCGTGATCGGAAGAATGAGACGGTTTCCACCGCGTTCCAGCACGATATCAATTTCCTCGCCGGACGTCATCAAGACTGCACGTGGAACGTCCGCCGGACGCTCAATGTCGAGCCCGTTGACGGTCAGCAGGATATCGCCGACCTCCAAACCAGCTGCGATCGCCGGTTGACTGTCGACCAGACCGGCCACCTCAACCTTGCTTTTATAATCGCCGTTGAAGCCGATGATTATGCTGAACAGCACAATAGCGAGCAGGAAATTGGCTGCCGGGCCGGCAATGGACACCACTGACCTGGCGCCAACGCCGAGCTCTCCATAGGGCCTGCCGGCTGGACCTGATTCTATCTTGCCAACATCACTGGGCAGCTGACTTTCACCGACAAATTTCACAAAACCGCCCAGTGGAATCCAGTTTATCCGCCAGCGTGTGCCATGCCGATCTGTCCGCTCCCAGATAGACCGGCCAAAGCCCACCGAAAAAGATTCGACCCCGGCGCCAAACCAGCGCCCGGCAAAATAATGGCCAAGCTCATGCACCACGACCACCAGAGCAAGCATGAAGACAAGACAAAGAATAAAAGCCGGCCCTTGGCTCAGTGCGTCCTGCATGATCACTGCGCTCCCTGCCGGTGCGCCGCTTCTGTCAGCAATCGATCGGTAATTCGGCCCGCTTCCGCTTCAATCGCCATAATGACCTCAATCGTATCGCAGGCATTCTGCGACATCGCTCCAGACAAGAACCGGTTAACGGCGCGCTCTACGATCCAGCTTATATCGTTAAACCTGCAATGACCCGCCAGAAATGCAGCCACAGCCCTTTCATTAGCGCAATTTAATACCACCGTTGCCCCGCCACCTTCCCTCAGGGCCGCCCGGCAGAGGCCGACAGAAGGAAACCTGTTTTCATCCAGCGCTTCAAAGTCCAGCCGTCCGAGACCGATCAGGTCGAGGCGCTTGACCGCCGCTGGCTGGCGACGGTCCGGCCAGCTCAGCGCATAGGCAATCGGGGTTCTCATATCCGGGTCGCCCATCTGGGCGAGAACCGATCCGTCGCGATAGGCGACAAGCGAATGGATGATGGATTGGGGGTGGACGACGACATCTATACGATCTTCGGGAATGTCGAACAGATAGGCCGCCTCTATCAATTCCAGCCCCTTGTTAAACAATGTCGCGCTATCGATGGAAATTTTACGGCCCATTTCCCAACGCGGATGATTCAAAGCGGCTTCAAAGGTCACATGCTCGAGGTCCTGTTTCGGTGTTGTCCGAAAAGGCCCCCCAGACGCCGTTAAAATAAGGGTCTCAATATCCTCGTGCCTTTCCATGACCTGAAACATCGCATTGTGTTCCGAATCCGTCGGAACAATCAGGGCTCCGGTCTCAGCAGCCCTCCGGCGCAGCATCGGACCGGCGCAGACCATGCTTTCCTTATTGGCCAAGGCGACTGAGTTACCTGCTTCAATCGCCGCCAAAGTAGACGACAAGCCGTCAATCCCAACGATTGCGGCAACCACCCGATCGACCGGCCGGGCCGCACTGGCATCAACCGCATCAGAGCCAGCCGCAACGTCTATGTCATAACCGGCGAGTGCGGCCTTCAGATCTTTATATAGTCGGTCGTCATCGATCACAGCCCTTTTGGCGTTAAATTCAACCGCCTGACGGGCAAGTTCCGCGACGTTCCTGCCCGCGACAAGTGTATCAATTTCGTAAGCGGGCGACTCACCCTCGGAATTGGCGTGAGCGACCACAGAAAGTGCAGACGTCCCTATCGATCCCGTCGACCCCATAATCGAGATCTTTTTTGCGGCGGTCACGCGGCCAATCCAAGAAGTTCGACCAAACCCGGGAAGGCCAGGAAAAGAACGGCCGTTACAACACAAACCGCTCCCAGCCCATCGACCCGATCCATGACCCCACCATGGCCGGGTAACAGGCTGCTGGTATCCTTAACACCATTGCGGCGCTTAATGATGCTCTCCAACAGGTCACCCAATTGGGCAACAATCGAGATTCCCGCACCGAAACTGCACCAAAGCAATAAATGACCGCCCGTCATATAGGCCCCAAAAGCGCCGCCAAGCGCGCTGAAGACCACAGCACCACAGGCGCCGCTCCATGTTTTTGACGGCGATTCCGGGGTAAGAGACGGGCCACGAAAATGACGTCCGACAAAAAAGGCTGCCGAATCCGAGCCCCAGACAATGGCCATAACAAGAAGTGCGGCAATCTGGCCATTCCAGTCGCCCCCTCGAACAATGAGCAAGGCTAAAGGCATGCCCGCAACATATAAAAAACCAAGGCCCGAATTGAGCCGCTGTTGACGAAGGGGGTGTGCAACACCGGCAATCACAGCCAACGCCAAAAGCAGGCCGAAGGACAATGTCAAACCCAAGAGCGGGACGGCCAGGCAGGGCAACAGGGCCAGGCTAACCAGCCATGTCAGCGCAGGTGATGCCGTCATCCGCACCCACTCATAAGCCATGAGGCCGGCGACCATGGCGCACCCGATAGCAAGAAATAGGCCGCCACTCGCCACCGCATATAGTGCAACGGGGATCAGCACGGCAGACGACGCCAGCCGCAAAATCAGTTCACTCGGTCCACCTGTCTGATTTGACATCCCAAAAGCTCACAAAGTTCCCGCGGCAAGCCCGCCGAAACGACGCTGACGCGCTTGATACGAGGTGATTGCCTCGCGCAGGTGCTTGGGACGAAACGCGGGCCAAAGCACGTCCAGGAATACCAGCTCAGCATAAGCCGCCTGCCAAATCAGGAAATTGCTGATCCGCATTTCTCCGCTGGTCCGAATAACAAGGTCAGGGTCTGGCAAACCGGCTGTATCCAGATACTCTCCAAACGTATCCTCGTTAAACGAGTCAATGTCGGCTATGCCGGCTATCGCGTCAGAGGCCAATTGGCGAGCAGCGCGCATGATTTCCTCACGTCCGCCATAATTGAAAGCAATACACAGGTGAAACCGGTCATTATCGCAGGTTTCGTTCTGCGCCTGCTCGACCAGGGCCCGTATATCATCCGGAAGCCCGGTTCGGGTTCCCAGAACGCGAATCCTGACACCGTCTGCTTTGAGCTTGTTAAGATCCTGGCTGACATACATTTTCAGCAACCCGAATAAGGCATTTACCTCTGACACTGGGCGGCGCCAATTCTCGGTTGAGAAAGAGAAAACAGTGAGATGCGTCAAACCGATCTCTCGCGCGCCTTCGACTGTTTTACGCAGGGCCTCAACGCCACGCTCATGCCCGACGGAGCGGGGCAGATTTCGGGCGTTTGCCCAGCGCCCATTACCGTCCATTATTATGGCGACATGTCTGGGCAGGCCGCCGGGATCTTCCCCGCCGTCCATCATTAAAGAGCTGGGCGCGGCCGAACTCAAACCTGCATAATCTCCGCTTCTTTGGCCTTCAAAGTCTCATCAACTTTTTTGACATAAACATCCGTCAGTTTCTGAACCTCATCGACGAGACCCCGCTGCTCATCTTCGCTTATCTCGCCGTCTTTCTCCATCTTCTTCAGGGAGTCCATGCCGTCACGGCGAATGTTGCGAACTGCGACACGGGCGGCTTCGGCATATTTTCCGGCAACCTTAGTGAGCTCGATGCGCCGCTCCTCATTCAGAGCCGGGATCGGTATCCGGAGGTTCTGTCCGTCCACCACCGGATTAAGCCCAAGGCCCGATTCACGAATGGCCTTATCTGCCGCTCCCACCAATGTCTTGTCCCAGATGTTAACCGCCAGCATCCGGGCATCCATGACAGAAACGGAACCAACCTGATTGATCGGCATTGTGGAGCCGTAGGCTTTGACCTGAACGGTTTCGAGAAGATTGACTGAGGCTCGTCCTGTCCTCAGTCCCTGGAGCTCGGATTGCAGCGACGAAATCGCGCCATCCATACGACGCTCCAGGTCTTTTTTGTCATAGCTCATCAGATCTGTCCTATGTGTCCGAGATAACTGTGCTCGGGCCCTTACCCGTCAGCACGTCCTGCAAAGCACCCTTTTTGTGAAGTGAGAAGACCACGATGGGAATATTAGTGTCCCTCATCAGGCTGACAGCAGATGCATCCATAACCCGTAAATCACGCGCCAGGACGTCCTGATAGGTCAAGCGATCATAGCGTTGGGCGTCCGGATTATTTTTCGGATCCGCGGAGTAAACCCCATCAACCTGAGTTCCTTTGAACATCGCATGACAGTGCATTTCCGCGGCTCGAAGGGCGGCTCCGGTATCGGTGGTGAAATAAGGATTGCCCGTACCCGCCGCAAATATTACAACTCGTCCCTTCTCCATATGACGGATCGCCCGCCGACGAATAAAGGGCTCGCAGATCTCATCCATACGTATTCCGGACTGAACCCGGGTCTGGACACCAATGGTCTCGAGGGCGCTTTGCATCGCCAAAGCATTCATAATTGTCGCCAGCATGCCCATGGAGTCCGCCTGGGACCGCTCCATGCCAGACGCCGCGCCAGACAAGCCTCTGAAAATATTACCGCCACCAATTACCAGGCATATCTCTGCCCCGGTTGCCGCCCGCGCACCTGCAATCTCTTCCGCCAGTCGAAGGCAGGTCGTCGTGTCAATTCCATATTCCGCCGGACCCATGAGGGCCTCACCAGAAATTTTAAGAAGGATACGCTGGTATTTGAGCCCTGTAGGCGAGGATATATCGTCTGGCATGGCTCGCTCTCCGGATCATTGCTATTGCAGATAAAAGATTCCCGGCAACCTGTCATCGGCCACCGGGAATGTTTTTTATCAAAGGTTGGAAGATTAGGCCTTGCTCATCGAGGCCACTTCGGCCGCGAAATCATCCTCTTCCTTCTCAATACCGTCCCCGAGCTTGAACATTGCAAAGCCGACAAGCTCCGCGCCAGCTTCTTCGAGAACTTTTGCAACCGTCCGGTCCGGGTCCATGACGAAAGGCTGCTCAACAAGAACGACTTCCTTGTAGAACTTGTTCAGCCGGCCATCGATCATCTTTTCGATCACACTCGCCGGCTTACCGCTGTCTTGGGCCTGCTCAGTCAGGACCTGGCGTTCACGCTCAACAAGCTCCTGATCAAGATCCGCGACCGTCGCCGATGCCGGCGATGTGGCCGCGACATGCATTGCGACCTTACGGGCGATCTCTGTCAGATCACCCTCACCATTCACACCGACCAGAACACCGATCTTGCCCTGATTGGGCGCCTCAACGCTGTGCACATAAGCGGCAACCGTGCCAGCCTCGAGCTTTACAGAGCGACGCAGAGACATGTTTTCGCCAATCGTTGCAACAAGGCGCTTAATCATGTCTTCCACCGTGCCGTCCCCATCGGGGGCGGGTGCCGCCGCCAAAGCCTCGCTGGTGCCGTCCGTGGTCAGAGCCAGATCCGCAATCTGGGCCAGTGCCGTCTGGAAAATTTCGTTCCGCGCCACAAAATCAGTTTCCGCGTTCAGCTCAACCAGAGCACCGGTCTTGCCGTCGTCTGAGACGACAGCGGAGACCAGTCCATCAGCCGCCGTCCGTCCGGACTTCTTTGCCGCCTTGGACAATCCTTTTGCCCGCAACCAGTCGATGGCGGCTTCCATATCCCCATCGCTTTCGACGAGCGCCTTTTTGGCATCCATCATGCCCGCACCACTTCTGTCGCGCAGGCTCTTGACGAGGGCAGCGTTTATCTGAGCCATCGTGTCTATCCTCTGTTCTGTTGAACGTATCTAAGCTTCGGCCGTCTCACCAGCAGCTTGGGTTTCCTCTACGGGCGCTTCGCCGCCAGCGTCCGCATCTGCGGCATCCGCGGCAGACACATCCGCGTCGACAAGCATCGCAATGTCGTCGGCGTCCCCGAGGTCTATCCCGAGGCCAGCAGAGCCCTCTGCAAGTCCATCCAGCGCGGCATCCGCGATCAAATTGCAATACAGGGTGATCGCCCGGACCGCATCGTCATTGCCGGGGAATGGAAAGTCCGCATCGTCCGGATCGCAATTGGTATCGATCACCGCAACCACAGGGATGCCGAGCTTGCGTGCTTCCTTGATCGCAATCGCTTCCTTATTGGTATCAATGACGAAAATGATGTCGGGAAGACCGCCCATATTGGCAATCCCGCCCAAAGCCTTGTCAAGCTTTTCGCGCTCACGCTCGAGATTGAGAAGCTCCTTCTTTGTCAGCAAGGATTTGTCCTTGTCTGCAAGAAGCTCTTCAAGCTCGCGTAGCCGTTTGATTGATTTCGAAACAGTCGACCAGTTGGTCAGCGTGCCGCCGAGCCAGCGATGGTTCATGTAGTACTGCGCGCACCGTGCAGCCGCCTCAGCCACAGGCTGAGACGCCTGACGCTTCGTACCCACAAACAATACCCGACCACCCTTGGCCACTGTGTCACGAACCTGGACCAAAGCCTGATGAAGCAGGGGAACAGATCTCGACAGATCGAGGATGTGAATGCCAGACCGCGCGCCATAGATGAAGGTCTTCATCTTGGGGTTCCAGCGATGGGTTTGGTGTCCGAAATGAACGCCCGCTTCGAGGAGTTCACGCATTGAGAAGTCTGGCAAGGCCATAGTCAGTTTCCTTTATCCGGTTGACCGGCACGAGCAGCAATCGGCGTTCACTTGAACACCAACACCGGAAGGCCCGCGCGTCGGGGTTAATGCGCGCCTATATACCGGCTTTACCCCGCAGAGCAACACCCCCTGGCAGACGGTCTCCTGAAGCCCCACCCGCGTCAGGCCGCCAGATGGTCGACACGGGCAACGCCGGGGGCGGTCTTAAGAGCCCGCAAGGCCTCCAGGCCGGTGGCATATGTATCCGGCAGACGCAGCGTTACCACTTTACCGCACTGTGTCATCAGCCGCACATAGATTGTCCCGCGGTCGGGACCGGGCGCCAATTTGAGGCGCGCCGCAATCGCCGCCAATCCGTCCAGCTGAGCCCCCTGCTCAAGGCGGACACTCAAAGCGGGCACCTTTTTGCCCACCCGCGCCTGTTCTATCGGCTGAACACGGCGAACTGAAAGCCGGATTTCTTCCTCTCGCCGACGAACATCTGCAGTGACGACAACCGCTGCCCCGGGCTCAAGCTTATCGCGAACCTCCAGAAGCAATTCCGGCATGACACTAAGTTCGATTTCACCTGTGGGATCGGACAGCGTTAGAAATGCAAACTTGCCCCCCATACGGCTGGGTTTCTCGACCCGCTGGCGAACGACACCGATAAGTTCAAGCGGCCGGCCATCCATGGCCTGACTGGCAACATCCATAGCCAGGGTAATCCGCCCGTCTTCCAGCCCATCCAGGACATCGTCAAGCGGGTGCCCGCTGAAATAAAATCCGATCGCCGCAAATTCCTGATCCAGCTTTTGCTGCATATTCCAGGCGCCCGCCTCAGGAAGTGTCGCGCGCATCGCCGGTTCGGCCTCGCCAAAAAGACCGGCCTGGCCGCCCGCCCGGTCCTCGGCTGAGGCTGCGGCCGCCGCCGCCAGCACAGGCGCAGCCGCCAGTGTCCGCGCCCGGTTGGGTTCGAGCACATCAAATCCGCCCGCTCGCGCCAACTGCTCGATGCATTTCCGGTTCACATTGCGCGGATCAACTCTCTCGGCGAAATCGTGCAGATCACTGAAAGGCCTGTCCGAATCCCGATCGCGGACCATCTGGGCCATAGCCTCTAAACCAACACCCTTGAGTGCGCCCAGAGCATAGACAATGGCGCCGTCACGAACATCGAAATCTGCCATAGATCGATTCACATCCGGCGCTTCCACCGGGATACCAAGCCGGCGTGCTTCCTGGAAAAAGGCTGCCAACTTATCTGTATTGTGCAAATCAAGGCTCATGGATGCAGCGAGAAACGCAACCGGGAAGTGGCATTTAAGATAGGCGGTCTGATACCCGATCAGTGCATAAGCCGCGGCATGGGATTTATTGAACCCATAGCCGGCAAATTTCTCCATTGTGTCGAAAATCTGGTTGGCAAGCCCCTCTCCAATGCCCTTGCGCTCACTTGCCCCTTCCAGAAACCGTCGCCGCTGAGCCACCATCTCCTCAAGTTTTTTCTTCCCCATGGCCCGGCGCAGCAGGTCGGCTTCTCCAAGGGAGTAGCCGGCAATCTCCTGCGCCATCCGCATCACCTGCTCCTGATAGACCGGCACGCCATAGGTCGCCTCAAGGATCGGCTGAAGGTCAGGGTGCTGATAGGTAACGGTTTTCGGATCTTCCTTGCCGGCAACATAGGTCGGAATATTGTCCATCGGACCAGGCCGGTAGAGCGATATAATGGCGATCACATCTTCAATATTGCCAGGTCGAACCTTGCGTAAGGTATCGCGCATGCCCTGGCCTTCGAGCTGGAAAACGCCAAGCGTATTGCCCGACGCCATGAGCTCATAGGTCGCCGCATCATCAAGCGTATCCCATTCAGCACCAACATCTGCCCCCTCCCTGTGAATGAAACGCAGCGCACGATGAATAACCGTCAGCGTCTTCAGGCCAAGAAAATCAAATTTAACCAGACCGGCCGCTTCGGCCCATTTCATATTGAACTGGGTCGCGGGAAGATCCGCGCGGGGATCACGATAAAGCGGTACCAATTCCTGCAGGGGCCGATCCCCGATCACGACCCCAGCAGCATGTGTCCCGGCATTGCGATAGCGCCCCTCAAGCGCAAGCGCGGTTTCCAGCAATTCACCGACACGTGGGTCGTTGCGGATTTCATCATCAAATTTCGGCTCGTCGGCGATAGCATCTTCGAGTTTTGGCGGCTTGGCAGGATTGAAGGGAATAAGCTTCGCCAAACGGTCAACCTGACCGTAACTCATCTGCATCACACGCCCCACGTCTCGAACGACGGCCTTCGCCTGAAGCGTTCCGAAGGTAATGATCATCGCAACCGAATCTGCCCCGTACTTATCCCGGACATACCGGATCACCTCACCGCGTCTTTCCTGACAAAAATCGATGTCAAAGTCCGGCATCGAGATCC
Source organism: uncultured Hyphomonadaceae bacterium (assembly GCA_938084575.1). Classification (GTDB taxonomy): domain Bacteria; phylum Pseudomonadota; class Alphaproteobacteria; order Caulobacterales; family Hyphomonadaceae; genus Henriciella. The sequence goes on from CALKFG010000002.1 coordinate 289,059, forward strand.
GCTCAGGATTGAGAAAGCGCTCAAACAGAAGATCGAACCGCAAGGGATCAAGATCGGTAATGGTAAGGGACCAGGCGACCAGAGAGCCCGCTCCAGAGCCGCGCCCGGGACCGACGGGAATGTCCTGAGACTTGGTCCACTTTATGAAGTCGGCAACAATCAGAAAATAGCCGGGAAATCCCATTTTCTCGATGACGCCCAGCTCATAATCCAACCTTTTCTCATAGGTCTCGCGGCTAGCAAACAGGCGGGCCGCGGCCGCCAGCCGCGCATCAAGTCCATCATGCGCCTGGGCGCGTAATTCTTCAATTTCAGATCGCGTCCCATCACCAAAATTGGGCAGGATTGGCGCGTGGGTCAGCGCCCGCACAGCGCAGCGCCGAGCCACCTCTGCTGTTGCGTCAATTGCTTCAGGCAGGTCTGCGAACAGGGCCCGCATCTCCGCCTCGGTTTTGAGATACTGCTCTGGCGCCACGCACGGCCGGTCTTCCACGCCGAGATAGGTCGAATGCGCAATACACATCATGGCATCATGGGCCTTAGCATCGGCGGCCTTCATAAATCGCGCATCATGCGTGGCCACGACAGGCAGACCCAGCTCATAGGCCAGCTGTAGCAGACCGGCTTCCGTTGCCCGCTCTTCCGGGGTGCCATGCCGGGTAATCTCGACATAGCACCGGCCCGGAAACCCCTCCGCCAGGACCTTCAGCCGGTCGCGGGCGTCTTCCTCCCGTCCCTTCAGCAGGGCCTGGGCAACTTCACCTTCAACACCGCCGGTCAACAGAAGCAGCCCGTCTGTATGAGACAGCAAGGATTCCCGCTTCAGCCGCGGCACTCCGTCTTCGGCGCTAAGATAGGCCTCGGATGACAGCGCCATAAGCCGCTGGTATCCCGCCGCATTCTGAGCGTACACCGAGGCCCGGGACAGCGTTTCCTGATGCGCCCCATCCGTGACATCAAAACAGCACGCCATGATCGGTTGAACACCGGCGCCAGCGAGGGTTTCCGATAATTCCAGGGCGCCGAAAAGATTATTATGGTCGGTAACGGCCAGAGCGGGCATGCCCTGCTCCACGCACCAGCTGGCCAGCGCCCTGGTCTCGATCATGCTTTCCAGCAGGGAAAAGCCGGTTCGAACAGCGAGATGGATAAATGGCGACTGTCGCAAGGCACGCTCCCGGAAAGGGGCCGAGCCTAGCCGATCCGGGCCCAGAACAGAAGTCGAACCTATGCGAAGTCTGTGAGTTTCCCATCCGCAAGGGTCAGGACACGATCCATATGACGGGTCAGAGCGAGGTTGTGAGTTGCAATCAAGACGGCCGCACCCTCATGACGGGCCATGCGGATCAGGCTGGCAAAAACCCGATCCGTTGTCACCGGATCAAGATTGCCCGTCGGCTCGTCCGCGATCACAAGACGCGGATCATTGGCGAGGGCCCGGGCAATGGCCACCCGCTGCTGCTCACCACCCGACATTTGCCCCGGCTGGTGACCGGCCCGGTCCGACAGGCCCATTTCCTCGAGAAGCGCAGCAGCTTTTGCATGCGCCGCCCGGCGATTCTGACCATCGACCCTGAGCGGCATCGCAACATTGTCGAGGGCGTTAAACTCAGGCAGCAAATGATGGAACTGGTAGACAAAGCCGAGCTTTTGACGTCGCAGCCGGGTCCGGCCGGCATCGTTCAACGCCGTACAGTCCTGCCCTTCCAGCAACACGGTTCCGCTTTCGGCCTTCTCCAGCAAACCTGCCGTGTGAAGCAGTGTCGATTTACCTGACCCTGACGGGCCAACGAGCCCGACCAATTCGCCCTCATTCAGGGTGAGATCTGCACCCTGCAGGACGCGCAGGGTCGCAGCTTCAGAGCGATACTCGCGTACAATTTCCCTGAGTTCCAGCACAGCCGCCATCATTCAAACCTCAACGCCTCAACCGGGTCCAGCCGGGCAGCAGACCAGGCCGGCCAGAGCGTCACCAATATCGACATGGCCATTGCCCAAAGCGTGGTGAAAATCGCCTCTCCCCAGTTCAGCTCGGCTGGCAAGCCCTCAAGTCCGTAGACATCCGGCGGGAAGATCGGGCGACCGAGGATGAAGCTTATCCCATCTTCTACCGCCCCGATATTCAGGACGATCGTCACCCCCAAAAGCAGCCCCATTAACGCGCCGGCCAGACCCAAAAGACCGCCAATCATGACGAATATCCGCATCACCGACCCCCGCGAGGTGCCGATTGTGCGCAGTATGGCAATGTCTCGGGTCTTGTTCTTCACCAGCATGACGACGCCAGTAATGATATTAAGCGCGGTGATGGTGATCAGAATGAGCATGATTACCCGCATCATGCCCCGTTCGGCGTTCAGGGCGCCAAGATAGGCCGCCCGCTGACGCTGCCAGTCATCGAGAAGGAACCGGTTTCCGATCAGCTGACTGATGGCCTGGCGCGCGCGTGCCGTCTTCATCGGATCATCCAATCGGACGTCGATGAATTCGTAACCTTCACTGAAGTTGAAAAAAAGCTGCGCCTGAGCCATCGGCATCAGCATGTACAATTTGTCCAGCTCGACGCTTCCCGTCTCAAATGTGTCGGCCACGGTGTAAGCTTTGCGACGCGGCGTTACACCAAAGGGACCCTTAGTGCCCTCCGGTGCGATCAGGGTTACCCTGTCTCCCGGAGCAATGCCCAGATCCGCCGCCAGAAAGCGCCCGACATATATCTGGTCACCCCCGAAACGCCCCTGCCCGAAGCCGTCCCGACTGGCCTTGGCCGACCCACCTGGAAAAAAGGGCAAATGGTCAAGATCCTCTACCCGCACGCCCCGCACGGCTGCGCCGATTTTTGCATAATCGGTGGATGCGAGGACCTGTTCTTCAATCACGGGCGAGGCCGCCTGGATGCCCTCGAGTTGAGGAAGTGAGCGGACGATCAGGTCAATTTCTGCGGCGGGTTCGTCGGTGACCTGAACAAAGACATGCCCCTGTCCACCAAGAAGCGCATTGAGCAAGGTCGATCGAAATCCACTCATCACCGACATGATGACGATCAGGGCCGTCACCGCCAGCATGATGCCAACAAAAGAAATGATTGAAACAAGGGACACGCCACCATGCGCACGCCTCGCCCTCAAATAGCGCCAGGCAAGAGTCCGTTCGACCGCGCCAAAAGGTACTGCTGACGCCATATCGCCTAGGCCTCTAAAATCCGCGCAAGCGCATCTTCGGGGCTCAACTCGGTTTTCATGCCGGTCGCCCGGTGCTTAAGCTCAACGCAGCCCGATTTAACGCCACGTGGCCCAATGGTGATGGACCAAGGCAAACCGATCAGGTCCATTCTGTTGAATTTTGCGCCCGCCCGGTCAGACGAGTCGTCATACAGCACGTCCTTGCCGGCAGCACAGAGCTTGTCATACAGCGCGTCAGCCATGGCGCTGACAGCGTCATCGTCCGGCTTCATCGAAATCAGGCCGACATCAAACGGGCTGACCGATGCCGGCCAGACAATTCCGTCTTCGTCATGGCTGGCTTCAATGATGGCCCCGACAAGGCGCGACACGCCTATGCCATAGCTGCCGCCATGAATGGTGACCAGTTGCCCCTCCTGAGACTGAACCTCGGCCTTCATCGGACCGGAATACTTGGTACCGAAATAGAAGATATGGCCGACTTCAATCCCACGGGCTTCGACCCGCCGATCCTCGGGAATCTGTTCAAAAACAGACGGGTCGTGTTTCTCATCTGTCGCCGCGTAAAAACGAGTGCGCTTGTCTGTTTCTGCCTCAAGGGCCGAGATATCGGAGAAATCAAACGCCGGCCCGGGTGCCGGAACATCGAGCACCTCCCGGTCGCAAAACACAGCACTCTCGCCACTCTTGGCGAGGATCAGAAACTCATGGCTCAGGTCTCCCCCAATCGGCCCGGGGTCGGCCTGCATTGGAATGGCCTTCACGCCCAGACGTTCAAATGTGTTCAAATAGGCCGCGAACATTCTCTGGTAGGACACACGCGCGCCGGCCTCATCAAGGTCAAAGCTGTAGGCATCCTTCATCAGGAATTCCCGTCCCCTCATAATACCGAAACGGGGACGAACCTCGTCGCGAAATTTCCACTGCTGGTGATAGAGGTTCAGCGGCAACGCCTTGTAGCTTTTGACATAGGTCCGGAAAATGTCTGTGATCATTTCCTCATTTGTCGGGCCATACAGCATGTCACGCCCATGCCGGTCCTCTATGCGCAGCATTTCCTGACCATAATCCTCGTAGCGCCCGCTCTCACGCCAGAGATCGGCCTGCTGCAGAGTCGGCATCAGCAATTCGATCGCTCCGGCGCGATCCATTTCTTCCCGAACGATCTGTTCGATTTTTTTCAGGACGCGAAAGCCAAGCGGCAGCCAGGAATATATGCCCGCCCCATTCTGGCGGATCATGCCGGTGCGCAGCATCAGCTGATGGGACACGATTGTCGCGTCGGCAGGGACGTCTTTGGTGACGGGTAGGAAAAAGCGGGTCAAACGCATGGTCGAAATCCAATGAATCGAGAGCTAAGATTGTGTATGGGCTTCGGTCAGACTTGGCTAGAGCTCCTCTGATCGACATGGCAGCCCGCATTGACACGACCGCCGATCTGGCTCAGGAGGGCGCAGTAAAGCGGCATCAAGCACAGCTTCATCAGGCGGCCCCTCTCATCCGGCCAGACCTCCCATATTCAATATCGCTGTTCAAGGACAGAGTGTCTCACCCCGCCTAAACAGCATTTCCTCCTCACCCCGTCCATGACCCGCGAACCGACATCCGTCGCCAACAGGGTCGACAGAAAGTACAGATTTGACCAAATTTATCGATCTTGACCTGCATAATCAGGTCCTGAAGGCCGTGACCTCTGAGGGTTATGAAACCCCGACCCCGATCCAAGTTCAGGCTATTCCCCACCTGCTGAAAGGCCGCGACCTGCTCGGTATCGCCCAGACAGGCACCGGCAAAACGGCCGCCTTTGCCTTGCCGAGCCTCAATCACTTACTGGAAAATCCCGCCCCGCGGAAACCTAAGCAAAGCCGGGTTCTGGTTCTTGCCCCGACCCGGGAGCTGGCCCTGCAAATCGCTGACAGTTTCCGCATCTATGCCCGGTTCATGGACTGCACCGTCGAAACGGTGTTTGGCGGGGTCAAAATCAACGGCCAGATTCGCGCCCTGCAGAAGGGCACACACGTCCTCGTGGCCACGCCCGGGCGCCTGCTCGACCTGATACAGCAAAAGGCCGTCCATCTTGATACGGTTGATATTCTGATCCTCGACGAAGCCGACCAGATGCTGGACCTTGGGTTCATCAATGACCTGCGTAAGATCATCGCCACCCTGCCGGCCAAACGCCAGACCCTGCTGTTCTCGGCAACAATGCCAAAGCAAATTGTCGACCTGAGTGCCCGTTTCCTGAATGATCCTGTCAAAGTTTCAGTCACTCCGCAAAGCACCACTGCTGAACGGGTCAATCAGGGCGTGCTCCATGTCCCCAATGGCGAAAAAATGCGGGTCCTCGCCGCCCTGCTCAAAGATGACAGCATCGATCGTGCGCTGGTTTTCACCCGGACCAAGCACAATGCGGACAAAGTCGTACGCAAGCTACTGGCCAGCGGCGTCGATGCTCAGGCCATCCACGGCAATAAATCCCAATCTCAGCGGGTCCGTACTCTGGATGCCTTTCGTCAGGGCCAGTGCAAGGTCCTGATCGCGACCGACATCGCGGCCCGCGGCATTGATGTCGACGGGGTCAGCCATGTCATCAACTTCGAAATGCCCAACGTGGCGGAACAATATGTGCACCGGATCGGTCGAACTGCCCGCGCGGGCAATTCCGGACTGGCCGTGTCACTCGTGGCCGAAGATGAACTTTATTACCTTCGCGATATTGAAAAGCTGACCCAGATTGACATTGAAATTCTCGATGCACCCGAAGGTTGCGAGAGTGTCATCCTGCCGACGCCCGACCGATCGATCCGGCCCCGCAAGCCGGTCAAACAAAACGGAGGGCGGCAACGGTCTGCGTCCTCTTCGTCATCGGCATCCGATCGGAAAAGCAGCGCGCAAAAGCGCAACCGTCCCCGGCACCGCAAAGGTTCACCCCACGGGGCGAGAACGCCCGCCTGAGGCGTCTCTCGATTTGTCCGTCAGGCCAGAGTCCGGGTCCGTCTGGTCCCGGGCTCAGGCGGTGTTTCCGGCGGACCGGCAAAACACTGCGCCTTGCTCATCCAGTCGGCGGCTATCGGCCCACTTAGTCTGAGCTGCGTATCAGCTATATTGCGGGTCTGGGTCACGACCTGACAAAATTGCTCGGCCAGCCCGGTGATCCGATCTCCCCCGTTTTCTTCGCCATAGGTCCAGACGGCGCCGGATGGCGCGGTCAATTTCAAACAGGGCATCGGCCCCGGCGGTGTCTCGCCACGTGTTTTATACGTCCAGCTATAGGTGTTGACCCCCAGCACAACGATGTTGGCGATGCGGTCCTGATTTTGCCGGACTTCTCCAAGGTGGTCATACACTTCCTGACCATGGGCCCAGGTTTCCATCAGGCGCGCCGTAATCGAGGATCTGGCACTCATGTCCGGGCCGGCCCATTTTAGCCGTTGCTTCGGATCCGCCTCTGCATAGACCTGCGCCGCCGTCTCATAACCGGCTTTCCATGTCTCCAGCAGGGCGGCGCCGGACAGCCCTTCCAGATACGCATTTTCGAACCCGCGCATGCCAGCCTTGTGCGCCATGACCCGGCTCAGCAAATCGACCAGGCGTGCTTCATCCGTGACCTGCGAGACGGCCATCATATTCCAGAAATGCAGGTGCTGGAGAACGGCATTGATGGTCCAGGTCTTGAACTGTGTTGGCTGGTCGAATTCAGACGCATCCGCCGCCGATAACAGGGCGTACAGGGCTGCGCTCTCAGCCCGGAAATCTTCAGCTTGTTCCATGTTGCCTACTCCTGAATGGTCGACATCAACCGTTCATAGGCGGCGAGATAATCTTCCTTGAACTGTTGCACGACCTGTCCGGATGTCATCGGCTGGTTCATCAACCCGACGCCTTGCCCAACCCAATAGGTCGAGAGTTTCTTGGCGCCCTCATGCCCGGCCTGTGCCAGCTTGTCGATATGGCGAAGGGCGGGCTCGGTGACCATCGACTGCAACGGCATGGGCAGGGGCTGCGGCGCATCGCTTCCGGTCCAGGCGTCGGTCCATGGAGAGCGCAGCTGGCGTGTTGGCTTGCCGGTGCGGGATTTTGACCGGACCGTATCCCGGGAGCTGGCTTCGAGCATCTTCTCCTTGACCACGGGATTGGTCTCCGCTTCCGCCGTGGTCAGCCAGACAGACCCGCACCAGGCCCCGTCCGCACCCATGGCCATGGCCGCAGCCATCTGTTCACCGGTCGTTATCCCGCCGGCGGCAAGTATCGCCGTGTCTGCCCCCATATCGCGCACCGCGCGAGCCACTTCCGGCACCAGGACGATGGTGGCAACATCGCCACAATGACCGCCCGCTTCGCCGCCGGCGACAACAAGCACATCCACACCGGCCGTCACCTGATTGACCGCGTGCTCCTTGGCACCAACCAGCGCACCGGTCGCCACGCCATGCATCTTTGCCATATCCATCATCACCTTGGGCGGCACCCCGAGCGCATTGACGATCAGCTTGATGGGATACTGGAAGGCCACTTCCAGGGACGACGCCGCGCCTTCGGCGGTCATATTGATCATGTTGCTGGCCGACGCCTGGCGCCCTTCCTCAAGGTCGACCTCGGGAATGTCATACTCCTTCAACAGCTTATCGACGAAGTCTGTGTGCTGCTCCGGAACCATGCTGCGCAAACGTCCGGGGTCGTAGGGCTCCCCCTTGCCGGCAATGCTGTTGGGCACAATCAGATCGACGCCAAACGGCTTGCCGTCAATATGGTCCATGATCCAGTCAAGTTCCTCCTTCAGCCGGTGCGGCGGCAGGTTGACGGCACCAAACACCCCCATGCCCCCGGCCTTCGACACGGCCACCACAACATCCCGGCAGTGGGAGAACGCCAAGAGCGGGAACTCAATGTCGAGCATGTCGCAAATCTTTGAATTCATCATGGTCTCAATCTCCATCTTCCGGTTCAATTTCGAGGATCAGATCATTTGCGGCCAGTTGTACACCCGGTGACGCAGCGACAAGGGCAATTTTCCCGTCCGCACCCGCAACAATTTCATGCTGCATCTTCATGGCTTCCAGCACCCCGAGCACATCCCCCTTGCTGACCCGGTCTCCGGCACCAAAAGCGAGGCTGAGCAGCTTGCCGTGCATGGGCGCGGTAACCAGGCCGGTACTGCCCCCCTCCTTCGGGGGCATCACAGCCTGTGACAGGTTCTGAAGGGTGAGCGTGCGGGCTTGTGTCGCGACAAAAAGGTGCCCGTCGGAGGTGCGGTGAAAGGCCAGCCGCTGCCGGCATCCGTCCACAATTAACGAGGCGTCCGGTCCACAAATGTCGACCTTTTCAGCCAGGCGTGTATGGTCGGAAAACAGGAGCCGGACCTTGCCCTGCCCCTCGGTCCGTGCCGTCACGACGACATCAGCATCGCCCTGCTTGTAAACAGCAGAGCTCTCCAGATCCCCCGCACTTCCCCAGTCGACCAGTTCGGAATCGACATGTATTGCGGACTCAAGCGCCTCCCGCCGCACTTGAAAATGGTCCAGAGCGAAGACCGCGGCGAGGTCGGTCGGTGTCGCCGGCGCCGGAGCATAGCCGGACTCGCCATAGGCATCTTGTATGAACGCCGTTGTCGCCGCTCCGGCAATGAAATCCGCCTGTGTCAGCGCATCAATGAGAAAATCCCGATTGGTCTGAGGGCCAAACAAAGCGGTATCCTGCAGGGCCCGGACCAGACGCCGGCGCGCATCTTCCCGTGTCGGGCCGTGCGCAATGATCTTGGCCAGCATGGCGTCATAGAACGGCGAAACAATGCCACCGGTTTCAATTCCGTCATCTACCCGGATACCCGGTCCAGCAGGGGGGTGCCACAAAACCACAGGCCCGGTTGACGGCAAGAAATTCCGGGTCGGGTCCTCGGCATAAAGACGCACCTCTATGGCATGGCCGCTGAGGCGGACCTCGTCCTGCGTCAGGGGAAGGGCATCCCCCTGCGCCACGGCAATCTGCCAGGCGACAAGGTCCTGGCCGAGAACTTCTTCTGTCACCGGATGTTCCACCTGCAGGCGGGTGTTCATTTCAAGGAAGTAGAACCTGCCATCCGCATCGAGCAGGAACTCAACGGTTCCGGCGCCGACATAGTTCACCGCCCGTGCGGCCTCGACCGCCGCCGCGCCCATCTCTGCCCGCAAGCCCTCAGTCATCACGGGGCAAGGCGCCTCCTCAATCACCTTCTGGTGCCGCCGCTGGATGGAACAATCGCGTTCACCAAGATGGATGATATGGCCTTGCTGGTCGGCGAACACCTGCACCTCGACATGACGTGGCCGGTCAACCGCTTTTTCCATCAGGAGATCGCCATTGCCAAAGGCATTGGCCGCTTCCGAACTGGCCAGCCGGATAGCCGTTTCCAGATCGCTCTCACGCGCCACCCGCCGCATCCCGCGGCCACCTCCGCCGGCAACAGCTTTCAGCATCACCGGATAACCGATGCGCGCGGCTTCGGCGCGCAGCGTCGCAATGTCATTGTCTGGCCCCTGATATCCCGCGATGCATGGAACGCCAGCCTCGATCATTCTTGCCTTGGCCTTCGCTTTATCACCCATAAGCGTGATCGCGGTTGGCGGCGGACCGATAAAGACCAGACCGGCGGCATGACAGGCGGCGGCAAATCCGGCATTTTCCGACAGGAAACCGTATCCCGGATGAATGGCATCTGCGCCACTGGCTCTGGCCGCGTCGAGCAGGGCCTGCATGTTGAGATAGGACTCCGTGACAGGGGCCGGACCAATACAGATCGCCTCATCCGCCAGACCCACATGCGGCGCACCGGCATCGGCCTCGGAATATACAGCCACGCTCCGCAGGCCGAGGTTTCGTGCCGTACGCAGAATACGACATGCGATTTCGCCGCGATTGGCGACCAGCAGGGTTGTGATGTGGGTCATGGCTGCCTCGCCCAGTTTGGTTTGCGTTTTTCAACGAAGGACGCGACCCCCTCCCGGCCTTCCTCCGAGGTCAGGCGCCCGGCAAAATTCTCCGCCGCGGCCTGAACCTGACTGGATCTGTCCAGCTGTGGCAGGGCCAGAATCAGCGCTTTAATGTCCGCAACCGCCCCTGGCGCGCAGGCCAAAACCTGTTTGCGAATCTGGACCTCACACGCTGCAATTTCCTCAGCCGTATCCGCCAGGAAATCCGCAAAACCCAGCCCTCCAGCCTCGCTGCCATCGAAACGGGCTGCCGTCAGCATCAGGCGCCGCGCCGTTGCAAAACCCAGTTTTTGAATAACAAAAGGCGAAATCTGCGCCGGTGTCAGCCCGATCGCAGTCTCGGTCATCGCGAACCGGGCCGCGCGTGTGCAGATGACCAGGTCGGCACAGCAGGCCAGGCCAAAGCCGCCCGCCATCGCCGCCCCCTCGACAACCGCGATCACCACTTGGGGCATCGTGTTGACCAGATCGAACATCCCGGCCCCGCGAATCGACATGGCGACGACATCCTCAAACGAGTCGCGCGCCGTGTCGGTTCCGGACTGGCCCCGGCTGAAGGCCTTCAAATCGCCCCCGGCACAGAATATCCCGCCGCGCCCCCTGAGCGTAATGCCACGAACAGCTCGATCCTGACGGACAGCCTCGAGCGTGGCGACCAGATCGGCGGTAAGTTCAGCGGTCAGCGCATTGCGACTGTCCGGCTGGTTGAACCAGATCGTCAGCCAGCCATTTTCGAGCTCCAGATCAAGCGCGGTGACATGCGGCAAATTTGTCATGGATACCCCCTAAAGCCTTGAAATACCGAAGGAGTTTTTACGGGTCTCGCGGTGCCGGGATTCCCAGACCGTGGCCAGCAGGAAGCCCAGCGTGCGCCGGCTGTCGCGCGGATCAATCATGCCGTCATCCATGTCATGGCCAGAGGTGTAGAACCCCGAGGACTGGCCATCAAACAGGGCCGTCAGATGGGCCTCCTGCCTGGCCAGGGCGTCGCGGTCGGCCGTCTTCCCCGCCGCCGCCGCAGCGCCCTCGGCGACGATGGACATGACGGTGGCCGCCTGCGCGCCCCCCATGACACCGGTTGCGGCATTCGGCCAGCTGAACAGGAAATCCGGCTCAAACGCCCGTCCGCACATGCCATAATTGCCGGCACCGAAACTCGCCCCGGTCATCAGCGTGATGCGCGGCACTTCGATGTTCGTGACCGCCTGAATCATCTTTGATCCATGCTTGATCATGCCCCGCTGCTCATAGGCTTTGCCGACCATGTATCCGGTCGTGTTCTGAAGAAAGATGACCGGCGTATCCGACTGATCCATGAGCTGCAGAAATTGCGTGGTCTTGGTCGCGCCATCGGGGTCGATGGGACCATTATTGCCGACCAGCCCGCACCGGAACCCCATGATGGAGGCCTGGACACAAACCGTTGACACCCCGTAGCGCGGCTTGAAATCCGCGAAATCAGAGCCATCCACCAGCCGGGCCATCAGCTCCCGCACCTCATACGGCTTGCGGTAATCGACGGGGACAATGCCGGCGATCTCGTCGGGATCATAGAGCGGGGGCCGGCCCGTGACCCCGGGCTTCGGACAGCGGGTGTTCCAGCCCAGCCGGTCGACCACTTCCTGCGCCATGATGATCGCCTCGGAATCATTTTCGGCCAGGTATTCCGCGAGGCCAGATATGCTTGCATGCATTTCGGCACCGCCAAGCTCATCCTCGCTGGCGATCTCTCCCGTCGCCGCCTTCAGCAAGGGCGGCCCGGCCAGAAACGCCTTGCCCCGGCCGCGCACGGCCACGACATAATCACTCATTCCCGGCATGTAGGCGCCGCCAGCCGTTGAGGATCCATGCAGGATGGAAATGACCGGGATGCCCGCCTTGGACAACTTCGCCTGGCCGGCAAACAGCCCGCCACCGCGGGAAAATCCCTCCACGGTATAATTAATCAGGTCGCCCCCGGCGCTTTCGACAAGATGGACATAAGGCAGCTTCTGCTGCAGCGCGATCTCTTCCGAGCGCATGATTTTGTAGCCCGTCGACCCCGTCATGGCGCCGGCCATGATGCCGCTATCATCAACCACGATCATGCAGCGCACGCCCCTGATAAAGCCGATGCCGCAAATCACCGTCGACCCGGGCAGAGAGTCCGGCTCGGGACGGCCATCCGACAGATAGCCCGACAGGTTGCCAATGGTCAGGAACGGCATGCCGGGATCAAGCAGACGCGACAGCCTTGTGCGGGGCGTCAGCTGTCCACGTGCCTCAAACCGCGCCCGCCGCGTCTCTGACAGGGCTGCCGTCCGGCCATTCAGCGCCGTCAGCCGTTCGATCAAGCCCAGCATATCGGCACGGTTCTGGCGAAACGCCTCGGACCCGGTTTGAATTCGAGAGGAAAACACAGCCATCAGTCAGCCTCCAACAGGTGTTCCGGGATCGAAACCGGGATCTGCAGCACAATCTGGGAATATCCCTTGCCTTGCGGATCATTCCGCAAGGAGGCAACCCCTCCGCCCCCCAGAACCTGGTCGAGAAGGATGTTCATCGCGCCGGTTCCAGGCAGGTAAAACCGCGCCACATCGCCCTGCAGGAAGTGGGCGAAACGGGCCCGGATGACGTCATCGCTGAGCGCCGCCCAGATCCAGGGCGCATAGGCTTTGTGGCGCGGCAGGATCCCGATATTCGCCTTATTGCCCTTGTCGCCGGACCGGGCCCAGGCCAGCCGGATCAGCGGCACCGTGACCCGATCTGTCCCGTCCCTGTCCCCGGCAGCCACGGGAACCGGCGCGGCGCCAGCCGATATGGAGGGCGGCGCCGGCGCGGCTGGCGGGCGGGGCCCGGGCGGAATCTGCCGGTCCCGTCCGGCCATGCTGACGCAGACCCCGACCTGCTGCTTCGGGATCAGAAAGGAAAACAGGCTGAGCACCGGCGACGGCTTTGCCCGGGCGCCGGCAAAACCCGACAGGCCGGGGGGCGCAGCCAGACCATGCCCGGACATCTCCCGCAACAGCAATCCGGCGGCCCGGGCCTGGTCATGCCGGGCCGCGATCTTGACCGCCACTGACCGGGAGTCGGGCGCGACAGCGAAGGCGCCATATTCGCTCTCATCGCCGATCAGCTCGATCAGGGTTTCGGTGAAGTCCGGCGCGTTGAGGCCACGCAGCCGGGCCCGGGCACGCCGCAGGACACTTTCACCAAAAGCCCGGGCCTTGGCCGCGGCCGACTCGCCGTAAAAGAAACTGACCGCGCCCGCACGCCAGCCATCTTCCCAGGTCGCGCAGACTTTCAGCGTCTCAGGCGCCGGCCGGCCCCGGGCACCGCGAACCTCGACCCGGTCCGGCCCGGTCGCCTGCAGCGTGACCCCGGTAAAATCGCAGCAGACATCCGGCAGCCAGTAGGCCGCCGGATCGCCAATCTCATACAGCATCTGTTCGCCGACGGTGCCGACACTGACCTCGCCCCCCGTTCCGACCGGCTTGGTGCAGGTGAAGCTGCCATCGGGACGGATCTCCGCGATCGGGTAGCCGACCTCGTCCAGCGTGTCGGCAACCCGGTGCCAATCGGTGAAATTGCCACCCGTTGCCTGCGGGCCACATTCGAGAATATGCCCGGCCAGACTGCCGCCCGCCAGGCAATCTAACTGGTCCGGCGCCCAGCCGAAGGCATGAATACAGGCGCCCAGCGTTACCGCGCTGTCGACACAGCGTCCGGTGATGACAATATCAGCACCATCGGCGAGGGCCGCGGCAATCGGAAAGGCACCCAGATAGGCATTGATGCTGGCCAGCCGCTCCGGATCCGGAAAGTCCGCCCCGGAGAACATGTCCTGTGGTCCCAGTGCGGCAAGGTCGCCAGCCCGTTCAAGCAGGTCGTCACCGGTAATCACCGCCACTTTGAGGTCGAGCCCGAGGCGGGCCACCAGGGCCTCCACGGCACGCCCGCAGGCGGCCGGATTGACACCGCCAGCATTCGAAATCACGCGAACGCGCTGGGCCGCAATCTGCGCCAGATTCGGCGCCAGGACGGCGCTGACGAAATCGGCGGCAAACCCTTTTTCGGAATCCTTTGCCCTTTGGCGCGCCAGGATCGACATGGTGATCTCGGCCAGATAGTCGAACACGATATAGTCCAGCCCACCTTCGGCGAGGAATTGCGGCACAGCCATGTCGCTTTCGCCCCAGTAGCCACTGGCGCCCCCGATGCGGATCTCTGTTGTCCTGGACACAAACGGTCTCCCGAGCCTGTAATACCGGATCTTGTTTCCGAGATGATTATGGCTCATAATCAGCAAGTCAAGCTCACTTTTTCGGGGCCTGATCTCCAGAGAAAAGGCCCGTGTCCGATGCAAAATCCGTTTGAAACCGAAGAGCGCAAAACCTTCCGGGACACGCTGGCGAATTTCGTCGCCACGGAGATTACGCCCTTTGCCGATGCCTGGGACGAGGCGGGCGAGATCCCCTGGGTTCTGCATGAGAAAATCGGCGCGCTCGGCGTGTTTGGCTTCGGGATCGACGCAGCCTATGGCGGGCTGGGCTTCGACGACTGTTTCATGCGGGCGGCTTATAATGAAGAGCTGGCAAAATGCGGTGCAACCGGGATTGGCGCGGCGCTCGGCGGACGAACCATTTCGATCGGCCCGATTCAGGATCTGGCCAGACCTGAAATCAAGGCCCGGGTGCTGTCCGACATTGTCTCCGGGCGCAGGGGCTCCAGCCTCGCTATCACCGAGCCGTCCGGCGGCTCGGATGTCGCGCGGATGACAACCACCGCCCGCAGGGACGGCGCAGACTATGTCATCAATGGCGCCAAGACCTTCATCACCGGCGGGATGCGGTCTGACTATTTCGTTGTCGGCGCCCGAACCGGAGAGGGCGGGCTGAAAGGCATCTCTCTGTTCTTCCTGGATGCCACCACGCCCGGTTTCTCGCGCACGCCCCTGAGCCGGAAAATGGGCTGGTGGGCCTCCGATCAGGCCACGCTGTACTTCGACAATTGCAGGGTCCCGGCCAGCCATCTCATGGGCGAGGAGAATCGGGGCTTTCTCGCCATCATGACCAATTTCAACTATGAGCGTCTGGGCATGGTCGCCGGCATGCTGGGCATGATGAAAGTCTGCTTCGACGACGCGGTCAGCTGGGCCCAGCAGCGCGAGACCTTCGGCACCAAGCTGATCCGCCACCAGGTCATCCGGCACAAGATCGCTGACATGTCGGCGCGGATCGACATGGTCGAGGCCTATCTCAACCATATCTGCCAGCAGGCCAATGACGGCCCGATGCCAGTCGCAGAAATCAGCAAAGCCAAGTTCTCGGCCTCAAAGGCGCTCGAATTCTGCGCCTCAGAGGCGATGCAGATTCTCGGCGGCGCCGGATATTTGCGGGGCAACCGGGTGGAACGCATGTATCGCGAGGTCAAGGTGCAGGCGATTGGCGGAGGGTCAGAAGAGATCATGCGCGATCTCGCGGTGCGCCAGATGGGATTATAAACAGCAGGAGCAAGACATGAGCTTATTCGGCAAGACACCCCCCACGGCAGGCCCGGCCGGGCATGCAGACCTGCTTGAGCGCAAGGGTGCCCCCCGCGCGGTTGACTGGATTGAGCGCAATGCCATGCTCTACCCGGACCACACGGCCCAGGTCGATCTGGCAAGCGGCCGCCGTTTTACCTATGCGCAGATGAATGACCGGGTCGGGCGCGCCGCAGCGCTGCTCGAAGCGCGCGGCGTTGGTCCGGGCGACCGGGTCGGCTTCCTCGCCATGAACTCGACCGACATATTGGAAATGGTGTTCGCGACATGGCGTCTCGGCGCCGTCAGCCTGGCCCTGAATTTCCGCCTGACCGCAAAGGAGCTGGCCTTCATCATCAAGGATGCCGGGCCCGACATTATTCTGGTCGATCAGGCCTTTCTCGATATTGTCGACGCCCTGCAGAGCGAAACCCCGGTACGCCAATGGCTTCTGACCGACGGTCTGGGCGGGGATACGGCCTATGAACGGGGCCTGGCCAGTGTTGACCGACCGCTTCTGACCAAGACCTTCGACCAGACACTGTCCGACCAGTGCATGCTGATGTACTCCTCCGGGACCACGGGCCTGCCCAAGGGCGTGATCATTACCCATGAAATGATGGTCTTCTCCGCCGTCAACCTGATGGGCGGCCTGTGCCTGACACGGAAATCGGTGAATTTCGCGGTCATGCCGCTGTTCCATATTGGCGGGCTGAATATTTTTTCCTGCCCGGTCCTGTATGCCGGCGGCACCACCCTTATTCAGAGGGCTTTCGAGCCCGGCGAGGCCCTGCGCGTCTTCAATGACCGTGATCTCGGCGTCACCCATTTTCTGGGCGTTCCCGCGATTTACAATGCGCTGAAAGCCCATCCCGACAATGCGGCCACGGATTTTTCCGGCGTCGAGGTCATGCTGGCCGGTGCCGAGGCCGTGCCGAATGCCCTGGTCGAATGGTGGCACCAGCGCGGCCTGACCATCCAGGAAGGCTATGGCATGACCGAAAGCGCGGCGTCCAACTGCGTTCTCGACAAGGCCGACGTCCAGACCCGGATCGGTTCTGCCGGCAAGGCCGCCATGCATACGGAAATGAAAATCGTGCGCGAGGACGGCACAGACGCGGCGCCCGGCGACCTTGGCGAAATCTGGATGCGCGGCCCGGCCATCACACCGGGCTACTGGAACCGCCCGGATGCCAATGAGAAAAGCTTCAGCCAGGGCTGGTTCCGGTCCGGTGATATCGGGCGGGTCGATGAAGCGGGATATTTCTACATCGAGGACCGGCTCAAGGACATGTATATTTCCGGAGGGGAGAACGTCTATCCGGCCGAGGTCGAGAACGTCCTTTATGGCCTCGACGAGGTCGCAGAGGTGGCGGTCATCGGGGTTCCCGACACCCGGTGGGGCGAAGTGGGGTGCGCCGTGGTGGCTCTGAAACCCGGTAAAACACTGCAGCTTTCCGACATATCCGCCTTTGTCAGCGACAAGCTGGCAAGCTTCAAACATCCGCGTCATATCGCTTTCGTCGAGGCCCTGCCCCGCAATGCCACGGGCAAGGTCCTCAAATTCGAGCTGCGGAAATCCATTCCGGAGACACTCAACCTCCTATGAGCAGGCAACGGCCCCCCCTGACCCGGCGCGAAAAAGTCGAGGTCCGCGAACAGGCCATTCTGGATGCCGCGCGCGATGTCTTCATCGAGCAGGGCTATGACGGCGCCCGGATGGCGGAAATTGCCCACAAGGCCGGCATCGCCGAGGGAACAATCTATCTGTATTACCGCACCAAGACCGTGCTGATGAGGGCCGTGGTTGGCGCATTCTGGATCCGGCTGACCGCGGATGCCGAGGCCGCGGTGCGGCCCCATGATTGTCCGTTCGAAGCCCTTCAGGCCCTTGCCCGGTTCCATTTACAGGCTGTGATCGAGCGGTTTGACGTCATCGGGCTGAGCCAGGCCCTGCCCGCCAAGCTGGATGAGCCAACGGCGCTTCGCGGCGAGCTGAGGAGTTATGTATCGGTTTTTGATCAGATTTTTCAGCGCGGCAGGGATCGCGGCCTGATTCGGCCGAACGCCGCACTGTGGATGGCCCGAGATGTCTTCTATGGCAGCCTGGAATATTCCGCGCGAACGCTGATGCAGCGGGGGGAGACCTATGACGCAGACGTGGTCGACAATCTGGTCAGACTGATCCGCGCCCATTATGCGCCCGGCACCGTCTCCCCGCAGGCAGGTCCGCCCGACCCCGCCGACGCCCCATCCCTGCTGATCGACCGGCTGGAAGCGGTCGTGACCCGGCTGGAACAGCTCTGATTTTGGCTGTCCCCGGCGGGGCTAGAGGGGCCGCTGGACGGTCTGCTCAATGGCGCCGAAAATACTCTGTCCCGCGCGGTCCAGCATCTCAATCCGCACCGTGTCGCCCTCATCCATAAAGGGCGTCACCGGCTGTCCGTGTGCCAGGGTCTCGATCATCCGGATCTCGGCCAGGCAGGAATAGCCCCGCCCGCCCTCTGCGACAGGCGTGCCGGGACCGCCATCCGGGCCCGTATTCGAGACCGTGCCCGACCCGATGATCGAGCCGGCGCACAGGGTACGCGTCCTGGCAGCATGGGCAACCAGACGGGCCAGGGAAAAGGTCACATCCTGCCCGGCCTCGGCCCGGCCAAGCGGCGCGCCATTATAATCAACCCGCAGGGGCAGGTGCACACAGCCGTCCGACCAGGCCGTTCCGAGCTCATCCGGGGTCACGGCAACCGGCGAAAAGGCGCTGGCCGGCTTGGCCTGGAAAAATCCGAATCCCTTGGCCAGCTCTGCCGGGATGAGGCCGCGCAGCGACAGGTCATTGCACAACATCACCAGCTGAATATGGGCCAGCGCCGCCGCCTCCGACACCCCCATGGGCACATCGTCGGTGATGACGGCAATCTCGCCCTCCATGTCATACCCCCAGGCCGGGTCGACAAAGGGGATGGCCTGCCGCGGCCCGAGAAAGCCGTCCGATCCGCCCTGATACATCAGCGGGTCGGTGTAAAACTGCGCCGGGACCTCGGCCCCGCGGGCCCGCCGAACCAGCTCGACATGGTTGATATAGGCCGACCCGTCGGCCCACTGATAGGCGCGGGGCAAGGGGCTCTCGCAGGCCTGTTCGTGAAACCGCCCGGTCGGGACCGATCCCAGTTCCACCTGGTGCGACAGCTGGGCCAGCTTCGGGGCGATCCGTGCCCAGTCATCCAGCGCTGCCTGCAGGGTCGGCGCCACCGCACTGGCCTCGCTGTAGCGGGTCAGGTCTCTCGACACCACAACCAGGCCGCCGTCACGCGTCCCGTTTTTCAGGCTCGCAAGTTTCATCGGGTCTCAGCTTTCATCTGCAATTTTGTCGTGGAGCCAGGCGGCGTGCCGCGGCGCCTGGCGGGTGTCGCGCCATTCCGCCAGCATCGGCTCGGCGACGGCTTTCAGGGCCTGCATCTGGGCCGGTGTGCCAATGTCGGCGGCCAGCTCGATTCTGTGTCCATTGGGGTCAAAGAAATAGATCGACTTGAAAATGCCGTGATGGGTCGGGCCCAGCACGTCCAGTCCCAGGGTCTCCAGATGGGTCTTCGCGGTCAGCAGCGCATCGAGGCTGGCGACCCGGAAAGCGATATGCTGGACCCAGGCCGGGGTGTTGCGGTCCCGGTCCATGTCCGGCTGGGTCGGCAGTTCGAAAAAGGCCAGAACGTTGCCGTTCCCGGCATCGAGGAAGACATGCATGTAGGGATCGGGTTCACCGGTCGAGGGCACCGTGTCTTCCGCAATCGCCAGCTGGAAGTCCATGCCCAGTGCGGCGCGGTAAAACGCAACGGTCTCTGCCGCATCACGACAGCGATAGGCGACGTGGTGCACGCCCTGCAGCGCCGGCGCCGCAGTCATGCCACCGGTTCCGTCACCTGCAGCGCGCCGCGCTTGATCTGGTCGCGCTCCATGCTTTCAAACAGGGCCTTGAAATTGCCTTCGCCAAAGCCGTCATCGCCCTTGCGCTGGATGAATTCGAAGAAGACCGGACCGATCTGCGCCTCGGCAAAGATCTGCAGCAGGAGACGGGGCTGACCGCCCTGTGTGGTGCCGTCGAGGAGAATGCCGCGCATGCGAAGCGCATCAACCGGCTCGCCATGCCCCGGCAGCCGCGCCTCCAGCATCTCGTAATAGGCGTCCGGCGGAGGCGTCATAAACGGCACGCCGCGGGCCTTGAGCCGGTCGAGGCAGGCGTAGAGATCATCACAGATCAGGGCGATATGCTGGATTCCCTCGCCATTATAGGCACGCAGGAATTCTTCGATCTGCCCCTTGCCGCCCTCGCCTTCCTCATTCAGCGGGATCCGGATCTTTCCGTCCGGGGCGGTCAGCGCCTTGGAGGTCAGGCCGGTATATTCACCCTTGATGTCGAAAAACCGGATCTCCTGGAAATTAAACAGGGTCTCATAATACGTCGCCCAGAACGCCATGCGTCCGGGGTACACATTGTGGGTCAGATGGTCGATCTCGCGAAAGCCTGCCCCGACCGGCCGGCTGTCGACGCCGGGCACAGGGTCGAAATCAATATCGTAAATTGACAGGGCGCTGCCATAGCGATCGACCAGGTAAATGATGGCATTGCCAATGCCGCGTATGGCCGGGATCCGCAGCTCCATCGGCCCGGTCCCGACCTCGACCGGTTCGGCGCCACGCTGCAGCAGGGTCTGGTAGGCCGCCCGGGCATCGCGGACCCGGAACGCCATGCCGCAGGCGCTTGGGCCATGCTCCCGGGCAAAAAACCAAGCCGGCGAACGGGGCTCGTAATTCGCGATGAGATTGATATCACCCTGCCGCCAGAGCTGGACGTCCTTCGACCGGTGATCGGCGATATGGGTGAAACCCATGGCCTCGAAAACCGGCTCAAGCACACCTTTGTCCGGTGCCGAAAATTCGATAAACTCAAAGCCGTCCAGCCCCACCGGATTGTCAAACAGGTCTGCCATGCCCGCCTCCCTTCAGATAATTGTAATTGCAACTATTGGCGGCATCCCGGCCCGTGTCAACCATATGAAAAGGCCGGCTCATTGCTGAGCCGGCCTCGTCAGAGATCAGGTCTGGCTGGGGACTATTTGCGCCACACAGCCGCCATTGCGGGATCTTCTTCCTCGCCGGAATATTTCGCCAGTTCCGCCCGGCCAACCACCATGTGGTGAACCTCGTCGGGACCATCGGCCAGGCGCAGCGTCCGCTGGCTGGTATACATGCGGGCGAGCGGCGTCCATTGCGACACACCCGCCGCGCCGTGGATCTGGATCGCCTCGTCAATGATCTTGCAGACCCGCTCGGGCACCATGGCCTTGACCATGGAAATCCAGACACGCGCCTCGCGATTGCCCAGAACGTCCATGGCCTTGGCGGCCTTGAGCACCATCATCCGCATCGCCTCAATCTCGATGCGGGCGCGGGAAATCTTTTCCAGATTCCCCCCCAGCCGGACGAGGTCCCGTCCAAAGGCCTGCCGTCCGGTCCCGCGAATGACCATCAGGTCCAGCGCCCGCTCTGCAGCACCGATGGAGCGCATGCAGTGGTGGATCCGGCCCGGGCCAAGGCGCAGCTGAGAAATTTCAAAGCCGCGGCCTTCGCCCAGAAGAATGTTCTCCTTCGGGACACGGACATTGTCGAACACGATATGCATATGGCCGTGCGGGGCATCATAGTCCCCAAACACCTGCATTCCGTCGAGGATCTTGACCCCGGGCGTGTCAATCGGCACGAGAATCTGAGACTGCTGCTTGTGAGGCTCGGCCTCGGGATTGGTTTTGACCATGGTGATCATGATCTTGCAGCGCGGATCGCCGGCACCGGAAATGTAGAATTTCTCGCCGTTGATAACCCACTCATCGCCTTCCAGAACGGCGCGCGTCGACACGTTCTTGGCATCGGAACTCGGCAGGGCCGGCTCGGTCATGGCAAAGGCCGACCGAATTTCGCCATTGAGCAGCGGCTTCAGCCAGGTTTCCTTCTGCTCGGGCGTGCCCACACGCTCCAGCACTTCCATATTGCCCGTATCCGGGGCCGAGCAGTTCATCGACTCCGACGCCAGCGCATTCTTGCCAAGCTCCGCCGCGATATAGGCATAGTCGAGATTGGACAGGCCTTCACCGGTCTCGGCATCGGGCAGGAAGAAATTCCACAGACCCTGCTTCTTGGCCTCGTCCTTGGCCTCCTGCAGGATGTCCAGCTGACCCGGCGCATAAGCCCAGATGTCGTCCTTATTCTTGCCCAGGGCGTGATATTTTTCCGACATGGGGTCCACCACCTCGGCAATGAATTTCTTCACATGTTCATAGAGCGGACGGGCGCTCTCGGACATGTTGAGATCGTTAAGGGCATCATTGGGATCCAGTCCCATCATCGTGTCAGCCATATGTATTTTCCTCGCTCTTTCATCATCTCTATATCTTTATCGGCTCACCATAGGCGAGCTTTTTCTTAACCCCAACCCTGAAGTCGTGCGGCCTTCTCGCGCACACGTTCGGGTCCGCCTAAAAGCTGGCGGTTTGTTCCAATCCGCTTGAACCAGTAGTGCAGGCCGACCAGATCGGTGAAGCCCATACCGCCGTGAATTTCCGTTGCCGTCCGGGCCACAAAGGTCCCGATTTCAGACAGGTGCGACTTGGCCA
The DNA here is from genome assembly GCA_938084575.1 of uncultured Hyphomonadaceae bacterium. Classification (GTDB taxonomy): domain Bacteria; phylum Pseudomonadota; class Alphaproteobacteria; order Caulobacterales; family Hyphomonadaceae; genus Henriciella. Next base: position 311,371 of record CALKFG010000002.1, read on the forward strand.
GGCACGCCAGCAGCGGCGCATCCTCCAGGCCGGAATCAAATCCATAAGCGGCATGCCAGACAAGCGCCCGGGCCGGTTCAATTTCGGCGGCCATGTCCGCGCAGAGATGCTTGACCGCCTGGAAGGATCCGATCACCCGGCTGAACTGCTTGCGTTCCCCGGCATAGGCCACGGCCTTGTCCAGCATGACCTGGGCCGCGCCGAGCGTATCCGCCGCCAGCAAGACATGTCCCGCCTGGATGACCTGTTCAAGTGCTGCGTTTCTGTCCCCGTCCTCGCCAAGCGGCTCGGCCGGCGTGGCGGCATAGGTCAGACCCGCCTGCTGCCGGGTCCGGTCAATGGTGGACAAATTGGTCTGCTCCAGACCCCTTGCGCCGCTTTCAACCAGGTACAGACCGCCGGAGCCGGCGGCGACAAGAATATGGGTCGCGCCCTCCAGACCCTGCACAAACAGGCTGCGTCCCTGCAGCCGGCCCTGATCGACCTGCACGCCGGCATCGGCCCGGGCACCCGTGGCCTCCGCCAGGGCGACACCGATCCGGACCTTGCCGGCGGCCAGCGCCGGCAGCAGCCGGGCTTTCTGAGCCGGTGTCCCGGCTGCAGACACGGCCAGCGCACCCAGCGCATTGGCGATATAATCGACCGGCGCCACCGCACCGCCCAACGCCTCGGCGACCAGGGCGGCGTCGAGCAGACCCAGGCCGAGCCCGCCATAAGCCTCCGGCACCAGGATCTGATCGATGCCCAGCTCAGCAAGGCCCTGCCGCAGGGCCGCGGCGGCCGCGGCATCCCCGCCGGCAATGTCGCGCACCGTATCGAGCGGGGCCTGTCCGGCTAAAAAACCGGATATGGAGGCCTGAAACAGGGTCTGGTCCTCGGACAGAGCGAATTCCATGGCCGCCTCCCTACGCTGTTGCCGGGCGGGGTTCACGGGGCATGCCCAGCCCCCGCTCCGCGATGATGTTTTTCTGAATCTGGGCCGTGCCCCCGCCGATAATCAGGCCAAGATCGTACATATAGCTGGACTGCCAGCGGCCGAAATCCTCGAGATAGGCGCCGTCATCATCATAGAGCAGGCCAATCTCCCCCATGGCATCAATCGCCAGGCGGGCAAGCTCATGGTTCAGCTCACACCCCTGCAATTTGATAATCAGGCCGGCCATACCGGCCGGCTCGCCCCGCAGCTGACGGGTGGTTACCCGCAGACCATTGGCCTGCATGGCATAGACCCGCGCCTGCAGGGCCACCAGACGGTCGCGATAGACCGGGTGATCGATCAGCCGGGATCCGTCCAGCGTCTGCCGCTGCATCAGCTCGGCGATGGCGACCAGCCGCGCTTTGGTCGCATTCGGATCCCCCAGCATGCCCCGCTCATGGGTCAGCGTCGCATTCGCGACCTGCCAGCCCTGGCCGGGCTGCCCGACGATCTGGCTGCGGGGCACCCGGACATCGGTAAAGAACACCTCGTTGAAATTGGCCCGCATGGTCATGTCGACCAGCGGCCGCACCTCGATGCCGGGCGTGTCCATGGAAAACAGCAGATAGGATATACCATGATGCTTCCTGGCGTCAGGTTCGGTCCGGACCAGGCAAAACATCATGTCGGCGTGACGGGCCGTCGATGTCCATATTTTCTGGCCATTGATGACATAATCATCGCCATCAATACGCGCCCGCGTCGTCAGGCTGGCGAGGTCCGAACCGGCCCCCGGCTCGGAATAGCCCTGACACCAGATCATCTCTCCGTGCAGGGTCGGCCGGATAAAGGCCTGTTTCTGCGCTTCCGTGCCCAGCTCCAGAAGCGTCGGCACCAGCATGGACACGCCCTGATTGGCAATGCCCCGGGGCAGACCGGATTTGGCAAATTCCTCTGCAATAATGCGGGACTTGAGAATGTCAGCCTCACCCCCAAAGCCGCCATAGGCTTCGGGAATGGTGCGCGCCGCCAGCCCGTTCTCGATCAGCAGCTTTTGCCAGGCCAGCCGCCGCGGATGCTTCAGCCCGTGATCATTGGGCGTGGGGGCCGCGTCGCGATTCGCTGCCAGAAAGGTCGCAATATCGCCCCGAAAGGCCTCGTATTCCGGGCTAAATTCAAGGTCCATGACGCCGTCCCATGCTCAGCTGATCTTCTTTGCATATCAGGTTGTCGCAAAGGCAGCGTAGAGGTGAAATCGAAAATTCTCCCGCCTTACCCCGAGGACAGCCTGCCCTCGATCAACCAGATCTGGTCTGGCAAGGCATTCGGCAGGCTCAAACCGACCTGCCCGAGCAGAGCCCCCGAAATCGGCGTCTCTGCCAGAACCGGCAGGGCGGTCCGGTCATCGCGGTTGACCGCCCGCGGGACATCTGCGTCAGACAGCCCGGTCAGGCTGTACATCTGGTCGGCCGGCAGCATGGGCAGGCGCAGGGGCGCCGACGCCGATGAGGGCGGCATCGACAGCTGGGCCACGCTCAGCAGGAACCGGGTCGCGTCCGGCGACAGGAACAGTTCGGACACGCGTCCGGGCTCGGTTTCGGGCAGACGATAATGCCGGCCGGTGGCAAGCAGGCTGCGCCGGGATTTGTGATCCGAAATCGCGGTCCTGAGGCGGGCACGATCACTGTCCGACAGATCGCGGGGGTCAAGCTCAAGCCCCATATGGCGCGTACTGGCAACTCCGGCCCGGAAGGACAGGGACAGGCGACGTCCGGAGGTGTGGCATCGGGCTGGCCCGACATGGGCACCGAGGATTTCGGGCGGAAAGAAACAGCTCGCCTCTCTCTGGATGCGGACCCGCTCATGCGCATCATTGGAATCGGACAGCCAGGCCCGGCCGGTCCGTTTCAGAATTTCGAGATCAAGGCGGCCGCCTCCGGATGCGCAGGTCTCGATCAGAAGGTCCGGATGGGTCTCCCGCAGGCGGTCCATGAGGCGGTAGACCCCCTCGACCTGGTGGCGGCCGACCGCCCTGCCAGCCGGTGTGGCAGACAAATTGGCGGTGCGGTTCATGTCCCATTTGAGATATGAGATCGGGTGCGCCTCCAGCAGCGCATGCAGCGCCCGGTACAGGTGATCGCCCACCTCCGGGCGGCTCAGGTCGAGGATGAATTGCGACCGGCCCGTCACCTGGGTCAGCCCCGGCAGGTCAAGCCGCCAGTCAGGATGGGCGCGGTACAGATCCGAGTCGGCGCTGACCATTTCCGGCTCGACCCACAGACCGAACCGCATGCCCTGCGCCTGCACATGGGCGATCAGGGGTGCCAGCCCATCTTGGTAGATCTGCCGGTCGACGGTCCAGTCTCCCAGCCCCCGCGTGTCGTCGACCCGGCCCTTGAACCAGCCATCGTCGAGAACAAACAGCTCCGCGCCGAGATCTGCCGCCGCGCTGGCGAGATCACAGAGCTGCGTCACATCGTGATCGAAATAAATCGCTTCCCAGCAATTATAGTGGACTGGCCGCGGCTGGAAGGCCGGAAGGTCCGGCAGGATCTCGCGGCGAATATGACTGTGGAAGGCCTGCGACATACCGCTCAGCCCTGCGGTCGAGCAGGCCGCAACCAGGTCCGGCGTGCGCAGGCTGTCGCCCGGCGCCAGTCGGCCTTCGCCGGGGGCGAGAAGGCAGCCGGCCTGAATCTGGCGCCGGCCATCGGCCAGCTCTTCCGCCACCAGGCGATGATCTCCCGACCAGGCCAGTTGTACGCCATGTACCCGTCCGGACAGTTCATCGCTGCCGGGTCCCGGCAGGATCAGGCCGGGAAAATGTTCATGTGAGGTGCGCCCGAGGCGGTTCTCGCGCACATGCGCGCCCTTGACCCAGGGCACGGTCTGGCGCTGGAATTCGTGGCACCAGCGGCCATGATAGCCGACCATATGGGTCAGGTCCGGCTCAGCCGGCAGGACCGGACAGGACAGCCAGCTGATCAGAAACGCGTCGGTCCCCTCATTGGTCAGCCGCGCCCAGGCGGTCAGAACCCCGGACCCGGACTGCAGGGTCAAGCCGGCCTCATAGGCCAGCCCCGCCTCCGCGCACCGGGCGACAAGCTGCAGGCTGTGACCGTCAGGTGCCGGCTGCAGGGGCTGCGCCAGGCGGAACTGGGTCACCCAGCCGGTCCCGTCAGATCGCTGGCCAATCAGGCCCGGCTGGCCGGGAAAGCCGCGCCCGGTTTCGGGCAGAAGGCTGAGCGGCGCGGCCGCGTCCAGCTGGCCATGCCCATGCGGTCGGCGGACAAGGCTCACCATCTGGTCGAGGTCGGCGGTCTCCGGCAGGCTGCTCCCCCAGTAGACAATTTCCGGCAGGCCATTGTCGGTGGACGCCAGGACAAGACTGACGCCGCCCCCGTCGAGGCGCACACAGGCCGGGCTCATGCCGGCGGGTCCGGGCGGAAGACCAGGCGAAACCCAATATGACTGGCGGAAAAGTCGCGCTCCTGCGCCTGTCGGGCCGCCGGGCGGTAGCGGCGGCAGAAATTGTCCGCGCAGAGATAGGAGCCCCCCTTGATCAGGCCGCTATTGGGCTGTCCGGCGCGGGCTTGGCCCCGGGTCCATTCCCAGACATTGCCGGTCATATTGAACAATCCGTAGCCATTTGGCGGAAAACAGCCCACCGGCGCGGTGCCGGCATAGCCATCGCGCCGTGTATTCTGAACCGGGAAAGCGCCCTGCCAGGTGTTGGCTTTCAGCCCCCCGTCATCCGGCGGCTCATCGCCCCAGCTATAGCGGGCGCCATCCAGCCCGCCGCGGGCCGCATATTCCCATTCCGCTTCTGTCGGCAGGTCGCCACCTGCCCAGGCGGCATAGGCCAGCGCATCATGAAAAGTGACGTGGACCACCGGGTGATCCATGCGACCGGACAGGTCTGACCCCGGGCCCTCCGGCGCCCGCCAGCTGGCGCCTTCCACAAAATGCCACCACCGCCGCTGACCGGTGTCGGCCGGGGACCGGAAGACCGCCGACCCCGGCACCAAAAGCGCGGGCGGGAGGTCCGGATGCAGCGCCGGGTCCGGTGCCCGCTCGGCCTGGGTGACATAAGCCGTGGCGGCCACAAAGGTCGCGAACTGTGCATTGCTGACCTCGGTGGACTGCATGGCGAGGGGAGCGACCGAAACCTGGCGGATCGGGGCCTCTTCGGCATAGGTGTCCGTGGCCCCCATGCTGAACACGCCGGCCGGCAGGTCGACCCGCACAGTATCGGCAACACAGGCAACCGGCCCACTGTCGCCCGTCGCCGCCGCGTCGGGACCGGGCGCCTCCGCCAGGCAGGCAGAGAGCAAGACCCCGGCAAGTCCGGGCCAAAGGCAGGTCGGCAGGCGCATCGGCGTCGATGTAGCACCCCGGGGATTTCGCGTATAGAAGTCTCTGATCACGGAGCGCCTCATGCCTGACATTTCCCCGCCCCTGCCCCGGCTCAGTGTGCGGATTGACCTGCCCGGCGGCGCGCGGTTCGGCCCGGGCATGGCCCGGCTGATGCAGGCGATCGAGACACAGGGCTCGATTCGGGCCGCCGCAGCCGCCATGCGCATGTCCTATCCCAAGGCCCTGAAACTGGTCGACAGCATGAATGCCGCTTTCTCCGACCCCCTGGTTGAAACACGCCATGGCGGCGCAAACCGCGGTGGTGCCCGGCTGACCGCATCCGGCGCCGGCATCCTGCAGCTTTATCTCGCCCTGTGCGAAAGCGCCCACAGCGTCAATCAGGATCGGCTCGACCTGCTGCGGAGCCGGCTAGCCGGCCCCGAAGACTAGCCTCGATGTAAAATACCTTTTATATCGGGATTCATGACCGACCTGTCCGCCCATCGTCCCACCTGTGAGCATGCCGAGGACGTGATCGCCCAGGCCCTGGCCTGGACCGACAGCGCCCTGGTCATGGTGACCGGGACGGAGGGCGGCGGCGTGCGGGCCCCGGGGGCGCTGATGGCCGTCCGGGCAGATGGCTGCTCGGTGGGTTATGTGTCCGGCGGCTGTATTGATGCCGATGTCGTTCTGCAGGCGCAGGGGGCGTTGCAAACCGGCAGGATCCGCCGCCTGCGCTATGGGGCCGGTTCCCCGTTTCTTGACCTGCCCCTGCCCTGCGGCGGTGGCATCGACCTTGTCATCCTGCCGTCTCCGGACCGGACTGTGCTGGCGGCTGTGGCCCGGCAGCTGGCGGCTCGGCGACCGGTCAGTCTGGGCCTGTCAGATGCCGGCCAGCTCTCCTGCGCGCCCCCCCTGGCCAACAGCGCCCGGCCGTTTCGGGCGCTGGTCCGTCCGAAGCTCCGGGTCCGGATTGCCGGAAAGGGCGCAGATGGCCTGGCCATGGCCCGGCTGTGCCAGGCCAGCGGCCTCGATGTGCACCTGCAGCTGACCGATTCCGAGGATGCGGCCACGGCCCGCCGCGACGGGATCGTGCAGATCGACCCCCTCTCCAGCCCGCAGGACCTGCCCGATCCCGGCGATGACGCGGCCACCGCCTTTGTCCTGATGCTGCACGATCCGGACTGGGAACCGGCCCTGCTGCAGCAGGCTCTGTCCGGACCGGCTTTCTATATCGGCGCCGTCGGCAGCCGGACCACTCATGCCCGCCGCTGCGCCCGGCTTGAAGCCCTCGGCACCGGGGCAGCCGACATCGACCGGGTCCGCGGTCCGATCGGCCTGATCCCGAGCATGCGGGATGCCAGCATGCTGGCCGTCTCAGCGCTGGCTGACATCGTCGCGGCCTGGCATAGCCCTGCGGCACAGCCTCTGTTGCGGACCGGGCTGCTGCTGCTCGCAGCAGGGCGGTCAGAACGGTTCGAGACCGGCGACAAATTACTGGCGCCCCTGGCCGGGGGCAGAGCCGTTCTGGAGGGTCCGGCCGGCGCGCTCAGCGCAATCCCGGTCGCGGCACGCCTGGCCGTCACCCATCCACACCGCCCGGCCCGCCGGAACCTGCTTGAGCAGGCGGGCTGGCAGGTGATCGACACGCCAGCGCCTGACCAGGGCATGGCCACCAGCCTCAGGGCCGGGATCTCGGCGCTGCGGGACATGGCCGACCCTGAGGCCATCCTCGTTCTGCTGGGCGACATGCCGAGCGTGTCCGACCGGCACCTGATCCGGCTACAGTCCAGCCTGACCCCGGACCTCGAGGCGGTGCTCAGCGAGAGTGACGGCCAGGCCGGGCCGCCGGCTTTGTTTTCCCGCCAAACCTTTGACACGCTGATGATGGCGACGGGGGATCGTGGCGCACGTGACCTGATCGCCAGCCTGACAGCAACCGGTCGGGTCGCCTTGCCGCTGGCCGAAGCCCACGACATTGACCGGGTTGCCGACCTGGCGCACACCGGAGCACCAGCCGATGCCTGACGGACAGCTGCAGCCCCCGCCCACACCGCTGGTCGACCGCTTCGGCCGGACCGTTAACTATCTTCGCCTGTCGGTCACCGACCGCTGCGACTTGCGGTGCACTTATTGCATGTCGGAAAAGATGCAGTTCCTGCCCAAGGCCGAGTTGCTCAGCGTCGACGAGCTCGATCAGGTTGCCTCGGCCTTTATCGCCCGGGGCGTGCGCAAGATCCGGATCACGGGCGGTGAACCCCTGGTCCGGAAGGATCTTGACGCCCTGCTGTCGCGCCTGTCCCGACACCTTGGCGCTGGCCTCGACGAGCTGACCCTGACCACCAATGCCACCCAGCTGGCGAGCCGCGCCGAGATGCTGGTGCGCCACGGTGTGAAGCGGATCAATGTCTCTCTCGACACACTGGATCCCGACCGGTTCTTTGAGATCACGCGCCGTGGAACCCTCGGTCCGGTTCTGGATGGCATCGCCGCGGCACAGGCCGCTGGACTGAAGGTGAAGCTGAACACGGTGGTGCTGCGTCATCAGAATGCTGCGGCACTGCCTGACATGATCCGGTGGGCGCATGAACGAGGCATGGATATGACCCTGATCGAGGTCATGCCGCTGGGCGCCACAGGCGAAGACCGGATTGACCAGTATATTCCGCTCACCATGATCCGCGACCGCCTCGACCAGATCTGGCAGCTGCAGGACCTGCCGCAGACCGATCTGAGCGCCGGGCCGTCGCATTATGTCCGGATTGCTGAAACCGGCGGACGCCTTGGCTTTATCACACCGCTGACCCAGAATTTCTGCGCCGGGTGTAACCGCGTCCGGGTCACCTGTACCGGACGAATCTATATGTGCCTCGGTCAGGACGACCATATTGACCTGCGCGCGGCCCTGCGCGGCTCCGCCCCGGCCCAAACGGCCCTTGATGCGGCCATCGATCAGGCAATGCGGGGCAAGCCGGAGCGTCACGAGTTTGAAATTTCGCACCGCGGCGCCGCGCCGGCCCTGCCCCGGCACATGTCGGTCACCGGAGGCTGACATGGCCCGTCTGTCGTTTTTTGGTCGCCTGTCCGACACTGTCCCGTCTGCGGAGCAGACCTTCAGCCTGCCCGTCAGCGTGCGGAATACGACCGAGCTGAGACGCTGGCTCAGCGAGCGCTTCATGCTGGCCGTCCTTCTGGATGACAGGTCCATTCGCATCGCGGTGAATGATGAGATTGTGTGCGAGCCGCATGGCCTGTGCGATGAGGATCATATTGCCTTCCTGCCCCCAGTCGGAGGTGGGTGATGATTGAACTGCGCCAGAGCCGTCTCGATGCCGCCGAGGCCCTGCGGGCCTTTGAAGCCCGCGCCGGTGATGCCGGCGGTCTGGTCAGCTTTGTCGGCCGGGTCCGGTCGGAAGCCGCCGGGGGCACCGTCTTCGGCCTGCATTTGCAGGCCTATTCACCCCTCACCGAACAGGGCATGCAGACTGCGGCAGACCACGCCCTGACACGCTGGCCCCTGACCGCGCTGAGCCTGATCCACCGGATTGGCGACATGGCGCCGGGCGACACCATCGTCTTCGTCGCCACGGCCGCCCGGCACCGGCGCGATGCCTTCGAGGCCGCGGACTATCTCATGGACTATCTCAAGACCGAGGCGGTGTTCTGGAAAAAGGAACTCACCGACAAGGGCGCCCGCTGGATCGAGCCCCGCGCACAGGACTATCAAGATCAGGCCCGCTGGGCCCTTACTGGAGACACCTAGTCATGCATGGCATCAATGAGTCGCTTCCCTTTATCCCGGTCCGAATCGCGGTGCTGGTTGTCAGCGACACGCGGACACTGGAAACCGACACGTCGGGGGCCACGCTGGTCCAGCGCATCGAGGCCGGCGGCCATGAGGTTGCAGACCGCCAGATCGTCCCGGATGACAAGGCGCAGATCCGGGCCCGTGTTCAGACCTGGATCACCGATCCCGACATAGACGTGGTGATTTCAAGCGGCGGGACCGGCCTGACCGGGCGGGACGTGACGCCCGAGGCCATCACCCCGCTGTTCGACAAGATCATTGAAGGCTTCTCCGTCATTTTCCATCAGGTCAGCTACCAGAGCGTCGGCCTGTCGACCCTGCAATCGCGTGCCATTGCCGGGCTGGCGGACGGTACCTTCATCTTCTGCCTTCCCGGATCCACCGGTGCGGTTAAGGATGGCTGGGACAAGGTGATTTCCTACCAGCTCGACAGCCGCCACAAGCCCTGCAATTTGGTGGAACTCATGCCGCGCCTGATGGAACGCTGATCATGAGCGACCTGACCCATATCGGACCGGACGGGCGGGCCCGCATGGTCGATGTCGGTGACAAGGCCGTCACCCATCGCACGGCCACGGCCCGCGGCTTTGTCCGCATGGCTCCGGAAACCCTGGCTGTGGCCAGTCAGCGCGACACGAAGAAAGGCGACCCGATCGCCATTGCCGAGCTGGCGGGCATTATGGCTACCAAGCGGACGGCAGATCTGATCCCCTTATGCCACCCGCTCCCGCTCAGCGGCGTCAAACTCGACATTACGGTTGCCGAGGCCGGGCTCAGCGTTGAGGCCCGGGTGCGCACCACGGGCCAGACCGGCGTCGAAATGGAGGCGCTGACAGCAGTCTCTGTCGCCTGCCTGACCCTGTACGACATGCTGAAAGCCCTCGACAAGGCGATGGTCATCGAAGGCATCGAGCTGGTCGAAAAGACCGGTGGAAAATCCGGCGACTATCGCAAGAGCCGGTCATGAGCGGTCTGGTCAGTGTTGACGAGGCGCTGCGCCTGCTGGACCGGAACGGCTTCACACCGCCCGCCGAAAGGGTTGCGCTGGCCGAAGCAGACGGCGCGCGTCTGGCCGAGGATGTTGTCGCGCTTGTCTCCCGCCCGCCCCTTCCGGTTTCGGCCATGGATGGCTATGCCGTTCGCCTGGCCGATGTCTGCCAAGCCGGCAGCCAGCTGGACGTGATTGGGGAGGCTCCGGCCGGGATCCCCTTCACGGGAGAGGTGGGTCCGGGACAGGCCGTTCGGATCTTCACCGGCGGTGTCCTGCCCGAGGGCAGCGATCACATCATCATTCAGGAAGAGGCCCGCCGGGACGGTCAGACCGTCATCTTCGAGACCGGTCATGACGCCCCGCGCTATGTCCGTCCAGCCGGGCTTGATTTCAAGAAAGATGCCATCCTGCTGCGCGCGGGGACCCGGCTGGGAGCGGCGGAGCTGGCGCTGGCCGCAGCCGCCAATCACGCCACCGTCATGGTTCGGCGTCGCCTGCGCGTGGGCCTGCTGGCCAATGGCAATGAGCTGAGACCTCCGGGCAGCACACTGGCCGCGGGTGAAATCATCAATTCCAATCCCGTGGCGCTGTCGCTTCTCGTACAAAGCTGGGGCGGCATCCCGGTGGATCTGGGAATTGCCGGCGATAGCGAGGCCGATATCCGGGCCCATATCGCCGAGGCCGAGCATATCGATCTCTTCCTGCCTGTGGGCGGGGCCTCGGTCGGGGATCATGACCATATGCGCGGCGCCTTTGCGCGTGAGGGATTTCAGCCGGTCTTTGAAAAAGTGGCCGTGAAGCCGGGCAAACCCAGCTGGTTTTCCAGCCGGGGCGCCCAGCGGGTGATGGGCCTTCCCGGAAACCCGGCCTCTGCCCTGGTCTGCGCGCACCTGTTCGCCCGGCCGCTGATCACCCAGACCCATGGCCATCAGACCCGGCCCGCCGCGCTCACCACCGACCTGCCCGCCAATGGGCCCCGTGAAGCCTTTTTGAGGGCGGCGGTCGCTTTTGGCCCGGAAGGTCGTTTGAGTGTTACGCCCGCGCCCAATCAGGACAGCTCTCTGATCAGCCCGTTCCTGTCCGCCAATGGCCTGGTGCGGCGTCGGCCCCATGCTGCGGCCGTTCAGGCCGGCCGACCGGTGGATGTTGTTTTGATCGCCCCCCTCTGAGACGCCCTGCCCGCGACGCTGCGCTGTCCGCGGATCGCCGCCTGTGTTAGCATCCCCGCGGGCCTGATGCGCTGGGCCGCGCCGGCTGAGGCCTGCCCCGGCGGATGCCGCATAATTGCCCCGGCGAGGGAGAAGATAGATGTCGACGCAAAGCCCTCAGAGCGATGGCTGCCACACCTCCAAAGAGCATGGGCACGGCGATGGCTGCCACGCCGCCGCACCGCTCTCAAGAGAACAGGCGGCAGCCCTGAACCGGGTTCCGGCCGATTATACCGGCCAGATCTGGACCTGCCCCATGCATCCGGATGTCCGGGAAATCGCCAATACGGGCTGCCCGCTGTGCGGCATGGGCCTGGAGCCGGAACGTGCCACGCTGGAGCAGGACACCAGCGAGCTGGACGATATGATGCGCCGCTTTCTGATCAGCCTGGTCTTTGCTGTCCCACTGCTGATTCTTGCCATGGGCCATATGGTGTCAGGTTTTCCGCTGGCCGGGCGGATCCCGCCGGGATGGAATGGCTGGATCCAGCTCGCCCTGGCATCGCCCGTCGTGCTGTGGGCCGCGAAGCCTTTCTTCCAGCGCGGCTGGATGTCGGTTCGGTCGGGCAATCTGAACATGTTTACCCTGATCGCCCTCGGGGTTGGCGTGGCCTTTGCCTATTCCCTTGTGGCGACTCTCGTCCCTGGCGTGTTTCCCGCCGCCTTTCGGGGCGAAACCGGCCAGGTCGACCTGTACTTCGAATCCGCTGCGGTGATTGTGACGCTGGTCCTGCTCGGCCAGGTGCTGGAGCTGCGGGCCCGGCAGGCCACGTCCGGCGCCATTCGGGCCTTGCTTCGGCTTGCCCCAGCGACAGCCCACCGGATCGAGGCGGACGGCACGGAAACCGAGGTCGCGCTGGATCAACTGCATGCGGGCGACCGGCTGCGGGTTCGTCCCGGCGACCGGATCCCGGTTGATGGTGAGGTTGAGTCAGGCGAGTCGCATGTCGATGAGTCGATGTTTACCGGGGAGCCTCTGCCGGTTGTGCGCCGGGCGGGCGACAGGCTGATCGGAGGCACGGTCAACCAGCAGGGTGGGCTGATCCTGCGGGCCCACCGGGTCGGCGGCGACACGCTGCTGTCGCAAATCGTCAACATGGTCGCGCAGGCGCAGCGGTCCCGCGCGCCGATCCAGCGCCTGGCCGATCGGGTTTCCGCCTGGTTTGTGCCCGGCGTGATCGCCATCTCCCTGGCCAGCTTTGCGACCTGGCTGCTGATCGGTCCGGAGCCCCGGCTGTCTTTCGCCCTGGTCAATGCGGTGGCTGTGCTGATCATTGCCTGTCCCTGCGCGCTCGGTCTGGCGACGCCGATCTCAATCACCGTGGGCACAGGCACCGGAGCGACGGCGGGGATCCTTATCCGCGATGCGGAAGCGCTGGAAACCCTTGAAAAGGTCGACACGGTCCTGGTCGACAAAACCGGAACCCTGACCCGCGGGCAGGCAGATCTGAGCCTGATCGATCCCGCCGAGGGCTGGCGTGCGGATGCGCTCCTGGCCCTCGCCGCCGCGGTCGAGGCCGGAAGTGAACATCCCGTGGCCGCCGCCCTTGTCCGGGGGGCAGAGTCGCGCGGCCTGGCCCTGTCACCCGTGCATGACTTCAGCGCCATCACCGGCGAGGGCGTGCAGGGGCGTGTCGGAGACCGCGACGTGGTGATTGGCAATGCCAGGATGATGGCCCGGATCGGCGTTGACCCGGCCGGGATGGACGCCCGTGCGCGGACCCACCGGGAACAGGGGCAGACGGTGATGTATGCCGCCATAGACGGAAAACTGGCTGGCCTGCTGGGCATTGCCGACGCGATCAAGGACACCACACCGCGGGCCCTGGCGGCGCTTCAGGCCGAGGGGCTGCGCGTGGTCATGCTGACGGGCGACAATGACGCCACCGCGCAGGCGGTTGCCCGCCAGTTGGGTATTACCGAAGTGCATGCCGATGTCTCGCCCGCCGAAAAGCACCGCATCCTCAGCGCGGCGCAGGCCGCCGGACACTGCGTGGCCATGGCCGGCGACGGGGTCAATGATGCGCCCGCCCTGGCCCAGGCCGATGTCGGCATCGCCATGGGAACGGGAACGGATGTCGCCATTGAGAGCGCCGGAATCACCCTGGTTGGCGGCGACCTGCTGGACATTGTCCGGGCCCGGCGCCTGAGCCGGGCAACGATGCGCAACATCCGCCAGAATTTGATCTTTGGCTTTGGGTACAATGCTCTGGGGGTGCCGATCGCGGCCGGTGTTCTGTACCCGGCGTTCGGGCTGTTGTTAAATCCGATGATCGCCGCGGCCGCGATGAGCCTGTCCTCAGTGTCGGTCATTACCAATGCCCTGCGCCTGCGCCGTCTCCGCCTGTAGGGACTGCCCCGGCCTAGCCGAGAAAAAGCAGGCCCCGCAGGACATAGGCGACAAGGATGACCGCCCCGCCGCTTGCTGCAGCCAGCAGGACGAACCAGCCCAGCCGACGCAGCAGGCTGCCTGGCGGCGCGCCCTTTTCCGGAGGCGGGGCCGGCTCAAACCGGCCGTCAGGCATGATAGCCATCCCCGGGCTTCACCTTGCCCCAGAACAGGGAATAGACATAGGCGGTGTAGATCAGGATGATCGGTAACATCACGCCGGCCCCGACCAGCATCAGGCCAAGCGCATTGTCCCGGGCTGCGGCTTCCCAGATATCAAACTGGAAGGGCACCAGCCACGGGAACAGGCTGACCGCAAGACCAACATAGCCCGACAGAAAGATCCCGACGGCGAGCAGGTAAGGGCGCCAGTCCGGCCCGGCCTGAGGGGTCCCCACCCGCAGCAGGTCGCGGCCCAGAAAGACCGTCAGCGCCAGTCCGGCGAGCGGCAGCGGGCTGAGCAAAAGCAGCCGGCCAAAATCCAGACCGGTTGCTGACAGGCCCCAGCGTTCGGTAATGCGGGGATCGGTGGTGAGGGTCGCCAGGCTGACCAGGGCAAAACAGACCGATACGCCAAACAGCGCCCTCAGGGCATAGCGGCGGGCCTTGGCCTGCAACGCGCCCTCGGTCTTGAGCACCAGCCAGCAGGCGCCCAGAAGGACATAGCCAATGGTCACAGACAGGCCGGTCAGCACCGAGAAGGGGGACAGCCAGTCAAACGCGGCGCCGGCGAAATTCCGCCCCTCCGTCTGGAACCCCGTGATGAAGGCGCCCAGGATCAGCCCCTGGCTGAAGGCAGCGACCAGCGACCCGCCATAAAAGGCCCCGTTCCAGAACAGCTGCGTCGGCCGGCGGACTGCCTTGTGACGAAATTCAAACGCCACACCCCGGAAAATCAGGGCTGAAAGCATGATCAGGACCGGCAGATAGACGGCCGGCATGATCACCGCATAGGCCAGCGGAAAGGCGGCAAACAGGCCGCCGCCGCCAAGCACCAGCCAGGTCTCATTGCCGTCCCAGACCGGTTCAATCGTCGCCGACATCATATTGCGCTCTTCATCGTCTGCCGCCAGAAAGCTGAGCATGCCAACCCCGAGATCCATGCCATCAAGCAGAACATACATCATAACGGCCAAGGCGATGAGCATGGCCCAGATCAACGGAAGATCCATTTTCCTGCCTCCTATTCTGCAGCGGCGATGTCGCCCGTCAGCTGTGCGGGATCGCCAACCGAGCCCAGCGGAGAGCCGGGCGCCCGCCGCCGCTCACCCGCCGGGGGCGACCTGTCGTCCCCGAATCCCCGGGTCGCGATGCGGGCCATGTAAATGGCCCCGGCCGTGAACACGATGGCATAGACCAGCATGAACACCAGCAGCGATGTCGCGACTTCTCCGGCCGAGACCGGGGCCAGACTGTCCGCGGTCAACAGGTGGCCATACACCGTCCAGGGCTGGCGACCGACCTCTGCGGTGATCCAGCCGGTCAGAACAGCGATAAATCCCAGCGTGCCGGACGGCACCGCCAGCCAGTGGAACAGGCCGGGGCGGTCGAGGCTGCCACGCCACCATTTCCAGACACCCCAATACCCGATGACCAGCATCACGAGGCCGGCACCGACCATGATCCGGAAGCTCCAGAAAATCATCCAGATGGGCGGCGTTTCCCCTTCCCCAAAGTCCTTCAGCCCCTTCAGCTCACCTTCCGCTCCGGGAAACAGAAACGGGCTCGTGCCCGGCAGCTCAAGCGTCTCGAACCCACATTCATTGTCTGCCGGCCAGGCGACAATGGCGGTGCCCTGAACCGCTGCACTGTCGCACCAGGCCTCTATCGCGGCAATCTTGGCCGGCTGGTGCTCATAAGCCACCTCGCCGGACCAGTGACCGGCGAGGATCTGCAGCGGCATCAGAACGGCCAGGGTTCCCGCGGCCATACGGGTCTGCCACCGCGTTGGCTCGGAAGCCCGGTCGCGCAGCATCTGCCAGGCGCCCGCGGCGAGAATGACCGAGGCGGTGGTCGCAAACGCCGCCAGCATCATATGAACATAGCGCGACGGGAAGCTGGGATTGAACACGACTGCGACCCAGTCGGTCGCATAGAAATTACCGGTGACCGCGTCGATCGCAAATCCCGCAGGGGTTTGCATCCAGCTATTGGCCGACAGGATCCAGAAGGCTGAAATCGATGTTCCGACGGCCACGGCGCAAGTGGCGACAAAATGCAGACCCGGTCCCACCTTGTTCCAGCCAAACAGCATAACGCCCAGGAAGGTCGCCTCGAGGAAAAAAGCTGTGAGGACCTCATAGCCCAGCAACGGACCGAGCACAGAACCAGTCTTGTCGGCAAAAACCGACCAGTTGGTACCGAACTGGTAGGACATCACTACGCCCGACACGACGCCCATGGCGAAAGCCAGCGCGAAAATCTTGACCCAATGCAGGTAAAGCCGTTTGAAAACCTCCCGCCCGGTCTTCAGCCACAAGCCCTCGCACACGGCAAGAAATGCCGCGAGGCCAATGGTAAAAGCGGGAAAGAGGATGTGAAACGCAACCACAAAAGCGAATTGCAGCCGCGACAAGAGAAGTGCGTCAAAGTCCATCATGCCCTCGCTCAGCACCACCCAGTTCGTAGTGTGCCAGCAAATCGGCCCTGCCGCAATCCGGCAGTAGTAATCGACCAGTGGCCGTCCGCCAGGGCTGCAACCGGCTTGTCCGGTCCCGTGGCGGTTATACCTTATCGGCAATGATCCTTTCAGTGACCGGCAAAACCGGCTTAGGCTGTCGCTTGCATGATCTCCTGCTGCCACAGGACCAGAGCGCGGACGGGGAGACACAACAGATGCAGACCATTCTCAGCATCGCAATCGCGGTGACACTGCTGACATCCGTCCTGATCGTTTTGCGGCTTGGGCGACTGCCCCTGAAGGGCAGCGACCCGCAACCGCTTCTGGCGTTCATGGCGATCCTGTTCACCTCTGGCCTCGATGTTGGTCTCATCATGTTCCCGCTGACCGAATTTCCCGTCTATGAGGCAGAGGCGGCCTATGGCTTCACCAATGCCCTGGCCGTCGAATTCGGCTTCTGGGGGTTCCTGGTCTGGGCCTTCTATTTCCTGACGACGTTCTATTTTTGCGTGATCGAACCCCGCCTTGGCCTGTTCGAGCTTGGCCCCGTAAAACGGGTCAACACGGCTGTGATTATCGCCACCTGTGCCTTCACCGGCTATCTCTTCCTGAGCTATCTTCCCAGCTATGTGGACGGCATATCGCCCCCTGCCCGGTATGGTCTGGTCGCCGCCGTGGTTCTTCTGGCGGTCCTGTCCAGCACCGACATCCGGTATGTGAAATGGCTCTCCATCGGGTCGACGGCTCTGTTTCTGGGGCTGATCGGCCTGCTGTGGCAGGTCAGTGGTATGGCACCGGCAAGCCTGCCTGGCCTTGCCGTGGAGCTGGGTGCCTATTTCGCCCATCTGCCGAGATTCATCACGCCGCAAACGGATTACCACGCTTTCTACCTGTTCTGGTGGTTCGCCTGGAGCATTATGATCGGACAGTTCGTGGCCCGGTTCGTCGGGGGCGTGCGGGTATGGCAGCTGCTGGTGGCCCTGCTGGTCATCCCGTCCCTGCCCATCGCGCTCTGGTTTTCCGTCCTGTTCTATATTCACAGCGAGGCCATCGCGCTGGCCGGCACGCTTCGCCTGTGCATGGCTGGCGTCGGCGTGATCTTCGTGGTGACCTCTCTCGATTCCCTGACCCGCCTGTATTCGGAACATCTTCAGCTGACCGTGAAACAGCTTGGCGGGCCGCGCTATGTCGCAGCCCACTGGTGCCTGCTTTATGGCCTTATCCTGCTATATCAGTTCACGCCGCTGAAAATTGAGTGGATCGGACTGGTCGTCATCGGACTGTATGCCTGCCTGTATGTTCTGATCTTCCAGCGGCGCGATGATTTATCTACGATCCAGCCGGCGGAGGCCCCCTGACCATGACGGATACTTTTGATTATATCATCGTGGGCGCAGGGTCAGCCGGCTGTGTCCTGGCCAACCGCCTGTCGGCCAGTGGCAAGCACAGCGTCCTGGTGCTGGAGGCCGGCGGCAGTGACCGGAACATCCTGGTCTCGATGCCCAGCGCCCTGTCCTATCCGATGGCATCGAAAACCTATAATTGGGGCTATGACTCCGATCCGGAGCCGGCCGTTAATAACCGGCAGATCACCTGCCCGCGGGGCAAGGGTCTGGGTGGAACCTCCTCCATCAATGGCATGGTCTATGTTCGCGGCCATGCCTGTGACTTTGACGAATGGGCAGAACTTGGCGCTGAGGGCTGGGGCTATGCCGACTGCCTGCCCTATTTCAAGCGGGCCGAGACCTGGCAGGGCGGAGAAGACACCTATCGCGGCGGGACCGGACCGCTGGGGGTTGGCGGCGGTAACAATATGACGCGGAACCCGCTCTATCAGGCCTTTATCGACGCCGGTGTCGAGGCCGGGTATCCGCGGACAGGAGACTATAATGGCTATTGTCAGGAGGGCTTTGGCCCGATGCACATGACCGTTCGCAATGGCGTGCGGGAGTCGACCTCCCGGGCCTATCTGCGACCGGCCATGCGGCGCCGAAATCTCACGGTTATGACCCGCACCCTGGTCGACCAGCTGGTCTTTGACGGCCGGCGCGTAACCGGCCTGATCGCGAGTCGGGGCGGACGAACACGCCCCCTCACGGCCCGGCGTGAAGTGATTCTTTCGGCCGGCGCGATTGCCTCCCCCATGATCCTGCAGCGCTCAGGCATTGGTCCGGCGGACCTTCTGAACCAGACCGGGGTCCCGGTCCGCCAGGCCTTGTCCGGCGTCGGAGCGAATTTGCAGGACCATCTGGAAGTCTATTTCCAATTCCACTGTACACAGCCGGTCAGCCTGAACACCCGCCTCGATCCCCTGAACAAGCTGCTGATCGGGGCGCGCTGGCTGCTGTTTAAGCGCGGTCTCGGCGCCACCAATCATTTTGAATCCTGTGCCTTTATCCGGTCAGACGCCGGGCGGAAATCCCCCGACATCCAGTACCACTTCCTGCCTGCCGCGATGCGCTATGACGGCACCCCCTCAATCCGGGGACACGGCTTCCAGGTCCATGTCGGGCCCAACAAGCCGAAAAGCCGCGGCCGGGTGGCGATTACCTCGTCTGAACCGGGTGCGGCACCCAGCATCCTGTTCAATTACCTGTCCCACCAGGATGATGTTGCAGCGTGGCGGCGCTGTATCCGGCTGACACGGGAAATCATGGCCCAGCCGGCCATGGATGGCTTTCGCGGTGCGGAGATCCAGCCGGGGCCGGCCACCTCCACGGATGCCGAGATTGACCGCTGGGTGCGTGCCAATGTGGAAAGCGCCTATCATCCCTGCGGCACCTGCCGTATGGGCCCGGCCCATGCCCCCGACAGTGTGGTCGACACCGACTGTCGCCTGATCGGCTTTGAGGGCCTGCGCATTGTCGACGCCTCCGTCTTCCCGTCCATCCCCTATGGCAACATCAATGCGCCCACCATCATGGTCGCTGAAAAAGCCGCCGATGCCATCCTGGGGCACCCGCCTTTGGCGCCGGCCGAGGTGCCGGTCTGGATCGACCCGGCCTGGCAGGATCAGCAGCGCAGCGCAGTCCCAAAGCGCCACCTGCCGGAGCACAGCTGATCCGCAGTGACAGCGAAGCGCCAGGTCGCGGCAGGATCGGTCCATCCGCGCCTCCCGGCGGATACCGGCCCGATCTGGCGGGTCGGGGCAGGACTTATCGTCGACGCGCGTGATGACGCCGACCCCTGGGCCGCAATTCGGTCCCGGAGGGCCCGGCAAATTTCGGACATGGCGCCCACACTTATGCACACCCGCCCCGAAAATGTCGTTTGGTTTCAATGGTTTATGGGAGGGTTACACCGAGGGAAATGGCGCGAGTGACGTGCCACATTCCATTTTTATTTTCCTTTATTTTCAAACACTTACGCGCATGAAAATCGATTCTTGGTCCTCAGTTCGGTCAGGTTTTGGTCCACAATTTTGTGGACCGCTTGAATTTGACGCTAGGGGCCCGCGTCGAACTCCTGGCTAGCACGATTTCACCCAGGAGGAATCCTCAACCGCAACTGATCCTTCTCAATTTGATTGAGACGAGCAACACCCGGCACCTCATCAACGCACCCGTCTCCAGCAGCACAACAACGCCCTCTACTTGCGCCCATTCAGAATTAAGAGCCCGGCCTTTGAGGGCGCTGAGCCTAAGAGAACGGGCTGGTCTGCCAGGCCGACGGTTCAATAGAATGTGCCAGATAGGGCAGGTTTGAGACCATGGGGGCAACGTCGCTTTGTCGGGTCTGGAGTGCCCCTGCATCGGTGTCGAAGGCAGAAATCGCCTGCAGCAGCCGCTGGCGCTCGGCGACCCATTGTGGATCGCCCCTTTCCTTTGCAATGATCGGACCGTGTCCGGCATGGCTAACCTTGTCTTTATCAAGCGAGGCGAACAGAGCGCTGAGTCCATCTGACGACCAACGCCCGCTTGTGATCTGGCCAACCGATGTCAGCCACCATGGCCGGGTTCGCCAGGCCTCATCCGCTATCGGGGGCGCGGCAAAGCCCGCCTCATGCGTTTCCTGGACGGGACCCCGTGTCGGTGTCTCGAAGTCGGCCATTGGTTCGGCCGGCGTGCCTGCAAGAAATCTTGCCGGCGGATCCTGGAGCACCCAGCCAGTGGACGCTTGGCCCAGCAGGGGCCCTCCAGCTTCGGATGCGTCCAGCCTGATCGGTAGGGCAGGGTCTGAAGCCGGCTCCGACGCATACGCCTCGGTTACCTGCACCGGATGTCCCCGTCCGTCCGGAATACGACCCCGGCCTGACCGGCGGGCCTGTTCGGCGGCCTGTTCGGCGCTATCACCGGCGAAGATCCGCAGGGTAACATCGGCGAGATCGGTGGTACGTCCATCTGCCCAGCGGGCATTCGTGATCCCGTTTATCTCATTGGCGAGCGGACCGCCCGGTCGGGCGCCGTTGGGCGTGGTTCTGGCCTCCAGAGCGACAAGCCCGGCCTCAGCCAGAGAGGTCAGTTCACCCGCCTGACTGCGCCCGTCTCCATTGGCATCATGCCACAGGGACAGATCGGCAAAGACCGCATCGGCGGTATCGATCCATCCGTCTCGGTTCTCATCTAGCGCGTGCAACAGACTGTTTCGGCCCAGCCCCTTCGGCTGCGTGACCGGAAGCAATTCGGTTTCCAGATTGATCTCGCCATCGCCATCGCGATCCATGACGAGAAAGGCGGTCTCGCCATCACTCCAGCCAAGGCGATCATAGGCGCCATCGCCATTCATATCGACGGTCAGACCCGACTGCGACGGATCGATTAATTCGATGGGGCCGCCATCCAGGCTGATCAGCAGGGCCCGCTGGGTTAAGGTCTGGGTGCCCAGATCGTCGGTCGGGTGTGGGCCACGTCTTTCGTCCGGGCCAGATCCAAACCGGCCATCAATCCAGGGCGCCGGCTGGGTGGCATGGGCGGTTTGTGTCGAACCAACCCGGTAAAGGTCGACATCATAGGCGGCCAGACTTTGTCCGTCGCGCAAAGTCAGGTCAAATTGATTGAGAACCTGACTGTCCTGCGCCATCGGGTCGCCATAGTGCAGCGGGGTGGCGGCCAGGTCGAAGCCAGTGATCCCCATCGCCTCAAGCGAGCTGAGCTCATTCGGCGTGCCGATACCATCCTGGTTCAGGTCACGCCAGATCCGGAAGTCGGACCAGGCCGCATCGCCGGCATCGAAATGCCCGTCCAGATTGCTGTCAAATACCTGCAGTCCAGACACACCCGCGGCCTGATGCAGAAAGCTGAACTCCGAAAAGTCTTTGATCCGGCCATCGCCATCGAGATCCCGGGCCAGCCAGCCATCTTCCGGACCAATCCAGCCGCTGCGATAGGTCACGCCATCCTCACCCTCAAAGACAATTGGGCTTTGTGAGACGGAGACAAGGCCCGCCCCATTGCCATTCAGATCGATCAGCAGCGGGCGTCGCACAGGTGGCCCCTCAAACCCGACGAGGTCGGCACCCTCCGCGACCATGGCGGCGCCGACGAAACCAATCTCGAAGTCTAAGTTGAGACTTCCCGCTGTGATGCTGATCGTTGATGTATCGGTCCCGCCGCGGCCGTCACTGACGGTATAGGTGAAGTCGGTCGTGCCGCTTGTACTCGAATAGCTGATTTCCAGAACCGTATCGGACACCAGCGACACCCTCAGGCTTGCGGTCACGAGGACGGTGTCGCCAAGGCTGATCGCCTGGCCATTGATCGCGCTGATCTGCAGCAGATCGCCATCCACATCCGCATCATTCAGGGTCGGGTCGAAGGTGGCAGGGGCATTGGTGAGCCATGTATAGCTCACGTGTCGGTCATCCTGGGCCACCGGCGCGGTATTGACGGCCGAGCGCGGTGTGACCGTGACTTCAGCCGTGCCGGTGGCCTGTGCCCCGCGATCATCCTCGATCGTGTAGGTCACACTATAGGTCGTTGTGGTGAGTGTATCTGGTGCCGTGAAAACCAGCCGACCATCGATCAGTTGCGCATGGGGGCTGTCGACCGAGACGAGCCGTATCGGATCCTCATCCGGATCGGTATCATTGGCCAGCACATCGAGCGTGCGGCTGAGTGTCGAGACCAATGAGAACTGATCGTCCGCAGCCACCGGCGCGCCATTCCAGCTGCCGCGCAGATCGATCTTGCGAAGGTCGATATCGACACCCCCTGCGCTGAGGAATTCCACAACAGGCCGCTCCCAGCCCGCCCCGACAATCTCGATCCGGTCGCTGACCTGGCTGGCGGTCAGCTCGGGCTGGTCA
Organism: uncultured Hyphomonadaceae bacterium; assembly: GCA_938084575.1. Lineage (GTDB taxonomy): Bacteria > Pseudomonadota > Alphaproteobacteria > Caulobacterales > Hyphomonadaceae > Henriciella. The sequence continues at coordinate 333,903 of CALKFG010000002.1, forward strand.
GAATCCCTTAGCCCGATGAACAGCGAGCCGCCAGCCTGCTCGAAAATCACGTCCTCAGCGGTGATCCCGGCGCCAAACAGGATCCGGTCCGAGCCGCCCCGGTCCACCAGGCGGTCGGCCCCGTCGCCGCGTTCGAACACGAACACGTCGTCTCCAACACTGGCATAGATTTCGTCATCTCCGCGCCCGGCAATAACGATATTGTCCCGGGTATCATAATCATCATATCCGCCGGTGTAGATCCGATCATCCCCCCCATAGGCAAAGATAATGTCGCCCCGATTGGTGGAGCCTTCATCGCCATAAATGGTCTCGCTGGCGCCGGTGCGCATGATCGCGCGTTCTATATTCAGCAGGCTGACCTCGCCGCTGCCGCCAACGTCGAGGGCATCGATCTTGGCGATCCGGTTCGACGTGTTCGGCGTGTTGCGCCAGTTCTCATAAGTCCGGATATGATTGTAGGGATCGCCCACGGCCGAGAAGGTCAGGTAACTTCCGGTTGAGACCGACAGCGTGTTCCAGCTGAACCCGTCGCCCAGCAGAAGCAGGTCGCCATGATTGTCGTAATTGTCGTGGATATAATCCTGCCCATCGCCCACATGATAAATATAGGTGTCGGTGCCGTCCAAGCCGCGGAGCCAGTCATTTCCCCTTGCGCCCTGCAACACGGCATCGAGTCCGTTCGCACGCAAGTCATCATTATAAGCGGTGCCGACCAGGTGCTCGATTTCGCTATAAACCTGGCCAGAAGCCGCGCCGCCAGCATAGGCGACGTCGGCGCTGGCCCGAAGGTGAACGTCGACAGCGCTGCTGAGCTCGGAAAAATCAAGCGTATCGAAGCCATCGCCGCCCTGGATCTTATCCGCCCCCGACGTCACCACGAACCAGTCATCGCCGCGCCCGCCAGTCAGAACATTCCGTCCGGAGGTGCCCTTGAAGGTGTCGTCAAAATCAGAGCCCTCAAGATTCGCAATCCCCATTAGCGTGTCGCCCTGCGCATCGCCGCCAAACACGTCACCGGTGGTCAGATCGATCCACACCGCCGCTGCCGACCGGTCATATGAGGCGGTATCGCTCCCCCCGCCGCCGATCAGCGTGTCCGCGCCGGCGCCGCCCTCCAGCGTGTCGTCACCCGCGCCGCCATTTAAAGTGTCGTCACCGGCCAGGCCGCGCAGCACATTGCTGCCGCTGTCGCCGGTGAGCGTGTCGCCAAATTGTGATCCGGTGAGATTCTCAATTCCCAGCCCGCCTGCATTGAGCCGGTCATGAATATACCAATGATGGACCGTCGAATCCCAGGAAGCGCGTGTGCCGAGCGCCAGAGTGACCCCGGCTGAGAACCGCTCCAGGGACAAAGTATCCTGGCCCTCGCCGCCATCATACCAATTCCAAACCATTTCTTCTTCGACGATGATGATATCGTCGCCACCCTCGCCGAAGACATCATCATAACCGGTTCCGCCAATCAGGATGTCATCGCCATCGCCGCCCCACAGGCCGCCCTGACGATTATACCAGTCGACGACGCGATCATCGCCGGCCCCGCCATGCAGATAGTCCCGCCCATCGCCGCCATATAGCTGGTCATGGCCGTCCCCGCCCAGCAGGACATCATCATGGGCCCCGCCATAGAGCCGGTCATTCCCGCCCCGCCCGTCGAGCCAGTCAAAACCCGACCGGCCATACAGGAGGTCATCCCCCGCCCCGCCAATGAAGATGTCATCGCCGCCTTCAACCGTGACAGTCGCGGTCAGCGTCTGGCCGGTCACGCAGCCGGGATAATAACAAATGACGCCGGGATAAGATATCTGCAACTGCCCGGTTTCGCTGCGCCGGTCGTCCAGCACGATCCCGTCCATGCCGTCATGCTGGATGAAATTATTCGCCGACCCGCCATAGGGCTTAGACGCCGAAAGCAGGGAGTAGGTGCGCACGCCACCGCTCAGCGAATCCTTTGCATCGAGCGCCGCGCGGGTGCCGTCTGACAAGGGCGAACCTTGCATGCCGACAATATAGCCTGCCTCAGCGCCAAAGCCCTCGACCTCGAAAACCTGCCGGTCGTCTGCGGGACCATAGGTGACCGACAGGGTGTCACCGGCCAGGCCGACCTGCACATCTTCATACTCAAGGGCCTGGGCGTGCAGCAGCTTCAGACTGTCGGCAAAGCCGGCCAGGCCGCCATAGAAGTCCGACGCCGTCACCGCGTTGAGGCCGAGCTCTGCGGCGCGCTGTAGCGTGGCGATCCAGCCGGCGGCAAATTGCGACACGGCGAGCCCGGCAATGATCCGGTCGACCTGCGCCTGCGCGGCGAGATAGGCGGCCTGGTCTTCCGCAGACAGGGCGAGCGCCGAGCCATCCTCGAGCAGCGCCCCGGCCGCATCGCGCGGCGCCGCCATGACCCGGGTGATCAGGCCCTGATTTGCATCGTAAAACACCTTGTCTTCGGCCGAGAGCGACTCATAGGGTTCGGCAATGGCGGCATTGATCAGCGCCATATTCTGTTTGTAGAAGCCATAATCCTCGGCCACTTGCAGGTCACCCGACAGGGCCAGGATGGAGCTGGCCGAGCTATTATACAGTGCCCGTTTCAGATACAGGTCGCCGCCGGCAATCCTGGTCTGGCGGATCGCCCACAGGGCGCCGAGATCGACCGCCTCATCGGCGCTTTCGACGCTGTGCTTGACCCCGTCCACCCCGCCCAGCCGGACCCAGAGTTCGCGGCCCTTATGGCCATAGACCTGCGTCGGCGAGGTCAGATTGCCATTGCCGGCGATCTCACTGCCCCGCACCACCAGGCCGATCAGCCCGTTCAGCGTGTCGCGCGCCGCCTCGGCCATGTCGGTGACCAGGCCGCGATCCCCGCCATCGCGCGAGGTGACCTCGCCGACCTCATAATAGCCCGACACGAAATTGAGCACTGTCTCCGCATCCGCCAACGGTATCTTCGGCTTCGAGGAGCCAAACAGATTGCCGAAAAGTTTGGCCAGGGTCGATGTGATAAAGGCGCTGACCGTCGCCAGAGCGATTGCCAGGACGGGGTTGTAGATGGCAGCCGCCAGAGCATAAGTATCGGCGGCGTGTTTCGCACCCAAAACCGACGAGGCAACGCCGGAAAAGGTGTTCTTCGCTTCCACCACCTCATCTGACAGGCGCCGGCCGAGATAGCTCGCCAAGGCCGTAGCGGCCGCGTTCGGCAAGCCATCGGTAGGCTTCAGGCGCTCAGACAGCCGATCGGCCCAGTCGCCCGCTTCCAGCTCGGCGATTGCGCCTTTGATCATATCGTCGAGTACCGTGCCGGCCAGGTGGGCGCCGAGATCGCCGACCTGGCCGTCCAGTCCAAGCGCTTCGAACAGCTCGTCAGCCAGCAAGGTGGAGACATGTCCGCTGCCAGCCAGAATGGCGCTTGAACCGACCGTCACCGGGAAGTTTTCCAGCACCGCCTCAAGCCCCTGTTCGATGCCCAGCAGGAGATCCTCCTGCTCGGTATCGATGGCCGCGCCGATATGGCGCCCGAGCTCTGCCCCGATATTCGAAAACAGAATCGATCTGAAACTGTCGCCGACCTGGCCAGACCCACCCGCCAGCGTCGAACCCAGAATGGAGCCGAAGGTGGCGCCAAGCTCGGCCGCGATACTATTCATCGACATGTGCAGATTACCGAGCCGCTGTTGCTCGTTGAGATGTTCGATATAGCGCTGGAGCTCGACTTCAAGTTCCTCCAGATCGAGCCCCCGCTCATTGGCAACACGCCTCGCATGCCCCTCGAAGACCTCGTAGGCTGGGTGCCCCTTGGAATAGCGCTCAAGATTGACCGGCTTGAGCATCCCTTCTTCATCGACCTCGAACGCCGATCCCGGAATGAACTGTCCTTCCTGGATCCATTCCGGTGCGCTTGGATCATCGGCGAAGTCGAGAAAGAAAATGGCCGTGCGCGCCACCGTCTCTTCATAGGCCAGGGAGCTCCTCGTCTTTCTGTACTCCTCGAAAGACAGACCCTCTTCGATCCACGCCGCGTCGAGCTCTTCAAAGGCCGCGTTCCAGTCTATAAGCTGCAGTGTTTGGCGCAGCTTTGAGTTGGCAGCCGACTTGGCCTGCTTCATCATCTGTTTAGACACTTTGCCGTCCCAGTAGGCTACATCCGCTGAGCGCATTTCGAAATCATGGATTACGGCGGCGCGGTCGATGGTCGTCAGGTCAAGGAAATGCGGCAGATCCGCCCCCGGAAAGCCGACGCTGAGCGTCTGGCGGACGATATAGTAGTGCCCGTCCGGAACCGTATCCGGGATGATGCCGCCACGATCGAGATCAATGGGCTCGCCGATCTCAGTTCCGGCGGGGTCGCCGACCCGGTACTCGACAACAATCGAGCTCTGGTGTGCCTCAAGATCCATGTACTCTAGAAAGGATTCCTCTTGAACCCTGAAATGTTCATTCTCGATGTGGCCGAAAGCCCAGCCACCGCCGAAGAAATAGCCGGCAGTCGATTGAGACCGATCAAGAGCGCCCGTGCGCCCGCCATAGACTTGGTCGGATCGGCGCGGTTGAATCGGTGAGGTATCGGGTTTGAAACGGGGAAATGGATTTGAATAATAATAACCGCCCGCGGTGTCCTCCCGCACAAATGGCCGCCTCTGACGGCCATAATAGCCGTGTGTCGCATATTTCTTGTACCGCTCGATCAACTCACTCGGCATTTACGACTCCATCATAAGGGGAGACCTGCATGAACTGCCCACCGGTCAGGCAGAGCGTTTCGTCCACTGAGGGCGGCGTTTCCGGCAGCGGGATCCGGTTCTTATAGGAGGAAATCAGCTCCTCAGGCGTCACCTCAATGATATCCACGACCGGAAAGCCACCCTGTGACATGTTGAAGTCCATGCGGAAATAGTTGAGGAAGCCTGCAAGCCGATCGTCTAGGCTAAGAACGTAAATCCAGGGCCGGCCTTCCCAGTAAAAGGCCATACTAGGGCCGAGCTCGACATCGGTAATCTTTTGCCGCCGATCTTCGACGGTGAAGGTTTCCGGCCGCCAACCGATCTCATGGCTAAACACTTCGGGGTTCAGAGGAGCAAGGTCGGCGACCGAGTTGATCTCATCGCTCCAGACCACCCGCCCGCGTGCGGTTTCAGCCTCATGATTGAGATACCAGCTGCCGCGCGGCGTGATCAGAACCGGCGTAAATGAGAACACCGCGCGATTAATGTATTCTTTGACGGTCCTGTGCGGCGGAATACCGCCCACGCTCACCGAGCTTTCAAAGGCCAGGAAATGACCAGGCGCCTCCAGCGGCAGGGGGTGTTCATAATGACCGGGCCAATGGCCATGGATTGTATAGTCCAGCGTATCAAGGTCCAGTTCGACAATTTCCCCGGCTTGGTAGCTTCCAGCCCGTGTAACAAAGGCAAGCCGGCGCCCGTCCGGGCTGAATGTGGCATCTGTCAAACGGGCGCGCGCATTGGCGTGCACAAGCCGGATGGACCGGTCGCGCACCTTATCGACAATTCTCAGATCATTGGCGGGGAGAGACTTGTACTGATAGACTTCGGTGGCACCCTGTTGCGACCGGATCGCATAAACATCATTAGAGCGAGACCAAAACCTTTGATCTTCCGGAAAGTCGCAGGTCAGACTGATCGTCTCTCTCCATGGCGGAAGTGGTTCGGCATTCGGGCCCTGAAAACCTGGGAGGTCCTGGATGTTACACCCGGCCAGGCTCAGCGCCGCCAGAACCGGCAGGGCACACGTCCACAGCGCCGGACACTCGTCCATCAAAGACTTCAACATCATCCGTCGGGGCTCCTGATCTCTCGGCCTCTCCCCACCCGGTTCACGCCACATGATCAGAACTCTGATGAGAGTTCAATCAAGACAAAGTGGTGGCCTGTCAGACTGTCGCCCCCCTGGCGTCCGAACCCCCTGATGACCTCGTCAGACCCGTCATCCCTCGGCCGCAGCATCGGGCCATCGAACACCGGTGAATCGTCGAACCAACGACGGCGTCGATTGCGGCTCGAGGACCGGTCCGCCCAGTATCGGTATTTGCGCGCGCGCCCATACCTCTGCGCGCGCTCCCACGCCAAACTGTCGTCTACAAAGTCGCGGCTCATGGCTTAGTCCTTTATTTCCAGGATCTTTTCCTCGGTTCCGTCATAGATGAGCGGTGCGCCCAGCGCCCGGCAGCTGGGCGCATCCCTAGGTTCGGGGCCGTCGCAGAGGATGCGCTGGAACACATTGTCTGGCGTGCGCGACAGGGCCAGCAGGGCACCATCGATGATCTTATGAGCCACGATCCGGACGTCGGCCTTGTGGAACCCCGCCTGGTCAAGCGTGTCGAGGATCCAGAAAGGTTCCCCGCCCGTCAGTCTGAGCTGGCGGGTGCCATAGATTTGGGTGATCGGTTTCCCGGTCTCTGTCTCATAGCCAACGAGGGACGAGTCCTCGACCACCTCGATCTCGTCGATGCACAGCGGCGCCCCTGCCGGCGCACCGGTCTCGCGCAGGTGGAGCGCGCCGCCAAAGGGCATTCGCCTTTCATAAATGTTCCAGACCCGCCCGAATTGACTCGTAGCACCATAAGCATCTCGAAGGACCTCCATCACATTGGTAAACGATGCCACGAAACTGGCACCATGGATCTGTGGCGTGGAAAAATTGATGATGTGGGAATAGAAGGGCCTGGAGCAGCCTTTCAGTTCCCAGGCCTCCAGCGTGTTCAGATTGAGCAGCGCCGCCCCGCCCCCGAAACTGGCATAGGGCAGCGGGTCCAGCCCCCTGAAATCCTCATAGGGATAGGGCCTGAATTCGGGTTGGTTCGGCGGCGGGGTATCAGGCGGGGCATTGTCAGGCAGGACATAGGTTTTGCTCCCGAACAGGAAGAATTCATCCGACAGCAGCAGGCCCCCTTCAAACACTTCCTGCGGATCAGCATAGTAGATATAGCGTGATGTGCCGGTCTCGGTATCTATCAGCCCGACAGCCCGCGGCACCCTGTTCGTCCTGCCGAGGATCAGGGCCAGGGTCCGACCCGACGGCGACAGTGACGCCGTGGGCAAAGTAGGGAAAATATTTCCGCCGGGGATGTAGCGCACCGCCAGGCCCGTCTCGAAATCGAGATAGAGGAACGTGTTGACACTTTGCTTGAAGTTGCTGAACTGAACGTCCATACGATCCCGAAACACCATGCGGCGCATATCGTCCGACGCGCTCATCTCGAACACATCGTATTCTTCGGTATCATAGGGATGCAGCCGGGCGGTTGGGAGACGCGGCTGGCCATAATCCGGTGCCAAAGGGGGGGCATATTCCATACACCCCGCCAGCAGGCCCAGAACCGGCAGGGCACATGCACACAGCGCCCGACCCATGCCCATCAAAGACTTCAACATCATCCGTCGGGGCTCCTGATCTCTTAGTCTCGCCCCACCCGGTTCACGCCACATGATCAGAACTCTGATGAGAGTTCAATCAAGTGAAGGGCAAGCAGAAGACACTGTGTGAGCCCTACCGCTCCCGTCCGGCTTCGGACGTCGCCTTGCCGATGGGCGATAAGAGGTAGGACAGGATGCTACGTTCCCCTGTCTTGATTTCCACCGTCGCGGCGAGGCCGGCCTGCAGCAGGTCGTGATAGCTTCGCGGCACCGTGCCATTCGCTTCGCCCAGCGCGCCCAGCCGCAGCGCGGCGCCGGTCATCCGAATGCGCGCCGGATAGACCAGGCCGCGGCGCTCATCGACCAGGGAGTCGGCCGAGATATGTTCAACCTCGCCTTCAATATGGCCATAGCGGGTGAAGGGATAGGCGGCGAGCTTGATCACCGCCGGATCGCCGGGCTTGATGAAGCCAACATCCTGATTGAGCAGAAAGGCCTCGATGATCAGCTCGTCGCCCTCTGGCACAAGGGTGACCAGCGGCTGGCCCGGCTCGACCATTTCCCCAATCGTGGTGACCGAGATCGCATTGACGGTTCCGCTGACCGGCGCCAACAGCGTCTGCAACTGTTCGCGACGCTCGGCTTTTTGCAGCAGCTCGCGGCGGGTGGCGATGATGGTCTCGGCTTCGACGAGCTCCTCGGCCGCGGCGCGCCGAAAGGCTTCGCGGCGGGCGATCTGGTCACGCTGTAGCATGGCGATTTCGGCGGCGGCTTTGGCTTCTGCGTCGGCTTGGGCGCGGCGCTCAAAGAGGAGCGAGGTTACCTCTTCGTGCAGCTCCTGCACCCGCAGGCGGGCGGCATAGCCGCGTTCTGCGAGGTCGGCCATGGCATTATAGCGCGACTCGATCATGGGCAGCAGGGCGTCGATGCGGGCGATCTCTGTCGCGGCTTGATCGGTGGCATGACGGGCGGCGGTTTCGCGCTGGGCAAGGCTGGCGCGCTCAGCCTCATATTCGGCGATGCGGGCGCGGATTAGGGTGCGCTCTGTGACGGCCATTGCGTCAAGCGTGGCAGTGTCGCGTGTCTCGGCAGAAGCAAGCAGCGCTTCGGCGCGGGCGCGCTGGCGCTCTGCGGCCGCAAGTTCGGATCTTGCCGCAGCGGCGTCGGCGTCTGCATCGGTCGGGTCGAGGGCGAGGAGTGGATCGCCGGCAGCGACGCGCTGGCCTTCCGTGACAAAAAGCTGGCGGACGCTGCCCATTTCTGCGGCTTCCACAGATTGTAGCTTGCCGCGCGGGATGACCCGGCCCTCGGCGGTGGCGACAATGTCGATGGACGAGAGCGCGGCCCAGACAAGCGCGGTGACCGCGGCTGCGATGATCAGCAGGCTGATCGCCCGGCCAAGCGGATGCGGTGGCGTTTCCATGATTTCCAGCGCAGCCGGGAGGAAGGCGGTGTCGCGGCGGTGGCGGGCGGCGCGCCGTCGCTCGGATTCGGCCTGCCAGGCTGAACGCAGCGCACCTGGCGAGGTCATCGCAGTGGGGCCATCTGCTCAGCCCACAGGGCGGCATAACGCCCGCCGCGGGCGAGAAGTTCGGCATGCGTCCCGGTCTCTGTGATCTCGCCCTGCTCCAGGGTCACCATCCGATTCGCATGGCGCAGGGCGCTGAGCCTGTGCGCGATGATCAGTACGGTGCGCCCCGCCGACATGGCCGACATGTTTTGGTGTATGATGGCCTCGCTCTCGGCATCCAGCGCCGAGGTGGCTTCGTCGAAGATCAACAGGCGGGGGTCCGTGACCAGGGCACGGGCTATGGCGAGGCGCTGGCGCTGGCCACCGGACAGATTGCCACCGCGCTCCTCAATTGCCGTGTCATAGCCATGCGGCAGCTCCAGGATGAAGTCATGTGCCCCGGCCAGTTGCGCCGCTTCGATAACGGCCTCCATCGGCAGGCTGGCATCGGCAATGGCTATATTTTCCCGCACTGTCCGGTTGAACAGAATATTGTCCTGCAGCACCACGCCGATCTGACGGCGCAGCCAGGCCGGGTCAACCAAAGCCAGATCGACCCCGTCAACAAGGATCCGGCCGCGTTCTGGGACGTAGAGCCGCTGCACCAGCTTCGCCAGGGTCGATTTACCCGACCCCGAGGGCCCGACAATGCCGAGGATCTCGCCCGGCGTGATGGCCAGGTTCAGCCCGCGCAGCACCTCTCGTCCACCCGGCTGGTAACGAAAGGTGACGTCCTCGAACACAATCTCGCCGCGCAGGACCGGCAGCGCCGAGCGGCTGGCCCCTGCCCCGGTTTCAATCGGCGTGTTCAGCAGATCGCCCAGCCGGTCGACGCCAACCCGGGCCTCCTGGAATTGCTGCCACAGGGCCGACAGGCGCAGAACCGGCTCGGCGACCCGGCCCGCCAGCATGTTGAAGGCGACCAGTTCGCCCACAGTGAGACGGCCTTCGATCACCAGTGTCGCGCCGGCGAACAGAATAATGGCGGTCGACAAGCGATTGACGCCTTGGATCGCTTGACTGCCCCATATGCCGAGCACATTCGCGTCAAAAGTCGCCCGCACATAGCCAGCAAGCAGCCGCTCCCACCTTTGCTGCATTTGCGGTTCGATAGCAGAGGCTTTCAACGTTTCCATTGCGGTGACGCTTTCGACAAGGAAGGCCTGGCTCTCTGCCCCGCGATGGAAACGTGTGTCTATGCGCTCGCGCAAAGGCGGCGTGATCACCACGGAGATGATCACATAAGCGACGATGGCGACCAAAACGATCAACATCAGAGCCGGGCTGTAAAACCACATCACCGCCAGGAAGACGAAGGTGAACAGCACGTCGATCACCAATGTCGCGGCGGACGAAGTCAAAAACTCCCTGATCGTCTCCAGCTCACGCACGCGCGCGACTGTGTCGCCAACGCGGCGCTGCTCGAAATAGGCCAGTGGCAGATGCGCCATATGCCGATACAGGCGCGCCCCGAGCTCGACATCGACGCGGCTGGTTGTGTGGGTAAACAGGAAAGCCCGCAATCCGCCAAGCAGGGTCTCGAACAGGATGAGCGCGACCAGGCCGATGATCAGCACGTTCAGCGTGGTCAGACTCTGGTGTACGAGCACTTTGTCAATGACAACCTGGAAGAAGAGCGGTGTGGTCAGGGCGAACAGCTGCAGCACAAAGGAGGCCGCCAGCACCTCGCCGATCAGGCCGCGATAGCGCATCAAGGCCGGAATGAACCAGCTCACGTCGAAATGCCGGTTTGCACCCAGACCACCGGCCCGAGAAGCCAGGAGCAAGACGCGCCCGCGACTGTCAGCCAGGACCTCGTCAAGGTCTCGGGTCTCCGGCGCGGTTCCCACACGTTGGACCAGGGCGTGGTGGTCGCGGACCCGGCCCAGAATCCAGAATTCCCCAGATATGGTTTCCATGATCAGGGGCATCGGAGCGTCCTCGATCCGGCCGACGGGCAGGCGTTGAATGCGCGACTTCAGGCCCTCGCGGCGGGCCAGTCGGGACAGGTCCTCCAGCGTGGCTGGCTTATCGGAGCCCAGTTGATGCCGCAATTGCGAGGGATCGCGGGACACATCATGCAAGCCAAGCAATATCGACAGGCACCACAAGCCGGAATCGATGGGTTGGAACTGGGAAGACATCGCCAATGCGCCCTCTGATTTATTGCTGCGCCTATAGCAGTACTCAGAAAAACTGCATTGCGCTTTACAATATTTTTACATGACGAAAGCGCAACTGATTCAATACAGGTAAATAAATAGCATATATAGCGCCATGCGCGTTTTCTGCTAGGCGCAGATACTCGGAGCGCCCACTGATGCGCGTTGACTTCAATTCCTTAAAGGGGGTGGCCTATTTCGTGTGAAATGGCGCGGGTTGAAGGGCCTGCCTCATCGGCAATCTGTAGTGATGCCCAGTAATGATCGTCAGCTTCCGCTAGGAGATCACGTTTGTAACGCGCTTGTTCAAGCGAGGTTGTGCTGAGCGATTCCTTGATACGTTTCCGAGTATCGAGGTGTGCGAACTTTCTCGGTACCCGGCGGTTATACCACCAGACCCGGCCTCTCTGTTCGAGGTAAGAATTGTCTTCGACGCGCTTCATGACGCCGACCCCTGGGCCGCAATTCGGTCCCGGAGGGCCCGGCATATTCCGGACATGGCGCCCACACTTATGCACACCCGCCCCGAAAAGGTCGTTTGGTTTCAATGGGTTATGGGAGGGTCACACCGAAAGAAATGGCGCGAGCGACGTGCCACAGTCCATATTATTTAACCAATTTATTCAATCGCTTACGAAGATCGAATTCGAGTTCTGGTCCTCAGTCCGGCCCGATCTTGGTCCACAATTTTGTAGACCGCTTGAGTTCGACGCGGGGTTATCGCGTCGAACTCGTTCCTAGCACAAATAGCCTTAATGCGGAATCCTCAAATGAGCAGATGTGTCTGGGCACCAGTGACCTGAAACGCCCTAAAGCCGCCTCTGGGCGCTTTGACCGTGAGGTTCAAAGGCGCCGATCGGCGGCTGACCGGATCGAGGCGGCGCTTGGTCACCAAGCCCCTGAATTTCAACGGGAAAGGCCCGCACCTTGATTTCTGTAGAAAGAACTGATATATATTCTTTCGAAAGAAAGGATGCTTCGATGTCACAGACACTTGCCGTAGACGGTCAGGAACGGACACGCGTCATGACCATGGCGGTTGTGCGCGCCGCCGAAAAGCTGGGTCTTTCCGGAAAGGATCTCGCCACGATTCTGGGGGTCTCGGAACCGACCATATCCCGGATGCGCAAGGATGAGTTTCGGCTTGAAGAAGGCTCCAAGGCCTTTGAACTCGGCGCGCTGTTCGTTCGCCTGTTTCGATCGCTCGATGCGATCACGGGCGGCGATGGAACGGTGGCCTATGCCTGGCTGCGTAATGATAACCGGGCGCTTGGCGGTCGTCCTCTCGATCAGATCAAGACGATTACAGGACTGACCCATGGCCTTGCCTATCTGGATTCCAGACGCGCTCCGCTCTGAGCAAGCGTCCGTCAAGAAAACCTTCTGGCGCTGCGTGGAGGCTCAGCACGTTGTCTCCACGCTTCAGCTTGTCGACACGCTGGATGAGCAACACCTGCTGGAAGATATTCTGGAAAACACCAAGCCGCCGGTTCCACCGGAATGCGAGGGCCTGCATTACCTCTACATGACACCGTTTCGCTACGGGCTTTACCCGAACGGTTCGCGCTTCCGGAAAGCCGGTCCAACACCCGGCGTCTATTACGTCTCTGAAGAACCAAGGACCGCGATCATCGAAACCGCATTTCACCTGTTACTCTTCTATTCGGACTCTCCGGGCACGCCCTTTCCAGCCCAGCCAAGCGAACACACAGCCTTCGATGTACCCGTCAAAACGAAAGCCGCCATCGATCTCACCGCAAAGCCATTCTCACACGCCAGCGATATCTGGATGCACCCGTCAGACTATGAACCGTGCCAGCAACTCGAAGAGGCCGCGCGTGCAGAAGGCATAAAACTCATCCGCTATGCGTCCGTCCGAGACCCCGAGCACAAACCAAATGCGGCTATCCTGACCTGTGAAGCATTCGCAGCGCCTGCACCAACACAAAACCAGACCTGGCGCCTATGGTTCAACAAGGCCGGGGTTCATGCGATTTGTGAATTTCTGGGAGAGAGGTTCAGTGTTTCGCCGGAGCAATGGGTAAGCGACCAACGGCTGAAAAGTATCATTTGGTCTTAGGCTGCTAGTTCCTAAAAGCGGACATTAGGATAGGGATGACCAAGACGCTTTCATCCCAAAAACGGACATTAAAAATGGATCACAATATTCGCGTTGCGCGAGACGACACGTCCGCGGTCAATTCGAGAAGTAGATATACTCGTCCTGTTCCAATAATTTGTGTTCCTTGCCGTGATCGAGCGACAAAGGGATCTCGATACGGCGCGGCCATAATGGATCGGCCTGTTCCTCATCGAGCATGCGAAGGGCTGCCATCATGGCACTTAACTTGTCAGGATGCGTATCGGCGACGTTGGCGCGCTCAAAAGGATCGGTTGCGAGATTGAACAACCAGACTTTGTCGGTTTGTCCCATCCAGTGAAGTTTCCAGTCGCCTTTGCGATAGGTTCGAAAATCGCCGTTTCGCCAAAACAGCTCATCGCGCGGCGTGCTCTCATCCAGAAGGTCGCGGCCATCAAGAGGAATATTCTCTGGCAAATCAAACCCAGTGACATTGGCCAGGGTTGGGAAAAGATCCATTTGGGCAACGGGACGGATATCGGTTGTTCCCGCTGGTATTTCCTGCGGCCATTTCATGAAGAATGGAACGCGCACACCGCCTTCGAAGAAACTACCTTTGTAGCCACGAAGCGGTGCATTGAGGTCAGGCAGGCTAACATTTTGAGAGCCGCCATTATCGCTGGTGAAGATGACAATCGTATTGTCGGACAGACCTTCGGCTTCAAGTTTGTCCAGGACCTGGCCGACGCCGCGGTCTACCGCCTTAATCATCGCAGCATAAACGCGCATACGGTGATCCTCGATGTGATCGAGCGCATCATAATCTGTCTTCAATGCCTGCAAGGGTGTGTGCGGCGCATTGTAGGACAAGAATAAGAAGAATGGCCGATCCTTATTGGCGTCTATGACTTTCACCGCTTCGTCGGAGAAGTAATCGGTCATGTATTTTCCGGGGCGGAATCGATCTTCCTCCTCGTCCCGCAGCGCAAATGTTCCAACGGCTCGAAACACTTTGTCGAACGGATCAAATTTCAGTTTGGCGCGAACCACCGACTTATCGTTGGGCATGGCGTAAAGTGCCTGGCCGGGCATAAACCCAATATACTCATCGAATCCGCGCTCGTGTGGCTTCATCCCTTCTCCGGCGCCTAAGTGCCATTTGCCAATCATCAGAGTACGATACCCGACACTCTTGAGGCGCTCAGGAAAAATTGGGGCAGAGATCGGTAAGCCGAGCTCATTGTGGTGCGGAATTTCTATACCGGGATGTTTATAAACGCGCGCGTTGGCCGTTCGGCCTTTCTCGGTGTTTTCACGCGCGAGCAACCCTATGGCCATTGCGGGCCCCGGGGTGAACTCAAATCCAGATCTGGTTGGATAGCGCCCGGTCATCAGCCCGGCCCGGGACGGCGCACAAGTGCCAGACGCCGTGTAAGCCTGATCGAAATTTAGGCCCTCATAGGCGATGGAATTGATGTTCGGCGTGTCGACTAAGCCGCCAACATGAAGGCCTTTATCTTGGCCCTTTGGAACATAAGACAATCCATTAAATCCGAGATCATCGACCATGATGAGAACAATGTTGGGACGGGAATCGACGCTGCGGTCTGCGGGCTCGGCTCGGTCCCAGACCACTTCTTTGGGCGGCGAGATCGGATCCTTAATCGACTCGATGAAACGGGGAACGTAGATGATGTTGCTCTTTAGCGTCCATAAACCACCGCCAATGATCGCCACAGCGACGAGTGCGATCGAGCGCCAACGGCTTTTCCCAAAAAACTCAAGCAGTTCACGCATCACGATTCCAGCACAATCTTGTTTTCGATAAATCCAATTTTTTCGATCTCGCAACGCACGACGTCGCCTGCTTTGAGAAATTTGGGGGGCTTGAACCCAGCGCCAATCCCAGCCGGAGTTCCGGTTGCGATGATGTCGCCGGGTTGCAGCGTCATTGCTTGCGATAGATAGGCGATTTGCTCTGCGCAATCGAAGCGGAAATCGCGCGTGTTGGAGGATTGACGCTCCTCTCCATTGACGAAGCATTTTATGTCCAGATTGTGCGGATCCCCAATTTCGTCGGAGGTGACAATCACGGGCCCGATCGGACCATGTGTGTCAAACGACTTTCCGATCATGAATTGTGCGGTGTGCCGCTGCCAATCCCGTACGCTGATATCATTGCAAATCGTGAAGCCGGAAATGTGGTCGAGGGCATGCGCAGCCGGAATATGTCGCCCTGCCTTGCCGATGACAATTGCGAGTTCAACTTCATAGTCTAGCGCGTCAGAGACTTTAGGCTTTTCAACGGCGTGGTAGGGACCGGTGATGCAGCTCGGCTGTTTGGTAAACCACATTTGGGCATCAGGAATGTCGATGCCGGCCTCCCGGGCTTCCTGCGCGTGGGCTTCGTAATTGACCCCGAGAGCTAGGAATTTTTGTGGATTGTTGAGAGGCGCCTCAAGCACGACATCCCCAAGCGCATAATGCGGTTCGCCCGACGCGGCCTTACGGGCGCGATCC
The DNA here is from genome assembly GCA_938084575.1 of uncultured Hyphomonadaceae bacterium. Lineage (GTDB taxonomy): Bacteria > Pseudomonadota > Alphaproteobacteria > Caulobacterales > Hyphomonadaceae > Henriciella. The sequence continues at coordinate 349,542 of CALKFG010000002.1, forward strand.
ATCAACTCCGGTCCCCCCTTCAACAGATCAAGCATGTCGATCGCTAAGGCGCCGTCAGCCTTTCCGAGATCAATAACGCTTTCTCCGACCACAGCGCCGATGCGAGTCGAACCGTCTTTCGTAAAAGTTGCGAGTTTCATATTGGGTCCTTTGCCAAATCAGTTGGCTTGAAGCTGTTCTTGTAAATTGGACATCAGGTCGCCAATCTCGTTGACTGATCTCGCTGCTCCAAACGTGTAAAAGTCCGGGCGCATCAGCGCAGCCACAGCTTTGTGCTCGTCGAACCAGTCCGCGTATATTGTAGATCCTGCCGTTTCGGTTACGGCAATGCCGTCCTCTCCAGCTGGTTCGTCAAAGGTGACGGTCTTGCCGCCAATGGCGCGCCAGAAGTCGCGCAATGGTGCAACTAACGTCTGCAGTGGATCGATCTTGTTGCCAAGCAGGACGAAATCGCCGCCGATTAAATCGTCGAGTAGGATGTTCTTTTGATCATTGTCGTCGACGCGTCCCTGCACGAACAAATCGCCTGCCGGAAATGTTGGCTGTCCAAGTTGATCTTTGTGCAGAATACCCGCCAGGAGATCCGGAAACTCCATCACGTTGGGGCTCTTTCCCAACAGTTTGAGCGTCCGTAAAACCGTGTCGCGCAATGTTGCTTTGAGTCGATTGGTCTCGCAGATGATGGCCCCTTGCTTCAGCGCAAGATCGATGGCCTCACGGACCTGCGGATATCGTTCCGGCGTATACGCTTCGAAGATTTTTTCGTCCGCAACACCGCGCAAGACGTGATCGATCTTCCATGAGAGGTTTTTCGCATCGCGCATCCCCATCGACATGCCCTGACCTAGAAATGGCGGCGTCAAATGGCATGCATCGCCGGCAAGAAAAATCCGTCCCTGGCGCCAATCTCGCGCAATCTTGGAACTGAATGTGTAGACCGACTGGCGTTCAATTTCTGAATTATCAGGGGTCAAGTTCCAACGCTTGAAATGGCGCCACAAGAAATCTGGTGATTCCAGATCTTCTTTAGTGTCGCCAGGCATCATGCGGAACTCACAGCGCCAGCGCGGACTTGGCATCGGCACGCCTGTGATTGCGCGTTTTGGATCGCAAATCTGTTCAGCGGAATCCGGCAGATTCACGGTGGAAGGATCCTTGATCACGATATCGGCGACCAACCAATCGTCGTCAAAGCCAAGGTCTTCATACTCAATGTCCAAATGCTGACGCACGAAGCTATTGGCTCCATCAGCGCCGATTACAAATTTGGTTGTCGCTGAGGTTTTGGTGTCGTCACGAGGATCCGTGAAACATACTTTGAGAACATCATCATCTTCGGTGAGTTCGGACACTTTGGAATTGTAGCGCACCTCGACGCCTGGGCGTGATGTTGCCATCTCAGCAAGCTGACGCTCCAATTCCGGTTGATGGATAAAGTAATCTGAACACCAACCAGATTTGCTCTCGGCGGGCGCGTTAATCTCAATGAGCTTGCGATTGCTGGCAGAGTAAAATACCGCATTCATCCCGCCACCGAGCAAAGTCGGCTCCAGTGTCTCAGCAATGTCGGCGGACTGAAGAATCCGCATCACTTCATGGTCGAAATGTGCGGCGCGGGGCAGATTGAATATGCCGCCCCATTGCTCAACGGCCAAGACTCTATGACCCGCCTTTCCGAGCAAGTTGGTCGCCAGCTGCCCCACCGGCCCGAAGCCGCAAACGATAACGTCAAAATCCGTATTCTGCATTTGTAACCCTCGGCGAAACATCCACTCAGGCATAGGTGCGCAGGCCCTAATTGGTTGGGCCTGCGCGAGTGACTTGGGTTAGAAATTCATACGCGCCTGGATCGCATACGTTGCCGGTTGATCGACCGCGCAGGAGACGGTCCCCGCAGGTTGAGCAGGCGTCTCCTGGCAGAAGTGAGATGTTGTCTCGTCGGTTAGATTGCGTCCAACGAAGGCCAGATCCCAATTGCCAGAATTTGGCGACAGTCCGATCCGAAGATGAACTTTCGAAAACCCGTCTTGCGCGTTTAGCGGATTTGCGTCTGCGATCAGAATATAGCCGTCGGTAAACTGCAAGCTCGGCTCGATCGACAAGGTGTAGTCATTGTTGATCGGATGCTCATAGACAGCCGAAACCGCACCAGAAAATTCTGGGGCGAAGGTTGTCGTCTCTCCGCTCAGGTCTTGCCTGCCACCGACACACCCTTGAGCAACAGTTTGCCCAGTATAACAGGGCGAATTGGCGAAGTCGTCATATGTAGAATCGAGCCAGGTAAAATCGCCGCGAAGAGTCAATCTATCTGTGGCTTGCGCCGCGAAGTTGAACTCGATGCCTTGCGATGTTGACGTTGCTGCATTGGCGACCGCTTGCGTCAGTGATGCACCGTCGTCGGCGAGGCTAGAAACCTGCCGATCGCTAAATTCCATGCTGAATAAGGCAAGATTGGCATCAACCCGGCCATCGAAATATGTGCCTTTGGCGCCAATCTCAAACGCATCGACCGTTTCCGGGTCGAAGGTTTGAATGAAGCCTGTGGTTGCGCCGGCCGGTGGATTGGCCAGCGAGTATCCGCCAGCTTTGAATCCCTGACTAAACGATGCGTATACGTTTACATCATCGGTCAGGTCATACTGAATATCGATGGATGGCAGAACATCATCATCGCTGCGGGTATCAGTATCAAAGGCAAAACCACCAAATGGGGTGTGTCCCCGGCTATCTGGGATTAGATTGCTTGGGATCGGGCCGGGCTGTTGCGGGCTTTGCGTGATCGTTTTTTCGACTTCGATATAGCGCAAGCCCAGCGTCGCCCGCAGCCGGTCGGTAAACTCATAAGTACCAGCCCCGAACACAGACATTGTTTCAGCTTCTTGTGCGCTTCGGGCTGCTAGCTGCACAGCTGGTGGCACCGCAGGCGCGAATGGGAACGTGAATCCGATCACAAGCGTGTTCGAGAAGATCACATCTTCCTTTTGATAGTAGAGGCCCGCCGTCCAATCGAACGCGCCGCTGGTCGGTGACGAAATTCGAAATTCCTGACTGAACTGCTCCGCATCATCAAATTGAGAGTTTGCAAACCGCGACGGCGTCGTCGCCGATGGCACGGCTGTATTATCCAAATCGATCAGGAAATCGTTGGCAAACTCATAGTATCCTGTGACGGAGGTGAGTGTGTATTCGCCGATGTCATAATTCAGATTTGCGCTGATCAGGTCGAGATCCAGTTTACGAAACTGGCCTGGCAAGTCAGAGCTGGACAAGTAATCGAGCGTGTCATTCACTGGGGTGCCTCCCGGTTCCAGACAGTTGAAGCCGGCAGGGTTGGTAAATGCGGGGCCAGCTGGGGTGACGACTGGCATACCTGGCGTACAATTCACCAGCTGCGTATCAAGTGCGCTGTTCGCCTCGGTTTCGACGTGCGTGTATCGCACGTCAGCGCTAAAATTGCTGGTCGGCTGCCATAGCGCACCGATCCGAACCAGAGTGTCTTCAATTGCAGGCAGTTTTTCGTTGAAGAACGTGTCGGTGATATAGCCTTCGGAGTCGGAGTATTTACCAGCCAGGCGCACGGCGAACGTATCGGAGATCGGAAGATTGACTGCGCCGGTTAGCGCTGTCTCTTCTGTTTCAAACTCATACGAAGCACCGACAGTGCCGGTTAACCCATCATCAAGGCTTGCGCCTCTGGACGCGACATTGATCACACCTGCAATCGTGTTAGCACCGAAATACGTGGTCTGCGGACCTTTCAAAACTTCGACACGGTCAATGTCCGTGACGCCAGCCCGTGTCGCCCGAGAGCGCCCAATCGCAACACCATCGAGGACGAAGCCTACGGACTGTTCGAAACCGGGGTTCTCACCAGATCCGACGCCGCGAATATTGATCACATCGCCGCCGCCAGCCTTGGACAGATTTACAGCTGGGATGGTTGCGACAACCGACTGCAGATCACGAAAGCCTTGCTTATCTATCTCGACACCAGGCGTAACGCTGATTGAAATCGGAACATCTTTGAGAGTCTCCTCCTTCTTACGCGCCGTCACTGTGACGGCATTCAGTCGGCGAACTTCTGGCTCTCCTGATTGCGGCGCATCAGTCTCTTGCGCCATAGCGGGCGTCAGTGCCACAGCGGACAAAGCGGTTGCCAGTAATAGCTGTTTTCTCATTGTCGATTCCTCCGAAAAGCCCTGCAACTATGGGTGCTGCTTGGTACTACGGAGCTTTACTTAGTCGAATGACTAGAAAAGTCTAGTCACTTGACTAATTTTTGACTACAACGAGGTCTGAATTTGAAATTTGTTGCCCGCCAGCAACACGCCAAAGGAGGAACTCGCCACATGGATTTGGGATTAAAGGGACGGAACGCCATTGTTCTTGCATCCAGCAAAGGACTAGGATTTGCCTGCGCAAAGGCCTTGGCCCATGAAGGCGTCAATGTCGTCATCAATGGTCGCACAGCCAATGATGTCAACGCCGCGGCAAAACAGCTAACCGACGCGTTCGACGTCACAGTTACACCGGTTATTGCCGATGCGACGACCGATGAAGGGCGTGCGGCTCTGCTCAACGCTTGCCCAGAACCGGATATTTTGGTTTTGAATGGCGGCGGACCGGCGCCGACCAAATTCACTGATATTGATCAATCAGGATGGGAGGCGACCATGCACAACCAGTTTGTGTCGCCGCTAATGTTTGTCCGGGAAGTTGTTGAAGGCATGGCTGCCCGCAAATTTGGCCGGATTATCGCCATCACATCAGCAATGGTGAAAACACCGCATCCTTTGATGACACTTTCGCATGCACCGAGAATTGGTTTGACGACCGTGTTGAAGGCCATCTCGCGCGACTATGTCGAGCACAACGTCACAATAAATCAAATGCTGCCAGAACGCATAAACACCGACCGCCAGAAGCAAATGGCGCAATACCTGGTCGATACGAAAGGCATCACGACTGAACAAGCCTATGCCGAAATTGCGGCAAGCATCGCTGCGAACCGAGTTGGAACGCCTGAAGAATTTGGCGAAGCATGCGCATTCTTATGCTCCGCAAATGCAGGATATATCTGCGGACAGAATTTACAGCTTGATGGAGGCAGCTACGAGGGCGTATTCTAATTGAATGAAATCAACATCTAAGCCTAAACCCCTGAGAGGCCGCGAGTCGGTCAAAGCAGCTCTGATTAAAGCGGCTGGCGAATTGCTGGCCGAAATCGGCCCGAACGCGATGAGCGTGCGCGATGTTGCAGAGCTTGCTGGCGTGAACCACGGCCAAGTGCATCACTACTTCAATGGAAAAGCGGGCCTGTTGACGGCGGCCATGCATCAGCTTGCGCTTGATCACTACAAAAACTCTCGCGCGCGCTCGGGCAGTCAGTCGATCCCGAAGGGATTCACACTCGGACTAGATGCGACCTATGTTAAGGCGGTCGTTCGTCTTGTCATCGATGATGAGTTGGAGCTCGCCACGAGAGAGATTCACGATGGCATCTCGGTTCCGCGGGACGTTACGAGCTACATTATTGAATCGACCGATCCGGCTCAAGTGGTTGACGGCAAGGCCGCGATGGCTGCGATGATGTCAATGGAGCTCGCTTGGGCACTGCTCGAACCCTACATTCTTATGCAGGTGGATGCGTCTACAGAAGAAGCTGAACCTATTCGCGAGCGCCTTCGCCAGGTCAGACGATCGATCCCTCAATTATTAGGCGTCAAAGTTCCACAATACGCGGATACCGCACCAACCGATCCAGACACACCAGCGAGTTAGCCGCGAAGTAAAGGCTTTCTTTCACGTGCGCCTTGGACGCCTCTTGACGTCGCATTGCCAAAAAGCTAGTCAACTGACTAAATCATGCTCCAGGAGTATTGGAGAACGACGATGTTTTGGAAACGTAAGAGGGCCGACAAGATGAATCCGATAATCAAAGCAGACAATGTTGCCTATCCAACGCTGCAAGTTCCAGACTTGGATTTGCAGGAAAAATTCTTGATTCACTTCGGCATGCACCGTGTAGAACGAACGGAAGACACGCTTTACATGCGCGGCGACGGCCCCCAGCCATTCATCCACAAGACCGTTCTCGGTGAGCAGAAATTCGTCGCCAGCGCCTTCAGCGCACTATCCATAGATGATCTGAAAAAGCTCAGCAAAACCGAGAGCTTTGGCGATGTCGAAGAACTCACCTCGCCCGGCGGTGGCTATCGCGTGTTTGGCCTGGATCCAGATGGCATTGGCGTCGAAGTGGTTCACGGCATTCAGGACCGTGCAATGGACGGAGATTTGGATCCCGTAGAGGTCAATATTGGCGGCGTCAGAGATGAAACGTTCCGACGCTTCAATCAGATCAAACGCTTTCAAAAAGGGGCCTACCCTCGGATCAAGCGCTATGGTCATTACGGACTGAACTCCAACGACATCCCAGGCGCCCTAGAATGGTATCATGCTCACCTGGGGATCATCGCGTCTGATATCCTGAAGCCCCCGCCGGCGGACGAAACCGCGCCGATCATGGGGATTTTCGCACGATTGGATCGCGGCGAAAAACCGGCCGACCACCATTGCATTTTCTGGCTCCCAGCTGGCATGCAATCCGGCGGCAAAACGGGCCTCAATCATGTCTCATATGAAATGGTCAACTTGGACGATGTGTTCATGGGCCACGAGATATTGGAGAAAAAAGGATACGAGCTGGAGTGGGGTGTTGGTCGCCACTACCAGGGGAGCCAAATCTTCGATTACTGGCGCTCTCCGTTTATGCAAACCCACGAACACCAGATCGATGGCGATGTGTTTGACAACACCGTGCCGCCACAAATTGTGAACGTCACCGAAGATGGAAACCCGGAAGATCCAGAAGCCGGTCCATCGCAATGGGGCCCGCCGATCAACTTCCAAACCTTCGGCGACGAACGCGGACTTTAAAGCGTATAGGCTGCTGAGCTAATGTCTCCTTTTGCTCGCCTCTCAGCCTAAATCGACCACTCCGGATTCTCCCGCTCAAACAGCTCCATCACCCGCGGCTCGAACGGATGGGCAATCTTCAACAGCTCATCTCTCCGGTACTCCAGTGACCCGCCATCGCCATAAACTGGTCTCGTCGTCTTGTGACCCATGAGAAGGCAACGCAATCCGTAATCGATATTGGCTTCCTGCATACGTTTTTCAAAGGCATGGCGGAGTGAATACACCTTATGGTTCGGCGTCTCGAGCAGACCTCGATTGCGCAAATTCTTCATCATGTTCGCGGAAACAAGTTCGTTCCTGTCATAGTAATGTGAGAATGCTCTTGGTGCCGCCCGTTTCGCCGCCTCAAGTGAAATACCGACAAGCGGGATGTCACGTTCAGACGTCTCAGTTTTGACTTCCCGGTTGGTGCGCGCCCGAATGGCGATATAAGGAACCAGGCCTTCCATATGGAAGTCCTCGATCCGCAAATTGATGATTTCACTCGGGCGGCATCCCGTTTCGATCAGCATGAGAAGGATCAGTTGGAGTTCAGGATTCCATCGGCGGGTCGCACCTGGCGCAAGGATCTTCTCGCAAACCCAGTCTGACGAGAATGGCGGCACTTCGGTTCGCGCCTTGGCCTTGAAGTGCATATTGCGGAATGGATTAGGCCGTTCCTCTTCTCCAATATGCTTGAAATAATCTGTGTAGAGCGAGCGGATATTGCCGATGTGCCGGTTCGCTGTGTTCGGCGCCATAGGCTTGGTCTTTCTGTCTTTCGGTTTGACCTGCTTCGCCCAATGTTTCTGATATTTGAGCGCCAACTCTCGCGAGATGTCCTCAAGAGCGATATCGCCCGCGAAGTCGATAAAGTACTGGATCGACGTTCGCTTTGTTTTCTCCCATGATGCTCTCTGGTTCGGCGATTTGTAGAGCTGTGCGTTGTAAGCAATCTCCGAGAGATAAATCTCAAAGGCTTCCGTAACAGTGATGGTGGGTTTGGTTGCACCGCCAAGCAAGGCTTCCGCATCGCGTTCCTTCGGTATCTCAGCGGGGCCCGCCTGTGTCTGCACAGCTAGCAATCTCGCGAGCGTCTCTTCGATTGGAGCTTCTGTCGCCAGGTGATCGATCGACTGATAGATGAACCCGCTTGCCAGAGCCTTGACCGTTGCCATCTTGTATCGACGGCGCACAGCTTCAGACACTTCGCGATTGGTAGAAGGGCCTGCCTCATCGGCAATCTGTAATGATGCCCAGTAATGATCGTCTGCTTCCGCTAGCAGATCGCGCTTGTAGCGGGCCTGTTCGATCGAGGTCGTCCCCAGCGATTCCTTGATCCGCTTGCGCGTATCGAGGTGTGCGAACTTTCTCGGTACCCGGCGGTTATACCACCAGACCCGGCCTCTCTGTTCGAGGTAAGAATTGTCTTCGACGCGCTTCATGACGTCGACCATTGGTCCACAAATTGGTCCCAATTTGGTCCACAATTTCCGGCCATTTTAGGCAAAGAAATCCTAACGGAACCGATAATGCCGTTTGTTTTCAAGAACTTGCGCGATTGCCATTTCGTGTGAAATGGCGCGAGTGACGGGCGTCGAAATCCCTATACAAGCTGTTCGTTTTCAATGACTTACCTCTTTGAGATCGAGCAAATGTATCCCAATTTGTATCCAGTTTGTATCCCACCTTTCCGACAATTTGTACTTACGCCGTTTTGAGCGCGAATCATCGCGTCGAACCTAATCAATAGTCTGCCCGAGATCGTCGGCGGCATCACCCCATGTGACCTCTCTAATTAGCCTCACGCTGGGCTTCTCGCTTTTGACATGCGATCCATGGGCACTCCTACTGCGTCTCTGCTGAGAGAATCCTGAGAAACCGAACCAGCATTGCGGCGAGTTAGTCCAGAGGTTTACAAAACCCCATAGGGGTATATGGCATAATCATGCGTGCTCTACTTTTGTCCCTTATAGTCTTGGTTTTTGGGGTCTCACAAGCACTCTGCGCCTGCCCACCTGACAGCGGGTCAGACGCACAAATTTCACACAACAATGATCACCACTCTGATAAAGAACATGCCTGCGACGGATGTCAGCACTGCGATAGAAACGGTCTCTTTGCGGGCCCTCTGATAGACAAAGTCGAGGCGACATGGCGCACTGAAACAAAGATCGTAATTACGGATTCTTATACAGGAACAGTGCGCATTTTCCAGTTGCGGGGACCGCCTGCGCAGCCAATCGAATTGCGATGGCGAATTCATGCGAACTCACCGATTTCTAGGCACGACGTCTCGCTAACCTGAGATAGATAAACGACTAGGCTATTGGCGGCACAGCGTAACGCTGCAGGTCGTCCATCGGCCCAAATCTCTATCTGCTGGGACACAACCCAAAATCTCCATATTTCCCTCAGCAGTTCGCTGCCCAACGTAGAGCTGCCACTCACCCATTCTTATATGGAATCCGCACCATGACTTCTCTTTTGGAACCGAACATTCACCCGATACTCGTTCACTTTGCATATGCACTATCGGTTAGCGCAGTGATCTCATACTTGCTTTCCAGATTTCCACCCACATCAAAATGGCGGGACACTCTCGCACCCGCAGCCGACTGGATGCTGGCCTTTGGCGCGGTCGCAATCGTGCTGACAATCGCAGCGGGATTTCAGGCCTACTATTCAGTTGACCATGATGCACCTTCTCATGTTGCCATGACCACCCACCGCAATTGGGCTGTTCCATCTGGCACCGCCATTTTACTATTGGCAATCTGGCGCTGGACGAACCGAGCGAAAGCCGCGGCTTCTCTATTTGTCGGGGGGCTTGCAGCCGCCGCGGTGGCCTTGACCGTCGCCGCCTGGTGGGGCGGCAAGATTGTCTATGGCTATGGTCTCGGCGTAAAGAGCATGCCGGTCGTTACCGGTGACGGACATGACCACGATCACGGAAATGCTTCCACCGGTGCAAATGCCACAGACCATGACATGTCAGCCATGACCAAACCCGATGCCGCACCAGCAGCCCATGATGACAACGATGCCCACCATGGCAACGAGCCTCCACAGGCGGCGCCCGACGGGCATGACAATAGCGATGGCCACCACGACGCAGCACCTGCTGGTCACGACAATTCTGACGGCCACCATGATCAGCCACCAGCCAGCGCCGATGACGCAGCTATCCTTCAAATTATCGAGGCGATTGAAGCTGGATGGGAAGACGGATCGGGCACACCGTTCAGGACACACTTCCTTGATTTTGAGGGGGCGCGATACTTCGAATCCGGCGGCGAGAATACCGGGCTTGAAGACCTCGTCGTTCACCATGTCGAGCCGGAGAAGACATCGATCCCGGACCTTGAGCTAAATGTCTCGAACATAGACATTCACTATGAAGGCAATTTCGCGTGGGCGGTGGGTGACTCCACCGTTCAGGGAACCATCATCAGGACTGGCGAAAAGCTGGATCGGACTGGCAAGCAAACATGGCTTTTCCGAAAGGTGGATGGCGCCTGGAGGGTGGTGCACACGCACTCGTCCTCTCGCGCGAAGCGCTAAAGGTCGCCAGTCGCTCTAAATATTGCCTGGACCAATAGCGTTGCTGCAATCGGGGGGAGTTGGCCTAGAAGCGAATTCTCCCTCTCGCGTTGAGTGGAAACGAACAGGATGATTTTTCGTTACCGATTGCATATACCCCTATAGGGTATTATATAGAACTCGATACCCCGCCAGGGTATTAGACAAGATTGAATGAAACGCGGCTTTCTGGTCGCCGCCAATCAAGGAGAGACACCATGAAAATCAAACCCGTTGGACACGCTTTGTCCCTTTTGATCGCCATCTCATTTCTGATCTGCATCGGCTGGGGGCTGGTGATGCCAGAATCACTGCACATGCACGGTGCATGGGAAAACTGGCTTCCAGGATTTGAGTTCCTAACGCCGCAAGGCTTCATCATTGGTCTGAGCGAAAGCTACTTGTACGGCTGGTACATCGCTTTGGTGTTTGTGCCACTCTATCGGTTCTTCAACCGGTCTGCCGTCAGCAACAGCTAGAAGGGTAACGCCAGCCTCGCACCCACGAAATCGCGCAAGAGGTTGGCGCACCTATCACTGAAAATACGTAGAATTTGACCTGCACAAGGGAACAAAATGATGAGCACTGAGAAGCACGGAAACCACGACCAAAAGACTCACGCCGATCAGGGGCATGACTGTCACCATTCCGGCGGCGATTCTACTACGGGCGCAAATGGCAAGTACGACCTCGTCCCTGCCGAGTATTCAGGCACGGTCTATACCTGCCCCATGCACCCGAATGTTCGCGATGTCCGCAATTCAGGTTGTCCCATCTGCGGTATGGCCCTGGAGCCGGAAGGCATTGTTATCGGAGAAGAAGACACATCAGAACTGGATGATATGACACGCCGGTTCTGGATCAGTGCCATATTTACGATCCCGCTTGCCATTTATGCGATGGGTGATCTGATACCCGAGCGCCCTCTGGAGGGCTTACTCCCTGAGGGCTGGTCGCAATGGGCCCAGCTTGCTCTTGCGGTTCCCGTTGTGCTCTGGGGCGGATTTCCGTTCTTCGTGCGCGGACTGCGTTCTGTTCGCACCATGAACCTCAACATGTTCACACTGATTGCGCTAGGAGTAGGCGTCGCGTTCGTCTTCTCGCTCGTCGCAACCGCGATGCCCGGCATCTTTCCACTCGCGTTTCGTAATGAAGCAGGCGAC
>CALKFG010000003.1 GCA_938084575.1 uncultured Hyphomonadaceae bacterium
ACCGGACCACTTTTTGGGATGCAGACCACCCTTCTACCTGTACGAGACCGAAACCTGACCTGGCACTCCCATCGCGAAACCGAAACCTCAATCAAAGCTGTCAAATTGCTGAGAGCGAGTTGGCAGATATTTCGGCCGCAGGATCTCAATCAGATGGAGTTCCCCTTCGCCAGCATTGAATATGCGGACTTTTGTATCGCGGGGAATAATAAAGCCTGAGTCCACGTCGAAGGTCTGGGTCATAGTTTCGAACTCCAAACCCAGCTTGCCTTTCAATACGATGCCGCGCGTTTCAAAGCTTAGGGACACAATGGGCTCAGTCCATCCCTCTGGCGCAAGCATCTGAATGACACCCAGCTCATCATCAGTGGTGTAATCTTTTATGATCCGGGGAAGGTTGTCTTCTAACTCAATCAGATCCGGCGTGACCCTAAGGGCGCCCACTCCATCTGGGTTCGTTGGTTGGGGGAGCCCCTCCGCCTGACCTGCCCCCGCGCTTACCAAGCTCGCGGCGGCCGCCAGGACGATCCCAGCCCCTATATAAAAGCAGTTCCGCATGCGCTCTCCCTCTTCAGCAGGTCACTTTACAACACTTAAACCGATTCCTGCCCAGAAGCGGTCATGTTGAGACAGGTTCGGGAGAACCCAGACCGTTTGTGCATCCAAGGCTCGCGACCGCTACCCTCGCAGAAACAACGGTTGGCAGATCTCTCCGCGAATATAGCCGATCCTCGAAAATTCAGCCATGAACCTCTTGGAATAGGCGGGGAGATGACTTTTTCTGCAACATCGAAATCTAGTCACTAAAGCCTTCTCTCGACATGGAGGCCGGTCTATTGAGTATCATTTCAATATATAATATCCTTCTGCTATGTCTGACACCCGTAATAACGGCCGGTCTACGGATGGACGCTTCGGCAAGGGAAATGCCGGAAGGCCAAAGGGGGTGCGGAACAAGGCCACCCAGGCCGTAGAGGCGCTTTTGGAGGGGGAGGCCGAAGGCCTGACCCGCAAAGCAGTCGAACTGGCCCTGGGGGGAGACGTCACAGCACTCAAGCTTTGTCTGGATCGGGTTGCACCACCCCGCAAGGACCGTCTTATCCGCATTGATCTGCCCCAGGCCTCCAATGCGCAGGAGACCGTTGCCTTGTCAGAAGCGATCCTGCGCCAGGTTGCACAAGGTGAGCTCACCCCGCTGGAGGCCCAGCCCGTCATGGCCATGGTCGAACAGTATCGCCGCATCATGGAAACCGCCGAGCTGGAGCATCGTATCTCTGAGCTGGAACGGGCATCCCGGTGAGCCAGATCCGAAACCGCCTGCGTCGCCTCGAACAGCGTCAGCCCTCAGGCATCGAGCCCATCAGGATTGTCCGGACTTTTGTTGAAGCCACGCCAGATGGACCGAACCCGGTGTCCGCACTGATCACGGGACCCGGACCCGAAGACACGGAAATGTGGCTCCAACGCAGGCATGATGAGACGGCGGAGGCTTTTGAGGCGCGACTCGATGCAGAAGTCACACCATGAACTGGTATTTAGCAAAACGCACTAGACCGGACGCCCGACAGCGCATCTTTCTTCAAGTATGAATTCTAGATTGTGGGAGCATTAGTGGGAGCAGTGCCGCCCATTTTCCCAAAAATCCTGTATTTTCAGTGATTTGGAGGAAGGTAATGGCGCTCTGGGGAGGATTCGAACCCCCGACCCCTTGATTCGTAGTCAAGTACTCTATCCAACTGAGCTACCAGAGCAGGCCGAAAAGGGGACATACTCTTGCCGGCACGGGAAGGCAAGCCGCCGCGCTCAGTCCTGTTCACGTGCCAGCCAGACCCCCCGCGCAATTGCACGGGCCAACGTGTTTGCTGCGGCCTCGCCCAGCAGGGACAGGGCTGTGGCTTCCGGGCCGGGCAGGGGGTGGCAGGCTGTCGACAAAACAAAAACAACATCCCCATCATAGGGCGCAAAGACGGGACGAATGGCGCGGGCAAAGCCGGCCAGCGCCATTTGGGCGACCCGCTGCGCCTGGCTGTGCGTGAGGATCGCATCCGTGGCGATACAGGCAATGGTCGTGTTCTGGCGGGCGGCGGGGTTCTGCTTGGCAAGCCCCCAGTCATCCGGGGCCATGTGGAAATGTGCAGGCGGCCGGGCGCCCCCAAACTCCTGATCGATTTCATAGGGCCACGCCCAAAAGGCATCGGTTCCCGGCATGAAAACAGAACCGAAGCTATTGACCGCAGCCAGCGCGCCAACCGCCAGACCGTCCAGCTCGACCAGCGATGCTGATCCAATTCCGCCTGGGCGTTGTCCGGCTCTGGCGCCATAGCCTGCACCGACCCGGCCCAGGGCCGGCGTAAGGGTGCAGTTGTCCAGTGCCTCTCTCCCAAGCGTTGCATAGGGTGGCTCAGTGCCCCAGCCTTTATTGCCGCCATTGGCGAGATCATAGAGTATTGCCGCAGGGACAATCGGGGTGGGTGGAACCTCTGGTCGACCGGGTCCCAGCCGCAGGCCCCGCCCGCGCGCGCCCAGGGCCGCCAGAACACCGTCGGCCGCTCCAAGGCCATAGGCGCTGCCCCCTGACAGAACTACGGCATCGACCTTGTCGACCATCATGCCGGCCTGCAGCAGATCTGTTTCTCTTGTCCCTGGTCCGCCGCCTGCGACCGCGACGGTTGCAAGAGCGGGCTTGTCGGGCAGGATGACCGTGGCTCCGGTCTGGACCTGTGGGTCATGCGCGTGACCAACCTGCAGGCCGGGAATGTCGGTCAATGAATTTTTAGGGCCAGCTTTTGCCATGTGGAGACCTTTTGCGCCGTCGGGGCTTTCGCTCTACGTTAGCGGCGGCGTCGCGCCAAGGCGTGTCCGGTTTAGAGATCGCAGTTTGAGGAAAAGAGTCTGATATGAAACGCTGTTTTGTCTTGATAGCCCTGGCTCTTTCAGGCGTATTTTCTGGCTGTCAGCCCCCTGCGCAGGAGCCGAGGTCAGAGGACGCTCTGCCTGTGCTCGAAGCGAACATTCAGGGCACGGCGGACTGGACAAAGGGAGCGATGATCGCGGCGGCGGATCCGCGCGCTGTAGACGCCGGTCTTTCGATCCTCAGCGCGGGTGGCAGTGCAATCGACGCAGCCATTGCGGTTCATGCCGTTCTGGGCCTGGTCGAGCCGCAGTCCTCCGGCATTGGTGGCGGTGCCTTCATGCTTTATTATGACCGGGCATCCGGCGAAACGACTGTCTTTGACGGCAGGGAGACGGCGCCCATGACCGCGGACAAGAATTTGTTCATGCAGGATGGCGCCCCCCTTGATTTCGTTTCCGCCTGGCAGTCCGGGCTTTCGGTCGGAACACCGTCCACCGTGGCGCTTTATGGGCGCGCCCATGAGTTTGCTGGCCGGGCGGACTGGGCCAGCCTGTTTGTGCCGGCCATTTCTCTTGCTGAGACGGGGTTTGTTGTGTCTCCAAGATTGTCCGATTTCCTCGCGTCCGACCGTTTCCGAACTGTGAGCCGGCTGGATGACCATCCCGTCAGCGCCGCCTATTTTTACCCTTTGGGGCAACCGCTTGCCGCTGGGACCGTCCGGGACAATCCGGCTTATGGCCAGACCCTAAGGGCAATTGCTGATCGGGGCATTGAGGGATTTTACAATCTGGACGTGGCACGGGCGATCGCGGAGGTTGTTGCCGAGCCCCCGCTGCCGGGGCGGCTCGATATCAAGGATATCATGTCCTACGAGGTGAAAGTTCGGGCGCCTCTATGCGGTGCCTGGCGGACATATGAGATCTGTTCGGCACCGCCGCCCTCATCGGGAGGCGTGGTACAGAATATGATACCCAATCTTTATGACCGCCTTTTGCCGGCCGAAGCATCAGATGCCGATCGTCTGAGGGCCTTTGTAGATGCGCAGCGCCTGACCTATGCCGATCGTGATCATTATGTTGCGGACGGCGACCAGGTGCAGGTTCCGGCCGATGATCTCATCGACCCCGCCTATCTGGACGCCCGTGCCGGGGAAGTGTTCGCGCCCTCGGCCTTTCCCCGGCCCGGCGACCCCGGAAGGGCTTTAGGGCGTGGATCAATGGTTGGCATGTGGGGACAGGATCAGACGGTGGATTCACCCGGAACAACTCATATATCCATTATTGACCAGGACGGAAACGCCGTGGCGATGACCGCGACGATCGAGTCGCCCTTTGGAAATGCCCGTATGGTCAACGGGTTTCTTCTCAATAATGAGCTGACGGATTTCGCGTTCCTGCCCGAAAAGGCGACTCTGCCGCTGGCTAACGCTCCCGCCGCTGGAAAACGACCCCGCTCCTCCATGTCGCCGACTCTGGTTTTTGATGACGCCGGGCAGATTCATCTGGTAACCGGCTCGCCGGGCGGAAGCTCGATTGTCGCTTATGTGGCTAAGACGCTGTTGGGTGTGCTGGCCTGGGGCGACACCCCGCAAGAGGTCGCTGAAAGTGCCAATATAATAGCACGGGGACAGACCGTCCGTGTTGAGGTCTCCCGCCAGGGGGGACCTGAAGCGGCTCGAATTCTCAGGGAACTCGGCTATACGGTTGCTGAAAGCCAGGGGGAGATCAGTGGTGTTCATACGATCCTGGTGACCGATCAAGGTTTGCTTGGGGGCGCGGACCCTCGGCGCGAAGGGGTGGCCGTCGCTTTGGAGTGAGCCGGTGCAGTGCCGATGGTCCTTGCGACTCAGTCGGCTTTCCTTGTAAACCCTCGACGAGCGGGCGGAGGCGAGACCAGCATGAAATTGATCGCGTGCAATGCAAACCGGCCTCTGGCCGAGGCCATCGCAGACCATCTCGACTGTCCCTTGACCGATGCAGAGATTAAGAATTTCGCAGACAATGAAATCTTTGTCCGCATCAATGAAAATGTCCGCGGTGAGGATGTTTTTGTCATTCAGTCGACCTCCCGACCTGCGAATGACAACCTGCTGGAATTGCTGATCACCATTGACGCCCTGCGGCGCGCTTCGGCGGATCGGATAACAGCGGTTATTCCCTACTTCGGGTATGCGCGGCAGGATCGTAAGACCGATGGCCGGACGCCGATATCAGCGAAATTGGTGGCCAACCTGATTTCGGCTGCCGGAGCGGACCGGGTCCTGACGGTTGATCTTCACGCCGGCCAGATTCAGGGATTTTTCGACATTCCGACTGATAATATGGTTTCGCTTCCGGTGATGGTCGATGACATCACGCGTCGCAATGACGTCGGAAAATTGATGGTCGTGTCTCCCGATGTGGGAGGGGTTGTGCGTGCCCGGTCCTTTGCCAAGCGGATTGGGGCAGACCTTGCTATCGTCGATAAGAGGCGGCCCAAGGCCGGCATCTCGGAAGTCATGAACATCATTGGGGATGTGTCTGGCCGAAAATGTATTCTGGTCGATGATATATGTGATTCTGGCGGAACTCTGTGCAATGCGGCAAAGGCTCTTCTGGATATGGGCGCGGACTCTGTCAGCGCCTATGTTACCCACGGCGTTCTCTCCAATGAAGCGGTCAAGCGGATTGAGGCATCCGTCATGGAGGAACTGGTCATATGCAACACCATCCTCCCTTCAGAGGACGATCTGGCCAGCGGTAGCCTCCGCGTGCTTTCCGTGGCGCCGCTGCTCGGTGAGGCCATACGGCGGATTGCCAATAATGAAAGTGTTTCGAAACTTTTTGATTAGACTGTCACGACAGCTGGAACCCGGCATTGCCTTGCACCAACGGGACGACTATAGCCCTTGGCGATGAAAGGGCAGCGTTAGGCTGCACCTGTCAGGTTGTCACCAGCCAGAGAGGCCGGCGGACTTCAGGGCGAAAGGAAACACTATGTCAAAAGATATCGTATTCAATGTGAGTGTGCGTGAGCGCGTTGGCAAAGGCGGGGCTCGCGAGGCCCGGCGCAATGGTTTCGTTCCCGGCGTCCTTTATGGCGGCGGTGAGGATCCTGTGGCCATCAATCTGCACCTCAACGAGGTGATTAAGGCCGTGAATACTGGTCAGTTCCTGTCGTCAACAGCAACCCTGGTTCATGAAGGCCAGAAGCAGCTGGTTATTCCGCAGGGCATACAGTTGCATCCCGTGACCGACGTGCCGGAACATGTTGACCTGTTCCGGATCCGCGCGGACCAGACCATTACGGTCGAAGTTGCAGTAAACTTCCTAAATGAAGACCAGTGTCCCGGTCTCAAAAAAGGTGCTGCTCTGAACGTTGTTCGCTATGCCGTTGAGCTGAATGTGCGGGCCGACTCTATTCCTGACACAATCGATGCTGACCTGACAGGCTTGGATATCGGCGACAATGTCAAAATTTCGGACGTCACGTTGCCAGCGGGTGCGGTTCCGACGATTACGGACCGTGACTTCACCATTGCTTCTCTGGTTGGACGCGGCGTTTCTTCGGGTTCTGCGGATGACGGTGATGCACCCCAAGCCGGTGACGTTGACTCGATCAAGCAGTCTGATGGTGAAGGCGGCGCGTCCTAAGTCTGGCTATGTTTAAGGTATTGGCCCAATGGATGGCGGGATGGCGGCAGCGCCGTTCCGCCATTTTTATGTCGAGTGACCCAGGGGGAGATGTCATGCATATCTTTGTTGGACAGGGAAACCCGGGGGCGAAATATGCGCACAACCGGCATAATATTGGCTTCATGGTTGTCGACGAGATTGCGAAAGAATATGACTTTGGCCCCTGGCGCAGCAAATTTCAGGCCGAGGTCTGTGAAGGGCGTATCGGAGACATCAGGGTCGTTTTGCTCAAGCCGCAGACCTTTTACAATGAAACCGGGCGCTCGGCACGTGCGGCAGCAGATTTCTACAAGCTGAGTCCTGAGCAGGTCACGGTGTTCCATGATGAAATCGATCTTGCGCCCGGGCGGTTACGGGTAAAGCGGGGGGGCGGCCATTCGGGTAATAATGGCATACGGTCGATGATCGCCCATCTGGGGGCGGATATTCGACGCGTTCGGATCGGTATTGGACATCCGGGTGATAAGGCCCGTGTGATGCCCTACGTGCTCGCTGATCTGCCAAAGGCTGAGGAGGCATGGGTTGAACGACTTCTGGCGGCTTGCGCCAGAGCTGCGTACTACTTGCTTGAAGGGGACGATGAACGGTTTCAGACAGAAGTCATGCGTCTGGCGCCCGCGATGAAATCGGACCCTCGCCAGAACCGGCCTTAGCTGGCGCGGCTCTACCGGGAATTTGAATAGTCTTTTCAGGCTATGCGGGAAGTCAAAAATCCCCTGTGTTTGAGGGAAAAATAATGTAAGTCGCTGTTTTGGGCGAGACGAGGAGTTGCGTTCATGGGGTTCAAATGTGGAATTGTGGGTCTGCCGAATGTCGGCAAGTCGACATTGTTTAATGCGCTGACCCAGACGGCAGCCGCACAAGCGGCGAATTATCCTTTTTGTACTATTGAGCCGAATGTCGGAGAAGTCGCGGTTCCTGAGCCGCGGCTTGATGCGCTTGCGCAGGTCGCCGGCTCTAAGGAAATCGTGCCGGCGCGGATGAATTTCGTTGATATTGCTGGTTTGGTCGAAGGGGCCTCCAAGGGGGAAGGGCTGGGCAATCAATTCCTTGCGAACATTCGCGAAACGGATGCGATCATTTACGTTCTGCGCTGTTTTGAGAATGATGATATCACCCATGTGGCGGGACGAATTGACCCCGTGGCGGACCTGGAAATTGTTGAAACCGAGTTGATGCTCGCGGATCTGGAAAGCTTGGAGAAACGCAGAGCCGGCTGGATCAAGAAAGCAAATTCTGGCGATAAGGATGCCAAGGCCCAGGTTGCTCTCATGGATCTGGCCTTGACGGAACTGAATGCGGGCCGGCCCGCTCGCCGCGCGGAAGTTCCGCGCGATGATCGCAAGGCCTGGGTCATGCTTCAATTGCTGACGGCGAAACCCGTTCTCTACGTCGCCAATGTCGACGAAGAGAGCGCGGCGACCGGGAACACCTTTTCCGAACGTGTTCTCGCTTACGCTGCCGAAGAGGGGGCGCAGGCCGTTGTGATTTCGGCTCAGATTGAAGCCGAGATTTCGCAGCTTGATGCGGAAGAACGGACAGAGTTTCTGGAAACGCTCGGGCTCGAGGAACCGGGATTGGACCGGTTGATCCGCTCGGGCTATGCCCTGCTAGGGCTTCAGACTTATTTTACCGCTGGTCCCAAAGAGGCCCGTGCCTGGACGATCCGGGCAGGTATGACGGCACCGCAGGCTGCGGGTGTGATTCACGGGGACTTCGAAAAGGGGTTCATCCGGGCTGAGACCATCGCTTATCAGGACTTCGTCATCTCCGGCGGAGAAACCGGGGCCAAGGATGCTGGAAGGATGCGGGCAGAAGGCAAGGAATATGTGGTTCAGGACGGCGATGTCATGAATTTCCGTTTCAATGTTTAAACCCGGCGAACCGAAGTTTTAGCGGCGTCATGGACCTGTCTACTCGTTCCGGATACGTTCTGACGCTCAGAGTTCGAATCGCGGCGGGTTAAGAAGTTGGAGGCGGTCACAATGACATCCGAGCCTGGCATCGATGTGATGCACATCGTTCTTGTGATTCTGGCGGCCGGACTGGGAGGCGTTGTCATCTGGATGCGCGGTGAGATCCGCAGTCGATCAGGTGAGCTGCAGCGTGACCTGGAACATACTGAAGCAACCCTGGCTCAGATTCGTCAGGACCTTGTGGAGGCCGAGCAACAGCTTGTGGCCCAAACTGAAATAGCCAATCAGGCACGCATTCACATGGCCCGCTCTGAGGCTCGCAGCGAGGAAGATGAACGCCGTTTTTCGGAGCTCGCGCAAGGTGTCTTGCGAAATACCAACAACCAGTTCCTTCAACTGGCGGAGGAGCATTTCAAGCGCCATAAGGAGGGTGCTCAGAGCAACTTAAAAGAATTGATTGGCCCTGTCGGTAAAAGCCTGGAGGAATTTGCCAAGCGGGTCTCAGAAATTGAAATGGTGAGGGCGAAAGACAAGTCCGCCATTCAGGAACAGGTTCGTGCGATTGGCGACAGCCTCAAGCTGCATACGAATGAGACCAACAAGCTTGTCACGGCACTTTCGGCGCCAAAAGGTGGGGGGCGGTGGGGCGAAACCACCCTTCGGAACGTCATGGAACATGCGGGCCTGTCGTCTTTCTGCGACTTCGACGAGCAGGTCAGCGATCGGCTCGAGGATGGAACCATCCGGCCGGATGTCGTCATCCGTTTGCCCGGTGGTCGAGAGATTGTGGTTGATTCGAAAGTGTCGATTGAGGATTATCTGAAGGCCCTTGATGAGACGGATGCGGGACGACGGGGCGCCCTGCTGAAGGCGCATGGTAAGAAGGTTCGAGAGCATATTAAGCGTCTCGGATCCAAGGATTATCAGGGCGCATTTTCTGCGCGGGTCGATTTTGTGGCCCTTTTCATTCCCGGGGAAAATTTCTATGTTGCGGCTCTGGAACACGAGCCTGACTTATTCGACTATGCCGCAGCGCGGCAAGTTATTGTCGTGACTCCGTCGACGCTGCTCGCCCTTGCCAAGGCCGTGGCCTATGGTTGGCGTCAGGAACAGGCCACCGAAAATGCAAGACTCGCTGCTGAGCTGGGACGTGAGCTCTATACCCGTCTGATAACGCTGGGCGGACATGTTGAACGGATGGGGAAAGCCCTTAACGGCGCGGTGGATGCCTATAATAATCTGGGGGGCAGCCTGTCCTCTCGTGTTTTGCCGACCGCCCGAAAATTCGAGGATTTGCAGATTGCGCCCGCCGACCGGAAGATTCCTGAGGTTGAAACGATCGAAAAACGGGCAACGCTTCCGGACCGGGCCGGGGAACTTGATTTCAGTGAGATGCAAACGGACGATGAAGATGTGGCCTGAGGCCAACGTAACATTGACGCTGGCCGTCCTCCTCCCTAATTAGTCGGCATGGCCATCAGAGAGATCCTAACCGTCCCAGACCCCCGCCTTAAAGAGGTCTCAAACCCCGTGGCGGGTGGGGTTACGGATGATATCCGGACATTGATGGATGACATGCTGGAGACAATGTATGCCGCGCCCGGCATCGGTTTGGCCGCAATCCAGATTGGCGTTCCTCTGCGCGTTATCGTCATGGACCTGGCGCGCGAGGGCGCGTCTCCAGAGCCTCGTTATTTCGTCAATCCTGAAATTTGTGAAATGGTCGAGGAAACTGCGCCTTATGAAGAGGGCTGCCTGTCAGTGCCGGACGTGTTTGACGAGATTGACCGCCCGGTAAGGTGTTTGTTGCGTTACCTCGACTATAACGGCAATGCTGTTGAGGAATGGGCCGAGGGTCTTTTTGCGGTCTGTATTCAGCATGAAATGGATCATCTGGACGGAACCCTTTTCATCGATCATTTGTCGCGTCTTAAACGGCAGCGTGCGGTTGAGAAGGTGAAGAAGGCGAACAAGATCAAGGCACGAGACGCTGCCTGACTCGGAACGGCGAGGCGCGCAAGAATGACGGGATCGCTCAGACTTGCCTTTATGGGCAGCCCAGATTTCGCTGTTCCTGTGCTCTCAGCCCTTGTGTCTGCCGGACACGATATTGCCTGTGTTTATGCTCAGCCCCCACGCAAGGCGGGGCGCGGTCGCCAGCTGCGCGCTACACCGGTGCAGTCATGGGCCGACGCACACGGCCTGCCGGTGCGGACGCCAGAAACCTTGCGCCAAGAGGATGAGCAGGCCGCTTTTTCGGACCTAAATTTGGACGCGGCAGTCGTCGTGGCTTACGGTCTGATCCTGCCACGAGCCATACTCGATGCTCCCCGTTTAGGTTGTCTGAATATGCATGCCTCTCTTTTGCCGCGCTGGCGCGGCGCCGCCCCAATACAGCGGGCGCTGATGGCCGGCGATAAAGAGACGGGCATTCAGGCCATGATTATGGAGGCGGGCCTTGATACGGGGCCCGTCTTGGCCACAGAATCTGTCAGGATTTCGCGACAGGAAACGGCTGGCACATTGCACGATCGTCTGGCGGATCTGGCCGGACCTTTGGCTGTGCGGGCGCTGGCAGGATGGGGAGCGGGGACGCTGGTCTCCACCCCCCAGTCGGAAACCGGGATGACATATGCGGCAAAGATCACCGCCGCGGATCAGCAGATAGACTGGACCCAAACGGCCGAGGCCATTGACTGTCAGATACGAGGACTGTCGCCTCTTCCGGGCGCCTGGTTCGCCTATAGACCTGCCAGCGATGCTCCTGAGATCCGGATCAAGGCGCTCATGAGTGAGCGGGTGCAGCTCGATTTGGCTCAGACAGCTGAAACACAGGCCGCTGGTGCCGCTATAATAGAGGGGGGGCGCGCCGGGATGGTGGTTGACGAGCGGCTTACCGTGAGGTGCGGGGATGGCGGTCTGGTTCGGATTAGCCGACTGCAAAGGCCGGGGGCGCGGCCGATGCCGAGTGATATCGCCTTACGGGGCCTTCCTTTGTCGCAGGGTACGGTGCTGGCGTGATCATGAAGAACCTCCCAGAACTACGCGCTAGACTTTCGGGCATGTTTCATTCGGAAGCTTGAGGGTGAGGTCATGCAGCGGGTTAAATTAACCATAGAATATGATGGTCGGCCGTATGCCGGCTGGCAGCGTCAGGCGGACCAGCCCAGCGTGCAACGGGCCCTCGAAACGGCTGCGGCGGCATTGGATGGCCGGCCTGTCACAGTGCAGGGCGCCGGACGCACCGATGCCGGCGTGCATGCGACCGGGCAAGTTGCGCATCTCGACCTGACACGGCCGCGGCCGATTTGGAAGGTGGCCGATGCCCTGAATTTTCATCTCCGGCCGGAGCCGGTCTGTGTGCTTCACGCCGAACAAGTCAGTGACGCCTTCAACGCCCGTTTCAGTGCCACCGAGCGCGCCTATCGTTATGTCATCATAAACCGGCGTGCCGACCTCACTCTTCAAAAGGGTCTTGCCTGGCGGGTGCCTATGCAGCTGGATGCACTGGCTATGCAGGACGCTGCACAGTGCCTGATTGGGCAACATGATTTTACGACTTTTCGGGATACCGAATGCCAGGCTGATAGCCCGGTGCGGACGCTCGATCGTATCAGGGTCCATCGGGCAGGGCCGCAGATCGAGATTTCAGTTGCGGCCCGAAGTTTCCTGCACCGCCAGGTCCGGTCAATCGTTGGCAGCCTTGTTGAGGTCGGGCGGGGCGCCCGGACGGTGCGGTGGATAGAAGACATCCTATCTGCCCGGGACCGTACCCTGTGCGGCCCGGTGGCGCCGGCCGGGGGGCTTTACCTTGAAAGAGTGGACTACAGCTGAAACCAAGCATTTGCGCGGATCCTATTTAGAGGATCTTTAAAAACCTACGTTAAATACAGCCTCGTGAAGTATTGCCGCGCCCCTTCTTTTTTTGCTGATCGCAAAGGCAATATTGCCGTGATCATGGCGTTGATGGCCCCTGCCTTTGTTGGCGTTGTGGGTCTAAGTGTTGAAACTGGCTACTGGTATTTTTTGCAGGATAAAGCGCAGATCGCTGTCGATATGTCGGCCTATTCCGCTGCCGTTTCCCTTCGAAATGGGGATACCGCGGATGTTGCCCGGTCTAAGGCGGCTGAGGAAGCTGCGCATTATGGCTATAATGGCGGCAATGCAGAGGTGCAGGTCACCATTCCCCCCCGCGGTGGCGCCGGTATCGGGGCAAAAGGCGCAGAGGTCAGCATTTCTTATAATGCACCCCGTTTCTTTTCGTCTCTTTTTAGTAAAGACCCCATTCGCCATACAGTTCATGCCAGGTCTCAAACCAAGACCGGCTCGCCGGCCTGTATTCTGGCCCTAAACCCGGATGCCGGCCGGGCCATCGAATTGTCAGGCAATGCCAGCATTACGCTGACGGGGTGCGAGATGATGTCTAACTCTCTCTCCGACAGCGCCTTTTACATTTCCGGTTCAGCCGATGTTGATGTCGATTGCGTCAGTGTCTCTGGCGACGTGGCGCAGTCTGGGCGCGCGCATAGCCTGCACCTTGACTGTGCTGCGCTAAAGACGCGGCAGCCCCCTGCGCCGGATCCCTATTCAACGGTCCCGGCGCCGGACTTGCCATCGCGGTGCGAGTCGATCCGGGATGTGAGCAGGTCTTCCGCCAATGGCGGACGTGGCGCCTATCAGGTGTCGGCTGGCGACGACGGTAAAGTTCGCTTCTGCCGGGGTTTGCAGCTAAAGAGCAGCTATCATTTTGACCCGGGTATCTACATCATCGACGGTGGGAAGTTCAGTCTTAACGCATCCGCGGACATCAGCGGGGATGGCGTTACTTTCTATCTGACCGGAGGCGCAGAACTCAAGTGGAATGGACGGGCCAGTATTAATGTGACGGCACCGACGACGGGTCCCTATGCCGGCATTGCTGTGATGGGCGACCGGGGTGATTTCAACGCCCGGCATAAGATTAACGGATCTGCTTCTTCAAACCTTACCGGCGCCATATACACGGCTGCCTCGCCGCTGCAGATCCTCGGTAATTTTAGTGGTGAAGAAGGCTGTATGCAGATCATCGCCTCCACCATCAAATTGAGCGGTGCAACCAACATCAACCATGATTGCCGGAAGACAGGCATTCGCTGGGCAGAGGTCGGTGGCGAGGTCATTCTGGTGGAGTGATCCAGGCCTGACAGGCTTGGCCCCAGGTTTCTGATTATGTGAAAATTGATCGATCGCTTTTGTGCCGTCGTTAAGACGCAGTTGATACATATCAAGCGATGACGTCACCCAATTCCCATCCGATGATCCAGACCACTCACGGTAATGTCGCAGTGATCATGGCATTGATGTTGCCTGCTTTCGTGGGGCTGGTTGGGTTGAGTGTTGAGACCGGCTACTGGTATTTCCTGCAGGACCGTGCCCAGACGGCGGCAGACGTGTCGGCCTTTGCCGGGGCCTCTACCTTGCGGTTAAAGCAGGACCATGTGGCGGCCCGGCAGACTGCGCTGCGCGAGGCTCAGGAGCTGGGATATATTGAAAGCCGGGCCCGCGTGGCGGCCAACATCCCACCTCTCAGGGGGCCCAATGCTGATTCCCGTTCGGTCGAGGTGGTGATCAATTACCCGGCACCGAGATACTTCTCGGGCATGTTTAACCGGAACGTCATTCGCCACGAGGCCCGCGCTGTGGCGGCCTACATGCCGGAAACCAAAGCCTGTATCCTGTCTCTTGATCCGACGGCATCACGCACACTCGAGCTGAGTGGTGCTTCTCTGGTCAATGCCGAGGGGTGTGAAATCATGGCCAATTCTGTGGCTGATGATGCAATATATATCTCCGGGACATCGGACATTGAGGCGGACTGCATCAGCACTGCGGGCGGAATTGAGGTTGCGGGAAACGGCACCTCGGTGACACTGAAGGCCTGCGAGCTGCCGAAGCGGAACATGCCGCCTGCGCAGGATCCTTATCGGGATGTCCCGATGCCCGACACTTTGGGCCCCTGTGCCGGGTTGCCCCAGGGATTTGAAGGAACGATATCGCCACAATCTAATGGGACACGCCGTTTTTGCGGAGGGCTGTCTTTGTCGGGTCAGGTGCGGTTCGAGCCGGGCGTTTACATCATCGATGGCGGTTCGTTCCGGATCAATTCCGGCGCCGCCGTGACCGGTGAGGGGGTGACCTTTGTGACAACCCGTGATGCCGAGGCGGCTTGGAACGGTCAGGCCCGAATCGAGGTGTCCGCGCCAACACTGGGGACCTATGAGGGATTGCTGTTCATGGGTGACCGATCAGACACGCGGCCCGTTCACCGGTTCAATGGCACGGCGGACACTGTTTTGAACGGGTCCATATACACACCGGCTTCAGCGGTGGAGTATCTTGGTGATTTTGCCGGCGCCAAAAGTTGTCTGCAACTGATCGGGGCACGCATAAAGATTCTTGGTACCGCCGATATCAGCTCGGCCTGCGAGGCTGAGGGGCTGAACTGGGCACGGGTGCCCGGCGCCACTCTGCTTGTCGAATAGGTGCGATGATGCTCAGTTTTCAGAAGATCCGGCGCTCTTTGGTCGGGATGCAATATGAAAAAAGCGGCGTCGCCTCGATCGAATTCGCTTTTATCGCCTCTTTCCTCGCCTTCGTAATGATGGCGGTCAGTGATGTCGGCATGTTCCTATACCAACGGGCAGATATGCGCAGCGCGATGCACTCGGGTGCCTATTATTTTATGGTGGGAGGCGAGAACAATACCGAAGTCGAAGAGGCCGTTCGCGCCGCCTGGATTAATATGCCGCCCAATACCCGTATTCGCGCCAGCGAATATTGTGAATGTGGCGGCGTCGTGTCGATTTGCACCACGACCTGCCCCGATCGGACGGTCCCAAATGTCTATCACAAGATCTCGATCGACACTGAATATGACGGTATTCTCATAAATAGGAGTTATGGCATTGATGAAGCCATCCGAATTCGCTGATGCGCCGGCGATTTTACGTCGCGACCAACGCGGTGTGACTGCCATGGAATTTGCCCTGGTAACGCCTGTTTTTCTGACGCTTGTCGTGTCTGCCATGGAAATGAGCGTCGCTTTCAATAATGGGAATACGGCGAAATGGGCTGTGAAGCGGTCGGGACGTGTGCTGTTGGTCGACAATGCGCTGGGTGAAAATGATATCCAGGCTCTGGTGGATCAGAATCTGCGTCGCGTAAAGTCGGGTGCCGCTCTGCCCATACACTACAGGGTTGATCATTCAGGGACCGTGCCCGTCGGTACCATTTCGGCGACGTATGAGCATCCCATTGAAGTCCCTTTTGTGGTCAATTTCACGGCCAAGTTTCCGATTCAGGTCTCAGTGCCTCTGCGCGAGGCACCCCGAGTCGGCAGCTTGCTGGATGGAGCAGATGACGGAGATCCCTGCGCGCCGGGTTATGCTGGTGACCATGATGACGATGATGATCATGACGATGATGATCGCGACGATGACGATCACGACGATTATGATCGCGACGATGATGATCATGACGATGACGATCATGACGATGATGATCGCGACGATGATGATCATGACGATGACGATCACGACGATGATGATCACGACGATGATGATCATGACGATGATGATCGCGACGATGATGATTTCGGCGTTTACGGGGCCGAGTCATCTGGCGACGATGCGGGGCCTGACCGTTATGGCGCATGTGACGCAGACCGTGAGAACCGGGATGATGAGGAAGGCCATGAGGATGGCGACCGTGATCATGACGACGATGACGATTATGGCGATTATGATGATGATGATCACGACGATGATGATCGCGATGATGACGACCGCGATGATGACGACCGCGATGATGAGGACCGGGATGATGAGGATCGCGATGATGACTATGGCTTCGGCGATTATGAAGATGATGAGGATCGCGACGAAGATGGGGACACGGATGCAGAGCGCCGATCAGCGCCGGTGTCGGGACATGGGACGGGTGGCGAGAGTGAACCTGACCAGAGCCGGACGGACGAGGACTGCGAGGATGATGAAGCGGCCGGGGAAGGCTGTGAAGCTGACGGATCCGACGAAGACTGAGTTCGGGGGCCGCGCTCAAGGGCTGGCGGGCCGCGTCTGCTTAGGTTCGCTCTTCCGCGTCAGATTTCCTGATTATAGGCGCCGACTTCCGGATGCTTGCCCAGCCGTGGTTTGACCTCATCCCGGAACAGCGCCTGCATATCACCTTTGCTGGTCATGCTTTCTACAACAACGACCAGTTCCGGCTTGTTGGAGGAGGCCCGAACCAGCACCCATGAGCCATCCTCGAGCGTGACCCGGGCGCCGTTCACCGTGTTCACTTCGACCACTTTTCGGCCCAGAAGGGTCTGGCCCAGAAGGCCCTGATATTCCGCAACCATGCGGTCAATGACATCATATTTGATCTCATCATCGCAATGCGGCGACATGGTCAGTGATGTGTAGGCATCGCCAAGCTCGTTCTTTAAGTCCGCCATGGACTTGTCCGGGTTCCTGTCGAGCATTTCCAGAATAGCCTTGGCGGCGATCAGCCCATCATCATAGCCGAGCCCGATGGGCGGGCGGAAGAAGAAATGACCTGATTTTTCGAACCCAGCCAGAGCGTCAAGCTCGGTCGTTCGGCGCTTGATGTAAGAGTGCCCGGTTTTGTAATATTCGACGGTGGCCCCGTTTTCCTTGAGGACAGGATCTGTCTTGAAGAGGCCAGTGGATTTTACATCGACGACGAATTTCGCCCCGGGATATTCTCGCGAAAGGTCTCTCGCCAGCATCAGGCCGATCTTGTCCGCGAAAATCTCTTCGCCAAGATTGTCGACGACGCCGCAGCGGTCGCCGTCTCCGTCAAAACCAAGCGCAATGTCAGCGCCATGGGCTTTGACGGCAACGGCCATGGCGTGCAGCATTTCGCTGTCTTCAGGATTGGGATTATATTTCGGAAAGGTCATGTCGAGGTTGCAGTCCATTTCGATGACCTCGACGCCCATAGCGCGCAACGCATCAGGGGCAAAGGCGCCCGCCGTTCCATTGCCACAGGCCGCGATGACCTTGAGGGGACGTTTGATGGACACGTCCTTTGCTGTGCTTGCAATATAACGGTCCCTCAGACCCTCAACCCTCTTATGCTGGCCACCGGGGCGAAGTTTGAAACTGCCGTCGAGGACAATTGTCTTGAGCCGCCCCATCTCTTCCGGCCCAAAAGTCAGAGGACGATTGGCCCCCATTTTGACTCCGGTCCAGCCATTTTCATTATGGCTCGCTGTAACCATGGCGCAGCAGGCGGCATCCAGCTCAAACTGGCTCCAATAGACCATGGGGGACAGGGCCAGACCGACATCCAGGACATCGCAGCCCCCCTGAACAAGGCCAAGCATCAGGGCCTGTTTGATCGGTTGAGAGATAGAGCGGTAGTCATGGCCCGTGACCACTTTGGGGGCGACACCCAATTCATGAAAAAGGGTTGCCATGCCAAGGCCGAGGGCCTGAACACCGGTCAAATTCAGTTCGGGGGCCTTTTCGTGCCCAATGCCGTTAAACCACCAGCGCGCATCATACTCGCGAAACCCCGTGGCTTTGACCAGAGGCAGAGTCTCGAATTCCAGAGTGTTCGCAGCAATGTCCGGGCGGGGTTTAGGCAGCATGGTCGGTTTCCTCGAAGATCGGCATCGCCGCTCCCTTGAGCAGATGCCTGCTGGGCTTGCAAGATCCTAATTGGAATAGTGGCAGTTTTGTTCCAGAACACGCATAAGCCATCCGCCGACCAGGTCATTATCTACAGGGTCTTTGAGGCTAAAGTCAGCGGCATCAATTTGGCTTGGGCTCAGGGGCCGGTCTCGGCGCGTGTCATACAAAGCCCGGAAAAAATCCCGCGAAAACTCTGGATGGCCCTGAATGCTGAACGCTTTGATGGCCGGGTAATCCAGTCCCCCAAAGGGTGTGAATGCATTCTCGGCGAATAGAACCGCGCCCTCTGGCAAGCTTAGCACCTGATCCTGATGCGAGACGCCCAGGGCAAAGCTGGCTGGCGGAGGCGGTCTCATCCATGCGGGTGTGTGACAGATGGTGTAAACCTGCCGGCCGAGGCCCCAGCCTTTGGGGGATCTCTCAACCCGGGCCCCAAAGGCCTTGGCCATGGCCTGATGCCCGAAACAGACCCCTGCCTGGGGCACACCTGCTGAGGCGGCCGCGCGGATGAAGTCGAGCAGCTCCCCGATCCATGGCATGTCATCCCCGACCCCAGACGCAGAGCCCGTGATCAAGATGCTGTCCAGGCCCCTGGGGTCGGGCAGCGGGGCGCCAGCCTGCAGGGGCAGCACATCCACTTCAAGGTCCGGCTTGTGCGGACATAAAAGAGCCTTGAACATGGCTGGGTAGTCATCCCAGTCCGGACGCAGACACTCCGGCGGTCGGCCGGCCTCGACCACAAACAGCCTCACGCTTGCTGGTCCTTGACCCAGGTGCGCATGCGGGCTTCGAGTGCATCGAGTGGCATTGCCCCGGCGCTGAGGAGATGGTCATGAAAAGCGCGAATATCAAAGGCTTCACCCAAAGCCGCGCGGGCTTCTTCGCGCAGGCGAAGGATGGTCAGTTCTCCCAGCTTGTAGGCGACGGCCTGACCTGCATAGCCGATATACCGGGTGACCTCCGTCTCAATGTTCAGGGGTGAAAGAGCCGTATTGTCTTCAAAACAGGCCATCGCCTGATCTCGGCTCCAACCATAGAGGTGAAGGCCGGTATCTGCGACCAGTCGGCAGGCGCGCCACATTTCGTAGGATAACTGTCCAAAATGCTCATAGGGCGTGCGGTAAAAGCCTGCCTCGCCGGCCAATTTTTCCGCATAGAGGCCCCATCCCTCGCCGAAGGCCGTCACGTAATAGCTGCGGCGAAATTCGGGTAGGTCCTCGAGCTCTGCCGCCAGTGCGATTTGCAAATGGTGGCCAGGAACGGCTTCGTGCGCGGTTAAAGCAGGCAGTTCATAAAGCGGTCTCTGGTCCAGGGCGTAGGTGTTGACAAAATAGGTCCCCGACAGTCCGCGATCGCTGTCGCCCGGGCCGTAACGCCCGGTTGTGTAGCCGGGGGCAATTTCAGCCGGCACAGGTGCGACCCGATAAGTCAGGCGCGGCAACAGACCAAAATAAGCGGGAAGAAGGCCGTCGAGTCTCTTCGACATTTCAGCGGCCTTCTCTAGCAATTCCTCTGGCGTTTCCGCATAGAATTGCGGATCTTGCCGCAGGAAGGCAAAAAACTTGTCGAGCCCGTCTTCGAAGCCGACCTGATCGACAATTTCCTGCATGTCGCCGCGGATCCGTCTGACTTCTGCATGGCCCAGGGCGTGAATTTCTGGTCCGCGTAGCCCCGCCCCGGCGCTGTAACCCGCCAAAAGGGCGAGATAGGCTTCTTCGCCGCCGGGTACGGATGAGAGGCTGGGGTCGCCGCGCGGGGTGTAGACGTCTGTCAGAAAGCTTTCGAGCTCGTCATAGGCGCTGAGAGTAGCTTCTATGACAGGACGGGCCCGGTCGATAAGGGCTTCGGCCTGATCCGCAGGAAGCTTGGCCGCAAAGACCAGAACGGGCCTGAACAGCGGGCTGTCATATACGTCCTCCACTTGTTGGGCCCGAACCTGTTGCAGGGCTGTCGCCAGAGGATCCGTGTGGGCAACAAAACCTTCCGCCAAGCCGCGCTCCATATTGGCGATATTCTCTGCGAAATAGCGCGGTGTGTCGGAGACCAGGGTGATCCATGCCTCGGCGGCTTCAACTGATTCGAGACGCTGGCGGGACGCTTCATAGGGGGGCTGGGAATAGAAACCCGAATCGCCGACGAAAGGAATGCGCGCAAGATCATGGCGGGCCGCCGAGATATCGTCGAGTAAGATCAGGCGCATGATGGCGAGATCCGGATCATCCGGTGCAGACGTTATGGCTTCGACGCGGTCCAGCAGGTCGGCGGCGTCCCGGGATCGATCCAAAATGGCCTCAGGTCGTACGTCATCCCAGCGGGTCTGGAAGGTGCCGGCCGCCTTGGCTGCCGCACCCGTTGAGCGCGAATCATAAAACGACTGGAACTCGTCGAGAAGATCTCGGGGCGCTTCGGCGTCTGCGGAGAGTGCCAGAAGACTCATCAGGCAGATCAGCAGTGTCTGTATTTTCAGGTGTTGGAATATCAGCATGTTACCATCTCAATCTGTCGCGTTGACACCATCTTTGACCTGCTTAGAAACGCCGGCAAGGGAAGACTGACAAGTTTGGAGGTAATTATGGCTGGATCAGGCTGGACGGACCGTCGTCCAATGTCGCCTCACCTGCAGACATGGCGCTGGCATGCCACGATGTATGGTTCAATTTTTCACCGTGTCACGGGTGTCGGCCTGTATGGGGGCGCGGTCCTGATTGCGGTCTGGATGATTGCTCTGGCAAGCGGACCTGAAGCCTATGCGGTGGTCGAGGGTGTTATCCTGTCCTTGCCGGGACAGCTGGTCCTGTTCCTGTGGAGCATGGCCGTGCTCTACCACTTGGCGAATGGCGTGCGTCACCTGATCTGGGATGGGCCCATGCTTGGGTTCAGCCCGGCCATTGCAAGCCTGTGGTCGATATTTAATTTCGCCTTCGCGCTGCTGGGATCGGCCATGATCTGGTCCCTGGCATCGCTCGGATAAAGGGGTAGGGTATGACGACAAGTACGAAAACTGTTCGCGGGCTTGGGTCTGCGAGACGTGGAACCGAGCATCATATCCGACAGCGCGTGTCCGCAATTGCCCTGGTCGTTCTGGTGCCCTGGTTCCTGTATTCCGTCGCCTTTGCCATGACCGGCGGTTATGAGGGGGCAACGCAATGGGTGCAGGCCCCCGTGAACGCCATTCTCTTCTTGCTGCTTGTCAGTGCGGCGCTTTATCACATGCGCCTTGGGCTTGAGACCGTGATTGAAGATTACATCAGCAGGGCCGGGACAAAACAGGCGCTTTTGATTGGCAATACGTTTTTTGTCGCAGTGCTTTTTGCGGCCATTGTACTTTCGGTACTGAAACTCTGGATTGGGGGCGCGGCCTGAGGCTGACGCGTTAGAGGACCACAGATGAGCGAATACGAATTCATCGATCACACTTATGATGTTGTTGTTGTGGGTGCGGGCGGCTCTGGCCTGCGGGCAGCCCTCGGCGCCGCCCAGGCGGGTTTGCGGACCGCCTGCATTTCCAAGGTCTTCCCGACCCGGTCCCACACCGTTGCGGCGCAGGGCGGCATTGCGGCATCGCTGGGCAATATGAGCCCGGATGACTGGCGCTGGCACATGTACGATACCGTCAAGGGGTCTGACTGGCTTGGCGATCAGGACTCCATTGAGTATCTCTGCAAAAATGCCCCGGCGGCCGTTTATGAGCTTGAACATTGGGGCATGCCGTTTTCCCGCACAGACCAGGGTGAGATCTATCAAAGGCCCTTTGGGGGCATGATGCAGAATATGGGGCAGGGGCCAGAAGCCCAGCGCACTTGCGCTGCTGCGGACCGCACAGGCCATGCCATGCTTCACACTCTGTATGGTCAAGCTTTGAAGAACGACACAGAGTTTTTCATCGAGTATTTCGCCCTTGACCTGATCATGGATGATGAGGGTGTCTGCCGGGGGGTCACAGCCTGGAAGCTGGATGATGGCACACTGCATCGTTTCACCGCGCAGAAAACGATACTTGCGACCGGTGGATATGGACGGGCCTTTTTCTCCTGTACCTCAGCGCACACCTGCACCGGCGATGGTAATGCTATGGTTCTGCGGGCGGGCCTGCCCTTGCAGGATATGGAATTTGTCCAGTTCCATCCCACCGGGATCTACGGCGCCGGGTGCCTTATTACCGAGGGCTCTCGTGGCGAAGGCGGATATCTGACCAATTCCGAAGGCGAAAGATTCATGGAGCGATACGCCCCAAGTGCCAAGGATCTTGCCTCTCGGGACGTAGTGTCCAGAGCGATGACGGTCGAGATCCGTGAGGGCCGCGGCGTCGGCCCGGAAAAAGATCATATTTATCTGCACCTTGAGCATCTGCCAGCAGAAACGCTGGCCAGCCGGCTTCCAGGTATATCGGAAACGGCGCGCATTTTTGCCGGCGTTGATGTCACCAAAGAACCCATCCCGGTTTTGCCCACGGTTCATTATAATATGGGTGGCATTCCAACCAATTTTCATGGGGAAGTCCTGACCAAGAAGGGCGGCGACCCGGACTCTGTTGTGCCTGGTTTGATGGCCGTTGGAGAGGCCGCCTGTGTATCTGTCCATGGCGCAAACCGGCTGGGGTCAAATTCGCTAATCGATCTGGTTGTGTTTGGCCGGGCAGCAGGCTTGCGCTGTGGTGAATCCGTTGAGGCTGGTGCAAGCCAGCCGGCTGTGACCGATGAAATGACGGCATCGCACGTGGCACGTTTTGACCGGCTGCGCCATGCCAGCGGGGACATGAATGTTGCGGACCTGCGTCTCGAAATGCAGAAAGCGATGCAGAACAATTGTGCGGTTTTCCGTACCGGAGAAGTGCTGGACGAGGGCGTCGCGTCCATTGAGAGCCTGTACGACAAACTGCCCAGCCTGAACGTGGAAGACCGAACTCTGATCTGGAATACTGACCTGCTTGAGGCTCTGGAGTTTGATAATCTGATCGGACAGGCCGCCGTCACGGTGAATTCTGCGGCCAATCGCAAGGAAAGTCGGGGCGCTCATGCGCGGGAAGATTTTTCCGACAGGGACGACAGTGAATGGATGAAGCATACTCTGGCCTGGGTCGATGCGGCGGGTCAGGTGTCGATCGATTACCGGCCAGTGCATGAATACACCATGTCGAATGAGATTGAATATATCCAGCCCAAGCAACGCGTTTACTAGGAGAGGGAACGGATATGGTTGAACTGACGCTTCCCCGGAATTCGAAGATCGGCAAAGGCAAGGTCTGGCCCAAGCCGGACGGTGCGGCCAAGACCAAGGCCTTCAAGGTTTACCGTTATAGCCCGGAAGAGGGTGGAAATCCGCGCTGGGACACGTATTGGGTCGACATAGAAAAGTGCGGTCCGATGGTCCTTGATGTACTGTTTTACATCAAGAATAAAATCGACCCAACTCTTGCGTTCCGGCGCTCCTGCCGCGAAGGCGTTTGCGGATCCTGCGCCATGAATATTGGCGGCAATAATACGATTGCATGCACCAAGGGATGGGATGAGGTGGCGGGGACCAGTATCACCATCGCGCCGTTGCCGCATTTGCCTGTGGTGAAAGACCTTATTCCCGATCTGACAAATTTTTATGCCCAGCATGCCTATGTTCAGCCTTTTCTGAAGACGGACACACCGGCACCAGAGAAAGAATGGGCTCAAACCCCGGACGACCGGGCGGAGTTGGACGGTCTGTATGAATGCATTCTGTGTGCATCCTGTTCGACGTCATGTCCTTCCTACTGGTGGAATGGCGACAAATATCTGGGCCCCGCCGCCCTGTTGCAGGCCTATCGTTGGTTAATTGACTCCCGGGACGAAGCGACCGGCGACCGTCTTGACGATCTCGAAGACCCTTTCAAGCTCTATCGCTGCCATACAATCATGAACTGCGCGCAGGTTTGCCCCAAAGGGCTGAACCCTGCGAAGGCCATTGCCAAGATTAAGCACATGATGGTGGAGCGTATGGTCTAGACAGGCCCGGGGAAACCGTGGGGGCTCTAAGCGTCCGGATGGCTGAGCTCGACGCTGACCGGGGCATGGTCGGAGGGTTTCCACCCCCCACGCCAGGCCAGATGGACCTTGAAGCTGTCTGGGATTACCCTTTCGGTCGCGTCGCCGCTGGTCCAGATGTGATCCAGTCTGCGGCCACGATTGGAGGCGGCCCAGTCACGAGCTCTATAGCTCCACCAGGAGTACAGTTTCTGATCATCATCGTGCATGGCGCGGGCGAGATCGATGAACCCGCCCTGTTTCCTTGACCGTTCCAGTCCTTCGGTTTCAACAGGTGTATGGGATACGATCTTCAATAACTGTTTGTGTGACCAGACATCGTTGGGATGCGGCGCGACATTCAGGTCGCCGACCAGAACACGGCTTACGCCATCGTCGCTCAGGGCACCAAAATGCTGACCCAGCCGGTCAATGAAATCCAGTTTGTGAGCGAATTTCGGGTTGGCTTCCGGGTTGGGTTCGTCACCTCCGGCGGGCAGGTAGATGTTGTGGAGTTCCAGACCTGCTACACGAACAGTGTTGACCCGGGCATGACCCTCCCGACATAAGTCTGGAGGAGCAATTTCCTCTATTGGCAAGCGGGAAGCAATCGCTACGCCGTGGTGCCCCCCGGATTGCCCTCTGACCGATAAATGGGAAAAGCCCAGTTGCCGAAATACTTTTTCCGGGAACTCCGCTGTCTGACATTTGATTTCCTGAAGGCAGATAACATCCGGCGCTTCCTGGGCTATGAAGGACTCGATGTTTGGTGCTCTCAGTCGAACCGAGTTTATGTTCCAGGTGACAAGCTTTAGCGGGGTTTCTGACATAATGGTGGCTTAGGGGGCTCCCCCTGTGCCGTCAACGCGTCCGGACCTGACTTAGGCCAGGCCGGACGCATGCGGCGCCCGAAGGGAATAGGCGCAACCTCCATGGGGGTGGAGGTGTCAGGCGTCCACGTCGTGGCCCTGACACTCAACCACATAGACTGGTTTCCGCAACCGACAAGGGTTAGTCTACAACCTGAGAGAGTGGCGTGAACTTCAGCTGCGAGGCCTGCAGGGTGACTGTCCCTATATCCTTGCTGTTCGCCTCGATGCGGACCGGGACCGTGGCGCCATTGTCGAGCGGCGCGAGCCACATGCGCAACGGCCCGTCAATCGCAGTAAGTGTGCTCCTATTGATTTCATCAGCATCATACCCGGCTACCCGTTCCATGCGGACATGGCATTCATAGGCATCGCCGGACCAAACGTTGGAGCTGACGGGCTTCAGTCCATGATTGTCGAGATGAAGATAGGTGAGCTGGCGACCATCAAAAATCTTCATTGGGCCGCCACAAGGGTCCTGATCCGGTGCCCTGGGCTCGAGCGCGAGCGAGATGAGGGCGGTGATTGGGTCCTGTGCGTCGAGGACCTGTTCGGTACTTGCAGGTGGATCCCCGAGGTCGCCAAATGCCGGCGTGGCGATCATTTCGAACGACTCGGCATTGTATTTGAGATCGACCTGGCGGTTTTTCTTGCCGTCTGAGTTTCTTGATCCGTAAGCATAGGTGTCGAGACCATGTGTGCGAACATAGCCCGTCGCCGCCAGGGCCATATCGTAATTGACCAGAATATCCGCCAGCCCTGTCGTTTTAACCGTTGATCTGATGCGATATGTGTCCGGCCTGAGGTCAACGCTGAAATTTGCTTTCCCGGTGATTGGCAGAAAAAGAAGCCAGGCGCTTGCCTTGATCTGGTATTCCATTC
Organism: uncultured Hyphomonadaceae bacterium; assembly: GCA_938084575.1. Taxonomy (GTDB): domain Bacteria; phylum Pseudomonadota; class Alphaproteobacteria; order Caulobacterales; family Hyphomonadaceae; genus Henriciella. The sequence continues at coordinate 25,887 of CALKFG010000003.1, forward strand.
TGACCCCTTCACCCGTCTTTATCGTGGTCAACAGATCAGGTTTTGCTGGCGCCACGGAATCCGCGTGGGCGGGTTCGGACAGAATGAACGCGACCGTCAGACTCAGGCAGGTAAGGGCAGGGCGCTGGACCATGTGATCTTCTCCGAGACGATGTTGAACGTTAACGTAAGCCCATCTCCCATAAGGAAAGCTGAACAGACATGCCTTTGTATAGCCCGATTTTGGCCGGAATTGCAGTCGCGGCAGCGAGGCGGTTGACGAGCCGGGGTCTGACGCGTAATGACGCGCCTTCGAGTTAAACCCCAGAGTAAAGAGCGAGCTATGTCCCGCGTTTGCGATCTTACCGGCACCCGCCCCATAACTGGCAACAATGTCAGTCACTCCCGTGTTCACACCAAGCGGCGGTTCCTGCCCAATCTGGTGAACGTATCCCTGCACTCTGACACGCTGGGCCGGACTTTTTCGCTTCGCGTTGCGGCTAAGGCTCTGCGCACAGTTGATAAGCTTGGCGGCCTTGATGCCTTTCTGGCGAAGGTCAGCGAAACGGACCTTTCTGTCCGGGCCTTAAAAATTAAGCGCATTATCGAGAAAAAGACGGTCGAAGCCTGACTGCTAACCGGTTCGGGGCTATCCCGGATTTGACCTGTTGGGCGTTTCAGACGGTCCCTGCAGAGGAGAGCCGCAGGAATGTGTCCGTCCGAATTGACGGAGACGCTCATGTTGCGATGGATTGCCGCTCTGGCCTTGTGTTTTACAGCCTATGGCTGCGATTCCGGCCCGACCTCATCACCTTACCATTTTGATGCACCGGTCACCGTCTTCTCTGCAGAGAAGATTTATACGGGAGACCCGCATAACCCCGTGGTTGGTGGTGTGGTTGTCGGGTTGGATGGCCGTATCCTGGCGACCCTGCCGCTCGGCTTTGCCGACGACGTGACATCCAGCAATGGCGACGTTGAATTTGTCCGCCGCCCTGCGGCGTTTTTCTATCCCGGCTTTGTCGATTCTCACATTCACCTCGCCCAGATTGGGTTCCGGGAGCTGACTCTCGATCTCACGGGAACGCCGAGCGTGCAGGCTTTGGTGGAACGCGTGGCCCGCGAACTGGATGTCCTCTCACCTGGGCAGGTCTTATACGGACGCGGTTGGATTGAGACCGGCTGGCCGGAAGAGCGCATGCCTCAGGCGGTCGATTTGGACGTGGTCTCGCCGGACAATCCCGTGATCCTTGAGCGCGCCGACGGGCACGCCGTGGTTGCGAATTCCAAGGCTCTGCAGATCGCGGGTATAGGGGCGACAACGGAGGATCCGGTTGGTGGCGCAATTGAACGTGACGCGGACGGGATTCCGACCGGTATCCTGATCGACGCGGCAACCAATGCTGTCCTGCAACTGGTTGCCGCGCCGTCCATGGAAGACCTGGTGTCCGCCTATGTCATCGGGGCGCAGGAATATGTTTCACGAGGATGGACCGCGGCGTACAATGTCAGCGTTGACCCCGCACATGCGCCGCTGCTTAAGCGTCTTGCCCTTGAAGGCCGCATGCCGCTTCGACTGTTCAATGCTTTTGAGGCAACCGGCTTCGAGATCGCTGCAGAGCGCCAATATGAAACGCCGACCATCACCAATCGTGCGGTTAAGCTTTATATGGACGGCGCGCTGGGGTCCCGGGGGGCTTTGCTGCTGGCGCCATACAATGACCGGCCTGATATGAAAGGTGTGTCTCTTATGACGCCAGACGCGTTGTCTCAGATGATGCAGCAGGCCGCGGAGATGGATATTCAACTGGCCATTCATGCGATTGGTGATCTGGCCAATCGACGGGTATTGGATGCATTCGAGCGCGGCGGCTACGGGGCCGAGCGGCGGTGGCGGATTGAGCACACGCAGATCTTGCATCCTGACGATATTCAGCGCCTTGCCGACCTAGGCCTGATTGCATCCATGCAGCCTTCCCATGCGATTGGCGATCTCAAATTTGCGCCAGACCGGCTGGGGCTTCAAAGATTACGGGGGGCCTATTCCTGGCAAAGCCTGGTCAAGGCCGGGGCCGTGCTTGTTGGCGGATCTGATGCGCCGGTCGAGGTTGGTTCCCCTCTCATTGAATTTTATGCAGCCGTTGCGCGCAAAGATCTGCAAGGCGGTGCAGGTCGCGGTTGGCACCCGGAAGAAGCGCTGACCCGGGAGCAGGCGCTTGCGCTGTTCACATCGGCCGCAGCGTTTGCCAGTTTTCAGGAGGCTGATCTGGGGACACTGGAGGTCGGCAAGCTGGCGGATATTACGGGCTTTGACCGCGATTTGATGACGGTGCCAGAAGCCGAGATATTGAGCGCAAAAGCGGTTCTGACCGTTGTGAACGGCAAAGTGGTTAATTGATGGCGGACATGACGTCACACTGGGCTATATACAGCACCGTGCTAAGTTCTACATAAACACCGGGATCCTGAAAAAGAGACAATACGCATGACCGTGATGAGCGAAACTGATGTCCTTGAAGGCATGGAACCAACCGTAAAGATAAGCGTACGAGACGCTTTCGGACTCGATTCTGACATGATCGTCCATGGGTTTGAGACCAGAACTGAATATGTGCCGGCGATCGATCCGGATTATCGCTTTGATCCCCAGACGACCATCGCGGTATTGGCCGGCTTCGAGTATAATCGGCGCGTTATGGTTCAGGGCTATCACGGCACAGGGAAATCGACCCATATCGAGCAAATCGCCGCCCGGCTGAACTGGCCGATGGTGCGGGTCAATCTCGACAGCCATGTCAGCCGGATCGATATGGTTGGAAAGGACGCCATCGTCCTGCGTGACGGCAAGCAGATTACTGAATTCCGTGAAGGTATTCTTCCCTGGGCGCTGCAGCGGCCGGTCGCGATTACCTTTGATGAATATGATGCCGGACGGCCTGATGTGATGTTTGTGATACAGCGTATTCTTGAGGCCAGCGGCAAGCTGACGCTGCTTGATCAAAATAGGGTGATATCGCCGAACCCCTATTTCAGGCTTTTTGCGACGACGAATACGGTCGGTCTCGGTGACACCACCGGCCTGTATCACGGCACCCAGCAGCTCAACCAGGGACAGATGGACCGCTGGAGCATTGTGACCACGCTGAACTATCTCGAACACGATGCCGAAGTGGACATCATTGGCGCCAAGAAGACCGGTGTGGAAACCGAGACGTTGTCGAAAATGGTTCGTTTGGCAGATCTGACCCGGAATGCTTTCATGAACGGCGACCTGTCTACGGTCATGAGCCCCAGAACCGTGATCACCTGGGCAGAAAACTATGCTATATTCAAGGATTTAGGGCATGCGTTCCGGATGACCTTCCTGAACAAGTGTGATGAGCTTGAACGCCCTCTTGTCGCGGAAATGTACCAGCGCTGCTTTGCCGAAGAATTGCCCGAAAGCGCGCTGATGGTCAAAGTTGCCTGACAGGCCGATGACCAAGACAGATGATGCCCCCTATGAGCTGTTCAAGCAGGCCCTGACGGCAACGACGAAAGCGATCAGTGCTCACCGTGATGTTGAGCTGAGCTTTTCCGGGGATGCTGCGCGTTCCGAGGAGGGCCGCATCATTCTGCCGCCTCCGCCACGTGACTTGTCTCCCCTGCAGGCGGCCCGGGCTCGTGGTGAAGCCGATGCAGCGGCTTTGCGCCTGGCCCACCACGATCCCATCTGCCATGCGGCCCGTCGGCCAAGCGGCGAACTCGGACGACAGGTTTATGAGGCGGCCGAGCGCGCCCGTATTGAGTCAATTGGCGCGCGGGCCATGGATGGAACAGCGCACAATCTCGAGGCAGCATTGGTCGCACGTTGCGAAAAAGCGGGCTATACGCGTATGGAAGATCGACAGGAGGCCCCGCTGGCCCCGGCGATCGAGTTCCTCTTGCGTGAACGCCTGACCGGACGGGCGCTTCCGCCTGAAGCTGAGGGTATCGCCGCGCTCTGGCGCGAAGAAATTCATGCCCGTGGCGCCGACACGCTCGAGCTTTTGCTGCAACACCTGCATGATCAGACCCGCTTCGCTGAGGCCATCCAGACGTTGATCCGGAATTTGACTGAGGGAGATGAGGCAGGGTCCGAGGAAGAAGGTGATGAAGACGCCTCTGAGGAGGCGGGCGAGCAGGCCCAAAATAGCGGTGATGACAGCGAGGCGGGTGAAGAAACCCAAGGTACGACGATGGAGGAAATCGAGGCCGGTGAGTCAGAAGACCTCGAGGGTGAAGATACCAATGTCTCGATAGATTCCGACGTGGATATGGACAGCGATGAGGACGTCGATGAGACAGAGGATGGCGCCAAGCCTCTACGGCCGAACTTTCGTGATGGGGATGACCGGCCGGAATTTGTCTATAAGGCCTTTACAAAAGAAAATGACGAAGTCGCTCAGGCCGCAGAACTTTGTGACCCGGAGGAGCTGGGACGCCTTCGCGCTTATCTTGATCACCAGCTTGAAAGCTTGCAGGGTGCGGTCTCAAAACTTGCCAACAAACTGCAACGCCGGCTGATGGCCCAGCAAAACCGGTCCTGGTCCTTTGATCTGGAGGAGGGTGTGCTGGATACCGCCCGACTGACCCGCGTGATAACCGATCCGACCACACCTCTGTCGTTCAAGCAGGAAGATGACAGCAATTTCCGCGATACGGTGGTGACACTCCTGCTGGACAATTCCGGATCAATGCGCGGCCGTCCGATCATGGTCGCAGCCCTGTGTGCCGACATTTTGGCCCGCACGCTGGAACGCTGCGGCGTGAAGGTGGAAATTCTTGGCTTCACGACAAAAGCCTGGAAGGGAGGGCTCAGCCGCGAAGACTGGGTCAAGGCAAATAAGCCGGCTGGCCCCGGACGGCTGAACGATTTGCGGCACATTATTTACAAGCAGGCAGATGCGCCCTGGAGGCGTGCCCGGCGCAATCTGGGGCTGATGATGCGGGAAGGTCTTCTGAAGGAAAACATCGATGGCGAGGCCCTGCTCTGGGCGCATGAGCGCATACTGGGCCGGCCGGAGCAACGCAAGATCATGATGGTGATTTCTGACGGGGCACCGGTTGATGATTCAACCTTGTCGGTGAATGTGGGCAATTATCTGGAGCGACATCTGCGTCAGGTAATCGGCGACATAGAAAATCGCAGTCCGGTCGAACTTATCGCGATTGGTATCGGGCATGATGTGACCCGGTATTACAAACGTGCGGTCACGATCGTGGACGCCGAACAGCTTGGTGGGGCAATGACAGAGCAACTGGCGAGCCTGTTTGACGAAAACGGCGAGGCGCCGCGACCAGAGGCGATGGCGGTGCCGCCCCTGACGCGGGGTACGGCGCGTCCGACCGGGGCCGTCACTGGCGCTGGAGCCGGAGCACCGCGCTATGGTGGTGCACGGATCGGATCTGGGCGTGATGTTAAAGGTGACCTTTAGCGCGGTGCGCAGCGCTGAAGCGCGTCTGATGGGTCTCAGGGCTGCCGGATTAAGCTTTGTGGCCTGTTTTTTGACCGGCGTCGGCGCGGCCTCAGAGAATGATGGGTCGCCCCCCTGGGCTATGGGGCGCCAACTGGTTGACCTGAAGACCGCCTCCTGCCCGGTAGGGCCTGTTAAGCGCCCGCCGGAAAATTTGCCCTTACGTTTTTCTGCGCTGAATGTGTCAGAGATTTCAGGGCCAGCCCTGCTGTCAGGTCTCGTCATCGCGGGCGCCTGGGAGCTGAGTTCTGACACCCGTGCATTTGGCGGATTGTCGGGGCTGGTTGAAACCCCGGATGTGGGTTTGCTGGCGGTCGGTGATAATGGCATCTTCGTGCGGCTTGATCTTGATCCGCTGACTCACTTTCCGTCAGGTGAGGCTCAGATTGCCCCCCTTCGGGGAGAAAATGGCGCCCCCCTGACAGCGCAGCGCGACCGGGATGCGGAGGGCCTCGCCTTCCGCGACGGCTGGGCGCTGGTGAGTTTTGAACACAATCACCGGATTCTGGCCTACGATCTGGCAGGGTGCGGCCTGGCGGCGCGGGGTGTTGAGTTGGCGCATCTGGCCACACGGCAGCCAGGGGTGCGCTTGAGGCCCAATCTCGGGGCTGAGGCGCTGGGCCTGGCGTCAGATGATACGCTTTGGGTGGGACTGGAAGCGCCCGGTAAACAGGGCGCAATTATGGGGAGGGTTGGTCCTGAAGGGATATTGGAGGCTGAGCAGCAGACCCGGCCGCCCAGCATGCACCTGATGACCGGTCTAGACCAGAAGCGGGGCCTGGTCGCCAAGCTTTTCCGGGCCTATGACCCCGTGCGGGGAAATCGTATCGCTTTCTCTGTGTCGGACAGGTCCGGTCTTCGGGCCGAAGGGCGACTTGATACATCTGGTCCTGTGGATAATTTTGAGGGCATCGCCATCGGTCAAAATCCGCAGGGGGGAACCCGGATCTGGCTGATCTCCGATGATAATTTTAATCCGAGCCAGCGCACCTTGCTGTTCGCCCTTGACCTTGTGAATTAGTTGCTCAGGACCGCATCAATAAGGCCGATGGCTTCATAGCTCGTCCAGTCGGCTTCGCCTTCCAGCTTTGCGATATGCCTGCCTTCGGCATTGATCAGGATCGAGGTCGGGAAGCCTCCGCCAGCGCCCGACTCGTAGATAATATCCCAGCCTGCGGGTTCATCTGAAATCATATAAAAATCAAGAACACCACCACTGAGCTCGGACAAGCGTTGCGCGGCATAATCCTTGTCGCCCGGTGAATCGACGCTAATCGCCACGACCTCAAATTTATCGCTGCCGCGAGCGGTCTGCAAGGCAGCAAGGGAGGGCATTTCGCGTTCGCAGGGGCCACACCAGGTCGCCCAGAAATTGACCAGGATAAGTTTTCCGGAAAAAGCGTTATAGCTGATGGCCTGGCCATCCGTATTTATGAAGGTTGCGTCGCTTGCCAGCTGACCAGCATCGGCTGTGTCGAGATTTTGAAGCGCTCCCGTGGCATAGCGTGCGACGGGATTGCTGTTGCTCGACTTGGAAGAGGCGCTAAACACCCAAAAGAGTACAGAAATCAGTATGCCGGCAAACATGGCCGGTATAGTGTAGCGCAGGAAACGATCCATGGGCGTCTTCCGTCCAGCAAAGGTTTACGAGACAGATATATGGTGAGCAAGACCGGAAAAGGCCAGCAGATTTGGGGAGGGCGCTTCGCCGCACAACCCTCTGACATCATGCAGGCCATAAACGCTTCTATAGATGTCGACCGACGCCTGGCCCGTGAGGACATTGCTGGCAGCCGTGCTCATGCTGATATGTTGGCGGAGCAGGGGATCATAACCGAACCGGACAATCAGGCGATCCAGTCCGGGCTCGACCTCGTGCTTGAGGAGCTGAACGAGGGCAATTTCCCGTTTCGTTTGGAGTTCGAAGATATTCATATGAATATCGAGGCACGGCTACAGGAATTGATTGGTGATCCTGCGCGGCGCTTGCACACGGCTCGCTCCCGGAATGATCAGGTCGTAACTGATTTTCGGTTATGGACGCGCGGAGCGCTCGGCGAGGCAAGCGCTTTGCTGGCCCGTCTCCAGCGTACACTTGTGACGGTGGCGGATCGCGAGACCGAAACCGTGATGCCGGGCTTTACCCACTTGCAGGTCGCACAGCCAGTAACGCTGGGCCATCATATGCTGGCTTATGTTGAAATGTTCGAGCGCGACCGGGCACGATTGCGGGATGCAGCGCAAAGGCTGAATGAGTCGCCTCTGGGCGCCTGTGCCCTGGCAGGGACGGGCTTTCCAATTGATCGGGACGCGACCGCGGAGGCGCTGGGTTTTGAGCGCCCCATGGCCAATTCCCTCGATGCTGTTTCGGCGCGTGACTTTGCGCTGGAGGCGCTGGCCGCCCTGTCAATTGCAACCACTCACCTGTCTCGTCTCGCGGAAGAAATTGTGGTCTGGTCGAGTGCGCAATTTGGCTTTGTCCGTTTGACCGACGCTTGGTCAACGGGATCGTCGATCATGCCGCAAAAGCGCAATCCGGATGCTGCCGAGCTCATTCGCGCAAAAGCCAGCCTTGTGACCGGCCATTATGTGGCATTGCAGGGCGCGATTAAGGGATTGCCTCTGGCTTACGCAAAGGATTTGCAGGATGACAAGCGCCTGACATTTGAGGCCTTTGATACATTTGTCCTCTGCGCTCAGGCCATGGCGGGCATGGTTGAGTCCGCGGCGTTTCAGCGGGACAGGATGCGGGCGTCCGCCGCGCAGGGCTTTTCTACTGCAACCGATCTGGCCGACTATCTGGTGCGCGTTCTCGATATGCCGTTCCGGGAGGCCCACCACGTCACGGGTCGTCTTGTTGCGGTTGCAGAAGAAGCGGGCATTGATTTGGCTGAGCTTCAACTGGAACAGATGCAGGCGGTGGAAGCCCGTCTTACAAATGATATATTTACCGTGTTGAGTGTTGAAGCCTCAACTCGTTCCCGGCAAAGCTATGGTGGCACCTCTCCGCTAAGAGTCGCGGAACAGGTTGCGCAGTGGCGCCAGCGCCTGAACATGGAGCAGGAATGACACCCAAAATGATAAAGCACAGCCTTTCGCTCGCGGCCTTGTTGGGCTTGTCGTCCTGCGGGCTGCGGGGCGACCTCGAGCGGCCGCCGCCAATTTTCTTACAGCCGCCAACCGCAGAGGCCAAAATTCCGGTGGACCGCCCGGCAGTGTATACCGTGGCAAATGTCGATAGTGACAAGATCTATCTCAATTCCTTTGGGGGCGAAATCCCCAAGCCTGCTCCTGAAGTGCCGGTTATGGAAGAGACGATGGACGATTTTCCGGGCTGACCAGAGTAAACCGTGCATCATTTTTCTTATCATCAAGGTCGTCTGTATTGCGAGCAGGTTGACCTCTCCCGGGTTGCCGATGATGTCGGAACACCGGTCTACGTCTATTCAACGGCCACATTGAGACGGCACGCCCGAGTGATCGCCGAGGCCTTCACGGGCGTGGACTGCCTCATTGCCTATTCCGTCAAGGCAAATGGCAATCTGGCTGTGCTGCGCACCCTCGCTCGTGAAGGCTGCGGCGCAGATGTGGTTAGTGGTGGCGAGCTTTTGCGGGCACTTCGGGCTGGGATTCCGGCCAGTCGGATTGTTTTTTCCGGGGTTGGGAAATCCCGTATGGAAATGAAACTGGCGCTGGACCAGGGCATCCACCAGTTCAATGTTGAAAGCGCTGCCGAGCTCGTCGTTCTGTCAGACGTGGCCGCAACTTTGGGTAAGGTTGCGCCGGTCGCGATTCGTGTAAATCCAGACGTGGCTGCAGGGGGGCATCCCAATATTTCAACCGGCAAGGCCGGCGATAAGTTTGGCGTTGCCTGGGCAGAGGCTCCGGGGCTTTACCAACAGATTCAGGCACTTCCGGGTGTTGAGGCGGTGGGAGTCGATGTGCATATCGGCTCCCAGATCGGTGATTTGGCTCCAATGCGTCTTGCGTTTGAGAAAACGGTCGGATTGGTTCGCCAGCTGCGCGCTGAGGGACATACTCTGACCCGGGTTGATCTTGGAGGGGGCCTGGCCATTCCGTATCATGCGGAAGACAGTCCTGCGCCGCCCAAAGCGTATGCCGATATGATCCGGGATATTACCGAAGCGCTTGGCATTCAGGTCATTCTGGAACCGGGTCGGGTGATTGCCGGGAATGCCGGGATTTTGATCACCGAGGTTCTTTATCAGAAACCTGCGCCGGACCGCACCTTTCTGATCGTGGATGCGGGCATGAATGATCTTATTCGTCCCGCATTATATCAGGCCCATCATGATATTCTGCCGCTCAGGGAGGCCGGTGCCGACGTCGGCTGGACGCCTTTTGACGTCGTTGGGCCGATTTGCGAGTCGACCGATAAATTCGCGTCGCAGCGCCTGCTGCCGAACCCTGAGCCCGGGGACCGGCTGGCCTTCATGTCCAGCGGTGCCTATGGTGCTGTTCTTGCCAGCCAGTACAATGCCCGACCCTTGGTCGCTGAAGTTCTGGTCGATGGTGATCGCTTTGCTGTTGTGAGAAGGCGGCCGAGTTTTGAGGAGATGATTGCTCTGGAGCATATGCCAGATTGGCTGAGCTAAGCGATATTCCTGGTCTGCAGCGGGCCGTCCGATCGACAATGCGGCAGCTTGGCCTGATGGCGGCTTGGCGGGGCTTCTGGCCCGTTCTGGCTCTTTGCGCGCTTTATCTGGGACTGGCGTTGTCCGGCTGGTTGCTGCAGATTACGGCACCATTCGCCGCCATGATGGGGCTGATTTTCTGGGCAGGCTTCGTGATCATGGTGCTGCACGGCTGGCGCAGGTACCGTCCGGTATCGCTTGCCCAAGGCTTAGATGCGCTCGACCAGCAATCTGAACTTCGTCCTTTACAGGGCCTGCGGGATCGGTCGGTTCTGGTTCAGCCGGATGCACTTGCACTCTGGCAGGCGCATCAAATCCGATTGGAGGCGGCGGCCCGACGGTTGCGTGCTCCGTCATTCCTGGCGGCCTGGCGTCAGGTTGATCCCTTTTGTCTTGGGGGGCTGGTTCCGATTTTTTTGATCGGTCTCGCTGCCGTTAATCTGTCTTCCGCCCCAGACAGGTTGCGGGCCGCGCTGGCCCCGGATTATGGCAGCCTTTTCGGGGCCCAAACACTCCGTGTTGAGGCCTGGATTTCGCCTCCGGAGCATACCGGCAGAGCGCCGGTTTTCCTGACCGACCAAGACGGACCCGTTCGTGTTCCGGCGGGGGCAATGATTACGGTGAGGGCGCAGGCGCCGGGGCGTCCGAAATTGCGCATCAGGTCGGCGTTGCAGCGGCGGCTGCTTCCATTCCAGACAACACCGGACGGCGCTTATGAGGTGCGCACTGAACTCAACTCCGACGCGGATGTCTCGGTGATGTTCTGGGGGCGGCGTCAATCATGGACCCTTCTCACGGCGCCGGATCTGGCGCCAGATGTGCAGTTCGTCTCATTGCCCGTACTGGGCGACGGGGATCGAACCGATTTCGAATGGACCCTGAGTGATGATTATGGCGTGGCATCTTTGGAGCTGGTCATACAGCCTCCCGGGGATGGCGCCGCGGTCGATATCGTGCGGGTTGATATGGGGCAGACGGCGCCGCGCGAGGCGCAGCAGGCTTCATCACTTGATCTGACCCGGCAACGCTGGGCGGGCGCGCGGGTGTCGGTATTTCTGCGCGCCACTGATGGGGCTGGCCAGGTGGGCGAGAGTGGGCGCCATGAGCTGATTCTGCCTGAAAAGCTTTTGCTGCAGCCGCTCGCGCGGGCGATACAGGATGTGCGTGTCACCGTGCTGCGAGAGCCCGACGCATATGGCGATACGGCGTCAAATGCGGACGCGCTGTTGGCGGGTCAGCTGTTCACCTCAGCGACGCGACGGCTTGCGGCAGCGCCCCGGGGCCTTCAGCGTGCTGGCTTGATGTTGGAGGCCATAACCTATGGGGATGCGATCTATTTTCAGGATGTTATGATGTATGCCGGGCTGCGGTCGGCGCAGCGGACGTTGCAGGCGGCGACCGGGATGACGGAGGCCCGCGAGGTGGCCCCGCTCTTGTGGGCGCTGGCCTTGCGGGCCGAATACGGATCTGCAGCTGACGCGCTTGCCGCCCTTCAGGCGGCGCGGGCCGCACTCGAGGAAGCGCTGCGGGATGGCGCCAGCGAAGAAGAGATTCGGCGGCGCATGGAGGCCTTCAAGGACGCCGCGCAGCGCTATGTCGCGGCCCGCATGGCCGAGGCGATGGCGCGAGGCATGCCCTCAGCGCCCAGCACGGCGGACAGCGCCCTCGGCGGCGGCCCCGGCCTCGGCGGGCAGGACGTGGCCGACATGCTGGATGCGCTGGAGGATTTGACAGAGACCGGCGCGGCCGATCAGGCACGACAATTGCTGGCGGATATTTCCAACCTTCTGGAAAACCTTGAATTTCAACAGGGTAGCGGCGGGGGTGACGGGTTTCCGGGCGAGCCGGGCGAAACCGATGGCGATGCGGATGAGGATATGCCCGAGGAAGAAAGGGCCCTCACCGACACGATGCGGGAGCTTCTCGACCTGCTGCGCGAGCAGCGCGAGCTGAACGATGACACCCTGGCCGAACAGCGCGGGGAGGGCCCTTCAGCCCAGGACATGCCCGAGGGCGGTGAGGGACAGACGCCGACTCTGTCCGGTCCTCAGGGGGAAGACGATGGCGGTGCATCCGGCGCCCAGGCGGATTCCGGAGAGACCGGAGACGGCACCGGGACGCCATCCGCGGCGCCGGGCGCAGAGGCCAATGCCGGAGGAGGTCGCGACGGGCTGGTTGACCGCCAGGACAGGCTGGGTGACCGGGTCGGTGCCCTTGGCGACCGTCTCGCCGATGGGCCGGACGGGCAGGGCCTCGACAATCAGACTCTGCGCGCGATCGAACGGGCACAGCGCCGGGCCGGCGAGGCGCTCGAGGATGGCAATGGGCTGCGCGCGCTGCGCAATCAGGAGCAGGCGACTCAGCAGCTGCGGGAACTGGCCGAAGGCCTGGCCGATCAGCTGGATGCCCTGCAGGCCGATCGCACCGGAACACCGCCCGAGGGCGAGCCCGGCATGGCGGCGCCGTTCGGCATGTCGTCAAGCGCCGGCATCGATGACTCCAATTCGGTTGATATTCCCAGCCAGACAGAACGTCAGCGGGCCCGCGACATCCTCGATGAACTTCGCCGTCGATTTGATGACAGTGACGATGAGGATGAACGCAACTACCTCGAACGGCTGCTCGACCGATTCTGACCCGGTCACCGCATCCCGATGCATCGCAGCCACACCGCGGATCAGGACAGGCCGGATAAAGATTGGCCGGATCAGGACCGGCTGGGTACAGATTGGCCGGATAGAGACAGGCCGGACAGAGACAGGCCGGATCCAGACCGGCCGGGCATTCGCCCGGACCGGGCACGCGCGGCCGTCTGGCCCGGCCAGCCCCCAGGCCTAGGCCGGATCTGCCTCAGCCCCGGCGTCCGGATCTGTCCCGGCGGCGACCGGCTTGACGAATTTCAGGGTCATGCGGTCGCTCTCGCCAATCGCCTGGTACACAGCCGGATCAAAGCCGTCCGGTGTCTCGCCCGCAGAGGTCGTGGAGCGGCTGACAGGCGGCAGGCTCCAGACCCCGAAGGGATGGTCGGCAGTGTCGTTTGGATTGGCGTTGATCTCGGCGCCGGCGACAAATTCAAAGCCGGCCGCCGCCGCCAGTGCCTTGACCATGTCCTCGTGGACATAGCCGCTGGTGGCGCGCGGATCCTGCTCGGCATTTGACGGCAGGCGGTGCTCGACGACGCCAAGCACACCGCCTGGCTTCAGGGCATCATAGGCCTGCTCGAAAAAGGTCATGGCAAAATCCCGCGCCATCCAGTTGTGCACATTGCGAAACGTCAGAACCGCATCGACGCTGCCCGGTTCGACCAAGCGCCCGTCTTCGGCCGGAAACCGGCTGCGGCCGATGGAGCCGTACAGTGCCTCATCTGCATAAGTGGCATAATAATCTTCAATGATGCCCTCAAGCCGGGTCCGGCGGTCGCCCTCGGCCGTCGTCAGGCTCCAATGGCTGGCAATCAGCTGGCCCCCGCCGCTGGCCAGATAGGGCGCGAGAATGTTCGAATACCAGCCCCCGCCGGGCCAGATTTCGATCACCTTATCGTCGGCTTCAATGCCAAAAAATGCCAGGGTTTCGGCCGGGTTGCGATACATGTCGCGGGCCTTTTCGGCCTCTGAGCGCCACGGACCCTCCAGCACCGCTTCGAGTGTCAGGGGCTGAGCTGCCGGCGTGCTGGCCGCGTCCATGGGGGCGGGACCGGACGGTGCGGGCGTCTCGGCGGCCGGGCTGCAAGAGACCAGGGCAAGACTGAGAAGGGGGGCAAACCAGAGGTGGGGCATCGGCGCGTCTCCATGAAAGGGGCTTGAAACAGGGTAAGGGACAACACACCTATCGTGTGTGATCGCGCTGGATAGCAGGCGATCACCGGAAAGTCATCCCGGCGCCACTTCTGGGTCGGTCCAGCCTTTCCGATTTCCACCGGGTGCCCGCCAGTGTTGCGGCGCCCCAGTTGCTAAAAGAGGACTGAGACTATGAGCACGATTGATTTAACCCCCCTGTACCGCACCATGGTTGGTTTCGACCGCATGGCCAATATGATTGACAGCGCCAGCCGACTGGACGGCGCGCAAGGCTATCCGCCTTACAATATTGAGCGTGTCGGTGATGACCAGTTTGCCATCGAGATCGCCGTTGCCGGCTTTGGTGAAGATGATCTGGAAATTGAAACCAAGGACGGGCTTCTGACGGTTGCCGGCCGCAAAGGCGATCCCGAGGCCAATAGCGAGCGCGAATTCCTGCACAGGGGCATCGCGGAACGCGGCTTCCTGCGGCGGTTCCAGCTTGCCGACCATGTCGTTGTGACCGGGGCGGAGCTGCGTAACGGCCTGTTGCGGGTGGAGTTGCTGCGCGAGCTGCCGGAAGCCAAGAAGCCGCGCAAGATTGCGATCGGTCAGGCCTCGGCCCAAAAAGGCACCAAGCCGAAACTGATCGAAGACGGCGACAAGTCCGCGGCCTGATGGCCTGACCCCGCTTCAGGACACACAGGGTGACCCCGGGTTCAAATCCGGGGTCGCTTTCATCCGGCAAGGCCGAGCAGGTGGGCTTCCAGCCGGCTGCTCTGGGTCTGCAGGTTGAAGTCCCGCAGCGCCAGATTTCGCCCGGCGGCCCCCATGGCGGCCGTCAGGTCCGGGTCCCTCAGCAGGCGGCCAAGGCGGTCGGCAAGGGCGGCATCGTCCCCTTCATCCACCAGATAGCCGGTTTCGCCATCCCGGACGCATTCGGGAATACCGGCATGGCGGGTCGCCGCCAGCGCACAGCCCGCCAACATGGCTTCAATACAGACCAGAGGCAGACCCTCCGCATCCCCGGACCGCGCCCGTCTGGACGGAACACAGGCAATCGCGGCTTCCGCCCAGTGGTGCCTCATCTGATCGGCCGGGACCCAGCCCGGCAGTTCGGCCCGGATTCCCGCGGCCTCCAGCCGTGCCACCAGGGCCGGCTTCAACCCGCCATCGCCGATCAGGCGGACGGTCCAGCCCTGCAGGGCCTCGGGCAGGCGGGCCAGAGCGGCGATCAGCGTGTCGATGCCTTTTTTCTCGGTCCAGCGGCCGGCAAAGACCAGCAGCCGCGATTTGGGGCCGGGCTCAAACACCTTTGGATCCGCGGTGTTGTGATGCACCACCATTTTGGCCTCGGGTGCGCCGCGCGCCGCCAGTTCCCGGCGAATGAAATCCGAGCAGGGCAGGATCAGCTCCGCATCCCGCCACAGCCGGGCGCGGCGGCGATTATAGACCCTCAGCCAGGACCGCCGCGTATTTGCCGTCTTGGTGGCATCGCCGCCATAATAGGTCACCGCCAGAGGCAGCCCCAGCGCCCGCGCCAGGGGCAGAGCATAGGCGCCGGACTTGCCGAAACTGGCATGCAGTGCCACCGGGGACAATGCCGCCAGCCGCGACCTTAGTCGGGCGGAGACCAGCCCGGCCTGCTTGAAACCGGCCTCGCCCAGTGGGCCATGCAGCGGGCCGAGCGGGATCACCTCGGCGCCCTCTGGCACCGGGCCTTTCAGGTCATGCCCGATATAGACCGGCCTCAGCCGGCTGAAATTGCTGTAGCCCCGCGGGATGAAACTTTCAGACGGGGTGAACAGCTTGTCACAATAAGCCAGAACAGTGCGGGGTTCAGTCAAAGACAACGACCTGTCGGGCGACGCTGGCCTTATTGTCATGCAGATTCTGCATTGCCGCGGTGAGACCATCGAGGCCGATACGGTCCGAGACCAGATCGTCCAGTTTCAGCCGGCCCTGCTTGTACAGCTCGATCAGGCGGGGGAAGTCGATCCGGAACCGGTTGGAGCCCATCAGCGCGCCCTGCAGGCGTTTTTCCTGCACCATCATGCCAATGCCCGGGACCTCGATATTCACACCCGGCGCGATCATGCCGATAATGGTCGCCACCCCGCGGGGGCGGAGCATGGCAAAGGCCTGTTCAGCCGTTTGCTTCAGACCGATGGCTTCGAAGGCATAATGCACCCCGCCACCGGTCATCTCCTGGATCTGGGCGACCGGGTCGCCCTGGTTCGGATTAACCGTGTCTGTGGCGCCGAATTTGCGGGCCATGTCGAGCTTCTCATCGGCAAGGTCGACGGCGATGATCCGGGAGGCGCCGGCAATGGCTGCGCCATTAATCGTCGACAGACCCACGCCGCCGCATCCGATCACAGCCACTGTTGATCCCGGTTCGACCGCAGCGGAATGAAACACCGACCCGACCCCTGTAATCACCCCGCAGCCGATCAGACAGGCCCTGTCCATGGGCATTTCCGGGTCAATTTTGCACAGCGTGTTTTCATGAACCAGCATCTGCTCGGCAAAGGCCGACAATTGCAGGTATTGCTTCATGGGGGCACCGTTCAGGGCGAGGCGCGGGACGTCGTCCGTGTCGCGCTGGAACTGGTCTCCATGGCGGGTATGGCAGACCGACATGTGGCCGCTGAGACAATATTCGCAGGTCCCGCAAAACGGCGACAGGATCGAGATGACATGGTCGCCCGGCTTCACATGACTGACCATGGAGCCGACCTGTTCGACCACGCCGGCGGCTTCATGGCCGAGGATTACAGGGGCCTCGACCGGGAAGGCGCCCGACCAGAAATGGACGTCCGAATGGCAGACGCCGGAGGCCTTGATGCGGACAAGAACCTCGCGTGGCCCCGGTTTTGAAATCGCAACTTCCTCGATCGAGAATGGCGCCATCGGCGCGCGCATAACAGCAGCTTTCATGGTCTCTCCCTTTTTTTCCAGTCAAACCGGATAGACGCGAAAAACAAGGCTCTTCTGCACCATCGCATGACCGACCGAGCAGCAGGGCTTGGCAGGCCGGACGGGTTGGCTTAGACGCAGGCTCTGGCAAAAAGAAAGAGTCCGTCATGCCGTCCTATCGTCTTTTTGGGGCTGAAACGTCTCCCTATTCGGTAAAGGTTCGCGCGTTTCTGCAATATAAGGGCGCTGACTTTGAATGGGTTGGCCGGTCGGCAAAGACCGAGGAAGCTTTTCAGGCCGCGGCCAGCGTGCCGACCCTGCCGCTTCTGGTGTCACCGGATCAGAGCCGGAACCAGGATTCGACCAGCATACTGGCCGGTCTTGAGGCCGACATTGCCGAGCCTGCTGCCACCCCCGGTGACCCGGCCTGCGCCAGCCTCGCTCTGTTGCTGGAAGATTATGCCGATGAGTGGCTGAACAAGCTGATGGTGTTCCAGCGCTGGGGCCAGAAACCTGACCGTGAGCTGGCCGGCGATCGCACCATGGCTGAGCTGCTGGATGGAGAGCTGCCGCGCGCGAAGAAAAAGACGCGCGACCAGATCGTCAAGCGGATGCGGGACGCCCTTCCGCTGGTCGGGATCGAAAAGAAGAATGAAAAGGTGCTCAAGCCCGGATTTCAGCGGGTCTTCACCCTGCTGGACGCGCATCTTGCGACAACGCCCTTCCTGTTCGGCGGGCGCCCGTCCGTCGCCGACTTCGCGCTTGCCGCCCAGGTGTCCCAGATGATGATGGATCCGACCCCGGCCGCCTGGCTGCGGGAGACGTCAGCAAACGTGGTGGCCTGGTGTGCCGCCATGGACGCGCCGACGGCCGAGGGGGACTTCCGGTCGCTGGATGTCCTGTCCCCGACTCTGCTGCCGCTGGTTCGCGACGAGATCGCCCAGACCTACCTGCCCTGGGCCATGGCCAATCTGGCGGCGGCAGAAGCGGACGAGGAGCGTGTCGCTCTTAAGATCGACCAGAAGGCGTATGAGCAGGTCACGCAGCATCATGCCGCGCGCTCCTTCCGGTCTGTCCGCGACAGCCTTGTGACGGAAAAGGACGCGCCGGGCCTGGCGGAATTCCTTGAGCAGGCCGGCGCAGGCCACCTGATCGGCTAGCCGTTCAGGGCGCGTCGGGTGCGTCGTCCTCGCCGCTCCAGAGGGCCAGCGTGGCCACCACCAGGGTTCCGGCTGCAAGGTCGAAATCGGGCACGTCCTGATAGGTGAACGGGATCAGCGCCTGGCCCCCGTCGCGCAGCTTTATTTCGATCAGGTCACCCGCCCCGTGATTGAGAACGGCGTGGACATGTCCCAGCCGGGTGCCGTCCGGGTCGGTCACCTGAAGTCCGACCAGATCGTCAATATACACGTCCTGCTCGCCGGGGTCGGGCAGCCGGGCGCGGGGAACGTGCAGTTCGGTGCCTTTCATCGCATCCCAGTCTTCTTTTTGGCGCGGCTCCTTCGGGGTGACAATGTAATGGGACTTGGCGGGGCGATGGCGCAGCGGGGTGATCACGACCTGGCCGGTCGCATCCTGCAGAGGGCCAAGGGAAAACAGCGTGTCCGGCGAGTCGGTCAGGCTTCGGATGCGCACGTCGCCGCGAACGCCATGCGCCCCCAGGAGAATGCCGATGATAACGGATTTTTCATGTCGCCCTGTCATGCAGACGGACGTAGTCAATCCTTTTTGCGAAGGGAAGGTTTGATTTTTTCGCGATGGCTCTTACGACTGTCGCCCCCAGCATCCGGAAGGGCCAGATGACAGAGACACTGCCGATCAGCGTCGCGCATGTGCGCGCGGCACAGAAGACGATTTCAGGTCAGCTTGTGCGCACGCCCCTGCGCCGGTCGATCACCCTGTCGGAGATTACCGGGGCGGATGTCTGGGTGAAATTCGACAATCAGCAATTCACCGCCTCGTTCAAGGAACGCGGCGCGCTGAACAAGCTGATGACGCTGACCGAAGACGAGAAGAAGCGGGGCGTGATTGCCGCCTCGGCCGGGAACCATGCCCAGGGCGTGGCCTATCATGGCCGCCGCCTCGGCATCCCCGTGACCATCGCCATGCCGGTGACCACGCCGTTTAACAAGGTTCAGCATACGCGGGCCTTCGGTGCCCGCGTGCTGCTTGAGGGGCATACATTTGACGAGGCCAAAGCCTTCGCCGAACGGGTGCGCCAGCGCGATGACCTGGTCTGGATCCACCCTTTCGACGATGTCGAGATCATGGCCGGTCAGGGCACGATCGCGCTGGAAATGCTGGAGGACCAGCCGGATTTCGACATGATGGTGGTGCCGATTGGCGGTGGCGGCCTGATTTCCGGCATGGCGACGGCGATCAAGGCGCATGATCCGGACATGCAGGTCATTGGCGTGCAGGCGGCGATGTATTCCGGCATGCACAATGCACTGCGCGGGGCCGCCCCGCCGCTGGGAGGCGCGTCGATTGCCGAAGGCATGGCGGTCAAGCAGCCCGGCGAGCTGACCCGTCGGGTCGTGGAGGCGCTGGTCGATGACATCGTCCTGGTCGACGAGGAACATTTGGAGCGCGCGATCACGCTGTTCGCGGATGTCGAAAAAACCATTGCCGAGGGCGCCGGCGCCGCCGGCCTGGCGGCCTTGCTGGCCCATCCGAACCGGTTTGCCGGGCGCAAGGTCGGCCTGGTCCTGTGCGGCGGAAACATCGATTCCCGGCTGCTCGCCTCGGTGCTGACCCGGGCGCTGGTGCGTGACAACCGGATTACCAATATACGGGTGATCGGGGATGACCGGCCGGGCCTACTGGGTCTGGTCTCGCAGGTCATTGGCAATGCCGGTGCGAATATTCTCGAGGTTGCGCACAATCGCATCGCGCTGGATGTGCCGGCCAAGGGCGCGGAATTCGATATTCTGATCGAGACCCGCGACGCCCAGCACACCCAGGATGTGATCGAGGCCCTGGCGCAGGCTGGATATCCGCCACGAACCAACTAGCTGTTCGGGTGAGAGTCAGGCGCAGGCCTGTCCGTTGAGTAGAACATACCAAAAAAATGCAAGGACAGGGATCCCATGCTGCGATATTTTCAGGCCGTGCTGTGCGCCGCCATTTTCGTTTCCGCGGCGCAGGCGCAGGCTGTGCAGCAGACCAAGGGCAGCTTTGCCGACAAGTTCCGGCAGCTGGATGAAGTGCTGCCGACGCCGAACACCTATCGCAATGCGGCGGGCGCGCCGGGCCATCACTACTGGCAGCAGCAGGCCGATTACGACATCTCGGTGGCGCTGGACGAGCCGACCCGAACTGTGAGTGCCCGCGCCGGCATCACCTATCGCAACAATTCGCCCGATACGCTGCGCTATCTGTGGCTGCAACTTGACCAGAACCGGTTCCGCCCCGACTCTCTGGCCGAGCGCAGTCAGGACTTTTCCGGAAAAGCCGTGCCCGGCACGCGCAATGCCCGCGCGGCCGAGACCCCCGCCATCAGCCTGGGGCAACTGCGCCGGCTGCAGGCGATGGATGACACGGCCTATGGCTACAGGCTCGGCGCGGTGACGGATGCGAGCGGGGCGCCCCTGGCGGTAACGCGTGTCGACACGCTGATGCGGATCGACCTGCCGCGGCCGCTTGGCCCCGGCCAGAGCTTCCGGTTCGACATCGCCTGGGCCTATCATCTTGTGGACCACGCTTCGGTCGGCGGCCGCGCCGGCTTTGAGCATTTTCCCGAGGATGCCCGTGAGGGCGGAAATGATATTTTTCTTGTGGCGCAGTGGTTCCCCCGCATGGTCGCCTATTCCGACTATGAGGGCTGGCACAATAAGGCCTTCCTCGGACGCGGGGAGTTCACGCTGGAATTCGGCGACTATGAGGTCGAGATCACCGTGCCGGACGACCACATCGTGTCGGCCACCGGTGTCCTGCAGAATCACAGGCAGGTTCTGAGCCGCGACCAGCGCCAGAGACTGGCGCTGGCGGCAGAGGCCGATCACCCGGTTTTCATTGTGACGCCGGAGGAAGCTCTCGCTGCGGAATCATCCAACCCGCTGGGGACCCGGACATGGCGGTTTGCGGCCGAAAATGTTCGCGACTTTGCCTGGGCCTCGTCGCGCAAATTCGCCTGGGACGCCCAGGGCCACAAACAGCCCGGCGCGGAGCATGAGACCGTCATGGCGATGTCCTTCTATCCCAAGGAGGGCGGAGAGCTGTGGCAGAAATATTCCACCGCGTCGGTCATCCACACCCTGGATGTCTATTCGCGTTTCTCTTTCGATTATCCCTATCCCACGGCCCAGTCTGTCAACGGGCCGGTCGGCGGAATGGAATATCCCATGATTACCTTTAATGGGCCACGCACCACCCTCCAGGAGGATGGCCGTCGAACCTATTCCATGGCGGAGAAGGTCTTCCTGATCGGCGTCGTGATCCACGAAGTCGGGCACATTTACTTCCCCATGGTGGTCAATTCCGATGAGCGGCAGTGGACCTGGATGGATGAGGGCCTCAACAGCTTTCTCGACAGTGTGGCCGGATATGAATGGGATCCGGACATGCCGTGGACACGGTCGCTGCCGCGGGACCTGATCTATTACATGGTGTCGGAAAACCAGGTGCCGATCATGACCCAGTCCGACAGTGTTCTTAATCTTGGACCGAATGCCTATGGCAAGCCGTCGGCAGCCCTTCACATCCTGCGCGAGACCATTCTGGGGCGCGAGCTGTTTGATTTCGCGTTTCAGGAATATGCCCGGCGCTGGCGGTTCAAGCGGCCAACGCCATCGGACTTTTTCCGAACCATGGAAGAGGCGTCAGGGGTCGATCTCGACTGGTTCTGGCATGGCTGGTTCTACACCACGGACCATGTCGACCTGTCGCTGGACCGGGTCTACCGGTTGCGCCTCGATGGCCGGGACCCCGACGTGTCCTTTGCCCGCCAGCGTCAGGACCTGGCCGACCAGCCGGAGAAGATCGGCGTGGTTCGCAATGCTCAGGCCGGCCTGCCGGTCTGGGTGACCGAGAACCCCGATATTACCGATTTCTATGATGAGAATGACATTTACACCGTCACCAATCTGGAACGGAATGCCTATGATGAGATGCTGGCCACGCTTGAGCCGGTTGAACGCGTCACGCTTGAGCGCGCCGTCGCAGAAGACAAGGCCTATTACATCCTCGAAGTCTCGAATCTGGGCGGCCTGGTCATGCCGATCATTCTGGGCGTTGAATTTACCGATGGAATGCAGACCCGGATCGATCTGCCCGCCGAAATCTGGCGGCGGAACCCGCACCAGATCAGCAAGCTTCTGGTCTTCGATCAGGGCAAGGAGATCTCGCAAATCATCCTCGATCCTGAATGGGAGACGGCGGATGCCGATATTGAGAACAATTACTATCCCCGGCGCATCGTGCCCTCTCGTCTGGAGGCCTATAAATATCAGCGCGACTTCTCGTTCTCCCGCCGGGATATCATGCAGGATATCAAGACCGAGCGAACCGAGCCGGACGCCACCGAGCCGGCGCAGGATGCGGGCATGCGGGATGATGGCAGCGATGCAATTCCGGACTAAGGGCGCAGGACTTGGCCTGCTGATGGCGGCACTCGCGCTGATCGGCCCGGCCTCGGCGCATCCTCAGAAGGTTGCGATCAGCGATGTGTACTTCAATCCCCGCAGCGGGCTGATAGAAATTGCCCATCGCTTCAGCCTGCATGATGCGGAGGCGGCCAGTCGTCTGACCGGACTGTCGGAGGCTGACCTGATCCGCGACGATGCGGGCCGGGACCGGTTTGCCGCCTATGTCGCTGCCCATTTCGTTCTGGCCACCGATCTGGCGCCGGACCCTCTTGATCTTGAGCTGGTCGGGCACGAAGTCGATCAGGGGTATCTCTGGATTTATCAGCAGGTCGATGCGCCTGAGGGGGCCGGCTGGCTGAGCATGCGATCGGATGCTCTTCAAGAGATCTGGCCGAATCAGGTCAACACCGTCAATATCCGGCGGAACGAGCGGGTTCAGACGCGAACGCTGGACAGGACGGGCCCGACCGCGATTGTGCGGTTCCCGCCGGACACTATCAGCGGTGCTGTTCCCGGGACAGATGCCGGTTAAAAAGAGGATTAAGGACGTGAAACCATTTAGCCTTATCGCCAGCCTGGTTGCGGCTGCGACTGTAGCGCTGTCGGCCTGCAGCAACACGGCGACGGAGACAGGCGCCTCTGACGGGGACCCGCTGGACAGGCTGATCCCATGGACGGGGGATGCGGCAGGGGTTCAGACCACCGACAGCGGCCTGCAATATGTCGTCATCAAGACCGGTCCGGATGACGGCGTCGTCCCGACGCCACGTGACCGCGTGACGGTGATGTATGAAGGGCGGCTGAATGATGGGGCCGTGTTCGACAGTTCCTATGAGCGCGGCTCGCCCGCGACCTTTGGCGTCAGCCAGGTGATTTCGGGATGGACCGAGGGCCTGCAGCTGATGAGCGAGGGGGACGAATTTGTCTTTTATATCCCGAATGCCCTGGCCTATGGCAATCAGGCCCGCGGTGATGTGATCAAGGCGGGCGATGATC
This sequence comes from uncultured Hyphomonadaceae bacterium, assembly GCA_938084575.1. Lineage (GTDB taxonomy): Bacteria > Pseudomonadota > Alphaproteobacteria > Caulobacterales > Hyphomonadaceae > Henriciella. The sequence goes on from CALKFG010000003.1 coordinate 49,292, forward strand.
TCATCTTCCGGGTTGCCCTGCAGACCGTTGAACAGGCCCCCGTTCCCCGGGCTGTGGATGCCGCGGCCTGGGACACCTACACCCCCTGGCAGTCCGGCCATCCCGACGTTCAGGCGACCGGCAGCGGGCTGGAATATGTTGTGCTTGCCTCGGGCCCGGAAGACGGCCGGACCACAACATCGGAAGATGTGGTCGTGGTGTATTATGAGGGCCGTCTGGATGCCACGGGCGATCTGTTCGACAGTGCGTTCCAGCGCGGCGAGGCTGCCCTGCTCGAAGCCGGCCGGCTGATCCCGGGCTGGCAGGAAGCACTTTTGCTGATGCGCCCCGGCGACCGCTGGTTGCTGCATGTGCCGCCCGAACTGGCCTATGGCGATCGCGGTGTGGGTCCGATCCCGCCGCAGGCAAGCCTGAATTTCGAGCTGGAGCTGGTCGACCTGGTGCCGGTAAACTAGTCCGGTCGCGTCGCAACCATCATATAGTTGACCAGGGTGTCGCTGGATAACCGCCACTGGCCGGCCAGAGGGTTATAGCTGACACCCTGTGGCGGGCAGACCGTCAGGCCCGCACCGGACAGCGGCGCCTCGACGTCCTGCGGACGCAGGAATTTGTCGAACTCATGGGTGCCGCGGGGCAGCCAGCCCAGCACATATTCCGCGCCGAAAATGGCCAGGGCAAAGGCCTTGGCGGTCCGGTTCAGCGTGGCGACAATGGTGATGCCACCCGGTTTGACCAGCTGTGCACAATCGGCGAGGAACCGGGTCGGGTCTGCCACATGTTCCACGACTTCGAGGTTCAGAACCACGTCAAAGTCCGGCTCACCGGCCTCGATCAGACCTTCGACTGTGCCGGCGCGGAAATCAATGTCCAGCCCGCCCGCAGCGGCGTGCGTCATGGCGGTCTTGATGTTGGCTTCACTCGCATCCACGGCAGTGACGCTGGCGCCAAGCCGGGCCATCGGCTCACTGACCAGCCCTCCGCCGCAGCCAATATCGAGCAGGCGCAATCCCTCCAGCGGGGCTTTGGCCCGGTCGTCCCGGTCAAAATGCGTCACCAGCGTGTCGCGGATAAAACCGAGCCGAACCGGATTGAACCGGTGCAGCGGACGGAACTTGCCCTTCGGATCCCACCAGTCCGCCGCCATAGCGGTGAATTTGGCCACCTCATCGGGATCAATGCTGGGCGTTCTGGGAGGCGACACGTCAGAGATCGAAGAAACAGTCATTAGGGGCAGGTCCCGATTGCGATTTGGCGGCTGTCGCATTAAGGACGCGATAAAACCTCTTGAGCTTTAGATGGGATGAGAGATCCAGACGACAATGGGACGTAGTGTACTCAAATTTGGCGGGACGTCCGTCGCCGACCTCGACCGTATTGCACACGTGGCCGATATTGTGGCGCACCGTGCCCGGTCCGGCGAAGCGCTGGCGGTGGTTGTCTCGGCCATGGCGGGTGACACCAACCGGCTTGTGTCTCTGGCCCGCGGCGCTGCCGGAGACGCCGTGAAGGGCGATCAGTTCGATGATGAATATGATGTTGTCGTGGCGTCCGGTGAACAGGTCACAAGTGGCCTTCTCGCGCTGGCGCTGCGCCGGCGGGGCATTGCGGCGCGCAGCTGGCTGGGCTGGCAGATGCGGATGCACACACGCGAAGGCCATGGTGCTGCCCGGATTGACGGATTTGATCAGGAAAGCGGCCTGGCGGATGCCATTGACGGTGGCGAGGTCGCGGTTATTGCCGGGTTTCAGGGCGTGACCGATGAAGGCCGGGTCTCAACCCTGGGGCGGGGCGGGTCTGACACCACGGCTGTCGCTGTCGCGGCGGCCCTTTCGGCAGATCTGTGTGACATCTACACCGATGTCGATGGCGTCTATACGACGGATCCAAGGATTGTTCCGCAGGCCCGGCGCCTGACCAAAGTGTCGTATGAAGAAATGCTGGAAATGGCCTCGCTGGGGGCCAAGGTCCTGCAGACGCGGTCTGTCGAGCTGGCGATGAACAACAAGGTTTCGGTGCGGGTGCTGTCCAGCTTCGCGGCACCGGAGGATGACAATCCCGGAACGCTGGTCTGCAGCGAGGAGGAAATTGTGGAAAAGCAGATCGTAAATGGCGTGACCTATTCGCGAGATGAAGCCAAGGTCACCCTGTACGGAATGGAAGACAAGCCGGGAATTTCTGCGCGGCTGTTCTCGCTGATGGCGCGCGCCGGGGTGAATGTTGACATGATTGTCCAGGCCAATGCCCGAGGCCAGGGACGGGCGAATATGGTGTTTACCTGCACCAGCGCCGACAGTGACAAGGCCCGGGCCATTCTCGAGCACCATCGCGATGAGGGCCTGTTTGAAAATCTCGATGTGACCCGGGATGTGGCCAAGGTCTCGGTCATCGGGGTCGGCATGAAGAGCCATACCGGCGTGGCGGAAACCATGTTCGAGGCATTGTTCAGCAAGAATATCAACATCGACGTGATCTCGACATCGGAAATCAAGATCTCGGTTCTGATCAATGCCGATTACACTGAACTCGCTGTGAGGGCTCTGCACACAGCCTTCGACCTTGACGCGTCGTAAACGGGACGGTCTTCTGGACCCAGATCATGCCAGACAATTTTTCGATCCCCCGGCTCCTGATGAATCGCCTTCGGGCGGTGATGGCGGCGGATATCGATCCGGATTCCCGGTTGCAGCGCGTGGTCCGTCTGGTCGCGGATACGATGGTGGGCGATGTGTGCTCGATTTATCGTCGCACCGAAGACCACCGGCTTGAGCTGATTGCGACGGAAGGGTTGAGCCCGGAGGCGGTGCACCGGACGTTTCTTGGCTTTGGCGAGGGGCTCGTCGGACAGATCGCGACCCATGCCCAGCCTCTGTCGATCCAGGATGCGCCGCGCCATCCGAGCTTTTCCTATCGCCCGGAGACCGGCGAGGATCCCTATCATGCCTTCCTCGGTGTGCCGATCCTGCGCGGAGGGCAGGTGGTTGGGGTGCTCACGGTGCAGAACCGGACGGAACGGACCTATGAGGATGACGAGATTGAAAGCCTGCAGACCATTGCCATGGTGCTGGCGGAAATCGTTACCGGCCGGTCATCTGCGACCGAGGGCAATGGCCCGGAGCGGGCCGGCCGCCCGGTTAATCTGCGCGGCCGTATCCTGTGTGATGGCCTTGGCCTTGGCCGGGTGCGCCTGCATGACCCCGTCATTCCGGCCGCGAAGTTTTTTGCCGTCGACCCCGACCTGGAAGAACGCCGCCTGGTGGGCGCTCTGGAGGAGCTGCACATCTCCATTGATCGCCTGCTTGCGGCCGAAATTGGCGGCTTATGGGGCGAGCCACGCGACGTCATAGAAGCCTATAAACTGCTTGCCTCCGATCCAGGCTGGGCGGAACGGCTGCGGGAAGGCGTGCGCAGTGGCCTGTCTGCCGAGGCCTCGATTGACCGGATGCGGCGGGAACACCGGGCCCGGTTTGAGAATGTCCGGGATACATATCTGCGTGAGCGGCTGCACGATCTCGAGGATCTGGACAATCGCCTGCTGCGTATCCTTGCCGGTCATGACGAGCAGGATACGACGGGGCCTGACATCGGCGACGAGCCCGAAGTCCTGGTCGCCCGCCGGCTTGGCCCGGCTGAGCTGCTCGATTACGGGCAGAAGAATTTTGCCGCAATCATACTTGAGGAAGTGTCCGCATCGAGCCATGCGGCGATTGTGGCCCGCGGGCTGGGCATCCCCACAGTGGGCGGCATTGAGGGGCTGCTGACGCAGGTGTCGCGCGGCGATACAGTGATCGTGGATGGCGAGGAGGGCAGTGTTCACATCCGGCCGGATGAGGGCCTGCTGCGGGCCTTTGGCGAACGCCGCAAGCTGCTGAGCGAACGCCAGGCCGCGTTTCTTGCCTTGCGCGGGGAGCCGTCGGAAACCCTCGACCATGTCGATATCCGCCTGATGCTGAACGCCGGGCTGGGTCTGGACCTGGATCATCTCAACTCAACCGGAGCGGCGGGCATCGGCCTGTTCCGGACCGAGTTCCAGTTCCTGATGTCAGACACCTTGCCGCGCCTCCATGACCAGATCGATCTCTATCGCAACGTGCTCGACAGCGCCGACGGGCGCCCGGTCTATTTCCGGACCGTCGACCTTGGCGGTGACAAATTGCTGCCAAATCTGAACGATTTGCGGGAAGAGAATCCGGCCCTGGGCTGGCGCTCCATCCGCTTTGCACTCGACCGGCCGGGCCTGTTCCGGCGGCAGCTGAGGGCCCTGGTCCGGGCCGCAGCGGGACGGTCGCTGAACGTGATGTTCCCGATGCTGACCACGGTGCACGAATTCCGTGACGCGCGGGCGCTGTTGCAGAAAGAACTGGACTGGAGTGCCGCGGCAGGATTTGTCCCGCCCAGTGACCTCAAAGTCGGGGCCATGCTGGAAACCCCTGCTTTTGCCTATGCGCTGGAGGATCTGGGCGGCGAGGTCGACTTTATCTCCATCGGCACCAATGACCTGTTGCAGTTCTTTCACGCGGCCGACCGGATGACGCCGGTGGTGGCGGATCGCTATCCCTTTGTCAGCCGCCCGGTCATGCGGTTTCTCAAGCAGGTGCGCCAGACCTGTGACCGGCTCGGCATCCCGATTTCTGTTTGCGGCGAGGGGGCCGGCCACCCCCTGCAGGCCCTGTGCCTGATTGCGGTCGGCTATCGCAGCCTGTCGATGCCGGCGGGCGGCATCGGTCCGGTCAAGCGCATGCTCCGCAGCCTCGACCTTGGCGCGTTCCAGTCCGATTTCGAGGCCCTTTTAAATCAAACAAGTCCGCGTCTTGGTAACGGTCTCTTAGAGCTTGTCGTGACACATGGTATCAAATTGGCCGACGCATAAGACCGGCGCTGCAGGGAACAGGTTAACGACACCATGGACGAAGGTCATCCGGCTGCCCACACCCCAGAAAAGGCGGAACAAACCGCGGGAGAACGGCTGAAAGCCGCGCGCGAGAGGCAGGGCCTGTCGCTGAAACAGGTCGCGCAGCAGACCCTCCAGTCCTCCGATTTGCTGCACACTCTGGAAAGCATGCAGACGAGCGCCCTGGCCCCGACGGTGCTGCGCATGCATGTGCGGACCTATGCCCGGGCCCTCGGCCTGCCCGAGGACGAGCTGGCCGACGGCTTTGCCGGCCCGGTTTTCCAGCAGCCGCCCGAAGCGCCGCTGGGGCCCCGGTTTTCATCTCTGTACCACGCCGCCCCATCGCAGCTCCTGCCGCTCGCTGGCGGTGCCGTTGCCCTGATCCTGATCGGCCTCGCAGTCCTGGCTCTGCCCGGGCGCGGGTCCCATGATGTGCATGCCCCGGTGTCCAGCAAGGTCGAGAACGCGGTCGCACAGACGTCCACCCTGTTCAGCGAGACCGGACTCAAAGGGCCGGAACTGGCGATTCATGCGGTTCGGCCGGCCCTGATCGAGGTGCGCGCCTCGGATGGAACCGTGTTTCGCAACCGGCGCATGTCCGCCGGCGAGATCTATTATCCCCGCTTGGGGTCAGGCTGGACGGTGACGGTCCAGGATGCCGGTGCTTTCGAGTGGCGGCTTGACGATCTGCGCGTCGACTCGTTCGGGGAAGCGGGCGTTCCGGCCTATGGCGTGAGTGTGGATGAAGCGCTGCGCCGGGGCATCGAAACCGTATCGGATGCGATGGCCGAATCCGGCGAAGGCCGCCAGAGATCGCGCTAGCTGACAGGCCGATCCGACAAGACCGCGTCTAGTCCGACTCGCCCGTCGGCATGCTGCGGCAGGTCGGGGCGCAATCATAGGCCGCGGCCTCTCCGGCCCGGTTGACCCTGACCAGATTTGACGACTCCATCGTGACAAGGATGTCGGCCGCATATAGCGTGCGGCCGTCACGGTCCAGAACCAGCAAATTGGTTTTTCCAAGATCCTTACCTGTGACCAGAAGCAGATGTTCATCATGAACAGCCACGTCGGCAATGTCGGGATTGCCAATCACCACGCTGGCAGCTTTTCCCCGCAACCGAAGCGGCTCTGTCATCCCGGTTTCCACCAGGAACCGGTCGGCGGCAGCGGTCGCGGTCATAAGGCAGGCCGCCAGAAGGGCAGAAGCCATGCGCGTTGCTTTTGACATCGGAAACTCCAAACAAGATCTTGGGCGCGACTCTGGGCCAAAGAAGTTATCCGAGTCCTAAGAAGTTTCTGTGGCTTTGGGCGAGCCCCGGACAAGCGAGTGCTGCAGTGCCCGGATCCCGGCTGGAAAAGGTTAAGTAAAACCTTGCTTATCTTCAAAAAGTTTCTTGTTTAATTTACGTAGCCTTCAGCCTAACGCGGTAATTCTAATCCTGTTCCAGAGGTCAAACCAACGGACGAAACCAAAAAAACTAAAGCATAGTGGGAGTTTCCAATGCGTAATTTTTTCAAGAATGAGTCCGGTGCTACAGCGATCGAATACGGCCTGATTGCAGCCCTGATTGCTGTTGCGATCATCGGTGCAGTCACGTCGCTTGGCGGCCAGACATCGACCACGTTCAACGCGGTTGCTGACGGCATGGCCAACGCCATCTAAAATCCGGATTGTTTGACAATCAGATGTATTATGAAAGCCGTCGGAGGCCCTCCGACGGCTTTCTCATATCTGGCGGAGCAAACACATTTTTAAGCTCTGTCGGTCATGGTGCAGTCAGATCTGGAGCGGGTTATGGTCACACTCCCTTACATTCTGTGTTTCGCCTTACTGTGCCTGTTCGCCGCCATTCGCGATCTCAACACGCTGACAATACCGAACTGGCTGAATGGCTGGCTGGCATTTCTCTTCCTGCCCGTCGCTGTTCTGACCCTCCCGGGATGGGATGTTTTTGGCTATCACCTCCTGACAGGCGGGGTGGCGCTGGTCCTGACCTTTGCCCTTTTTTCTCTTGGCGTCTTCGGAGGCGGCGACGCAAAGATGATCCCGGCGGTGCTGCTTTGGGTGGGTCCGGCCCCCTTGCCGGAATTCCTGCAGATCACCGCGATTTCGGGCGGCGTCCTCACGCTTTTGCTGCTGGGCATGAGGTTCCTCGTCCCACAACCGGCCGCACCTGGCTTTGCCTATGAGGCGCTGAAACCCGGAGCTGGCGTGCCTTACGGGGTCGCCATTGCCCTTGGCGCCATCGTCACCGTGCCGGGTTCCCTCCTTTTTCAATAGGTCCAAGTCAAATCCGCCCTGCCAGTTAACTATGCCTTAGGGCGGCGATGCAACTATTGGCCAAATGCACTTTCCCGGATTTGTGCAGATCCGAAATCTGAGGGATTTCAAATGTCACCTTTGCGTATTGTTATACTTGCTGTTGCCGCGGCGGCCGCAATCATGGCCGCGCTGCTGGTGCGCAATACCGTGGCCTCGTCTGGCGCCGGCGGCACCGTTATCCCGGTCGAACGGGTCGTCGAGGTTGAGATCGAGCAGGTCAAAGTTCTGGTTGCCGCCAGTGACCTGCCGGTTGGTCACCTGCTGACATCGGATGATCTGAAATGGGCGCCGTGGCCGAAACGGACTCTGAATTCCAACTATTACACCGAAGCGACCGAGCGGGATTCGATGGCCGCCCTGACCGGCAGCGTGGTTCGGACCGCACTGTTCCGGGGGGAGCCAATCCTGCCGCAAAAAGTCGTCGAAAAGGGCGACTCCGGCGTTATGGCGGCCCTTCTGCGGCCAGGTTTGCGCGCTATGTCCGTCGAAATCTCCCCGGAATCCGCCTCCGGGGGATTCATCCTGCCCGATGACCGGGTTGATGTGATCCTGACCCGGATGGTTTCTGACCCGGACGGCGAGGAGCGGACGCTGACCAGCACCATCCTCGAAAATGTTCGAATCCTGGCCATCGACCAGATGCTGTCCGCCATTGAGGAGGAAGCCGCCCTTGCCGGGTCGATTGCAACGCTGGAGCTCAATCTGAAGCAGGCAGAGCTGGTCGCCATGGCAGAGCGGACCGGCGAGCTGTCCCTTGCACTGCGCAGCACCGCGGATGCCGGCTTCAATGATGGACATGCCCGCGCCACGATGGATCTGAACGGCGATGTCGAGACGGGTACGCCCCGGATCACCGTCTATCGCCGCGGCAAAGCCACAATCGAGGGAAGTTGATGCGAGGCTCACGTCACATTTTTATCGGCGCCGTTCTGGCTGCCTGCCTGTTGTCCCCGACCGGGATGGCAGGCGCTCAGAATCTGATGCAGGTCAATATTACCGAGCCGGGCGAAAGCAATGTTTCGGCGCAGATCAAGCTCGGTCTCGACAAGTCGACGGTAATCGAGCTTGAGCGGCCGGCCGCGGACGTCGTCATCACCAATCCGGAAATTGCCGATGCAGTCGTCCAGACATCGCGCCGGATCATCTTCCGGGGCGTGAAAACCGGGCAGACCAATGCCTATATTTTTGACCGGAGCGGGACGCCGCTGCTCAATCTGGAAATCGTCGTCGATGTCGATGTTGCCAGTCTTGAGCGGATGATCTCCCGTTATGTCCCCGATGCCCGGGTCTCCGTCGAGAGCGTTGCCGGCAGTTACATCGTGCAGGGCCAGGTCGACAGTCTGGTCCAGTCGGAGCAGGTTTTGCGGCTGATTTCCGCTTATGCCGGGGTCGATGAGCCCCGCATTGTCAACATGATGTCAATTGCGGCCAAGGATCAGGTCATGCTTGAGGTCCGCATCGTCGAGATGCAGCGCTCGGTGGTCAAGCAGCTTGGGATCAACCTGTCCGGCGCAACCAATTTCGGCGATCTTGCCAATCAGGTCGAGCGAACCTTGTTCACGGACCTGCTGGATGACGCGATTGACGGCGTCGTCAATTCCGGGACCACGGAGCTGGCGCCGGGACTTCCCTTCACCAACCGGTTTGGCGTGAAAAGTTCTAATGGATTCAATGTGGCCGGCTCGTCTCTGGGCGGCCTGAATACGAGTTTGGGTTATACCAATTATGTTGGGGGTAATCTGCAGTCTTCCGCCGGGGCGGCCATTGATGCGCTGGAGCGCACCGGTATTGTCCGAACTCTTGCCGAGCCGAACATCATGGCGGTCTCGGGCGAGTCGGCGAATTTCCTCGCCGGTGGTGAGTTTCCGGTTCCGGTTGGCCAGGACAATAATGGACGCGTCTCGGTAGAGTTCAAACCTTTCGGTGTTGGCCTCGCCTTTACGCCGCTGGTCCTGTCGGAAGGGCGGATTTCCCTGCAAATTTCCACGGAAGTTTCGGAATTGTCGGTTCAGGGGGCGCTGCAAGGGCAGTCGATCGCCAGTGTCGATGAAGATGGCAACGCCGTGACAACCCAGAATCTGACCATACCGGGTCTGGTCGTCCGGCGCGCCGAAAGCACTGTTGAATTGCCCTCGGGGGGCTCGACCATGCTGGCGGGCCTGATCCAGTCGCGCAGCCGCCAGACTCTCGACCAGTTGCCCGGCATGAAGAATCTACCGGTTCTCGGGGCGCTCTTCCAGTCGCGCGATTTTCTCAATGAGGAGACCGAAATGGTGGTGATCATCACGCCCTATCTGGTTGACCCGACCCAGAAGGCCAGCCTGCGCACGCCCGCCGATGGATATGTCAGCGCCAGCGACGCCCAGACGATCTTTTTCGGCAAGCTGAATGCCGTTTATGGCGGCGGGGAAACGGCTCTGTCGTCACACACATACAAGGCCCAGGTGGGCTTTATGGAAGAATGAGGCCAAACGCGATGCACCCCCTGCTGACCCCGAAGACCGTCTTGTCCCTGATTGTTGCTGCGACCCTGGCAGCCTGTTCAACCTCTGATACGGGCCATGTCCCGGCCGCATATTTTGATGGCACGACGCTGGACCGGTACGAGCTGCAGGCACAGCAGCGCACGGAACATCTCAAGGTTTATCTTGATCCGAGGGACAGCCAGATGCGGCGTACGGAAGTTCGCAAGGTGGAGGCGTTTCTGCGCGCCTATCGCGAACGCGGCCACGGCCCGCTCCATATGTCGATTCCGGAAGGGGCGACCAATCAGAAACTGGTCATTGCGGCGGCAGCCGAGATCCGGGATCTCAGCTGGGTGTCCGGCCTCGAATATGAGCAGATAAAGGGCAGTGCCTATGATGCGCGCGGCGTCGGCAGTGCCCCTATTCTGATGGCGTTCACGCAATATGATGTTCAGGTCCCGACCTGCCCAAGCGCGGCTCAGGTCGATTTTGCCGATGCCCGCTCCAACAATGACATGCCCAGCCTCGGATGCTCGGTCCGGACCAATCTTGCGGCCATGATTGCGGACCCGGCGGACCTTCTGGGCAGCCGGGCGCTCGATCCGGCAGATGCCGGTCGCCGGCATATCCAGTTCGACAAGTGGCGCCAGGGTGAAACTCCGGCGGCAACACGCTCCGAAGACAGTTCAGGCGCCGTCTCATCAGTGATCGACTGATGCAGGGAACCGGGAAAGGACGTAGCTTACCATGAATGAGAAAAAAGCTCTTTTCGAAGACGACTTTGAGGTCGATTTCGACACCGATTTGGATGCGGCCCTGTCCAAGGTGCTGGAGGAGGCCACGCCTGCGGAGGCGCCGGCCGACGCGCCCGCATCACACCCTGCCCCCGAGACTGTTCAGATCCCGCCGCATCAGGCCTGGGAGATGTTCGCCGACCATGGCGCAGGCGGCGCCCGCGCCATTCCGGCCATTCATGCTGTCGCCTTTTGCGAAAATTCCGAGACGCTGAAAATGCTCGGCAATGTCGCTGCGGATCGTCGCATGGCCCAGGCGCGCCTTGATATTGAAGAGGGCGGGCTGATCCGGGCCATGCAGTATCTCGGCCTCAACCCGACCCCCAATCTGTTGATCCTGGAATCCTCGGCGCCCGTCGCCACGCTGCTGGCCCAGATCGACCAGCTGGCGTCGCTGTGCGAGGAAGGCGTCCAGGTCATGGTGATTGGCGCCGCGAATGATATTGCGCTTTACCGTCAGCTCATGGCGCGGGGGGTCAGCGACTATCTGGTCCTGCCGCTCACGCCGGTTCAGATGGTCCAGTCGATCGGGGACTTGTTCACCCATCCCGATGCGCCCTTTGTCGGCAAATCAGTATCGGTGATCGGGGCCAAGGGGGGCGTGGGCGCGTCGACACTGGCCCATAATCTGGCCTGGGCGATGGCTGAAAATGCCAGCGTCAACACCTCGCTGATCGATCTCGACCTGTCCTTCGGAACCACGGCGCTGGATTTCAACCACGAGACCAGCCAGACCGTGGCCGACGCCCTGCTGGCTCCGGACCGGGCCGATGACGCCGTCATTTCCCGGCTGCTGACCAAGGCGACGGACCGTTTGTCGCTGTTTACCGCGCCGGCGTCGCTGTCGCAGCTGATTGATGTCGAGCCGGATGCCTATGCCAAGGTCATTGACGGGGTCCGCCGCCTGATCCCCTATGTTGTTCTGGATCTGCCGCATGGCTGGTCGACCTGGCTGTCACACACGCTGGTCGGATCGGACGAGGTGATTCTGGTCTGCCAGCCGGACCTCGCCTCGCTGCGCAATGGCAAGAATATCATCGACAATCTGAATGCCAAGCGGCCCAATGATGCCCCGCCGAGGCTGGTCATGAACATGTCGGGTGTGCCCAAGCGGCCAGAAATTCCGATCAAGGATTTCAGCGCGGCCATTGGAGTTGAACCGGAAATTGTCCTGCCCTTCGATCCGCAATTGTTCGGAACGGCCTCCAATAATGGCCAGATGATCTCTGAAACCGACCCGCTGGCAAAGCCGTCACAGGCGATTGATGCCCTTGCTGCGCGCCTGACCGGGCGCGAGGTCAGCCAGGCGAAACCATCTCTTCTGGGAAAGCTCCTGGGAAAATAAAAAGGGTCTGAACGCATGGCTTTTGGTAAGAAAACCGCCTTCGTCCCAGCTGGACCGGCCGCTGCCGCACCGGTCAGGCCGAAGCTGGCAAGCGTGGCTGTGGCGGACCGGGACACCGGCGCGAAACCGCCGGCGTCTGCAAAGCCCGCGGCGCAGGCGGGCGAGGAAAAAGTCACCCGTGTCCTCGATCGCTCGAACGAGTATTACGCGACCAAGACGACCATTTTCAACGCCCTGATCGATACGATTGATCTCGGGCAACTGGCTCAGCTGGACCCGGCCAGTGCCCGCGAGGAAATCTGCGACATCATTGTCGAGATCATTTCCATCAAGGGCGTGGTGATGTCGATTTCCGAGCAGGAAGCGCTTCTGGACGACATCTGCAACGACGTGCTCGGCTTTGGCCCGCTTGAGCCGCTCCTGGCCCGCGATGACATCGCCGATATCATGGTGAACGGGGCCGACCTCTGTTACATCGAAGTCAATGGCAAGATTGAGCGCACCAATGTCCGGTTCCGCGACAATGCGCAGCTGATGAACATCTGCCAGCGCATTGTCAGCCAGGTCGGACGCCGTGTCGATGAGGCCAGCCCGATCTGTGATGCGCGCCTGCTGGACGGCTCGCGGGTGAATGTCATTGCGCCGCCGCTGTCGATTGACGGGCCCTCGCTGACCATAAGGAAGTTCAAAAAGGACAAGCTCAAGCTGGCGGATCTGGTCAAGTTTGATTCGATCTCGGAAGCCGGTTCGGAAATCCTGCGGATCATCGGGCATGCCCGGTGCAATGTCCTGATTTCCGGCGGAACAGGGTCGGGTAAAACGACGCTGCTGAACTGCCTGACGGCGTTTATCGAGCCCGGTGAGCGGGTCATTACCTGCGAGGATTCGGCCGAATTGCAGCTGCAGCAACCGCATGTTGTGCGGCTGGAGACCCGGCCGCCCAATATTGAGGGTTCCGGGGAAATCACCATGCGTGACCTGGTCAAGAACTGTCTGCGTATGCGCCCGGAACGGATCATTGTCGGCGAAGTCAGGGGTCCGGAAGCGTTCGACCTGCTGCAGGCGATGAATACCGGGCATGATGGCTCGATGGGGACACTGCACGCCAACACGCCGCGCGAGGCGCTCAGCCGGGTCGAATCAATGATCACAATGGGCGGGTTTTCCCTGCCGGCAAAGACCATAAGAGAAATGATTGTCGGGTCGATCGACGTGATCATCCAGGCCTCTCGCCTGCGGGATGGATCACGCCGGATCATGACCATCACCGAGGTCATGGGGCTGGAGGGCGAGACCATCGTTCTGCAGGACGTCCTGAAGTTCGAGATGGAAGGCGAGGACGTCGACGGCCGGGTGCTGGGAATGCATCGTGGCACGGGTGTCGGGCGGCCCCGCTTCTGGGAAAGGGCGCAATATTATGGGCTCGAAAGAGACCTCGCCCGGGCTCTGGACGCTCTGAGCTAGGGATGGGTATGGCCAACGATCTTGTCTTCTTCGCCGTGGCGGGTCTGATCTTTCTTGTGATCGCCGGCCTGGGTCTGGCGATTCCGGCCGGCTCCAGCGGTGACCGCGCGGTCCGGCGACTGAAGACGCTGGATGCTGGCCGCGCCACTTCCCGGGTCAGAAAGTTACCCAAGGATGACGGGGCGGCCCGGCGCAAAAAAACCCAGCTGATGCTGAACAAGCTCCGGGAACAAGGCAAGGCGCGCCGCCATCCCGGCATCGCCAACAATGTCGAGGCCAAGCTGATGCAGGCGGGGCTGGACATGGCGCCGCGGACATTCTGGCTCATCTCGATCACTCTGGGCCTGGTGAGTGCATTTGGCATCTGGTCATCGGGCGCCGAGGGGCCTCCGCCGGTCATGGGGATCGAGATCAAGTCACAGCCCGCCATGATCCTGGCGGCCCTGATTGGCGGCGGGCTTGGCCTGCCGCACTGGGTTCTGGGCCTGCTTGCCAAGCGACGTAATAAGAAGCTGATGAGCCAGTTCGCCGATGGCATCGATATCATCGTGCGGGGGGTCAAGTCTGGCCTGCCCCTGACCGAATGCCTGCGGATTATCGCCCGGGAAAGTCCGGCGCCTCTCGGCCCGGAATTTGTCCAGCTCACCGACAATATCCAGATGGGGACGGCGCTCGACCGGGCGCTACAGCAATTTTACAAACGGGTGCCGCTTCCAGAGGTAAATTTCTTTGTGATCGTCCTGTCGATCCAGGCCAAATCCGGTGGCAACCTGTCCGAAGCCCTCGGCAATCTTTCGGCCGTCATCCGGTCCCGCAAAATGATGCGGGAGAAGATCAAGGCCCTGTCATCGGAGGCAAAGGCGTCGTCTATGATTATTGGGGCTTTGCCGTTTGCCGTGGCCTTCATGGTTTATCTGACCACGCCGGATTACATCATGGATTTGTTCATCACGCCGACGGGCCATATGATCCTGTTCATGGCGACCTGTCTGATGGCGATAGGCATTGCCGTGATGCGCAAAATGATCAGTTTCGATATATGAGGAGCGCGTCACATGAGTTTCGCTGAATCGCTGAGTGATCCGGGCGTCCTGGCCTCGATGCTGGCCGCCCTCGCCATGTTTGCCACCGTTACCTCTGTGATGCTTCCCGCCCTCAAGGGTGACAAGCTCGAAACCCGCCTCAAGCAGGTGACTGAGCAGCGAGAGAAACTGCGGCGTGCCAGCCGGGCCGCGCTGGAAACGAGCGGCCTGAAAAAAGAGGCGCAAGGGACGATTTCGTCGATCACGCAACGTCTCGACCTGCAGAAACTGCTCGAGGATCCTAACATCCAGATCAAGCTCGAACAGGCCGGCATGCGGGGGCCACGTCCGCTGATGATCTTCTATTTCTGCCGTTTCGTGATGCCCTTCGCCTTCGCGCTGTTGACCTTTGGCTATATCTTTTTCGTCGCCGATTTCGGGCTCGCGCCCCAGATGAAATATGGGTCGATCATTTTCGGAACGGCGGCCGGCTTTTACGCGCCGAACCTGTATGTCGGCAATGTTGCGGCCAAGCGGCAGAAATCCCTCATGCGGGCATTTCCTGATGCCCTCGACATGATGCTGATCTGCGTTGAGGCGGGCATGTCGATTGAAATGTCCTTCGCCAAGGTCGGGGCCGAAATTGGACCGGCATCTCCGGAGCTGGCAGAGGAGCTGCAGCTGACCACGGCCGAGCTGTCTTACTTGCAGGACCGTCGCATGGCTTATGAAAATCTGGCACGACGCACCGGGCACGAAGGCGTCAAGGCGGTAACGATGGCGCTGATCCAGGCCGAGCGCTACGGCACGCCATTGGGGGATGCCCTGCGGGTCATGGCAAAGGAAAACCGTGAAATGCGGATGTCAGAGGCGGAAAAGAAGGCGGCAGCCCTTCCGGCCAAGCTGACGGTCCCGATGATCCTGTTTTTCCTGCCCGTCCTGTTCCTCGTGGTGCTGGGCCCAGCCTATATCAAGGTGACATCCGTGCAGGAAGCCGGCTAGGCGGCCTCCGGCGCGTTTTAGCCCTCGTCACCAAGCCTTAATTTGGGGCGCAGGGTCAGGCGCGGTTGAGGACCGGATGCTGTTGGCGGGGGTGCCGACGCGCTCTGTCCGATAGTGTCCGGCCGTTGCGGTGTGGCTCCGCCTGGCGCCGCCGGCCGCATCGCGTTGAGGGTCTCGAGATTCGATCTCAGCAGGGTGGGCGGGGCAAAGGGGTCAATCTCCCAGATGTCTTCCGTTTTGCCCTGCAGGCCAAGGATGAGGACAAGGTTTTGACGCACCTGATTGGTCGCCCCGGGAAGGTCGATGGCGCGCCTTAAAGCACGCTCGGCCCCGTCGAGGTCTCCCGTGAACGCCAGAGACAGGCCATAATTTGTCCAGGTCGTTGCCCGTTGGGGATCGCGTTCGAGCGCAATCTGATAGGCCTCCTGGGCACGGTCATGCATTTCCAGCTGGTCGAAAGCCAGCCCCAGGGCCGCCAGTGGCGCCGCCTGATTCGCCGGGGCAAAATCAGCAGATCGGGCAAGGATGGGCACGGCGTCTGCCGGCTGCCCCTGATCCATCAGGCTACGTCCCATTTCGAGGTAAATCTCATACGCCTGGGGATGGATGGCGAGGGTTGAGCGGCCGATGTCGGCCATTCGGTCATGGCTTTCGATCGCCCTCAGGGCTTTGAGAAAGGAGACCGCGACATCAAGGTCAGCGGGCGTTTTCTGGTATTCCCGGCTCCAGAATGTGGCGCGGGTCAGCGGATCCGAGCGCTCGGCCATGGCGATCTGCTCATCTGTCGCCTGGGCGGCGACCTCCGGGCTGGCGATAGACGGGCTGGTCTGCGCAGGCGGATCCAGGGGCAGGGGACCCGTAGCGGTGCAGGCTACAAGCAGGCTGGCCAGTGCCACCAAGGCTGTTTCCCGGCTGTGATTGACTATGGACATGCCGCGCGCTCCTGAGCTCTATCAGAGGGAGTTTGCCCCGGGGCTGGTCAAGAACAGGTTAACCGAAACCGGGCTGGGATTAACGTTGAACAGGACGCGCTTATGATTCCGACTTATCCCGCTTTAACCCGGCCGTCCGACGGGGCCATTCCGGTATTTCTCGTCACCGTCGATCAGTGGCCGGAGACCGACGCCGTGCCCGCGCGCCTGCAGGCGGCTGCAAAGGCCCAGGGCTTCAAGGCGTCGGCGGGGCAGCTGGTCCAGACGGCCTCCGAGGCGGGTGTGCCGGACGGTGTGCTGTTCGGTCTTGGGGATGGACAGGATGGCCTGGCGGTGGCCAGCCTATCGGCGCGTCTGCTGGCAAACGACTATCAGATTATGGCGACGGGGGGCCTCAGCTTTGATCTCATTGCGGCCGGCTGGGTCGATGGTGCCTATCGGTTTGACCGGTATCTGGCCTCGGAAGATCCGCCCCGGCTGGTTATTCCCGATGGCGAGGACGCTGCGTCCATCATATCGGAGGCGGTCGCCATTCGGCGGCTGCGCGACATGGTGAACACGCCGGCCGAGGATATGGGGCCGGCGGCGATTGAGGCAGAGGTCCAGGTGCTTGCCGAAACTTATGGGGCCCAACTCGTCGCCACGGTTGGAGAGGCCTTGCTGGCGGAGAATTATCCGATGATCCATGCGGTCGGCCGGGCCGGTCCGCAGCCGCCCCGACTGATTGAGCTCAGCTGGGGTGATCCGACAGCACCGGAACTGGCCATTGTGGGTAAGGGCGTCGCGTTTGATACGGGGGGGCTGAATCTCAAAACCGGCAATTACATGCGGCTGATGAAGAAGGATATGGGCGGTGCAGCCCATGCCATCGCTCTGGCCGAGCTGGTGATGGCGGCATCCCTGCCGGTTCACCTTAGGCTTTACGTTCCGGCGGTTGAAAATGCTATCAGTGGAACCGCGTTTCGGCCCGGTGATATCCTCAGCAGCCGCAAGGGCCTTCACGTTGAAATCGATAATACGGATGCGGAGGGACGCCTTGTCCTGGGGGACGCGCTGACCCGCGCAAGCGAGACCGATCCCGACCTGATCATTGACTTTGCGACCCTGACCGGCGCGGCGAGGGTCGCTCTGGGGCCGGATCTCGCGCCGTTTTACACCGAGGATGATGATCTGGCCGCGTCGATTGAGGCCGGTGCCCGGGACAGTGGTGACCCGGCCTGGCGCATGCCCTTATGGGCGCCCTATATGAGCGCCCTGAAAAGCCCGATCGCGGATCTGGTCAATTCCGCCTCCGACGGCATGGGTGGATCCATTACCGCGGCCTTGTTCCTGCAGAATTTTGTCGCCGCGCGGCGCTGGGTACATTTTGATATCTGGTCATGGCGCAAGGCCAAATATGGCCGTCCGGAGGGCGCCGCCGCATGTGGGCTGAGGGCCAGCTGGCGCATGCTGCAGACGCGCTATCGGTCTGCGGGGTAGGGCCCGAGGCCGGCCGCAGGCCGTCTAATTGTCGCGTTCTGCCCAGGCTTTCAGGATATGGTGGGCAACCGCCATGGGCGGCGGGCAATAGATGTCCGGATGGGTTCCGGCCAGGACCTGGCGGGCTTCCGTTCGGCTGATCCAGCGCGCCGCCTCCAATTCGGTCTGGTCAACCGAGATCTCCATCGTGTCCGCCTCGACCAGGATTCCGACCATGAGAGAGGACGGGAAGGGCCAGGGCTGGCAGAACAGATATTCGGCGCGCGCCGGATCGGCCTTGATCCCGGCTTCCTCTTCCAGTTCCCTTGTGGCGGCCTGTTCGATGGTTTCGCCGGCTTCGACAAAGCCCGCCAGGGCCGACCAGAAACCGGCGGGCCAGTTGGCCTGACGTCCGAGCAGGCAGTGATCGTCCTTATAGGCCAGCATAATGGCCACCGGGTCCGTGCGGGGAAAATGCTCCCGGCTGCAGCTGGAGCAGACCCGCTTCCAGCCGGCTTCAAAGATATTGCTGATAGCGCCACAGGCGGCGCAGTAGGCATGGGTGCGGTGCCATTCCAGAAGGCTGCGGGCGGTAGCCGCCAGATTAGCCTGCATGGCCGGCAGGGCAGCCGCTGCGGCCCGCATGTCCTCGAAGGCACCCAGGCCTTCGATCAGGGATCCCGCAAGCTCGAAGTCCGGCCCGAGGTCGAGGGCAAAAACAGGCGCCCCGGCTTTGTCCTTGCCAAGGAAAAGAGATCTCGTATCGGCCTGAAGCTTCAGCGCCTCCGGTCCAAGCCAGACGAGGCTGTCGCCAGACGTGGCGACAAAGGGCAGGCCTTCCTTGCACAGGAAGATCAGCACATTGTCCGCGCGCAGGGCCTGATCGAGCCAGACCGTGTCGGTGCGGTGATGGGCGGCTCGGTCAATCGGGCGGGCCGCGAGCGGAATATCATTCGATGTCATCATGATCGAATCCTTAGCAGCGTTCGACCCCTTGTCACCCGCCAAATGAGTCGCGATATAGAGAGCAGGAGGCTGGCGGCGGACGGGTCCATCGCCAAACGGGTCAGGTCGGGAACGAAGCAGCCCTAACGATTGCCGACACGGGTCGCTGTCCAGTCTCCGCTTTCAGTTGCTGTCGGTGTCCATTTGCGCGAACCAGTCGGCGGCGGCCTGCAGGTGCGCCGCGCGCTTGTCGGCGTCCATTTTGCGGACCATCGAGACCATCATGGCCCAGCGGGGATTCCGCTCGAGCGCATCTGCATGGGTCCAGATCCATCTCCAGTACAGGCCGTCCCAGGTCCGGCACCAGTCGCCGCCCGGATAGTTGGACATTTTCCGGATATAGGCAGAGCCGGAAAAATAAGGCTTGGTGGTGATCAGGCCGCCATCGGCATTCTGGCTCATGGCATACACATTGGGCACCATGACCCAGTCATAGGCATCGATAAACAGGCCCATAAACCAGGCATAGATGTCGTCAGGGTCGAACTCGCACAGAAACATGAAGCCGCCCAAAAGCATCAGCCGCTCAATATGATGGGCATAGCCGGTCTTCAGCACGCGCTTTATGGTGTCATCTATCGGCAGGATCCCGGTCGTGCCGGTCCAGAAGCTTTGCGGGATACGCCGTTGATGCCCCCAGTGATTGGTTGTGCGCATCGTCGGGCCGAGATCTTCATAAGTCGCGCGCATGAATTCGCGCCAGCCGAGGATTTGCCGGACGAAGCCCTCAACGGAATTGAGCGGTATCTGGTGTTCGCGCCCATGGGCCAGCGCGGCGTCGATAATCTGGTGCGGTGACAGAAGCCCGATATTGAGGCCGGCGGTCAGCGCGGCGTGCCAGAGCAGGCTCTCACCTTCCAGCATGGCGTCTTCATATGGACCGAAAGATGTGAACCGCTGTGCCAGAAACGTGTTGAGCATCGCCTTCGCCTGGTCCGGACTGGTTGGCCAGTAGATCTGGTCGAGCTGACCAGGGGCCTCGGGAAAGTCGGCTTCGATGGCGTTGCGCGCCGCCTCCTCGATCGGGTCTGGCGTCCGGCCGACCAGTTGCGGCACCGAGCCCTGAAGCTTGCGGGGCACCTTTTTGCGATTGTGCTCGTCGAAGCTCCACTGGCCGCCCGCCGGACCGGTCTGGTCCATGAGGTGCCCGGTCCGGCGCCTCTGGTTTTTGTAGAATTCAGCCATGAACCAACGGGACTGGCCCGACCGCCAGGCCCGGTTCTGGGCTGGCGTGTTGATGAAATTGGGACTGTCCATCTCGGTGAGGCTCAGGCCGTGGGTCTGGCAGCCGGTCCGAAGGCGCTGGCTGAGCACATCGTCGACGGGGTCCACAACGCGGATCCGGTTCACGCCCTGATCGGCGAGATCACCAAGCGCGGTGCTCAGCAGGCCAGCGTCCGGCCTGTAATGCACCCGGCTGACAGGCAGGCCGTCGGCCTCAAGGCGCGCGGCAAAGCGGTCGAGGCTGGCCCGGTGCAGCCAGAGTTTTTGCTTGTGAAAGGCGACCGGCCATTCCGGATCGCCAAAGAAGAGCGGCTCTTCGATCAGGACGATACGGTCAGGTGCCGGGGCAAGGCCGGGGTGATTTTCGAACAATTGATGGGGAAAAATAAGCAAAGCTGTCGTCATCGCCTACCAGCTAGCGCAGTTCGGCATTGCGGCGACCCCCGAGTCCCTGCCATAGATAAACCGGATGACTGAGACGCCTGATCACTCTGCCGACCCAACCGGGGAAAGCGCGCGCGACGATGCGACATTTTCCATGTTTGACCAGGCTGAAATGGGTCATGCGCCGGCCGAGGGCTACCAGGTCCTTGCACGGAAATACCGACCGCGCCTGTTCTCCGACCTCATCGGCCAGGAGGCAATGGTCCGGACCCTGCGCAATGCGTTTGAAACCGGGCGCGTAGCGCATGCTTTCATGCTGACCGGCGTGCGGGGTGTCGGCAAGACAACGACGGCACGCCTTCTGGCGCGGGCCTTGAACTATACCCGCGAGGGCGCTGATGCCCCGAGTCTGGAGCTTGATCCCCCGGGCGCGTTCTGCGCTGCGATCATGCGGGGCAATCATCCCGATGTCCTGGAGCTGGATGCCGCGTCCCGTACCGGGGTGGCGGATATGCGGGACCTTCTGGACGGCGCCAGATACGCGCCCAATTCCGCCCGCTACAAAGTCTACATCATTGACGAAGTTCACATGCTGTCGACGGCATCGTTTAATGCCCTGCTCAAGACGCTGGAAGAACCGCCGCCACACGTCAAATTTATTTTTGCCACGACCGAAATCCGGAAAGTGCCGATCACGGTTCTGTCGCGGTGCCAGCGGTTTGATCTGAAGCGGCTCGACACTGCCGCCCTTGCCAGCCATCTGGGGCGGGTGGCCCAATCTGAGGCAGCGACGATTTCGGATGAAGGGCTGGCCCTGATCTCACGGGCGGCGGAGGGCTCGGTCCGGGATGGCCTGTCTATTCTTGACCAGGCCATCCTGCAGGCGCTGGACGGAAGCGTGATTGGCGGTGACATGGTGCGCGACATGCTCGGGCTCGGGGACCGGCTGCGCTTGCTGGATGCTTTTGAGCTGGCGCTGGCGGGCAAGGCAACGGCTGCGATCGAGGAGGTCGCCGATCAGGTCCGGGCGGGTGCTGACCCGTTGATTATCCTCAAGGATATGCTGGAAATTGCGGCTGATATCGCGACTGTGCAGGCTGCCAGCGAGGATTATGTGTTGCCGGGACCGGCAGACTGGACCAACCGGACAAAGGCGCTCGCCGGCGCCGTCAGCCCGGCTCAGGCCCAGCGCTACTGGCAAATTCTCTTGTCCGGATACCGCGACACCCAGACCGCACCGGAAGCCGAAACGGCCCTGCGTATGGTGATTTTGCGCCTCGTCGCGGCAGCCGGGCTGCCGTCCCCCGAGGAGGCGCTGAAGATGCTGTCGCAGGGAGGGGCCACGGGCGACGTGGGAAAGCCTGAGGCTCAGCCAGCCCCGGTGGATGCACCGGTGGCTCAGGGGCCTCAGAGCTTTGAGCAAATTCTCGACCTGCTCAGCGCACATAAGGAAGTTCGGCTGTGGGGCGAGGCGCGTCAGTATATTCGACCTGAGCAGGTCTCTTTTGGCCGTTTTCTATGTGCGCTGACGGAAAACGCGCCGACCGACCTTCTTCGGCGCATGACCGATTTCCTGGACAATCAGACCGGGACGGACTGGGATATTCGGGTGATTGCGTCGGAGGCCGAGACGGTCCGCGAGACCGCAGCCCGTGTGCAGGAAAAGGCTTTCGAAGAGGCCCGGCAGTTGCCCGAAATCGCCGCAGCCCTGCAGGCTCTGCCCGGTGCTGAAATTGTACAAGTCGAGGACATCGTCCCCCTTGAAGCCGGGGACAAATCTGACAATGTCATCCCGATAGACAGACGCAAGCGAGGATAGGGGAATGACCGATCTTTCCAAGATCATGCAACAAGCCCAAAAGATGCAGGCCAAGATGCAGGAGGCCCAGGCCAAGGTTGAAAGCATAGAGGCTGAGGGCGTGGCCGGGGCAGGCCTCATCAGGGTTACCCTGAAGGGAAAAGGGGAGCTCGTCAGTGTGCGCATTGACCCCTCGATGATGGGTGATGATGCTGAAATCCTCGAAGATCTGATAAAGGCCGCGCACGCCGATGCGCGCAAGCGGCTCGATCAGGCGGCGGAAAAAGCCATGAAAGAAGCCACGTCGGGCCTTGGGGGTTTGATGCCCGGGTTCAAAATGCCGTTCTGATCGATGAGCAAGCACGCGGCCGGACCAGAAATTCAACGCATGATCGAGCTGATTGCCCGCCTGCCGGGGCTGGGGCCGCGCTCCGCCCGGCGTGCAGCGCTGTTCTTGCTGAAGCGAAAAGATTCACTGCTGCGTCCGCTTGCTGCGGCATTGGGGGAAGCGGCTGACAAGATTGAGCGATGTCGACAGTGTGGAAACCTGGATACGCTTCAGCCATGCGGGGTCTGCCAGGCACCTGACCGGGACGAGGGTTTGATCTGTGTCGTTGAAGATGTGCCGGACTTGTGGGCGCTGGAGCGCGCGGGCATTTTTCGGGGGCGTTACCATGTTCTGGGGGGCGTCATGTCAGCCCTGGACGGGGTCGGTCCGGAGGATTTGACCATAGGTCTTCTGGTGCAGCGGGTTCAAGATTCGCCCCCACGTGAGGTCATTCTTGCGCTGAATGCCACCGTGGACGGCCAGACCACCGCTCACTATGTCGCCGATCGTCTTGAGGGCAGCGTGGAGAGTGTCAGCCGGCTTGCCCACGGTGTGCCTGTAGGCGGGGAGCTGGACTATCTGGACGAAGGGACATTGGCCACGGCGCTGCGGTCGCGTCGTGGCGTTTAGCCGGGCTCAGTCGGCCGGCTCAATCCGGTAGACGGTGCCATCGAGGTCGTTGGTCGCTGCATACAACGCGGTGTCTGTCGACAGAACATCCCTGAAGCCAAGCCCGAGATCCTGCAGCAGATCTTCGCTTCCCTCGACCTGACCGGCGGCGTCGAGATCAATCCGAACAATTTTCTGTCCTTTGGGCCCGTTCATCGCGCCGATCAGAAGATCGTTCTGCCAATCAGGAAAGGCTGCCGTTCGAACCAGGGTCATTCCCGACGGGGCGATGGAGGGCACCCATTTAAAGACCGGCTGTTGCATCTCCGGTGCCGCCGTCTTGTCGGTAATCACCGTACCATCATAGTTGATGCCATAGGTTATGGCTGGCCATCCGTAATTTGCGCCGGGTTCGAGAAGGTTCAGTTCGTCGCCGCCCTTGGGGCCATGTTCATGAGCCCAGATCTT
Source organism: uncultured Hyphomonadaceae bacterium (assembly GCA_938084575.1). Classification (GTDB taxonomy): domain Bacteria; phylum Pseudomonadota; class Alphaproteobacteria; order Caulobacterales; family Hyphomonadaceae; genus Henriciella. The sequence goes on from CALKFG010000003.1 coordinate 72,804, forward strand.
CGCCCGGGTGTGGTCGATAAACAGGCCTTGCACGTTTCTGTGACCATAGGAGAACAGCGCCGGATCGCCGCCCCCGGACGTAAAGGGATTGTCGTCGGGAATCCTGCCATCCGGCCAGATCCGCGCGATTGCACCATGCAGATTGTCGGGGTTCTGGGCCTCATCCATATAGCGATAGCCGTCGCCAAGGGTGACGATCAGGGATCCATCGTCGAGGACGGCGAGACGTCCGCCAAAATGATAGGCTGTCTCACGGACGGCGCCCTGAAAGATTTCTGTAACCTGCTCAAGGGTCGACGCGTCTTCGGAAAGTGTTGCCCGGGCGACGGCCGTTGTATTGGTATCGCCCATATTTTTCGAATAGCTGAAAAACAGGGTTCGGCTGGTCTCGAAATCTGGTGCCAGCGTCAGGCCCAGAAGGCCGCCCTGACCCTCAATCAGAATGTCTTCGGGAAGACCGGAAACCGGCTCTTCAACCAGACGGTCATCTGCAATTCGGCGCAGTCGTCCCTCCCGTTCCGTTACCAGAAGGCTGCCGTCCGGCAGCTCGGCCATGGCCCATGGAAACTCCAGTTCTGTCGCAACCGGGACAAGTCTCAAGCCGGAGTTCGACATCAGGGAGCCGTCTGCTTCCGGCGAAGGTGCAGGGGCTTGGCCAGCGCAGGCGCCCGTCATGAGACCGGCCAGCAACATCGAGAGAATGGGTTTCATGCAGGGATCTTTCATACTGTTTGCCAGAGGAGATATGGCTTCTGAGACCGAAAGATAGATCCCCTGATGCAAGTCATGCAAGGACTGTACCGGTATGTGTCCGCCCGGTCATGAGCGGGAGGGCGGCGGGACGCCGGTGAAACTCCCGTCTGGCATCCGGAAGACAAAATTCTGCCAAACGCTCATTTGTCTGATCGTGAGGCATAAACAGGCCCGGAGGATGCTTGATGAGGATGGCTCTTGCGGCTTGAGACAGCAGGGCGCATTGACTCCCCCTGAGACTGAACTGCATTTGGGAGCCGTGGCCGAACCGCGCCGCGTGCTCGATTGAATGACAGGCCTTTCCGACTTGGGGGGCCGGTTCTGGAACCTGTGAAGGAGCGACGAATGTCCCAGAGTGCCGCACTGGTTCTGTTTTCCGGCGGGCAGGATTCAACCGTTTGCCTGGCTTACGCCCTTAACCGCTATCAGCGGGTCGAAACCATTGGCTTTGATTATGGGCAGAGACACACGGTTGAACTCGACTGTCGAGACGGTGTGCGGGAGGGGCTGGCAGGCCTGTCCTCCGACTGGGCAGACCGGCTCGGGCCGGATCATCTTTGCGACCTGACCGGCTTTGGTCGCGTCAGCGAGACCAGCCTGACACGGGAGCTGGAGATCGTCAGCGATGAGTCGGGCGTGCCGTCGACGTTCGTGCCGGGGCGGAACCTTATGATGCTGACCTTTGCTGCCGCGCTGGCCTGGCGGCGGGATATCTCCATTCTTGTCGGCGGCATGTGTGAAACGGACTATTCCGGCTATCCCGACTGTCGGCGCAGCACCCTGAACGCGCAAGAGTTGACTTTGCGTCGGGGCATGGACCGCCCTTTTGTTATCGATACGCCGCTGATGTGGCTGGATAAGGCGGAGACTTGGGAAATGGCCAGCGGGCTTGGGGGCGAGGCCCTGGTGGACCTGGTTGTTGAACAGACACATACTTGCTATCTCGGCGATCGTAGCCACCGCCACAGCTGGGGGTATGGCTGTGGATCCTGTCCAGCCTGCGACCTGCGTGCGTCGGGCTTTCACAAGTGGAAGAGCGATATCGCCGCGTGAAGATTTACAGCGTCAAGGAATGCTACGTGACCCTGCAGGGCGAGGGCGCTCAAACCGGGCGTGCTGCTGTTTTCCTGCGTTTTGCCGGCTGTAATCTGTGGTCCGGGCTGGAGAAGGACAGATCTTCTGCAGCCTGCCGCTTCTGCGACACCGATTTTGTCGGCACCGACGGCACGCATGGCGGGAAATTCTCCGGCCCGGATGACCTTGCGCGTCATGTTCGCAATGTATGGTCAGCGTCTGCACCACGGGGGGGACGGCCATATGTCATTTGCACCGGTGGTGAGCCTCTGCTGCAGCTGGATTCTCCTGCCATTGCTGCGCTCAAGGCGGTTGGCTTTGACGTGGGTGTGGAAACCAATGGGACTTTAGTGGCGCCCGACGGGCTGGACTGGATCTGTGTCAGCCCAAAGGCCGCCGCGGTCCTGAAACAGAAAAGTGGCAACGAACTCAAGCTGGTCTATCCGCAGGACGAGCCCAGCGCGCAACCGGAGCAATTTGAACAGCTGCAGTTCGAGCACTTTTTCCTGCAGCCCAAAGATGATAGGTCGACGGCCCAGAACATTGCGGCCGCGGCCGCCTTTTGTATGAAGCACCCGAAATGGCGACTGAGTTTACAGACACACAAACTGATCGGCCTCCCCTGAGCGTTGATGGACAGCGCTTCGAGATCACGCGTGCGGTTGGTTTCGAGGCGGCGCATTTTATGGGTGAGCAGCCTGAGGGTCATGCGTATCGTAATATTCATGGTCATTCCTTTCGGCTCGAGGCGACCATTTCCGGCGTTGTTGAACCGGGCGCAGAGTGGGTGCAGGACTTTGCCGAGCTGGCGGATATTTTGGCCGGCATTGCTGCGGAGCTGGACCACCGGCTGCTTAATGAAATTGAAGGTCTCGAAGTGCCGACCCTTGAACGTATCTGTATCTGGGTTGCGAACCGGCTCCGGCCGCAACTGCCGGGGCTCAGAAGTGTGGTGATTGCCCGTCCCAGTCTCGATGAACGCTGTCGTCTGGTGCTGGACTAGGGGTCACGGGCCTTGCGCACCGCGTCGGCAAGGCTGACGCGCCCACTGCCCGGTCTCAGGGGCTTGGGCTGGGTGTCAGAGGGCGCCCAGCCGGACAGCCAGATGATGTCAAAGCGGGCCCGCACTTTTCCATCCGGATCGCTGAACCGATCCTGATAGATCTCGCACATGCGCGCCAGCAGGCGCCTTGACAGGGGACGTCGCATGCCGTGGGCGGATTGGGCAAAGGCGGCCTGTTCGCCGGTCCCCCGCAGGTCCTCAAGCAGTTTCAGGGGGTGGCTGTAACGGATGGTAACACTGTCCCGATCGACGACGGGCAAGGCAAAACCCGTGCGCTGCAGCAGCCCGGCCATGTCCTGCAGCCCCGGAAGCGGTGACAGGCGGGCGCTGGCGCCGCCATAGATCTCGGTCTCTGCCTCTGAGAGGCTTGTGCGCAGTTCTGACAGGCTTCCGCCCCCGATCAGGCATCCGAGAAACAGGCCGTCGGGCTTCAGGACACGACGAAGCTGGACAAGGCAACCCGGGAGGTCGTTGACCCAGTGGAGGGACAGGACGCTGGTCACAAGGTCGAAGCTTGCTGGCGGAAAGGGCAGCATCTCCTCATCGCCCTGCACTGTCGGAAGACCTGATGCCGCCGCCTGACGGGCCAGAGCGGCCGAACGTTCCAGGCCGATCACCTGGTTGATCTGGGCGCTTTGCCGCAGGGCCTGCGCTGCGGTCCCGTCATGGCATCCAAGATCAAGTGCTACAGCGAAAGTGCGGCTCACGTCCCCAAGTCTGTCCAATAATTGAGTCGACTCGCGCTGCTTGAGGACCGCATACTTGCTGAAACCGCTTGCCGCGCGGTCGCGATGCTGTGCGACATGCGCGCGGTTAAACAGATTGTGACGGGATGGATCGGTCATGATTGTGGATATGCACCGCCTCAGGCGATCCGCAAAGGGCGGGCTGCAATCGGTTGCCGATCTGATCTGGCCGCCGCGATCTCTGATCAGTGGTGAACGTCAGGGGCTGGGGGGCGGTCTGTCGGCGGATGAACTTGCTCAGCTGACCTTTCTTGAGGCGGGATGCAGGCGGTGTGCGCGGCCCTTTGAATTCGATATGGGGGCGGACGTAACCTGCCCCGCCTGCATCGCGAAAGCGCCGAACTGGGACGAAGCCAGAGCCGCGGTCATCTATGATCAGGGCTCGCGGCCCCTGATTCTTAATCTGAAGCATGGCGGGCACCGTGATGGCCTGCCCTTATTGTCGAGCTGGATGGCGCGTGCCGGGGCGGATCTGCTGGCCCGGACGGACTGGCTGGTGCCGGTGCCTTTGCACTATACCCGGCTGGTGCGCCGGGGATTTAATCAGGCGGCCTGGCTTGCCCAGAGCATTGGCCGGCAGGCTGGACGGCCGGTGAGTGTTGATGGTCTGATCCGGAGGCGCCGAACTCCGCCTCAGGGGGGGAAATCTGTCCGGCAGCGGCGGCGCAATGTCGCTGGTGCCTTTGTTGTGAGGCCGGACCGCTGCCGCCAGATCGAGGGCCATACGATCACACTGGTCGATGATGTCATGACCACTGGCGCCACCGCGCGGGCCTGCACGCGGGCCCTGAAGGCGGCGGGGGCGGAAAAGGTCAATCTTCTGGTGCTGGCTCGCGTTGTCAGAAGCGAAGATATGACCATATAGATAGCTCAGACAAGGGAAGCGTTATGAGCATGCCAAAGGTGACGATCTATACACGGCAGTTTTGCCCGTTTTGTACCCGGGCGCTGGCTTTGCTCGAGTCAAAGGCGATCGAGTTCGAACACATTGATGCCGGAATGGACCCCGCGCGGAAGCAGGAAATGGTCACGCGTGCATCTGGCGGGCGGACCTTCCCCCAAATTTTTATCGGTGACCTGCACATTGGGGGGTGTGACGACCTGTTGGCACTCGAGCGCAAGGGACGCCTGGACGCATTGCTTCAGAGTATCTGACATGATCCGCTATGCGCTTCTCTGCCAGGACTGTGAGGCTGAGTTTGAAGCCTGGTTTTCCAGTTCAGACGGCTTTGACAAGCAGGCGGCCGCAGGCCAGCTCTCCTGTCCCCAGTGTCACGGGGCACAGGTGGCGAAGCAGATCATGGCCCCGGCAGTATCCGGAACGAAAAAGAATGTCGCGCCGGATCCGGCGAAGGTTTTCGGAAAGCTGGCGGCCAAAGCCCGTCAGCATGTCGCCGAGAACTTTGATTATGTCAGCGATGGTTTTGCGCACGAGGCGCGCGCCATGCATTTCGGTGAAACCGAATCTCGCCCGATCTGGGGTGAAACCACGCCAGACGAACGCGAAGCGCTGGTCGAAGAGGGCGTCCCTGCGACGCCGCTCCATCCGGCCTTCGTTCCCCGGCCGGGTCCTGACGACAAGGACATTCACTAGCCTGCGTCTTCACTTGACAGGAGACATCGGCATGACCTCCTCTGCGGGTGTAAAAAGCGGAGCCTCAAAATGCCCAATCCCATGCCTGTGAGCGCAAATTGGGTGATCGCGACGGGAGTTGTGGTCGCTGCCCTGTATTTCGGGCGGATGATATTCGCCCCTTTCGCGCTCGCCGTCTTCCTGTTCCTGATCATTGAAGGTTTCGCGCGGGCAATAAAGGACCGGGTCCCAATTCTTGGGCTGGGTATTGCCCGGTGGTCTGCCATATTGACGGTCATCGCTGGATTCATTGGATTCATTGGTTTGCTTGCGGGCGGTGTTGCCAGCTTTGGCGGACAGGCCGGCGGCTATGAAGACAAGATCAATGGGCTGATCGCGGATGTCTACGGGATCATTCAGATCGCCGATGCGCCGACCCTGACCGAGTTGATATTCAACCAGACCGGCCAGCGTTTCTTCGCCATGATTGCAAACGCTACGAGCAGTCTGACCGGGGATATTATTCTCATTCTGATCTATATCGGCTTCCTGTTTCTGGCCCAGGCCAGCTGGAGTGCCAAGCTCGATCGTATTTTTGTCGACCCCGATCGCCGGGAACAGGTGCGCGACCTCGGCCGGGCCGCCCGCCAGGGCATAGAGACCTATCTGTGGACCCAGACGCTGATCAGCGCCATGATCACGACACTGACCTATCTCACGCTGTTGGCTCTGGGCGTGGACAATGCGGTCTTTCTGTCAGCGCTGATCTTTATCCTGAACTATATTCCGACGGTCGGCTCGATCGTGGCAGCCCTGATACCCCCCTTGTTTGCCCTGGTTCAGCCTGACCTGCCGGTCTGGATACCCGGTGGACCAGAAACAGCGAGCTATATTTTTGCCAGTCTCGTTCTTATTGGCGTCAGCTTCTGGCAATTCAGCATCGGCAACTTCATTCAGCCGCGATTGATGGGGGACAGCTTAAACTTATCCTCTTTAGTTGTATTGTTGTCTCTGGCGGTCTGGGGGGCGATCTGGGGCATTCCCGGCATGTTTTTATCGGCCCCGCTTACGGTTTTGCTGATGATCTTCTTGGCTCAGAGCGAGTCAACCAAATGGATTTCTGTACTTCTGTCTTCAAATGGCCAGCTTGGTTCAGAAGTTGTTGACTCTCCAGAATAATTTTATAATATGTCTATGTGAATACTGGCTTTGTTTGTGGGAATCAAAACAAATTGAATATTTAAGCCTCGAGCAATCTTTATTGATTTAGATTTGCAGAAGCAGTGTATAGAATCTGACCTCCGCGTGCGTCCCCCCACCCAGCCTGCGGAATTGGTCAGTAGGGCCCGCCGGACATGTCCCCGTTCGGCGGGTCTGCCTTTTTAAGGGCAGAGGCCCAGATTTATGTCAGGCAAAGCTCATGGCTGCGCGGATTGTGTCTGCCGCCAGTGCCAATTGGGAAAATCCCGGGCTGCGACCGGCATAGAGGTCTATGTCCCGGTTGGCGGCCTGCAGCGTTTCCGACATTTCGTCCCGCCATATCTCCAGCCCGCCCGCCTGCAATACCCGTCGGGTCGCCTCGGTCTGCATGTCCACCAGCTCCTGAATCAGGCGGCGTGTGGCGCGTCTGTCCCAGGTTTCCATCGTCGGTAAGACTTCCGCAGCGATGGATTTCAGTTTCTCGGTGCCCAGTGCCGCGCCGGTCTGTTCGAAGGCTACAAACACGTCTTCAAGTGGAGACCGGGCAGTGCTGCTGAGTTCCGCCAGGGCTGGAAAGGTCGGTATCACCGACAGTTCGGCCAGTTCCAGAGCAAGCGTGCTGTCGACGCCAAAAGAGGCGTATTCGGCGCGGGTCTGATCAAGCGCCGCTCTGCTTACAGGGCTAAGGCAGCTCGGAATACAGCCGCGCAGACGCTGGAAGGGGGGATCATAGCGGAGCACGGTTTCGCTGACGGCCCTTGTCTTCTGGCCGTTTATCAGGGAATAGGCGAGGGCGGCGGTGCCGATGGCAAGAGCGTGCTTGAGCTTCAGCTGGTCATCTGCCGCGATGTGGTTGTCCAGCAGCATAATGCCCGCCTCGAGTCGGCGTGTTCCGATCAGGGCTTCAGCAGCCACGAGGGCTGTGACAAGCCTGGCGACGGGCGCGCCGCTTTCTTCACTGAGCCGGTTGATCGCAAGGGGGCCGCCGAGATCAACGCTTCGGTTCGCCAGACTGGTGGAGATGATTTCCCGTCTCAGCGGATGGGCCGCCATCGACTCCGGGTAGGCCATCAGTGGCTCCGGGAAATAAGCCTCCAGTACGCTGAGGAAATAGGGGTCGTCTGGGACGTCTGAGGCGACCAGATCATCGAAAATTACGATTTTCGTCCAGGCCATAAGCACAGCGATTTCGGGTCGAGTGAGGGAAAGGCCAACCTCCTGGCGTTCCTGCATTTCGACGCTGTTGGGCAGGCCCTCGACCTTGCGGTCAAGATGACCGCGGGCCTCGAGGTCACACATCAGCCGTTCATAGGCTTCATGCTCGCGTGCGGCATTGGACTGTGCCAGGCTCAGCGCGAAGGTCTGATCGTAATTGTGTCTGAGAACGTGAAGGGCCACATCATCGGTCATTTTTGCCAGCAGGTCATTGCGTGCATCGGCGGCAAGGTCGCCCCGCCGGATCGCATCAGAGCAGAGGATCTTAATGTTGACTTCATGGTCGGAGCTGTCGACCCCGGCAGAATTGTCGATCGCGTCCGTATTGACCCGTCCACCCCGCAGGGCAAAAGAAATCCGTGCGCCTTGGGTCATGCCAAGATTGGCCCCTTCACCGACAATCAGGGCGCCGATTTCGTCGGCATTGATGCGGATCTGGTCATTTGACCTGTCATCGGCGTCTGCGTGGCTTTCGTGGGCTGCTTTGATGTAGGTTCCGATGCCTCCAAACCAAAGCAGGTCGCAGTGTGTTTTGAGCAAGGCGTGTATCAGGTCATCCGGGGTCAGGGTCTCGACCTCAAGCCCCGTCAGGGTCTGTATTTCCGGGGTCAGCACAAGTTCTTTCGCATTGCGGTCATATATCCGGCCGCCCGGCGACAACAGGGCAAGATCGTAATCGCTCCAGGCCGAGCCCCGGAGATCAAACAGGCGTTTGCGCTCCCGCCAGCAGGTTTCTGTGTCCTGAGGGTCCGGATCGAGGAAGATATGCCGGTGATTGAAGGCCGCCAGAAGCCTTGTCTGGCGGGACAACAGCATCCCATTGCCAAACACGTCGCCCGACATGTCGCCAATGCCAATCACCGTGAAGGGGTGTGTCTGGATATCTCTTCCGATTTCCCGAAAGTGTCGTTTGACCGCTTCCCAGGCGCCTCGGGCGGTGATGCCCATCGCCTTATGGTCATATCCAGCGGATCCTCCCGATGCAAAGGCGTCCCCAAGCCAGAAACCGAGATCCGTCGAAATGCCATTTGCGATATCCGAAAAGGTTGCCGTGCCCTTGTCGGCTGCGACGACCAGATAGGGGTCATCCTGGTCCCAGACGACCATGCCTGTCGGATGCTGGACAAGGCCTTCATTCAAATTGTCGGTCAGGCCCAGAAGAGCATTTATAAAGGTCTTATAGGCCGAGACCCCTGCCGCCCGGTAGGCCTCGGGATCGTCTTTTTCCGGAAGCTGCTTGGCAAAAAAGCCGCCTTTTGCGCCGACGGGTACGATCACCGAATTCTTGACCTGCTGCGCCTTGACCAGTCCGAGCACTTCTGTCCGGTAATCATCACGCCGGTCGGACCAGCGAATTCCCCCCCGGGCGACGGGTCCGAACCGGCAATGCACCCCCTCGACCTCGGGGCAGGCAATGAAGATTTCCCGATAGGGCTTTGGTCTCGGCAGGTCCTCGAGGTCCTGGCTGGCGATCTTCAGGGAGATGTGGGGCAGGGGCATGCCATTGTCGTCACGTTGATAGAAATTTGTTCTCTGAGTCACCATGATGAGGGCGGCAATGCGGCGCAGGACCCGGTCATGGTTGAGCGACGCCACATCCAGAAGTGCGCGCTCAATCCGCCGCCAGACAGCTTTCAGCGCCGTTCGGCGATGGGTCAAACTGATATCGCGCCGGGGATCAAAGCGGACTGAAAAAAGCTCTGCCAATGTCCTGACAAGTTCGGGATACCAGTTCAGAGCTTCAATCTGGGTGATCCGTCCCGGATCCATGCCGGTCTGCTGGCGGTAGGCGCAAAGAGCCCGGAACAGCGCCGCCTCCCGCCAGGTCAGGCCGGCATTGAAAATCAGGGCGTTGAACCCGTCATTTTCCGCTTCCCCCCGCCAGATGGCAACAAAGGCATCCTCAAAGCCCGACTGGACATCATCGAGGGAAATCTTGCCGCTATCGGTCCGCCTTAAATACAGAGCGTGGACCCAGAAAGTCTCTGGTGCACCGGTGCTTGGTTTGCGGGCCGGTGTGATTGGATAGCCGGCCTCAAAGACGACAAACAGGCCCAGCCGCTCAAAGATCGGAACGCCTTCTGACAGCGCAATTGGTCCATTGCGCGAGTATATCTTTGCCCGCAGGTGCGTGTCCGTGTCTTCGCTGTCGCGATAGGCGCGAAGGGCTATTGGGCGGTCGTCATCCAGGTCCAGCAGCACATCTATGTCTTCGACCGCTGTTTCCGGTTCAAATGCCTCGCGATATGCGGCGGTGAAGCCGCTGACGAAAAATGAGGCCTTGGTTCTGACTTTGCCATCCGGTTTCAGGGCCGTCATCGCTTCCCGAAACCGCGTTTTCCACGTCCGTGACAAGGCGACCAGACGGTCTTCGAGCTTTTTAATGTCCGGCGTTTTGGGATGCGCGGGCAAGGTGATTTCGAACAGAATTCGGACCAGGTCCGTGCCGACGAATTCAGGCTCAAAATCCGCCAGGTCGCCGCCATAGGCCTTTTCAAGTTCGGCGGACATGTGTTGCCGTAACTGGGTGTCATATGCTTCGCGGGGAACAAAGACGACGATGCTGACAAAGCGCGCAAATCGATCCGGGCGGACAAACATGCGCACGCGCGGGCGTCCGATCAGATTGGAGGCCCCGCGAATGATCGGGGCGAGAACTTCGGCGCGGGTCTGGAACAGCTCATCTCTTGGCCAGCTTTCCAGGATATTTGTGATCGCCTTTTCATTGTGGCTGCCGTGAACCGAATGGGTAATTTTCAGGACCTCTTCGCGGCGCTGCCGTAATAAGGGAATGGTGCAGATTGAGGCGTTATAAGCCTCTGAGGTGTAGAGCCCGAGAAAGCGTGTCTCCCCGGTGACCCGCCCCTGCTCGTCTACATGCTTTATGCCGATATAATCTGACGGCACCCGGCGGTGCACGCGGCTGAGAAGCGTGGATTTGGCGAGAATGAGGGGTTCAGGTTCGGCCAGGAACGCGCCGATTTCCTTGGTCAGGAATAAGGGCTCTGATCCGGGCCGCAGGACATTGCGCTCTTTGTCTCTCAGAAGGCCCAGATTGGACCCGTCCACAACGTCGGGCTCGGTGGGCAGGACCTGTCCATGCGCATCGGTCTTGAAGCGATATTCGCGTGCCCCGAGAAAGACAAAATGATCTGCCGCCAGCCAGTTGAGAAAAGCCACAGCTTCGTCCCGGTACTTGTCCGGCACAGCGGTGTTCGCGCTGAGCTGTAGGATGCCCTCCGCCATCCGGTTGCGCAGGGCGTCAAAATCATCGGTCGCAAGACCGACATCCCGCAAAGTCAGTCCGACTTCGTCACACAGCATTTGCGTTTCCGGCTCGGTTAGGTAGGGCAGGTGGATCTGGATCAGCGACTGGAAATGGCCATCCTCGCGCTCAAGGATAGGATGGAAGAGGACATCAACATGAAACCCCAGGGCCGAGCAGGCACCCAGAAGTGAGTCGACCAAAAACGGGCAATCGGGTCCCGCAACTTCGAGGAGGTGCCCGCCGGCGGCTTGTCGAATGCGAAAGCGGCGTTCGTCCTGGCTGCCGTCCTGCGACCAGGTCCACAGGGCGCGACTCAGCTCTTCAATGTCGCCGTGCAGGTCTGACAGGCGCGTCTCGCTTTCCAGCTCAGCCAGCATATGGGCATGAACACGTTCGAAGCTGTGCGTGTTTGTGTGATCTGTGCCGCGGTCGGAAGAACCCGTCATGGGCCACCTTTTTTCTAGCGTGTCCGGACTCTAAGTCATCCTGTCATTCGTCTCAATTCATAAGCTCAGAATTTTTGTGATCAGACGGTGGGACCACGGATCAGAAAGGGGACTGTGGGCCGGTTGGGAAAAAACGAAAAATCGAAAGGAATTTCTTAGCTTTTTCTGTACCAATGGGCGTATGAGTTCGCTTTCAGTCTCGCATTCCGCTGCTGACGGCCTGCGGCACGTGCCGAAGCCGCCCGTCGTGGCTGTCTGGTTGCCGCACAGGGGGCGATCGTGAAACGTCTCTGGCACTGGCCGATTGACCCGCTGGCAAGGACCGTCCGTCTCGCGCTGGGAGAGAAGCAGTGGAGCTTTGAGCCGATCACCATTCGTCCATGGGTGTCCGACCTTGAGCTGGCGGCCCTCGCGCCCGGTGCCGCCGGCCCGGCCCTGCTGGATACCGATGCCGAGATGCGGGTCACCGCGATTGGAAGCTTGGCGATTTGCGAATATATCGAGGAGGCCCAGACCAGTCCGCGCCTGTTGCCTTTTGCAGCCCCGGAACGCAGTGAAGCCCGCCGCCTGTGGCAGTGGTCTGAAGAAAACTTTGCCGGGATTAACAACACGCTGCTGGCGGAACGGGTTTCGCAATGGGTTCGGCGTGAGCACGCTCCCAACAGCGCGGCTCTGCGCCAGGGCGCGCACGCTCTCAAGAACCGAATGACCTTTCTGGATGCTCTGGCCGGGGAACGGGCCTATCTGGCCGGGCGCAATCTGACTCTGGCGGACCTGTCGGTGGCGGCGCATCTTTCCGCCTATGATTATTTTGGTGATGTTCCCTGGGAACTCAGCCCCGACCTCAAAGCCTGGTATATGCGGATCAAGTCCCGACCGGCCTTCCGCCCGATCCTGGCGGACCGGGTCGATACGGCCAAGCCGGTCAAACATTATGCCGACCTCGACTTCTGATCTCAAAATCTGGCTGGCCGATCAGGCCGTGGCGCTGGGCCTGGATGCGGTCGGGACCTGCCGTGCGGACGAAGCCTGGGTGGCGGCGGACCGGCTGGAGTCCTTCATTGATGCCGGACGGCATGGGCAGATGGACTGGATGAAGGAAACGCTGGCGCGCCGGCGAACCCCGACCAGCATGTGGCCTGAGGCGCGATCGGCCGTCGTGGTCGGTCTGAATTACGGGCCATCCACTGATCCTATGCTGAATCTGGACCACCGGGAGTGCGGTAATATTTCGGTCTATGCCCGCGGCAAGGACTATCACGATGTCCTGAAAAAGCGGCTGAAGCAGCTGGCGAGAGCCTTCGTCGCGGAAACCGGTGCCGAGGTGAAGGTCTTTGTTGATACCGCGCCCCTCATGGAAAAACCCCTGGCCCAGAAGGCCGGGCTCGGCTGGCAGGGCAAGCATACCAATCTGGTGTCGCGTCCCCTCGGATCGTGGCTGTTCCTCGGGGTCATGCTGACCTCGGCGGACCTGGTGCCGGATGAGGCAGAGACCGATCATTGCGGGTCTTGCCGGTCTTGTCTGGACATTTGCCCCACGCACGCCTTTCCCGCCCCTTATCAGCTGGATGCCCGCCGCTGCATCTCCTATCTCACCATCGAGCATCGCGGCCCGATTCCGCGGGAATTCAGGGCGGCGATGGGCAACCGGATTTACGGCTGTGATGATTGTCTGGCGGTCTGTCCCTGGAACAAATTTTCACAGCATGCCCAGCTGCAGGAAGTGTGGGCACGAACGGCATTGAACCGGCCCGGCCTTGGCGCGCTCTCTGCCCTCGACGATCCCGGCTTTCGGGCCCTGTTTTCAGGTTCACCGGTCAAGCGCACGGGGCGGGACCGCTTCGTCCGCAATGTCATGATCGCCATTGGCAACAGTGCCGCTCCGGCACTGATTGACCCCTATGTGATGGACCGCCTGAGAGATCCCGACGCCGTGATCAGAGCCGCGGCGGTCTGGGCGCTCGGGCGCCTCGATTCCGCCCGGTTCGCAGACGAAAAGCGGCGTCATCTGGAACTTGAAACGGATCAAGAGGTTCGGGCTGAATGGCTGGAAAATCCCGTGCCCACCGAATGACTGCCGGTCAACGGCTTGGCCGCCTCTGGTCTGGTCTGGTCCGGCTCGGGCTGGGTATTTTTATCTTGGTGCATGTCTATGCCCTGATCCTGATCTGGGCGCCGGTTCCGGGGACGGTCACCATGGTGCAGAGCGTCGTTGCGGGTGCCGGCCTGCGTCGCGGGTGGACGCCGTTGGAAGAGGTCTCACCGCATCTGGTGCGGGCAGTGATCGCCGCCGAGGATACCGGGTTCTGCCAGCATGCCGGGATTGACCCGGACGCCATCCGCCAGGCTTTGACGGAACGCCGAGCCACCGGTCGGGTTCGCGGCGCATCAACGCTGAGTCAGCAAACGGCAAAGAATGTTTTTCTCTGGAATGGAGGGGGCTGGATCCGCAAGGCGCCAGAGACCTGGCTGGCTTTGGTCACCGATTTTGCCTGGGGCAAACGCCGCGTGATGGAGATTTATCTCAATATCGCGGAATGGGGAGATGGTCGGTTCGGCGCCGAAGCCGCGGCACAGTATTATTTCGGAAAGCGCGCGGCAGAGCTGACCGCCACGGAAGCGGCGCGCCTTGCCGCAGTCCTGCCCAATCCCAATGTCTGGCGGGCCCAGCCCGCCGGCCCCTATGTGCGTCAACGCACGGCGACCCTTCTGGCCCGGATGACGGTCGTCCGCCGGGACGGGCTGGAGGCATGCGTTCTCGGAGCGGGCTAACGTTCTGACGGGGCTTTCAGGCGCTGTGCTTCGCGAATGTCTCCGCGCAGCACAAGAAATTCGATATTATCCGGTTGAGCGCGCAGAGCTTCGGTGAGATCGCGTTCCGCCTGTTGCAGCTCCCCTGTGGCCAGCTGGGCGCGGGCGCGCAGGGCAAGGGCTTCGGCATCGCCTGCCCTCAGGGCCAGGGCCGCATTCAAATCGTCGATGCCGGACAGCCAGTTTTCCTGGGCAAGTCTGGCTGCTGCGCGATCCTTGAACAGGTCCGGGTCGGTCTGCGTCATGTTCAGTGCGGCATCAAAAGCCGTCTCTGCCGCCTCCGGGAGTCCGGCTGAAAGCCACGCATTACCCGCCTGCGTCATGAACAGGGTGCGGTCGTCAAGCGTGATCGCCTCCGGGGCATTGGCCAGGGCCTCGAGCCGGGCGGCACCCTGTTCAAACTGGTCCAGCGCAATCAGGGCCAGCGCATTGCAATACCGGGCCAGCGGACGGTTTCCGTTGCTGAGCCAGGCAAGGCTGTCTTCATAGGCGGTGTCCGGGTCAGTCTCGACATATTCGATACAGCTGTTCAGCCGGGCTTGTTCATCCCGTCGGTTCAGCAGGATGGCAGATTGTGACATCGGCAATGAGGCGATCATGAGCGTAATGAGTGACATGTCTTGACCTTTTCCGTAGATATGAGTTCCGCCTAAAAACCGGTCATGACAAGGGTAAATGGCAGATTTGACGGATCCTCTTTTCCTGTTTGGCCCCGGATACAGCGCGCGTGCACTGGCCCGCCTGTGGCCGGGTCAGGCCTATGCCTCGGTGCGGACCCCTGAGAAGCGGGCGAGGGTTGAAGCAGATGGCTTGCTTCCCATTGGGCTCGATGATGAACCGGCCCTCATGGCGGCCCTGACGGGGGCGCATTTGATCGTCTCCGCGCCGCCCGGCGTGGAGGGCTGCCCAGCTCTGTCCCGGCTCGGCCATCTGGCAGACCTGGCGGAAAGCGTCACCTATCTTTCAACAACGGGCGTTTATGGCGACCGCCAGGGGGGCTGGGTTTTTGAATGGAGCGGTGTGTCTCCGCAGAGTGAACGTGCCCGCCAGCGCGTCGTCGCAGAGCAGGGCTGGTCCGGCGTCCGGGCAGATGCCCGGCTTGTCCGGCTGCCGGGCATTTACGGACCTGGCCGGTCTCCGTTTGAGCGGCTCAGGCAAGGTACAGCGCGTCGGATTGTGAAGCCCGGGCAGGTGTTTTCGCGCATACATGTCGAGGATCTCGCGGCGGGCCTGGCTGCACTGATCGGCAGCCGCGCCGGGGGGGTCTTCCATCTTTGCGATGACATGGCCGCTCCGCCCCAGGATGTGACCGCCTTTGCGGCCCGGCTTCTGGGCATCGACCCCGGGCCTGAAACTGAGTTTGATACGGCACCCTTATCGGCCATGGCGCGGAGCTTTTACAGTGAGTGCAAGCGGGTGAGCAATGCCCGGCTGAAAGCCGTGACGGGCTGGCGACCTGCCTATCCGACCTATTTCGATGGGTTAAGTGCAATCCTGGCTGAGGAAGCACGCTTTAAGGGGTGATGACCACCTTGCCCACGACCTCTCGATTCTGAAGCATGCGAAAGCCCTCAAGGGTCTGCTCCAGGGGCAATTGAGCATGAATGTGAGGCCGGGTCTTGCCCTGTCGCGCCCAGTCCCAAATCTGCTTTACATTTTCGGCACCGCGGTCAGGAAACTGCCGCCCGTATTCACCCGCCCGAACACCGACGACTGAAAACCCCTTAATCAGGGGCATATTGGTCGGCACCGTCGCGATCCGGCCTGATGTAAATCCAATCACCAGCAAGCGCCCCTCAAACGCGATGCAGCGCACGGATTCATCGAAGACATCGCCACCGACCGGGTCAAAAACAACGTCGGCGCCGCGGCCGCCTGTAAGCGCTTTGACCGGCTCCCTGAACCCGTCGCGAGTGTTGATGACATGGTCCGCGCCATAGGCCCGGACCTGCTCTAATTTTGCATCGTTGCCGCCAGTGGCAATCACTCTGGCCCCAAGCAATTTGCCGACATCAACTGCGGCGAGCCCGACCCCGCCGCTGGCGCCATGAACCAGCAGCGTGTCTCCCGACTGCAACCGGCCGCGCCGGACAAGAGCGACATAGGCGGTCAGATAGGCTGCGGAATAGGAGGCCGCGGCTTCGAAGCTCAGATTTGCGGGTTTGGGCTGAAGGCCGCGCGCGGACACAAGGGCATATTCGGCAAATCCACCGAACCGGGCCCCGCCGCAGACGGCCTCCCCGACAGTGAAGCCGGTGACCCCTTCGCCCAGGGCGGCGATTTCTCCGGCCATGTCCATGCCGGGTGTAAAAGGCGGCTCCAGTTTCAGCTGGTATTTTCCCTGGCAGAGCAGGATGTCCGGAAAATTGACGCTGGCAGCCCGGACCCGGATAAGGACCTCACCAGGGCCGGGGGCCGGCACGTCGATATCCGCCAGTCCTGTGCCGGACAGGTCATCGGTGATGGTGTGGCATAAGAGAGCCTTCATGCGTGTTGCTCCAATTCTGCCAGCACCATGTCCGCAATGGTTTCGCAGGCCTCGCGGGCGGCTGGGGTGACTGCCATAAATCCGGTAAAGCCATGCACCAGGCTATCAAAACAGGTGGCGTGCACCACGTTCCCTGCGGCATCCAGCTTTCGGGCATAGGCCAGGCCATCATCAACCAGAGGATCGAAGCCCGCAGTCGCAATGATCGCCGGCGCCAGCCCCTCGAGCCGGGGTGTCTGAGCCG
Source organism: uncultured Hyphomonadaceae bacterium (assembly GCA_938084575.1). Classification (GTDB taxonomy): domain Bacteria; phylum Pseudomonadota; class Alphaproteobacteria; order Caulobacterales; family Hyphomonadaceae; genus Henriciella. Next base: position 89,685 of record CALKFG010000003.1, read on the forward strand.
GAGACAGGCGAGGGTCAGCCTGATCCATATCCGGGTCCGGCAGGTAAAGGTCTTTGAACCAGCTCATCGTGTCTGAAGACAGGGGGAAGGTCTCCCCGTAAACGGCGCGTGAGGGGAAGACGGTGACGAAGTCCGTGGCGGGGTAAATCAGCAGCTGAAGGTCGGGCTGCGGCTTGCCGAGCCGGACCATTTCCTGCGCAATGACCGCGCTGAAATTGCCCCCCATACTGTCGCCACCGACCATGGCCCGGCCGGCAGGTGCGCCCAGCGCCGCGGCATTTTCAAGAGTCCAGTCATAGGCATCAAGACTGTCTTCCAGACCGGCTGGAAATTTATGCTCCGGCGCCAGCCTGTAATCGACCGACACGATGGGGCATCCGATCCGGCGGGCCAGCAGCTGGCAAAAATCATGACAGGTGTCCACTCCGCCAATGACACCACCTCCCATGTGCAAATAGGTCAGTGCGGGACGGGTCGGATCCTGCGTTTCCGCCTGATAGATTCGTACCGGGATGGTGTGCCGGCCTCGTGACGGAATCTGCACATCGCGCCAGCTGACGCCGGCCATAGGGGACCCGGAGAACATACCGAGCCCGTGTTTTTCAGCCTGCCGGGCCTGATCGACCGTCATCGAGGACAGGGCTGAGCGTTTTGATGCACCATGGCTGAGCAATTGCAGGGCAGGGTCCAGCGTTCGGCCGCCCAGACTAAAGGGACGGCCGCCGGACAAGGCAAGCTTGACCGGGACGGGTAACTTTAGAAGCAGTTTTAGGATCAGGGTCTGCAGGGTCATTGGCGCGCTCCGGTCAGTCCGACCCTGTCTCCTCAGGCGAAGCATTCATCGCATCTAGCCCTTTGAGAAGAAGCTCGGCTGCGAACCGGGCGGCGAAGTCGGGATCAACGGGACGGCGTATCAGCATCTGGTCTCCCATTTCCCGTGCGATTCCGATCGCGGCCGCAGCGATATAATCCAGGTCGACGCGGTCCTGGCCGGAGCGCTCGAGGATCTCTTCCATATCCTGCCGGATTTCGTCTGAAATGGCCTTCATCTCTGGGGTGTCGACCCGAACGCCCACCAGGGCGATCGGCAGGGCGCTGGCCCGAATGGCGTCTTCATTCTCTTCTGACAGAAAGTTGAAATACGCCTGATAGGCGGCGTGAATATAGCTTGCGAGATCGTCGGCCGTGTTTCGGACATTGCGCAGGCGGGGTCGAAACCGTTTGACGCCATCGCTGGCCAGGGTTTCGAACACTTCTTCCTTGGATTTGAAATAATTATAGAAGGTTCCGGCGGCCAGATCGGTTTCCCGGATGATGTCCCGTATGCTGCAGGCATCATAGCCCAGACGTGCAAAAACCAGCCTCGCGGCATCAAGGATGGCGCGTCGATTGGCCTGCTTCGTAATGGCCCGCTTGCCGGGACTGGGGGTATCCTGAACCGTGGCGGACATCAGCGCATTCCTTCAACTCGCCGTCAGTGTGACGATGGATGAAAGAGCGTCAACTTTTTTTGCAGCGGTGCAGATCAGCTTGCGGCCGCCAGTCCCGGCAGGCGTGGAAAGGTCAGTGGGTTGTGCGCGTTGAGACCAAACGAGCCCCGGGGGGGGGCATAGGTTCCGGTGAGGACTTCATAATGCAGGTGTGCCCCGGTGGCATTGCCTGACCGTCCGACCAGACCGATTTCAACGCCAAATCCAACCTTCTGTCCCGGGCGAAGGTCCGGGGTGAAGGCCGACAGGTGGGCGTAGCGGGTAAAAACGCCCCGGCCATGATCAATCACGATCTGATTGCCATAGCCGCGGGCAAGCGACACCTCCCGAATTGTTCCCGGGGCTGCGGAAAATACCGGTGTGCCCTCGGGGGCCGCAAGGTCTATGCCTTTATGGATGCGTCCAAACCGGGGGCCGAAACCAGACGACAGGCAGACATCATTGGTCGGTGCGCTGGCCAGGGCGACCCCGTTCACGACAATGATCGCAGCGAAGTCAAGGATTTGGCGGTCCGCGGTTTTGCTCGGCGCATTAGACAGTTCATCATAGCAGGTAAACAGGTTCATATTCGGCTGGAAGGGCCCCTGCGCGGGGGCGGCGTCGGCGAGGGGTGGAGATAATAACGGGGCCGTGCGCGGCGGCTCAGCCTGTCCAGGCTCCGTCGGGGCGGGCCGTGTCTGTGGGACTGAAGCACACCCGGTCAGGACAAGGGCAAACAGAAGAGATCTGACCAAAGGGGACATGCGGCGGCCTGTTTCACGATATTCAACTATGACCATCCTATAACACAATTCTGAAACAGACTTGAATCAGACCGGGTCAATCGCTCAGGCCGGCATCTTTGTGCGGCGCCGCCCCCGGGCGATCTCTTTCATCAGGTCCCGGACATAGACGTTGAAATCGAGTTGCATCGTGTGGCGGGGCGTGGGGTAAAAATGCCCCATATGAATGGCTTCATCCGCCTTGATGACCGCGTCCATGTCAGCGGCAGAGGGAAAGGCATACGTCCCGGCCAGGGCTGCGGCCGCCAGTTTCGACTGCTGTTCCGCGAAATTGACCAGAGTCGGCAAGGGCTGGGCCAGGGCGAGGAAGAACAGATTCTCATATCCCGGCTTCACCATGCGCTTGAACAGAGGGAACTGATTGTCCTCCGGCGTGAGCTGGGGATCGTCGAAGAAGGGGAAGCTGACATGATACCCGGTTGCCCAGATGATCGCATCGATCTCCTCGCGTGATCCGTCTGTGAACAGGACGGTGTTGGCGTCGAACCGGTCCAGGGCGCCCTTGGCCAGAATATCCCCGCAGCCGACGCGGGTCAGAAACTCGCCCGACACGGAGGGATGGGCATCGAGCGGCTCATGATCGGGCCGGGGCAGGCCGTAATTTTCCGGATTACCAAGCTGTTTCTTGATCATCTTGCGGGCCATGGCCCGCCCGATCTTGCTCGGCAGCCAGCCCGGCAGAACGGCTTTGTCGGCCGGCTGGCCATTCATGTATTTGGGCAGGACCCAGACGCCGCGGCGCATGGAAATGAACAGGCGCTCAGCGATCGGGCGCTGGGACAGCTCCGACGAAATGTCCATGGCGGAGTTGCCCGCCCCGACCACCAGAACGCGTTTGCCGCGAAAGTCATACGGGCTGAACGGATCGCGATAATGATGAGAGTGGACCTGATGCCCGGTAAAGGTCTCGAGGCCGGGATAGCTGGGCAGGCGCGGGTCCCAATGATGGCCATTGGCAACCAACAGCCATTGATAGGTGCGGGTCTCCCCGGAGGACAGGGTGATATCCCAGTCGCCATCGGACCGCCGGCTGGCCCGCTCGACCGACGTGTTGAAACTTATTGTCTCACGCAGGCCAAAATGGTCGACATAGTCATTGAAGTACTGAAACAGCTGGCTGTGGTGCGGGAAATCCGGCCAGTCTTCGGGGACGGGGAAATCCTCAAATGCGAGCCGCCATTTGGACGTGTCGATGTGCAGGCTCTCATAGCAGGACGACAGGCCATTGGGGTTCTGATAATACCAGTTGCCGCCGATATTGTCGGAGGCTTCGAAGCAATCATAGGCGATCCCATACTCCTTCAGCCGCTTGGCCATTGTGAACCCCGAACAGCCGGCACCGATGATGCACGCCTTGCCTGATACGTTTGTGCTAATAGCCATTTTCCACCCAAAGAATCTGATGCAGTGTCGGACAGAGTGTTATAGCTGCCCGGATTAACGTCAATTGAGGAGCACGCGCATGGATCCGTCGGATCTGGCAGATCGGGAAGCCCGGATCAGAATGATGCAGGCCCATAAAGCCCATATGACCCAGTTCGTACCGTGGGCCAGTGAAACGGGATTCACCGTTACCCAGGTCGAGCGCGGTCATGTTTGGGGGGTGCAGCCCTTCCTCGAGAAGCTGATCGGCGACCCGGATGAGCGGGTGATCCATGGGGGTGTGATCACGACCATGCTTGATAATTTGTGTGGCATGGCGTGCGCGGCCCAGCTCGAGGAGCTCCGTTTCGTCGCCACGCTCGACATGCGGATTGACTATATGCGCCCGGCCGAGAGCGAGCGTCCGGTGATTGGCGAGGCGGAATGTTATCATCTGACCCGCTCGGTCGCCTTCTGCCGGGCCTGGGCCTATCACGAAAGTCAGGACAAGGTGATTGCCACCGCTCAGGGCGCTTTCGCCATCAATATGCCGCGGCCGTTGATCCGGCCGGGGGAGGCGATATGAGCCGCCGGAGCGAGGACTTGCAGGCCTTTCTGCAAAGGGTGCCGATCGTTGCCACGCTGGGCATGCGCTGCGACGTCAAAGGGGATGATATGACGGCCGTCCTGCCTTTTGAAAAAAAACTGATCGGCAATGTCGCCATCCAGGCCCTGCATGGCGGGGCGATGGGAACTTTTCTCGAGCTCACCGCGATGGCCCAGCTTTTTCTCCAGGCGGACGTGGCCCGGCCGCCGCGGACCATCAACATTACCGTGGATTTCCTGCGTCAGGGAAAGGCCGAGGACCTCTATGCCCGCGCCGAGGTGGTCAAGATGGGCAGACGCATGGCGAGTGTCCGGGCAGAGGCCTGGCAGGCCGAGAGAGACCGTCCGGTCGCCGCCCTTCTGGGCCATTTCCTGCTGCGCTGAAGCGTGTAGAGGCGGCCGGTGCCGACCGCCCCGGAGACGCAGCTATGTTTACGAGTTGTAGGCTGACTCCCCATGCGTCGACGTGTCGAGCCCGGCCTCTTCATCATCCGGGGAGACGCGCAGGGGAATGACCAGCCGGATCGCGAGCAGGATTGCAGTTGAGGCGATGGCCGACCAGGCACAGACGGCGATCACGCCGGTGAGCTGAACCTGGAACTGGGCCGCCACCGTGGTCTCGCCAAGGCCTGGGGCCATGGCCCCGAAGCCGGCCAGAAAGGGAATGAGCAGCGTGCCAAGGATGCCGCCAACACCATGCACCGCAAACACGTCGAGACTGTCGTCAATCTTGAGTTTGGACCGGATCAGAACCACAGCGCCATAGCACAGCAGGGCGGCCAGCGCACCGATGATGATTGCCGCCGCCGGACCGACAGAGCCCGCGGCGGGCGTGATCGTGGCGAGACCGGCAATGGTCCCGGTCGCGGTTCCGACCAGGGTCGGCCTTTTATACTTGATCCACTCAATCGCCATCCAGACCAGCGATGCGGTCGCGGCTGAAAGGTGGGTGACGAGCATGGCCTGGCCGGCCCCGGATCCCGCCTCAAGGGCTGAACCGGCATTGAACCCGAACCAGCCGACCCAAAGCATACAGGCCCCCAGCATGACGAAGGCCGGATTGTGGGGTGGCCGGATGTCTGCCGGAAACCCCTGGCGACGCCCGAGCAGCAAAACAAAGACCAGCGAGCTGATCCCCGCCGTGGCGTGAACAACCAGGCCGCCGGCAAAATCCAAGACGCCCATGTCGGCAAGCCAGCCGCCGCCCCAGACCCAATGGGTGACAGGGGCATAAACCAGAACCAACCAGAAAACGCTGAACAGCAGCATGGCGGCAAAGTTGACCCGTTCGACATAGGCCCCGACAATCAGCGCCGGCGTAATGATCGCAAACGTCATCTGGAACATAATGAAGACGCTTTCAGGGATCGTTCCGGACATGCTGCCCGTGGTGACATTGCCGAGGAATGCATTCGACAACCCGCCCCAATAGGCCCCGCTGCCATCTGCGGCCCCGTTGCCATCTCCGAAGGCGATCGAATAGCCGACCACAATCCAGACCAGGGACATCAGGCAGGCCAGGGTGAGGCAGTGCATCAGTACCGAAAGCAGGTTCTTCGAATTGACCAGACCGCCATAGAACAGGGCCAGACCCGGCAGGGTCATGAATAAGACCAGTGCCGTCGCCGTCAGGATCCAGGCTGTATCACCGCTATCGGCATGGGCTGTGCCCGATGTGACCAGCAGAGCCAGGCTGGCCAGGATGCCCGCCTGCAGGCCGTGTCGCCAGTTCTTATCGATCAATGTCATGTCCCTGCGCCCTCCCAAGCGACGTTACCTGCGAGGTTATCCAAAACCTCGCGGAGCAAATCTTGTCCGCAGTTCCTGCAAAGTCAGTGCCTGAACGTCAAGTGATCTCTCCAGTTGAACTTGCCTTGGCTCAGGTTTGGCGTCAGGGGACAGTCATGTCTGCGTCGCGGCTCTCCTATCGACAGGTGTTGCGCCTGTCTGTTCCGGTCATGCTGGCCCAGGCCGCGATCGCCGCGACCGGTATTGTCGATACCGCGATCATGGGACTGGCGGGAACGAAGACCGATCTGGCCGCGGTCGCCATCGCCAGCACCGTGTTCAGTTTTATTTATTGGGGGTTTGGTTTCCTGCGTATGTCGACGACGGGCCTTGTCGCTCAGGCGCTGGGGCGGGGTGCCGGTGCCGAGAGCAGCGCGCTGGCGCAGCGGGCTCTGGTGCTGGGTGCAGGTCTGGGCAGCACGGTGCTGCTGCTCGCGCCCCTCGCCCATGGATATCTGTTTATGCCGTTCGGCGCCGCACCCCCGGTCAATGCTCTGGCCCAGGCTTATTTCGACGCGCGCATCTGGGGCGCGCCCGCCTTGCTGATGAGTTATGGCATAACCGGCTGGTTGCTGGGGACGGGCCGGACCGGCACACTTTTGGTTATGCAGCTGGTGATGAACGGCGTGAACATCGTCCTCGATGCCTGGTTTGTTCTGGGTCTGGGCTGGGGTCCTGCAGGTATTGGTGCAGGGACCGCCATGGCAGAATGGTCGGCCGTCGCGTTCGGCCTGATTGCCATCCGACGTGCCCTTTGTCCGACCCCGGATGTATTTGATCGCCCCGCGCTGCTGGCCCTGTTCGGTGCCAATCGAGATATTCTGATCCGGACGCTGGCCATGCTGTTCTGTTTTGCCTGGTTCGTGCGGTCGGGGACCCAGCTTGGCACGGCCACGCTGGCGGGCAATCAGGTCCTGCTTCAATTCATCACTGTCGCCGCCTTCGTTCTGGATGGGGTCGCTTTTGTCGCTGAGAAAGAGGTGGGCGAGGCTTTTGGTGCCGGGCGCCGGGACCGGTTGATGCGAGCGATGCAGGTCACCACCGTGCTGGCCGTGGGGTTTGCCTGCAGTCTGTCGCTGGCCTATGCCGCCTTCGGAGGGGGGCTGATTTCCGAGGTCATTCGGGATGCCGAGGCCCGCGCCGTGGCGCTTGATGTCCTGCCCTACTGCGCGCTCGTCCCGGTCCTCGGTGTTTTCGCCTACCAGCTGGATGGGTTTCTGATTGGCGCGACACGGGGCGCCGCCCTGCGAACCGCGTCTCTGGTCGTGGTCCCGGTCTATGTCGGCCTCGATCTGTGGCTCCGCCCAGCCTATGGCAATCACGGCGTCTGGCTGGCCTTTCTTGGCATGTATCTGGTGCGGACCGCGGCCCACGCTGCCTTTCTGCCGGCATTGATCGCGGACACTAGCGCAGATCGGATCCAACTGCCTCTTCGAGAGACGTGAACCCGTCTGCACGCAACAGCATCGCCAGGTCAGAATTCAGTGTCGCGACCAGATCGGGGCCCTGATAGGCGAGCGCGGTGTAGAGCTGAACCGCGCTGGCGCCGGCCCGGATCTTGGCATAGGCGTCACGCCCGCTGCTGATGCCGCCACAGCCGACGAGGTCGAAACGGCCCTCCAGGGCCTCAGCGAAGAGACGCAGGATCCGGGTGGACAGCGTCATCAGAGGCGCGCCCGACAACCCGCCGCTTTCGGCGCGACCGGCGGCGGCCAGACCAATGGGACGTGTGACCGTTGTGTTCGAGACGATCAGGCCGGAAAGCCAGCCAGCATGTGGGATCAGGCTGAGCGCAATCTGGTCGACATCCTGTGTCGACAGGTCCGGGGCAACCTTGAGGAAAACAGGCTTGACGATGCCGGTCGCCGCCCAGGCTGCGTGGCATCTTGCCAGCAGCGTGTCCAGTCGGCTGTCAGCCTGCAGGCCCCGCAGGCCCGGCGTGTTCGGACTTGAAATATTGAGGGTCAGATAATCCGCCAGAGGCAGGGCAGCAGTGAGGCCGGTTTCATAATCCGAGATAAAGTCGACGCTGTCTTTATTGGCGCCGACATTTGCACCGACCGGGATGGCGAGGTGGTGTTTCTGGCGGCGCAGATTGTCGAGGAAAACGCTCAGCCCTGCATTGTTGAACCCGAGCCGGTTGATGACCGCGCGGTCCTGCTTCAGGCGAAACAGTCTCGGCTTGGGATTGCCCTTCTGGGGGCGCGGCGTGACGGTGCCACATTCCAGCCAGCCAAACCCAAAGCGGGCCAGGTTCGCAGCAACTTCTGCATTCTTGTCAAATCCGGCCGCCAGCCCGATCGGGTTCGCCAGGGTCAGCCCGGACCGTGGCAGACGGAGGGAGGTGTTCCACGATGCCGGATCCAGATCGGGCAGCGCCAGTCCTGTTTTCAGCGCGGCCAGGGTCAGCGTGTGGGCGGTTTCAGCGGGGAAGCCGCGCAAAATCGGAAGAGCAAGTCTGGAAAGGCTCATGGATGCTGTCCCATAGAGAAGCGCCGGGTTTGGAGGCCGGCATGAGAGCGTGACAAGGTCATGGTCAGGCCGGATATCCGTTCGTTTCCAGACCCCATATCAGCATGACTTCGCGCGGAAAGCCATGGCTGTCAGGCACCGCACCCCGGCCTGTCAGCCGGGTTGCAAAGGCCGTCACTGTCCCGTTTTGGCGGCAGGGGTTTTGTGAGTCGGACGCGGTCGCGACATGAAGATGCGAAATTAATGGAATTAATTATGTCTTGTTATCAATGATGTTGATTATATTCCTATCAAGCGATCTTTGCAGATTACTTTTTTTGGGGGTCTATAAGTAATGTCATTTCAGCATGCTCATATTTGGGCAGCGATTGATGAAATTGCTGCAGGACACGGGCTTACTCCGTCCGCGCTGGCTCGGATGTCCGGGCTGGATGCCACAGCCTTCAACCTGTCCAAGCGCCGCAACACTTCCGGTCGGGCGCGGTGGCCCTCGACAGAGAGCATTGCGCGGGTGCTGACCGCTGTCGAGATGGGGTTTGAGGAGTTTGCGGCGGTGGTCGTGCGCCATGGCCGTGACGGGCTATAGGGGGCAACACAGGATCGATGCCGCTCCTGGCTCTCTTCCGGCAATGAGGTTTGACCCGACCGCCTGTTGGCGCCGAGGCGGCAGGTCAGCCGGGTCAGCCCCCGGCAAACCTTGCGCAAAAAGGGAACAGGCGGCAGAAGGTCCAAGACGACGGATCATATCGGGGAAGCGGCATCGGGATGGATTGGGACAAGTTGAAATCCTTTCACGCGGCGGCGGAATGCGGCAGCCTGACCGCGGCGGGTGAGCGTCTCGGAATTTCTCAATCTGCCGTGTCGCGCCAGATTACTGCCCTGGAAGAGCAGCTGGCCATGTCCCTGTTCCAGCGCCATGCCAGGGGTCTGGTCCTGACCGATGCCGGCCGGACGCTGCACATTTCGACCAGTGAAATGGCCAGTGCCGCTCAGGAGGCCAGTGCCGCGCTGCGGGACCAGCAGGACATCGCCCAGGGGGATCTGACGGTTACGGCGCCGGTCGCCTTCGGGTCGACCTGGCTGGTGCCGCGCCTGCATCATTTTTCCAATCAGCATCCTGACCTGCGCATTGATCTGCGTCTTGATGACGGCGAGCATTATGACCTGCTTAAGCTTGAGGCAGAATGTGCCATCCGCCTCTGGGCGGCGGATAAAGCGGACCTGATCCAGCGTAAGCTGGCGACGGTCGGCACCAATCTGTACGCATCGCCGGAATATCTGGCGCAGTTTGGTTATCCGGCGACACCGGCGGATCTCGACCATCACCGCATCATTGCCTATGGCCAGGCCGACAGTCCGATCACCGCCATGTCCTTTGCCGAACGGGTCGGGCGGGATGATGAGCGGCCGCGCAAGGCGGCCTTGATGGTCAACAATGTCCCCGCCATGCTGCGGGCCGTCGAGGCGGGCCTCGGTATTGCCGACCTGCCTGATTATATGGTCAGCGCGGTGCCGCGGCTTGTCCGGGTTCTTGAAGACCATACCGGCCCGAGCTTCGACCTGTATTTTGTTTATCCGAACAATCTGAAACGCTCCAAGCGCGTGGCAGCGTTCCGCGACTTCTTATCCCACGAAGTTGACGCCTTTCGGGCGGGTGTGTTTCGCGCCTAGCGTTCCCACAACAGACCTATGCAAAAATTCATGGAAAAACGCTCGAACTCGTCTTGAAGCCTGTGTAACAGGGTCCATATACGCTGTGTTCCGGCCCGTCCCGATTTCTCCAATTGGGCGTTTCCTCCCTCCCTGCCGGGACACCAACTTCAAAGCCCGGCGCGTTCGATCGCGCCGGGTTTTTTTGGGTCGGATCAGAAGGGGACGCCATCATCGCCGGGACCGGCCCGGCCCGGGGTCAGGCCGGCAAAATCGAACAGGCGAGCATCATGCAAATGGCTGGGGCGGGCGGTGCTCAGTGCCCTGGCCATGACCTGGCGTACGCCCGGTTTCCGGACTTCCCAGTCGGTCAGCATCTGTTTCATCGCCTGGCGCTGCAGGCCGTCCTGAGAGCCACAGAGATTGCAGGGAATGATCGGGAAATCGAGCGCTTCGGCGAATTTTTCCAGATCGGTTTCCGCGCAGGTGATCAGCGGGCGGAGCACCATGACGTCACCGTCATCATTCAGGAGCTTTGGTGGCATGGCCGCGAGCCGACCGCCATGCACCAAATTCATCATGAAGGTTTCCAGCGCATCGTCGCGGTGATGTCCCAGGACGATCGCATCACAGCCTTCCTCCCGGGCAATGCGGTACAGAATGCCCCGCCGCAGCCGCGAACACAGGGCACAGAAGGTCCGGTCGGCGGCAATCTTATCGGTGACAATGGAATAGGTGTCTTCGGTTTCGATCCGGTGGGCCACGCCATGGCGGGTCAGCCAGTCCGGCAGAATGTGCTTGGGAAAGCCGGGCTGGCCCTGGTCGAGATTGCAGGCCAGCAGGTCAACCGGCAGGGCACCCTGCCACTGCAGGTCAAGCAGGATGGTCAACAGGCCGTAGCTGTCCTTGCCGCCAGAGAGGCAGACCAGCCATTTGGGCCGCCGGGTCGCCGTGCGATCGATCAGTCCATAGGTGTCGACGACCTGAAGAGCATTGCGCACCAGGCGTTTGCGGAGCTTCTTGAAGCTGACCCCGGAGGGCATGTCTGCCAGCAGGGCGGGGCAGGTCGTGGAGAGCGTGTCGGCCATGGACAAGGCTCATCGCCTGTCTGGCCGATAAATTCAAGCCGGGTCAGCCGCGCGGATCATTGAGGCGATAATACTCCGCGGCGCTCATCCAGCGCCCGCGCAGGCGTTTGGACCGCTTGAGCCAGCGCCGGCGCAGCTGGTCGTGATTCGGTGCATCGGTGGCTGTGCGTGGCACCAGCATGTCATTCATGACGGGCCGATAGTGTCGGATCAGGTCTTCCTCGATGCGGCGCCGGTCGTCTTCCGTTGCGACGCGCAGGACATGACGCTCTTTTGCTCTGAACTTGTAGAGGGCCTTATACCATTTTTCGTGATCCTCGAGCCGGTCGCTCAGACTGGCCGCTTTGCCGATATAAATCGGGGTGACCCAGAACAGGGCGGTTCTGCGGACCATGATATAAATGCCGGGATCGGCGGGCAGCTCTGACAGGCTCCGGGTGACCCGGAAGCGATGGCGCCGGCCGGTTTCACCCTGCCAGACGTGGTGGCCGAAAAGATTCATGTCTGCGGTCTCCTCAGAGTTCGGGCCGCGCCCGGTCCCGGCATCCTGACCGGGGGCCTATGCCAGCCCCCGTTGGCGCCGGGCTGCGGCCACGGGGGCGAAGCTGTGACGGTGGATCGGACAGGGCCCAAGCGCCGTCAGCGCGGCGGCATGCGCGGCCGTGCCATAACCCTTATGTCCGGCAAAACCATAGCCGGGATAGGTGTCAGACAAGACGAGCATGTCGCGGTCGCGGGCAGTCTTGGCGAGAATCGACGCAGCTGAGATGGCCGGCTCGCTGAGGTCGCCTTTGATGATCGCCCGCGCGGGCACCGGCAGGTCGGCGGGCAGGGCATTCCCGTCGATCAGGATTTCATCCGGGACGATGTGCAGCGCGCGGATGGCGCGGGTCATCGCCAGAAACGTCGCCTGGCGAATATTGATGCGGTCAATTTCTGCCGGCGTCGCCTCGGCAACGGCCCAGGCCAGGGCGGTCTGCCGGATCTCGATGGCGAGAGCCTCGCGCCTGGCCGCCGTCAGTTTTTTCGAATCAGTCAGGCCGGCAATCGGTTGCGCAGGATCCAGAATCACAGCGCCGGCCGTGACCGGCCCGGCCCATGGCCCACGGCCTGCCTCGTCAACACCACAGATCCGCGCTACGACCCTCATCACCACAAATAGAACTGATTCCGGGAACAGGACCATGCCACAGCCTTATGTCATTGAGATCTCTGCAACGGGCGGCGTCGACGTGCTGCGCAAAACGGCCCGTGATCCGCGCCCGCCGGGCCCCGCTGAGGCGCGGGTTCGCCAGACCGCAATTGGGCTGAATTTCATCGACACCTACCATCGAACGGGCCTTTACCCGGTCAAAATGCCCTTCATTCCGGGCTCTGAAGGCGCCGGAATTGTCGAGGCCGTCGGCGACGCGGTGACGGGTCTCAGGCCCGGGGACCGGGTCGCCTATCTCGGTTCAGGCACCTATGCGACGCATTATACCGGCCCGGCCGCGGGCATGATCCGGCTGCCGGATGATATCAGCGAGGAAACCGCCGCGGCGACGCTGCTCAAGGGGCTGACGGCCTGGATGCTGCTGTTCGAGGTCCGCCGCGCAATGCCGGGCGATACCGCCTTGGTCTGGGCCCCGGTTGGCGGTGTTGGCTCCCTGCTGGTGCCCTGGGCCACGGCCATGGGCGTGCGCGTGATCGCCGTGACCTCGTCGCCGGAGAAAGCCGCCCGGGCCCGCGCCCTGGGCGCCAGCGACGCGATCCTGTCCGGGGCTGACGATGTGGCGGCCCAGGTGCGTGCGCTGACAGACGGTCAGGGTGTGGATGTCAGCTATGACAATGTCGGCGAGGCCGCGGCCAGGGCATCGCTTGACAGTTTGCGTCCACGTGGCTGGTGGATCAGCTATGGCAATGCGTCAGGCGCCGTTGCCCCGATCGCACCGGGGATTCTGGCTGCGAAAGGGTCCCTGATCCTGACCCGTCCCACCCTGTTTTCCTTTATCGGATCCGCCGAAGGTCTGGCGCGCGGGAAGGCGGCCCTGTTCGGCGCTCTGCGCACCGGCGCGATCAGCGCCCATATTGGTCAGCGCTTTGCCCTTGAGGACATTGGTTCCGCGCATACTGCGATTGAAAGCCGGCAGACGCAGGGCGCGACGCTGATCCTGCCCTGAGCCGGAGCGCGGCCTCAGGGGACCGGCGCGAGCTCCAGCAACAGGGCCGGATCAATATAGAAGTCGCCGGCGCGGTCCTGTGTCCCCGGATTGCGCCATTTGACCGCCCAGTGCAGGTGCGGCCCGGTTGTGCGCCCTGTATTGCCGGACGCCCCGATCCGATCGCCAGCTGCCACGCTCTGGCCGGCCGCGACGGTGACCTCGGACATATGCATGAACACCGAGACCAGCCCGTCTCCGTGGTCAAGGAAGACGGTGCCGCCTTCATAATACAGGTCCGGATCGCCAAGCGTGACGGTGCCCGGGGCAGGGGCGCGCACCTCCGCTCCGACGGGGACGGCAATGTCATACCCATAATGAACCGACACCCGGTCACAGCTTGAGCCGTCCGCGCGCGTCCCGACATATCTCCGGGCCGGGCCAAACGGAGACGAGGTCGGGCCGTCTGCCGGACGCCGGAAGCCCCCATCGGCACCCGGCCCCTCCGCAAAGGTCTTGAAGGCGGCTTGTTTCTTGACCCAGCTCCGGCTGGCATGGGCTTTCTGGGCCTCGGTACGGGCATCGACCTTGTCACAGTCAAATCCGGTGATCTCCCGGAAGGGGTCCTGTCTCGGCGCAATGTCAATGGTCAGCGGGGCGAGGGTCGCATCATTGGCCGTCAGGATCAGCTGGTCAGGGGCATCCCGCTCCAGCCCAAGCGTTACCTGACCGTCGGCCGGCACCGGCACCTCGCGCACAAGCTGTCCGCTGGCACTGATCAGGCTGAGCCGGTCGCCCCGGGGGACGGCGCACCTTAACAGCCCAGCCTGCCGGGCCACGCCGTCACAGTGGATCGGCTGCGGGGCCGGCTCCGCCTGTGCGGTGACCCACAGGGCCACCAGGCTGGCACTGGCGCAGAGGACGGGGCCTCGCCGCATTCAGTGATCCTGGATCATGCGGGCGCTGGCGGCGGCGGCATCGACATAGGCCTCCTGCCGGTCAACGCACCAGTAACGCAGGGCCTGAAGCGGAATTTTCCGTCCGGTTACGGCGCACAGCACGAAGTCTCCCGGGCTTTCCAGCCGGAGGTCGCCATCAAGGTAGACAATCGCAGCCTCACCCGGGAGGCGGTCGGTTTTCTTAAGCATCCGGGGAGTATGCCTCACATTCTCCGCGGAGAAAACCGGCAGGATGAATGTTTCGGCTTTGTTCTGCGGAACATATGTGGTACAGCATGTTTTCTGCAGTCATTGGTCCCCGATCTCGGGGCGTGATATTTACGAAAGGGAACGACTCATGGCCAAACCAGATCTACAGCTGATCGACAAGGAGTCCGGCGTGGACAAACAGAAAGCTCTGGAAACCGCTTTGGCCAGTATCGAGCGGTCCTTCGGAAAAGGCTCGGTGATGCGGCTTGGCGAAAAGACGTCAATGGACATCGAGGCGATCCCAACCGGGTCTCTTGGCCTGGACATTGCGCTGGGGATCGGCGGTCTGCCCAAGGGACGGGTGATCGAGATTTACGGACCGGAAAGCTCAGGCAAGACGACCCTGTCGCTGCATGTCGTGGCCGAGGCCCAGAAGAATGGCGGTGTCTGTGCCTTTGTCGATGCCGAACATGCGCTGGATCCTGTCTATGCCGGCAAGCTGGGTGTCGACCTCGATGATTTGTTGATCTCACAGCCCGACACGGGAGAACAGGCCCTGGAAATCGCCGATACGCTGGTGCGGTCGGGCGCGGTCGATGTGCTGGTGGTCGATTCGGTTGCCGCCCTGACGCCACGGGCCGAGATTGAGGGTGAAATGGGCGACAGCCTGCCCGGCCTTCAGGCCCGCCTGATGAGCCAGGCGCTTCGGAAACTGACGGCCTCGATTTCCAAATCCAAATGCATGGTGATTTTCATCAACCAGATCCGAATGAAAATCGGCGTCATGTTTGGCAGCCCCGAAACGACGAGCGGGGGCAACGCCCTGAAATTCTATTCATCGGTCCGGCTCGACATTCGCCGCATTGGGGCGCTCAAGGACCGGGACGAGATTATTGGCAATCAGACCCGTGTCAAAGTGGTCAAAAACAAGGTTGCGCCGCCCTTCCGTCAGGTTGAATTCGACATCATCTATGGTGAGGGAATCTCCAAGACCGGTGAGCTGATCGACCTGGGTGTGAAGAGTGAGGTGATCGAGAAGTCCGGCTCCTGGTATTCTTATGGTCCCGAGCGGATTGGGCAGGGACGGGAAAAAACCCGCCAGTACCTGAAGGACAATCCTGCCATTGCCGATGAGATCGAGCTGGAAATTCGCAAGCGGTCGGGCCTGCTGTCTGACGTTCTGTTGGTTGAAGGCGGCGGGTCGGATATGTCGGAAAGAGAAGATCCGGCGGTTGGCCTCGGCTGAGACCACGGGTCTGGGCCGCAGCAATGGCTTGGCGCGAGGCTGAACTCGCCATATATCCATCCGGGACACTGACGGGGCCATTCAGGCCCGGTTTTGGAAGGGTATTTTATGACGAGCGTCAATCAGCTTCGCGAAGGCTTTCTGTCCTATTTTGAAAGCCAGGGCCATTTGCGCCAGGCCTCGGCGCCGCTGGTGCCACAGAACGATCCGACCCTGCTCTTTGTCAATGCCGGCATGGTGCCGTTCAAGAATGTGTTCACCGGGGCCGAACGGGCGCCGGCGCTGCGGGCAACAAGCTCTCAGAAATGTGTGCGGGCGGGCGGCAAGCATAATGATCTCGACAATGTCGGGTACACGGCCCGCCATCATACCTTTTTTGAAATGCTGGGTAATTTTTCCTTCGGCGATTATTTCAAGGATGAGGCCATCGCCTTTGCCTGGGACCTGGTGACCCGGGAGCTGGGCCTGCCGTCCGACCGGCTTCTGGTCACCGTCTATGCCGAGGATGACGCGGCGGCCAATATCTGGAAGAAGGTCGCCGGTTTGCGTGATGAGCGCATTATCCGCATCGGGACGTCGGACAATTTCTGGTCGATGGGAGATACCGGGCCGTGCGGACCGTGCTCGGAAATTTTCTTTGACCATGGTAACGGCGTGCCGGGCGGGCCGCCCGGGTCGCCGGATGAGGACGGGGACCGCTTCATCGAGATCTGGAACCTTGTCTTCATGCAGTTCGACCAGCAGGCCGACGGGACGCGGCGGGCGCTGCCAAAGCCATCGATTGACACGGGCATGGGCCTGGAGCGGATCGCGGCGGTGCTGCAGGGCGTTCATAATAATTACGACATCGACCTGTTTCAGAAGCTGATCGCGGCCGAGCAGGACGTCTATGGCTGTAAGGCGGAAGGTGATTTGCTGCCCTCCTTCCGTGTGATTGCCGATCATCTGCGGACCTCGTCCTTCCTGGTCGCCGACGGGGTGACGCCGTCAAATGAGGGGCGGGGCTATGTGCTGCGCCGGATCATGCGGCGGGCCATGCGCCACGCGCATCTGCTTGGCGCCCGGGAACCGGGAATGCATCGCCTCGTCGGGGCCCTGATTGACGAAATGGGCACGGCTTTTCCGGAATTACGCCGGGCACGGGCCGCCATTGAGTCGGCACTTGAGGGCGAGGAAGGGCGGTTTCAGGACACGCTGGGCCGCGGGCTGGCTCTGCTCGACACCGCCAGCGCCGACCTCGCGCCCGGCGACTCGCTGCCGGGTGAAACCGCTTTCAAGTTGTACGATACGTTCGGTTTTCCGCTTGACCTGACTCAGGATATCCTGCGCGGGCGCGGCATGGCGGTCGATGAGGCCGGCTTCGATACCGCCATGGACCGGCAGAAACAGGGGTCCCGCCAGGGCGGCTTTTCATCGGGCGATGCGGCGACAGACGCGGTCTGGTTCGCGCTGCGCGACGCGGTCGGTCCGACCCGTTTCCTCGGCTATCAGGGCCTCGACGGTGAAGCGGATATTGTCGGCATCGTGGCCGAGGGCCACCGGGTCGATGCGGTCGAGACCGGGGCGATGGCGGAGCTGGTCTTATCCGAAACGCCCTTCTATGCCGAGAGCGGCGGGCAGGCTGGCGATCATGGTCTTATCCTGCTGGCTGACGGGACGCAGTTCCGGGTCCGTAATGTCATCAAGCGCGCCGCTGATTTGCACGGGCATGTCGGCGAGGTCGTGTCCGGACATCTGGTGACGGGGGCGCGGGCCACGCTGCGGGTCGATTCGGGGCGGCGTGCCCGGATCATGGCCAATCATTCCGCGACGCATCTGATGCATGCGGCCCTGCGCAATGTGCTGGGTGAGCATGTCACCCAGAAAGGCTCTCTGGTCGAGGAAGACCGGCTGAGATTCGACTTTTCCCATACCGCACCGGTCAGCCCGGCCGAACTCGAACTGGTCGAAGATCAGGTCAATGCGGTGATCCGGCAGAACCGGGATGTCGGTGTTGCCGTGACCTCGCCCGAGAAGGCAATTGAGGCGGGTGCGCTGGCATTGTTTGGGGAGAAATATGGCGATGAGGTCCGTGTCCTGTCCATGGGTGCGGCGCTGGAGTCCGGCGATGACGCGCCCTATTCGGTTGAACTGTGTGGCGGCACCCATGTCCGGCGGACGGGCGACATTGCGGCGTTCGTGATCACCGCGGAAAGCGGCGTGTCTGCCGGTGTGCGCCGGATCGAGGCTGCGACCGGGGCGGAGGCGCTGTCTTTCCTGCGCAGCCGGGCCCAGCTGGCCGTCGATCTGGCTGACGAGCTCAAAGTGCCGTTGAAGGATTTGTCCCGCAAGGTGACGGGCATTGCCGATGAACGCCGCCAGCTTGAGCGCCAGCTGGCCGAGGCCAAGCGCGCACTGGCGCTGGCCGGCGAGGGTGGGGCCCCGGCCGGGCCGGAAATGATCGGGGATGTCGCGCTGATGGCGCGCATCGCAGAGGGGGTTGGCGGCAAGGATTTGCGGGCGCTGGTCGATGAAGCCAAGGCCAAGCTCGGATCCGGAGTTGCGGTTTTCGTCGGTATCAATGAGGGCAAGGCGGCTGTTGCGGTCGGCGTCAGTGACGATCTGACCGGGCGGTTCTCGGCCGTCGACCTGGTCAAGAGCGCAGCCGCGGCGCTGGGCGGCAAGGGTGGCGGTGGCCGGCCCGACATGGCTCAGGCCGGCGGTCCGGATGCCGGCGGCGCGGACGCGGCCCTGGATGCAGTCCGGGCGGCGCTGGCGACCTAGGCGTCAGGCATCCGCAGCAGGAAACAGCGGTTCGGCGTCGCCGGGCTGCCAGGGCCGGTATTTTGCCATCACGCCCTGAAACAGCGGACTGTCGAGGTGGCGCTGCAGCCAGGCCCGCAGGGCCGGCCAGGCCTGCGTCTCGAACCAGTCGCGGTCGGTATTGGCGAACTGCCGGACGAACGGCATCAGGGCCATATCGGCGAGGCTGATGCGCTGGCCGAACAGCTCCGGCGTGATCGCCAGCCGGGCCTCAAGATCCATCAGCAGGCTGGCGGCGGCCGCGCGGTGCTGTGTGGCCTCGGCCCCGTCATAGCGACTGGCATATTTGTAGCGGTCCAGATGGTGTTTGAAGGCGCCGTCAAAGGTCGCGATCAGCGCGGACATCGAGGCGGCATCGCCATGGTCGGGATGGCGCCACCGACCGGGATCGTGTCGGGCCAGCGCCCAGGCCATGATGTCGAGGCTCTGGTCAATCACCCGCCCCTCCGGCAGCACCAGAACCGGGACCGTCCCCTTGGGCGAGGCGATCAGCATGCAGTCGGGCTTGTCGCGCAGCACCACTTCGCGCAGGCGGCAGGGCACGGCGGCGGCCGACAGCGCCATGCGCGCACGCATGGCATAGGGACAACGCCGAAAGGAATACAGGATGGGGGGCTCTGGCTGGCTCATAGCCCGGATCGTCGCCGCGGGGCCATCACCACCGCATCACCGATATGCTGTTCGCCCCGGTCCTCTGCCAGCTGCACCTGCTTCTGGCGTTCCCGCAGGGCGGTGAGACGCTCAGGGCTGAAGGTGCCATGGCAGTGCGGGCACGAGACGCCGGGCTCGAATGCCGGCTGCGCCCGGTCGGACGCGCTGACCGGCATGCGGCAGGCATGGCAGAGCTCATAGCCCCCCTGTCGGAGGCCGTGGCCGACCGAGACCCGGTCGTCGAAAACGAAGCACTCACCCTGCCACAGGCTGTCCGCCTCGGGCACGGTCTCAAGATATTTCAGTATGCCACCCTGGAGATGGTAGACCTGGTCCAGACCTGCCGCCCGGACATAGGAGGTGGCCTTTTCGCAGCGTATGCCGCCGGTGCAGAACATGGCGATGCGCGGCGTTCGTCCCTCGGCCTCGAGCCGGGTCCGGAACGCATCGAACCAGGCTGGAAAATCCCGGAACGCGGCGGTGTCAGGATCAATCGCCCCCTGAAAGGTGCCGAGCGTGACCTCGTAATGATTGCGCGTATCGATGACGACCGTGTCGGGGTCGGTAATCAGGTCATTCCAGGCCTGGGGGCTGACATAATTGCCGACCAGACAGGTCGGGTCGGCCTCCGGCACGCCCATGGTGACAATTTCCTGCTTCAGCCGCACTTTCAGCCGGAGAAACGGCATCTCCCGGGCGGTCGAGACCTTGGACTCCAGGTCGGCGCAGCCCGGCAGCGCCTGCAGGGCAGCGCGCAGGGCATCCCTGTTCCCGTCCGGGGCCGCCAGCGTGCCGTTGATCCCCTCCCGGGCCAGCAAAACGGTGCCCTTGACCCCGAGACGCGCCAGATTTTCGCGCAGCGGCGCCTGCAGCGCCGCCGGGTCCTCCAGCGCGACAAATTTATAGAAGGCAAGCACGCAAAATTCTGGCATGACGGCGATATGCCAGAACGGACCGGTCAGGGAAAGACCCGCTGGCGAAGGGGGCTGACGTCTGGTGCGGACGCGGTTACACTCGATCGATCTTACAGGGGACTGCCAATGACAACCGAAGGCCTGAAATCGCTGGATGAGCTGCCCATGGCGCTGCCGGAGGCCCTGGGGGGGCAATCGGTCTATGAGGCGATGCGCCAGATGCGCGCGCGGGCGCCCTTTGCCCGCACCGAGATCGGCATCACCCTGGCCCTGCGCAATCGCCACATCGCCCTGATGACCAGCGATGCCACGCGGCAGATTGAGACCGAAACCAAGCTCCTGCAGGGCATAACGGAAGGCCCGATCTTCGAGTTTACCCGGCTCGCCATGCTGTTTGCGAATGGCGATGTCCACCGCCGCCGGCGAACACCTGTGGCCCGGACCTTCGCTTTCAAGCTGATGGATGCCATGCGCCCGAAAGTCCGCGACATCACCGAACAGATGGTCCGCGACCGCCTCGGCGCAGGCCCGGTCAATTTCGTCGATGAGATTGCGGCCCAGCTGCCGGCCCGGATCATTGCCGGCATATTGGGCATTCCCGACAGCGATATTCCGGTTTTCCTGACCTGGATTCAGGACACGGCCTCTGCGCTGGGTTTTGTCGACCCCGCCAACCGGGACCGCATTGATGCCAGCCTGAAGGCGTTCAACACCTATGTCGACGAGCTCCTCGAGGCCCGCCGCAAGTCACCGCGCGAGGATTTCCTGACCGATTATGTCGCCGCGACCGAGGCCGCGGGCAATCTTGATCCCGGTGAAATCCGGACCCAGATCCTGGGCCTGATCCTGGCCGGCTCGGATACAACCAGAGGGTCGATGTGCATGACCCTGTCGGAGCTGCTGCAGCACCCGGACCAGTGGCAGGATTTCGTGGCCGACCCGGACGGACTGAAACGGGGCGTTGTCGAAGAGGGCCTGCGGTTTCAGCCGGTTGTCTCGGGGATTCCCAGGGTTCTGCTCAGGGATCTGGACGTCGATGGTGTCCGTCTGCCGGAAGGCAGCGTGGTCGCGGTGTCCCTGGTTTCGGCCCTGCGCGACCCGGACGTGTTCGCGGACCCGGACCGGTTCAACATCCATCGCACCGACCAGCAGAAATGGCATTACGCCTTTGGGGCCGGCGCACATCGCTGTGTCGGAGAGGCACTGGCCCGCGCCGAAATGGAAGAAGCCCTGGCGACAATTGCCCGGCTTGCCCCCGCGACCCGCCTGGTGGGCCCGCCACCGAAGCTTGGATTTGGCGCCATCCGGCCCATTTCGGCCATGCAGGTCGCCTTCGAAGCCTGAGCGGGGGTCAGGCCTCGTCGAGGCCGAGACTGGCCAGTATGGTTTCGGTATCTGCCCCCAGGCGGGGCGGGTCGAGGGCCACGTCTGCCGGCGTCCGCGAGAAATGCACCGGGTGCTTCATGCTGCGATAGGGCCCGGCATCAGGATGGGTTCGCTCGGTGAAGAACCCGGTGGCGACCAGATGGGGATCATGCAGCACGTCAGCCATCTCGTTGAAGCGCATGGCCGGAATATTTTCCCGGTCCAGCAGGGTAAGCCATTCCTCCGTCGTTTTCAGGCAGGCCACCTCGCCGATAAGGGCATAGAGGTCGGTCACATGCTCTGTCCGGGCGGCATAGGTTGAAAAGCGGGGATCGTTGAAGACCCCGTCGCGGCCGCCAAGCCGGAAAAAGGTTTCCCATTGCTCATCGGAATAAGGCACCAGGGCAATATACCCGTCCCGGGTCTTGTAGGGTTTGCGGTTGGCGTTGACCGAGCGTGTATAGGCGACCTTGCCATTGCCGGGCAGGAAGGTTTCACCATACAGGTTTTCGACCATGTTAAAGAAGGTGAAGCTTTCCAGCATGGGGATCGAGACGAACTGTCCCTCACCCGTGCGCTCGCGGTGGAACAGGGCGGCCAGCGTGGCGTAGGTGGCGAACAGGCCGACGGTCTTGTCGGCGACGAGGCTGGGCGCATAAGACGGATCGGAGCCGTCCCGCAAAGTGTTGAGATCCGCAAAGCCCGAGGCCGCCTGGATCAGATCATCATAGGCCTGGCGTTTCTCATACGGGCCACCCGGGCCGAAACCGGCACAGTGGACATAGATGATGTTGGGATTGATGGCCTTCACGGCGTCGTAATCCAGTCCCAGCCGCTGCATGCCTTCAAGCCGGACATTGTGAAAGAAAATGTCAGCGCCCCGGAGCAGCTCGACCAGAGTTGCCTTATCGCCATCTTTGCGGGCATCGAGCTGGATCGACCGCTTGTTGCGGTTGAGATTGGTATAGATCGGGCCGAGATCACCCGTCGGTGAGGCCCCGGCATAGCGCATCAGGTCGCCCGTCTTCCCCTTCTGACCTGCTTCGACCTTGATCACATCGGCTCCCAGGTCGCCGAAAATCAGAGTGGCGAAGGGGCCCAGGACGACGCTGGACATGTCGATGATTTTCACCCCGGACAGCGGTCCGCTGCGGCTGTGTCTGGCTTGGCTCATAGGCTGGCTCCCCTGTGCATGGCCGGCCTGGGCCATGCCTGTCATTATGTACCCGGTCGCGGTTCAGGCAAAGTCGAAAGTGTTGACCTCATCGGCCTGGCTGGCGGTGACGGGCGCGCCAATTGGCGACGGTGCGTCGCTCAGGCGCTGCAGGGCCGTGTTGCTGGCATTGGCAAGGAAGCGGTCGCCCTGCGCTGTGCGGGCGAAGATGATGCCCTTTTCCGGCCCGTTGCGGCCATAGGTGACCGTGAAGGTCTCGAGGGTTCCGGTTGTCGGGGCAGGGTTGAGCGCCACCGTCTGGTCCGGCGTCGCCGCCGGTGCGACCGGGGTAAATGCCTCCGGGCGCCGGGTCGACCAGATGCCTGCGGCTTCCTTGGTCATCCAGCCGCCATTGGCCAGGACAAGGCCGGTGGCACCGGGCTGGGCCCGCAGCCTCTCGGCCATGGAGGCGATGGCATGCAGGCTGTAATTGTTTCCGGGGCCACCGAAATACGGCAGGCCGCCTGTCACCGTCAGCGGCCGCGTTTCGGTTTCCGGGTCGAGGCCGAGGGCCTCCAGAGCGGAAAAGACCGCGCAGGGGAAACAGGAATACAGATCGAAAATATCGATCCCCGACACCGGGATCCCAGCCTGGTCGAGCGCCCGAGACAGGGCGGTCTGCATGGCCCAGGAGCCGTCGAGGCGGGGACGTTCGGAAATATGGTCATCAATCGCTTCGCCCGTCCCGTGCAGGTAGACGCGCTTGTCCGCAGCGATATTCAGGGCGTCGGCCCGCGAGTCCGACATCATGATCACGGCAGCGGCCTGGTTGACCGAGTCCTGGGCAATCAGCCATTTCAGGTAGGGATCGGCAAACGGGTAATTCGCCGGCGACGGGGTGGCCAGGAAGTCGGCATCAAAATCGGTCTTGAACTGGGCGTACGGATTGGATTGCGCGACGGCGGCAAATTTGGCGAACAGCCGGCCCATGGCCTGACGGTGCTGGTCGCGGGTCTCGCCAGCCTTGTTGGCCAGGATGTTTTCGAACAGAGCATAGAAATAGGCCGGCAGGACCAGGCCATGCTTGATCTCGGTCCGGTTGAGCAGCATCGGGCCCATGCCACGATCGTCGACCTCGAGATCGGCGCTGTCTGACCAGTCGAGCTCGAGACCCGCCTTCTGGGCGGTCTTGACGGTGCGGTTGGCCTCCGACCCTGTGATCAGGGCAATGTCGCTGTCGCCGGCATGGATTCTGGCGGCCATTTCACTGACCAGCTTCTGGCTGCTCTGGCCGCCGGCGATCTCATAAATGGCGTGGCGGGGGGTCGCGCCAAGGTCGCGGGCAATGGTGCCGGGCAGGTTGCTGTTCTGGCCAAACGGGTATCGCGGCCGGGGAATGGAGTCGCTGGTCAGGCGTGCTACGGCCAGTGTGTCGATGTCGCCGGCGGTCAGGCCGGCATCGGCAAGTGCCCGTGTGCTGGCCGTGACGGCCAGGCCGAGCGGTGAGGGGGCGCTGGACACCCCATCTGCGGCTTGCCAGTGACGGGTGATTTGTCCGGCGCCGACCAGAACGGGAAGATCTCCTGCTGCCATCAAAGGCCTCCATGTCATGTCACCGGCAAGGCTTATGGGCGATTGCCCCGCCGGGGCAATCCATGCCGCCGGGAGAGGGGGCGGCGCGCGGGCTAGGAATAGTCTGCGATGCGGCTCAGCAGGCGACCTTCGAACTCGAAAAAGCTGGCGCCGCGAAGGGTCACGGTTTCACCGGCCTTGACGCCATTGGGCAGGTCAACGGCGGCCTTGCCCTCGAACTCGATCTCCGCGGCGGCCTTGGCCTCGCCGATGACGAGCTTGATGATGCGCTGCCGGCGATACGAAAAGGCATTGCCTGACAGGGCGGCGACCTCTCCCATCTGGGCGCGGCCCTCCAGCCGCATCGACTGGCCGGTATTGGACACGTTTTCAAACACCACATTCTCAGTCACGCAATCCAGCATGCCTTCGGTGTCGCGATTATTGTAGCTGGCAATATAGCGATTGATGATGTCTTCATACATGGCTGGGATCCTCGCGCCGCTAAAATCACCCCAGCCCGCCGGGATTGCAACAGGCCGGAGCGGGAAATGTCACCAAAATCCGATCCCTGGACCCCCGGGCGGCCGTGGGGGGCATGGCGGCGCAGCCCTGCGACCCGGCGCATGGGCGTCCCGACATTGCCAAATCGCGGTCGACATGACATGACGACGCCCGGTCTGCCGAGGAGGAATATATGGCA
Organism: uncultured Hyphomonadaceae bacterium; assembly: GCA_938084575.1. GTDB lineage: Bacteria > Pseudomonadota > Alphaproteobacteria > Caulobacterales > Hyphomonadaceae > Henriciella. The sequence continues at coordinate 114,615 of CALKFG010000003.1, forward strand.
CTCAGAGTTGCAGTTGTTGGTGCCACAGGGAATGTCGGGCGGGAATTGTTCAACATTCTTGATGAGCGCGACTTTCCGGCCGATGAGGTCTTTGCTGTGGCGTCGCGCCGCTCGCAGGGGCGCAAGTGCAGCTATGGCGACCGGACGCTTGTATGTCATGACATTGAGCAGTTTGATTTCAGCCGGGTGGATGTGGTGCTGATGTCGGCGGGTGGTAGCGTGTCCAAGAGCTGGGCGCCGAAAATTGCCGCGGCCGGGGCGATCGTGATCGACAATTCCTCGGCCTGGCGGATGGATCCCGATGTGCCGCTGGTCGTGCCGGAGGTCAATGGTGAGGCGGTGCTGGGCTATCGGGCCAAGAACATTATCGCCAATCCCAACTGTTCAACCGCGCAGCTCGTGGTCGCGTTGAAACCGCTGCATGCCGCTGCCGGTATTCGCCGTGTCGTCGTGTCGACCTACCAGTCTGTATCGGGCGCCGGCAAGGCGGCCATGGACGAGCTGTGGACCCAGACCAAGGGCATGTTCGTCAACGACTCGCCGACGCCAGAGAATTTTTCCCGCCAGATCGCCTTCAATGTGATCCCCCAGATCGACGACTTCATGGCCGACGGGTTCACCAAGGAAGAGTGGAAAATGCGCGAGGAAACCAAGCGGATTCTTGATCCCGCGATCGAGCTGGTCGCGACCTGCGTCCGGGTGCCGGTCTTTGTCGGGCATTCGGAGTCGGTGAATGTCGAGCTTGAGGATGCACTTAGCGTGGCCGATGCACAGGAGCTGTTCCGCGAGGCGGATGGCGTCGTGCTGGTCGACAATCCGGAAGAGGATCAGTTCATCACCCCGATCGACTGTGTCGGGGAATGGGCAAGCTATGTCAGCCGGGTGCGTCTCGACCCAACGGTCGAGAACGGCCTGATGTTCTGGAACGTGTCGGACAATCTGAGAAAGGGTGCGGCCCTGAATGCGGTCCAGATCGCGGAAGAGCTGGTCCGGCGTGGTGTGCTGGTGCCCGACCGCGCGGCTGTGAAGGCGTGATCCGATGCCGGTTTGGCCGTCAGCGGGCGCGCCTTGGATGGCATGCCGGCCGAACCCGTTTCGCGGCCGCCTGGCTTCCGTCCGGAAACCGCTCAGACTCCCTGAGATTCCCCCTTGCATCCGGGGCTGAGATGGGCTTTATCCGCCATCTGTCCCGGACATGTCCGGGATGGATGCCATCGGATGCGGGCGTAGCTCAGGGGTAGAGCACAACCTTGCCAAGGTTGGGGTCGTGAGTTCGAATCTCATCGCCCGCTCCAATGTTTCTTGCAGTATCAACACTCGACACGGTGCTTGCGGGAGCCCCCGAACGGCGCGGCCTGGCCGCCGGGGCAGACATAAACTTTTCAGATAAATCGCAAGGGATGGGGCATCATAAGCCGCGTCGCAGCACGGACTGATGCCCGCCCACGTCTCCCCTCCGGGCCCGTCGGGATACCGGGTCCGGTTATCCGTCCTGGCGTTTGAAAATCACGCATGAAGCCACCATTTGCGGATCGCCCCGGTCCGTATGGGTATAGCAGAGCTCGAAATGGTTTGCGTCAATGAAGTGGCCCGAGGAATGCCCGTCATGATCGACCGTATACAGCGCCGTATTGTCGCTTGAAGCCACACCAATCAAGCTTTCCGTATGGGCGTTAGAGGTGACGGTCCCGATATAACGGCCTTCCTTCTGATCGGTCCACTCAATCGTAAACGCGACCTCGCGAAACGCGGCGCCCGTTTGTCCGGTCTCTTCGAAATGACCCCCGGCGCCCAGGACAACGCTTCGGGAGGTGCCCGTCCAGGTGCCGACCATATCTGGCCAGCTCTGGGCTGTGGCGGTCAGCGGGGTGAGGCAGCAGGCCAATAAGAGAGCATAGCGCATGGGGATCTCCGATCCATTCCGTCCGCCACCCGATGTGCCGAAACGACTGGCGACCTGCCTATCGCAGCCCCGCGCATCGGGCAAGGTCAAGGGGCAACCAGACGGCCAGTCAGGTCTCGACGTGAGACATACGGTCGACATAGGCAATGCCGATGGCCGACAGGATGAAAGTGGCATGAATAATGGTCTGCCACATCACGGCCTCCGATGTGATCACGGAGTCGGGCTGGCCGATCATGCTGGCTTCTATGAAGGTACTGAGAAGATGGATTGAGGAAATACCGATAATGGCCATCGACAGTTTGACCTTGAGGACGCCCGCATTCACCTTTCCCAGCCATTCCGGCTTGTCGGGATGGTTGTCGATGCCCAGCCTCGACACGAAGGTTTCATAGCCACCAACCACCACCATGATCAGCAGGTTGGAAATCATCACAATATCGATCAGTCCGAGAACCAGCAGCATGATTGTCTGCTCATTGAGATCCGACATTTCAAAAGCCAGATGTACCAGCTCGTTGAGAAATACGAAAACATAAATGACCTGCACAGCTGCCAGACCAAGATAAAGCGGCAGCTGAAGCCAGCGCGATCCGAAAATAAGAAATGAGATAAGTTTCATGGTGTACGTCCCGCAGGTGTTCTTTGGCCGTCTGGATCTAGTCGATCCGGCCTAATAAGGATAGACCGGGACATAAGTATCGATTGACGTTGCCGAGCGTCGGATCCGGTGCGGAGTCCCAGATCGCTGCTGAGGCCATAAAAAAGGGTGAGCTGACCGTGACAACCGGCATCGCGATGGCGCAAAGCCGGACGTAACGTCAATCTTGCCTTCCCGTCCTAAACATAGAAGTTCGATGCAGGAGGAGCCACTTATGGGGCAGGACGTCGGGGTTGATATCGCCACGCCCAAGGGTGTTTTGCCAATGGTCCGGAGCCGTTTGTCTCAACACCTGAGGCTGATTGCAGGAAGCCTGCTGGTATTGATCCTGTGCAGTCTGATCGGCATTTGGCTGGCCGACCGGGCGCGCTTTGTTTCGACCAATGATGCCCGCATCGCCGCAGACATGATCGCGATTTCATCGGATGTGTCCGGCCAGGTGGTGCGTGTGGCCGTCTCGGAGGGCGACGAGGTGGCCGCCGGTGACCTTCTGTATCAGATTGACGATCGCGCGGCCCGCCATTTGCTGGACGAGTTCCGCGCCGACGAAAACGCCCTGTTGGCCGCAATCGAAGGTGAACGCCGGCGTCTCGGCCTTGTTGGCTCCCTGTCGGGGACGCAAATTGATGAAAGCCGTGCCAATGTCCGCTCTGCGCAGGCAGATGTGCAGGCGGCGCAGGCCGCGCTGGCCCGTGCCGAAAGGGACTTTGCCCGTGCCGACAATCTTCTTGAGGCGGGACTTTTGACACAGCCGGCCTGGGATGGTGCGGAGACGGATCTTGAGGCGGCACGGCAGGCGCTGAAGGCGGCAGAGGCCGATCTCGCCTCGTCCCGCGCCCGCGCGCAGGAGGCCCTCCTGTCGCGCGATGATGCCTCGATCGTCGAGCAGGATCTGTTGGTCCTTGAGGCCCGTCTGGTTCAGGTGGCGGCAAAAATAGAGCGCCAGAATGTTCTCCTCGACCAGCATAAGATTCGAAGCCCGATTGCCGGTATTGTGGACGAATTGTTCTATGATATCGGTGAACGGACCTTGCAGGGGTTCAGGGTTGCCCTGCTTCATAATCCGAAGGCTGTCTGGATCTCTGCCAATATCAAGGAAACCCAGATCGGCGATCTTGATCTCGGCGCGCCGGTGGATGTGAAGGTAGACAGCCTGCCGGGCACAGACCTTTCCGGGCGCCTGTCGCGGATTGGAGACCTGACGCTGGCAGAAGCCGCCATGATGCCTAATCCGAATGCCAGTGGGGTGTTCACCAAGATTACCCAGCGGATCAATGTTCGCATTGATCTGGAGACTGCGGACGTGCCCTTGCGCCCGGGATCCATGGTCACGGTGCGGATTCGGCGGCAGGGACGGGACGGATGAGCCCGGCTGGCGGCCTGGCTGCCAACCCGTCCCCCGGTCTGGCATTGGACATCCCGTCAACGGCCGGTCAGGCCATTCATGAAAAATTCCAGATCTTCGGCACGAAATACCGCTGGATCCTTTTAGTCTGCATGCTGAGCGGGTCGATGGCCACGATGCTGGCCGCAACGGCCATCAATGTTGCCCTGCCGGCGATTATCGGGGCCTTCGGTCTGGCGCAGGACCAGGCCCAGTGGATGTCGACCGCCTTTCTGGCCGCCTCGACCATTGCCATGCTGGCGAATGCCTGGGCGGTATCGGCCTTTGGCGCGCGGGCGACTTATCTTGCCGCGCTGGTTGTTTTTCTCGCGGGCTCCGTGCTTGGGACGGTGAGCCCAAGCTATGGCCTGCTGATCCTGTCGCGTGCGATGCAGGGAGTCGCCGCCGGTCTGTTACAGCCCATGTCCATGCTGATGATTTTTCAGACATTTCCCGACCGCCTGCGCGGGCGCGCGATCGGGATCTTTTCCATCGGCGTGGTTCTTGCGCCCGCCTTTGGCCCGGCCCTGGGGGGATACGCCGTCGATCTTGCGAGCTGGCGCCTCGTATTTATCGCCACCCTGCCCATTGCGCTTCTGGCGTTGCCAATGGCGGCTTTGCTGATGCCCGGCCGGGACGGGGAAAAGGCAGCCAAGCGGCCGCCGCTCGACCTGCCGGGCCTGCTTCTGATTGCTCTGACCATTTTGCCGCTCCTGTCTTTCATCGCCAATGGAGACCGCGACGGGTGGGGGTCGGATATCAGCCTGATCCGCATCGGCCTGGTAAGTGTCAGTGCGACCGTTTTTATCTGGTGGGAACTGCGGCATCCCTTTCCGGCATTGAATCTGCGCGTCTTTCAGCAGCCGCAATTTGCCTGTGCAGGGGTCGTGATTGCCTTTGTCGGGACGGCGATTTACGGATCGACTTATCTTATTCCAATTTTCGTCCAGATGGCCCAGGGCTATTCTCCCACAGCTGCCGGGGTCATGATGATCCCTGCAGGGCTGGCTATGGTGATTGGATTTCCTCTGGCCGGCCAGCTGACCGACATGGTGGACTTCCGCCTTCTGCTGGCCTTCGGCGTCATCGCCTTTGGCACGTCGGTCTATCTCCTGGCCGGTGTCACATCTGACACCCCCTATTGGAGCCTTGTTGGCTGGATCGTGCTCAGCCGAGTCGGGATCAGTTTCTGTATGCCCCCGGCGAATACGACGGCCATTCGCGCCGTGCCGCCGGAGCTGTTGCCCGCAGCAACCGGTGCGGCCTCGTTCCTGATGCAAATCGGGGGCTCTCTGGGGGTCACCTGCCTGGCCGTGATTCTGCAGCGTCGGATGGTTTTCCACGGGGACCACCTGGCCAGCGGCATGACGGAAGCCAATTCCGAACTCCTCTACTGGCACCAGCAATTTGTCATGGAGGCGACAAGTGCGGGTGTGCCCCTGCGCGAGGCTTTCACACAGGCCTTTCGACCAATTTCGGAGCAGCTGGCGCAAGAGGCCCTGGTGTATGCCTTCCGCGACAGTTTTTATGTCTGTGCCGTCGGGTTTGCCGCGCTGTTGCTTTTCGTCGCCTTTATACCCCGACCCGCAACCCCGCACGGATGAGCGCGCCCGGGGCTGAGCCGCTCAGCCGCCGCTGCGCGGTATGGTCCGGGTTTCATAATTTGCCGGCGTGCCGCCAAAATGTGCATCGATGAAGCGGGCTGTGACTTCGTACATGGGGACGCCATCAACACTGACGATACGGGTATCAACACCGTGACCGGCATTGGCGACGGTGTAGAAGCTGTAGGGCAGGCCGACAGCGTCCGCTTCCTGCTGGAGCTGCGAGGCGAGGTCATACGGGACCACGGTGTCGTTCTCTCCGTGCAGGATGAAGAAGGGTGGGTCATCCTCAGTCAATGCATTGGGTATGATCAGGCTGCCCCAATAATCTATGACGACATTGGGCTTGGCCACAGTGATGCTGAAGTCGTCCATGCCATAGGCCACGGCCAGCGCGATATAGGAGCCTGCGGAGCCACCCCATAGGGCAAAAGTCGTTGGGTCGATACAATGTGTCCCGGCATTTTCTTCGACCCAGCGCAGCGACCGGACGGTGTCTTCGAAGGCACTGGAAATCGTATTGGCCGTGCTGAGCGCGTCCGGATCATTCTGAGCCTCAAGAGCGGCCAAAAGCGCGTCCCGAATGGGCGTGAACTCCGCGGAGGGGAGGGGTTGGTCGCCGCGCAGCCGGTAATTGATCGACAGGGCGACATAGCCGCGACCGGTCATTTCTTCGCCATAGAAAGGCCAGCGCCCATCGGCCTTGTCGCCGCCGCTGAAGCCGCCGCCATGAATCATCATGACAAAGGGGCGCGGCTGTGTACACGGGGCGCCGCTTTGGTAGAGATCGAGGGTCAGCGTCTTCGACCCGCCATTGGTCAGTCCGCTGCCATAAACGACATCAAACTGGCTTTGCGGAGCAGGTGGAGGCGGCGGCGGCGGGGGTTCGGGGGTCGGGGCGGAGGCGCCGCCACCGCCGCAGGCGCTGAGGAGAAACAGGCTGGTTGCCATGACCAGCGCGGGTCCTGCTTTTGATGTTCCGGTCATAGATGTCCCCGATATCTGTGTTGTCTGGATTTCAACGCTTATGAAGCAGAAATCTGTCGGACAGACAAAGTATATCCTGAAGACGCCCGGCATGGCGGCTGTCTGCGGGCTCTGGACAGGCGTCCCTGTAAGCCCGATTGACATGGTCGGAAAATAGAAGGGGATCGCCTGATGCGTCACAACTCATTTGTCGGTTTTGGTCTGGCCCTGCTGGTCGCGGCCTGTCAGCCTGTCACGCCCGTGACACCGGACCCGGCGCTGAAGGCCGACCCTCAGCGCATAAAAGCGCACATGGCGTATCTCGCCAGCGATGACTTGCAGGGGCGGGAGGCGGGCACGCCGGGCTATGATCTGGCCGCAGCTTATGTGGCGTCTGAACTACAGGCGCTTGGCGTCGCACCGGCCGGCGAGAATGGCAGCTACCTTCAGACGGTGCCGCTTCAGCGGGGGTATCGGGATCCGGCCGGCCTGTCCCTGACGGCGACCCTGACAGACGGACAGGATTTGGGCCTCGTCGAGGGTGAGGATTTCGTCGTCTATGGCTCAAGCCGTCTGTCAGACAGCGCCGTACAGGGTGAGGCAGTCTTCGTCGGATACGGGCTTGTCGCCCCCGATCTGGGACAGAACGATTATGAAGGTCTGGATGTCGAGGGCAAAATTGTCCTGATGCTGAGCGGAATGCCGGCTGGCCTGCAGACCGAGGAACGGGCTTATTATAGTGGTCAGAAAGGCCGCGAAGCCGCCGCACGGGGCGCTGTGGCGACGCTGTCGCTGCCGACCCCCAGCGGCGAAAAACGATACTCCTTCCAGCGACTGGTGTCGGAAGGCCGTCTCGATTCCGCCAGCATGTCCTGGCTGAAGCCGGATGGCGAAGCCTACACCACAACCCCGGAGCTGAGGGTGGCTGGCCGCTTGTCGCCACAGGGAAGAGACAAGATCTTTGCCGTGGCAGGGCTCGACGCGGAAGCCGAAATTTCGGCCCGTGCAGAAGCCGGCGTCCAGGTGGCCGGCTCGGCCTTGCCTGTCACAATTTCGATGGGACAGACGTCGACCCTGGACCGCGTCCGCTCCGATAATGTGATCGCGGTGATTGAGGGCAGCGATCCGGTTTTGAAATCGCAATATATCCTGATGACCGCCCATCTTGACCATATTGGTGTGTCGGACTCGTTTGAGAAAGACACCATCAACAATGGTGCGCTCGACAATGCCGCCGGCGTTGCCACCCTGCTGGAAGCCGCCCGGATGATCCTGGACGGGACGCCACCCCGGCGGTCCATCCTGCTCGCCTTCGTGACGGCGGAGGAAAAGGGCTTGCTCGGCGCCCAGTATTTTGCCCGTAATCCCACCGTGCCGGTCGAGGCGCTGGTCGGGTCGGTCAATCTTGATATGCCCGTCCTGACCTATGATTTCACCGACGTGGTGGCATTCGGGGCGGAACGCTCGACCATCGGCGCCGTGGTCGAAAAAGTGGCTTCCGAGATGGATCTCAGCCTCGCCCCGGACCCGTTTCCCAGTCAGGGGCTGTTCACCCGGTCTGATCACTACCGCTTTGTCCAGATCGGCGTGCCTTCTGTGTTCCTCGCAACCGGCTTCGCCAATGGCGGCGAGGCGGCCTGGGCGGCGCATTTTGCCGAGACCTATCACCGTCCCGGAGACGATATGGACAATAATCTCAACTTCGATGCCGCGGCGCGGTTTGCCGAGGTCAATGCCCGGATCGCTCTGGCGCTGGCCAATGATGATGACCGGCCACTCTGGCGGCAGGACGACTTTTTTGCCCGCCAGTTCGGGGGTCCCCAGCTGCCGGCCGCGACAGCCCCCTAGGCTGGCCGGCTTTGCCGCCGGGTCGGATTGACAAGGCCGGTGCCGGACCCGATAAGCATACCAGATGGTGCCCCCCTATCGGGGGCTAAGAGGGAAGCCGGTGCGAATCCGGTGCTGTGCCCGCAACTGTCAACCGGGAGCCGATGGTCGGCAAACCACTGGGTGTCATGCCCGGGAAGGTGGCCAGAGGCAGAGATCGGTGAGCCAGGAAACCTGCCATCGCGTCGTTCGCCTGTCGGCCGGGATCAGCCAGGGACAGTGCAGGACCCCCGTCCCGTCAGGACGGTTCCTACGAAACGACAGTGAAAAGACTGCGGGGGACCCCCGCAGGTGTCGTATCCGGCCGCGGTCCGTCCGCGGCCTAAAATGGAGCCGTTATGAAGCGCTCATCAGTCTGTATTGTCGCGGCAAGCCTGGCTTGCCTGAGCAGTGTCCATGCCGAGGAGGCCGACCGCACCGAAAGTGAGGCCGACCTCCGGCTTGCCCCTGTCAATGTGTCAGGCCTGCGTGCCGTGTCCCCCGGCGATGTGACGGGGTCCGTCAGTGTTCTCGATGCGGCCGACCTTCGCGTGCGCGACCAGCCTTATCTTGCCGACCAGCTGCGCGTGGTGCCGGGCGTTGCGGTGTCACGGTCGGGTGCCGTCGGCGCGCTGACGCAGATCCGGATCCGGGGCAGCGAGGCCAACCACACGCTGGTGCTTCTGGACGGTATCGAGCTGTCCGATCCGACCACCGGGGAAACGGATTTTGGCCTTTTAAGCGGGCTTTACCCGGCGCGTATCGAGATTGCCCGGGGTGAACAGTCGGCATTGTTTGGGGCCGATGCGATTGGCGGCGTCATCAATATCATCTCCGCTCGAACCAATGGCGTGCAGGGGCAGGTCGAACTGGGCAGCCATGACACCCGGCGGCTGGATCTTGCTGTCGGGCAGGCCCTTACAGCGGGTCATATCTCAGTGGCCGTCGCCAACAGTCGCACCGAGGGTGTTGATACGTCGGGAACCGGCGGAGAGACGGATGGCGCGCAGGCCTCATCCATCATGATGACCGGTCAGCTTGATCTGGCGGAGGTCTGGCGTCTGAGCGGTCTGGTCCGGTTTGGTCAAAGCCGCACAGACAATGATTCCGATCGTGATTTTGACGGGCTGCTCGACGATACCGCCGAAGACTCCCGGACCGATCAGTGGACCATGGGTGCCGCGCTTTCGGGGACAGCCTCCGGGGTTGATCACCAGCTCAGACTGGCCTGGTCGGACATTGACCGGTCGCGCTATGCAGCAGGCCGCCTTGAGGGTCAAACACTTGGCCAGCGTCTGAAATGGGCCTATTCGCCGGCGCACAGCATCACCGTCGGGGAGGGGACACTTGATCTCGCCGGCCTCGTTGACTGGGAACGGGAAGACTATGAGCGGGCAAAAGAGTCGACCCTGTTCGGTGATCCGAACCAGACCCAGCGCTTCGAAACCCTTGGTCTGGCCGGGCAGGCCCGTCTGTCTGTCAACCGGCTCAGCCTGGAGGCTTCCCTGCGGCAGGAAAATCATGATGGGGGATTTGACGAGGCCACCACCTGGCGCATTGGCGGGGCGTGGCGTGCTCTTCCAGGCGGCAAGCTGCGGGCCAGTGCCGGCTCGGGTGTCAAGAATCCGACCTTCACCGAACTGTTCGGCTTCTTTCCGGGCAGTTTTGTCGGCAATCCCGACCTCGCCCCGGAACAATCGACAAGCTGGGAAATGGGATGGGACCAGACCCATGACCGGGTGGTCTGGTCGGTCAGTTATTTTGAGGCGGAGCTGGAAGATGAAATCTTTACCGCATTCAACCAGGATGGCACCAGCACGGCGCGTAATCGGACCGGACGCAGTGAACGGTCGGGCCTTGAGGCAGCGCTGACCTGGTCACTGAGTGACCAGGTTTCGCTCGGCGCGTCAGCCTCCAGGATCGAGTCGACAAATGATACCGGAACCGCAGAGATCCGGGTCCCGGACTGGACCGGGGGTGTCCAGCTAGCCTGGGATTCGGGGACGGAACAAGGCATCCGGGCCGGGCTGGCCGCAGATTATGTCGGTGCCCAGGGCGATTTTGACTTTGGCAGCTTTCGTCGGGTTGAGCTCGACCCCTACTGGTTGGTCTCTGCCACGATTGACCTGCCGGTCAGCGACCGTGTCTCCTTGACCTTGCGGGGGACCAACCTGCTCGACCAGACCACGACCGATGTGTTCGGATACCAGCAGCCGGGCGCCGGCCTGCTGTTCGGTCTGAGAGTGCGCTGACCTTGTCGGTGCGCGCGTCTCTTCTCGGCGTGTTCAGCCTGTCTCTTGCCGCGCTGCTGGGAGGCTGTACTCCCGGCGCGGGCTCTTCCGGCGGGACGACGGCGCCGGTCGGCCCCCCCCAGCGAATTGTCAGCCTTGATTACTGCGCCGACCAATATGTTCTCAAATTCGTCGACCGGGACCGGATTCAGGCCCTGTCGCCGGAATCGGGCAAGGCGTTTTCTTATATGGCGGACGCGGCAGAAGGCCTCCCGACCGTCCGCCCGAGGGCCGAGGATGTGCTTCTGCTTCGCCCGGACCTGGTCGTGCGGGCCTATGGAGGGGGAGTGGGGGCGCCGGCCCTGTTCGACCGGGCTGGCATTCCGGTCCTGCAACTCGGATTTCCGAATACGGTGGAAGGGGTCAAAGACACCACGCTGAACATCGCCGCCGGGCTCGGCGCCGCCGATGCCGGGCGGGATGTGGTCGCGGACCTCGAGCGCCGTCTGTTGGCGCTTGCAGACCAGGCCGGTGACCGGTCCGCCCTGTACATGACACCGGGCGGGGTGACATCGGGCCCCGGCTCGCTGGTGCATGACATGATTGAGGCGGCGGGCCTGGTCAATTTCAATACCCGGCCGGGCTGGCACCCGATTCCGCTGGAAACGCTGGCCCGGTCCCAGCCGGACATGGTGATTGCCGCCTTTTATGACAGTCACCGGACCCACCCCAATGCCTGGAGTGCGGCGCGCCATCCCATTGCCCGCTCGCAGCTGACCGACCATCCTGTTGTCCCGCTTAAGGGGGCGTGGACGGCGTGTGGCGGGTGGTTTCTGATCGAGGCCATCGAAGCGCTTGCGACCGAGCCCCCGCGCGGAGAGGCTTTATGACTGTGTCACGCCTGCTGGTGCCCGGACTTGTCCTCGCTGCCGTGCTGAGCCTGGGTCTGGCCTGTCTGGCGGGATCCACCCCGATGGCACCGGGCCGGGTTCTCGCTGCGCTGGCTGGGCAGGCCAGTCCGGCCGACCAGGTGGTGGTCTGGCAGATTCGGTTGCCCCGTGCGCTCGCGGCCTTCGCGGTGGGCCTGGCCCTGGGGGGCAGTGGTGCAGCGCTGCAGGGTTTGCTGCGGAACCCGCTTGCGGAACCGGGCGTTCTCGGCGTCTCGGCCAGCGCGGCGCTGGCAGCGACCTTCACCCTGTATTTCGGCTTCGCTGCCCATGCCCCTTTCATCCTGCCTCTGGCCGCGATTGGCGGCGCGCTTCTGGCCACGGGCCTGATCGCCCTGGCGGCCCTGCGGACCCGGTCGGTTGTGACGCTGATCCTGATCGGTGTCGGGCTGTCCAGCTTTTCAGCCGCGCTGATGAGCCTGATGATGAACCTCGCACCCAACCCGTTCTCCCTCAGCGATATGGTGAGCTGGATGCTTGGTTCGGTGGCCAATCGCAGCCTTGAGGACCTCGCCCGGATCCTGCCCTTCCTGGTGGCCGGACTGGTCCTGCTCTGGATCAGTCGCCGCGGTCTGAGCGCGCTGACGCTGGGCGAGGAGGCGGCCAGCGGGCTGGGGGTTGACCTGGTGCGCCAGAGGCTGGCGGTCGTGCTGGGCGCCGGACTGGCAACTGGGGCCGCCGTCGCGCTGGCAGGAACCATTGGTTTTATCGGGATTGTCGCGCCGCACCTGGTCCGTCCGCTGACAGCACATGACCCGGCCCGGTCTCTTCTGCCCGCCGGACTTCTCGGCGGCGTCCTGCTCGTTCTGGCAGATCTCGGCGTACGGACCCTGCCGACCAGTGTCGAGCTCAATCTCGGTGTCGTGGCCGCCCTGATCGGGGCGCCGGCTTTTGCCTGGATTGCGGCGCAAAGGCGGACGGGCCATGACTGAACTCCGGCTTTGCGATCTGGTGGTCAGACGGGATGGAACCGACCGCGTCAGGGGCGTGAGCCTGGTGGTAAGCCCCGGTGAACTGGTTGTTCTGCTGGGTCCGAACGGCGCGGGCAAGACGCTGACCTTGCGGGCAGGTCTCGGGATTGAAGCGGCGCAGGCTGGCACAACTCTGCTCGGGGGCAAGGACACGTCGCGCCTCTCTGCCCTGCAGCGGGCCCGGCGTGTCGCTTATCTTCCGCAGAGCCGGCCCCTCGCCTGGCCGAGCCGGGTTGAGGACCTTGTGGCGCTGGGCAGGTTTGCCTATGGCGCGGCTCCGGGGCGCCTGTCAGAGGCCGATTCGGCCGCGGTCGAGGCGGCGCTGGTCGCCTGTCAGATTGAGGCGCTGCGGCACCGCCGGGCCGACACGCTGTCGGGTGGTGAGCTTGCCCGGGTGCATTGTGCCCGGGCCTTCGCGGCCGGGGCGCCGCTGATGGTTGCAGATGAACCGGTCGCAGCGCTCGATCCCCGGCATCAGTTCCGGGTTATGGACCTGTTCCGGACCTTTGTGTCCAAGGGCGGCGGTGCCCTTGTCGTGCTGCATGATATCGCCCTGGCCGCGCGGTTCGCCGACCGGCTGATCTGGATGCAGGCGGGGCAGGTTGTGGCCGCCGGGTCCCCCGAGGAGACGCTGACCGCGGCCCGGCTTGCCGATATTTATGGCGTCCGGGCACGGGTTGAGGGCCGGTCGGTCGAGATGCTGGGCTTCGCCTGACTTGCCTGCCGGCTTCGGATACAGTGTCCGCGGTTAGACGAGAAAGCAGGCTGCCATGCACAAGACCTTTCGCCCGGATATGCCGGCGGCGCCCAATATCGGCTTTGAGGACTTCCTTAAAGTGGACATCCGGCTGGGCACCATTGTCGCGGCGGAGCCTTTTCCTGAAGCGCGCAAGCCGGCGCTCAGGCTGATGATCGAGTTCGGACCGGCCATTGGTCGTCGCAAAAGTTCCGCCCAGATTACCGATCACTATACGCCTGGGGACCTGATCGGCCGTCGGGTCATGGCCGTGGTCAACTTCCCGCCGCGCCAGATCGGGCCGATGCGGTCGGAGGTGCTGGTCCTTGGCTTTGGAGATGACGACGATGCCATCTGCCTGGCCGGCGTCGACGGGACGCCACCGGACGGGGCGCGGCTCGCCTAGTGGAAGTCCCGGCTCTTCGGGATGATCCGGACATTGCGGGGGTGGCGGCGCATATCATTGGCGGGCTCGGGGCGCGAGACGCCGGTTGCGGGCCCCGGCGTGCCGCCCTCGCCGGCAGTGACAGGCCGGCCAGGGAAGGGCGCGGCAGCAGGCCGGTCGGCCCGGCGCTGCACGGCCGCAGCGGTCTGTCCCGGGCGCGGCGCCTTGCCATGATCGGCATGGGCAAGGACCCCGTGAAACGGGTTCGCCTGGGTCTCCTCCGATAACAGGCTGAGGTCACCGGTCCGGTCGATCAGCTGGTCCGCCACGATGTGGGTGACCGCATCGGCCGTCTGCACCCGTCCCGTGACCAGCATGATCCGGGCGCCCATCAGGACAGGGCGGTACATGTCGCCTGTGCGCGGCCAGATCACGAGATTGGCAATTCCGGTCTCATCCTCCAGCGTTACAAAGAAGACTCCATTGGCCGTGCCCGGGCGCTGGCGCACCAGGACGATCCCGGCCATGCGGACACGCCGGCCATTGGGCTGGGCGGTGGCCTCGGCCGCCGTCATCAGGCCATATTCGCGGTAACGGTCTCGAAGGAAGTGCAGGGGATGATCCTTCAGCGACAGGCGCGTGGTCTGATAGTCCTGAATGACATGTTCTGAACGGGGCATGGCCGGCAGCAGCGTCTGCGCATCTGTCCCCTGTTCGGCGGTATCGGCTGCGGCAAATAAGGGCAGCGTCCGCCCGCTGGCTTCACCCCGCACGGCCCACAGCGCCGCGCGCCGGTCGAGCCCCATGGAGCGGAAGGCGTCGGCGGCGGCGAGCAGCTCGAGGGCCCGGCGGCTGATCCCGGCCCGGCGGCGGATGTCCTCGGCTCGGTCATAGCCGCCTTGCCGGGCCGCGAGCAGGGCCTGCATCTCATCCTCGCGCAGGCCATCGACCTGGCGCAGGCCCAGCCGCACCGCACAGAACGGGCCGTCTGTCGGTTCCAGCGTGTTGTCCCAGTCGGACAGGTTGAGATCGATGGGCCGAATCTCAACCCCGTGCGCGCCGGCGTCCCGCACGATTTGCGCCGGGGCGTAGAAGCCCATGGGCTGGCTGTTGAGCAGGGCGGCGCAGAAGACATCAGGATGATGGCATTTCAGCCAGGACGAGACATAGACCAGCAGGGCGAAGGAAGCGGCGTGGCTTTCCGGGAAGCCATATTCCCCAAAGCCTTTGACCTGGTCGAAGCAGCGCCTGGCAAAGACCGGGTCATAGCCCCGCGCTGTCATGCGCCCGACCATCATCTGTTCATACGAGTCGATGGTGCCGACCTTGCGGAACGTCGCCATGGCCCGGCGCAAGCCATTGGCCTCTTCGGGAGAGAAGCGGGCCGCATCGATGGAGATCTGCATCGCCTGTTCCTGGAACAGGGGCACGCCGAGCGTGCGCGACAGGATGCGTTCCAGTTCGTCGGGCGGGCCGTGTTCTGCTGCCGGGCTGGGATAGGAAACGGTTTCCTTGCCCTGGCGCCGGCGCAGATAGGGGTGGACCATGTCGCCCTGGATGGGCCCCGGCCGGACAATGGCGACCTCGATGACCAGATCATAGAAACAGCGCGGACGCAGGCGCGGCAGCATGTTCATCTGAGCCCGGCTTTCAACCTGGAAGACGCCGAGGCTGTCACCGGCGCACAGCATGTCATAGGTGGCGTCGTCCTCGGGCGGCAGGCTGGCCAGAGTATGGGCGATGCCCTTGTGCCGGGCCAGAAGGTCAAAGGCCTTGCGAATACAGCTCAGCATGCCCAGCGCCAGAATGTCGACTTTCATGATGCCCAGCGCATTGATGTCGTCCTTGTCCCATTCGATGAAGGTCCGGTCTGCCATGGCGGCATTCCCGACCGGGACGGTTTCGGTCAGGGCCGTGCGGGTCAGGACAAAGCCGCCGACATGCTGGGACAGGTGACGTGGAAAGCCGATCAGCTGCTGAGCCAGGTGGATGGCCCGGCGCAGCAGCGGTGTGTCCGGGTCGAGCCCGGCCTGGCGGATCTGGTCCCGTTTAATGTCGGACCCCCAGCTGCCCCAGACCGTCCCGGCCAGGGCCGTCGCGATTTCCTGTGACAGGCCAAGGGCCTTGCACACCTCGCCTATGGCCGACCGGGGCCGGTATGAAATCACCGTTCCGGTCAGGGCGGCGCGGTGGCGTCCATAGCGTTGATAGACATATTGGATCACCTCCTCGCGGCGTTCATGCTCAAAATCAACGTCGATATCCGGCGGTTCCCGGCGCTCCTTTGACAAAAAGCGTTCGAACAGAAGACTGGTCGTGCCGGGATCGACACTGGTGATGCCCAGGCAGAAGCAGACGGCGGAATTGGCCGCCGAGCCACGCCCCTGGCACAGAATGCTCTGCTGGCGGGCCCAGGCCACGATGTCATGCACCGTCAGGAAATAGGGCGCATAATTGAGGGCACTGATCAGGCTCAGCTCCTTGTTCAGGGCCGCGACGACCTTGTCCGGTATGCCGTCAGGATAGCGCCAGTGTGCCCCGGACCAGGTGAGTGCGTCGAGGTGTTTCTGGGGTGTCCGGCCGGGGGGAACCGGTTCGTCGGGATAGTCATAGGCCAGCTCGTCGAGGCTGAAGGTGCAGCGCGCCACAATGTCCAGCGTACGCTCGAGGGCGGGCTCGAACCCCTGGAACAGCCGGTACATTTCCGCCGGGCTTTTCAGGTGGCGTTCGGCATGGGCTTCGAGCCGGAAGCCCGCTGTCTCGACGCTGCAATGGGTGCGGATACAGGTCACGACATCCTGCAGGGGGCGCCGCTCCGGCACGTGGTAGAGCACGTCATTCACCGCGACGATCGGGGCGCCGCAGGCCTGCCCCAGCGCATCAAGCCGGGCCAGGCGTTCGCGATTGCGGCCCTGATAGGCGTAGCGCGCTGCCAGATAGCAGCGCCCGGGCCAGAGTCGGGCCAGACGGGCGAGATGGTCACGGAAGGCCTCATCGGGCAGCTCGGGTGGCAGCAGGATGAACAGGCAGCCCTCGGCATGCTCCTCAATGTCTGACAGGCGAATGTCGCAGTCGCCTTTCTCGGCGCGCATCTTGCCCAGCGACAGCAGGCGCGACAGGCGTCCATAGGCCGCCCGGTCCGTCGGGTAACAGATCAGGTCCGGCCCGTCGCGCGGAACCAGCCGGGCGCCGACGAGGAGCCGGGCACCGATGTCCCGTGCCTGGATATGCGCCCGGACCACACCGGCCAGCGTGTTGCGGTCGGCAATGCCGATGGCCTGCTGCCCCAGCAGGGCAGCCTGGCTGACATATTCCCCCGGATGCGACGCCCCGTGCAGAAAAGAGAAATTGGTTGTCACGGCGAGTTCTGCATATCCCCTCATGCGAACAGCCCGTGGACATACCATTCGGGTGCGCCGCCGCGGCCATCGCCATAGAGCCCATCGCGGAACAGCCAGTACCGGCGCCCGGCCTCATCCTCGACCCGGTAATAATCACGGGCTCGGGGCAGGGTGCGGACCGGCTGGCCAGACTCTGCGTCCAGACGGGGGGCGGCCGGGGAAAGCTGCGCGGGCGACGCGGTGTGGCGCCACCAGGCCGGGCTGATGCGTTCAGGGCCATCGGCCCGGACCACCCGGCGCGGCAGACGGCGCCAGATAAACCGCTGGGGTGGCCCGTCGGGGACTTCCGCCAGGACCATAACCCGTTCCGGCGGGGTCAGAAGGCGCACGGGACGGGGGCCGACCCGACGCGTTGGCACCGGTGGCAGGGTCCCGTTAAAGGCCATGACCGATTCCCCCTGTTCGGGCAGGTGGTCTTCGCGGCCACAGCTGATGCGGACCCGGTCTGGTCCAAGCCGGGCATGAATGCGGTCGGCCAGGGCGGCCAGCGCAACGGGGTCTGTGTCGTGCGCGGCGAGGTCTCCGGACAATGCAGTGGCCGACAGCTCCATGGGGCCGACCCGGTCTGCTTCCAGCAGGAGAAGGTCAATGCCAAAGCCCGGATCGAGCCGGTCAAGGCGTTCTGCAAACAGGCGCAGTATATGTGTCGGATCTCTCACCGGTCGGGCGGTCTGGATCAATAGGCTGTCCTGGGATCCGTCGGCGCGAAACGCCAGGAATGTAAAGCCACGGGCGCCACGGCCCTGTTCGGCCAGGCTGTCACACAGCATCCGGGCCAGCTGTGACAAGCCCTGTCGCAGGCCGTCGCTTGAGGCCAGAGGCTCCGGGCAGGGCAAGCGAACGCTATAGGACGGGGCCGGGCGCACTGGCCGGATCGGATCGATGCTGCGGCCCAGTGCCTGATCGCGCCGTATCAGGACGGCATCCGCGCGCTGGCGTGAGGGAAACCGCCGGGCCAGCGCCTTGCGGTC
Source organism: uncultured Hyphomonadaceae bacterium (assembly GCA_938084575.1). Classification (GTDB taxonomy): domain Bacteria; phylum Pseudomonadota; class Alphaproteobacteria; order Caulobacterales; family Hyphomonadaceae; genus Henriciella. Next base: position 132,641 of record CALKFG010000003.1, read on the forward strand.
AATGTCATAGAGCTGGCCGATCCGGGTCAGGCCGAAACGGCGCAGCAAAATATTGGCCTCTGGCGACAGGCGCAGGGCGCTGACCGGCAAGCGGGACAGGCCATCGGCCTCGGCTCCGGCGGGCAGGCAGGTGCCGGGCGCAGCGCGGGCGAGGGCCGCAGCGGCCACCTGTGTCCCGGCCAGACCCAGCTGGTGGGGGATCCCGTCCCGATCAAGCAGGCGCGCCAGCTCTGCCATCAGCCCGGCCTCTCCGCCATAGAGGTGATCGCATCCCGTGGTTTCAAGCATCAGCCCGTCCGCGCCATCCAGCGCGACGAGGGGAACCAGGCGGATCAGCCAAAGCGCCAGCGCCTCCAGGGCGGCCTGGTCGGCGGCCCGGTCAATCGGTGCGGTGGCCAGCCCGGCTGCCCGGGTTCGGGCATCACTGAGGCTGAGGCCGGGCTGGAGTCCCAGCGCGCGCGCAGCCGGATTGACGGCGGCAAGGCTCAGGCCGGCGGCACCTGTTTCGGTCAGGGCAAAGGGACGGGGTGACCTAGCCGGTGCGGCGCCAGTCCGCTGGCCGGCGGGCATGGACTGGCGGACCCGGCGCAGCCGTGTCAGTGGCCAGTCGGGAAGCCACAGAGAGAGATAGCGTTTCATCATCAAGCTCAAGATCGAAAGTGTAGGGTGTGGTATGTCCCGGCACCCGGCTGCGCTCGAGCACGGCGCGCCAGCGTATCGCGCCGGGGGCGCCGGGATCAGACGGGTTTCGGGCCGAGGGCCGGGCTGAGATACGCCAGCGGGCCGTGGCCGCGGTTGCCCCCTGCCGGGTATAGGGCATCAGCAGGATTGCCGGGACACCACAGCGCCGGGCGGCCAGCATCAGCCGACGGGAGGCGGTGAAATCAAGATCCTGGATTTCCCCGATGACCAGGCTGACGGCGCGGGACTGGATGACTTCTTCCATGGCCCACAGCGTCTCTTTGGGACGATAGGTGACAATCTGCAAAAGGGAGGGGGGATCCTGGCGCAGGCCGGGCAGGCCCCGCAGCATCACCCGGCCATGATCCTGACCGGCGCGTCCGTACCGGATCCAGGCGACAGGCCCGGTCTGGCCCGCGCTGGCGGTCAGGGCAAAGCCGGTCAGGGCCGGCATGTCGCCAAAGCCGGCCTCGACCAGTTCGTGCACACCGTCAGCGCCCAGACCCATCGGGAAGACCGGGGGACGGGTCTGGTCCTGTGGGCGCATACGGAACATGCCAAGGGCTGAAAAGTCATCTTTGTTCATAGATGTTCTTATTTTGTTCTAATCTGGTCTTGTCAAGGTCCAGACAAATTCGCGGGTTAAAAAAGTCGCCGTCGCGCGTCCGCCCGGGGCGGGATCAGGCGCGTCAATCAGGCCCGTCAGGGGCGGGCGAGCCGGCTCAGACCGACGGGTCACCGGTCGGGATGTCACGCTCAACCATGAGATAGCACAGGCAGTCCTGCCGGATATTGAGCAGATTGGTGGTGATCATGGCAGGTGTCACGTCCCGCCGGAGCCGGATCTGGCCAGCATTCACAGTGAGGAAGTCCCGGGTCAGGTCGGTGCCATGCTCATCTCTTACGGTGAGCGGCAGCCGGGCCTCCGAGGTCCGGGCCAGGCAGGTCCCGGCAGGCAGGAGCCGGAAATTGAGGTCTTCCATGTCGCTGTCGAACTGCAGGGCTGCGTGGCCGGGGCCAAAGCAGAAAGAACAGTCCGCGGCCACGTCGACGCGTCCAAGGGTTTCGAACAGGCGCAGGGCGTGGGATACGGGATGCCGGTCGGGAAACCGGTCCAGGCGCATCACGGTTTCGACCAGTTCAACCGCCGCCATCAGGCCCTCAACATCGCCGCTGCGGCCGCATTCGAGCGTGATGGCCGGGCAAAGCTTTGAGAAGGCGATGGACTGGGTCGTGGCGGGGTTGAGATAGTAAACGCCCAGCGGGGCAAAGAGTGAGGCCAGATGCAGGTCTGCGGGTCGCAGGGCATTGATGCAGCCATAGACAGGATTGGTGCCGGTATTGTTATGGATGTCGATGCTGGCAAAGGGGCAGGCCGCCATCGCAGCCGCGTGCACCTGTCGGGCGAGGGCATGGGCGGGCGTGTCGCCGCTGGCCCAGATCCGGTTGAAATCAGGCTGGTCCGGCATGTGACGCACCCCCCGTTCGGTGGCCCAGACATTGCCGACGAAAATCATCAGGCTGCGGGGCAGAGGCGCGGTTTCATAGCGCCGCTGCAGGTGTTTCAGGACGTCGAGGCTGGTTGTTTCATTGCCATGCAGCAGGACTGACAGGAAGAGCGGCGCCGGACGCGTGCCGGCCAGCCGGATCAGGGTTGGATTGGGAAAGACGGATCTCAGCGCGTCTGGATGCAGCGTCGAGAGCTGCGCCGGCAGATGATCTATCTGGTCAAGGTGCATGCCGCCCCCCGGCTTCAGACCGTCCAGCGATGGACCGGGTCGCCCGTCGCCTGCATCTCAGTATAGCGTTCCGTCAGCGCCTGGAAATTATATCCATTGCAGTCGATAAAGCTGCGCTGCCATTCGGCGCCGGTCAGCCCGCTGCGCAGACGCGGCTGGAGCGTGTTGACGAAGGCCTCATCAAGCTCAATCTGGCCGAGGCCCTCGGCCTCGAGCGCCCGGCGGGCCAGAGGCAGGAGATGGTCCAGCAACAGGGACTGAACATTGACGCGGCGCCCGCCCCATTGAATGTCGGCTTTCAGCCCGTGCTCGGCACAGGCATAAAAATTCTGCCGTGCGTGTTCAAAGCTGGTTTCGTCTTCCGGCGGGACGTCGAGACGCCCCAGGCCCAGAACCAGACCATGGCAAAGCGCGAGATTGGCAATCGTGTCGGCCTGGCTGGGGCCGGCGGGCATGACCCGGTGCTCAAGGCGCAGATGCGGCCGGCCATCGGTCTCGAAGCCCAGAATGGGGCGCACCCAGCGCCAGACGGTGCCGTTCTGCAGCCTGAGGTGCGGCAGGGTCGTGGAGTCATCGCTCAGGGCTGGCAGCAGCGGCTCATAGCTCAGATTGCGCAGGAAGAGTTCCATCAGAGAGTGACGAATATAGCCGGTGCCGAGGGTAACACGGCCGACATTACGGCCTTCCGTGTCGCGAAAGCCGTCCAGCCGGGCCGCCTGTTCAAAGGCCGGGATGCGCGTCTCGGTCCACAAGGACTTGCCATACAGATAGGGAGAATTGGCGGTGGCGGCGATCAGCGGTGCGGCCGCCAGAATGGACGCATTATAGAACCGAACGGCGTCTTCCTGGTTGATCTTGAGATGCGCCTGGAGCGAAGTGCAGGCGGCCTCGAGCATGATGTGATTGCAATGATAATCGAGCTTGTCCTCGCCTTCGATCTGGATGTGCAGGTCGTGATCCTTGCGCCGCGACAGGATGGCGTCGTTCAGTGCACGATAGCGATTGGCGTCTGACATCCAGCTGGGCTGAAGCATGTCATCGCGGACGGTGGGCAGGATCCCGATGGTCAGGGGTGTCAGGCCAAGTGTTTTACCGGTTGCCCTGCAGGCGGCCCAGCGCTCGGCCAGATCTTCTGCCGTCCGGGTCAGGACGTGCCGTTGCAGCGGACGAGCCGGGGCGTTGATCTCGAAATTGAAGCGCGACAGTTCGGACACGATATCCGGATGGTCGAGCGCCGATAGAAAGGCCGCATTCTGGGGCGCCGGCAGGTGATCGGCATCGATCAGCCAGGCCTCCAGTTCAAGGCCTACAGTGGCCTCTTCAGACCAGTCAAAGGCCCGCGTGTCGAACCAGTGTTTCAGGATCTGGGTCTCTTCGCGCGTTTGCTTGCGGAAGGCTGCATAATCATCCGGGGTAAATCCTGTCTCGGCGATTTCCTGTCCCATGGGCCGCGTCCTGTTCTGGTGCTGGATTTCGAGCAGCATAGACGTCGCGACCGGGGTCTGCCTAGGGACTAAAGAGGGGCCTGAGCCGGGCTTTCGGAAGGGTTCGGCGGGATGTCGCGCCGGATCCGCTCTGACTCCGCCTGGCCGCCGCCCCGGAACCGCACCGGGGCCGGGCTGATTCTGTGGGAAAGGCCGATGTTTCCCCGGGCGTGTCCATGCTGTCGGGCGGGACAGTCGCGCGGCCGGGAAGGGGATAAACAGAAAAAGGGCGGCCCGTGCGGGCCGCCCTTGAACGTCAACAGTGCGACAGGCCTAGAAGCCCATGCCGCCCATGTCGGGCATGCCGCCGCCGGGCATGGCCGGCGCGTCATCTTTCGGCAGGTCTGCAATGCCCGCCTCGGTGGTGATCAGAAGACCGGCAACGGACGCTGCATTCTGCAGGGCCGAGCGGACCACTTTAACCGGATCGATGACGCCCATTTCAAGCAGGTCGCCATATTCTTCGGTCTGGGCGTTAAAGCCAAAGGCCTTTTCATTCTTGCCAATGATGGTGTTGACAACGACGGAGCCTTCGACGCCCGCATTCTCGACGATCTGGCGAACCGGGGCTTCCAGCGCCTTGCGGACGATGTCGACACCGGCCTGCTCGTCATCATTGGCGCCTTTGACGTCAATGTTACGCGCAGCAAACAGCAGGGCTGTTCCGCCGCCGGCAACAATACCTTCTTCGACCGCAGCGCGGGTCGCGTTCAGGGCATCATCGACGCGGTCCTTACGTTCTTTCACTTCGATCTCGGTGGCGCCGCCAACCTTGATGACGGCAACACCGCCAGCCAGCTTGGCCAGACGTTCCTGCAGCTTCTCACGGTCATAATCTGAGGTGGTGTCGTCGATCTGCTTGCGGATCTGGTTGACGCGCGCTTCGATGTCATCCTTGCTTCCGGCACCGTCGACAATGGTCGTGTCATCCTTGGAGATGCCGACCCGCTTCGCCGTGCCGAGCATGTCAATGCTGACATTCTCCAGCTTGATGCCGAGATCTTCAGAGATGACCTGGCCGCCTGTCAGGATCGCAATGTCCTGCAGCATGGCCTTACGCCGGTCGCCGAAGCCCGGGGCTTTGACAGCCGCGATTTTCAGGCCACCGCGCAGCTTGTTCACGACCAGGGTCGCCAGGGCTTCGCCGTCAACATCCTCAGCAATGATCAGCAGCGGGCGTTGCGACTGGACCACGCTTTCGAGGATTGGCAGCATTGGCTGCAGCGAGGACAGCTTCTTCTCGTGCAGCAGGATGTAGGGATCATCCAGCTCGACCGACATCTTGTCAGCATTGGTCACAAAATATGGCGACAGGTAGCCGCGATCAAACTGCATGCCTTCGACAACGTCGAGTTCGGTCTCGAGCGACTTGGCTTCCTCGACGGTGATCACGCCTTCATTGCCGACTTTTTCCATTGCCTTGGCAATCATGTCGCCGATTTCGACGTCGCCATTGGCGGAAATCGCGCCGACTTTGGCGATTTCGGAATTGTCTTTGACCTTGCGGGAGTGGTGGGCGAGATCCCGGACGACTTCGGCGGCGGCTTTATCGATGCCCCGCTTCAGGTCCATTGGGTTCATGCCGGCCGCGACGCGCTTCATGCCTTCGCGCACGATGGCCTGGGCCAGAACGGTGGCCGTTGTTGTGCCGTCGCCGGCAACATCATTGGCCTTGGATGCGACTTCACGCAGCATCTGGGCGCCCATATTCTCGAACCGGTCCTCGAGTTCGATTTCCTTGGCGACGGTGACGCCGTCCTTGGTGGTGCGCGGGGCACCGAAGGACTTTTCAATCACCACGTTACGGCCCTTTGGGCCGAGGGTCACTTTGACCGCATTGGCCAGCGTATCCACGCCCTTGAGCATTTTCTCACGCGCGTCAGTGCTGAATTTGACTTGTTTGGCAGCCATTGGGGATACCTTTCAATTGAGTTGTTTGGGGGACGTGAGCCTAGGCCTCGACAATGCCGAGAATGTCGCTCTCTTTCATGATCAGCAGCTCTTCGCCGTCGACTTTGACTTCGGTGCCGGACCATTTGCCGAACAGGACCTTGTCACCAGCCTTGACGTCAAGCGCAACGCGCTCGCCGGCGTCGTTGACGGCGCCGTTGCCGACCGCGATGACTTCGCCTTCCTGGGGCTTTTCGGTCGCTGTGTCGGGGATGATGATCCCACCAGCCGTTTGGGTTGCTTCTTCAACGCGCCGGACAAGGACGCGGTCATGCAGGGGACGGAATTTCATATTTCCCTCTTCAGTTGATCGTTCTGTAACGAATGACAGTGCAATTAGCACTCACATCAGGCGAGTGCCAATGACCGGCAAATAGGTATGGCGCTGTTCGCCGTCAACAGGGGCGAAGGCATTTTTTTCAGGTGTTTGGGTTGTGTCGGCAGGTTCCGGCTGGCGGTATTCCGGAGCGCGGCTCAAAACTGTCGATTCCCGCGGTGCGGCGGGGCTTCAAGTCAGGCGGGCCGGGCGTGTTTTCGCGGACGACAGGGCGACGTCGACAAGGGACAGCCGGTCATTGCCGAAAAACATCCGGTTGCCGAGAAAAAAGGTCGGTGACCCGAACCCGCCCCGGGCGATCAGGGCCTCGGTATTCTTTCGCAGCGCTGTTTTAACGGGATGGCTATCGGTCAGGGGCAACACGGTATCCGGGTCTGACCCGGTAGCCACCAGGCAATCGCGCAGGACGTCCGGATCCGAGATATCCCGATCGTCACGCCAGTAGGCCTCGAAAACCTGGCGGGCGAAGGCGACCAGCAAGCCCTTGGGCTTCAGCACGATGCAGGCGCGCATCGCCCTGACGCTGCTGACAGGGAAAATTGTCGGCGGAAATCTGATGTCGAGCCCGGCCAGACTTGCCCAGTCCTCGAGATCTGCACGCATGTAGCGGGCCTTGGCAGGGACGGGGTTTGCGCGGTGGGCATAGACACTTTGATTCACCGCGTTGAAGACGCCGCCGACCAGGACCGGGATCCAGTCAATCTCCACGCCATGGCGCTCCGCGATCGGCATGACATTGTGAAAACCGAGATAGGTCCAGGGGCTCGAACAGTCAAAATAGACCTCGAGCTTCACCTGCGGGGCTTCGGATCAGCGAGTGCTGCCGCCTTGAGCCTCGATGACATGTCCGGTCCTTTCAGTTCTTCCAGCGTCCGTATGGCCTTCGCGGCGCTTACGCGGACCAGATGGCGCCCTTTCTCGTCATGCCAGTCCGCCTCGACCAGACCTGTGGTCCGGCCACGGCTGACCAGGCGGCCCTCGATCCGGATCAGGCCATGTGGGACCGGGCGCAGAATCCGGGTCTGGAGCTCTGTCGTCGTGAACCATTCCCCGTCCTCCAGGGCGCTGGCCATGGTCATCGACACGATATGGTCCGACAGGCCCGCAATCCAGCCGCCGAAAACCCGCTGATCGCTGATGTCACGGTCGCCGGTATTCGGCCAGTGATACAGGGTATAGCCATACTGGACCTGCTGCAGCCAGTCCTCTGGGCGAATACCCAGATTCCGGATGCCGGGCGGCTTTTCCCATTGGCCAGAGCGCAAATGGTCGAAAAAGATCTGCTGCTGGGCAGATAGCTGTGTACGCTTTTGCATGATGAGGGGTGCGATCAGGTAATGGTGGCGCCGCCATCGACGACCATCATTTGCCCTGTCATGAAGCTGCCGGCTTCGCTGGCCAGATAGACCGCGGCACCGGCAATTTCGACCGGTTCGCCGATGCGTTTCAGCGGTGAACCCGCGGTTGCCCGCTTCAGTGTCTCCGGATTTTCCCAAAGGGCGCGTGCAAAGTCGGTGCGCACGAGGCCGGGCGCAATCGCGTTCACGCGAACATTGTCCGGGCCGTATTCACCGGCGAGGTTACGGACCAGCTGGAAATCCGCAGCCTTGGAAATATTGTAGGCACCAATTACCGGCGAGGCCCGAAGTCCGCCAATGGAGCTGACAATTATAACCGAGCCCGATTTGCGTTCGCGCATTTGCGGTACGCACATTTGCACCAGCCAGTGATTTGAAATGATATTGTTCGACAGGATTTTTTCGAACTGGTCATCCGAAATGCCGGCCATCGGTCCGTAATAGGGGTTGGAGGCCGCATTGCACACAAGGATGTCGACCTTGCCGAAGGCGTCATTTGTGGCGTCAACCATGCGCTGCAATTCCTCTTTCGAGGAAATATTGGCCGGCACAGAGATCGCCGTCCCGTCGCCGTATTTGTCATTCAGTTCCGCAGCGACTTCCTGGCAGGGGCCAGGCTTGCGTGAGGATATCGTAACCCTGGCGCCATTTTCGGCAAACTGTTCCGCTATGGCGCGGCCTATCCCGCGCGAGGATCCGGTGATGATTGCGGATTTTCCTGTGAGATCGAACAGGCTCATATCTTGCCTCCTTGATTATGACTGTCTTGAGATTTTGATAGGCGGTCTGCCGAGCCATGAAAAGGCTCTCGCCGGGTCAGCGTTGCAGGGTCGAAAGCCCAACCCAGACCCATCCTCCCAGCATGGCGAGGCCGCCAAGCGGGGTTATCGCGCCGAGCCAGGTCGGGGCGCCCAGAGCCATGGCGTAGAGCGTGGCAGCGAACAGGAGCGCACCGCACAGCAGGACAAAACCCGGAAGCTGGAATGCCTCGGTCTGGAAGGACAGGATCAGGGCGACGGCGCTGTGGATCATGAGGTAAAGAGTAGCGGTCTCCCACCAGCCCGATCCGGCCGGCCCAAACCTGTCGGACAGGGCATGGGCCCCGAAAGCGCCGAGCCCGATAGCCAGAGCGCCGGACAGGGCGGATATCAGGCCCAGCATCAGGCGGTGTCCTGGGGCAGCGTGTAGGTGATAACGGAATGGCTGGCGGGCTTGCTCTGACCCTCGCCGTACAGAGACACTTCGATCACCGCCAGGCGCTTGCCGAATTTCAGCATGGTCGCGTCGGCCAGCAAGGCGGACCCCATGCAGGGGCGAAGAAAATTGATATTGAGCGTGCTGGTTACAGCCATGGGGACGATGCCAATCCGGGTCATGACTGCGATGTAGGCCGCGCTGTCGGCAAGCGCCATCTGGGTTGGGCCGGAAATATAATTGCCAGGACGCAAGTGGGTCTCATTTACCTCCAGCCGCATGCTGACGTGATCCAGCGCCGTCGCGGTGACCTCGTTGCGCGGACCGTCTCCGCGAAAGGTCGTTCGCAGAAATTCATTCGCGGCATCGACGGAGATCTGACAGATCATGACTGCCCTTTCGGAAGGCATTGACGAAAAACGATGTTCAAGGCCAACTAACCTCATCAAACCGATCCGCCAAGAGATCACCCAAGGGGAGGAATAGGCAGGCCATGCTGACCAGAGGCGACGAATATCCGATTCACCAGACGCCGGAGCCCGTTGCTTTTTCGGGCAGCGACCGGAATTTCTATGACCGCTATTTTTTCAATGGCTATTCCCGCGACGGCTCGGTCTTCTTTGCCGCGGCTCTTGGGGTCTACCCCCATCTCAATATTATGGACGGGGCGGTTTCGATCCTGAAGGATGGGCGGCAGCGCAATCTGCATGTGTCGCGTATCCTCGGTATGGAGCGACTGGATACGCGTGTTGGTCCGCTGTCGGTGGAGGTCTTGGAGCCGCTCAAAGCCATCCATCTGCGCCTTGAGGAAACAGAAGGCCTGTCTCTGGATGTCCGCTTTGACGGCCGCCATTTCCCGATTGAGGAGCCCCGTTTTACCTACCGGCAGGGCCCTCGCATGCTGATTGACTGCACCCGTATGACCCAGAATGGCGGCTGGAACGGACATTTGAGCGTTGACGGCGAGCGGCTGGAGGTTGCCGGCTTTTACGGAACCCGCGACCGCTCATGGGGGGTCCGGCCGATCGGAGAACGGGACACTCAGCCTGTGGTGCCTGTTCAGAAGCCACAATATTACTGGCTCTGGGCGCCTGTAAACTTGCCTCAGGTCGCCCATTTTTTTCACGTCAATGAGGATTCGCTTGGCGCGCCCTGGAATACCCGCTCGGTGCTTGTGCCGGAGGGCGGTGTCAGGGAGGGGTTGAGGCACCTGCACCGGCCGAACTTCGAGGTCGACTGGGTGCCGGGGACACGCCGTGTTCAGTCGGCTGTGCTCAGGGCCGGTGACCCCGACGGGGGAGAGCATGTTCTGACATATCAACCTTTTGACGTGTTTCAGATGAAGGGGATCGGCTATGGCCACCCCAAATGGGGGCATGGTGTTTTCCATGGGGGATATGCGCAGGAACGCATCGACTTTACCCCCGCCGAAATGCCTTGGGACCAGCTCGACAATCTGCACATCCAGGCGCTGGCCAAGATCACTCACACCACGCCGGACGGGGGACAGAGCTCGGGCATTGGTGTCGTCGAGCAGCTGTGTCTCGGTCCCCACGGTCCGAATGGCTGGAAGGATATCGTCGATGCTTGAGCGTGACCTGGCCTCTCGGTTCGCGGCTTTTGCCGAGGCCCGAATAGACGGGGCATGCAACTGTCAGGTTACCAATCTGGTGCGCATCCATGGCGGAGCGAGCCGGCAAACTTACAGCATCGACCTCACATATGACACGGCCGAGGGGCCTGTCGAGAAGGGGCTCGTGCTGCGACGGGATCCACCGGACAGTCTGATTGATACAGAGCGGCGGGTTGAATTTGCCGCCATTCACAGCGCGCATGGCCGGGCTGAGCTGCCGGTGCCGGAGGCCCTTTTCCTGGAGACAGACCCGGCCATATTGGGAGCGCCCTTTTTCGTCATGGGACGGATTGAGTCCGGAACGCCGGTCAATCCATTTCGGCTTGAGGAGATTGAGCCTCACCGTGCCCTGATTGGGCGGCACTTTTTTCGTCATCTTGGCGCTATCGCTGCCCTGCCTGTGGAGGGATCACCCTTGGCGGGCGAAATCGGGCTGCCTGCCAAACAGGACTGCTGGCGCAAGGAACTCGCTTACTGGGCCAATGAAATCCGCAGCAATGCGGCGTCGCCTCAACCCGTGGCTGAAGCGGCCATCCGCTACCTTGAGGGACACCCGCCTCCGCCGGCTCAGCGCCTGTCGATTGTTCACGGCGATTATCGATCCGGCAATTTCCTGCAGAATGACACGGGTGAGATTACGGCAATCCTGGATTGGGAGATGGCGCATATTGGTGACCCTTATGAAGATCTTGCCTGGGCCACCGATCCGCTATGGTGCAACAATGATACCGAGCGCGCTGCGGGGTTTATTCCCTGGCATGAGGCGATCGAGATCTGGCAGGCGACATCCGGGTGCCAGTTTGATCCCCTTGCCTTCGAATGGTGGTCGATTTTTGCGCATGTCAAAGCCTTGGGCATCTGGGTGACCTCGGCCAAGGCCTATGCGGGGGGCGCAAATAATGATCCGATCCTGGCCTGGTCAGGTTGGTTTACGCATGCGGCGCACGAATTGATGCTGGCGATGCGGCTTGGGGCCAAGCATGGAGCGGTCGCATGAGCAATATCGGTTTTATTCTTGGCCAGCTGGGCCAGACCCTGGTCGCCGACGTCGCGCCGAAGCTCGAGGGCGATTATGCCGGCGGCCATGCCGCGATGGCGGGTCTGATGGCCGTGATGGCAGGGGAAGCCTGGGACGGGGCTGCCGACAGGCTGGTTCGGGAGGTCGAGGGGATCAGGCAGATCCTGGAAGAAGGCGGTGTCGAGGCTTGCGAGATTCAGGCGGCGCCGGATCTGAGGATCTCGTCTCTTGAAACAGAACGCGACCTTCTTGCGCTCAAGCTCATCAGCCTTCAGGCCCGGCTTGAGGCGGAGGACAGCGAAAGGGCCAGAACCTTGAATGGTAAAATCTGGGCACATTACATGGCGACATCGCAGGCGCGCATGCCAAGTCCGCCGGTCTTTCCAGACGCGGACACGGACTAGCCCCAGAGATCCCGGCTTGGTGGGCTGACATTGCCGGCCTGATAGGTCAGCCCGTGCGCGATGTCGTCGGCCAGCCAAAGGGGGCCGTCAAGGTCGATCAGGTCAGCGGCCGCACCCAGTATCAAAGCGGGCGCCATGGACAGCGAGCCGGCAACCATGCAGCCCACCATGACACCCAGGTGGCACTGGCGCGCTGCCTTCAGCATAGCAAGGGCCTCGGTCAGCCCGCCAGCTTTGTCGAGCTTGATGTTCACCATGTCATACAGACGCGCCAGCCCCTGTATGTCGCGGGAGGTGTGAACACTTTCATCGGCACAAATGGCAATCGGGCAAGCGGTGTGGGCCAGCGCCGTGTCTTGGCCAACCGGAAAGGGCTGTTCGATCATGACCACGCCGTTTTTTGCCGCGGCCTCTACCAGGAGGGCGAAGCTGGATGGGATCAGGCCTTCATTGCCATCGACGATGAGCCGGGCCTCGGGCCGCGCCTCATGCACGGCGATAATACGGTCAAGGTCGTCCGGGCCACCGAGTTTAAGCTTTAACAGCCCAGCGGCTGTCTGGCGGGCTGCTTTGGCCATCTGCTCCGGAGTGCCCAGGCTCAGCGACATGGTACAGGGCAGGGGTTGCGGCGGCGGAAGGCCAGCAAGTTTCCACACGGGATACCCCGACTGCTTGGCTTCAAGATCCCAGAAAGCGGTATCCAGAGCACACCTGGCGGCCCCGGCAGGCAGGCGCGTCTGCAGGGCTTCACGTGTCAGCCCCGCTTCGATCTCGGCCTCCAGACCGGCGATATCTGCCATCACGCCTCCGACGGACTCCCCATAGCGCCCATAGGGCACACATTCTCCGCGTCCTTCGTGATTATCCTGCGTTAGGGTAACCCGAACGGTTTCTGCGACGGACTTGCTTCCTCTCGAAATGGCAAAGCTTTGCCGCAGCGGGGAAGATACCGAGGTGATCTGTAGTTTGGGCATGGACCGTTCCTTTGCAAGGTCGATCAAATTTGAACTGTTTGAGCCGCGACACCTTAACAAGCAATGGGTAAGGTAAACAGATGCTAAGCATAAGGAACAGACATGGCTGCTCCCGGCTTTGATCTTCAGCCCTCTGGTCACCCCGATGGGGGCCAGCGGCTCACTCTGTATGGTGATTGGACGATTGCAGGTTTGTCCACCATTCGTCGCCGGCTTGCTTCGTCCTTGCAGGGCGCTGCGCCGATCGAGCGCATCGTGACGGCGGATGTCGGCCGGCTCGACACGGCTGGCGCATTTGTCATCGATCAGGCCCTGAGAGAACAGGGCATCGATCTGGACCGGGTGGAGGCGTCACAGCGGATAGCAGCGCTTCTTAAACAGGCCCGAGACATCGCAACCCGTGAAGAGCAGGGCCCGGTCGAGGTCCGGACCGGCCCTGCCCTGATCCGGTTTCTGGAACGCATTGGCGGGGCTGCGGTCCATGTCTGGGACGAATTCATTGAGACGCTGTCCTTTCTCGGGGAGACTTTGTTCAGCGTCACGGCGACCGTGATCCGGCCTTGGAAGATGCGGTGGAAAGCGCTGGTCTCTGTGATGGAGAACAGTGGCCTCGACGCCGTCCCGATCGTGGCTTTTTTGTCCTTCTTCGTTGGCATGGTGGTCGCCTTTATCGGTGCATCGACGCTTGCCGAATTCGGGGCCACAATTTTTGTGGTTGAGCTGGTTGGCATTGCTGTTTTGCGGGAATTTGGCGTCGTGCTTGCCGCCATTATCCTTGCGGGTCGAACCAATTCGGCATTTACGGCCCAGATCGGCGCGATGAAGATGCGCCAGGAAATTGACGCCATGACGACGCTTGGGCTTGATCCACTAGACGTCATCGTTGCGCCGAGAGTCATTGCCATGGTGGTGATGACGCCCGTGCTGGCTTTTGTCGGCGTGCTGGCAGGCTTGGGTGGAGGCGTTCTGGTGGGATGGCTGGCGCTGGACATCAATCCGAGCGTCTTCTTTGGGCGCATGCAGGATTTCGTTCCCTTGTCGCATTTCTGGGTTGGTATGTCCAAGGCGCCGGTATTTGGCCTGGTCATTGCCCTGATTGGATGCCGGCAGGGACTGCAGGTTGGTGGCAGCGTGCAGTCGCTCGGCCAGCACACGACAAAATCGGTCGTGCAGGCGATATTCTCCATCATTGTGATCGATGCGTTGTTCGCGACCCTGTATATGGAGCTCGATATATGACCCGGTCGGTCGCCATTCGCGTGCGGGGGCTGAAAACAGCCTATGGGCCTCACATCGTCCATGAGGCATTGGATCTGGATGTTTTTGAAGGGGAGATTATCGGGATTATCGGGCCCTCTGGGTGCGGAAAGTCCGTCCTGCTGCGGGCAATTGTTGGTCTCAAGCCGCCTGCAGACGGACGTGTTCATGTCTTTGGAAAGGATGTCACCCATCTGGGCTCGCGCGATATCCGGGCCGTTCAGGAGCTTTGGGGCATCATGTTTCAGGATGGTGCGCTTTTTTCCAATCTGACGGTGCAGGAGAACGTGATGGTGCCGATGCGTGAGCATACCAACCTGCCCCTTGCCCTGATGCGGGACCTGGCAGACCAGAAAATCCGCATGTCCGGCCTGGAAACCTGGGCGGGCCAGAAATATCCTTCTGACCTCTCGGGCGGCATGCGGAAACGGGCGGCGCTGGCCCGTGCCATGGCGCTCGATCCGCCTCTGCTTTTCCTGGATGAGCCAACCGCCGGTCTCGATCCGATTACGGCGTCAGGATTTGACAGCCTGATCAGGGAGCTTCAAGGCACCCTGGGACTGACCGTTTTTCTCGTGACTCATGATGTTGATACGTTGAAAGGCACCTGTGACCGGATCGCGGTGCTGGGCGATAAGCGGGTCATCGCCGTGGACACAATGGCCGGTCTGCGGCGGCATTCTGATCCCTGGATACAGGCTTATTTCGGGGGTCCGAGAGGGCGGGCCGCCCTGGCAGGAGAAGTGTGATGGAGACCCGAGCCAATTATGCCCTGATCGGAGGGTTCGTGATCGCCGCAACGGTTGCCATTGTGGCATTCGTCCTGTGGCTGGGATCGTCGCAGTTTAACCGTGAATTCAAGCGATATGATATTGTTTTCCCCGGTCCGGTCGTGCTCGAAAAGGGCGCCAGCGTCCGCTATATCGGTATCACCGTGGGCGAGGTCGAGTCTGTCAAGATCGACCCTCAGGATCCCTCCATGGTGCGTGCTCGGGTCCGGGTTGACCGGGCCACCCCTGTCAAAACGGATTCCGTGGCCATTATTGATTTTGCCGGGATTACCGGCCTGACTTTTGTCCAGATCACCGCCGGTTCGGAGACCTCGGTGCCGCTGGTTTCCCGGCCCAATTCCGACATCCCGGTAATCAAGGCCGGCCCGACCCCCCTGGCCGCCCTGTTCGATGGCGGAACCGAGATTGTCGGCAAGGCTTCGGTCGCCATTGACCAGCTTTCCCTGATCCTCACCGAGGACAATATTGCGAACCTGTCAGACACGCTGGCCAATTTACGGGATATCAGTGCAACAGTGTCGGCGCAGGATGAGGGTCTGATCGGGCAGGCGCTGTCGACAATGGCGTCGCTGGAACGGGCTGGCGATGGCGTGACGGAGGCGTCGCGCAGGGTGTCGGGGACAGCGGCTCAGGTCGAGACAGAGCTGAGGGATCTCAGTTCAGGGCTGCAATCCCTGATGGCGGCGCTGGAAGCGGCCTCAGAAGAGACCCGCGACATGATCGGGGCGGGGCAACAAACATTGGGGACGGCCGAAGAGCTGCTGCAGGGGCCGGGACGTGAGGCCCTTGCCCAGACCACGATGAGCCTTCAGGAACTGCAAGTCCTGATCCGGCGGCTTGATCAGGTCACCCGGAATCTGGAGGAAAATCCGCGGGGCTTCCTGCTGGGTGAACCCCGGCCTTATGAGGATTGATGAAGATGAGACGCATGTTCCTTCTACTGCCCATGGTTTTGATCACTGGCTGTCTTTCGGTGTTGCCCGAACCCGAAGCGCCGGGCGGGCTGTACAGCATCTCTTCCGCGCGGGCCAATCTGGGATTGGCGCAAAACATCGTGATCAGGGAATTCGATGCGCCTGAGATTATGGCAGGACGCGGCGTCGTCAGCGAAAGTCCTACCGGGGCACTGCGCTTCGTGCGTTCGGTCGAATGGTCCGGGCGGCTGACCCGTTTGTTGCAATTGGCCCTGATCGACAGTTTCACTGGCGCGGGACCGGGCGTTGCCCTGTCGCCAGAGTCCGGTGTCGCGGCGCCCTATGTCGCATCAGGCCGCATTCACCGCCTGGTGCTGAAGGGCGATGTCGCTGTGTGCAAGGCCTCTGTGGTGCTGACGGAGCCGGCAAGGCGTCGGCTGATTGCGCAGTTTGAAACAGAGGTCGAGCAGCAGGTTAACGGCACCTCCGCAGAGCAGCGGGCCCTGTCGCTGCGCGCTGCGGCCGGAACATGTGTTGCGGATCTCGCTTCGGCCGTGTCGGAAACCCTCGACAGGGTGGCGCAGGAGACGTCGCCGGATTAGGCGGCGTTGGTTGCGTGACGGATCTGGCTGGCCCGGATGGGCAGGAAGAAGGAAACCTGTGTGCCCTTATGTTCTTCGCTGGCAATGGTGAGGCGACCGCCCTGCATCTCTGCGAAAGCCCGGGTCAGTGCCAGGCCGAGACCAGTGCCGTCATAATTGCGCCCGCGTGTATCGCTGATCTGTTCGAACGGTTCTGCGAGCCGAGGCAGAGCCTCAGCGGGTATGCCAATGCCGGTGTCACGCACCGCGACACGGATCTCAGCGCCCTTGCGGTCAAGCGTGACCCGTATGTCGCCCCCTGTGTCGGTGAACTTGATGGCATTTGAGACCAGGTTGAGGACCATTTGTTTGATGGCGCGATGATCGGCATCGACAAGCGGCAAGTGATCATTGGCGATGAGCCGAAGCTTGACCCCTTTGTCCTCCGCCTTTCGCCGCATCATCCGCACCGCGGCATCCGCCGGATCGGTCAGGTCAATCGGGCGCAGGTCGACCGTCATTTTTCCAGCCTCGATTTTGGCCATGTCGAGAATATCATTGATCATGTCCAGCAAGTGCTGCCCTGAGGCGAGGATATCCCGGGCATATTCCTGATATTTCCGGTCGCCGAGCGGGCCATACATCTCGCTGGCCAGGATTTCGGAAAAGCCATTAATGGCATTGAGCGGGGTTCGAAGTTCATGGCTCATATTGGCGAGGAAAGCGCTTTTGGAATTGGCAGACTCTTCGGCTCTGGTTTTCTCGACCTGAAGTTTTTCCGCCAACTCTCCAGCAATCATTTCAGACCGTTCCAGCTCAACCACCAATTGTCGTAATTTCTTCTGCTGTGCGGCCTGCTCGACTTCGTTTCGGATATCGACAGTGACGTCAAAACCCATGGTGATCATCTCCCCGGACGGCGTTTCCCGTTCGATCATTTTGAACCAGGATCCGCTGGCAACCCGAACAATATCGCCGGCAGTGCCAGAGGGCCGGGAATGGCGCTCCATTGTGCTGGCGGCCTGCGCCAGGCTGACCGTCTGTCGGCTGATGCCGACCCGAAGCGTGTCTTCCAGATTAAAAACGCGGGCGAAGGCCTGGTTCCAATAAACCAGGCGGCGATTCGCGCCCCAGAGCGCAAAGGGACCTGAAAACCCCTCCAGCGCAGATCGCAAATGCTGCTCAGCACGCTGGCTCCGGCGTCGGGCATCCTCGACATCCGTGACATCCAGAAGAACACCACACAGCTCATGGCTGTCTGTGTCGGAATGGCCATGCATGTGCAGCCAGCGGGTCTGGTCCCGATTGGACAGGTTCAGGTCAAGTTGACCTGTCTTTGCGAAGTCTGTGATGGCGTTGGTCAGCTTGCCATGGTCCGGGCTTTGAACAAGGTGGTCCAGAGCGCTGAAGCGGTAATGGCCTTCACCGGGGGCCTGCATCAGCGTTGCGGCCTCGGCGCTGAGCCAAACATGTTTCTGGTCGACATCAATGGACCAGAAACCGGCCTTGGTTTCTCGCAGCACGGTTGTGAGCATTTTTCCGGTCCGCCTGACCGATGTTTCATTCATCTCCGCGCGATGGCGGTTATCGGTGGCCAGTTGAAGCAGACCGGCAAGGCCAAGGGCGGGCCCGACCAAAAGCAGGAGGTAAACAACCAGGTTGAGCAGGTCGCGCTGTGCAAAAACCGGGCGCTGGACCGTTGCACAACTTTCCAGAGCGGTCCCGAAAATTGCGCTGCACTTCGTCAGCTGGCCGGCTTTGTCGACGAGGTGATGGCCTTGGTTCTGCAAGGCAAAGGAATGGCGATGTCGCTCGGGGCCGGGCAGGAGCTGCTGTGATTTGACCACGGCGAAGCGACCGGTTTGCCCGCCCGGGTCAATCACAATGAGATCACCCGACGAATGGAGCGCGGCCCGTTCCTGTTGGGCGGCAATGGCAGCGGCCAGCCCGGCCCGGGTGGATGGACGGGTTTTGGAGCCGGCCCCGCCGGCAGCCGGCAGCAGCTCAACCCGGTCAATGTCGGGGTGACTGCCGGCCAGGTGTTCAGGACTCCAGCCCGCCTCTGTGCCAAAGCGCAGATGCTGGATGATCCCTGCAATCTTGCCACTGACAAATTCGGAAACAATGCCGGCTTCCCCTTGCGTGACCGCCTCCGACGCGACCCGCGCCTGCTGGCGATCATCATACGCCTTAAGGCCGAGGGCGATGGCCTCGAGCAGGATGATGAAACCGATAAACTGGGTCAGGCCCCGAAAGCGAGCGCGTTTGCCGGCAGACCGGGCAAATTGGGTCTTGTCTGGGTCTGACTCAGCCACCGCGCCGCCTTTAACACCGCTCCAAATGACGGTTATGACAGATTCGGGGCCGAAGGTTCAGGTTTGGTTAACCGACTATCAACAGTTTTCGCCAGCCGTTTCGTTCAGCGTCCGTCCGATAATGTCCATCGCATTCTTGGACAGATTGCCGGCGCGCAGCTTTTCTAATGTTGTTTTGGCGCTGGACCGCGATTTCGGTTCGAGAACGCGCCAGTGCTCGAAGGCCTGAAGCAACCTGGCCGCCAGAGCCGGGTTCAGTTTGTCTGCTGCGCAGATAAGGTCGCTGACAAGGCTGTGGCCCCGACCGTCAGAGCTGTGAAACTGGGCCAGGTTCTGCATTGCAAAAACACCGACGACAGAACGGACACGATTGGGATTGCTGAGGTCGAACAGAGGGTGTCGGGTCAGCGTGTCGACGTCTGCGACACTCCCCGTGGCGGCCTGCACGGCGAACCATTTGTCCATGACGAGAGGATTTTTATGCCAGCGTGACCAGAAGATGCTGAGCGCCTCGTCCTTTTCAGGCTGGCCGGCCACACACAGTGCGCGCAATGCGGCAAGTCCAAGCGTCATATTGGGAGCGCGATCAAGCACCGCTTGCAGCACCTTCCGGTCCTCCGTTGTCCCTCTGGCGCCGAGTAGGGCAATCGCGGCGGATTGCAGGGCACGACCTCCGGCCTGTTTCGCGTCCGGACGGAAAGGCGACGGGCCGGAAGACTCCAGAACTGCTTTTATGTCGCTGGACAAAGCGTCGGCGAGGGCCCTTTGAGCCAGGGATCGGGCCCGGTCGAGGTCGGCCGGGGCAGCCGGGGTGTGATCAAGGAAAAGTTCTCCGACATCCGGCAGTCGCATCAGCAGTGCGGCATAGGCCGGATCATCTTTTCCATCGCGCACGGCGCCGGCGATGGCCGATATGAGCTGGCTGTCTGGTTCTGACTGACCATGATAGGCCATGGCCAGCAGATCCGCCTTGATCAGGCGCTGCAGGCTGTCCCACTTGTTGAAAGGATCATCATCTATGCGTGCGAGCGACAAGGTCTCTGCCGCAGCAATGTCATGGGTGATTCGCACGGGTGCGGAAAATTCCCGGTTGATGGATAAAAGCGGGCGTCCGTCCGGCGCGCTTACGGTCCAGTCCAGAAAAGCACCATCAAGGATCAAAGTGGTTTCAACCAATTTGTCACCGCCAGGGCTGAAGGCCGCCACTTTGATCGGCATGGGAAGCGGACGCGGCGACTGATTTCCCGGCGTCACGGGATTGGTTTGTGCCAGCCGGACCTTTAGCGTTCCGGTGCGGTCATCCCATGTCTCGGTGACATGCAGACCGGGTGTGCCGGGCTGGCTGTACCAGTTTCGGAACTGTTTCAGATCCTGACCGCTCGCCGCCTCAAAGCAGGCATAGAAGTGTTCGATGGTGGTTGCGTGGCCGTCATGCCGGACAAAATAGAGTTGCATGCCTTCTGCAAATGCGGCGTCACCGATCAGGGACTTCAGCATGCGGATCAGTTCAGCGCCCTTTTCATAGACTGTCGCCGTATACAGATTGTCGATGCTGCCATAGTGATCGGGCCGGACGGCATGGGCCAGCGGGCCGCCATCTTCGGTGAATTGATGGGCCCGCAAACGAATGACATCCTTGATTCGCTGAACCGGGCGGGACCGCATGTCCGCCGAGAATTCCTGATCCCGGAACACGGTCAGGCCCTCTTTCAGGCAAAGCTGGAACCACTCCCGGCAGGTGATCCGATTGCCGGTCCAGTTGTGGAAATATTCGTGACCGACGATGGATTCGATGGCTTCGAAATCGGCATCCGTGGCGGTCTCTTCGTCGGCGAGGACATAGGCGGAGTTAAAGACATTCAGGCCCTTATTTTCCATTGCGCCAAAATTGAAGTCGCGCACAGCGACAATGTTGAAGACGCCAAGGTCGTAGGCTCTCTGAAACGTGTCCTCATCCCACCGCATGGCGGCTTTCAGGCTCTCCATGGCCCAGCTTGCGCGGGGAGCATCGCCTTCATCGACATGCACGGCAAGATCGACTTTGTCGCCGTGCATGGTCTCGAACGTGTCGCGATGGACGTCGTAGCGGCCGGCGCAGAGGGCAAACAGGTAAGACGGCTTCGGGTGAGGGTCGTCCCAGACGGCGAAATGCCGACCCTGGTCAAGGTCGCCGGACTCACCCGGCGTCCCATTGGACAGCAGGATCGGATAGTTGGCCTTGTCGGCCTCGATTCGGACACGGAACCGGCTCATGACATCCGGGCGGTCAGGCCAGTAAGTGATGCGGCGAAAGCCTGTGCTTTCACACTGGGTGCAGAATCGCCCGCCCGAAAGGTAGAGTCCAGACAGGACGGTGTTGGCCGAGGGGTCGATCTCGACACGGGTTTCAAGCGTGAACGCGTCTGGAACCTGCAACAGGGTGATACCGTTCGGCTCGAGGACATATTGTGAGGGGGAGAGCACGACGCCATCAAGGCTGAGGCTGTCGAGCGTGAGGCTGACGCCATCCAGCACGAAGTCTCCCGGCTCAAGACGCCTGACCTCCATCCGGGTGCGGACATGGGTCGCCTTAGGATCGAGGTCGAATGTCATCTCCACCTGAGAAATCTCGAAAGGATAAGGGCGGTAATCCTGCAATCTGACCTGAGCGGGCGTTTCCATGGGCGCGACTTTCCCTAAACCTGAACCAAAACCAAGGCCGAAACTGTAGACATGTGTCGTCCGGCTGCAAAGGGAGTTTGATCTGCCAACACACCGAGCCGGCTGGCTTTCCGTTCCATCCTCAGGCAAAACAGGGCTTCCGTTGCGGTACGGGTTTCAGCCTCTCAGAAGCTGGGTATTCTGCTGCAAAGATAAAAGGGAGTGTTTCAGCGATGAATTTCGATTTCTCGGATGACCAGAAGTTCCTCGGCAACGAGGCGCGGAAGTTTCTCAGCGCGGAGTGCACGACCCAGCATGTCCGCGACGTGCTCAATGATGATGCGATCAGCCATCATGCGGGCGTCTGGCAGAAAGTGGTTGAGATGGGCTGGCTCGGCACGGCAATCCCGGAAGAATTTGGCGGGCTCGGCCTTGGGGCGCTGGAGCTTTGCGTGCTGGCTGAAGAGATGGGTCGTGCCCTGGCACCTGTGCCGTTTGCCAGCTCGGTATATTTTTTCGCCGAGGGCCTGATGCAGGCCGGCAGCGGCCAGCAGAAAGCCGCGCTTCTGCCCGGGGTGGCCTCAGGTGACGTGATTGGCTGTTATGCCGCCAGCGAAGGCCCGGGCCATCCGGATCCGGCGCGCCTCTCGGTCACGTTTGATGGGCAGACAATTTCCGGCCGGAAACTCCCGGTCACCGACGGGGATGTCGCGACCCACGCCCTCGTCCTGGTTCGTGAAGGCTCCGGTGCGTCGATTGTATTGGTGGATCTGACAGCGGAGGGTGTGACACGGACACCGGTCAAGACCCTCGAGCCGACGCGCAGCCATGCGGAAATTTGCTTTGACAAGGCCCCGGCCGAACGGTTGGGCGCGGCGGGCGAGGGCGCTGCGCTGCATGACGCCATTCTCAACCAAGCCGCCGTCCTGCTCGCCTTCGAGCAGCTGGGCGGTGCCACACGCTGTCTCGAAATGGCGACGGATTACGCCAAGGAGCGCCACGCTTTCGGTCGTCCGATCGGCGGCAATCAGGCGATCAAGCACAAGCTGGCCGACATGTATGTGAAAAATGAGGTTGCGCGGTCAAACTGCTATTTCGGCGCCTGGGCCCTGTCGACCAATGCCGTGGAGCTGCCGGAAGCGGCGGCGGCCTCGCGCCTGGCGGCCTCCGAAGCGTTCTGGTTTGCCAGCAAGGAAAACATCCAGACCCATGGCGGCATGGGATTCACCTGGGAAGTCGACTGCCACCTGTTCTATCGCCGGGCCAAGCTGCTCGCCGTTCAGGCTGGCGCACCGGCGGTGTGGAAAGAGAAACTGGTTCGGGCGCTTGAGCTGCGCAATGCGGCCTGACCGGCGTGACGGCTTGCCCCATGGCAGGGGCCTGTTTTAAATTATACGACCTCTAACAGGAAACAATTCGGCCTGAACGGCCACTGAGGGACGAAGGAGAGTACCATGGATTTCAATGACACGCCTGAAGAAGCAGAATTTCGCGCCGAGGCGAGCGCCTTTCTCTCACAGCATCTCGACCCCAAGGGCGCACGTCCTCTCCGGCAGCGCATTGCGGGTGACGAGTTCATGCGCCAGGCGAAAGCCTGGCAGGCGCTGAAGGCCGACAATCAGTTTGCCCAGATTACCTGGCCGAAGGAATGGGGTGGGCGCGGCGGCTCGTCGATGCAGAACGTGATCTGGGGGCAGGAAGAGGCCAAGTTCGATGCCCCAACCGGACCGTTCACCATTGGTCTTGGCATGTGCATCCCAACCGTGATTGCGTTTGGCTCTGACGATCACAAGGCGCGCTATGTCAAAAAAGCGCTGCGCGGTGAGGAAATCTGGTGCCAGCTGTTTTCCGAACCCTCGGCCGGATCGGACGTTGCCGGGCTCAAGACCCGGGCGGTCAGGGACGGCGACGACTGGGTGATTAACGGCCAGAAGGTCTGGACTTCAGGGGCTCACTATTCGGATTATGGCATCCTTCTGGTGCGGACCGATCCCAAGGCGCCAAAGCATAAGGGCCTGACCATGTTCATCGTGAACATGAAGCAGGCCGGTGTCGAAGCCCGGCCTATTCACCAGGCATCCGGCGGCCGTGAATTCAACGAGGTGTACTTTACCGATGTCCGCATTCCGGACTCCGACCGCCTGGGCGAGGTCGGCGAAGGCTGGAAGGTGGCGATCGTCACGCTGATGAATGAGCGCCTTGCCGTCGGCGGATCGCCAGGTCCCGACTGGTCGGAAATTATGGATTATGCCAAGCAGTCGGGCACCATCACTGACGGGGCGTTCCGCGAAAATCTGGCGGACTGGTATGTCGCGGCCCAGGGCTATAAGCTGACCAAGTTGCGGACGCAGACGGCCTTGTCCCGGGGGCAGACTCCCGGACCTGAAAACTCCATTGGCAAGATCATCACGGCCAATCAGCTGCAGGATATCTGCAATTCAGCGATCGAGATGCAGGACCATTATGGCCTGATGACCGATACCGAGACCATGCCTGCCGACGCCCTGTTCCAGCAGAGCTTCATGTGGGCACCCGGCTTGCGGATTGCCGGCGGGACCGATGAAATCCTCAAGAATATCATTGCTGAGCGGGTGCTTGGCCTGCCACAGGATGTCCGGGTGGATAAAAGCGTTCCCTTTGACGAGCTGAAGCAGGGCTAAGGGGCCGCGTTTGGCCGGCCCGGACTTCCAGCTGTTTGAGACCAATGGTGTCCGCTTGCGGGTCGCAGTTGCCGGCCCGCAGGCGGGGCCGGCGGTCCTTCTGGTACATGGCTTTCCGGAGAGCTGGTATTCCTGGCGCCATCAGATTGAGGCGCTCGCCGGTCAGGGCTACCGGGTCGCAGCGCCGGATGTGCGGGGCTATGGCGGCTCGGACAGGCCGGTTGAGGCGGCCGCCTATGATATGCAAACGCTGACGGCCGATATGGCCGGCCTCGCGGCCCAGATCAGCCCGGACCCATGTGTGATTGTCGGGCATGACTGGGGCGCCCCGATTGCATGGAATTCCGCTCTGGTTCACCCCGACCAGTTCCGGGCGGTTGCCGGTTTATCTGTCCCTTACACCCCGCCCGGAGAGCACTCTTCTCTGGACCTGTTCAAATTCCTGTTCACCCGGAAGGGACGGTTTTTCTATCAGGTCTACTTCCAGGAGGAAGGGATTGCCGAAGCGGAATTAGAGGCAGATCCGGCGGCGACCATTCGGAAATTCTATTATGCGATCTGTGGCGATGCACCGGATGGGGCCTGGCCGACCGACAAAAAGCATGGCGATCCGCTGCTGCATCGTCTGGTCGAGCCGGATATGCCGTTGCCATGGCTGTCAGAGCAGGACGTGGCCTATTACGCGGACGAGTTCCGACGTTCAGGATTTCGGGGGCCCCTGAACCGGTATCGCAACCATGACCGGGATCACGCCTTTTTGACAGCCCGCGAAGATACACGAATTTATCAACCGAGCCTTTTTATCGGGGGGACCCGGGATCTTGTGCTGAAAATGTTTCAGGGTGATCCTGTCGCACTGATGCAGGCCGCCCTGCCGGGCCTGCGTGCAGCACACCTGCTGGAGGGCTGCGGACACTGGACCCAGCAAGAACGGCCCGGCGCGGTCAACGACATTCTGATTGACTGGCTGAACGGGCTTTAGGCTTCGATCAACGTTTTTAATTCCTGGGCAACACCGGTCAGAGTGTCCCGGATCGCCCGCAGGCCGCCGCCACGGCCGCGATGAATCAGCAATTGCTGCCAGGGCGGACTGTCGGGGTCCGGGTTTTTAACATTGAGGTGAGCCGATCGGGGAAGGGCGTGGCTCATGAGGGCCCGGGACAGGCTGAAGCCGGCCTGTGGGTCAAAGGCGCCATTGCGGGCATCGGCCTCGAAATCAGATTGTTCAGACCGGCTCACAGCGTTGAAGAGGACAGATATATCGGGCCGTGCGGCGGCATCGACATGGTCATGAATGACCTGATTGAGCAGGCGCACCCCGCGCAGGGAGTAAACATCCGGATGCATGGGGACCACAACCCGGTCCGCGGCTTCCAGCGCGCATCGGGTCAGAAAAGTTGCATTCGGATTGGTGTCAAAGACGATCAGGTCATAATGGCTGCGATAGTGGTCGATCATCCGGCGGAAATTCGCGCCGACGGCCGCGAGCGCCAGCGGATTCTGGGCAAAGGCATATTTCGAAATTTCGAACTGTCCGGAAATCAAATCCAGCCGGCCTGCAGGGCCGTTTGGGGTCAACAGGCCATGACACATGCTCTCCCGGTCGGCGGCCGGGAAAGGGTCGACGCGGATGCTCGTCCAGTCCTCTGCGGGGGACTCAAGATCCTTGGCATGAAGGCGCGAGCGTTCAAACAGGGAAATCACCGACCTGTCCTGTGCCGAGAAGGCGTCTGCGGTGTTCATGTTGAAAAACGTCTGAGTCAGATTGTATTGCGGGTCGAGATCCACAAGCAGCGTGCGCCCGCCAAGAGCAGACTGCCACGCGCCAAAGACCTGCGCGCTGACCGTTGTCTTGCCAACACCGCCCTTTAAATTCATCACAGCGATAACCGGGCAGCGTTTCTCGAACCGCTGGCGTGCGGCTGCAACAAGTCGCTCGAGGGCACCGTCATCGTGAACAGCGTCGGTTAATTTGTCGGCCAGCGCGGACCTGAACAGGCCCGACAGCCGGGCATGATCCACCCGGAGCGGGAACAGGGTCAGCCCACGATCAATGGCCTGTTGCAGCTGGATCTTGACCGTCTTTGATTTCATTGATGCGGCTGACACCAGAACAACCATGCCGAAGGCATCATGGATTGCCGCCAGGTTTGCGGGTGATGTCGGGCTTACGCCATTCGCCTGTGGCATGTACCAGGTCGCAATGGAGGCTTGCCGAAGGGTTTCATGCACTTTGAGAAGGGCATCAAGATCATTCGGGGCGTAGGCGATCAAAAGATGAGACATCGGCTCGGTGAAGATTAACCGGTATTTATGGCCTTCAGCGTTAAACTGATTGGTCCGCCCCGACTACTCTTAAAGGACATCAAATGCGCCGCAAACTTGAGTTATTGAGGTGGAGTGTGTCATACCGGCGCCATAGCAGGAGACAGAGATGACTTGGACGCCAAGCAGCTGGCGCACGCGGCCCGCGAAACACATTCCAGATGACTATCCCGACCCCGGTGCGCTCGCCGATGTCGAAGGCAAGCTGGCTGAATTTCCACCGCTTGTTTTTGCCGGCGAGGTCCGTCGACTGAAGGCTGACCTTGCGCGGGTTTCGCGCGGAGAGGCCTTTCTTCTTCAGGGCGGCGACTGCGCCGAAAGTTTCAAAGAGTTTAGCGCCGATAATATCCGGGACACCTTGCGCGTCATGCTTCAAATGGCGGTCGTTCTGACCTTTGCGGCCTCGAAGCCGGTGGTCAAGGTTGGCCGGCTGGCCGGGCAGTTCGGCAAGCCACGGTCGTCACAAACCGAGACCATTGGGGATCTGACGCTGCCGTCCTACCGGGGCGACAATATCAACGGCATGGACTTTACAGCAGCTGCGCGCGCGCCGGACCCCCAGCGCCTGATACAGTCTTACTCTCAGGCCGCCTCAACCCTCAATCTTGTCCGGGCCTTTTCCAAAGGCGGATATGCCGACCTGGCCAATGTGCACCAGTGGATGCTGGGTTTTGTGGATCGCTCTCCGCTCGGGGCCCAGTATCGCGAGACAGCGGATAAGATCAGTGACGCCCTGGCTTTCATGAAAGCGTGCGGGGTCGACTCCGCGACGGTGCCGCAAATGGCACAGGTGGATGTGTACACGTCCCATGAAGCCCTGTTGCTGGGGTTTGAAGAGGCCATGACACGGATCGATTCAACCTCGGGCCACTGGTATGACACTTCTGCCCATATGCTTTGGATCGGGCACCGAACCCGGCAGGTCGATCATGCTCATGTTGAATTTTGCCGCGGGGTTCGCAACCCGATCGGCATGAAATGCGGGCCAGGTCTGGAGACGGACGAGCTGCTTCGCATCCTCGATGTTCTCAACCCGGACGATGAAGCCGGTCGGATTACGCTGATTGCCCGGTTTGGCGCTGAAGGTGTTGCAGACGGGCTGACGCCTCTGGCCAGGGGCGTGAAACGCAGTGGTCGGAATGTGGTCTGGTCCTGCGATCCCATGCATGGAAACACCCTTAAAACCGCGTCCGGTTTCAAGACGCGGCCAGTCGACAGGGTGCTGTCTGAAGTGCGAACCTTCATCGACGTGCTGAATGCTGAAGGCTGTGTGCCCGGCGGGGTGCATTTTGAAATGACAGGACAGGACGTCACCGAGTGCATCGGCGGTGCCCAGGCTATTTCAGAAGCTGATCTGTCGTCTCGATATCACACCCATTGCGATCCCCGGTTGAATGGTGAGCAGGCCCTTGAGCTCGCCTTCCTGATCGCCGACAAATTGCTGGGATTAAAAGCCGCGGACACCGCCGGCGAGCAGGCTGCCGGCTGACAGGAAAGACACAGCGCATGACCCAGCGGGCATGGCCGGCCTGGGCGCGGCTCCATGAGATTGTGGATCTTTTGCGGCTATCGATCCCGATAGCTATTTCCCGCATGTCTGTCATGCTCATGGCCCTGACCGACGCCATCGTGCTGGGGCAAATTGATGAGGCCGAACTTCCGTTTGTTCTGAACTCCTGGCTGCCCATCGGCGTTGCCCTGGGCTTTGGCTTTGGACTGCTGATGGGCGTTCAGATCCTGACGTCGGAATTGTCCGGACGGAATGAGACAGATCAGACCGGGCGCATTTTCCGGCGTGGCTTTGTCTGGTCCCTTGTGCTGGGCACAGTGTTGACCCTCATGGTCTATGCCGGCGCGCAGCCTTTGTTTGACTGGATTTTTGTCGCGATCAATCCGAACACGGAGATCAGCGCGACCTTAACCACCCAGACCGTTGCCGATGAAGTGGCCAAGGTGACGAGGATTCTTGCACTGGGTGTGGGGGGGTTCATGGTCTCCATGGTCTGCAGCTTTTATCTCGAAGCACTCCGGCGTCCCATCCTTGTCACCTGGGTGATGTATTTCGGCGTGGTCGTGAACCTGGTTATCGACCTTGCCCTGGTGGCCGGGTTTTGGGGCTTGCCTCAGATGGGCGCCGAGGGCGTTGCCTGGGCGACAACGGGGTCACGCTGGGCAATTACTGTCGTCCTGTTCGGTCTTGTCCTGTGGTTGACGCCTGCGCTGAAACCGTCGGTACCGGGCCCGGCAGATGAGCCCGTTCGCCAGCTCGCGGTCGGGTTCGGCACGGCAATCAGCAATGTTGCGGAATGGGGTGGCTTTAACCTGACCTATATCATTGCCAGTTTCATCAGCCTCGCGGTGAACGCAGCCTATGGCTACACGGTACAGGTCATGGGTGTTTGTTTCATGCTGTTTGTTGGCATTGGTACCGCAACCAGCGTCAGGGTGGCAGAGCATTATGGGCGGGGGGATCTTGCGGGTGTCCAGCGGGCGTCACGGCTCGGCGTTGCCGCGACATTTCTGATTGGGGCGCTTCTTGCGCTTGTCCTCGTGGCGTTCGGTCCATGGGTGGCCCGGGGTCTGGTGGATGCCGAGGCCGACATCGATGGCCTGGTCCTCGCGCCGATGATTACGAGCCTGTTGGTGTATGCTGCCTTTGCAACGACGTTTGACGGCTTGCAGGCCGTCGCGTCCATGGCTCTGCGGGCTCAGAACAGGATCTGGGTGCCGAGCCTCATTCACATCGGGTCATTCTTTGTTTTGATGATACCGGCCACCTACATTTTGGGGATCAGCCTGCAGCGCGGCGCAGCGGGCATGATGGAGGGCGTGTGTCTGGCGCTGCTTGTAGCGGGTGGGCTGCAATGGTGGGTTCTGGAACGCAAGACGGCGCATCACAAAGTGTGACACGCCGTCCTTAAGATCGTCTGGAAGATGAATTAAATGTCTTTCAGAACGGAGGCAGGCTTGAAAGCTGCCGATGTTTTTTCTGCAATCTGGATCTTCTCGCCCGTTGCCGGGTTTCGTCCTTCACGCGCGCCGCGCGTCTTTGCGACGAAGGTTCCGAAGCCAGCGATTGCGACGGAGTCCCGACTTTTGACAGCGCCGGAAATCGCATCAAAAACGGCATCAACTGCACGACCGGCTTCGGCCTGAGACATGTTGGTCGCTTCAGCTACAGATTTGGTCAGTTCACCCTTGTTCATTGGGCTCTCCTCTTAATTGACGGCCAAGATTGCCGTGCGGTGACTTGTCCATGATTCGGGCGGGGTGAATATCCCGTTTGCCCAACATTTACAGGCGATTCCGGGCTAAATCGCCAAAATCCAGCCCTCTTCGGTCTCAATATGTGCAATTTCTTCCGTCTGGAGTCCGCGCGGGGGCCCGAATGCCGCCGCCAGGAATCCGGCTTTATCCGCTGAGAAAAAGCGGTCCGAGAGGGCGCGGACCTGCGCGGCATCGCGGATCTGTCCTAGGGATAGGTCGGTTGCCACGGTAGAGGGATAGACCTCGGCAAGAACACATCGGATCGTGTCGGGCCGGCTTTTTGAAAGGTCCTGAAATCCGGTTTCAAACGGCCAGATGCGGCTGTCCGGAAGCGCCGCGCGCAACGCGGTCAGGGTCGGCAGACCGAGCAGGACCTGGCTTCCCACCGCCCCGGTATAGGCCAGTTGCCAGACCGATTTGGGCCGGGCGGAAAATGTGTCCTGGATCCAGATTTCTGTTCGTCTCTGATCCGGCAGGGGGCGCGACGGGGCCTGCCGGCCCTTTTTGGTTTTCGGCAGATAAGGACTGTCGGGGCGCGTATGAGGGGCGCCCCAAAAAGGGAAACGGCCGCCGCTGATCCGGGCATTGAGATCCTCGGCAAACCCAAACCGGTCATTGCGATTGTCGACCTGCTGAACCATGCGGTCGGAGATGAATCGATGCATCGCCTTCCAGGCCGGGGCATGTCCGGTGTCCAGTTTAAGGGCCTGCGCCGTGCCTCTTGGGTATCCGAAGGCAAAATCAAACCCGACCAGAAGACGACGGCCCCGGTCCAGATGGCGCTGAATGCGATGCAGAAGCTGGGCTTCAGCTTCCAGACGCGTCGGCGGATTGGACACCTCAAAGTGGATACGACCTCGCTTATCCCGATACCGGTCCCCGATCCAGATGGAATCGGCACCGGTTTTAGGGACGGAGGACGCACTCCAGTCAGCAACAATATAAGCGTCGAACAGCTTCTGGCCGACAGCGCCTTTATTGTTCCGGAAGGTCACAGGATCAGGACAGCTTGACCAGCATCTTCCCTTTGTTCTGGCCGGAAAAAAGACCCATGAACGCGTCTGGTGCCGCCTCGATTCCCTCCATTACAGTCTCTTGGAAGTTGAGTTTTCCAGAGCCGATCCACTCCGCCATGTCTCGCATGAAGTCATTCTGCATGTCGGCATGTGTCGACACGATAAAACCGCGGATTTGCAGTTGCTTGCCCACGATCTGGATCACATTGCTTGGACCGGGCCGTGGCTCTGTATCATTATATTGAGAGATCATGCCGCAGATCGCCATACGTGCCATCGGGCGGGCAAGTTCGATGGCGGCCTGAAAGTGATCGCCTCCGACATTGTCGAAATAAACATCTATCCCCTTTGGCGCAGCGACCCGGAGTGCTTCCAGCAGAGCCTCATAGCTGTCGGCCTTCTGATAATCTATGCAGGCATCCGCACCGAGAGATTTGACGAACGCGACTTTCTCCGCCCCGCCAGCTGATCCGATTACGGTACAGCCTTTGATTTTAGCGATCTGAACGACGGCGGAACCGACGGCGCCAGCGGCTCCGGACACGAGTACCGTGTCACCCTCTTTCAACTGGGCGATTCGGAGGATGCCCGCATAGGCCGTAAGGCCTGGCATGCCGGCAATTCCAAGGAAGGCACTGTCGGGTAATCCGGTGTCGGCGGGACGGACACTGGCGAGGACGGCTTCTGGCCGCGCGGTCCAGACTTCCCGCCAGCCGGCCATGGATTGAACGAGGTCACCGACTTTGAAATCCGGGTGTCCGGAGGCTGTTACATGCCCGATTGCACCACCTTGCAACAATTCACCTATTTGAAAGGGCGGGACATAGCTCTCACGATCATACATGCGGCCACGCATATAGGGGTCGACTGACATCCAGCTGTTGCTTACCTGAATCTCGCCGTCCTTCGGAGATGCGACATCTTCCGTTTGCAGGGTGAAATCACCCGGCTTAGGGGCTCCGACGGGGCGTTGTGCCAGTGCCCATCCTCGAGATGTCAGATTGCTCATGCCAGTATCCTTTCTGTGACGTTGCATTCATCTGGCCGTTCTTGGAGCTTATGAAAAGCCCCGATGGTAAGAAACCGTAACGCCAATTGATTATAAGAACCGTCATGGAAGCTTGTGCAGGCCGCCCCGGCCCGCCTATTTACCGGTCGGTAGCGTGGAGTTTTCAATGCGGCATCTGAGAGTTGGTCTGATCGGTGCCGGCGTTTTTGGCGGTTATCACGCGGACAAAATTTCTGGCTCCCGCAAAACCGTTTTCGCGGGAATTTACGACCCGGACGCCGACCGCTGTACGCGGCTCGCTGAAGGTTACCAGACCCAGTCACATAGCAGTCTGAAACAGCTCCTTGCGCACTGCGACGCCGTCATTGTTGCAAGTCCTGCGGTGTATCATGAAGACATTGTTGGCGAGGCTATCGGCCAAGGGTGCCATGTTATGGTCGAGAAGCCCCTGGCCTTGACAGGAGCGGGCGCCGACCGGCTGGCAGAGCAGGCGAGGCTGGCTGGGGTAATACTGCAGGTCGGCCATCAGGAGCGCTTCGTTCTGGCAGCGATGGGACTTTTTAGTCTGCCGGAGCGCCCCCGGCAGATTCAGACCTGGCGGATGTCGCCTCCTTCACCTGAGAATCGAGCTGGTGATGTGTCGGTGATCTGGGATCTTATGATTCATGATCTCGACATGGTTGCGCGCCTCATGGGGCGTCCGAGCCGGGTCGAGGCGTCCGGCCGTTGTGTTCATACCGAGCATTTGGATGACGCAGAGGCCAATCTGACCTTTGCGGCGGGAGGCGCCCAGCTTCGCGCAAGTCGCTGCGCCGATGCGCGAGACCGGCGTATGATCCTGACATATCCGTCAGGTCACATCACATTAGATTTTTTGCGACGGACTGTTGAGAATACGACACCGTTCCCGATCATATCTGACGTTTCAGACCAAGTGTCCGACCCCTTGGAACGGGCAGATGAATCCTTCTTTTCAGCCTGCCTTGGTGAAGGTGACTGCGCCATTCCCGGTCATGAAGCGGCGATGGCGGTCCATCTTGCTGAGCAGGCGGATTGTGCCGCTTTAAGTGCGATAGGAAACTAAATGATGGCCTACTCTGATCGGGACTCCGGGCAATTGATCGATTTGCCGGCTGATGCGCCCATCCAGCTTTTTGATCTGAAGACGCAACAGGCACTTATCCGGCCAGCGCTGGAGAAAAGGTGGAGCGATATTCTTGACCATGGCCGGTATATTGGTGGTCCTGAGGTCGAGGAGTGTGAGCGCGAATTGGCCGAATTTACCGGGGCTGCAGATGCCGTCGCCGTTGGCTCGGGGACGCAGGCGCTTGTCATGCCGCTTCTGGCCATGGGAGTCGGTGCCGGCGATGCGGTGTTCATTCCAGGGTTCACCTACAATGCGACAGCGAATGCGGTTTTGCTCTCGGGCGCCTTTCCTGTCCTGGTCGACATCGATCCACGAACCTTCAATATCGATCCCAGTGACCTCCAACGAAAAATTGATGCCGTAAAGGCGGCAGGGGATCTGACGCCGCGCGCGATTATGCCTGTCGATCTTTACGGCCTTCCGGCTGATTACCAGGCCATCCAGGCTGTTGCGGACGCCTGCGGATTACGTGTGATCGCAGATGGAGCGCAGGCATTTGGCGGAAAAGATAATGGCAGGTGGGTCGGGAATATTGCCGAAATTACCGCGACGAGTTTTTACCCGACAAAGACTCTGGGAGGGTATGGCGATGGCGGTGCGGTGCTGGTTCAGGACGCCGCCTTCGCTGACCGCCTGAGATCGATCCGCTGGCACGGAACCGGAGACAATCGCAAGGAATCGGTCCGGGTTGGGATCAATGGCAGATGCGACTCGATCCAGTGTGCAGTTGTCACTGAAAAACTGACCCTCTTTAAGGCAGAACGCTTGCGCCGGGTGGCTGCGGCGGAGATTTATGATGAGCGCCTTGGAGGCCTGGTTGAGCAACAAACCGCCCTGGACGGACAGGAAAATGGCTATGGCCTCTATACCATTCGCGTTCAGCACCGCGATCGGGTCCGGGCAGCGCTTTCCGAAGCCGGGGTCCCCACGGGGGTTTATTACGATATGGCCATCCATGAGATGCCGGCTTTTGCCCATTGCGCGGTGTTTGGCCCGCTGCCCGCGTGCGAGGCAGCTGCCCGTGAATCGCTCAGCCTTCCAATGCATCCCTATCTCAGTGAAGCGCAGATCCATCGCGTGTGTGATGCGCTTGAAATCAGTTTGAAGGGCTGAAGGGCCTTTTCAGGCTGGCCGGTCCCGCATAGATCTGCGTTATGACCCGTTCCCTCAGCATAATGGCAGCCCAACTGAACCCGATTGTCGGAGATATTGCCGGCAATCGGGAAATGGCCGAACGCCTGCACGCAGAAGCTTCGCAAAGTAATGTAGACCTCATTGTTTTTCCGGAGCTTTTCATCATTGGATATCCGCCAGAAGACCTGGTTCTGAAGGCCAGTGCTGTGGCCCTGTGTCGACAGGCTATTTCGGATCTGGCTCGTCTGACCATGACAGGTCCGGCCATGCTTGTCGGGGCCCCATGGAGCGAAGGTGAGGGCCTTTTTAATTCGGTCTTGCTGCTCAGGAATGGCGAGATTGCCGGGCGCTATGATAAATATGAATTGCCCAATTATGGGGTCTTTGACGAAGTTCGGCTGTTCAAGCGTGGCGCCAGCCCGGGTGCTGTTTTTGAGATTAAGGGCATCCGGGTCGGCCTGGCAATTTGTGAGGACCTCTGGTACCAGCGGGTCCCCTCAGCTCTGAAGAAGCGGGGGGCTGAACTGATTGTGGCACCGAATGCATCCCCCTGGCGCCGGACTATCCAAAAAGAACGGGCCGCGGCCTTTGATGCCTGGCACGAATTTGGCTTGCCCTATTTGTTCGTAAATCAGGTTGGTGGCCAGGATGAGCTTGTCTTCGATGGGGGCAGCTTCACAACCAATGGGCGGTACGCGGATCGTTGTCCGCTGGTCGGCTCATTCACTGACGGCGTTGCGCGCGTGACATTTGAGGCGGGTCAGTTTGTTCCGTCCGATACGGTGGTTTGTGCAGATCCGGATGGGTGGGATGCTGAATATCGCGCGGCAGTCCTTGGCCTCGGCGATTATGTCAACAAGAATGGCTTTCCGGGTGTCGTTTTGGGCTTGTCCGGGGGGGTCGACAGCGCGCTGACAGCCGCGATCGCAGTCGACGCATTGGGACCCGATCGCGTCTGGTGCGTCATGCTGCCTTCCAAGTACACCTCTGCAGACAGCCTCGAAGATGCCCGGGGCTGCGCCGACATGCTGGGTGTGAAGTATGATACAATTCACATCGAACCGGGCGTCGGGGCGGTCGCAAGCATGCTTCAATCTGTTTTTCGCGGGACGTCGCCGGATACCACCGAAGAGAATATTCAGTCCCGCTTGCGGGGTTTGGCTCTGATGGCCTTGTCGAATAAGTTTGGGCATATGGTGGTCACCACCGGCAATAAATCTGAAATGGCTGTGGGATATGCCACGCTGTATGGCGACATGTGCGGTGGGTTCAATGCCCTGAAAGACCTCTACAAAACCGAGGTTTTTGACTTGTCGCGCTGGCGCAATCAGAATCATCCTGCCGGGGCTCTTGGTCCGGAAGGACAGGTCATGCCAGACAGGATTATCACCAAGCCGCCGAGCGCGGAGCTGCGTGAGGACCAGAAGGACGAGGACAGTCTTCCGGCATATGAGGTTCTGGATGATATTCTGCGCAGTTTGGTCGATCATGATGAAGATGTTGATGACATCATCGCCAGGGGACATGATGAGGCTGTCGTTCGCCGCATCGAGCACTTGCTTTATATCGCTGAATATAAACGGCGCCAGGCGCCCCCGGGCGTAAAGGTCGGAACAAAGAATTTTGGCCGGGACCGTCGTTATCCAATCACCAATCGGTTCCGGGATGACTGAAGACTCGGTTTTCTGGGGTGATCGTCTGCGACAGGGCACTGTTTCCTCAAGCCGGGCCCTAGCCCTGCCTTAATTGCCGGCCAAAGATCCTGGCATGAGCGTGATCCTTGCCTTTCTTCTTCAGTCTGTCCTCGGCGATAAAATCGTCCAGGATGCGCTCTGGGCCTCGGAGGCGCCGCCAGGTTTGCGAGCCGCCTTTACTGTAGAGCTGACCAGTTCCGACGCGCGCCGGATTTTCCGGTTTGATCCGCGGCTCAGCGAAGATCAGCGTTGGTACCTGGTTGAAACGGATGGCGAAGATGCGGGACTCGACCGCATAGCCGCGTCTTGGGGGAATATGCCGGCGCCGGACAGCCGATTGTTTCCGGATGATCTCCGGGCCAGTCTCGGGCGAGACCTGAAGCTTGATGACCATGGTGCGGCCTGGCGGATTGTCTTTCAGCATACCCCTTCTGAGAACGATTCAGATCTCGACATATGGGCTACGCAGCATTTGCGGGCTGAGGCCTGGATTGATCCTGTGCGCCGCCACTTCCTACGGCTGGACTATAAGCTGCCTCGACCTGTCGCGGGGCCGGATGGGGGACGGCTCTTATCGTTTGAACAGACTTACCTTCTGGACCTCGCTCCACTTTGGGGCCTGAGTTTTGTGACCCAGTACAGGCTCAAATTTGAAGCTCGGGCGGCTTTCCGTCTGGTCCGGCAAGAATATCTTGCCGTGATCTCGGAGGCGACATTCTTTTTTGCCAATGCGGAAACGCAATCAGCCTATCTGGCTGAACAGGCGTCTCGCGCTGAGCCGGAGACAGGTCTGAACCGGTGACAGAGATTAAAAGGGGGAACGAATTCTTCGGGCTACCCTTTTCTTGGCGAGACTCACCTCTATGATCTCCAGCATGACAGTTCATATGGTGAAATTGTGTGTGGGGGCGGATGACGTCGAGGATCTTAAGGTCTGGCAACGTCATTTGATGAAGACCGCTGCAAAGCCCTATCATCATACCCGCATGGTTCCCAAACGTGCCTCGGAGTTGCTGGAGGGTGGGTCGATCTACTGGGTTATCCGTGGCGTGATACAGGTCCGGCAGCGAATCTTCTCGGTCGAGTCTTTCCTCGACAGGCAGGGGCGCCGGGCCTGCGAAATTGTTCTTGAACCGGAAATTGTGATGGTTGAGCCGGTTCCAAAACGACCTTTTCAGGGGTGGCGTTATCTCAAAGCTGACGACGCGCCATCAGATCTGGCCGCGAACCGGGGAAGCGATGAGTTGCCCCCGGGTATCCGTGCTCAGCTCAAGCAGGCACTCGTCTGGTAGTTGACAGATATATCCCGAAATCCTATGCGCGGGCACCATGAGTTACGGTCCCCATCCCCATTGTGCATAGCGCGTCCGGCGAGGCGTGATCGGAATGGGTTGGCCTCAATATCTCTCATTTGATTTCCAACAGCACCGATCTCTTCCGCTTCAGGCGCACCTTCACACGCGGGGGGGCTTCGTTTAAGCGGGCAGAATATCGGCAAGAGGCAACACGGCATGACAAAAACGGCTGCAAATTCCAGGAATCTTGCACGAAAGCCGCGCGGCTTTCCCGATAAGCGTGAAGCCACCTTGCATGCGGAAGCGGCGATGATTGAAAGGGTGACCTCAGTTTATCGCAATTGGGGGTTTGAAGCTCTGGATACGGGGGCGTTTGAATTCGCCGATGCGCTGGGCAAGTTCCTGCCCGATGATGACCGGCCCAATGCGGGTGTGTTCGCGCTTCCCGATGATGATGATCAGTGGATGAGCCTGCGATATGATTTGACAGCGCCTTTGGCGCGGTTCGCGGCGGAAAACTGGCAGACGCTCCCGAAGCCGTTCAGAAGATATGCCTCGGGACCAGTTTGGCGCAACGAGAAGCCCGGTCCCGGACGCTTCCGCGAGTTCATGCAATGCGATGCAGACACCGTTGGCGCGTCTGGCGCCCATGCCGATGCTGAAATGATCGCCATGGCGGCCGAGGCGATGCGTGCAGCGGGTGCCGCGCAGGGCGGATTTGTGATCCGGGTAAATACGAGGCGCCTGCTCGATGCTGTCCTTGTATCGATTGGCGCAGACAGTGAGGCGGCACGGATCACAGTCTTGCGCGCGCTGGATAAGCTGGACCGGCTCGGTGTGTCCGGCGTCGCGGACCTTCTGGGCGCAGGCCGCATGGATGACAGCGGCGACTTTACCAAGGGTGCCGGGCTTGGAGCCGAAGCGGTAAAGGCCGTACTTGCCTTTGCAGAAGCAGGACGAGCGACGCGTGCCGAGACAATTGAGGCCATCGGTCGAGCTGTTGGAGGCGGAGAGGCTGCGAAGGCGGGTCTGGTTGAGCTGGCTCAGATTTCAGACGGGCTGATGGCCCTTGGAGTGGCTGAAGAAGATGTGGTGATTGATCCGTCCATTGTGCGTGGTCTGGAATACTATACCGGTCCGGTTTTTGAGGCCGAGCTTCTGCAGGAAGCATGCGACGAGGCTGGAAATCCGATCCGGATTGGTTCCGTCGGCGGCGGCGGCAGATATGATGATTTGATCGCAAGGTTTACGGGTGAAGCTATTCCCGCAACAGGCTTTTCTGTCGGGATTAGCCGCCTGACGACCGCTTTCCGCCTGTTGGGCGATCTGAAGCCGTTGAACGGTCCGGTGATCGTTCTCAATCTGGACCGCAGCAATCCCTCAATTGCGCTACAGGCTGCTACAGAGCTGCGGCGGGCGGGTATCCGGGCGGAGGCTTATATGGGCCAGTCTGGCATGCGTCCGCAGATGAAATATGCAGACCGCCGCGGGGCACCCGCCGTGGTGATGATTGGTGAAGATGAGCTGTCCCGGGGCAGCGTTACAGTTAAAGATTTGAAGGTGGGGGCCAGAGAAGCAGCGTCGATCCAATCCAATGAGGAATACCGGGACGTTCGCCCGGGACAATTCGAGGTCGGTCGGGCGGACATGGTGACCCGTATCCGGGAAATTGTGGAGGCAGATCAGTGAGTGCTGGGGTCGCTTTCGAACGATTGGGTGGCGATTTCGTAACACCCAACATTATGCTTGAGGCCTCCGTGCCCCTTGAATTATCCGGTGAAGCGGTTCGCAATCGGATATGTACCTTTCTGGATCATGAGGGTCGCGAATGGGCTTTGCGACCCGATCTGACGCTGCCGGTGGCAATCGCCGAGGTGGCCCACCGCAGGATGGCAGGGACAGGCGAAAGTCTGCGCCGTTATGATGGTCCGGTCTTTCGTTTGCCATCAGTTCCGGGAGATCCGATAGAGTTGCGTCAGACCGGCTTTGAGCGGTTTGGGGCCGCCAGCAGTCCGGTCGAGGACGCCCGTCTTTATGCCGACATCTGTACAGGGTGTCAGGCAGAAGGTGCTGCTGAGGGGTGGACGCGATGCGGCGACCTCTCGATCTTTCCAGCGTTTGTAGATGCGCTCGACCTTCCCCCTGAGATTGCCGAAGGGTTGAAGCGCGCCTTCCGGCAGGAGGGGGGGGTGCGGGCCTTTATAGAAACGGACCGCAACGGCGCCGCCTCTGGAATGGTGCGCCGGCTGGCCGGCCTGTCTGAGGAGGACGTAAAGGCCTTCGTGGATGATATGTTCGCTCTGACCGGGGTCCAGCCCGTGGGCGACCGGAGCACCGAGGACGTTATCAGGCGATTGGCCGAGCTTTCTGCGTCACGCTCTGCGCCCGATTTGACCGCTGCGCAACGCCAGCTGATTGACCGTTTCTTGTCTATCGATGTTCCCCTCAACGATGCGCCTTCTGAACTCAGCCGTCTTGTTAAGGACGGGGGGCTGAGCCAGTTTGATGGTGTCCTCTCCACACTGTCCAACAGGCTCGCAGAAATGAGCGCTCTGGCGCCGGCCGCTTTCCTGCAGGAGGCGCGCTTTCTCACAAGCTTTGGTCGACGCTTCACCTATTATGACGGCTTTGTTTTTGAGGTATCGGCGTTGGGCACGCCGCGGGGCTCATTCGCCATGGGTGGGCGCTATGACCAGCTTCTCACCAGACTTTCCGGGGGTGATGTTAAAGCCAGCGCAATCGGAGGCGTGGTTGTTCCTGACCGTGTTATGCGCCAGTCAGGGAGACGCAAATGACACGTCTGAGTTTCGCTATTCCTTCCAAGGGACGCCTGAAACAGAATACCGAAACCTGGCTGGCGGCCTGTGGCTTCCGGCTGCGTCAAATCGGTGGTGGCCGCGGTTACACCGCAGCGCTTGATGGGCAGCCTGAAATTGACATCCTTCTGCTTTCAGCGGGTGAAATTGCTGAGGGCCTGATTTCGGGCAGCCTGCATTTGGGGATCACGGGCGAGGATCTTCTGTACAATATGTCGACAGATATTGAGCGTGATGTGCATGTTTTGCGCCGATTGGGGTTTGGCCGGGCTGATTTGGTTGTGGCGGTTCCCGCCGCCTGGCTGGATGTCGATACGATGGCGGATCTGGAGGCGGCAGGCGCGCAGTTCAGACTACAGCATGGCCGACGGCTGCGGGTGGCAACCAAATATATGCGGGCCACCCGGCATTTTTTCGCGGCCCGATCTGTTGGGGAATACCGCCTGGTTGAAAGCGCGGGGGCGACAGAAGCGGCACCGGCTGCTGGGTCGGCAGACCTCATCGTGGATATTACCTCGACGGGGGCGACGCTGAAGGCCAACGGATTGAAGGTCTTATCCGATGGCGTCATCCTTGCCAGCGAGGCCTCATTGGTGGCAGGGCGCAATGCGGACTGGTCGGATGCCGTCCGCGAAGCGCTTGGAGGGCTCTTGGATGCGGTCGAGGCAGAAGCGGCCGCGCAGGGCTTAAAAAAAATTGAGGTCGGTCAGCCGATAACGGACGAATTGATCACGCAACTTGAGGTGGTCCGACTGAATCCTCAAGCGGTTCTCGCACCCCAGAAGAAGGCCTTGAACATCGCCCGAACACTCGCAATGCAAGGGTGTGAACCCGTTGTAATTACAACCATTGAGCATTGTTTTAATGGGCGTAATCCCGTCTTGGAAAATTTCCTTTCCAAATTGTCATGATCTCGCTTGACAGGCGTGCGACAATTTAGCGATACAGATGAGGCAAGTTTCTGGGAGGAAACGCTGCAATCACCTAATGGCGCGCCGGAATGGCGCGCCTTTTTTGGTTCAGGCCCTTAAAGTCCGCTGAGAGCTGATCCGTGTCACAGCCGGAAATCGGCCGCGAGGCGCCTGAAAACAGGATATGTTCTGCGTTCGATGCGGCGGTGAGTTGACTTTCCATTTCGGCCACCCCAAGCCGTCGAGGGGTTTGAGTTCAGCGACGGAGTACAGCATGATCGAGGCACGCCAGAATATCCTACCGGTTTACAACCCGCCGGGTGAGCTTTTTGTGCGTGGAGAAGGCGCTCGCTTATTCACTGAGAGCGGGGATACCTATCTCGACTTCATTGCCGGAATTGCCGTCAATGGTCTTGGTCACGCTCATCCTGAAATGGTCCGCGCTCTTCAGGAACAGGCCGGGAAGCTCTGGCATACGTCTAATATGTTCCGGATTGCTGATGGGGAAACTCTGGCTGCAAAGATCTGCACAGGGAGCTTTGCTGACCGGGTTTTCTTTACCAATTCCGGGACCGAGTCGATTGAATGTGCGCTTAAGGCTGCGCGGAAATATCATTGGGCCAATGGCGACGAAGACCGATATGAGATCATTACCTTTAGCGGGGCCTTTCATGGCCGTTCGCTGGCGGCGATCAATGCAGGCGGAAACCCTGCCTACCTTGAAGGGTTTGGTCCGCCCATGCCCGGCTTTACCCATATTGAATTTGGCGATCATGACGCGCTTCGTGCTGCCGTATCGAATAAAACTGCTGCGATCCTTATCGAGCCGGTTCAGGGGGAAGGGGGCGTTCGTGCGCTGCCGGAGGCCTGTCTCTCGGGGCTCAGAGCCCTGTGCGATGAGACCGGTGCCTTGCTCATCTATGACGAGGTGCAATGCGGAATGGGCCGGACCGGAAAATTATTTGCCCACGAATGGGCGGCCGATGCGGCGCCTGATATTATGGCGGTGGCTAAGGGGATTGGCGGAGGGTTTCCTTTCGGGGCCTGTCTGATGACGGAGGCGGTTGGACGGGTGATGCAGCCCGGCAGTCATGGATCAACTTATGGCGGTAACCCTTTGGCGATGGCCGTCGGAAATGTGGTCTGGGATATTGTATCTGACGAGGCATTTCTAGAGAATGTGCGGGGGGTGTCGAGCGTGCTTGCTCAAGGCTTGAAATCGCTTGCGGATTCCCATCCGGACAAGGTTGAAGGCCTCACGGGTAAAGGTCTTTTAACTGGCATCCGTCTCCGCTTTGCACCCAAGCCGCTGCAGAATGCCTGTCGCGAGCGCCGGCTTCTGGTGGGGGCCGCGGGTCAGAACGTGCTGCGCCTTGCGCCTCCCTTAATCATTACGGACGCTGACGTTCGGGAGGCGGTAGCGGTTATGGATGATGCGCTGAAGGATGATGCCATCGGGTCCTAGGCAGGCGAATCCAGATGCCGGGCTTCAGGTCCAGCTAGCGGCCAAGGCGCTGTCGGAACGAGTCGTAGCCAAAATCACTCAACAA
Source organism: uncultured Hyphomonadaceae bacterium (assembly GCA_938084575.1). Classification (GTDB taxonomy): domain Bacteria; phylum Pseudomonadota; class Alphaproteobacteria; order Caulobacterales; family Hyphomonadaceae; genus Henriciella. Next base: position 174,735 of record CALKFG010000003.1, read on the forward strand.
TTCGACCTGCCCGTCTTCCCAGCGCACGGCAAGGTTGGCCAGCGGGGTCCCGTTGAATGTCTGGGTTTTTACAAAGCTATAGTGCATCTGGTCGGTAAAGATCAGCCGGTCACCAGGTTGCAGCGGGGCGTCGAAACTGTAGGTCCCGATTATGTCGCCAGTCATACATGTCTTGCCGCCCAAACAGTAAGTATGGAGCTTCTCACCGGGGCCTGCCGCGTCAAGAATGACTGGCCTGTATGGCACCTCCAGAACATCTGGCATATGTGTTGACGCGCTGGCATCCAGAATGGCAAGGGCTTCTTCATTCCAGTGCAGGGCCAGCACGCTGGCATGCAGCTCTCCAGTGTCAACCACCAGGCCTGCCCCCGGTTCAAGCACAACCTCAAGGCCGAACCGGTCTTGAAACCGACGGATGGCGGTGATCAGGGCGTCGACATCGTAGCCTGGCTTGTTGAGGAAGTGACCGCCGCCGAAATTGACCGTGGTGACCTTGTCCAGCCAGGGCGAAAATTGGTCACTCACATGCTCGATCAGGCCGACGGATCCGGAGGCGAGGCTTTCGCACAACGCGTGAACATGGAAAATATCGACCTGGTCCCAGTCGACCTTGTCCAGCTGTGACCGAACCTCGCCAAAGCGAGATCCGGGAGCACAAGGATCGTACAGGGCGCCGCCCAGCGTTGCATTGGAATAGCCGGGATTGACCCTCAGGCCGAGTTGTCCGCCTGCGGCGCGGGCCCGGTCCCCGAACCGGGCAAGCTGCTCGGCGCTGTTGAAATAAATATGCTGGGCCAGCCCTGTAAGCCGGTCGATCTCACCTTCAGTGTAGGCCGGGCTGTAAACATGGACCTCCTTACCGAAACACTCGGCCCCGAGGCGCGCCTCATACTCTCCGCTCGCGGTTGTGCCATCGAGAAAATCCCGCATCATCGGAAACAGCGCCGGCAGGGCGAAGGCTTTCGTGGCGAGCAGGATCTTGCAGCCAGTTGTGCGCCGGATCCGGTCAGCAGTCTCAAGATTGGAACGCAGCCGGGCCGCGTCAATAATGAAGCTCGGGGTTGGAAGGTCCAGCATTCAGCTCAGATCCCAACGGCAAACAGATCAGCCTGGTCGGCTGATGCAACATCTATAACGTGCCAGGGCAGGCCTCTGCGCGCGACATCTTCCAGGAAGGGTCTGGCTGGGAATTGTTCGACATTGAACACGCCTTGACCCGTCCATTCCCCGCTGAAGAGCATTTTGGCGCCGGACACGGGAGGAACGCCTGTGGTGTAGGAGACCGCCTGCGCACTGACCTCGCGATAGGTCTCCGCATGGTCACACACATTGTAAATCATCTTTGTCAGGGGTTGGCCGTCCCGGATCCCGCGAATGATGCAACCTATCGACGTCTTGCCGGTATAGTCCTCAGCAAGGCTTGAGGGGGGCGGTAAAAGCTCTTTCAGGAACTCCATCGGAATGACTGGCGTTCCCTTATACATGACCGGATCAATTCGAGTCATGCCAATATTGGTCAGGACATCGAGATGCTTGATATAGGCCTCTCCAAACGTCATCCAAAACCGGATTTGTTTCAGGCCTGGGATATGCCGGATCAGGCTTTCCTCCTCTTCATGATACAACAGGTAAGACATGCGCGGTCCGACCTCCGGATAATCAATCAGGGTTTTGACTGACAGGGGCGGAATGGTGATCCAGTCCCCATCCTTCCAGTATTTGCCGTTCTGCGTCACTTCACGAAGATTGATTTCAGGATTGAAATTTGTTGCAAAGGCTTTCCCGTGATCGCCGGCATTACAATCGACAATGTCGATATATTCGATGGTGTCGAAAAGGTGTTGTTGAGCATAGGCGCAAAAAATATTCGTAACGCCCGGATCAAACCCACATCCAAGAATTGCGATCAGCTTCTTCTCTGCAAAGCGCTCATGATACGGCCATTGCCATTTATAGGAGAACTCGGCTTTGTCCCGCGGTTCATAATTGGCCGTATCCATGTAATGAACACCGGCGTCCAGGCAGGCGTCCATAATCGACAGATCCTGATAAGGCAGAGCCATATTGATGACCAGATCCGGTTTGACCCGGCGGAGCAGGGCCACCGTGTCAGCGACATTGTCGGCATCAAGTTGCGCGATATCGATCTCGCTCTTGCACAGGGCGGCGACCTTCTGGCAGGATTCGATGCGCCTCGATGCCAGCGTGATGTGCTTGAAGGTATCACGATCCAGGGCACATTTCTGGGCAACGACGGTGCCAGCGGCCCCGGCACCGATAATGAGAACACTGTCCATGCAGATCTCCTTTAGATTGCGACTTCGTCCATTTAGGCGACTGCTTTCCTCGGGGCCAGTAGCTTTTAGCGGGGATTTCGGCTAAGAGCGCCGCTTGCTGAGGCGGAGAGGGCCATGGCCATTAGACATTTTACCGATATCTGGAAACTGCAGGCCGAGGATTTGCGGGGCATTCTGGATCAGGCGCATCAGATGAAAGCGGCCAGGGCAGGATGGCCGCGGGGCCGACCGGACGCCGGCGCGGCTCTGAGCGGTCACAGCCTGGCCATGCTGTTCGAGAAGAATTCGACCCGGACCCGGTTCAGTTTCGATATGGCAATGCGCCAGCTGGGGGGAGAGACCCTAATCGCGGCCGCATCGGAAATGCAGCTTGGTCGCGGCGAATCGGTAGAAGACACCGCCCGTGTGCTGAGCCGGTATGTCGACGCGGTGATGATCCGCGCCAATCGCCATGAGGATATCGAGACCTTCGCCGAAGTGGCCACAATTCCCGTGATCAATGGCCTGTCTGATCGGTCTCATCCCTGCCAGATCATGGCTGACCTGCTGACCTTGGAGGAGCATGGCGTGACGCTGAAGGGCGCGCGTTTGGCCTGGGTTGGCGACGGCAATAATGTCTGTGCGAGTTTCATGCATGCTGCCGCACCCTTCGGCTTCAGCCTGGCAGTTGGAACGCCCACAGATTACCAGCCCGCCGACTGGGATGTGGATATTATCACCCATCAGGGGGGGCAGATCGAGCAGTTCAGCTCGGCGGAGGCCGCCGTCGACGGAGCCGATGTCGTGATTGCCGACACGTTCATTTCCATGGGGGATGCCGATGCCAGCCAGCGTCTGGCCGATCTTGGTCCATTTCGTGTCGATGAGGCCCTGATGGCAAAGGCCGCGCCGGGGGCCAAATTCCTTCACTGTCTCCCCGCCCATCGCGGGGAAGAGGTCTCGGCCGAAGTGATTGACGGACCCCGGTCTCTGGTTTTTGACGAAGCCGAAAACCGGCTGCACGCCCAAAAGGCCGTGTTGCGCTGGTGTCTGGGCCTCTAGCCTGCTGCTGCGAGCGGGGTTTCCTGATTCAGACCGCTTGCGCGCACGCGGTCTGCCACCTGCTGAGCACTGACGGCGGCACCTTCATGCAGGCCATTGTTGAGCCAAGCGCCGGCGAAGAACAGTCCTCTGCGTCCCATATTCGCGATGAGGTGATCGCGTGAACGAAGCGCTTCGGGCGTGTAAACCGGGACGGTGTGACGGCAGCTGTAGAGTTGCTTTTCCGGCGCGATTTTCTGGTCGAGACCGTAGGCGAAGCTGTAGGGGGGATGCTCGGGCAAGCCACAAAACTGGTTGAGCGCAGTGTTGTAGCCATAGGTGTCCGTGCCTCCATCAACAAACAGGTCCATTGGAGTCCGGTGGGTCGCCCTGTAGGGGGTGTAAAAGGCATCGTCCCGATGGACGACAGTCTCAAATTCGCGGTCCGACCAGGCTCCGAACCAGTTTTGTTCCAGCTCATCTGCATCGGTTACAATATTGAGCACCTGTCCGGGCGTGGTGGCCAGAATGGCCGCATCGACGGTCAGGCTCTGGCCGCGGGCCTGCACCTCAATCCCCCGTGGGGTCCTGCGGAGGCGGACATGGCCGGCATTGGTGACGACATCGAATGTACCTCGATCCGCGATCCGGGTCAGATAGGTTGAGACCCCATTCTTAACATACGACCAGTCGGGATGACGCAACGAACGGAGATAGGGCGCGACCAGTTGAACCGGCAGCCGGTCTGTGTCCGGGAAGGGTGTTGAGTAAGCCAGCGACAAAAGCGATCGGAGAAAGTCATCGAGGACAGGGTTCGTGCCGAGAAGTTCGCCAACCGCCATGTCGTCACGGCCCTTATATCGCGAGATCGCCCGGAAACCGGCCGCGTAGTCAGAGCGCAACCGCCAGATCTGCGCGGCATAACCGGGCATGCGCAACAGCGCTGCCAGTACGGACCGGTTCAGGAAATCGCCTGGTCGTGACGGGAAGTAGCCTTTGCTATGATAAAGCGAGGAGCTGGGCTGGCTTTCTTGCAGAGCGATGCCCAGCTCATCCAGCAGGGCGTGCAGAACTGGCGACGATGTCTTGTGAAATCCTAAGACGCCGCATTCAAGCCGCAATGTGCGCGGAAGACTGTCTGTCGTGACATTGCCATTCAAGGTGCGGACATTGCCGCCCAGAATGGCATCTTTTTCGAACACAGTGATCTGATGATCGCTCTGGAGCCGGTGTGCCGCCATGAGGCCACTGGCCCCGCCACCAATGATTGCAAGACGTGCCATGTCGCTCCCAAAGTCAACAAACTGAACCTGTTTGTTAACCGTGTAAGTCTTATGACTTCGTAAAACTTGATCTTAGTCAGATGCCTCTGGCCCGGCGTTCATCCAGCGCAAAACGGGCCTCAGCGGAACGGCCCAGCCAAGGCCGGCAATCACAAAGAAGATCAGGGCACGCCAGGCGGGTCCGTCGGCAAGGCGCGAGCCAATTGAGCCGGCGGCCCAGATCCAGAAGCCAAGAAAGACGAGGATAACGAGGCTGGCAATCAGTCGCCGCTTGGGTCGGGTCATTCAAAATTCCTTGCTGCGACGCCTTGGCGGCTTGTAAATGCTGGCTGGAAAGGCATTTAGCGCAAATGACGCCAAGCTCAATTCCCTCAAATGCCGCGCAGGCCATGCGGATCTGGCTGGTTCTGATTGGACTGCTTGTTTATGCAATGATCCTGATTGGTGGTGCAACCCGCCTGACCGACAGCGGACTGTCGATTACGGAATGGGCGCCGATCAAGGGCATTCTGCCGCCCGTCGGGCCGGAGGCGTGGGCGTCAGAGTTTGGCAAATATCGCCAGACCGCGGAATTTCAGCAGCAGAATTACAATATGACCCTGGCGGAATTCCAGTTCATTTACTGGTGGGAGTGGGGCCATCGTCTGTTTGGCAGACTAATTGGGCTCGTGGCGATTATTGGCTTCGGTTTTTTTGCGCTGAAAGGGTGGCTGAACAGGATATGGCTCATCCGGCTTGTGATCCTGATTGGTCTGGGCGCTCTCCAGGGCTTGATTGGCTGGTGGATGGTCGCCAGCGGTATTGGCGAAACCACTCGTCTCGATGTCGCACCCTATCGGCTGATGACCCATTTTGGGCTGGCCCTGCTGATTATCACGCTGACCAGCTGGTACTGGATGGAACTGGGATCGCGTCCGGCACGCAACCCAGCCGTCGCCAGCGGGGGGGCGCCATTCTGGCCGGCGGCTCTTCTTTTGACCCTGGTTGCCCTGCAGATGCTGACGGGGGCGCTCGTTGCCGGACTCGACGCCGGGCGGTCTTATACAGACTGGCCGCTGATGGCGGGGGAACTGATCCCGGGCCATTACCTGCAGACAGATCTTGGCTTGCGAAGCCTGTTCGAAGGGCGCGCCGCCACGCAGTTCAATCACCGTTTCCTTGCCTATGGGCTGTTTGTTGCCGCGTTTCTGATCGCCGTCTGGCAGCGACGGGGCCCGCTGGCGCGGTCCTTTGCCGGGGTCGCAGCCCTCGTCACCGCCCAGGCCGTCCTGGGCATTGTCACCCTTGTTTATGCGGCGCCGCTTCAGCTGGCCCTGATGCATCAGGGGCTGGGTGTCATTGTGCTTCTGGCATCCGTCCGGCTTGTCTGGCGTGCGTCATGTCTTAACGCAGCTCCTCTGGCAGCCGGGACAGGGTCAGAGGGCTCGGGTCAATAAGAACAGCCCGGGAGTCGCCGGGTTGGACCTCACCCACCATGACAACCAGGCCGCCTGGATAGCCTCCGGTGCGTGCATCGCCCGTACTGGCCAGCGCGACGGGCCGGGCCGGCATGAAGACTGACAGGCCGTCGCGGATCAGCACGTCCCGTCTGGACCCATCATCGGTGATTTCCTGGAGGTTTCCCGAAGAGTCCAGTGTCAGGAGATAGGTCAGGCCATTGCGTTCCAGCGCGCTGGCATCGCGGATCGGTTCCGAGAACGTCATCGCGCCTTCGGGGCCGATCAGGCAGGCGGTGATGGGGGCGTCTGCAAGCATAGGTGTGTCCGGGATAAAGCTCAGCGTGTCGCCAGCCTCGTTAATTCGGCCCGTGATCAGCTGGTATGGATTGGTATCCGTCCAGTAGGCCAGTTGCATCAGCCCAGCCTTCGCACCATCGGGCGCGCCGGAACACAGGCCTGCGGCCGGGGCTGGCTGGATCATGTCGAGATTAAAGGCGACGGGTGCGTCCAGCTCCCCGGCATGAATGTAGAGCTGGATATTTCCATCACGCTGGATCGCCGGGAACAGGGTGACGCCCGTCCCGGCCAGGTCGACAAAAAGGCCGTCGCCCACTTCGCGCACCCCAACAGCTGCCGGCGCGGTCAGCTGTTCGGCTTCGAAGTCAAAGAATTGAAGGCTGCCTTGTTCATTGGTCAGGGCTATGCGGGACCCCCAGGCGCCGGCCAGCCCGACACTGGTCAGTGGAATGGACAGCGAAGATGTGTTCCAAACCGCTGGCAGGCTCAAGGTCTCCCCTGCGCGGATTGGGGTCCCGTCTTCAATTGCGTCCCTCGTGGGGGTGTTTTTCGGGCTGCCACAAGCCGTGCAGACGAATAACACTGCGAGGGTGGAACGCGCGTTGACAAGCGCGAATGGGGTGCTTAAACGCGGGCGCTTGAACATCATCCGATAACTCCGAGTAAAAGGCTCCTGCGGGGCAATGAAAACATATAACGCACCAGCTGATGTAGAGACCAAATGGGTTGTGATCGATGCGACCGATGTCGTGATCGGCCGTCTCGCGTCTTATGTCGCAAAACGCCTGCGTGGCAAACACCGCGCAGACTTCACACCGCATATAGATACCGGCGACCACGTTATCGTGATCAATGCCCGCAAGGCAAAATTCACCGGGAATAAGCTGCGGGACAAGATCTATTATCGCCATACCGGTTATCCCGGTGGCATCAAGGACACCACGGCGGGCAAGATTTTGTCCGGGCGGTTCCCTGAGCGCGCCATTGAGATGGCGATTAAGCGGATGCTGCCAAAGGAAAGTTCGCTGGCACGCAAGCAGTTCGGTAAGCTTCGGGTCTATCCTGATGCGGCGCATCCTCACGAAGCGCAACAGCCTGAGACGGTCGACTTTGCCGCTCTGAATGCCAAGAATACGAAGGCCATTTAAGCATGTCTGAGACAGCCAATACCCTTGAAGACCTGAAGAACGTGACGGCCGAAGGCGGTCTGACGCCTGCCGCGGCCGCACCGGTCGAGCCGAAAATCGACGCTCAGGGACGGTCCTATGCGACGGGCCGACGCAAGTCGGCAACGGCACGGGTCTGGATCCGTCCGGGTACGGGCAAGATCGTCATCAATGGGAAGGACCAGGGAGAGTACTTCGCGCGTCCCGTTCTGCGGATGGTGATTGAGCAGCCCCTGATTGAATCCGACCGCCGGACACAGTTTGACGTAATCGCGACGGTCAAAGGGTCTGGCCTGTCCGGTCAGGCCGGCGCCGTGCGCCACGGCATTGCCCGGGCACTGGTCAATTACGAGCCGGAACTGCGCCGCGTCTTGAAGCCGTTCGGCTTCATGACCCGCGATCCACGGACCGTAGAGCGGAAGAAATATGGCCGTGCGAAAGCCCGCCGCAGCTTCCAGTTTTCGAAGCGCTAAGCCGTCCCGAACAGGACAGATTTGGACGAGGCGCTTCCGCTGTGGAGCGCCTTTTTCTTTGGTGAAAGCAGGATCGCGCAGATGAGTGATGAAACCAGGCTCAGGGCGGCTATTCTCGGGGCCTCCGGCTATACGGGGGCGGAAACGGTGCGGCTTCTGGCGGACCATCCCCGTGTCGAGGTCCGCGCGGCGACCGGACATGCCCTGGCTGGCAAGGCGCTGTCTGACATTTTCCCCCATCTGGCCGGACCCAGTGATCTGGCGGTTGTCCGGCCCGACGATGTCGACTGGTCACAGATCGATGTCGTGTTCGGGTGCCTGCCGCATGGCACCAGCCAGGATGTGATCGAAACCCTTCCCGGGCATATAAAGGTGATCGATCTGTCCGCGGATTACCGGCTGTCCAGTCCCGGGATATATGAGTCAACCTATGGGCGGGCCCACGCGGCACCGGCGCGGCTGCAAACCAGAATCTACGGACTGCCGGAGTGGCCTCAAAACGAACTTGAGGGGAGTGAGCTTGTCGCCTGTCCCGGATGTTACCCCACGGCCAGCCTTCTGGCCCTGCTGCCCCTGGTTGGCGCGGTAATTGATCGCGATCATATTATTATAGATGCCAAGTCCGGAGTGTCCGGGGCTGGCCGCGGGCTGAAGGAGGGCAATCTGTTCTCTGAGGCGGCCGAGGGCACCCATGCCTATGGGATTGGCACGCACCGCCATGCGCCGGAAATTGACCAGGAGCTCAACCGGGTGGTCGGTCGCGACGACATTGCCGTGACCTTTACACCTCACCTTTTGCCCATGGTCCGCGGAGAGCTGGTGACCTGCCATGTCCGCGGCGATGCCGATCAGATCCATGCAGCCCTGACAAATCAGTATCACACCGCGCCCTTTGTCACGGTTCTGCCGCTGGGCAGCCCGTCGCCCGATACCCGCCATGTGCGCGGGACCAATCACTGCCGTATCGGTGTTTGGCCCGACCGGGTGCCCGGTCGCAGCATTGTGATTGCCGTCATCGACAACCTTATCAAGGGCTCAAGTGGTCAGGCCATTCAGAATCTCAACCGGGTCATGGGATGGGACGAAACGCTTGGCCTTGGGCGGCTTCAGCCTCTGTTTCCCTAATCGGCCGCCGCGCGCGCTGGCGCCAGTCATACAGGTCTTCGGCAAGGTCGAGGTCGATCAGGGTCGGTAACAGGGCACAGCGTGTCCCGGCGGGCAGGTTCGCCCGGACATCATTCAGCGCCTGCGGCCCCGACCAGCGCACCGGGGCAAAGGGAGAGGCTGTCCGCGCGCTGGTGTTCAGGCCGAACAGGTAAAAGCCGCCATCCCGGGCGGGTCCGAACACCGCATCATGGGTGTGCAGGGTGCGGATGGCGGTGCGGATCAGGGCGCCGCTCAGGTCCGGAGCATCTGTCCCGATAAAGATCACCGGTCCGGGAGGGGCGCCCGCCAGCCCCTTGTCGAGTCGCGCTGACAGGTCGCCCCGGCCCTGGTCATGTATTTCCAGCCCGGTGGCGAGCCGGCCGAGTCCGCCGAGCCGGGCATGGCCGGGATCCAGGCAGAGGCGCACATCCCACGACCCGGCACGGAGTGCCCGCAGCGTTCGGGCCAGACTCATCGTCGCTATTCGCCGGGCGGTCACTCCGGACCCGAGGCTGCGCGCCAGCCGGGTCTTGGACCGGCCGATCCGGGGTGGCTTGGCAAAGACCAGCACCATGGGCCGGGGCTTCATCGGACCGCTCCAGCACGCTGTCTCATGGCCTGCGCCGAACCAGTTTGGCGGGGTCGGCCCCGAGCAGGACGCGGGCGATCAGCCAGGCATTGCGCCAGCTGCGCCGTCGCCAGCCTTCGGCTTCATATTTGACCGCAGAGGTCCGGGCCTGCGCACTGAGATGGGCGAGGCGGGCGCGCCCCAGGGCCCGCACGATCTCGACGTCTTCCATGAAGGGCGTGTCGTGATAGCCGCCAATTGCATCATAAAGCTGGCGCGAGATCAGCAGGCCCTGGTCGCCATAGGGCAGGCCGAGGCGCCGGGCCCGCCAGTTGGCCCGGGCCGCGACGCGTCGGGCCATCGGGTGGTCGGACCGGAAGGCCAGGGTGAAACTCGCGGCCTTGTCGGCCCGCTGGTCGATATGCGCGTGAACCCGTTCCGCCCAGTCCCGGCTCAGCGCGGTATCGGCGTGCAGGAAGAGAAGCCAGGCCCCCCGCGCGGCCTCGCCGCCGAGGCGCAGCTGGTGCGCCCGCTCGCGGCGGTCGGTCGAGATGATTCGGGCGCCGGCATCTTCCGCGATCACCCGCGTGGCATCGGAACTGTTGCCATCAACAAGGATGACTTCCCGGACAAGGTCCGCGCTCAGGCCCGGCATCAGGCTGGCCAGGCAGAGGGGTAAGTCCTCTGCTGCATTCAGGGCCGGGATAATGATGGAAAGCGGCGCGGGCATAGGGAGACATCTGACAGGTTTTGGCCAGCTTGCAATGCCTGTTGCCGCCCGGGGTCAGGCCCGGGGGCAGGGGAACAGGGTCAGGTCGCCACGCCCAGCGCGTCCAGCCGGGCCCGGGCCAGAAGAAGGTCGCGCCAGCTGCGACTCTTATCCTGAGGGCGACGCAGCAAATAGGCCGGGTGGAATAAGGGAATCAGCGGTGCCGTGGTCCCTGCCGGGGTCTGAAAAACAGCTTCCTGGCCGCGCAGCCGCATAATACCGGTGCGCGTATCGAGCAGGCTTTTTGCCGCCACGCCCCCCATGGCCAGAATCAATTTCGGGGCGCCGAGGTCCACCATGCGATCAAGGAAAGGGCGACAGACGGCCAGCTCATCCGGGTCGGGATTGAGGTTTCCCGGCGGACGCCAATAATTCACATTGGTGATGAAGACATTGGTCGTCCGGTCCAGCCCGATCGCCCCCAGCATCTTGTCCAGCAACTGACCGGCAGGTCCGACAAAGGGCAGGCCCTGACGGTCTTCTTCCGCCCCCGGGCCTTCCCCGATAACCATGACGGGAGCCCCGACAACACCGTCGCAGACCACGGTCTTTTCGCACAGGCTTTTCAGAGGCGAGCCTTCGAATCCTTCAATCGCCGTCTTCAGGCTGGCCATGTCGGTCGCTGCCGCGCTGAGCCGGCGGGCGTCCTCGATCCAGTCTTCCAGCGGTCTGGGCCGACCCGGACGCCGCCGTGAGGGTGTGGTTCCGGTCGGGGCAGGTGCCGGGGCGGCTGGGGCGGCTGGGGCTGCCATTGGGGGTGTCACCCTGGCCGCGCCGGGCGCCTGTCGCGTGCCCGGCATCGGGTCGGCGACATCGACGCCCATGTCCGACCACCATTCGGTCAGGCTCTGCAAGGCTTTGTCCGTGACGCTTTGGGGCATTGTGACCTGAAAATTAGACGTTAAACCGGGGACGATCTAGATAAAGTGTATCGGGTTAGCCGCGCGGCGCTACCCATGATTTGGAGAAAGACTGATGAGCGAACGCGAAGCCATGGAATTCGACCTCGTAATTGTCGGCGGTGGGCCAGCGGGCCTGTCCGCGGCGATCCGGGCGAAGCAGCTGGCAAACGAGGCTGGAGAAGAGCTTGAAGTGGTCGTTCTGGAAAAGGGCGGCGAGATCGGTGCCCATATCCTGTCCGGGATCGTGCTGGACCCCAAGGCGCTTGATGAGCTGATCCCGGACTGGCGGTCCCGCGACGACCGTCCTTTGCGGACCGAGGTCACCAAGGACAAGTACAAGCTGCTCGGCCCAAAGGGGTCCATGGGCATGCCGACCTTCGGCTTTCCGCCCTTCATGCACAATCATGGCTGCTTTGCCGGATCGCTGGCGAACACCTGCCGCTGGCTTGGCCAGGAAGCCGAGAATCTCGGCGTCCAGGTGTTTCCGGGCTTCGCCGCGTCGGAGATTGTCTATGGGGATAAGGGTGAGGTCCGCGGCGTCGTGGCGGGGGTCATGGGTGTCGCCGAGGATGGCACCCACAAGCCTGATTATGAGCCGGGGATGGAATTGCTGGGGAAATACGTCCTCCTGGCTGAGGGGGCCCGCGGCTCGCTGACCAAGGGTGTTAAGGCGAAATATGACCTTGAGGCGGCGTGTGACCCCCAGAAATATGGGATCGGCCTGAAGGAAGTCTGGTCCGTTCCACGTGACCATGCCGAGTTTCACGACGGTTATGTCCAGCACACGTTCGGCTGGCCAGTGCAGGATAAGGACGGCAATGGCGGCGGCTTTCTCTACCATTTCAGGGACGGCGATGAGTGCTTTGTCTCGGTCGGTTACGTCGTCCACCTGAATTATAAAAACCCGTGGCTGGCCCCCTATGAGGAATTCCAGCGCTACAAGCATCATGATGAAATCTCGAAATTCCTGAAAGGCGGCAAGCGGGTCTCTTATGGCGCCCGGGCCATCACGTCGGGCGGGCTGCAATCGGTGCCGAAACTGGCCTTTCCGGGCGGCGCCCTGATTGGCTGTTCGGCCGGATTCGTCAATCTGCCCCGGATCAAGGGGACGCATAATGCCATGAAGACCGGCATGATGGCGGCAGAAGCTGCGGTGGCGGCCATTCGGGAGGGGCGCGGCGGTGATGAGCTGGTCGCCTATGAAGAGGCTTATGAGACAAGCTGGGTCCGCACCGACCTGTCACAGGTGCGTAATGTGAAGCCGCTGATGTCGCGCTTCGGCACCCTGGCCGGGGCGGTCATTTCCATGCCGGACATGTGGCTGCGTTATCTGTTCGGCTTCGGATATCTGACCACGCAGCGGCATAAAAAACCCGACCATGCCTATCTCAAGCCAGCCGATAAATGTGCCCGGATCACCTATCCCAAGCCTGACGGCGTTCTGAGCTTCGACAAGCTGACCAGCGTGTCCTTTACAAACACCTATCATGCCGAGGACCAGCCGGTGCATCTTAAGCTGCGCGATCCGGAGCTGCAAAAAACATCCGAATATGATGTCTATGCCGGTCCATCGGCGCGGTATTGTCCGGCGGGTGTGTATGAGTGGATCGAGGAAGATGGCAAAGCGCCCCGCTTCCAGATCAACTCGCAGAACTGCATCCATTGCAAGACCTGCGATATCAAGGATCCAAACCAGAATATCAACTGGGAGACCCCTGAAGGCGGGGGTGGTCCCGCTTATCCCAATATGTAGGGGAATTTGTGACGGATTCTGACGCGTTTTCCGAGTTTACCTTCCGGCCCGCCCCGATGCGGCCCGAATATGTCTGGGCCGTGCGGCAGGGGCATGTCATGCGGCGCGGCGGTCAGGCCTTCAATCTTGCCGGTGTCGATGCGGCCAGCTGGGGTGACGTGTCGTATCGCGGCACACGCAGCGCCTGGCTGGATTTGCAGGCCGGGTCGCAGAAGCTGCGTCTGGAATGCAGCGAGGGCGGCCTGAGCCAAGACCGGGGCCAGTTCATCGGTCTGGTCATAGCGGTGCTCGACGAGCTGGATCAGCGATCACCGCGTCTGGGCGTCCGTTATGATCAGGCTGGCGTCTATGGCCGGGCCATGTTCATCCTGGGTCTTCTGCTGGGCCTGGTTGGCGCCATCTGCGTCTATGCCGGCCTTGCCGACTTCGGCTCGGCCCGCGCCTGGGGGGTATTCGCGGTCGGGGCCGGTGCGATTGCCGGCTGTTCTGTCCTGACCTGGACCCACCGGCCATGGCGCCCGTCTGGCATGGCCCGTCCGGCGGAATTGAAAGCGTTACTGACCGTGCAGGAAAGCCAGCGGCCTTAGCCGGGTGCGGCGTCGGCGCCGGTCTTGCCGGGGGTCCCCAACAGGCAGGCCACGCACCAGTGGTCGGGATATGTGTCGCGATAAATCGCAGCGGCCCTGTGCGCCGCCTCGGCCGTCTCGAAGACGGCGAAACAGGTCGCTCCGGATCCGCTCATCCGGACGAAACGGGCGGCGGGCAACGTCTTCAGCGCGTTCAGCACATGGCCAATTCCGGGAAACTGCGCGATGGCTGGCGCGGCCAGATCATTCCGGGTGCGACGCCTGAGAAATCCGATCAGGGCGCGAACGCTGAGGGGCTTCGCGGCCAGCGGCGGATGCTGCAGGGGGCGCACAGAGCCCCGGTCATAGGCTTCGAAGACCGGGCCCGTCGGGCAGGCAAGTCCCGGATTGACCAGCAGGACGGGCAATGGCGGCAGCCCGGCATGCGGGTCAAACACGTCGCCCTCGCCGCGCATCCAGCCGGTCTGGCTGTACAGGCACGCCAGTACGTCGCCGCCAAGGCCGGGGGCAATGCGGCGCGCGGTGGCGTGGGCGCCGGGGTCAGGTGTGGCCTGAACGATCAGCCGAAGGGCGGCGGCAGCGTCTGCCGACCCTCCGCCGATCCCGGCCGCGGCCGGCAGGTTTTTCACCAGCTGGAAGGACAGGTGGGGCGCCTGATCTGGCATGGCCTGATGCATGGCCCGGGCCGCTTTCAGCACGAGATTGTCACGGGCTGGGCCACAGGCCTCTGCATAGGGGCCGGATACGGCCAGGCTGGACATGCTGGCCGGGCGCGCCGTCAGCAGGTCCGCCACCTGGGTCTCGGTGAAGGCCAGAAGCGAGATCAGCGCGTGTCGCCCATTGTCCTGGACCGGGCCGACATGCAGGGACAAATTGACCTTGGCCGGGGCATGGGCGCTGTAGAGCGTCATGGCCGATCCGGTTGCGGCTGCCGCAGAGGGGGGGACCAGCGGGCCGGTTCCACGGCGAGTTTTGCGGCATAGGCGGCCCGGGCGGTGTCGCTGTCGGCCAGATCCATAGCGCGCTGCCACTGATACCCCGCTTCGGTGTAGCGTCCGGTCTGCCAATAGGCATCGCCGAGATGGTCGAGGATACTGGCCGCCCGGGGCAGCAATTCGGTTGCGCGTTCGAGATGATAGACGGCCCGGTCATACTGGCCCAGCTTGTAATAGGCCCATCCGAGGCTGTCGGTGATGGCACCATTGTCGGGCGCCCGGACAAGGGCGCGCTCGATCAGGGCCAGACCCCGCTCCAGGCGGATGCCGCGATTAATCCAGCTATAGCCAAGATAATTGAGGAGGTCCGGATTGTCGGGATTAAGGCCAAGGGCCGTTTCGAGGTCGCTTTCGGCCGGGGCCCAGTAGCCGAGCTGCTCGCGTGCCGCGCCGCGTGCGAAATACAGCCGCCAGTCATAGACCCCGCGTGCGGCATCGGCGTCGATGACCTGGCTGATCACCTCAATGGCCTGTCCCAGCCGGCCCGTCGACCGCAGAAGATCGCCATACTGGATCCTGATATTGCGGTCGTCTGTGCGCGCCAGAGTGGTCCGGACCAGCTCCAGCGCGTCCGCCTCGCGCCCCTCCCGCAGCAGGATCCAGGCCAGCTGTCCCTGGGTTGAGATGTGGTAGGGTGAGTCCGCGGCAATGCCCCGCAGAAGGCGGATGGCCTCCGGGCGTCGACCGCCGCGGTCGAGCGCGTCGGCCCAGAGCGTTCGGGCGGAATCGAGCTCGGGGTCCAGATGCAGCGCCAGCGCGAAATACACCGCGGCCACGTCGCTGGGCTGCTGTTGGCTCAGCGCGGCAGCCGCGGCATAGATAAACAGCGCCATGCCCTGCCGGCTGCCAAGCGCGGCGGGCGGCGCCACCTGCCCGGTTTCGATATCGGCGGCGAGGGCTGACAGGGCCGGGTGCCGGCCCACCGTCTCGCGGAACGCCCGGAGCCGGTCGAGGGCCGCGTCGGGCTGGCCAGCCCGGGCCATCAGCCGGGCCTCTGTCTCGACCCCGATCGCGGTTCCGGCCCGGTCCGTCCACAGCTCTGCGAAGTCCGCCATGGCGCCCGCCTGATCCCCGGTATCTGCTTTCATGCGCGCGGCGAGCGTTTTCCCGATCTGGCGCAGCACGGGATTGTCGCCACCGGCATTTGCCTGTCGCTGGATGCCCGCTGTGGGAGCCTGTTCGAACACCAGCCAGGCTTTGATCGTATCGGCCAGGCTGGCATGAAACTGGCTGCGCCACGACGTCGCCAACAGGCTCAGGGCACGGTCGTCCTGGCCTTTGGCAATGGCATCAATGGCGAGGGTCAGCCGGGCGAGGTCGCTGGCTTTCAGGCTCGACAAAGGGAGGGTGAGGGCAAGCGTGTTGGCCTCTGCAACCTGACCCACCAACAGGGTGGAGAAAATGGCCCGGTCGGCGATGACCGGGTCCTGCATCTGGCGCTGGGAAATCTGGCGATACGCGTCCGAGGCCGTCTGCGGATCATCCGTCAGGGAGGCATAGCGGGCGACGGTAAACCGGGCAAAGTCACGGGCCTCAAGCCGGATCCGGGTTTCCGCTTCGACCTGATCCAGCCCGGGGTCCGGAGTGGCGAGTCCGGACGGGCTGACACAGGCGCCGAGCCCGAGCGACACACCGACAAGGAGCAGTTTGGCGAGGCGCCGGGCGGGGAAAGCAAAATCGGTCATGTTGGGCAGTCGGACAATGTCCAGCGGATCAAATCTCCTGACGGTCAATTTCTCCATCATCGCTCAGCGACACATCGGGCAAGGGCTGCTTTTCAGGTGGTGGCCCCTTGAGGCCATTTTCCAGCTTGTCTTCAATCAGGCTGCGATCCGCGTCTGGTGGAAATTCGTCAAGGGCGTTGCGCCAGGCCATGCGCGCTTCCTCCGTCAGACCGAGGTGCCAGTAGACATCGCCCAAATGGTCCTCGATTTCCCAATTGCGGTTGGGGGCAAGTTCGCGGCGGCTCAGTTCGATGTAGAACCGGGCGCCCTCAAGGTCACCCAGCTTGTAGCGGACCCAGCCGAAACTGTCGGCGATATAGCTGTTCCCCGGTGCCAGGGCGACAGCCCGCGCCAGGACTTTGAAGGCTTCCTCGAGCCGGTCTGTATGGATCACAAGATAGTAGCCGAGCGTGTTCAGCATGTAAGGATCATTCGGCCGCCCAAGAGCCTCGTTGCGGAGAAGAGAAAGACCCCGCTCGACCTGCCCGGCCTCGGCCAGTGCATTGGCCAGAAGCAGGCGGTGCGCGTGCGTGTCATCCAGATCGCGGGCGTCCCTGGCATGGCGCAGGGCGGCATCAAGGACGCCGAACTGACGGAAGACGAAGTAACTCGTACGATGGGCGAATGCTCTTTCGGCATCGGTTTCGGCCAGATCGGGCAGCTCGGCCGCCAGCCGCAGCGCCGACTCCTCCTCGTTGAGCAGGGCATAGAGGCGCAGGGCCGAGGTCGAGATCGATAAAAGCCTGTCGGGGGTGCCGAGGGTCAGCGCCTGGTCGAGGGCGGCGCGGGCATCGTCGGGCCGGTCCAGCCGCAAAAGCGTGTTGGCTTCGGCAATCTTGAGATCGGCTGAGGGGGCGGGGGCGGCCTGCAGCACATTCAGCGCCCCGTCATAGAGAGCCTCTTTATACAGATCCTCGAAGACATTCAGGCGCAGGGTGTCATTCTCCGGCGCGATGAGCAGGGCCATCTGGTCCAGCGCGCCGCCCCAGCTATTATAACCCCGCAGGCGCGCCCCGACGACGGCGACGTCGAACAGGTTCTGATAATACACCGCCAGCGTGTAATCGTGCAGTGCCCGGGCGAAGCCGTTCCGCAGGTCGAGGTCTTCCGCCTCCGGCATGCCCCGCCCACTCGCGAGGCCGTCAATCGCGGCCCTATAAACGACAGCCTGCTCCGGATCCGCGTCGGCAAGCCGCTGATACAAGGCCTGAGCCGCCTCGATCTGGCCTTCCCGTCGTAACAGCAGGGCATGGCGCGCCACCACCAGCTGGATATGGGAATAGACCAGACCCTGCGGATCGAAATCATGTTCGGGGGCGATGATCTGCGAAGGCATCATGGCCGAGTAAACAGCGAGGGCCTCGTCATGCCGTTCCAGGGCCTCCAGCAGGGTGGCAAGTGACAGGTCACCGGTCAGCCCGGGCAGCTGTCGGGACAGGGCGCGGTGGGCCGCAAGCGCATCCTCCCCTTTACCGTCAAGCGCCAGGTACCAGGCTTCCAGAAAGCGCGCCAGCTGACTGGGCGGGGTCACGTCCAGTGCTGGCTTCAGGGTTCGCAGGGCGGACGGCATGTCGCCTTTGCCGGCCGCATCCAGCGACAACATGACCGCGCTATTGGGCGTAGTCGCTCCGTCGCGCAGGGCCTTCAGTTTTAGAATGGTCAGGAACGCCGCCATATCGCCCGCCTGGATGGCGTCATCGGGCTCATCATAGGCGTTCACCCCAATCGGGCGCCCGTCCTCGTCGCGCCGCGCCGTGCGCAGGGCTGGCGCCGACACATCATAGCTGCCGCTATATTCGGCGAGGGCGGCCATCAGCTGCTTTTGACGGGGCGTGGGGTCCGGCATGTCCTGAGCTGGCGGCGTCACGCATGCTGTCAGCCCGATAAGACAGGCAGAGATCAGGGCTGTGCCAAAGCGCAACATGATCACACATCACCCCGCATGATCTGGACGCTGGGTGCCGGCCCGCCGCCAGCCTGTCTCGGATGCGGCGGGGCCGTGAAACGCATGATCAGTTGACCCGGTTAAGACAAAAGTCTGCCAGTTGGCGCAGCGCCCGTGTCCAGGTATTCTGAGGCAGGGTGTTCAGCGCGGCCTTGGCCAGCTCGGCATAGGCGCGGGCCTCGGCAGCGGTCGCGTCAGCAGCGCCGGTTGAGCGGATGAGATGGATAGCGTGCGCAAGGTCAGACTCGCGCTGCTGGTCGACGTCCAGAACCCGGTCCCAGAAGGCGATGTCCTCGGCATCTCCGCGACGCCGGGCAATGATGACGGGCAGGGTCACCTTGCCTTCGCGAAAATCGTCGCCAACCGATTTTCCGATCACCGAGGTGGTGCCGCCATAATCAAGCGCGTCGTCAACAATCTGAAAAGCCAGACCCAGATTGCGTCCATAGGCGGCAAGGGCCTCGGCATGTTCTGCGCCCCCGGCAGACAGGGCGCCGGCCCGGGCGGACGCCTCAAACAGGGCTGCAGTCTTGGCTTCGATGATGGCCAGATATTCCTCGGTTGGCAGGTCGCGCCGGCCGGCGGCCGCCAGCTGGCGGACTTCGCCCTCGGCAATGATAGAGGCCGCCTGAGACAGAATATCGAGAATTTCGAGATTGCCGGTCTCGACCATGAGTGTGAAGGCGCGCGCAAACAGGAAGTCGCCAACCAGGATCGAGGCGGAATTGCCCCACAGGTTCTTTGCCGCCTTCTTGCCACGTCGCAGGTCGCTTTCATCGACGACGTCATCATGAAGCAGCGTGGCGGTGTGGATGAATTCCACAGCAGCGGCCAGAGCATGGGTGCCATGCGACGTTTCACCGACGGCACGTGCGGCCGCGAGGGTGACGAGCGGACGCAGGCGCTTGCCCCCCGCTGAAACAATATAGCCGGACAGGTTTGGAATGACGGCCACGGGGCTGGCCGCCCGTGTATGCAGCAGCGCTTCGGTCGCGCCCAGATCCTCAGAGAGGTCCTCTTGCAAGCGATCAATGAATGTCTCAGAATCGCCTTCTGAGCGGGGTTTTACAGTCGCGGTCACGGAAACGTCCTATTCCAGATTCGGTTGGCATTCCATATCATCGGTGCCGAAGGTGCGGCCGGGCTGCCTGTTGCTCATGTCAGACATATGTTCGAAGGAGACAGGATGGAAGAAATTTTTCGCACCAATGACTATGTCAAACTGTCCTATGTTCGTCATCTGCTTGCCGAAGAGGGGATTGAAGCCTTCGTGCTCGACGAGCACACAGCCACCATTGATGGCCGTGGACCCATGATTCCCATTCGCGTCACGGTGAGGTCTGATCAGGCTGCCAGGGCACGGTTTACGCTAAAGGATGTCGATCAGGACGCATGACCGTATCGCTTGATCCTACGCGTGATGCGTTTCTTGGCGGTCGCGTCCATGTCCACCAGCCAAGACAGGGGTTTCGGGCCGGAACCGACAGCGTACTTCTGGCCGCCGCTCTACCCGATCAGCTGTCCGGTCGGGCTCTGGAGCTGGGATGTGGTGCCGGCGGTGCGCTTTTGCCTGCCGCGTGGCGGCTCTCCCATCTGCGGTTTGATGGCCTTGAACGGGACCCGGACATGCGGGCGATGTGTCTGCGCGGCGTGCAGGACAATGCCATGTCTGAACGGGTTGGGGTTATGGCCGGAGATGTCGCCTCTTTGTCTCCGGGGCTGGAGAATGCTTATGATCTGGTGTTTTCCAACCCGCCTTTTTTTCCGGCCGGGACGATCGAGCCGCCGGCCCCGGGAAAAGAGCAGGCCTATTTGGAGAGCGTGTCCCTCAAGGACTGGATTTCTGCCATGTTGTTTGCCGCACGGCCAAAAGGGACGCTGATCCTGATTCACCGGGCGGCGCAGCTCGCGCCCCTATTAGGGGCTCTGGACGGGCGGGCCGGTGATATCGCGGTGATGCCCGTGCGGTCTTATCCCGGGGCCGATGCAAAACGGGTGATCGTGCGGTGCCGCAAGGGACTGAAACGCGGCCCCCTGCGCCTGCTGAGTGGTCTGGAGATTTACCGGTCTCGTGGCGGTGCCACCAGTTCCCTGCTGGAGGCGGTCTCGCGGCAGGGAGTCGGGCTGGACTGGGAAAACGGATAAGCCGCCGGTTGCGGGACGGGCTGGGAACCGCTACCGGGGGACATTGGAAAGAGATGTTCAGGGCCAGACCATGACAATGCCAGTCGCCAGAGACAAACCCGCCTCGTTTCAGGACCTGATTTTGCGCCTGCAGGCCTATTGGGCCGCGCAGGGCTGCGCCATATTGCAGCCCTATGATATGGAAGTCGGCGCGGGCACGCTGCATCCGGCCACCGTGCTGCGGGCTCTCGGTCCGCGAGATTGGCGCGCAGCTTATGTCCAGCCCTCCCGGCGACCGGCCGATGCGCGTTATGGGGAGAACCCAAATCGTCTCGGCCATTATTACCAGTTTCAGGTCATCCTGAAGCCGAACCCTCAGGATTTACAGGATCTGTATCTCAACTCCCTGTACGAGATCGGCATTGATCCCGGCCTGCACGATATCCGCTTTGTCGAGGATGACTGGGAAAACCCCACCGTCGGCGCCTGGGGGCTGGGATGGGAAGTCTGGTGCGACGGCATGGAAGTCAGCCAGTACACCTATTTCCAGCAGGTGGGCGGGCTTGATGTCTTGCCGGTTTCAGGTGAGCTGACCTATGGGCTGGAACGCCTGGCCATGTATGTTTTTGGGGTTGAGAATGTGTACGATCTGCCGTTCAACGCGCCGGACAGTGCTGTGCCGTTGACCTATGGCGATGTGTTCCTGGAAAATGAGCGCCAGCAGTCCGCCTTCAATTTTGAATATTCCGATGTCGACATGCTGCAACGCTGGTTTCAGGATTGCGAAACGCAGTCGACCGCCCTGCGTATGGCTGAAAAGCCTCTGCCGGCTTATGATTTTGCTCTCAAGGCCAGCCATGTTTTCAATTTGATCGATGCCCGGGGCGTGATCTCGCCAACCGAACGCCAGTCCTTTATCGCGCGGGTCCGTGACCTGGCGCGGGGAGCCGCGGAAGTGTGGGCAAGCCAGCAGGCGGCAGACGTCGGCTGACAGGCTCAGCACTTGGGTGCGTGGGATGGGCTGGCTTGGAACAAGAGGAGAAAAAGATGACGGACAAAGCTGAAATTGCGGGCATGACGCCGGTTGGTGTCGATGTCGAAGCGGGCAAGACTTATTGGTGGTGCAGCTGCGGCCGGTCCAAAAAGCAGCCTTTCTGTGACGGGTCTCACAAGCCCACGGATTTTGTTCCGGTAGGGTGGGAGGCCCCAAAGACCGGAAAGGTGTTTTTCTGCGCCTGCAAACGGACCCAGAAGGCCCCGCTTTGCGATGGGTCGCACAACGGGCTGTAAGCTTGCCAGCCGGCGCACCGCCGCTTATCTGACCTCCCTTTCGTGATTGGTTGATCCCTCATGCCTGACCTCCTTCTGGAACTCCTGAGTGAAGAAATTCCGGCCCGCATGCAGGCGCGCGCCGAGGCCGACCTTCTGCGTGCGGTTATTGACGGCCTGGGTGCCGAGGGACTGGCGGGAGGCGCCACGCTATCCCAGTCGGGTCCACGACGGCTGTGTGTCATGGTCGAAGGCCTGCCGGCTCGGTCGGACGACAAGGTTGAGGAACGCAAGGGCCCGAAAGTGGGCGCGCCGGATCAGGCCATTCAGGGATTTCTGCGCGGCGCGGGGCTGACGGACATCTCGCAGGCGGACATCCGGTTCGATTCAAAAAAGGGCGATGTCTATGTTGCGACACGCACTCTGCCGGGCCGGGAAACGCAGGCCATACTCGCCGAGCTGGTACCGGACATTGTCCGCAAGTTCCATTGGCCGAAATCCATGCGAACAGGCCATGGCACGTTGCGCTGGGTCCGCCCTCTGCAGCGGGTGCTTTGCCTGTTTGACGGGGCCGTGGTGCCTTTCAACATTGAAGGCATTGCCAGTGGCGATCAGACCGAGGGCCACCGGGTGCATGGGCGGGGTCCCTACCGGGTAAGGTCCGCTGACGACTATGTCGCCCAGCTCTCGGGCCCCGGCCACGTCATGCTGAACCGGGCTGACCGGCTTGGGTTCATCCAGGACCGGGCGCAGGCGATCTGCGCTGCCTCGGGGCTTGAGCTGGTTGAGGATCAGGGGCTTCTGGAGGAAGTGGCGGGTCTGGCGGAATGGCCGCAGTTGATCCTGGGCAATATGGATCCGGCCTTTCTGGATTTACCCGACGAGGTTGTCCGGCTTTCGATGCGGGTGCACCAGAAATATTTTGCGACGCGTGACCCGTCAACGGGGCAGCTGGCGCCGCATTTTATCGTCGTGGCAAATTTGGCGGCAAAGGATGGTGGCGCCCAGATCGCCGCCGGCAATGCCCGTGTGCTCTCGGCCCGGCTGGAAGATGCCCGCTTCTTCTGGGAAAATGACCGGCGGGGCGGGCTTGAGGCCATGGTTCCGAAACTGACCCGGATTGATTTCAAGCAGGGTCTGGGCACGGTCGCCGACAAGGTGGCGCGGACGGTGGCTCTGGCACAGGTCCTGGCGCCGGTTACCGGTGCCGACCTGCAGCAGGTTGAGCGCGCGGCCCGGCTCTGCAAGGCGGATCTCGTCTCCGAAATGGTGTACGAGTTTCCCGAATTGCAAGGCGTTATGGGGCGGTACTACGCTCTGGCGTCCGGCGAGCCTGCGGCCATAGCCGAGGCCATTGCCGATCACTACCGTCCGCAGGGACCATCTGACACTGTGCCGTCCGCACCGGTGGCGATGACGGTCGCGCTGGCCGACAAGCTGGATACGCTGGTCGGGTTCTGGGCGATCGGGGAGACGCCAACGGGCTCGAAAGACCCTTTCGCCCTTCGGCGCGCCGCACTTGGTGTTGTTCGGATTATCCTCGAGAACGGGCTTCGCCTTGGGCTCCGGGACATCTGTGACCAGCATGCCCGCACGCTGGGCCAGTCCGGCGACCATGATGACTTGCTGGCCTTTTTCGCCGACAGGCTGAAGCCGCATTTGAGGGATAAGGGCCAGCGCCATGACCTGCTGGACGCGGTCTTCGCGCTGGGCGAGGATGATCTGGTCCTGATCGTTAAGCGCGTTGATGCGCTGACGACTTTTGTCGACAGCGAGGACGGTGCCAATCTGCTGGCCGGTTTCAAACGCGCGGCAAATATCCTCAAGGCCGAAGAAAAGCGGGGCTGGACCGCGGGTGCTGACGTCGATGCCGCCCTGATCGCACAAGGCCCGGCGGCGGAGCAGGCGCTCTACGACGCGGTGTGTCATGCGGAATCCATCCTGTCGCTGGCCGTGGTGGATGAAGCGTTCGAAACGGCGATGGCCGCCCTGTCGGGATTGCGCGGTGCGGTTGATGCCTTTTTCGACGCGGTCATCGTGAATGATGAGGACCCGGCTGTGCGGGCAAACCGGCTGGCCTTGCTCGACCGGATGCGCGCGGCGATGCACACGGTTGCCGATTTTGACCAGATCGCCGGCTAGGCCAAGGCGATATGGTTCAAGGCTGCCTCGCTGCACAAGAACGAGGTTTTCGCGCCTCGACAACGGTGTCAATGAGTTCCGCCACTTGATTCAAGTGGCCATTCGTGGCGGTTAAGCGCGATCTGGGTCGCGCAGACATGCGCGGGCTTTGAGGGACAGGCAGACATTCGGGAGGACGGGCCATGGCCGAGACCGCACAGGCAGAAACCAAATGGGTCTACTCCTTTGGCGGCGGAGGATCCGACGGCGATGCATCCCTGAAGAATCTTCTCGGGGGCAAGGGCGCCAATCTGGCCGAAATGGCCACTTTGGGCTTGCCAGTCCCGCCCGGTTTCACCCTCTCGACGGAAGTTTGTACGGCATATTATGATCTCGGCCAGGCCTATCCCGCGGGTCTTCGCGACCAGGTAGACGCGGCGCTGGATGCGCTGGAAGGCAAGACGGGCAAGGTGTTTGGTGATGCCGAAAACCCTTTGCTGGTGTCGGTCCGGTCCGGTGCTCGGGCCTCGATGCCGGGCATGATGGATACCGTGCTCAATCTGGGGCTGTCAGACACCACGGTCGCGGGACTGGCGGCCAAGGCAGGAGACCGGTTTGCCTACGATTCCTACAGGCGCTTCATCCAGATGTATTCGAATGTCGTGATGGGCCTCAGCCATGATACTTTTGAATACATCCTCGATGATCACAAGGAACGTCAGGGACTCGATCTTGATACCCAGATGACGGCCGGGGACTGGAAAGACATTGTCAGTCAGTACAAGGCGGCCGTTCTGAAAGAACTTGGTATGCCCTTTCCTGATGATGCCCGCGAGCAGCTTTGGGGCGCCATCAGCGCCGTCTTTGGCAGCTGGATGAATGACCGCGCGATCCTCTACCGCAAGTTGAACGATATCCCCCAGGCCTGGGGCACCGCTGTAAACGTCCAGTCCATGGTGTTCGGCAATATGGGTGAGAGTTCAGCGACCGGTGTCGCCTTTACCCGCGACCCGTCCACCGGTGATCCGGCATTTTACGGCGAATTCCTGACCAATGCGCAGGGGGAAGATGTCGTGGCCGGGATCAGGACGCCGGCGCCGATATCGCGTCAGCGGGCGGATGAGCTGAAGTCGGATGAAGCGCCCCTCGAAGAGGTGATGCCTGCCGTCTACAAGGAGCTGGTCGAGGTCGCCAACACGCTTGAGGCCCACTATCGCGATATGCAGGATATTGAGTTCACGGTTGAAGATAACCGGCTGTATATGCTGCAGACGCGGACCGGCAAACGCACAGCGGCTGCCGCGCTCAAGATCGCTGTTGACATGAAGGAAGACGGGTTGATCACGGAGGAGGAGGCCGTCCTCCGGCTCGAGCCAAGGCAACTCGATCAGCTGCTCCACCCGATGATTTCGGATTCGGCGGTCCGGGACGTTATCGTCACCGGCCTTCCGGCCAGTCCAGGTGCAGCGGTCGGCGAGGTCGTGTTCAGCAGCGATGAAGCCGCCCGGCTTGCGGAGGCGGGGCGGGCTGTCATTCTCGTGCGGATTGAGACCAGCCCGGAAGATATTCACGGCATGCACGCCGCGAAGGCGATTGTCACCGCCCGTGGCGGCATGACCTCACACGCGGCAGTGGTCGCGCGCGGCATGGGGCGTCCCTGTGTCTGTGGCGCTGGCTCACTGCAGATCAATTATGCAGAAGGCGAGGTGCGCGTGGGCGGCCGGGTCGTGAAGAAGGGCGATGTGATCACGGTCGACGGGGCTGCAGGACAAGTCCTCGCAGGCTCTGTGGAGATGCGCCAGCCGGACCTGTCGGGAGATTTTGGCAAGCTGATGAGCTGGGCCGACAAGGTGCGGCGCCTTCGGGTGCGCGCCAATGCCGAAACACCGGATGATGTGAAGGTTGCCCGCGATTTCGGTGCAGAAGGGATCGGTCTGTGCCGGACCGAGCACATGTTCTTCGACAGCACGCGGATCCCGGTTGTCCGGTCGATGATTCTGGCTGGCACCCAGGCAGGACGTGTCGACGCGCTGAACAAGCTGTTACCGATGCAGCGGGCCGACTTCCTCGAGATTTTCCGGATCATGGCGGATCGCCCGTGTACCATTCGCCTGCTCGATCCGCCGCTGCATGAATTTATGCCGCACAGCGAGAACGAGATTGAAGATGTTGCGGCTGCGTCCGGTATTGATCCTGCAGATGTCCGCGCCAGTATTGATGCCTTGCATGAAAGCAACCCGATGCTGGGCCATCGTGGCTGTCGCCTCGGCATTACCTATCCTGAAATCTATGAAATGCAGGCACGGGCTATTTTCGAGGCGGCCGTGGCCTTTGCCAAGGAAACCGGACAGAAGCCAGAGCCAGAGGTGATGATCCCGCTGGTCGCCACCCGTCAGGAATTCGACATTCTCAAGACCGTTGTTGACCGGGCGGCCGCCGCCGTGTTTGAGGAGACAGGGACCCAGCTGGATTACCTTGTCGGCACAATGATTGAACTTCCCCGCGCCGCGCTGCGGGCAGGCGATATTGCAGAGACTGCGGAATTCTTTTCTTTCGGAACCAATGACCTTACCCAGACCACATTGGGGATTTCCCGGGATGATGCCGGTCGTTTTCTGAGCGCTTATGAGGCCCAGGGAATTTATGAAAAGGATCCTTTTGTGACGATCGATCAGGACGGCGTTGGAGAGCTTGTACGGCTGGCCACAGAGCGCGGTCGGGCCGCGCGTGCCGATATCAAGCTGGGCATTTGCGGTGAACATGGTGGCGACCCTGCTTCCATTCAGTTTTGCGAGTCGATCGGCCTGAATTATGTGTCCTGCTCGCCCTACCGGGTCCCCATTGCCCGGCTCGCGGCCGCTCATGCCGCTCTGTCGCATCGGGACTGAGGGGAGGTCGCACTCCGCTTTCGTTGCCATGATGTGTTGCTGTAATGCAACACCTGACTGCGTCACGGTTGTCGGGGTATTTCTGTAAATTGAATCGAAACCGTAATAAAATCGGGGTGTTGCTTCCTCAAGTGGCGCGCGCTTGCCGATTTTCCTCGCCTCCTGGCCACGTCGGGAGGGCAAAAACGGCTGGCTTAATCGCGTCCAAAGATTGATTTTTTGCTGTCGTGTCAAATATGGAGCAACAACCAACGCGTAGATTGGGTGATGACGAAACAGGACCGACGCTGGCTTCAGGCTTGCATGAGTGGTCGGCATGTGGATGCGCAGGGAACAGGCAGCAATGACAGCTTACAGGCCCCAGTTTCGGACGGGCGCCTCCATGACAATGACGATACGGCATTGGTGGAGAGCTTTGTCGCGGGACCGTCGCAGGACGGTTCTCGGGCGCGCCACGGCGAGCCTCGGTGCCTTTGGCCTCTTCGCAGCCGGCCTGCCGGCCGTCTCCGATCTGAATGCCGAACGGCTGGATGATCAGAGATTTCGGATCAATAGCGAGCGCCTGGCGTCGACCAATGATGCCGGCCATGTCATGCGGACTGACCCGTTCTCTCCGGAACTCTTGCAGCATAGCTGGCTGAGATCGGTAGAATACTCTTTTGCGCGCGATCCCGTCTCTGCAGTGAGCCCCTTGGCCGCCATGGAACGTGACCAGGCCGCGCTTGACGGGCTGAGACGGTTTGACCGCCTGCACACGGCACGTGCGGAGGACATGTCGCAACAGACACAATGCCTTGCCGAGGCCGTGTATTATGAAGCCCGCAGCGAAAGTTTGTTTGGCCAGATCAGCGTTGCAGAGGTGATTTACAATCGCGTCCGGGACCACCGTTTCCCGGACACGATATGTGACGTTGTTTATCAGGGCTCGACCCGCACCACGGGATGCCAGTTTACCTTTACCTGCGATGGCGCCCTGAACCGAGAACCGCGCGGCTGGCGCTGGGAGCAGGCGCAGACGGTTGCCTCGCATGTTTTGCTGGAGCTGAACGAACCTTTGACGGCTGGGGCGACGCATTATCATGCGACTTATGTCGATCCGGTTTGGAATTCGGGTTTGATCCGGACCAAGAAAATTGGTCGCCACATCTTTTACCGGTTCCCACGGGGGGCAGAATGGTCGTTTGCCAAGGCGCGCCAGCGAGACCGTTTGGCTCGGCGCCGAGCCGGTCTGGCCAGTCTGACGTCCGGCGCCCCGGCGGACGAGGTCAGCGTGATCCGTTTGCCCTCAGAGGCCATGCATGGGGACGAAACAACCCCGTCCGTGATCAGCTCAATCCCGACCGAACGGCCGGCCAGTGAGCGCGCCGAAGATGATGACGCGATCCAAATCAGCGCGTTTGAACCCAATGCCAGTGCTGCGCCGGTGACCTGAAAGGTCAGCTGGTCGTTATATCCAGTCCAAGATCGAAATTTGGCGCTGAGTGTGTCAGGGCTCCGACCGAAATATAGTCGACTCCAGTTTCTGCGATGGCCGCAATCCGGTCCAGCGTAATGCCGCCGCTGGCCTCTGTCAGGCATTGCCCGTCAATCATGCTCACGGCCGTGTGCAACTGCTCGGG
This sequence comes from uncultured Hyphomonadaceae bacterium, assembly GCA_938084575.1. Classification (GTDB taxonomy): domain Bacteria; phylum Pseudomonadota; class Alphaproteobacteria; order Caulobacterales; family Hyphomonadaceae; genus Henriciella. The sequence goes on from CALKFG010000003.1 coordinate 203,120, forward strand.
CGACATGTTGTCGAGCAAGACGGCATGAGGCTTGTGGCGCAGGGCTTCGGACAGCTGATCGAGCGTATCCACTTCGATTTCGATCATCCGCAGGTGGCCGGCATAAGCCTTTGCGCGGTCCAGCGCCGTGGCGATCGACCCGCTGGCGGCAATGTGATTGTCTTTGATGAGAATGGCATCGTCGAGGCCATAGCGGTGAGAGGTGCCTCCGCCACAGCGAACGGCTCGTTTCTCCAGCGCGCGATGTCCGGGGGTCGTTTTCCGGGTGCAGACAATTTTAGCGTGGGTATGAGAGACGCGGTCTGTGTAAGTGCGCGTCAGCGTGGCAATGCCGGACAACCGTCCGAGGAAGTTCAGTACGGTACGCTCGGCAATCAGAATAGACCGCGCTGACCCCGACAGCGTGGCGACGCTTTGCCCGGGCGTCACCGCTTCGCCATCCCCGGCCAGGATCTCTATCTGCACTGAAGGGTCCACCAGTTTCAAACTGTAGCGGGCCGCGTCCAGTCCGGCCAGAACCCCGTGGCCTCGCGCGATGATATGGGCGGTCAGCTGCAGGGTCTCCGGCAATATCGCATCGCTGGTCAGGTCCCCGGCGCGACCAAGGTCCTCGCTCAGAGCCAGGCGAACGATCGGGTCGAGAATAATGTCGGGAAGAGGGGGCGGGGTCATGCTGTAAGTTCACTCTCTGTCTGGCGGACGGCCTCGGCTTGGAGGAAGGTGCGCTGGGCGGTCTGGGACGTATCGGGAAAATCAGCGCGGTAATGCCCACCGCGGCTTTCTTCCCGGTTGAATGCGGCTTCGGCCATCAAGTGCGCCGTGATCAATTCACGCGCCGGGCCATAAGTCTCGCGCAGCCTGGCAATATCAGCTCTCAGCTCTGTCAGACCGGTCCGATGGCGGATGACGCCACAATGACGTGCCATACTCTCGCGCAGGGTTTGCAGGGGGGCATCCGGCAGATCGGACGACACCCGGCTGCGGCTGGCCCGTAAGGCGCGGCGATCACTGTCGCGCAGCCGATCGGCAATTCGTGCCGCCATAACGACGGCTTCGAGCAGAGAGTTGGACGCGAGCCGGTTGGCGCCATGTGCGCCGGTGCTGGCGCATTCTCCGCACACGCTGAGGCCGTCCAGGCTGGCTTTTCCCCAGATGTCGGAGAGAATGCCCCCCATATGATAATGCATCGCCGGTGCGACGGGAATAGGCTGGTATTGGGGATCAATTCCGGCCCGTTGGCAGGCGCCAAAGACAGTGGGGAAATGCTGGCGGATGGCGCCGCCGATCGCGTCGCGCGTATCGAGGAAGACCTTTCTTCCCGCCAGGATTTCGGCGTGGATGGCGCGGGCGACCTGGTCGCGCGGTGCCAGTTCACTGTCCGGATGATAGTCGGCCATGAACGCGGCGCCGGTTTCATTGATCAGGATCGCGCCTTCACCCCGCAGCGCCTCCGTCGCGAGAGGGGCTGGATCGAGCCCGACATCCATTGCGGTGGGGTGAAACTGTACGAATTCGGGATCTGCAATCACCGCGCCGGTTTCGAAGGCCATGGCCAGTGCTTCGCCGCGGGCCCCGGACGGATTGGTCGTTACGCGAAACAATCCGCCGGACCCGCCGGTGCACAATATGGTTTCAGGAGCCGGGCACGCGCGGAGCTGTTGGTCTCTGCTTTTTAAAATGGCACCACAGATCCTGCCCTGGTCGTCCTGAAGCAAAGCAGCGGCACTGGCATTCTCGATCAGATCAATGTGCTCGGACTGGCGGACCGCGCGGGTCAGAGCGTCCATAATCGCCCGACCGGCCAGATCACCCGCGACACGTGCGACCCGAGGGTGAGAGTGGGCCGCTTCGAGGGACAGGGCCAGATCGCCGCTCGGGGTCCGGTCGAACGGAACGCCAAGGGCGATCAGGTCTCGGACACGGGCGGGTCCTTCGGATGCAATCAGCTGGGCGATAACCGGATCAACCAGGCCGGCACCGGCGGCCACGGTATCGGCGGCGTGCTGTTCCACGCTGTCATGTGGATGCAGCGCGGCCGCGAGACCGCCTTGCGCCCAGGCAGACGAGGCCGCCTGTCCCAGCGGTGCGGGGGTCACAATTGTGCAGGCCCGGGGGGCCAGGCGCAGGGCGAGAAAGAGACCCGCAAGTCCGGCACCGAGAATCAGAACGCGGTTGGTGTCGCGACCAGACTGGGCCACTTGGGAAATCACCCTGGTCGACGGCATCAGGAAATACCTTCAATCGCCCGGCGAAACAGAACCGGGGCGGTCGCCGCCGAGATCAGCGCCCCGTACATCAACGACGCGTCCTGTATGGTGAGGTTGAAATTATCGGGGACATAAATGAGGTCATCTGTCTTTTGTTCCAGAACCTGGTCAATTGTCGAGCGGACGGTCAGCTGCTTGCCGAAGCGACGCGCATGACATGACTGGACGACCACGCTGCGTCCCCACATGGCACACATCTCGACAGCCGTCAGTTCGCAGGCATAGCGGCCGCTGTCAGGATGGCTGGTGAGCTGCATGGTGCCTGTCATCAGGCATTGTCCATCGCGGTAGGGCTTGGTCTGAAAGGACCATGATCCCAGCACGTCGAGCGGGTCGGTGGTCTGCGCCTGGGCTGTGGTAAGCCACATCATGGCGCCAATGCCTGACAGAAGGGGGCGCAGGGCCATGACGGTCTCCGATTTTTCCTGGCGCCACGACAGGTGGGCCCGCCTGGCGTGCGTCCAAAGGGCGCTGGAGGGGTTAAATGACCTCAATTTCCTTGGCCGCCAATCCCGTTCGAAACGCAAGCGGTGTCGACAGTTTCGGCAGGGCGAGCATCGCGTCAATGGCTGATTTAGCCCGCTGTCGTACCGCCTCGTCGATCTCAACTTCATGGCGCATGTCGGTCAGGCAGGTATAAATGTTCTCGAGCGTGATCTGCTTCATGTGGGGGCACAAATTGCACGGACGCACAAATTCAACGTCCGGATTTTCAGCGGCGACATTGTCACTCATCGAACACTCCGTCAGCAGGACAACTTTAGACGGGTTATGGTCCGACACGTAATGTGCAAGGGCGGCGGTCGATCCGGCAAAATCCGAGACCTCCAGAACATCCGGCGGGCATTCGGGATGCGCCAGGATCATGACACCGGGATGGGCGTCACGCAGGGCCTGAACATCATCAGCTGAAAACAGTTCATGGACTTCGCAGGCCCCTGGCCAGGTGATGATGCGAATATCGGTCTGGCTGGCCACATTCCGCGCCAGATACTGGTCTGGCACCAGGATGACCGTGTCGGTATTCCAGTCCTTCGCGATTGCCTCGACCACCTGAACGGCGTTGGAACTGGTACAGGTGATGTGGCACTCTGCTTTGACGTCCGCCGTGGTGTTGACATAGGTGACAACGGGATAGGCGGGATATCGCTGCTTTATCAGGGCGACGTCCGCACCGGTAATGGAGCTGGCCAGCGAGCACCCGGCTTCAAGGCTGGGAATCAGCACAGTTTTCTCTGGAGCGAGCACTTTGGAGGTCTCGGCCATGAAGTGAACCCCGGCCTGGACGATAATGTCGGCGTCGACCTCGGCCGCCTCCCGGGCGAGCTGAAGGCTGTCGCCGCGAATATCCCCGACGAGACGAAAGATGTCCGGAGTCATGTAATTGTGGGCCAGGATCACGGCATTTTTTTCGGCCTTCAGCCGATTGATGGCCGCGACCAACGGCGCAATCGCCGGCCACTCCATGGGCGTGATGAAATCCGACGCCAATGGATAGAGGTGGTCGGTTTCGGCCTTGACCTGGCTGTTGTAGTCCAGCCCGCCGGGGCCATCCCGCGACGCACTGCGGCTCGGCGTTGGCGTTGGGCAGCCGGGGCCTGCATCAATCAATCTGGCCATGTCTACACTCCTGTTATGCTCTATTCGAGCATTAGTGGTCGGGATCTCCGCTCAGCGGGGTGCTCCTCTGACCCGGACAACAACTTATGCTGAAACTGAGCAAAAGGGGACATAGGGTCGCCGGCGGTATTTGGCAAGTCTGTTTCGGGTGCGCGTCTTGGCGGTGCCGCTGGTATTCTCGGTGCAGCGCTTAATCTCTGATTAATACAAAAAACCTTGCAACGGAACAAAACATGAATTTAAAACAAAATGGAACACAAGGAGAACAATATGCGTCAGATGAATTTTCGTGGATTGTCAGGGGAAGCTTATGGCTTCCGCCGTGTCGAACCCAATGCGCCTTGGGCCGCGGTGGCCGGTATCGCCCTTTTTGCGGCCCGTGGAACTTATGGATGGCGGGTTGTGCGCGTCGCCAGTCTGCAGGGGAAGCTGCATGATGTGCAGCCAATCTGGGCTTTCGCCGATGCCCAGCGCTATGGGGCAAGGGCGGTGTTTATTCTGAATGAAAAGGATAGCGAGCGTCGCAGCAAAATCCTGGCAGACCTAACAGCGGGTCTTGATCCGGTGTGCGCGGACAACCGGACCGGTCAAGCCCTGGCGGCCTAATTTGGTACGGCGAGCCTAGAGCTGGCTTTCATACCATGCCTCGACATCGTCCTTAACCATGTCGAATGGCCGTGGACCATCCCCCAGCAGAACCTCTTGAAATACGGGCTCACGATACGTGTCGCCAAGGATGGCTCTGGCCCTGACGCGCAGCGTCGTCAGCCGGCGTGCCCCCTCCAGCCGGGCGGCGTAATGGCCTGGCCGGGCTGCGATCATCGCGACTGCATCCCAGGCGAGGTCGGCGCTCAGCGCCGTTTCCCGCATCAGATAGTCGCGTGTTTCGTCGGCCGACCAATGCGCATGGTGCAGCCCGGTATCGGCGGCGGCCAGTCCGGCCTCAATCAGCTGCCAGTGCTGCCAGGCGAGGCGGTGTGGTCCGGCTTGCAGGCGCGCTGAGGCCTGAACATGGGCGTCAGATTGCCATCCAAGCTGAAAGCCGGGGAAGTTGAGCGCCAGCCTTATCCGAGCGGTCCCGGCCCGGCCCCTGATGGCGGTTGCGATACGCGTCGCAGGCGTCTGAAAGTCAGCTGACAGGAACAGAGCCTGAAGCCAGTCCGGCCACTTCGCGATTTGGGAGGAGCTGATGAGCAGACGGGCCGGGCGGGATTCGTCAGCCGCGTGTTGCTCGAACCTGACGCCTGTGAGGTCGACAGAATCTTCAGGCAACGCATTTTCTCGCGTCAGCGGGCTGGGATCAAACCCTCCAGCCGGATCGGGGGCGATCTCGGTAAAGGTGGTTTCAAGCCGGTAGGATAAGGTGTTCAACGCGGTTCCGGTCTGTGGACGGCCAATGTCCCCTGCGTCTGGAGCAAGGGCGTCGAGCGTCTTGAGCAAGGCCGTGCGTCGGTCCGCAGTCACGTCGAGGTGCAGGGCATGAAGGGCGCCGGTGGTGAACGGGCTGGATCCGATATGCCAGTCGAGAAATTTGCGAAAGGCGTCGCCGCTGCCGGGCAGCGTCCACAGACCCGTCGTCAGCGGAGCGGTCTGGCGCAGGGCGTCGATGTCATTTGCAACGCGAAGATAGGCCGGCCGCAGGGCGTCCCGGACGATGCCGCGGGCCGCTTCGGTCAGTGCTTGTCGATCTTTGTCGGTGATGACCGGCACACCAGACATCAGATTGTCCAGATCTGCTGACAGGCCTTCCAGCGTTGGGGCGCCCGGCTGGAGCAGTCGGTCGAGGCGCTGATAGAGCTGGTCTAGAAGCAGCCGCGGCGGCACGATCCCGGTCTCGGCATCCGCGCGCAACCGCCGGCGGGTGTCGTCAATTGCCCCGGAAAGCTCGTCCAGTCGTCGGACAAACGCCTCGGCATCGGCAAGATTTTCAACTCTGTGTATTCGGCTTAGCAGGTCGGGACCCTCAATCCAGATTCCTGAGAACGGGTCAATCGCATAAGGCGCGACGCCGAGAGGCGAGAGACGTCCATATCCGATCGACTGGAGTTCAGTCAGCCGCAGATAGGCATCCGTAACGGTTCGAAGGTCGCGGGCCAGGAGATGGTCTTCTGGCAGGACAGGTCGGCGACCCAACTGATCGAGCAGGTCCAGACGCAACAATCGGGATCGTTCAAATCCTGCCTGCGACACATCGGAAAGGCGGGCATTCCCAGCTGGGGCGGCGAGGTCCGAAAAGCCCAGGCGGTCGGCGGAATCCGGAGCTAGAATCATCTCCGTGCGCAGGGTGTCGGTTAGGATGAAATCCGCCTGAGCCAGTGTTTTGTGGTCCAGTCTGGGTTCGTTTGGTGTCGGTGAACAGGCCGCTGCGATGATCCACATCGCGCCCAGAAGGACGGGTCGGAAGACCCCGAACCGCCACTGCTCTGTTTGCAACTGGTTCCGACCCGTCTGCATTAAGGCGCACCCTCCCTGTTGTCCGATACGGTCATTTCAGATACACCCCGCCCGTCTCAACTGTGGGAGTAACCCGTGGAATCTTCATCGTCCAACCAAAACACCGCCCTGACCGGTAACGTCCTGTTCTACAAGAACCCTCAGCCGCTCTCTGCTGAGCAGCATGGGGGTCTGGGAATTAAAACAGTCGAACAGCCTTTTTCCTTCCTCCGGGAGGCGCATGCTATTCCTGTGACCGTGTCTGAGTTCGGCCTGCTTGGTGCCAGCTACCCGGTGATTTTTGTTGGTGAGGATCGGTCGCCGGTGGCCGTTATGGGGATCCGGCAAAGTGAAAACCTGTTCATCAATGATCAGGGCATGGTGGACCCGGACTTCTACACGCCTGCTTTTGCCCGGCGTTATCCTTTTGTATTTGCAAATGACGGGGCAGGCGAACGGCTGCTCTTGTGTGTCGACCGTGATGCTGACATCGTCACCAATCAACCGGAAGTCCCGTTTTTTGAAAACGGTGAGCCGACCGATTACACCAACAATGCCATTGAATTCTGCAAGGAGTTCGAACGGCAGCGGCGGTTGACGATAGATTTCGTCGGGACCCTTCAGAAACTGGACCTGTTCACGCAAAAGACGGTGACGTTTCAGGGGCGCGATCAAAGTGGTAATGAAGTGGGTGAGCTTCAAAAAATCGCTGACTATTGGGCCGTGGATGAAGAAAAGTTCAACGCGCTGAACGACGAGCAGTTTCTTGAATTGCGTAAGAGCGGTGCCATTAGCGGGATTTACGCGCATCTGGTGTCGCTGTTGAATTGGAATCGCGTTATTCAGAGAGCGGTCCGGGTTCAGCAAGAGACCGCGGCATCCAGCTAGACCTTTTGACCCCGAGTTTTTCATTTAGCGGGCGTCTCAAAAGGACGCCCGCTTTTTTTGCCCGGTCGGCAGATGGACTTCGGGTCCGGAGGCGACGGCACACAGAAACTCAGAGGTAAATTAATTTTGACCTTGATTTTACGCCCTCTGCTCCTTTGGCTGGGACTGTTGCTGTTGGCCATGCCGGGCATGGCACAGTTGACCGATGCCGGCCGCGCAAAGGTCGGCTTGATTTCCGAGCGCGCTGTCGGAGTGCCGGGCGAAACGGTTTGGCTTGGCCTGTCCTTCGACATGGATCCAGGCTGGCATATCTATTGGCGAAATCCCGGGGATGCCGGGATCGCCCCAAAGCTAACCTGGACCGACGACAGCGATATTCGGGCCAGCCAGGTGGGTGTTTTAAGCTGGCCGATGCCTGAGCTTCTGCCGATCGTCGACGGCGAAATCATGGATTATGGGTATTCTGGAAACGTGGTTTTGCCCTTTGAGGTGACGCTGCCGGACCAGGCTCAGAATGTTGTTCTGGCCGCGGCGGTTGCGGACTATTTGATTTGTGAAAATGTCTGCATTCCTGAGCGCGCCAGAGTCGAGATCAAGCTCAACCTCGGTACATTTCCGGAACCGGATCGGTCCGGTGCGAGGCGGATCAGTGAAGCACTGGCACAGGTGCCTCAGAGGGTTGAGGGGCCGGCTCATCTTACGGCAGATGGGCCCTATTGGGTTCTTTCTGTTGTCTCCACAAGGCTTGCCGGGGCGGTTGGGGACCCCGTTCGCCTGTTTCCCTTTGGTCATGATATTGTTCATGCCGCTGGCCAGCCCAGTGAGCGCGGTCCAGAAGGCCTGCGGCTCCGTCTGACGCCGGCCGGGAACGCGGATCCCCTGCCGGAGCGCTTTCAGGGCGTTCTGCGCGTCGGGGATGAAGCCGTCGAGATCAATGCCGTTCCGGGCCCAATTTTGCCGAAGACAGACGGCCTGAGCCAGCCGGCCAATGGGACTGAAACGGGCATCCTCGGCCTGATTTTTCTGGCCTTGCTCGGGGGGCTGATCCTCAACCTTATGCCCTGTGTGCTTCCGGTCTTGTCGATCAAGGCGATCGGGTTTGTCCATGCGGCTGCGGGCGGGCGGACGGCCGATGCGCGCGCCCATGGCCTGTGGTACACGGCGGGGGTTCTGGTGGCCTTCCTGGTCCTCGCAGCCGCCGTGATCGCCGTCCGAAGTGTGACCGGCATCGCGATTTGGGGATTTTGGTTTCAGGATCCACGTATTGTCACCGCTCTTATTCTGTTGGTGTATCTGATCGGCCTCTGGTTGCTCGGATTGATCGAAATGGGCGCATCCGTACAGGGGCTTGGCAGTGGCCTTGCTGGGCGGCAGGGCAGGGTGGGGGCATTCTTCACTGGCGGGCTGGCCGCCGTGGTTGGCGCGCCATGCACGGGCCCTTTCCTTGGGGCTGCACTGGGGTCGGTGATGATCCAGCCGTCACAGAATGTAATCATGGTCCTGCTGGCGATGGGTGTGGGCATGACTTTGCCCATGCTTGCGCTGAGTTTTCTGCCAGGGTTGCAGAAACGGCTGCCACGGCCAGGGCCCTGGATGGAAACCCTGAAGCAGGTCTTTGCTTTTCCAATGTTTCTTACCGCGGCCTGGCTGCTTTCGGTTCTTGGCGCTCTCTCGGGCTACAGGAGTGTCGCTTTTGTTGCCGCGGGAGCCGCTCTGATTGGGTTTGGCCTGTGGGCCTGGCGCATGTCTGATCGGGGGGCAAAGGCCATACTTCTTTCCGTTGCCAGCCTGACCAGCATTGTGCCGGTCTTCATGCTCTTGTCGATCACGACCCTTGAAAGCGGTTTGATGGCCTTATCAGGGGCGGTGGTCCTGGTCGGTCTGATCATTCTGATCAGCCGCAGCCCTGATCGCGTCGCACGCCGTTGCGCTAGAGCCCTCGCAGTCGTGGCAATTGTGGGGGGAGTATTATGGCCATTGGTTCAGGCAAATCGGGTGGCGGCGCCCGCGGATAGCGCCGGCCAGTACAGCGCCTCTTATCCAACGGAGGCGTGGTCGCCCGAGCGGGTTGATACACTTCTGGCGCAGGGCCGGCCGGTTTTTGTCGACTTTACGGCGGAATGGTGTGCCACGTGCCAGGCGAACAAGATCCAGACGCTGTCATCGCTGAAAGTTGGCCGTGCATTCGAGCGGGCGGGAGTCGTGTTTCTGGTCGCAGACTATACACGCTTCGATGCAGATATTGCCGCCGCTCTGGTCGAACATGGCCGCGCCGGTGTGCCAATGTATTTATGGTATGCGGCGGGTGCGCGCCAGCCTGTGGTTTTGCCGGAAATCCTGTCAGTTGGACTGGTCACAGGCCTCGTTGAAGGGGATCCAAAGACATGAAGACACCTGTGATTACGCGTCAGGGGCTGGGGCTGGTTGTTGGTATGGTGGCGGCAATCGCATTGACCGCTGCAGCCCTCATCAGTTTTTCTGCCGGCGACGGTTTCGAAATCCGGCCCGACTCGGGCGAGGTCCGAGAGGCTGGTTGACAGGCTCTTCCCGGGTCTATTGATCCCGCAGATGCCAGATGGGGGTTCGTATGAGCACCCAGACGATTAGCATGACCATTCCGATCGCGGGGACCAGAGCGATGCGGTAAGGACCAAAGGCGTCCACAAGTCCCCCCATCAGGGCGGCGCCAATGGGGGCCCCCGCCATGAAGCCCAGTTGGTAGATCGACAGGACCCTTGCAATCTGGTCTTTGGGAGCCGCGTCCTGGACAATTGACCGGCTCATCGCGATCGATATGCCGGCTGACAGGCCCCATCCAAACACGATCATAAGGAAGCCCCAGTGCGGGATTTGTGTGACCATGGGCAGTATGGCGAGCGATCCCAGCAATTGGGCCAGCAGGAGAAGGCGTCCGGGCCGGTTGATCGTCTTGATAAGGGACAGAGCTGCCGAGGATACAAAGGCGCCCATCCAGAAGGTGACGAACATGTCCCTTATGCCATCACTCGACAGGCCGTACACATCGCGGTTGATAATGGGCAGGACCACCAGAAAGGCGCCGATAACAAAAACGCCGACGCCGAACATCAGGACGGTCATGGCCCAAAGCTTGGCATCCGCGGCAACAACCTTGAACCCCTCCGCAATGTCGCCAAAAGCGGCGCCTATGCCGCTTCGACCGGTTTTGACCTTTCGCCCGCGTGCAAGGAACAAAGCCATGATGGCGCCAGATCCGACGATCACGCCCTGCAGTGCGACCAGAATCCAGCTCTCGATCGGGCCGATGCCGATGCCGCCCAGCCAAGCCGGCAGGCGGGTAAGCTTGTCGGCATATCCTCCGAGAATGAGTCCTGTGATCTGAGCCGCAAACTGGACGAGAATGGCAAAGGCCACGCCTTTCTGTAGCGACACTCCAGAGCCAACCCGTCCCCTGCGTTCGACGACTTCATTCAGGATGGAATCGCGGGCCGGCATCATGAAGGCGCCCACCGTGCCGAGTGAAAGACCGTAGAGGAGCATGATGGTATAGCTGAGATTGTTCGTCGCGATGGCGATCGCAAGCCCGAACCCTGGCACTGCAGCGGCTAGGTGCAGGAAGATCAGGAGGGGCTTCCCGGAGGCACGTTCTGCGACAACGCCACCGATCAGCAAAAAGATCACCGATGGACCTGACAGGGCCAGATTGGCGAGTCCGAGTTCGGTTCCGTCAAGTCCGAGTGTATTGGTGATGAGGTGAGGGAAGAGGACCATTTGAAGCCCAAAGGCGACAAACCATGTGGCTTGTACGGACAGATAGGCAGGCAGCTCCACCTGGACCCCTCGTCGTGTCCGGATTGCGAGGAGCGATTGCGCACTTTCGAGTACGCTGGCGCCCGCCTTCACGGCAGAGGCCATGCCACTCATGGGCGAACGGGCATTCCCCAGAGTGTCGATGTCTTCGACCGGTGTCGCCTCTTCCGGCTTGTCCGTCATCCCGTCAGTGCCTCCTGATCGCAAGGTTCTCAACCAAAGACAGCGAAAATGCAAAGCGGGTTCTGTCAAAAAGGGCTCGGTGTTGACCGGCAATTGGTTCATGTTGATCGAAGGGTTTGTCGGGATATGAAAGAAAGATGATGGTCGGCATCAGGGGTTTTGGCAGCTGGGTCCTCGCCTTGTTTCTTGCCTTCATGTTTTTGCAGGCCACCCTGCATCCGTTGCCGAACCCGCCCGAGGGCATGGTCCAACTGCATGATGCGGCCGGTGTGAACATCATTTTTGCAACTCTGGCTGAACGGACCGGGCTGGATTGGATTGAGCCGCAGGGGCGATACAGCATTGCCGGTCTGGAATTGGCGGCTGTGTTTTTGCTGATTGTCCCCCGATTAAGGCGTTGGGGTGCTTTGCTGTCCTCTTTCATCATGGCGGGGGCTGTCAGCCTTCATCTGGTTCCCGGTTTGCTTGGACGTGAGCTTCCGCGGTCGTTGAAGGCTGGTGAAGGGGCGACGGATGGGGGAGCGCTTTTTGCATTGGCCATCGCTATGCTGACAGCGAGCCTGCTGCTGTATCTGATGCATCCGAGGACACGTCTTGCGGCCAGATAGGGTGGGACAATTTGCCAGGACACTTATCAGCGTGATTGAGCCATTTTTTTGCCAATTCCCGGTTCCGGGTCTGGCCAAAGCGGGCAATGGGCTTTAATTCCCGCGATGACGGGTCAGCTTTGGCCGAAGCAGGATCGACCAAAAGTGCTGAATTTCTTCGGGTTAATTGTGGTGTTGTCGGGCCTCTGGCTTGGCCTTTCCGGGCACTATCAGCCATTGATCATGTGGCTCGGCGGTCTTTCGGTGCTGCTGTCGGCTTTCTTGGCCGTGCGGCTCGAGACGCTGGACAGAGAGTCGGCCCCCTTTTTCGGATTGCCGGGGATATTGACCTACTGGGTTTGGCTGATGATCGAAATCGTGAAGGCGAACTGGATCGTGATCAAGGCATGCTTGCGGGCCGAGCTGGATATCAACCCCGCCCTTGTCAAGGTGAAAACCAGCTGTGAGAGCGATCTCGCGCGCACCACATTTGCCAATTCGATAACGCTGACCCCCGGCACTGTGAGCGTGACGCTGGAGGGAGATAAAATCCTGGTGCATGCCTTGTACGAGGAAGAGGCCCAGCCGGAAGTCTTCGCCGAAATGGATCGCCGTTCCAAACGGGCTGTGGACAGCCGGGTGACGGCATGATCGGCGCGGCGGCCCTCGCCTTGGTGGTGGCGATTGTCCTGATGCTGGTTCGGGCCCTGAGCGGCCCGACCCTTTATGACCGGGTGCTGGCGGTGAATTCGATCGGGACAAAGATTGTTTTGCTGCTTGGCGTGCTTGGCTTTCTGATGGACAGGCCAGATTTCCTGGACATCTCGCTCCTCTACGCCCTGATCAATTTTGTCGCCACTGTCGCTGTGTTGAAGTTCTTTCGTTACCGGTCTTTCCAGGTGCCTTTGCGCCGCCGGACAGGAGGGCGCCGGTGATGAGTGCGACTGTGTCCTTCCTGCTCGACATCAAACCTGTTCTGGGTGCCTTTTTGTGTCTGGCCGGGGCAATTCTGGCGGTTGTCGGCACGGTTGGAGTTTTGCGGTTTCCTGATTTCTACACCCGCTTGCATGCGGCCAGTGTGACTGACACATCAGCACTCACCCTTGCTATTCTCGGTATGGCGCTGATGTCGCCGTCCTGGCTTGTCGTTTTCAAGCTGGCGGCAATCTGGGCGTTCTTCTTTCTGACTGGGCCGACATCAAGCCATGCGGTTGCGAATGCGGCCCACACGGCCGGGCTCCAGCCGCTTATCGGGGCGCAGGCGCGGAGCGGACGGGGGGGACGTGATCATGACGGGGAATGAGGGCGCCGACCACGCGGTCGCGCTGCTAAATATAGGTCTTCTGAGTATTCTTTTTATTGTCGCTGTTGCAATGGCGCGGTTGCGGAGCCTGTTCGCGATCGTGATGCTTTCCGGCATCTATTCGCTTGTTTCCGCGACCTGGTTTGTTGCGCTTGATGCCGTCGATGTGGCCTTTACCGAGGCCTCGGTTGGGGCCGGAATTTCCACCGCCCTGTTTCTGGCGGCAATGGTGCTGACGTCGCGGACGGCCAAACCTGAAAAGGGCGCGACCAAAATTGTGCCATTACTGGTTGTGATCGCGACCGGTGCGGTCCTGGTTTATGCCACCATCGACCTTCCGGGGTTCGGAGATCCCGGGTCGCCGGCCAACAGCCATATCGGTGTCGAATATCTTGCACGAACCAAGGCTGAAATCGGTATTCCGAATGTGGTAACGGCCGTTCTGGCGAGCTATCGCGGATTTGACACCCTGGGCGAGGTCGGCGTGGTCTTTGCCGCCGGTCTGGCGGTCACTTTGCTATTGGGCTTCGGAGAACGCGCTCTGGGCAGTTCGCGGTCTCAAGCAGCCGGACGACCGCGTCCGAAGGAAGTTTCGGGACTGGACGGGAAGGATGGGCAAAGCGATGACTGATCACCATGTGATCCTCCGCATCGTTGCCAAAGTGCTGATCCCCTTTATCGCGCTTTACGGCTTCTATGTTCAGTTTCATGGCGAATACAGCCCGGGCGGGGGTTTTCAGGCCGGTGTTATTCTGGCGGTGACGCTGATCCTGTACTCATTGATTTTCGGCATCGCACCGACAATGCGGGCCGTTACACCTGTATTTGCCCGGGGCGTAGCGGCTTTTGGGTTTTTGCTCTACGCGGCTGTCGGCATCGCAGCCCTCATCGGGGGAGGTAATTTCCTCGATTATGATGCCCTTGTGGACGAGCCTGAGGGCGGACATCTGGGCCAACATCTCGGCATCATCGTGATAGAGATTGGCGTTCTGATGGCGGTCGCCGGGTCCATGACAGCCATATTCTATGCCTTTGCGGGACGCGTCAGCGAGATCCGGGACGAGGACTGGTAAGATGGTCGATTTCGTGCTCGAGCGAGGCAATTACTGGGCCATTATCGGACTGATGATGATTGGTCTGTATATGGCATTTGCCTCGACCAATCTTATCAAGCGTCTGATTGGATTAGGCACGTTTCAGACGTCGATCATTCTGTTTTATATTTCGCTTTCGCGGATTGATGGTGGCACCGCCCCTATCTTAAAGGGCAGCGACTATAAGACAGGGTATGGCGATAAGCATGATGCGATGTCGTCTTATGGCGAGGGTGCTGTGGACGCCGCGGGGCACAAGCTGAGTGACGCCGGCCTCGATTATGTTTATTCAAATCCCCTGCCACATGTGTTGATGCTGACCGCGATTGTGGTTGGGGTCGCGACTCTGGCGGTTGGCCTGGCGCTTATCGTTCGTATTCGAGAAGCCTATGGCACGGTTGAAATAGACGAAATCAGCGGAATGGATCTTGAGGTTTCTCGCATTGAGGCGGCTGATGAAGCTGCCGAGCGACAGGCCGTGCAGGGGGGAGCCTCATCGTGATTGACGCTTTGCTCGCTATGGTGCCGGCAGTTTTGGTGGCGCATGCTCCTGCCTTGCTGGTGGTCGCTCCCATGTTGTTGGCTCCTATTGTTGCGATGCTGCCCAATGGCCGCGTCGCCTGGTGGCTAACGATGTTGGCAACGGGTTTTTCGTTGCTCATGGCATTGGTTTTGCTGGCACAGGTCCGGTCAGTCGAGGGTGGCGCAATCCTGTCTTACGCGATGGGGGGATGGGCGCCGCCGGCGGGCATAGAATTCAGGATTGATTCGCTCAATTCCATGGTCTTGTTGCTTGTGACGGGGATGGGCTTTCTGGCGTCGGTCTTCGGATGGACGAGCATCAGGGCCGAAATCACCTCGGCTAAGACGTCTATGTTCTTTTCTGCCTATCTTGTGTGTTTTACAGGTTTGTGCGGCGTGGCGGCGACCGGCGACGCGTTCAACCTGTTCGTATTCCTCGAGATTTCTTCAATCGCCACCTATGTCCTGGTGGCGCTGGGTGCGGGCCGGGACCGACGTGCTTTGCCGGCGGCATCCAATTATCTTTTGATGGGCACGATCGGCGCGTCTTTCTTTGTGGTTGGCGTCGGGTTCCTCTACGCGGCCACCGGTACGCTGAACATGGCCGAGCTCTCTGTCCGTCTGGATGCCGTGCGGGACAACAAGGCTGTTCTTGCCGGCTATGCCTTTATCTTCGTCGGGCTTGGGCTGAAGGCTGCAATGTTCCCATTGCATCAATGGCTGCCGAATGCCTATGCCTACAGTCCGAGCTTTGTGACCATGTTCCTCGCAGCTACAGCTACCAAGGTCGCGATTTACGCGCTGATCCGGTTCCTGTTTACGGTCTTTGGGCTGGAATTTGCCTTTGAAGGGTCAAGCCTGATCTGGATCCTCATGCCGATGGGGATTGCGGCGATGATTGCCTGCTCGTTTCAAGCCGTCTTTCAGACGGATATCCGGCGCATGCTAGCCTATTCTTCTGTGGCACAAGTCGGATACATCTTGCTCGGTGTCTCGCTTGGGACGGCCGCTGGTGTTTCCGCGGGGCTCTTGCATCTGGTCAATCATGGCGTGATCAAGGGGGCTCTGTTTATGGCGGTTGCTGGCGTCGTACTGGTATATCAGGGAACAAGTCTGAATGATTTCAGGGGGCTGGGGCGATCGGCGCCCTGGACCATGACAGCCTTTGGGATTTCCGCTCTGTCGCTGATCGGCGTGCCTCTAACAGCCGGCTTCCAGTCTAAATTTGCTTTGGTTACCGCGCTTCTGGAACAGGGATGGTGGTGGGCGGCGGCAGCTGTGGTGTTCTCCAGTGTTCTGGCTGTGGTGTATATGGGGCGCATTTTGGAGGCGGTCTTTTTTCAGGCTCCGATCAACCCGAATAAGCGTCAAAAAGAAGCGCCTCTGACGATACTCGTACCGCTCTGGGTTCTGGTGGCGATCAGTCTGTGGATCGGCCTGGGGGGCAGTTTTGTGATTGGTTTGGCTGACGGTGCTGCGGCTTCACTGTTTGGTGGAGGAACGTGATGAGCGGTGAATTTGCGATCCTGAGTGCTTTACTGCTTCCGCTAGCTATTTGTGCCGGCATCTTTGTCACCAGCTGGCTGCCGGACCTGAGAGAAGGGGTGACCCTCATTGGGGCCAGTATCCTTTTCTTTCTTGTTATAATCATTGCTATGAAGCTGGCGAACGGCGCCGCGCCAGAGCTGAGCCTTTGGCAGGCGGCTCCGGGTCTTGTGTTTGCTTTTCGCATTGAGCCCTTGGGTGCCCTGTTTGCGCTCGTCGCGAGTGGATTATGGATCGTCAACAGCTTCTATTCGATCGGCTATATGCGTGGGAACCGGGAACGAAACCAGACCCGTTTCTATATGTGTTTCGCAATCGCGATCTTTGGCGCCATGGGCGTTGCTATGGCAGCGAATTTGTTCACCCTGTTCGTGTTCTACGAGGTCTTGACCTTGTCCACCTACCCCCTCGTCGCGCATAAGGGTGATGCGAATGCACAAAGGGGCGCGCGGATTTACCTGATGACGCTTTTGGGAACGTCGATTGGGTTCCTCCTGGTTGCGGTAATATGGACCGGAATACTGGCCGGGAGCTTGGATTTTGTTCCCGGGGGACTCTTGTCAGGTGTGGATGACCTGTCGCCTGTCGTGGCCAGCATACTGCTCTTATTGTTTGCTTTTGGCGTCGGCAAAGCAGCGCTGATGCCGTTTCATTTCTGGCTGCCCAACGCGATGGTTGCGCCGACGCCTGTCTCAGCATTGCTCCATGCTGTCGCCGTTGTTAAAGCCGGGGTCTTCACAGTGCTCAAAGTGTCCATCTATATTTTTGGTGAGGAGCTCCTGAACGAAACAACCTCCCGGGATTTTATTCTAGCGGTCGCATGTGTTACCATTGTGGTGGCGTCACTGATCGCCATGACCAAGGATAATCTGAAAGCGCGGCTAGCCTATTCCACCGTTGCGCAGCTGGCCTATGTGACCTGTGGGGCCATGCTGGCAAATGCGGCCGGTTTCATGGGCGCTGCGCTGCAAATTCCCGCGCATGCGGCAGGAAAAATCACTCTTTTTATGTGTGCCGGCGCAATTTATGTCGCGACAGGGCTAACAAATATTTCCGACATGCGAGGGCTTGGGCGAAGGATGCCACTGGTATTTATCGCGTTTTTCGTTGCGTCGCTTTCTATCATTGGCATTCCACCGCTGGTGGGGGGATGGCCAAAGTACGAATTGATGCAGGGCGCCTTCGATGCAGATCTTTCTTATGTTCCGATCGTGCTCATCGTTTCGTCATTGCTGAACATTGCGTACCTGCTGCCGATTCCAATCCTGGCTCTGATGCCGCCGGTCGGCAGCGCTGAGCCTGCGCCGTTTAAACGGACGGGCGGCGCACCAGTCCTCACTGTGGCCGCGCCATGCGTCACGGCACTTCTATGCCTTTTGATGTTTTTTGCCGTTGGCCCGATGAGCGCGTTCCTTGAGCCAGCCACTGGCATTCGGGACGTGACTGTGAACCTTGCTGGAGAAGCCCCATGACGATGGCGCCAGAGCGCGACGAGAACGGTCGTTTCATGAAGACAGAGCCTGAAGCCCGGGCTTTGCCGGGATCGGACTCAGTGCACCCGCTGTCAAAGGTGCTATTTGGGTGGGTCGAACACAGACGGACGCCGAGGCTTTTGCTGACGGTTGTTGTTCTGGTTTCAATCGGTCTCTTTTCAGCCGACTTCATTCTCGACCGGCATGATTATCTGTCTCTCGCGGAAACGACGGGTTTCTATGCCATTTGGGGGTTTGGCTCGTTTGCGCTTGCGGTCCTGGCAGGCTGGCCCCTGGGTTATCTGCTCAGGCGGAGCGAGGATTATTACGGTGAGGCTGAAACGCGCCCAAAAGATACGGAGACCGGGGAATGATGTCTTTCCTGTCGTCGGTTAATCCTGGTATTCTTCTGGTCGTTGTCGGTCTGATCGCTGTTTTGCTGCCATGGCAGCGTGCCCGTCAGTTTGCCCTGGCGGCTGCGCCAATTCTCGGACTTGTTCTGCTGGTAAGTGCCGAGCGCGGTGTCGACCTGGCATCGGCACAGGTTTTGGGTTTGGATCTCGTTTTGTTTCGGGTCGACAGCCTGTCATTCATCTTTGCCCTCGCCTTCCT
Organism: uncultured Hyphomonadaceae bacterium; assembly: GCA_938084575.1. Taxonomy (GTDB): domain Bacteria; phylum Pseudomonadota; class Alphaproteobacteria; order Caulobacterales; family Hyphomonadaceae; genus Henriciella. The sequence continues at coordinate 221,435 of CALKFG010000003.1, forward strand.
GATCGCAGCGTTTCTAAATGCAATTTATGCCATGCATACCGATGATGCTCTGCAGGATGGCATGGCCATGGCCTATGCCGGCGCTGGCATTGCAGCGACATTGGCTGGCGATTTGATGACCCTGTTTATTTTCTGGGAAATCACAGCCGTCAGCTCTGTTTTCCTGATCCTTCGCGCCGGGACCAAGGCCGCCTATCAGGCGGCTATGAGATATCTGGTTGTTCAGGTTCTCTCAGGTGTCTTGCTCCTGAACGGATTGGTCTATGTCTACGGTGCCGGGGGAGATTTGTCCCTGACCGCGTTCACCAGCTTTTCGGAACCTGGAGCGATGCTCATTTTCATCGCTTTTGCCATAAAGGCGGCTTTCCCGTTTTTGCATAACTGGCTTCAGGATGCCTACCCAAAGGCAACTGTTGTTGGTGCCGTCGTTCTATCTGCTTTCACAACTAAGCTCGCGGTTTATGCCTTTGCGCGGATGTTTCCAGGGTTCGAAATCCTGATCTGGATCGGGGCTGTCATGACAGTGTTTCCGGTCTTTTTCGCCGTTATTGAAAACGATCTGCGCAAGGTGCTCTCCTATTCGTTGAACAATCAGCTTGGTTTCATGATCTGTGCCATCGGAATCGGTACCCCGCTCGCGATTAACGGGGCAGCCGGTCATGCTTTTGCCCATATTATTTATAAGGGCTTGTTGTTTATGAGCATGGGCGCGGTGCTTTATCGCGTCGGCACGACCAAAGCGAGTGAACTCGGTGGGCTATATAAGTCCATGCCCTGGACAACGGTATTTTGCCTTATCGGTGCCATGTCAATTTCCGCTTTTCCTTTGTTTTCCGGCTTTGTTGCGAAGTCGATGACGATGAGCGCGGTTGGCAGCGGCGGCTATACGGTCGTCTGGCTGATGCTCCTTTTTGCATCGGCTGGTGTGCTGGAGCATTCCGGGATCAAAATCCCTTATTTTACTTTCTTCGGCCACGATGCGGGCCACCGGGTAAAAGAGGCACCTTTCAATATGCTTGTCGCGATGGGACTTGCGGCTTTTATCTGTATTGCGATTGGCCTGCCCATGATCGGTGGCCTGGGGTATGGCTGGTTATACAGCCTTTTGCCATGTACCGCGGCTGCTGCGGCTGATGTCTGTTTGTCGTCGGGTGAGCCCATCAAGGTCTATCAACCCTATACTCTGGACCACGTGATCACGCAGCTGCAATTGTTGGTTCTGGCAATTCTGGCGTTCATGACCCTAAAGCGGTTCGGGCTTTATCCGCCGGAAAAACCAGGCACCATTCTCGACAGCGATTGGATTTACCGAAAGCCAGGCTTTGGTTTGGCCAGATGGTCTGCAGAAGTTTGGACAAAGCTTGGACCGGCGTTGACGCGTCTTTCCGGGGTATTGGCGCAGCGAACTTTCGATCGCTTGGAGGCTGCTTTCAGCCCGCGTGGTGCTCTTGCGAGAGGCGGATTGACCACAACCATGTCTGTCTGGGCTGCCGTACTTCTGGGTCTGGTTATGCTGATTATGCTGGTGGTCTAGAGCCAAATCCCATCTATAAGCGTGCCCGGCACAGCAAAGACGTTTTTTAAGCATGAAGACTTCAGTTTGAAGATATATAATAGTTGTGGTTCCTATATTTTAAAAATAACTTTTATTGCTCGCAATATTAGTTTACGCTTTGAGCAGAGGGGTCGTCTTTTAAGGCTACCACAATGCAAAATTTTGAGCATCTTGATGGTTCCGGGCAGTCTTCGGACCCTGTTTGGAACATTACTGCGCAGCTTGTCGGCGCGTACGTAAGTCACAATGAAATCAATCCAAGTGAGTTTTTGGACCTGATCGGTCAAGTTCTGGCCAGAGTTGAGCGGCTGGGAAAAGAGGCGAGCAGTTTTGTCGCCCGGACGCCTGCTGTACCGATCCCTGACTCTATCAGAGATGATTTTCTGATTTGCTTAGAAGACGGGCGAAGATTCAAATCCATGAAACGGCACTTGCGATCAAGGTACAATCTTAGTCCTCAGGCTTACAGAGATCGTTGGGGTTTGCCAGACACCTATCCGATGGTGGCACCAAGCTATGCCCGTAGGCGTTCAAACTTGGCCAAAGAAATGGGACTGGGAAAAGCTCCGATTGATACGATCTCGAAATAAAAAAATGAATTCGATTTCGAAATGAATCGGTTAAGTCTGAAGAATTAAGAATTTGTTTTCTTTTTATCTTGAATCGCCGCGCGAATTCATTCATCACCTTCTGTACTGGTGCCATGGGGGTGGTAAATGTTTGGATCAAAGGCCTTTTGCGGGCTGACAAAGTCACAGAACGAAATCGTTCGCTATTGGCGGTCAATTTGTTCCCCAGGCGAGCTGCCGGCGCGGGATTGTCTCGACCCCGGGGCGCTTCGTGCTTACCTCTCTGCGATCTCTATGATTCAGGTTGGCGCAGATGGCGCGTTTCGGTTCAGGTTGGTCGGGTCCGGTTTGAGGGCTGTATTCGGTCGAGATGTCGGGGGCCAGGTCCTCGGGTCTCTCACAGGGGCATCGGCTGATATGTTTTCCTTGGGGCTGGGGCTGGAGGCCACGATCGAGCGCCGGGCACCTGTGGGGGGTATTACAGGTCGCGCAAACGAGCAGCAGGCTTGGTTGAGATTGCCTTTTGCGGGTGCACCCGGAGAGGGAATGGTCATTCTTTGCCATGACGAGCTGCTTCGTCAACGCGTTGAGACCGGATCCCAAGGGCAATGGTCCTCAACTCTGTCCCATTCGGAGTCCGGCATAGCGGCTTGAGTTACTGGGGTTAGTCCAATTGAAATAGGAAAATTATCCTATCTTCTATCCGCTCATGATAGGGGTGGAATGGCCTATTATGGAGCCCCAATAATGGTGGAACGGTACAATGATGACCGGAATGGTGCCAGGCTTGCTGCCGGCTTGGTAGCTTATGCGCTTGATCTTACTGCAGATGGTATCCTTTCTGGGGAGCGCGGAAATCAAGATGTTTCGAGGGGGCGCCAGGTGGCTATGTATTTGGCGCATGTTGGGTTGGGTATGAGTCTTGCGCGGGTCGGCTACGCTTTCGGACGAGACAGGTCGACGGTTGCACATGGCTGTCAACTGGTGGAAGAATTTCGCGATGATCCGGAGTTTGATATCTGGATTGAGCGGCTTGAAACTGGGCTCAGCGTCGTTGCCGGGCTCAGGGACCTGGCGGCCTAGATTGGCCGGCTGAAGTTGGACAGCGTTGCGGGATGCACAAGATAACCGGATAGAGCGCGAAGGGTGTTTTTAAGCGGCTGGTGCCTCGCTAGGCATTGTTGTCGCGTATTGTTGAATACGGCGCACCATTGAGGCAAGGCCGTTTGATCGCTGTGCGCTGAGTGCTCCGGAAACGCCTATGTCATTTAGATAGCCAGCTGCGTCGAAACTTGATATTTCTTCTCTGGTTGCGCCCGAGTAAAGGCGAATGAGTATGGCGATCAGGCCCGATACCAGAACGGCGTCGGACTCTGCCCTTAAAAGAAGCCGTCCTGACTTATCTTGCCCTGGGACCATCCAGACTTGGGAAGCACAGCCCCGGACCTTTGTGACGTCCGTCCGTTCTGAAGCCCCCAAGGCGGGATTGGCTTTTCCAAGATCAATGATGTGCGCGTAGCGCTCTTCCCAGTCTTCAAGAAAGGCAAAATCTTCGGCAATTTCTGCGGCACGTCTGGCTAAGGTCATGGCGGTGTTCTGGTCCAACAGACCGCAAAAGAAAAGCGTCATGTGCATGGATGGGCTGACTCCGACACCTGTTTTCGTTGTCAAACACCTATTCGGTTAGGCGACTGAAGCACCGCCCTATGTCAGCCAAGGCGTGCTCTCCGATACAGAAGGGCACTTCGTAATGTTTGTGGGCCGCTGCAACGCATTGCTGCAAATTGAGATTGGCCATGGTGACGCAGCTGGAGGTCGTTCTTTCCCGCATTGCCCGGCGCATGGGATCAACAGAGACGGTATCTGTTCCAATGATCCGATAGGCTGCGAGAGTCGCGATCCGGTCGGCAATGCCTTCTTTCTCTCGGGCGATTCGAGCCTGCGGCGTGAAATCTGAAATCGAGTCCGGGATCCGAATGGCAGCGGCGGCACTTGAAATGGAATCCCAAACCGAAGACGCTCCGGATTGGCCTGCATTTGCCAGAACCGGCGCGATGCTGGGTGAGGCCAAAGCTTCTCTAAGCGCGGCACGAGCTGGTATGCCGGTCACTGTAGATTGGGTTAGCCCGTTCGCCTTTGCGCTCGAGTCTCTTACGCGTCGCATCGCCCAGCTTGAGCCCTGCAGGGAGTATGCCTGCTCCTTCACAAAAGCCGCAGCATTGATCAGACGACGCTCATCTGCCTCCAAGGCCGAAAGAGAGACTGAGACGGCAGCATTTCCGCCGTTCAGAGTGCGAGCGTAACGTATATCGTTCCTCAATCCCCCGATCAGGACCTCGCGCCCATAAAAACTTTCTGTACCCAAAACGGAGTCACGAAACTCGATGTTCTGGGCTGCGATTAGCGCAGAATATGCTAGCCAACCTTCTGTAAGCTGGTCCGGATTGTGGCCACCAAGGCTCGTCAACGACTGATCGATGTCTGTTGCAGAGGAAAAGCCTCTCTCCTGAACATCCGTCACCTCTACGTGATATGTGGCGTAGAGGGCTGCTGCGTCTGTCAAGGGGTCGAAAGAAACCGGCGGGGAGGTCAAAACGGGCTGAACGGCGGGCACGATGAGTTGTGCATGCGCTGCGAAACCGAGGCTCGCTAATCCCGCACAAACTGCGGCCGCCAGTTTTGACAATGCCATTCTACGCTCCCATTGCTGCTTATAGTGACTGAGCTGATTTGGCTTGCAAGCCAGTTGGCGCGTCAATTGCAGTCTTCATCAGAAATTTAATGTCTCCAACGGGAGCAGAATGGCTAATAAAACTCACCGGTACGTTAAGATGTTTCAATCAGATCGAAGTTTGGAGCTTAATCCGGCCCGTCTTGCGGGCGTGATGGTGTGCACCATTCTTGCGACCTCTGTGACACTTCTCGCGGGAGGCCTAAGTTCTACGGCTGGCCTTCTCATGCTCGTTTTGCCCCTATGGCTATTGGGGTTACAGGATGCTCACGATGCGCGCCACGCTGCGCTGGCCAGCCTTGCCGGCGCAGGCTTGCTGGCGTTCGTTGAGCTCGCAGGCCTGACGCCACCTGCTCTTAAGGGGCTGCATGATGTGGCAGCCTGGGGCGGGGTAGGCCTCATTTGTGCAATTGGCCTCGTCTTCCTCCAGCGCAATGCCAGCCTGATCGACCGCTCGAAAATGAGCCAAATTGAACCAACAGAGCCGCCTGAAAAGCAGGGGGAGACCGACGGCTTGCTGCCGGAGACGGGCCCTATTCTGCTTGTCAGCGTGTCGTCTTTGGGCTTGATTGGCAAAATAGCGGGGGCACGACATTGGTTGCCCAATTTGCGCCCTGGTCGAGCCGCGGATGCCTGCCTGATCGATGTTGAAGGTGTCGCTCTAAAAGAGGGACGCGTCGTGTTGTCGGGGGGGATCGAGGGGGAGATGCGGCGGGTGGCCATTCCAAATGGCGCTCTTTACGTGTTTCTTAGAGGGCATGGAGGGGCCGTAGAGACCGAGATGGCGCGAGAGTTAAGTCAGAAGCTTGAACAGCGAACCGAGTTCTTTGCGGGGCTCGGACATGATTTGAGGAGCCCTTTAAATGCCGTTTTAGGGTTTGCGGACATCATGCAGAGTGAGCTTCAAGGGCCCTTGCCCGAGGCCTACCGTGACTATCCCGGGCTTATTCGCGAGTCGGGTGAAATGCTCTTGCGTTTGGTCGATGATATGCTCTCCTACGCGCGCTCCGAAGCGGGGACGTTCGAGATCCATACTGAGCCGCTGGATCTTGCGCCAATGATTGAGGATGTTCGCCGCGCTTTCAAGCCGATCGCGGACCGATCAGGTGTGAGGCTCGAATGTGTGAGTGACAACATGGTGTGGGCGGAGGCCGACCCGCATGCTGTCCGCCGGATTTGGGATAATCTGGTTTCCAATGCCATCAAATATTCCGATGCGGGCAGTACTGTGAGCCTGTCCGCCATGTGCGCAGGTGATAGGGTCTCATTGTCTGTGAGCGATGAAGGAAGCGGTATGGATGCGGAAGATTTAGCGAATATTGCTCGGCCATTCGAGCAGGGCCGCAATGCCAAAGGACGGGCAGGCACCGGTCTGGGCCTGGCGATGGTGAAACTGCTGTCCGATATGCATAGTGGGAAGACAACCATACGAACTGCACCAGGTCAGGGAACGCAGGTCACGGTGACCCTGCCCGCGGCGCAACCACAAGCATGACAGGTGAAAAGATAGCCCATGTTTGATGATCGCCTGCCAACCGGACTTTGGGTCAAGGCTCTGGTCCGCAGGGCTCTGCTTGGGGGGGCGGGCGCTTTTGTTCTGCACGCAGGTGATGAATCGCGTGGTGATGTTGTGGTCAAAATTGCAGACCTTCGCGGCGGGGCGAAAGTCTTCGTTCCGCGAACAGGTCTGGACGGCGTTCGGCGGTTCGTCGACCTGGCCGGACGCGGCGCTGGCCCGGATGAGGCAAGTGCTGATGACTATATTTGCCGGGCGCGGGATCGCGATACGGATCTGTGGGTGATTGAGATTGAAGATCCAAAAGGCCGTCATTTCCTGACGGAGCCGGTGGAATCCATATCGTAAAGCCCAACCGGTTCTGTGCTGCCTACTGCCCGGCCCCAGAGGCATGTAAGCGCTCTTGGCCGGGATTTATATCGCCGGGCCTTTTCGGCTGGGCGACAGATACGGCTAGCCAGCACGGGTGCGGCATTTGCCGCCCCCTTGCGATCCGGAGGCTTTGGTCCGGCTTGGCTGTCCGCACAGGTGCCCGATAAAGACTTGTGTAAAATAGCGGGGGTCAGGGGTGGCCTTTCGTTGCCCCCCGCCATTATTTCCGCTAACGCATCGCAGCATAACTCACGGAACCGAGATGTCTGATCGATTACCGCAGGAGGCGGACCGCCGCCGGACCTTTGCTATTATTTCGCATCCGGATGCGGGCAAAACCACCCTGACTGAAAATTTGCTTCTGGCCGGAGGCGCGATCCGGGCTGCCGGGGAGGTCGCTGCGCGTGGGGAACGGCGGCGCACCACGTCGGACTGGATGAAAATCGAACGGGACCGGGGAATTTCGGTCAGTGCCTCGGTGATGACCTTTGAGCACAATAATAAAGTCTACAATCTGCTAGATACTCCCGGTCACGAGGATTTTTCCGAGGATACATATCGCACCCTGACGGCCGCGGACTGCGCCATCATGGTGCTTGATGCCGCTAAGGGTATCGAGCCGCAAACCTTGAAGCTCTTTGAGGTTTGCAGATTGCGAGATATTCCCATTGTAACCTTCATCAATAAGATCGACCGGGAGGCCCTCGACCCACTTGAATTGTTGGACGAGATTCAGGACCAGCTTCAACTTGATACAGCGCCGCTTTTCTGGCCCGCAGCCAGTGGACAACGATTTGGTGGCATGTTGGACCTTAGATCCGGTGATTTCCTGCATTACTCCAGGCGAACGGCCGAGACTGGCGTCCAGCCGGGCATGAGCCCTCGTGTTCGACTGGAGGAGGTGAAAAACCAGCTGGATGCCAGTGCGGTGGAAGAATTAGAGGAAGGGGCCGCGCTGGCCAAAGAAATCCTGCCTGCGATCGATCCTGTGGCTTTCCTCGAGGGGCATATGACCCCGGTTATTTTCGGAACGGCCCTGCGCCATTTTGGCGTTGGCGAACTTCTCGCCTGCCTTGAAGAATTTGCACCAGCGCCGCGTCCTCAGGTCGCGAAAAGCAAGGACACGCCGATTACCCTGCAGCGAAACGACCAGGATGTGTCAGGTTTTGTATTCAAGATCCAGGCGAATATGGACCCCAATCATCGAGATCGCGTTGCGTTTTTGCGATTGTGCTCGGGAGAGTTCCGGCGCGGCATGAAGCTGAAAACAGCCGCCGGCAAGCAGGTGAATGTGCATAATCCGCTGATGTTTCTGGCACAGGACCGCGGAATTGCCGAAACCGCCTATGCTGGGGATGTTATCGGGGTCCCCAATCATGGGCAGCTTCGGGTCGGCGACAGTCTGTCGGTGCAGGGCAATATTCGGTTTGCGGGCATCCCTAATTTCGCGCCTGAAATTCTCCGGCGGGCGCGCCCCAGAGATCCAATGAAGGCCAAGCACCTGCGTAAGGCCCTTGAAAGCCTGGCTGAGGAGGGGGTCACCCAACTCTTTAAACCGACCATCGGCTCGGATATGATTGTCGGGGCGGTCGGAAATTTGCAGATCGACGTCATGGCCGAACGAATGGTCAATGAATATGGTTTGGATGTCGTATTTGAGCCCGCGCCCTACAATCTGGCACGCTGGATACAGTGTGACGATCCATCAAAACTCGAAGCGTTTATTGAAAAGAACAAGTCTGCTACTGGCATCGATCTTGACGGCGCCCCTGTTTACTTGGGCAAAAATGCCTGGGAGGTTGGTTATGCTGCAGAGAAAAATCCGGATTTGCGTTTCACCGAAACAAGGGAACGGCTTTTAGAGGCTTGATCCTGGTCAGGTTAAGAAGCTGCTCTGACGATTGAAACGTGTTGTTGTATCAGGCTCGTAAGTGAGACGGGCACTATTCCTTCGAAGATGCAAAGCATAACGATTGTTGCCCCTAGGCAAACTGAACGAGTTCTGCATAAGTCGGATCCGACATCGCTTCCTGGAGTCTGGAGATTTTTAATGGCCCTACGACCTCTTCTCGCCGTTGGCGCACTTGGCTTGAGCACATTTTTAACGGCATGCGGAGGCGCCGATAATGGGTCTGGCGCTCAGGGACAAGATGATGTGCCAACCCTGAGACGGGGCATCTCCGCGAAAGTCGACACGCTTGATCCCCATCGTTCATCTGCGGCGTGGGAGAATATTGTCATTGGCGATATGATTATCGGGCTGATGCAGACCGCGGCGGACGGCACCGTTATCCCGGGTGTGGCGGAGAGCTGGAGCCTCGATGAGTCGGGTCTGGTTTGGACGTTCAACTTGCGGCAGGACGCAGTGTGGTCAGACGGTGTGCCTCTGACGGCGAATGATTTTGTTTTTGCGCTGCGACGTATTCAGGACCCAAATCTCGCCTCGCAGTACGCCTCACTGCTGTATCTGATCAAGAATGCGGCGGCTGTGAACAACTTTAATCCTGAAGCGGGGGAAGGCCTTCCACCTGAGGAGCTGGGTGTCCGGGCGGTTGACGATTACACCCTCGAAATCACACTGAATGAGCCGGCACCATATTTTCTGGAGCTTCTGACCCATTACACCACCTACCCGGTGCCGAAGCATGCGGTCGAGCAATATGGAGAAGCCTGGGTTGATCCCGACAATATCGTTGTGAATGGACCGTATAAACTGGTTTATTGGGTGACCGGAAATCAAATTGTGACTGAGAAGAACCCCTCTTTTTGGGACGCTGAAAGTGTTTGCTTCGAGCGGGTGACCTATTTTGAGCTGGAAGATGCCACAGCCGTGGAGCGGCGCATTGAGGCTGGTGAGCTCGACATAAATAATGCGTTTGATGGAACCCGCAAAGCCGAGCTGGAAGCGCGGTTTCCAGGGTGGCCACGGACTTCGCCGGGGCTGCTGACAACCTATTGGAGCTTTAATTCGAGTTCGGCTCCGATGAACGATCCTCGCATTCGCAAGGCCCTGGCCATGGCGCTGGACCGGGAATATATGGTCGATAAGGTTCTGACACCGGGCTATGTGCCGGCCTACAGCTTCGTGCCGCCCATGATCGGGAATTATGAGGTTGAGCGGCCGGTTGTCAGTTGGTCGGAGTTGTCACGAGCCGACCGCCTGGCGCTGGCAAAAGGCCTGCTAGAGGAAGCTGGCTATGGGCCGGACAATCCTCTGACTTTCGAGTACATTTTCAGGTCGACGGACGATAATCCCAAGGTCGCGCCGGTTGCCCAGTCCAACTGGAACGATATCGCCCCCTGGGTGAATGCTCAAATCCTTCGCCAAGACACCAAAGTTCTCTATGCACGGTTGCGACAGTCGGATTTTGAAGTGGCCGACGGAGCATGGATTGCGGATTTCAGCGATCCAATCAACTTCCTCTATTTGCTTGATTCCCGGACGGGCCAGCAGAATTATGGAAACTACGACAATCCGGAATATGATGCCCTCCTGTCGACTGCGAGCATGGACTTTAATTTAAACACGCGTGCCGAGACTTTCGCTCAGGCTGAGGCCATCATGCTTGAGGAGACGCCGATAACGCCGATGTGGTTCGCCGTTACAAAGAATATGGTTGACCCAAGCCTTGAGGGCTGGGCCGAGAATCCCAAAGACATACACCGGTCGCGGTGGTTGTGTCGGGCGGATCTGAGATCCGACCCTGAATAGGCTCGATGTGACGGTCCGCTTTTGGATTCCAGCGCCTGTTTCGCCAGTCTGAAATGGGCAAGGCCGTACCGTGCTGTGTTACGGTGGATGGGCTTGATGTATGAAGGTGCAGGTTGGGTGGAGGTGGTGGATTTGACAGGACATGCGTAACCGCCCGGTTCCAGAAGTTTCCGAAGCCGATCAGGCTTTCATGCGCGCCCTTCTGTTGTACGAGGACCCAGCGCTCATGGTTTTTAAGAAGCCATCGGGGCTTGCGGTGCAGACACGCGGCAATCGGGGGCGAAGTTTTGACCATCTATTGTGGAGTTTTGCGCGTTCAAATGGCAAGCGCCCCAGACTCGTTCACAGATTGGATACGGGGACATCGGGCGTTCTCCTGGTTGGACGAACCAAGCCGGCTACGGCCTTTCTGTCTCAGGCTTTCGCCCGTCGGGATGTGAAGAAGACTTATCTTGCGGCTGTCCGTGGACGCGAACAGAGCAAGGAGCAGGGTGAAATTTCAGTAAGTCTGGTCAGTCAAGGACGCCGGACCCACGTTGTCACGGGCGATCAGGAAAATAATTCAGCGCTGACACGCTGGTGGCGGCTGGGTCAGTCTGGGCCTGAAATGGGTTCTGGTAATCGGGACGGTGCTTCGTTGCTGCGGGTTCAGCCGCTGACGGGGCGCATGCACCAGATCCGGGCTCACCTGGCCTATGTGGGTTGGCCGATTATAGGGGATACGCTCTATGGTAACGTCCCGAGCACAGACGCTTTGGCGCCAACGCGCCTTATGTTGCATGCTCTGCGTCTGGATGTCCCTCATCCGGATGGCGGGCGCCGGATATTTGAGGCTCCGCCACCGGAAGATTTCTATACCGGGCTGTTGGCTGCCGGGCTTCAGCCTCCTGCGCCAGGAAGCGTGTAGCTGATTGGCGCGCCTGGTCCAAGCGGAAGGTCGAAGTAGACAAATCCAACGGTCAGCGCCAATCCTGTTATCAGCAGCAGGATTGAGTAGGGAAGCATGATGGCGGTCAGGCTCCCAAGGCCGAAATCAGACTGCCATCGCTGAGCAAAGACGAGAATGAGCGGGAAATAGACCATCAGCGGTGTGATGATGTTGGTGGCACTGTCGCCCACTCTGTAAACGGCGGTTGCGCCATCCGGGCTCACGCCGAGAAGCATCAACATCGGGACGAGGACTGGTGCAAGCAGCGCCCACTTGGCGGAAGCCGACCCGACAAAAATATTGATCAGAGCGGAGAACAGCAGGATCAGGGCGAGCAGAAACGGCAAGGGAAGGCCAGAGCTCTCAATCGCGTCGGCCCCGTGGACCGCAGAGATGAGACCAAGGTTGGACCAGTTGAACATGGCTACGAAATGGGCAGCCGCAAAGGCCAGAACCAGATAATAGCCCATATCTTTCATGGACTCCGCCATCATGTCGACAAGATCGCGATGCCCCTTAATTGTCCCCGCTGCAGAACCATAGGCCCAGCCAGCTGCCAGGAACAAGGCAAGGAAACCCGCGACAAGGGATCGAAAAAAGGGAGCGAGGCGCTCATACCAGGCTTTATCAGCTGCGAGGTCGGGCGCCACGCCTGCCGCAATGAATTCCGGGGTCGTCAGGTAGAGCGGGGTGCCAGGGCCAATTGTAATAAAGACCCAGAAGGCAACCACCGCCAGACAGGCCAGTCCGGCTCTTGCCAGCCCCTTACGCTCTGTTGCGGTCAGTGGCGCGGCATCTCCGGAAAAGGAATTGGCGGCAGCGCCGACGGGTACATACCGGCCCAGGCGGGGTTCGATAATCCGGTCGGTGACATACCAGATGACGGGAATAAACATCAGTGTCATGACTTGGATGAAATACATGTTCCCTGCAAAATTCGGCTGATAGCTGGGATCCAGAATGTTCGCGCCTTCCTGGGTTATCCCGTAGAGCAGGGCGTCCAGCTGGCCTGGGGCTAGGTTGGCAGAAAATCCGCCGGACACGCCAGCGAAGGCTGCGGCGATGCCTGCGATGGGATGGCGTCCTGCTGAAGCAAACAGGACACCAGCCAGGGGAATCAGGACGACATAGGCCGCATCTGCGGCATGGTTTGAGACCATGGCAATGAGAGCGACAACGGGGGTCAGCAGAGATACCGGGGCCCCCCGGACCGCGGACCGCATGGCAGACGAAAACAGGCCGGAGCGTTCGGCGACGCCGGCTCCCAGCATCACCACCAGCACATAACCCAGGGGGTGAAAGTGGGTGAAGGTCTGGGGCATGTCCACGATAAGCCGTTCAATATTCTCCGGAGCGAGCAGACTGACGGCAGAGATAATGCCATCACTCCCAATGCCGAAACGCGCCTTTTGAGCGTCTGGCATCCCCGCAAGCACATCTGCGCTAAGCGTCGCATTTGCGCCCAATATGGCGCTGACGACGGACAGGACCAGCAAGGCCAGGATGAGGTAGATGAACAGGAAGACAGGATCCGGCAACCGGTTCCCCTGGCGTTCGACCCATCCCAGAACTCCGCTGGTTCCGGTGCTTGCTGCTGTATCCGACATGAGCCACTCCTTTTTATGAGCTGTCTTATTCTATTGGCCTGCACGCGACACTCTGACAAGCAGGGGGGTGGTTCAAAGGGTCTGTCTATCTGGTCAAAACCGGATTAGGAGGGGCAGAGATGATGTCAGGTTTTCTTTTTGTGGCGGGCGGTGGAGCTCTGGGGGCATGCTTGCGCTATGCCGTCTCCCTGGCGTGCGCGCCAATGGGGCCGCATTCTGGTGCGGTTGCGACGTTGATTGTAAATCTGGCCGGTAGCCTCGCCCTTGGCCTGTTCGCAGCGTGGGCGCTTGTCCGGAACGTGTCTCCTTCAGCGAGTATGTTTATCGGCGTTGGTGTTCTGGGAGCATTCACGACCTTTTCAGCGTTCTCGCGTGAGACGGTCCTGATTTATCTCAGTGGTGCAGTTATGCAGGCTGCTGGGTATGTGCTTGCCAATTTGTTCGGTGCTGTCGGCGCCTTCGCGCTGGGCTTCTGGTTTCTGCGGAAGGTGCTGGCATGAAGGGGCAGGTGATCACAGAAACCGTGAGTTCTAAGGAAGATGGCGTGCGGCTGGATCGCTGGATTAAACGGCGTTTGCCAATCACCCAGGGACAGATCGAGAAATTGCTGCGCACGGGTCAGATCCGGGTAGAAGGCGGACGTGCCAAGGCCAATACCCGCCTGGAGGCGGGCATGATGGTTCGGTTGCCGCCGGTTTCTGAGGGTCATGCGGTGCACAAGTCCGGCACGTCCTCACGTGATTCCAGGGCGCTCGACTTTCTTAAACCCCTGATCCTGTACCAGGATGATGACCTGATCGCTCTGAACAAGCCGGCAGGTATTGCGGTCCAGGGAGGCAGCAAGCAGGGCCCCCGACATATTGACGGCATGCTGGATGTTCTGGGCGACGGGGAATATCGCCCGAGACTGGTTCACCGGCTGGACAAGGAGACATCGGGTGTGCTCGTCATTGCCCGTCACCCTGCCGCTGCCGCGCGTCTGGGGGAGCTGTTCCGGTCTCGCGAGCTGACGAAAATTTACTGGGCCGTCACGGTCGGCGTGCCGCATCCCCATGCCGGTCAGCTCAGAAGCTGGATGCGTAAGGGTGAGGGAAGCGAAGGGGTCGAGCGGATGAGGCTTGGCGTGCACGGGGACAAAGTGTCCAAGCACGCGGTGACCGACTACATCACGGTGTCAACAGCCGGTCAGAAGGCGGCGTGGGTTGCGCTTCGTCCGCAAACGGGCCGCACACACCAGCTTCGCTTTCATATGCACGAGCTGGGCACCAGCATTCTGGGGGATGACAAATACTGCACTGTGCGCGAGGTGCCTCAGGGCGTTGGCAATGGCCTGCACCTGCATGCCCGGGCGCTGATCATCCCGCGCCGCAGCGGTCGTGCGATTCACATCGAGGCACCGCTGTCGGGTACCATGCGGGAAACCTTTTCCAAGTTCGGCTTCCTTGAGAGCGAAGCCGGACGGACGGCAGACGAGCTGTTCGTCTAGCGGTCCTTCGGGTCTAGCGCGTCGCGCAATCCGTCACCGATAAAGTTCAGGCACAACAGGGTCAGCCCCATGGTGATCGCCGGTGCCATGAGCATCCACGGCTTGTCCTGCATTTCCTTGGCGCCTTCGGAAATCAGCACGCCCAGCGACGTCAGGGGTTCATTCACGCCGAGGCCGAGAAAGGAGAGAAAACTCTCTGCCATGATGACCACCGGGATGGTCAGGGTGACATAAACCGCCACCGGACCGACGACATTGGGCAGGATGTGGCGGCGAATAATGGTGAAGAAGGGCACGCCCGTGGCGCGGGCCGCTTCGATGAATTCCATGTTTTTCAAAGCCAGGGTCTGCCCCCGGACAATGCGGGACATAGTCAGCCACTCGACGGCTCCGATGGCGGCAAAAATCAGGATGATATTGCGGCCAAACACAGTCAGCAGAAGGATGACAAAAAAGATGAATGGCATCGCATAGAGCACATCGACAAAGCGCATCATCAGATTGTCGATACGTCCCCCGACAAAGCCGGCTGTCGCCCCCCAGCTGACGCCAATCACAAGCGACACAATGGTCGCGACGATGCCGACCGCCAGCGAAATTCGCAGACCGATCATCAGGCGGGCGAACAGGTCGCGACCCTGGGCGTCGGTCCCGAGAATATGCCAATTGTCCAGCGTCGGCCCGATTTCATTGTTTGACGAAATGGTGCGGTAGTCATGCACCCACAGCATCGGGCCAATCAGAGCCGTCAGGATCAGAAGCGACAGGATGATCATCGACATCACGGCGGCTTTGTTACGGAACAGCCGTGCCCGCGCGTCATCCCACAGGGACCGTCCGCCCTGAATGGCCGTGGTTACGGCCTGTTTTCGGCCGGTCAGGTCAAGCGTGTCAGACATCAGTCATAGCTCACTTTCGGATCCAGCATGGCATAAAGCACGTCGGCGATCAGGTTGAAGATGACGATCAGGACGGCATAGATGACCAGCGCCCCCATCACCAATGTATAGTCCCGGTTGATGGCACCATCCACGAAATAGCTTCCCATTCCGGGCAGGCCGAAAATGCGTTCAATCACCAGCGATCCGGTCATAACGCCGGCCATGGCCGGCCCGGCATAGCTGATCAGAGGCAGGATCGCCGACGGCAGGGCATGGCGCAGGATGATCTCCCTTTCCGACAATCCCTTGGCCCGGGCGGTCCGGATATGCCCTGCGCGCATGGTCTCGATCATGGAGGCCCGCATCAGGCGCGAAATAATGGCGATTTGCGGCAAAGCCAGGGTCAGCACCGGCAGTGTCATATTGTGCAGCGTCATGCCGATATTGGGATAGGTCCCGAGCCCACCCACGGCAAACAGGCCGGCGCCGAGCGCGAAGACCAGAATCAGGATCGGGCCGCTGACAAAGGTCGGTATGGAAATTCCCGCCATGGCGAAGCCCATCACCGTATAGTCGCCGAGCGTGTTCTGGCGCAGACCGGCAAAAATGCCCAGAACCGTGCCGACGAGGAGCGCCACCAGCATCGACCACAGACCGATGGTCAGGCTGATCGGCAGGCCGTCGGCAATCAGGTCGTTAACGCTCTTGCCCAGCGTCTTCATCGAGGGGCCGAAATCGAGCCGGACAATGCCGGCAAGATAGTCCAGATATTGCATGATGAGGGGCTTATCGAGCCCAAACTTGGCCTTGATCGCCGCTTCGGTTGCCGCGTTCAGCTTGCGTTCGCCGTCAAACGGGCCGCCCGGCGCCAGGCGCATCATGAAAAAGGCCACTGTGGTGATCACCAGAAGCGTCGGAATGGCAATCAGCAAGCGCCGCCCAATATACCCCCACGGGATCCGGCTCAGGCTTCTTTGCAGGGCTGACAAAAGTCGGAGCCTCCTCTAGATGGTGGTCGCGCTGCCGTGCTGGCCTTGGCATTTTTTATTCGAAGCTTAGGTTCACATCGCATTGGCGGTTGTCAATCATGACATGCACTGGAGACGAAGATGGCGGATATCCGAACCGTGACCGATGGCTTTGCCGTCGCACCGCAGATCAGCGAAGCTGACGTGCCCGCGATCGCCGCTGCCGGGTTCAAGACCATCATTGCCAACCGGCCGGATGGCGAAGGCGGTATTGACCAGCCCCGTATGGGGGCGATCCGCGCCGCAGCGGAATCCCTTGGGCTGGCTTTCGTGGCCATTCCTTTTTCCGGTGCGCCGACCCCCGACATATTGGAGCGCATTCAGGCCGCCCTGGCGGAAGCGCCAGCCCCCGTGCTGGCCTATTGCCGGACCGGCACGCGGTCGATAACAGCCTGGGCCCTGACCTATGCCGGACAGGGGGCGGGGGATGATATCGTCGATGCCGGTGCCCGGGCCGGCTATGATCTGTCCGGACTTCGCCCGCTGCTCTAGGGGCTGGCGACGCGGCATTTTGGCCGGTCTGCCCGGCGGCATGGTGATTAGCGGTTGATCGCGCCGCCATGTCATGCGATTCACGCAGAGGGCGTCGTTGCCCGGCGCAGGGAGTAAAGCATGTCGCGGAGCTGGCTTGCCGACTTTAAATACGAAAATGGCGCCTGGCTGGTCAAAAAGACGGGTCATCGCGTGCCCGCCAGAAGCTCTCTGATCGGCGATATTTTCACCTGGCTGACCTTTTACACGCTGGCGCAGTCGTGGCGAACCTGGCGCCTGGTGACCGGCCATCGCCGTCCGACCATTGCCTTTTATCCGGAAAAGCCCCGGCCCTGGTATTTCATATGGCCGGTCATGCATGTCTCTGGGACGAAACTGATTTCCGACCCCAGCGCAGCCGACATTGTGTTCCAGTTCGATGATTCGACCGAAAGCCTGCACACCCCGCCCAGGGTGAAACCCGGGGCCCGGTTGGTGAACTTCAACTGTACGGATATTTCCAAGAGCCGCGTCGCCGAAGCGTTTGAGCGGGCGGCCGGGTACGGGCTGGCCGTGGATCCGGAAAAGTTCCATGGTGCAATGGTGGAAAAGTCGGAAAAGAATGCCTGCCATGACGGGTGTATTCTTGAAGGGCCGTTGGTGCCCGTGGCGGACAAGGTCTATCAGCGGGTCATTGATAATGAAACAGAGGCCGGCCTGGTGGAAGACCTGCGCTGCTGCATCGTGGGCGGCCGGCCCGCCCTGGTGTTCCGCAAGCGCCGCCCGGTCGGACGCCGTTTTCTGAATGAGAACACCGCGGTGGACCTGGATGTCCTGGCGAATTGCTTTACGCAGGATGAAATTGAACTGATCAGCCGGTTCGCGTCTGAACTCGGTCTGGAGTGGGGCGGGGTCGACGTGCTGCGCGACAGGACCTCCGGCCAGATCTTCATCGTCGACGCGAACAAGACGGATATGGGCCCGCCCGTGGCGCTCAATCTTGGGGACAAGTTGAAATCCACGCGGCGGATGGCCAAGGCCTTTGTCGCGGCTTTCGCCCCGAACTGAAATGGAACAGGTCCGGTGCGACCGGCCTGTCCGAAGAGAACGAGAAACTGTCCGCCTATGCCCATTCCCTTTGTTCGAGATATCGAGTTCGCCTATGGCGAGGTTGCGCAGGTGTCGCCGCTGCTGCGACGTGTCATTGCCAATAATCCCAGCCCTTTCACTTATGTCGGGACCGGCGTTTACATTGTCGGCCGTGGCGAGGTCGCGGTGATTGATCCCGGCCCGATGGACATGGACCATTTCGAAGCCCTGAAGCGCGCCCTCAAGGGTGAGACGGTCAAATACGTGCTGGTCACGCATGGTCATTCCGATCATTCGCCTCTGGCCCGGCCGCTGGCGCAGTGGGCCGGATGCCAGGTCTATGCCAAGGCCGGCGGCCAGCCGACCGCCAAGGGCGAGCTGGGGTCCGAGG
This sequence comes from uncultured Hyphomonadaceae bacterium, assembly GCA_938084575.1. GTDB lineage: Bacteria > Pseudomonadota > Alphaproteobacteria > Caulobacterales > Hyphomonadaceae > Henriciella. Next base: position 239,771 of record CALKFG010000003.1, read on the forward strand.
ACGATGCGGGTTTTGTCCCCGACGTCTGCGTACAGGAGGGCGACCAGTTCAGCGGTCCGGGCTGGACGCTGGAGGTGATTGAAACGCCGGGACACACCCAGACCCATATCTGTTTTGCCCTGAAGGAAGAGCAGGCCTGCCTGACCGGTGACCATATTATGGGCTGGTCGACGACGATTGTGGCACCGCCGGATGGCCACATGGCCGACTATTTCAACAGCCTCGACAAGATTGCCGCGCGGGACTTCGAAACATTGTGGCCGACACATGGTGCCCCGGTGCAGGGAGGCGCGTTTGTCCGCCGCTTCATCCAGGCCTATCGCCAGCACAGGCAGGACCGGGAGGACGGCGTCCTCGACCAGCTTGCCGGCGATGTGCACGACATTCCGGCCATGGTGCGCGCGATGTATATCGGCCTTGAAGAGCGTCTGTTTCCGGCGGCCTGCCTGTCGCTTCTGGGGCATATGATGAAGCTGATTGATGACGGCCGGGTGGTCTGCGACAGCCAGCCGCCGGTGATCCAGAGCCGGTTCCGTCTGGCCGGCCCTGCCGCGCAGGACCCTGGGAGCGTTTAGGGTGCCCAGCGGCCGTCGCCGCGATCCCGCACTTCGCTGAGAAGCCCGTGGACGCGTTTTGAGTTCGCGCCGAGATCCGACAGGCCGACCCGGCTGGTCGACCGGATGTCGAGCCGGGTAACGCCGTCGACCGACCGCACGCGCACGGCGACATCATCCTTGAACCCGAACCAGCCTGACTGGGCCGTGGCTTCGATCTGGATCGTGTCCGGATCCTGTGTCTCCGGTGCCGTGACCGGTGTCCATCCCCGCCGGTCCATAAGCCGGGCGGCCAGCGCCGCGACCTCCGCCCGTGACAGGTCGAAGTAGACCGGATCGAGGCGGGGATACAGGGCGTCCTCGTCGTCTGGCGATGTCGGCTCGGCGTCGGCCTGCAGCTCCGAGACCAGGCGACCGGCGGTTCCCGGCCAGCGGCTGTCGGCATAATCGGGAACCCTTGGCGCGGCCAGAACGGGGTTTGTGGCTCCGTCCTCGGTCCGCGCGGCCATCAGTACGGCGCTGAACATGACCGGGTCGTCCCAGTCCGTCTGGACATCGTGGATCGGCGGCAGGGATGTCGCCAGCCCGCCAAACCCGACCAGACGGAAAGCACACATCGCGGCAATCAGGGTTGCGGCCAGCGCCAGGATCAGCGGCTGGACGCGGGGATATTTAATCAGGGCGATGACCTGTGCGACCAGACCGAGGCCAAGGGCCAGCATGGCCAGCTTGGCACCGATTCCGATGGTCATTTGCAGCAGGCCGACCTGATAGGTCCACAGGCCGAACCGGGTGCCAAGGGCGGAGACCATGAACCAGAGCACGGTAAAAACCGACACGGCCAGTGAAAAGGCGGCGAGTTTCATGCGCCAGCCGGCGCGGGGTGTTGCGGATGCATCCGTCATGCTTTGGCTCCATGCCCTTCAGTTTATCCTGGTCATTGTGATAGGTAGCTATATAAGGCGGCGGGCCGGGAAAGACACGTCCGACCGGCACAAAAAGGCCTCAACTAAGCCCACGCGCTTTGTCCGGACCGCGTCATGGCGTCCGGGCATGCGGCAGGGCCGGGTGCGTCCGTGACGAACGCGAGGTGACTGCCTGCCTTTCAGCGAGGCGGTAAGCGTCCGGAACGGACGCACCCGCGGCGGCATCTTGCTTATGCTCTTTGGCCCCCCGGTTCCCTGACCGGGGTGACGACCGGGCTGGACCGGACCAACTGACGCGCCTTGAAGCAGCCCGCCCCGTCGGGGACGGGTTGTCCTTCTCGTCC
>CALKFG010000004.1 GCA_938084575.1 uncultured Hyphomonadaceae bacterium
CTGACCCAAGCTTCCAGTCTGTTCTGTTTGATTGTGGCAATGGTGGCGGCGGGCTGACCGATGATGAGCCCGAAACCCCGGCGGCGGTCGCGGCAGTGCAGGCCGATCCCAATAATGTCTATGATCTCACCACGCCGGCCAATGTTTCAAACAGCCTGATTGGCGATTTCATCAATGGTCCAACCGAGACCAGTGTCGAAGCCTTCGGTGACGAAAGCGCCATCGACCCGTTCTTTATCCCGGTTGACTATATCGGCGCCGTTGAGAATGCGAATGACACCTGGTGGCAGGGCTGGGCCTGCGGCATTGGCGGCAACGATCCTTGTTAATTGATCCTCATTTGGGAGCGGCGTTACGTCGCTCCCGCTCTCCTTTTGACCCGCGCCTGGTTCAGTCTTTTTCCGACCCACTTGCGCCCATTTTGAATCGGGACCAAAATAATGTTCTCACCTGCCTTCAAAGCCCCTCTTCTGCTGTCCACCGGCCTCGCCCTGGTCAGTCTCGCACCCGCCTTTGCACAGGAGGCGCCGCCCGAGGAAGACGACCGGACTCTCGAAACGGTTGTCGTTCGCGGACAGTTTATTCCGGAACCCCAGCGCGAAACATCTCAGGTCGCGTCATTTCTGTCGTCGCAGGATCTGGCGCGCCAGGGTGATGCCAATGCGGCCCTGGCGCTCTCGCGTCTGAGCGGATTGAGTGTCGTCGATGGAAAATTTGCCTATGTCCGGGGTCTGGGCGATCGTTATTCCGCCGCCTTGCTGAACGGGTCGGCTCTGCCCAGTCCGGAGCCCCTGCGCAGAACCGTGCCGCTGGACCTGTTTCCGTCCGGTGTTCTGGATGGCGCCGTGGTTCAGAAAACCTATTCGGCGGATCTTCCGGGTGAATTTGGTGGGGGTCTGATTGATCTGCGAACGCTCCGGCGTCCACTGGCCCCCTTCGTCAAGGTCAAGATCGGGTCAGGCTATAATACTGAAAGCACACTTTCGTCAGGACTTCTGGTCCGGGGCAGCGAGTCAGACTGGTCGGGCTATGATGACGGATTGCGGGATTTACCCGCTCCGCTTGCCCGTCTCGCGACCAGCGGGGTCTCTCTGAACGCGCTGAGCCCGGCTGAGATCGAAGCCGCCGGAGAAAGCCTGGTCAATGGCCCTCTGTCGGTCATTCAGCGCCAGGATATGGATCCGGGCTTTGAGTCGTCGGTGGAAGGCGGAACCGTTTTCGATTACGGCGATTTCGACATCGGCCTGATCGGCGTGGCGGGTTACGAGCAGGGCTGGACTACGGAACTGGCCCGCCGTCAGTTCGTCGAAGGCGGGGTAGTCGGCAGTGACCTCGACGTGACAGAGACCACGTTTAACGCCACGGTCAACGCGCTTGGGTCCGTGTCGGTCGGGTTTGGTGAGCAAGAAGTGTCCGCGACCGTTTTCTATGTCCACGACACGTCGAAGGAGGCGCAGATCTCCACCGGGTTCGACTTTAACGAAGGAGCCGACGTCTTTGACGAATCGTCTGGCTGGTTCGAGCGTGAGCTGACCTATCTCCAGCTTGCGGGTGAACATGTTTTTGGTGACTTTGAGGCCAGCTGGCGCGGATCTTTTTCCGAATCGACCCGCAATGCGCCTTATGAGCGCTCCTTGCGGCGGTTTATCGACGAGGAGAGTGGCCTGCCGGTCTATAACAAGACGGGCAATTACCGCCTCCGCTTTTCCGACCTGACCGATCAGGTCGAAGGCTTTGGCGGGGACCTGGTTTACCGGTTTGACATCAGCCCGTTCCGGGAAGCCACCCTGTCTGCTGGATTTGACTACGCGAACACGGAACGGGCGTATAATGCGCTGTCGCTGCGCTTTATCGGCGGCAATACCAGCCTGCCGGAGGTTGAGGGCTTACGGCCGGATTTCCTGTTCTCTCCGGACAATATCGATCCTGCCCGGTTCGTTCTGCAGGAGGTGACGACGCCGAATGATTCCTATGGCGCACAATTGGAGGTCAACGCGGCCTACGTGCAGGTTGAGGCCGATCTCACCGACTATATCCAGGCCACGCTTGGTGTGCGGCAGGAGGACGCCAATGAGCAGGTCCAGACCTTTGACCGGTTCGGAAACCTTGGCGCCGGCGCGGTGAACCTCAACAATAAATACGTCCTGCCATCGGCGACCCTGACCTGGAATTTCCTCGATGACCTGCAGCTGCGGCTGGCTTATTCCGAAACAATAGCCCGGCCCCAATTCCGGGAACTGGCCCTGTCGTCCTATATCGACCCGCAGACCGACCGGGTGTATCGCGGCAATAGCGAGCTGATCGACAGTGAGCTGACCAATTATGATGTGCGGCTGGAATATTATATGGGTCGCAACCAGTTCGTCACGGGCGCGGTGTTTTTCAAGGAAATTGAAAATCCGATTGAAGAATACCAGTTCTCGACATCGACCTTCGTATTTGAGACGACCTTTATCAACTCTCCGAAGGCGGAGCTTCTGGGGGGCGAACTCGAATACCGGACCCGGTTTGATATGCCGTTCGAGGGGGATTTCTGGCAGGATCGCGACTGGCTGTTCTCGGCCAACTACACTTATACCCAGTCGGAGATCGTCGCGGCGCCGACCGATCTGATCTTCGAACCGGTCACGGGCCAGTTTATCACGGCTGATCTGTTCGGGATTGATGGCGCGGCGCTTCAGGGCACGCCTAAGAATATTCTCAATCTACAGTTTGGCTGGGAATCAGATGTCGAACAGCTGACCCTGCTTCTCGGTTGGGTCGATAAGCGGATCCTCCAGCGGGGTATCCCGTTGCCAGGACGTGAGTTGCCGGATGTGATCGAAGATCCGGGTGTCCAGCTGGATCTGGTCTATCGTCGGGACTTCGTCCTTCGGGACCGGGATGTCACGCTTGGACTGAGCGCCCGCAACCTGCTGAACGAGGCGAATGAGGAGTTCCAGGAGAATGGCGGCGCACTTGGTCGCACCGAGTTTAATACCTATGAACGGGGCATGTCGATTTCGGCGAGCCTCACGGCCAAGTTTTAAGTGCGTTTCACCTAAAAAGGGGGCGGTTCGCAGCATCGTCCCCTTTTTCTTTTCTCAGTCGCATCAAAAATTCATCTTCATGATTTTGATCTGGTCTTTGAATTAGGATAGATTTCAAAATTAATGAAGTAGCAGGATCGTATTCATGAAGCCTGCATAGGAGTGCGCTGATGGGTCTGCGCGACCTCAGACTGGAAGAGATCCTGCGGTATCAGCGGCCGGTCGCGCGGCTGGTGGAGCTTGGTCTGGTATTGCTCATGGCTGGGCTGGTGGCACATCTGGCCTGGCTGGTCCTTGATCCTGCCGGCTCGGTCGTTCGTCACCAGGTCGACAGCCGCTTTCCGGCCATGACAGGGGGAGGCGAATCAGCCCGGGCGCTGGCGGTCGACCGAACGCTTTTAATGCAGATCAATCCGTTCTCTGGAGCAGCGGATGAGGTGATTCCAGATGCGCCAGAAACGACGCTCAACCTGGCTTTGTCCGGCCTTCTCATGTCCAGCAATGGCGATGGCGGGTCCGCAATCATCCGAACGGCGAATGGCGCAAATGTCAGTTTCAGTCCCGGCGAGGCGGTTCTTCCGGGCGTCACGCTTGAGCGCATTCTTTCGGATCGTGTCATCCTGAGCCGGAACGGCGCCCAGGAAGCCCTGATGCTCGGGGGGCGTGGAGAGGGGCTGTCAGTGATTGGCGGCGGCGCTCAAGTGGCTGAATTTGAAGATGAAAACTCACGCTCTTCGGTCACGCCTCCTGCGCCGGTCCAAGCGCGAATTTCGGACCCTCTGGCGCTGGCCAGTGCGATTGCTCTGGCGCCTGTTGATCGCGATGGGAAGACGGTCGGCCTGCGGGTTTCTTTGATCGGATCGCCGGACATTATGAGAAGGGCGGGTCTGGCACCCGGTGACATCATCAAGGCGATAGACGGGACATCCCCGGGGGCCGAGGCCATGAGTTTACTTCTGGCCAATCTGCGCCGCGGCGATACTGTTGCGGTGGACATTGAACGCAATGGCTCAGGCCAAAGCATCATCCTGGTGGTCGGAGACTAAACCCATGATCAAAAAGCTCTCTCTTGGCGTCGCCCTGACCACTTTATTGGCCATGTCGCCGACAGTTGCGGATATGCGGTCACCTTCCGAAGCCCGCCACGTCCTGAGTTTGAATGACGTCGAAATCACCGCCTTGATTGACGACGTATCGATTATTACCGGCTTCACCTTTGTTCTGCATCCGGATGTTCGACGGACTAAGGTCACTGTGATGTCGCAAACGCCTATGACGACAGAGGATGTGTTTCAGGTGTTCCTCTCGACCCTGCGGGTGAATGGCTTCGCAGCTGTGCCGGCGGGCCAGGGTATTTATCGGATTGTTCCGGAACAGTCGGCGGTCGGCGAGGTTCGGACCTTTTCCGCCGATGAGAATGGGTTCATGACTCAGGTTCTGAGCCTTGAGCATTTCAGCGCCGTGGAAGCCGCGCAAATGATCAAGCCGCTGGTTGATCCCCAGGGCCAGGTGGTGGCCAATGGGCGCTCAAACAGCATCGTTGTGGTCGACTACAAGTCGAACATGCCGCGGCTCAGGGCCGTCGTGGAGGGCCTCGATTTGGCCACCGAGACATCCATCCAGTCGCTTCAACTGGTCAATGTTCCCGCCCGGGAAATGAAAGATATTCTCGATGAGCTGCTCGGCGATACCGCCGGTGTAACCAATCGTGGTCTTGTCGTGACGGCGTCGACGACCGGGAATGCGATCATCCTGAAGGGGCGTGAAGATGTCGTGGCCCGCGGGCTCCGTGTGGCCAGTGAACTCGACCAGACGGATCCGGTCAGGGACAATCTCCGCGTCATTCCGCTCGTTAATTCGGATTCTGTCGATATCGTTCCGATCCTGGAAAAACTGGCAACGACAATGGCGGCCCAGCAAACGCCGCGGGAAGGGGCCCAGACTGCGGCGACCATCGCACACCATGAACCGACAAATTCGCTGGTTATCAGTGCGCCACCGGACATTTTGGCGGCGATGGAGCGGGTTGTCGAATCGCTTGATACGCGTCGCGCTCAGGTTCTGGTGGAGGCCATTATTGTCGAAATTTCCGATGACACGGCACGCGAGCTGGGCGTCCAGTTTCTTCTGTCGGGAACGGGCGAATCTTCTGTTCCGTTCCTGAGCACAAACTTCTCCCGGTCAGCCCCCAATCTTCTCGGCCTGGCGGGGGCACTGGCTGGACCGGCGACGGGCGGGGCAACGACGGGTGGCGCGACAGCGGGATCCGCCGCCGGCGCCTCTGCAACCCTGACCAATGCTGCAGTGACATCGCTTTTGGGCCTGAAAGGAATTAGTGTGGGTGGCGGAGGGCGCGATGGGGATACCCTGTTCGGTGCCATCCTGACCGCCGTTGAATCCGATACCAATTCCAGGGTTCTGTCGAAGCCTTTCAACATGACGCTGGACAATGGCACTTCACAGCTTGTCGTGGGTCAGGAGATCCCCATCACGACCGGAGAAGTTCTGGGCGATTCCAACAGCAACCCTTTCCGAACCGTGCAGCGTGAGCAGGTCGGGATCAAGCTGGAGGTTACGCCACGGATCTCGTCGGACGATACGGTCCGCCTCGACATTTATCAGGAGGTGTCCAGCATTTTCGGCTCGGTAAATAACGCCTCCAATGAACTGATTACCAATACGAGGGAAATCACCACCAGCGTAATCGCCGACAATCGCGAGATCGTTGTTCTTGGTGGCCTGATTGAACAGACAGATACTGAAGTTTCAGAGAAAGTTCCCTTCCTTGGGAACCTGCCTCTGGTGGGCAATCTGTTCAAGTCCCGGGGCACCGAATTGGAGCGCACTAATCTGATGGTGTTTATCCGCCCGACCATCGTCCGCAATCGTGAAGAAGCCCGCGATGTCACGGCACGTAATTATCGTTACATTCGCGCAGAAGCTTTGCTGCGTGATGATGAAGACAAAACGTCCACGGTTGATGACTTCATTTACGGTGTTCTTGGGGATCTTCCCCCGACCGAATAAAGGATGACTTTATTCTTCTGGAGTTCTACTATAAAAGAGTCATGTCAGCTACAAACAATCAGGTTTTGAGCTACGCTTTTGCGCGCGATAAGGGTTTACTGGTCCTGGACCTTGGGCCGGAGTCTGTTCAGCTTGGGGTGCGCACGGGGGCGGATCCCTTCGCTCTGATTGAGGCTCGTCGGGTGCTCGGTCGGCCCCTTTATCTCGAAGCTTTGAGTTCGGAGCGTTTCGAGCAGGTCCTCTCAGAACAATATGCCCGATCTGCGGTGAGCGGTGATGCGGCCGAAGCGGAGTTTGATGGTCATGAAAACCTCAATAGCCTGATTGAGGGGATTGCACCGACGGCAGATCTTCTGGACGGTGACGATGATGCGCCGGTCATAAGGCTGATCAATGGGCTGATCTATGAAGCGGTCAATCGGAAGGCGTCGGACGTCCATATCGAGCCGCATCAGGATCATATGTCCGTTCGGTATCGGATTGACGGTGTCTTGCAGGAGGTGCTGACGCCGTCGTCCCGGCTCGCTGCTCCTTTGATCAGTCGCATTAAGGTCATGGCCCGGCTGGATATCGCTGAAACACGTGTGCCCCAGGATGGCCGAATTTCCCTGTCTATTGGCGGGCGATCTATCGATGTCAGAGTGTCTACGCTGCCCTCTCGGTATGGCGAGCGCGTAACCATGCGACTGCTGGATACGCGGCATGCCTTGCTCGAATTGACAGATCTGGGCATGGACGAGGACACGTTGCAGCGGGTCCGCTCGGTTCTGGCCCAGCCCAATGGGATCATGCTGGTTACCGGCCCCACCGGGTCGGGCAAGACAACAACTCTCTATTCAGCGCTTTCCGTTCTGAACAATGGTGAACGCAATGTGATGACCCTGGAGGACCCGATTGAATACGGGCTTGAGGGCATCTCCCAGACGCAGATGCATCATAAGGTCGGTCTGACCTTCGCCGCAACGCTGCGGGCGATCCTGCGCCACGACCCGGATGTCGTGATGGTCGGTGAAATCCGTGATCTTGAAACTGCCAAGGTGGCGTTCGAATTTGCCGCGACAGGCCGCCCTGTGCTGTCGACGGTGCATACCAATTCGGCAGCAGGCGCCATTCAGCGTCTTCGCGATATGGGGATCGAGCCCTATGTTCTGGCGGCGACGTTAAGGGCGGTGGTGGCCCAGCGTCTCGTCCGCCGGCTATGCATTCATTGTCGCCAACCGCATGCACCCAGCGCTGATGAGCTGGCGATGTTTGGCCTGTCACCGGGCAGCGTCGATGAGTTCTGGCGCCCGGGAGGCTGTATGGCTTGCGGCCAGACGGGCTATGTTGGCCGGTTGGGCGTGTATGAGCTGATCACCATAGATGGCCGCTTGCGGCAGCTGATCCGCGAGGACCGGTCAGAGGACGAGATCGAGGCGTCAGCATTTGCCGATCATGATACCCTGTTCAAAAACGCGGCGCGGTATGTCACGGCGGGTGAAACCAGTGTTGAGGAAGTTCTGCGCGTATGTCGTCGTGAGGAGTCGTCCTGATGGCCGTGTTTGAGTATGTCGCGATCGGTGAGAATGGGGTCCGGACCCGTGGGATCATTACCGCCGAAAGTGCGCGGACCGCGCGGCGTGAATTGCGGCTGCGGCGCTTGTCTCCCCTGGAGGTCAGTGCCGCCCGTGACCGTCAACGCAGTTTTACGGTGCGAAAGGGCAGCGGTCTGTCGGCAAAGGACCTTGTCCTGGTGACCCGGCAACTGGCCATGTTGCTTCGGGCGGGGTCAACGCTTGAGGAATCACTGGGGGCCATTGCCGGCCAGGCTGAGCGCCCGGCCGCCCGACGTGTCCTGCTCGACCTGCGCGGGCAGGTTCAGGAGGGGTATTCCCTGTCTGATGCGCTGGCGCGGGCGCCAAAATCTTTCCCGCCCTATTACCGGGCCGTTGTCGCGGCTGGCCTGGCCGCGGGCCGGCTTGGCGATGTCCTGGAGCGCCTGGCGGAACATTTGGAGAAATCCCGCAAGCTGACCGGGAAAATGCTGGCTGCCCTAATCTACCCGGTCATCCTCGCTTTCGTTGCCCTCTCTGTCATTGCACTCCTGATGGTGTTTGTGGTTCCGGCCGTTGTTGAACAGTTTGATACACTTGGGCAGGATCTTCCCGCCTTGACCAGAGGGGTTATTGCAACGTCGGAATTTATCCGAAACTGGGGCTGGGCGGTGATCGCGTTGGGCGGGCTGGCGGCTTGGCTGCTCAGGCGAGGGCTTCTGGTGCCGGGATTCCGGCTGAGATGGGACCGTTTCATGCTGCGCCTGCCACTGATCGGACGGGTGATCAGCAGTGTGAATGCGGCGCAGTTTGCGCGAACTTTTGCGACCCTGTCGGGCAGCGGGGCGACGGTTCCCGAATCCCTTCAGGCCGCCGCGGGCTCGGTTTCCAATCAGGTCTTCCGGCGGGCAACCGGTGAAGTGCGCCGGTCTGTTGAAGAAGGACGATCGCTGCAGGTTGCCCTGCGCAGCGCCAATATTTTTCCGCCCATGCTGGTCCATATGGTTGCCAGCGGGGAACGGGGCAGCCAGTTGCCAAAGATGATGGGTCTGGCGGCGGATTATATCGAAGAGGAACTGGACCAGAATGCGACCGTTGCCCTCGGGCTTCTGGAGCCTGTTCTGATTGTTTTTCTGGCCGGTGTCGTGGCCGTGATCGTGCTGGCGATCATGCTTCCGATCCTGCAGCTCAATACATTGGCCCTCGGTGTTTAAGGATACAGAACATGCACGCTAAAAATCGCAAGGATCGCCGCCGCGAGGCCGGGTTCACGCTGACAGAAATCATGGTCGTGGTTTTCATCATTGGACTTTTGTCGACAGTTGTCCTGATTAATGTCGGGGGCGCCATGACGCAGGGACGAACCACCAAAGCACAGGCTGATGTGTCAAATCTGGCCCTTGCGATCGAACAGTACAGTATGGACATGTTTGATTACCCGAGCGAGCGGGACGGGCTGGAGGCTCTGGTGAAGGCTCCTGCCAGCCTGCCCGATGGCGCCCGATACCGGCCTGGGGGATATATCGCAAAGCTGCCGAATGATCCGTGGGGACGGGCGTACATTTATACCCGTCCCGGCGAACGGTCAGGGCGGGCCTTTGACCTTTACTCCCTCGGTGCAGACGGCGAGGAAGGCGGCGATGACGTCAATGCTGATATCGGAAACTGGTAGGCAACGTCTCCGCCGGTGGCCGCGGCGTGCCGACCGCTGCGAACGGGGCCTGACGCTGATCGAAGTCCTTCTTGTTGTTTTTCTCGTCGGGCTTGGCGCAACCATGGTGATCATGACGCTGCCGACACGACCGTCGGCGGATGTCGAGACGGTTGAACAGCTGGCCTCCGATCTCGATCGGATGCGGCGGGACGCGATTTATTCAGGTCAACCTGTCGGCATCCGGTTTGACGGTGCCGGCTACTCTACAAGCCGCTGGTTGGATGGGCGCTGGGGCCCGCGTCATCGGTCTGAGCCGCTGTCCTACGGACAGTCTTTCCAATTTGTCGGGGCGCAAAAAGAGCCGCCATCTGACGCTTGGCCGGACTATATCTTTGATCCCACAGGCGTTGGTGCGGTGGGCCAGATAGACTATTCAGGAACGCGGGCGGATTACCGAATTCATATTGATGTTAACGGTGAGGTCCGAATTGACCGGCTCTGAGCGTCTCCATGCGGCTGGCTTCAGCCTTGTCGAAACGGTTGCGGCACTGGGCATACTTGCTCTGGCGGCCCTGCCTCTGATGCAGACGGCCCGTTCAGCGGCGGATTCCAGTCGGCGGCTTGAGACGCGCATGCTGGCGCGGACGGTCGCGGAGAATGTGCTTTCCTATGAAATTGTCCGGCCCGATGTCCGGGACGGGGGACTTTATAGCGGATCGGAGACCCAGATGGGACGGCGCTTTGACTGGGTCATTCGGGCCGGTCCGCGGACCGCTGGTGATCCGCAGCAGCTTCACGTCGAGGTCAGGCTCGCGGAACGGGAGCAAGTTCTGGCGGCTTTAAAAAGCCTCCGGGCGCATCCGTCCGCAGGTCAGATTCGTCCGGCGGGGCAGGAGTGAAATTGGGCTCGGGCATATCATCCCAACAGGAGGCCGGGTTTACCCTGCTCGAGACTCTGGTTGCGCTTTTCATTCTGTCGGTCGTGTCGGCGGCAGGCACGGCCATGCTGATCTCGGCTATTGAAACCAATCGTGCGGTTGAGACGCGCAGCGCCAGACAGCAGGACTTGGACCTCGCCCAGGCCTTCCTGCGGAACGATATATCCGCTCTGAGTGCCCGTGGGGTACGGCCGGATGATGGCTTCAGTCCTGCGGGGAATCTGTTCGGACGGGCCTTGAGCAATGGGCAGCCCTTTTTGTCCTTTGTTCGTTCAGGATGGCTGAATCCGGGTGGGCTGGCGCGCCGCAGCACGCTGCAGGCGGTCGATTACCGGCTGGAGGAGGGGCAGCTTATCCGGCGCGCTTATGTGCGTCCGGACACCAGCTCTCGAACACCTGCCTCCGAGCTGGTTTTGCTGGACGGCGTTGGCAGCGTCGAACTGCGGTTCTTTCGCGGCGACAGCTGGTCCGATATCTGGATAGGAGATGCCGGCCAACCGCTTGAAATCCTGCCCGACCTGATCGAAGTGCGCGTCATTTTTGAGTCTGACATGGCCCTCACTCTGGTGGCACTGACCGGGGGGCGGCGATGACGCAATCCGGACCGTCGGCTCAGCGCGGTGCTGCGCTCATCACCGTTCTGCTGATCGTTGCCTCAATGGCGGCCATTGCCGTTACACTCAATCAAATCACCCTGAACAATGCCCGGCGTGTCCAGGCTCTGGAGACTCAGACCCAGCTGCGCCTCTATGCCACGGCCGGCGAGGAGCTTGCCGAGGCGCGGCTTTCGGGTCTTGTCCAGCAGCTCGGCGGGGGACTTATTGCCACGTCACCCGGATTTGAGTCGCCGTTGCGTTTTCCGGTTGAAGACGCGCTGTTCGAGCTCCGCGTCAAGGATGTCAGCAATTGCTTCAATCTCAATCAGCTGGCGACGGCGAGCGTGCCGTCTGCGGACGCGGCTCCAACGCTGCCTAGCCCTGCGGATGATTTCACCATGATTGTTGAAACCGCGGGCATCGACCGCGTTGATGCGCGGACCCTTGTCGCGGGCGTCGCAGATTGGATTGACCGGGATCTCGCCGCAGCTTTGGGTGGGGCGGAAGATGGATATTACACACAACTTGATCCGCCCTACCGAACATCTGGCCTGCCGCTTGAGATGTTGAGCGAAGCGCGGGCCATTCGGGGATTTGATCGGGTAACCTTGACCCTTCTGCGACCCTTAATCTGCGTGCTGCCCGCGCATGCCACATCCCTGCGCCGCAAGCTTAACATCAATACTTTGTCGCAGGACCAGGCTGAGCTCCTGCGACCAGTGATGTCGGGAACGCTTGAGATTGATGAGCTTCGCCAGCTCATTGCCCGGCGTCCGCTCGAGGGGTGGCCCGACCTACAAGCCTTTCTCGCCGAACCGGTCCTTGCCACGATCCGGCCCGACATGATCCGGCAGGACATGCTGGGTACGGTGTCCAGCCATATAGCCATTTCGGTCAAGGTCGCTTATCGCGGACAGGTGATGCACATGTCTTATTTGTATGAAGTCCTGCCGGATCGGCCGGTTCGCCTGCTGCAACGCGAAAGGGTTGGGTAGATGTCGGAGTCCTACGCCCTGCTTCAATCAGATGGACGGCTCCTCTTTGCGACCCGGCAGGGGAGCGGATGGCAGGTCGGCGAGACGCCATCTGACATTGGGCCGGCTGGTCGACGTCTGACCGTGTTCGTCGATGGACGTGACGTGCTCACACAATGGGTGGCGATCCCATCCCGGGCGGAAGCGGAGATTCGCCGTGCGGCCCCCTTCGCCATTGAGGATGAATTGGCGGTTGCCGTAGAGGACGCGCATATTGCGATATCTGCTGCAGGATCGGATCGGCCGCAATACCGTCAGATTTCTGTTGTATCGGACGAAAAAATGACTGACTGGCTGCAGAGATTGAGCGATATCGGTCTTGGCGACGCCCAGCTTTTGCCTGTCCACGCTGTCATCCCGGATAACAATCAGATTTTCGCCTTCAGGGATCTTGTTCTCGGTCGAATTGGAGACCGCGCCTTCAGCTTGGATTCCAGCATCGGCAATGACGTTCTGGCCAGTCTTTTGACGGGCTCTGAGGTCGCGGTCTATGGGCATGACCTGGCGGCCGGCTTGTCCTGTGAAGCGGCGGATGAGGGGGTTCGAGATGAAACGGAATTCCTGATCCGGCTTGCAAACTGGGCTTGTAAGTCTCGGCCAGCGGGATTGCGTCAGGGTAGATTCGCTGTCCGGCGTCAGGTTGAACTCACCGGGCTGTACCAGTGGCGCCGGTCCGGGATTTTGGCCGCAGCGCTTGGACTGATCTGGTTGACCGGTGTGTTTCTTGAGATCAATGGTCTCGACCGGCGGGTGGATCAGATCAAGGCGAAGTCTGGTGAATTTGCCATGGCGGGCTGGCCGGAATCTGGCGGTGACGTTGAGCGGGTTCTGGCCGAGTTCGGGGCCAGTGATGCCGGCGGGGAAATGACGTCCGGGCCGGCTGCACTGACATTGATTGCCGTTCTGTACCAGGGGTTGGAACAGGTGCCGGCGGCCGAACTGAAAAGCCTGAGATATGATGTGGCCCAGCAGCAGCTGTCGGCAAGGATCGGCTTTACGGACTTTGTTGGGATCGACGCCCTGTCGCGGGCGCTTCAGACCGAGGGACTCATCATCAATTCAGGTGACGCGCGCCAGAGCGGGAGCCAGGTTCTTGGCGAAATCGAGATTGGGGCTGCCCGATGAAGGCTTGGTGGCTTAGTCTCGTCCTTCGAGAGCGTGTTTTGATTGCCCTTGCCGGCAGCCTGACATCGCTGGTTGTGCTGTTCCAGTTCGTTCTGTCGCCAATGTTAAATTACCGGACCGAGCTTTGCGCAGAGCTGGAGCGCGTGTCCCGCGACCTTGAGCGGGTTGAAACGGCTTACATGCGCAAACGCGCAATGGGTGGTGCGATGCAACCCTCCTCCGGGATGGGAATAAGCGTGGACCAGTTGAAGGCCGAGATCACGCAGTCGGCTCGGGAAAAAGGATTGGAAATCTCGCGTCTGCAGGATACCGCCGGCCGGGTTGGGCTGACGATCGATCGGGGAGACCCGCGCCTTGTATTTTTTTGGCTCGAAGACATCGAGACCCGGTTTGGGACCAAGATCGCGCGGCTCAATCTGGAGCAGGCCGGCGGCGATCGCGTCCGGGTCACTGTTGAATTCGAGAGAAAGGGCGTCGAATGAAGTGGGCCATATACGGGGTGGCCGTGCTGCTGGTGATGGTCTGTGTCGCCCTTGTCTCGATGCCTCTTGGTTTTGTTCTGGCCCGAACCGGTCTGGGCGGACTCGGTATTGGATGGAGCCAGGCTCAGGGTACG
Source organism: uncultured Hyphomonadaceae bacterium (assembly GCA_938084575.1). Lineage (GTDB taxonomy): Bacteria > Pseudomonadota > Alphaproteobacteria > Caulobacterales > Hyphomonadaceae > Henriciella. The sequence goes on from CALKFG010000004.1 coordinate 13,552, forward strand.
ATTGTCCATGGCTCAATTTCGGGACTGTTTACGCCCAATCAGGCTGTTGGCGATGTTGGTCTGCGCCTGAATCCGACGAGCCTTCTGGGGGGCACGGTCCAGTATCGTGTTGAGTGGGGCGGTGTCGGGGGACGCGGTCAGGGTGTGCTCAATGTCCGGACCGATGAGGTGGAGCTGTCTGGTCTGCGGTTGCGCCAGCAAATTGCGGCGATCGAAGGTCTGATGCCACAGGTGCGCGCCATTGGCGGTGAAATTCGACTATTTGACGCGAAACTTCGGCTTGACGCGACAGGATGCGCTTATGCAGAGGGACGTGTCAGCTCCGATATTCTGTCGCGGATTTCGGCCCAGTATGGTCGCCGGTTCGGCCCGGTCGAGGGCACTTTATCCTGTCGGGATGGTGATTTCGCGGTGTCCCTGTTCAGTGAGTCGGATCTGGACGATACAGTTCGGGTGGACGCCTCCTATGCCTTGACGGGATTGGCCGAAGCAAGGATTGAAGTGTCCACGGGGGATGCTGCCTTGGCTCTTGCTCTTTCTCAGGCATCCTTCACGCCTGAAGATGGCCTTTGGGTATTCGAGTCACTTTTGGACGGAGGGTTCCAATGATCAGAGCTGCCTTGCTTTCGCTTCTTATTCTGCCGGTGGTCAGCTGTGCGAGCTCAGTGTCATCGAGCGGTGCGGGTGAGGGGATCTTTGAGTCAACCCTGTTGACCCTGCCAGCCGAAGGGCTCGGTCCCCAGACGCTTGCGACGGGTGATTGTGGTCTATGGCTGTGGAGCCAAACTGACGTCGATAAGTTGATTTTTTTCAGCCTTGGGCAGTCAGGACGGGCCAAACTGCGCCTTGCCGGAAGCACCCAGGAGCTGCAGCAAGAAAGTGCGACGGGTGAAATTTTTGGCCAGTTCCTGACCAATACAGTCTACGCCGATCAGCTGGGTGGACGGGTCAATGTATCCCTGGCGCCCGGTGAGGAGCTGATTGATGGACAACGTATTTCAAGCGGCCTCATCACCTGGACAGACAGCGAAGGCTGGCAGATCAAGGCGCCGGTTCTGGGTGTACGGGCCTGTCAGGTGAGATGAGCCGGGGAGAGCTGGCGACACTTCTGATTGACCGCGCGCCGGGCGAGGTCCGTGCCGTTGCGCTGGATCGGGACCGGCGACCCTGGCATCTTTTCCTTGAACGCTGGAATGGGCAGGGGCAGCCGGCCTATTTCGGGCAGAGGCTGGGTGCCCGCCTGCGCGCGGTGGATGGTCAGACGGGCAACGCTTTCGTTGAACTGGAAACAGGTGAAGAGGCTTTGCTTCGTTTGCCCAAAGCCGCCCGGATCCATGAGGGGCAGGCGCTGCAGGTCGTTGTCGCCTCGGAGGCCCGCCGGGATAAGCTGGCACGGGTGGCGCTGCAAGCGGCCGGTGCCGTCGGGCCGGCAACGGCGTATGAAACGTGGCTGGCAAGCTTGCCTTTTGCCGCTGTGCCGCAGGCCCTGAGCGACCGGGCAAGCGTGGATGCCGCGTTTGAAGACGCTCTGCCGGCAGAGGTAACACTGGTGAAGGGTGGACGGCTCCATATTACCCGGACCCGAGCCCTGACCGCGATTGACGTCGACAGTGCGGGCCGGACCGGAAAGGGAAGCGCGGGGGCACGAGCCGTTGCGATTGGGCGAGATGCGGCGCGAGAGGCTGCCCGACAAGCCTTGCTCCGGCGATTGGGCGGGCTGATCGTGATGGATTGTCCGGGGCCCCTGAACCGCGATGGCGGCAGGAAAGTGTACGCGGCACTGGCGGAGGCTCTGGCAGAGATGAGCACGCTGTTGGTTCAGCTAGACGGCCCATCCCGGCTTGGCCTGTTGCAGGCCGCGCTGGCCTGGCGGTTTCGTCCGCTAGAGGATGTGATATTCGATGAGTCCGGGCGACATTCGCCGGAGAGTGTTCTGATCCGACTGATGCGGGAGGCGCAAAATGAGGCGCGGGCAAGACCTGTCGTCCGGTTGCGGATTTCTGTTGGCGGAGACGTCTGTCGGGCGTATCTGCGCCACAAGTCGATGTGCGATGCGGCCTTTCAGGCGGAATTTATGGGCCGGGTCGTCATTCAGCCAAGCCCAGAACAACCAAGCGAGGTGCATGTCGAATGACACAGAAGCTTTGTCCCATTTGTGAAAAGCAGAGCAGTAGTCGGGATTTTAAACCGTTTTGCTCAAAGCGGTGCGCCGACATTGATCTTTCGCGTTGGCTAAAGGGAAGCTACGCGATCCCTGGTCAGCCGAGTGATCAGGCGGATGATGTTCCCGGATCAAAGGACGAGGAATGACCGCCTGACCGGGCTTCACAAAAGGAGCCGAGTCACTTACGAGGTCGAAAAGGGAGCACCCCATGCAGATCCGACAAGCCATTACCTTTGACGACGTGCTGCTTCAGCCCGGCGCAAGCGAGATCATACCTTCTCAAGTTGACACCGCGACCTTCCTGACAAAATCCATTGGTCTGAACATTCCGCTGATCTCTGCGGCCATGGACACGGTCACGGAGGCCCGTCTGGCCATCGCAATGGCCCAGGCCGGCGGCATCGGTGTGATTCACCGCAATTACTCGGTTGAAGAGCAGGCTGCGCAGGTCACACAGGTCAAGAAGTTCGAAAGCGGCGTGGTGATGAATCCGATCACCATTGAGCCGACAGCCACCCTTGCTGAGCTCAAAGCGCTAAAGGACCGGACCGGATTTTCAGGTATTCCCGTCGTTAATCAGGGCAAGCTGGTCGGGATTATTACCAATCGCGACACCCGTTTTGTTGACGACCTCAACCAGCCTGTTGGTAGCCTTATGACACGCGATGTTGTGTCTGTGACCATGGCGACGCCGATTGAAGAGGCCCGTCATCTGCTTCACAAGCATCGCATAGAGCGCCTTGTTATTATTGATGATGGTAAACGCTGCATTGGTCTGTTGACGGTCAAGGATATGGATAAGGCAGCCGTGAACCCGAATGCTGCCAAGGATCGGGATGGACGCCTCAGAGTTGCTGCAGCGTCGACCGTCGGGGATGCGGGTTATGAGCGGACGGCGGCCTTGATTGAAGCGGGGGCTGATGCCGTTGTCATCGATACTGCCCATGGTCATTCCAAGGCTGTCGGGGAGGCCGTGACCCGGGCGAAAGGGCTGTCAAATTCCGTCCAAATCATTGCCGGGAATGTCGCGACGGGTGAGGCGACGCGGGCGCTGATTGATGCCGGTGCCGATGCGGTTAAAGTCGGGATAGGTCCGGGATCCATCTGCACGACGCGGATTGTTGCCGGCGTCGGCGTGCCGCAGCTGACAGCGATTGAAGACTGCGCCACCGCAGCCCAGGCCAGCGGTATTCCGGTCATCGCGGATGGCGGCATCAAGTTTTCAGGCGACTTCGCCAAGGCCCTCGCGGCCGGGGCCTCGACCGCCATGCTGGGCTCGGCCTTTGCCGGTACCGAGGAATCCCCCGGCGAGGTTTTCCTGTATCAGGGGCGCAGCTATAAGGCCTATCGCGGCATGGGAAGTCTCGGGGCCATGGCCCGGGGATCGGCCGACCGGTACTTCCAGAAAGATGCTGCCAGCGACAAGCTGGTCCCGGAGGGTATTGAAGGGCAGGTGCCGTTCAAGGGCGCTCTGGCCCCGATCGTGCACCAGATGGTCGGCGGATTGCGCGCCGCCATGGGCTATGTCGGCGCACGGACGGTTGCAGAGCTGCACCAGAAAGCGACCTTTGTGCAGATCACCGGCGCCGGGCTGAATGAAAGCCATGTCCACGATGTCCAGATGACGCGCGAGGCCCCGAACTACTCCCTGTCACGCTGATCTTTCGGCGGCGCTCAGGCATGGTCGGCGGCAGCCGCTGCGCTGGCCCATGCCCATTGGAAATTATAACCGCCCAGCCAGCCGGTGACATCGACGCACTCGCCAATGAAAAACAGCCCCTTCCGATGCCGGCTTTCGAGGCTCTGCGATGACAGAGCGGCGGTGGCGACCCCGCCGGCGGTCACCTCGGCGGTCCGCCACCCTTCTGATCCGGACGGTGTCAGATGCCAGGCCTGCAGGGCGCCCTCCAGAACCGCAATGTCGCGGTCGGACAGAGTGTGGACAGGTTGGCTGACCGGGCCGGAATGAAAGCGGCTCAGAAGCGGCACCAGACGGGCGGGAAAGAGGCTCGAAAGGGCCGTCTGCACGGAACGGAAGGGGGTCTGACGCCGCATCTGCCTCACAGGCTCCAGTCCGTCGCCATCCGGCAGCAGGTTGAGCACGACCGGCTGCCCCTCTGACCAGTAGGAGGAGGCTTGTAAAATGGCCGGGCCAGACAGCCCGCGATGGGTAAACAGCAGGCCTTCTGTGAAGCTGGGGCCGGGCCGGGCGGTGGCCTGAACCGGCAGCGATACCCCGGCAAGCGCTTTGAAGTCGGCCTGGATCTCGCCTTCAAAGGTGAGGGGAACCAGGGCCGGGCGGACCGGCACGATGTCATGTCCGAATTGCCGGGCAAGATCATAGGCCAGACCGGTCGCACCCATTTTCGGGATCGACAGCCCGCCGGTCGCAATCACCAGGGACTGGCATGAGATGTCGCCATACGATGTCGAAACCCGGAAGCTGTCCGGCCCGGCCTCGACCGCTTTGAGGCTGGTCTCCAGCCGCAGGGTGCCTCCGGCCGAGTCGAGTTCGTCCAGCAACATCCGGATAATGGCGCCACTCTTCTGATCACAGAAAAGCTGGCCGAGCGTTTTTTCCTGCCAGCTCAGCCCGTGGCGCTGCATCAGGGCGCAGAAATCCTCCGGCCGGTAGCGCGCCAGCGCAGATTTGGCGAAATGCCTGTTGTCGGACAGAAAATTGTCGGCATGGGTGTTCAGATTGGTGAAATTACACCGGCCGCCGCCAGAGATGCGCACCTTTTCGGCCGGCTTGCGACCATGATCCAGCACCAGCGTCCGCCGCCCCCTTGCGGCGGTTCGCGCCGCGCAGAACAGACCCGCCGCCCCCGCCCCGATGACCAGACAGTCAACTTTTTCCATGGCCGGGCTCCCCAATGCCGAATAATGGCAGAATTACCTTAGTTGCGCCCTGTTGGCGGCATCTCAATCCCGTGTAAAGAATAAGTGCCGAAGAAGGAAAAAACCCATGTGGAATATGCGGTCGAGGCTCCGAACCGGACTTTTCGGGTGTTGTGCCCTTCTGCTGGCCGCGTGCGGCGGGCCGGCTCCGGAACCCGAGCTTCCCGCCGGGCCGGAGACGGAGCTGGGCCAGATCCTTGAACGGTCGCGTTCGGACCAGGTGGCCGTTAACCGCAGAGATCGCCAGCGGCAGCAATATGCCGACCAGCAGGGTGACGCCGCCTTTGCCTATATCCGCTCTGCGTCAGACCTGACACAGGCTCAGCCACGGGCCTGCCTGGTCTTTTCTCACCCGCTTGATCCCACCATAGACTACAGCATCTATGTGCCCGTTCGCGGCAATGCAGAGCCTGCATTCAGTGTCGAGGGAGCGCAATTATGCCTTGAGGGCCTTGGCTTTGCCTCAAGCTATACCGCGACTTTGAGGCAGGGCCTGCCGGCGCTGGATGGCAGACTTCTGGGCCGCGACGAAGAGGTCTCCCTGAGCTTCGATGATCGCCCGCCTTATGTCGGGTTCCGCGGATCGGGTATCATCCTGCCGCGGGAGAATGCAGACGGTCTTGCCGTCGAGACGGTCAATGTCGATGAGGTCCGGGTCCGGGTGTCGCGGGTCAATGACCGTGTCCTCGCCTTTAAATCCCTGACCCAGGGTCAGACCGTGGCAGAGGGACGCTATGGATATCTGTATGGCAGCGAAAATCCCGACGATGTTGCCACCGACATCTGGAGCGGGACGATGGCCATCGACTCGGTCAGCAATGCGCCGGTCACCACGGTTTTCCCTTTACCCGATGTCATCGAAACCCTCGAGCCCGGGGCGTATTTTGTCAGCCTCGAAGATGCCAAGCCGCTCGGCCGCGGCACTGGACCCGCCGCGTCTGCGCGGCGCTGGATCCTGCTGACGGACCTGGCGCTGACGGCCTATCGCAGTGAGAGCGGCCTCGCCGTTACCCTGCGGTCTCTGCAGGACGGCAAGGTCATGGCGAATACCCGCATCCGCCTGATTGCCGGCAACAATGAAATTCTCGGCGAGGCCATGACCGGGGTCAACGGCCAGGTCAAATTCAATGCCGAACTGTTGTCGGGGACGGGACCACTTGCTCCGAAACTGGTCCTGGCATCCGGCCTTAAGGGCGATACAGCCCTGCTGGATCTGGACCGGGCGCCTGTCGATCTGACCGCGTTTCCGACCGGGGGGCGCACCACGCCGGCGGAGGTCGATGCCTATGTCTACACGGAACGGGGCATCTACCGGCCCGGCGAAACCGTCCACCTGACGGCGATGCTGAGGGACCGCGCCGGCCGCGCCATCGCGGAACGTCCCGGAACGCTGATCACCTTCCGGCCGAACGGGGTCGAGGCCCAGCGGCTGCGCTATGCGGTTGGCACAGCCGGCAGCCTGCAGCGGGACATCGTCTTGCCGCAGAGCGCCTCAAGGGGGCTGTGGCGAACGGAGCTGAGACTGGACGGTCTCGGAACGGTCGGCAGCGTGTCCTATGCGGTCGAGGATTTCGTGCCACAACGTATTGCGGTCGACCTGCAGACCGACCCGATGCCGCTGGAAGACCCAGACGGGACCCGGCTGGTTGAGGTCAGCAGCCGGTTTCTGTATGGCGCGCCCGGGGCCGGGCTGACCGTACAGACCCAGCTTAGGCTTGAGCCCGACCCGGCTCCCTTCGCCGGATATGACGGCTTTTTCTGGGGCCGCCACGATCGCACTTTCCGGCAGGAAATCATTCAGGCGGAGGACCGCACGACCGACGGGCTCGGATTCGCTGCAGTTCGGGTCAGCCCGGGCGGAAAGGGCGCAGGCGCGGATCTGCCGCTCCGCCTCAACACCGTCGTCAGCGTGCTTGAGCCGGGCGGACGCGCCGTGTCGGAAAGCCTGAGAATTCCTTACCGGCCGCGGCCTCTGTACCTTGGCACCAGGGCGGCATTCGAGGGCCGGGTCGAGGTCGGGGGCACCGCGAGGTTCGACCTTGCTGTCGTCGATGCCTCGGGCGATGGGCGCCGGGAAGAACTGAGCTGGACCCTGCTGGCGATTGACTACCATTATGACTGGTACCGGGAAGACGGGCGCTGGCGGTGGCGGCGGTCTCGTACGGTCCGTACCGTCAACGAGGGCGCGCTGGAGACCGATGACGGCCGTGTCAGTCTGGACGTGTCGGGGCTCGACTGGGGTGAGCACGAATTGCATATCCGGCATGCGGATGGCGCGGCGGCCAGTCGGTCCTTTTATGTTGGCTGGGGCGGGGCGGTCTCGGATGACGGCGTCGAAGCCCCCGACCGAGTCCGGGTTCTGGTAGCGGAACAGAATGTCGTGCCGGGGCGACCTGCGGCCCTGACCATTATTCCGCCCTATGATGGCGAAGCGGAGATCGTCGTCGCCACGGACAGGATTCTGACCATAGAGACACGTCCGGTCCGGGCCGAGGGAACGGAGATCATTCTGCCGGTGACCGAGGATTGGGGAGAGGGGGCCTATGTCATGGTCAACGTGTTCACGCCCCGGGATCCGATCATTCAGGCCAAGCCGCGACGGGCGGTCGGCGTCGGCTATGTCCCCGTCGACATGTCAACACGGACCTATGAGGTCGACATCGACGCCCCTGATCTGGCGCGTCCCGGCACAACCCAGACGGTTCGGATCGGCGTTGACGGGACCTTGCGGGAAAAAACCTTTGTGACCCTGGCGGCCGTCGATGAGGGCATTCTCCGGCTGACGAAATTCGCCAGCCCGGACCCTGTCAGCTGGTATTACGGGCGCAAGTCGCTGGGTGTGTCATTATATGATGATTACGGGCGGCTTCTCGATCCCAATCTGGGCCTTCCCGCTGAGGTGCGCAGCGGTGGCGACCAGCTCGGCGGTGAGGGACTGACAGTGGTACCGACTCAGACGGTCGCCCTGTTCTCGGGCAGGGTCGAGGTTGGGCGGAACAATACCGCGGAAATCAGCTTTGACTTGCCGGACTTCAATGGTGAGGTCCGCCTGATGGCGGTGGCCTGGTCAGCAAACGGGATCGGCGCGGCCAGCCAGGCGATGACCATTCGTGACCGCGCGCCGGCAGATCTGATTCTGCCCCGCTTTCTGGCCCCCGGCGACGTCGCGGTGGCAACGGTTTCGGTCGATAATGTTGAAATGCCGGACGGTGAATTCCTCACCCGGCTGGATGCCACGCCGCCGGTTTCGGTCGCATCGGCCGAGATTGCGGCCCGGCTGGCGCAGGGCCAGCGGTTTGACGAAGGCTTCAGAATAATGGCGGAGGAGACCGGGATTGCCCGCCTGCGCCTGAAGGTCGAGGGTCCCGACGGTTACAGCGTCGACCGGACCTATCCGATTGAGAGCCGGTCGCCCTATCTGCCCGTGACCCGCTACACGCAGGCGCTGATGGATCCCGGCCAGACCTTCACACCCGGGCCCGACCTGCTGCAGGGGCTGCTTCCCGGCTCCGCCTCCGTTTCGGTCAGCTTTTCCGGCCTGCCGGTGGATGCCGGGGCGCTGTACCAGTCTCTGGCCAGCTATCCCTATGGCTGCACAGAGCAGACGGTCAGCCGGGCTCTGCCTCTGCTCTATGCCGAAACCCTGAACCTCGCGGCGATGACCCCGGCCGGACAGCCGGGCCATGCAGGCCGGATACAACAGGCGGTTGATACCCTGCTGAACCGGCAGGGCGCCGATGGCGCTTTCGGGCTGTGGCGGGAAGGCGACCGCAATGCCTCACCCTGGCTGGGTGCCTATACAACCGACTTCCTGTACCGGGCCAAACAGGCCGGATATGAGGTGCCGCGCGCCGCTCTTGACCGGGCCTATGGCGCGCTGGGCGATATTGCCGAGGGCGATGCATGGCGCGTTTATGGTTATGATACCGAAGTGTATGAAAGCCGTTGGCACACCGATACCCGCCAGCGCCTGATGCAGCGGGCGTCGGCTTATGCGCTGTACGTCCTGGGACGGGCCGGTCAGGCCGACATTTCGCGCCTGCGTTATCTGCATGATCGCAATCTCGATTCCCTCGACTCGCCCCTGGCCCGGGCCCATCTGGCGGCCGGACTGGCCCTGATGGGGGACCGGTCACGGGCCCGCAGTGCCTTTGATGCGGCAGAGCGCGCTTTGGGGTATCGCAACACCGGTGACTATTACCAAACCGGGCTGCGCGATCTGGCCGGTGTGCTGGCCCTTGCCGCGGAGACCGGGTTCACCGAGCATGTCGCCCGGCTGGCGGCCCGTCTGGCCGAGGACAGCCCGGAACCGGACCAGCTGACGACGCAGGAAAAGGCGTTCCTTCTGCTGGCGGTCAACAGTCTCGAAACCGGGGATGAGGGGCGTCTTGATGTCGATGGCGACCGGCGGTTCGATGACAGCGCGCGGCAGTTCACGCTGACTGAAGGGGATCTTCGGCGGGGCGTCAGTTTCCAGCTGCGCCGGGGGTCCGGGCCGCTGTTCCGGTCGGTCATGGTGACCGGGGCACCGCGCCTTGCGCCGCAGCCGGTTAGCCAGTCGCTGAGGCTCGACAAGACCCTGCGGGATCTGCAGGGGCGTCCGGTCAGTCTGGACGATGTGCGGCAGGGAGACCAGCTGGTGGTCTCGCTGCTGGTGACGCCGCAGCAGCGCCGGAACAATCCGGTCATCCTTGCCGATCTGCTGCCGGCGGGATTCGAGATTGAGGCGGTGTTGCGTCCCTCCGATGGCGCCGTTGCCGGTGGCGATGACGGGGCTTTTGCCTGGTTAGGGACGATTGATCGCGCCAAGACCGCGCAGGCGCAGGATGATCGCTTCGTCGCGGCCATTGACGTGATCGATGAGCCAAGGCGCCTGGCCTATATTGTCCGCGCCGTCACCCCCGGGCGGTTTGCCCTGCCGGGTGCGGTCGCCGAAGACATGTACCGGCCGTCTGTCTTTGCCCGCTCCGGTGCCGGGATGGTCGAGATTTCAGGAACGGGCATGGGAGCCGGCGGGGCGCCATGACCGGGCTGCGCCGCCTCGGCGTTGGCCTGACTGCCCTTGTCCTGGCCGGATTTGGTCTGGATCGCCTGTTCCCGCCGCCGCTGGACAGGGGAGCGGACGTCTCCGCCCTGATCAGCGATCGTGACGGGCGGCCCTTGCGGGCGTTTCCTCTCGGCGACGGGCGCTGGCGGTTTGCCGCGGATCTGGACGCGGTCGACCCGGTCTTTCTCGATGCGCTTCTGGCGGTCGAGGATCAGCGTTTCTGGTCGCATGGCGGGGTTGACTGGATCGGCCTGGTGCGGGCGGTCTGGACCTCCGCGGTCGCCGGAGAGGTGGTCTCCGGGGGATCAACCCTGACAATGCAGACCGCACGGCTGCTGGAGCCCCGGCCGCGCCATATCGGATCGAAGCTGATCGAAATCGCACGCGCGCACCAGATCGAATGGCGTCTGAGCAAGCGCGAGATCCTTGAGCTCTACCTTACCCTTGCGCCCTATGGCGGCAATCTTGAGGGTGTGCGGGCGGCGAGCTGGCGGTATTTCGGGCGGGCGCCGGACCGGCTGACCGATGACCAGATTGCGCTTTTGATCGCCCTGCCGCAGGCGCCGGAAGCCCGGCGTCCGGACCGGCGCCCGCGGGGCGCGCGGACGGGACGGGACCTGATCGCCCGGAAGCTGGCGCGGCTCGGCTTCTTCACGGAACAGCGCGCCCTTGAGGTCCGGGACCGCCCGGTGACGCTGGCGGACCGGGCCTTCCCGTCATCGGCCTGGCATGCCAGTGCCACGGCTCTGCAGCAGGCCGGTGGCGACAGCCGCAGCACGCTTGACGGAGCGCTGCAGGCCGACCTCGAAGCTCTGGCGGCACGGGTGGTCGATGCTCAGGATGCCCACACCCAGACCGCCATCCTGGTGGTCGAAAGCCGGACACGGAAGGTCCGCGCCGCGGTCGGCTCAGCCAGCCGGCAGCGGCCGGGCGGCTGGCTCGACCTGACCGCCCAGCCCCGCTCGCCGGGATCGACGCTGAAGCCCTTCATCTATGCCATGGCGTTCGATCAGGGGGAGGCCCGCCCGGGCACGCGCATTGCCGACCTGCCGCGGCGGTTTTCAGCCTATCAGCCGGAGAATTTCGACCGGGCGTTTCGCGGCGATGTGTCGATTGCCCAGGCCCTGCAGCATTCCCTGAACATGCCGGCTGTGCTGGTGCTTGACCGGATCGGGGCGGTGCGATTCGCCGCGGCCCTGCGGCTGGCCGGCGCCCCGCCGCGGCTTGGCAGCGGGGCGGAGTCGCGGCACGGCCTGGCGCTGGCGCTGGGCGGTGCCGGCCTGACGGCCCAGGAGCTTGCCGGACTGTATGCCGCCCTGGCGGATGGTGGCGTGGCCCGGCCGCTGGTCTGGGTCGAGGGCCCGTCGCCCGTGCCGGACGGCTATCGCCTGATGTCGCCAGCCTCGGCGGACGATATTCTCGCGATTTTGCGGGACACACCGACCCCGGCCGGACGGATGCCCGGCCGGCTTGCGGAAGGGGCGCCGGACATCGCTTTTAAAACCGGGACGTCCTATGGGTTCCGGGATGCCTGGGCGGCCGGCGTGTCGGGGGAGCATGTGATCCTTGTCTGGGTCGGGCGTGCCGACGGGGCCCCGCGCCCGGGACAGACCGGACGGCGGGCCGCGCTGCCTGTACTGTTTGATGTCGCCGACCGGGTACAGGCGCAGCTGGGATCGGCCCGCCCCCCGGAGACGGCCCCGCAGGCTGGCCCGGGCACGGCGGCGCAGGGTGCGCTGGTCGCCTTCAGCGACCCGGACTCTGTCCCCGATATCCTGTTTCCGCCGGATCAGGCCGAGCTCTGGGCGGGTCCGGTCAATGGACGCCCGGCGCGGGGCTTTGCGTTTGCCGGGCGCGGCGCCGGGGGTCTGAGCTGGTATGTCGATGGTCACAGGGTCTGGCCGGATGGCGGCGGGGTGCCGGTGTGGAGCCCGCCCCGCAACGGATTCTACACCATTGCGGCGGTTGACCCGGCCGGGCGTACCCGCCGCGTCCAGGTCCGCGTCAGCGGGCTTGGTCCGTCTTAGCTTCCGCATGGTGAGTCTGGACAAAACCGGGCGTCACATGGTCTGTTCGGTCATGACCCAGAGCCATTTTGACGTTTTGATTATCGGTGCCGGCCTGTCCGGTATCGGTGCGGCCTATCACCTGCAGACCCGGTGTCCGGGCAAAAGCTATGCGATCCTTGAACAGCGTTCATCCAGCGGCGGCACCTGGGACCTGTTTCGGTATCCCGGCATACGCTCTGACAGCGATATGCATACGCTGGGGTATAATTTTAAGCCCTGGACGCAGCAAAAGGCGATTGCCGACGGGCCGGCAATTCTGAACTATGTGCGGGAAACAGCGGCAGAAAACGGCATCGAGCCGAACATTCACTATGACCATAAAGTGGTGCGGGCCCGCTGGAGCAGCCCGGACGCACGCTGGTTTGTCGATGTCGAGGTCGATGGCGAGGCCCGGACCTACAGCGCATCCTTCCTGCACAGCTGCGCCGGCTATTATCGCTATGACCAGGGCTACACGCCTGATTTTGAAGGCCTTTCTGACTTTAAGGGACGCATCATTCATCCGCAGCACTGGCCGGATGACCTCGATTATGAGGGCAAGAAGGTCGTGATCATCGGCTCCGGCGCCACGGCTGTGACGCTGGTGCCCGCCATGGCGGAGACCGCGTCACATGTGACCATGCTGCAACGATCGCCGTCCTATGTCGTGTCCCGGCCGGCAGAGGACCAGATGGCCATTCGCCTGCGGCGCTGGTTTGGCCCGCGGGCCGGCTATCACATCGTCCGCTGGCGCAATATTCTGCTGCAGCGCTTTTTCTTCAACCGGGCCCGGTCGCATCCTGAAAAGGTCAGGCAAGCCCTGCTTAACGGGGTGCGGGAGCAGCTGGGTCCGGACTATGATATCGAGACCCATTTCACACCGGCCTACAATCCCTGGGATCAGAGATTGTGCCTGGTTCCCGACAGTGACCTGTTTGAGGCCATTCGGGCCCAGCGCGCCTCGGTCGTCACTGACCATATTGCCCGGTTCACCGAAACCGGCATTGAGCTTCAGTCCGGTGAGAGTCTGGACGCGGATATTGTTGTCACGGCCACCGGGCTTGACCTCCAGTTTCTCGGCGGCATGGAGATCGTGGTCGATGGCCGGCCTCTGGTGCCCAGCGAACAGCTGAACTATCGCGGATGCATGGTGTCAGACGTGCCCAACCTGGTCACGGTTTTCGGCTACACCAATGCCAGCTGGACGCTGAGAGCCGATCTCAGCAGCGAATTCATGTGTCGTCTGGTGAACCGGCTGGATGCGGAAAACTTTGTCGAGGTCCGGCCTGTGGCCACGGATGTTGAAGGCGATGAGGATTTTCTCGATTTCTCATCCGGCTACGTCCAGCGGGCGATGGGCCGGTTTCCCAGGCGCAGCAGCAAGGCTCCCTGGGTGCTGACCCAGAATTATGTCGAGGACATCTGGCTGATCCGTTTTGGCCGTCTCGATGATGGTGCGCTGGTCTTCCGGCGGGCGCATGAAAGCCTCGCAGATGCCGGGACAGCCCTGCACGCCGCGGAATAGGCCCAGCGGTCCGCAGCCGGCAGTACAATCCGGGCTTGAATCCGGGTCAAGCGCCGCGTAAGAGGGGCGCTCGGAGCCGCCTTAGCTCAGTAGGTTAGAGCGCTAGATTGTGGATCTAGAGGTCCCCCGTTCGATCCGGGGAGGCGGTACCATTCCCGGCCCCGATCCGGCTTGTACGGTGGCAGCGATCGGTTAAGCTGCCCGACGTGGCCAATTCTTATGACATCACTTTCACCCAGTCCCATAGCCTCCTGCCGGACGGAGCCGTCGCGTTTCGTTGCGCTCAGGACAGGTTAGCCTGGCCATGGCTGGCGCTGCCCGCGACGCATCCGCTGGTTCTGCAGTCCCTCAATTACTGGGCGTCGGTGGAGACGGGCCGGACCCGCGGCACGCTGGACCCGACCAAATGGTCGGCGCTGACCTACAGCCGGTGGGACTGTGCGCCGGGCGTCTCCGGACCGATCACCTGCGGTCTGGCCGATCATCCTGGCGATGCTTTTGCCGGGGACACGCCGGCCTTCCGCCTGACCTTCTTTGATTCCGACGGCCGTTTTGTTTGCCGGCTGGTCGGGACGGGGGTGGTATTCCGCACCCGGGATTTCGACCGCTGGCGTGACCGGTCGCGGTCAGAGGTTCGCGCCCAGGAGCACCGCGCCGATCTTGTCTACGCGCCGCCAGAGGCACTGGGCGTTGAGCGTCCTGTGGAATGTTTTGTCGCTCCGCTTGGGGCGGACAGCCCGGCCGCGTCTGCCGCCCTGGTCACCCGTGCCAACGGGTTGATGCCGCGTCACCCGTATCACGGTGGCTCTGGCGATCACGTCAACGCGAATCATCTGGCCGATGTCGGATTTCAGTTCGCCCATTTGCTGCATGCCGGGCAAACCTTGCATTGCACGGCCGGGGAGATGACCTTTCTGAGCTATGTCGAGCTGGACCGGGTCTTTACCCTGACGCAACGCCCGAATGCGCAGGCAGATGGTGCGGTCTGTATCGAGGTGGCCCAGCGCGGCAAGGTGTGCACCATGATCAAGCTGTGGGTCGACCCGGTCTCGCCGGATCATACCGGGACCTGAGAGTTCGTGGCTCCGCGAGTAGGACTCGAACCTACGACCGGGCGATTAACAGTCGCCTGCTCTACCAACTGAGCTATCGCGGATCACGATGGACGTGTCCTTAGCAAACCCGGGAGATGTGTCAAACGTCGAATCCAGTCCGGATAAAAAAAGGGCGGGACACGCGGTCCCGCCAAGGCATTGGGTGATGGTGGGTGCTTCCATAGGAAGACAGGTAACGTTTCGCTCATCAGGGTTAACAACGGGTTTACAAAGCTTAAAAACTTGCACCGGTTTGATTATTTTTACAGGAGACTGGCTGGTGGAGGCCCCGACCGGAATCGAACCGGTGTACACGGATTTGCAATCCGCTGCGTCACCACTCCGCCACAGGGCCGCCGAAGTGAGAGGGGGAGATAGCAGGCCGATGGCGCGCATGCAATCAGGCAATGTGTGCAAATCCGCGTCGCCGCTTGCCCCGTGCGCGGTCTGTGCTATGGGCGGGACAGATTCAGTCTGACCCGGAGAGACCCGCCGTGGATTTTCAAAAACAACGCCGCACCATGGTTGATACGCAGCTTCGTGTGAACGATGTCACGGCCCCCGAACTTGTATCCGCGTTCCTCAGCGTCCCGCGTGAGCTTTTCGTACCGCGCTCCTTGCAGGCGCTGGCCTATTCAGAGGCTGAGCTGGAGACCGAGTCTGGTCGCGCACTGTGGACCCCGCGGGATCTCGGCAAGTTGCTGGTGGCCCTGTCAGCCCGCCCGGATGACGTGGCGCTGGTGATCGGGGCGGGGTCGGGCTACAGCGCCGCGATTATCGGCCAGAACGCAGAAGCCGTGATCGCTCTGGAAGACAATGAAGATGCGGTCAATGCCATGGCCGACCGGTTCGCCAGGATCGGTCTTGACCAGGCGGTCGCCGTCGAGGGACGGCTGGCCGAGGGGCTGCCGGAGCAGGGGCCCTTCAACCTGATCTTTGTATCGGGCATGGTGGAGACCGTGCCTCAGGCCTGGCTTGACCAGCTTGCCGATGGCGGCCGGATGGGCGTGGTCGTTCGGGCCGGACGGGATCTTGGCCGGGCGCGCGTCTATGTCCGGTCCGGTGAAACCGTGTCCTGCCGCGATGTTTTTGAATGTTGCCCGCCACCTCTGCCGGGCTTTGAAATCCGTCCGGGTTTTGTTTTTTGAGCAGATGTGGCGGGGCCGCAACGCGGTCTGGCAGGGACGATTTTGTCAGAGATCGCGATCAGGCATTGATTCTTGCGACGACTGGGTCAGACTGTAAGGTCAGGACAACACTGGGAGACGGATATGGCAGACGGGCATGGCAGCGCAGAGCGGGCAGGGTTCAAATCCTTTGTCGAGAGTACAGAGGATGACTGGGCCCTGATTGCGAAGGAAGCCGGGCAGTTCAATAAGGGGCTGGCCGAGCGTGTTTTGAAGCATCTGCTCCTTTTAAGCGGCGATTATGGCGGGTTTCCCGTCGACCGGCTGACCCATTCTCTGCAGACCGCGACCCGCGCTCATCGCGACGGCAAGGATGAGGAATATGTGGTCTGCGCGCTTCTGCACGATATTGGCGATACGCTTGGCAGCTTCAACCATCCCGACATTGCTGCGGCCATACTGAAACCCTTCGTGTCGGAGAAAAATCTCTGGATGGTTGCCAATCATGGCATCTTCCAGGGGTATTATTTCTTCCACCATCTTGGGCTGGACCGGAATATGCGGGACAAGTTCAAAGACCACCCGCATTTTGAATATACCGCCCAGTTCTGTCATCTGTATGACCAGCCGGCGTTTGATCCGGATTATGACAGCGAGCCGCTCGAATTTTTCGAACCCATGGTCCACCGCCTGTTCGCACAGCCGCGCCAGTCGGTCTATCTCACGGAGGACGGGGCCGCAGAAGCCTAGGCCGGACCGGCAGCTGGCATCCACACAGGGATGATTGCCAAGCCCAATGGCGCTGGATATACCGGCGCATCCCGAATGAAAGTTGGACATGTGATGCAAAAAATTCTTTTGAGCGGTCTCTCCGCCGCAGCCCTCCTTCCCGCCGCAATGGCTCAGGATGCCAGTGGCGGCGGGGCCGGAAGTCTTGTCGGCCAGCTCGTGTTTTTCATTCCGCTGATCCTGATTTTCTATTTCCTCCTGATCCGTCCCGCGAATCAACGGCAAAAGAAGCACCGTGAGATGGTCGACGGGATCAAGAAGGGGGACACGGTCGTGACGGCTGGCGGCCTGATCGGGCGTGTGACCAAGGTTGCTGAAACTGAGGTGTCCATCGAACTGGCAGACGGTGTCCGCGTCCGGTCTGTCCGCGGCATGATTGCCGACGTACGGGATAAGGGCGCCCCCGTCGCCGCCAACGACTAGCAACGACTAGAACGAGGCCGCGCGCCATGCTGAATTTCCCGAACTGGAAGGTCATCCTGATCTCCGTGATTCTATTTTGCGGGGCGCTTCTGGCGCTCCCTAATCTGTTCTCGGACGGGTTTCTTGGCCTCGAACCGCGCGACACCGGCGCGACAGACCCTGTCGCGATCGCAGACTTCCAGGCCCAGAAAGCGGCCGCAGATGCGTCCTGGTGGCCGGGTCTGCTGCCGTCGAACAAGCTCAGCCTGGGGCTCGACCTGCAGGGGGGCGTGTACCTCCTTATGGAGATCGATCCTGACGAGGTGGCGGCCAACCGACTGCAAACCATGCTGCGGGACATTCAGACCGCCCTGAACCGGGCGCCGCTGATTGTTCGCGAAGGCGTGCCCGATGTGATTGATGGCCGGATCAATATCCGGCTGAGCGATCCCGCCGATATGGGCGAGGCGATGCGCCGCCTGCGTCGGATCAATCCGACCATCGGCCAGACCCAGATCAATCTGATGACGCTGGATGAGGGGGCGAATGGCGTGATCCGGATTTCCGTCTCGTCGGCGGCCCGCGTGGGTCTCGCGGCCGATGCGCAGGGCAAGATGATGGAAATTATTCGCCGCCGGATTGATCCGGACGGTGTGTCGGAAATCGCGATCACGCCGCAGGGCGACACCCGTATCATCCTTGAGGCGCCGGGCGAAGCCAACCCCAAGCGGATCAAGGACATTCTGAGCCAGGCGGGCCGTCTGACTTTCAACATGGCCGATATCAGCGAGTCGGCCATTTCTGTTGCGCAGCAGACCGGGCGGCCGCGGGCCGGCTGGGAACTGGTCGAGACGGCCGAGGGCGGGTTGATCCTGATCCGGAAAATTCCCGAACTGACCGGGACGGATATTGCGTCGGCCAATCGCGGTTTTGATGAAGCCAACCGGCCGGCCGTGAATTTCCGGCTAAACGGCGCAGCGGCTACCAAATTCTACAATCTGACCGCACGAAACCGGGGCGATTTCTTCGCCATCGTGCTGGACGGCGTATCGATGTCGGCGCCCCGCATCAATGAGCCGATCCCGGGGGGCAATGTTCAGATCACCGGTCAGTTCACGATTGAAGAGGCCGATGATCTGGCCGCCATTATCGAGGCCGGGGAACTTCCGGCCCGGCTGAACTTTCTTGAAGAGCGGACCGTCGGGCCAGGCCTGGGGCAGGAATCGATTGAGGCCGGATCACGGGCCAGCATTATCGGACTGATCCTGGTCGGGATCTTCATGATCGCCGCTTATGGCGTCATCGGGTGTTTCGCGGTCGGTTCGCTGATCTCCAACATCATCCTGATCATCGGCGCCCTGTCCGGCCTCAGCGCGACCCTGACACTGCCCGGAATTGCCGGGATCATCCTGACCATCGGCATGGCGGTGGATGCCAATGTCATCGTGTTCGAACGGATCCGGGAAGAGCAGCGGGCGGGACGCTCGCCTGCGACGTCGATCCAGGCCGGGTATGAGCGGGCGCTGTCGGCCATTCTTGACGCCAATATCACCACCTTCATTGCGGCCTCTATCCTGTATCTGGTCGGGTCGGGTCCGGTGAAGGGGTTTGCCGTGACCCTGGCCATCGGGATCGTAACCTCGGTGTTTACGGCCTTTGTGGTCACCCGGTGGTTCACTGTCATTTATCTGCGTTCGGTCCGTCCGAAACGCCTGGCGATTTAAGGGAGGCGCGTCATGTTGCTCAGGCTCTGGCCGGAAGACACCCATCTTCCTTTCATGTCATTCCGCTTTATCGCGCTCAGCGTATCGCTTGCGGTTCTGCTCGGATCGGTCGCCATGCTGGGGCTGCGCGGTCTCAATCTCGGCATCGACTTTTCCGGCGGCAGCGTCATTGAAATTGTTCAGCCGGACGGCAAGACGGCCGATGATGTGCGCGGCGCGCTCGCGGCGCTGGATCTCGGCGATGTGTCGATCAACAGTGCCCGGGGCACAGGCGTGGACGCGGTTGATCTGACCATTATCCGGTTTGAGACTCAGGTTCCGAAAGAGGGCGAGGATGCAGAATCCGCCCAGCAAAACGCCAATAACCGGGTGCGCGCGACCCTGAGTGAGGCGTTTGCAGACGTCGAGTTCCGGTCGAGTGCCGCGGTCGGTCCGAAAGTGTCCGGGGAGCTGCTGCAGAGCGGCGTCACGGCGCTTCTGGTCGCCCTGCTGCTGATGATGGGCTATATCTCCCTGCGCTTCCAGTGGCAGTATGCGGTCGGTGCCGTTGCCGCACTGTTCCACGATGTGCTGATCACTATGGGGGTTTTCGCCCTGACCGGGTTCGAGTTCAACCTGGCCACGATCGCGGCCTTGCTGACCATTGTCGGCTATTCGATGAACGATACGGTGATTGTATTCGACCGGGTTCGGGAAGAGACCCGAAAATACAAGAAGATGGACCTGGCCAAGGTGGTCGACCTGGCGATCAATGCGACCATGTCGCGGACCTTGCTGACCTCCTCGACCACCTTGCTGGCGTTGGTCTCCATCTTCCTGTTTGGCGGCGCGGTGCTGCGGGGCATGAGCTTTGCGCTGATCTTCGGGGTGGTCATCGGAACCTATTCGTCGATCTTTATCGCCTCCGCCGTCTTGTTGCTGCTCGGCATTGACCGGGGCGACAAGCCGAAGCGGGAAGTCGAAGGGTTTCAGGGCGTCGGCTGATCCCCGCCGCCGGGGCTAGCCGGCGTCGCCCGGGGCCCGCAGCAGCTGAGCGTCAACCCGCCGGCAGAGCGCGCGGATCTGATCGGTGTCCAGTGTCTCGTCGCCGCTGTTTGCGCAGAGCACACAGGCGCCAATCAGCAGGTCGGTCAGCTGCGGATACCGTGTCAGGACCGCCGGGCACCGGCACAGGGATTGCAGCGTGCGCGACAGGCAGATCAGGGCCTCGCCACCATACAGGGCCGATGCACCAAACAAATTGTGGGTCGCCAGATGCAGCGGTGCCATCGACGACGGGGAAAAATGGCTTGCCCGAACCCGGTCCCAGGCGGCGCGAATGTCGTTGAGATCCCGGGCGCACCATTGCCGGATCTGGCGATCCAGGGCCACCTCTCCGGTCCAGTCGGAGTTGGGCTGAACGGCGTCCCCGGTCAATACCGGGCCGGCTTTGTCGTCAGTGTGCCGGGATGAATATGCATGCTGCTGCTGGGCCATGACGTATCCTTTATGGCCCAGGGCTTAAAAAGTGTTAAATCTACGCCGTCTCAGAAGGCGAACTGCTCTCGCAGGATTCGTTCATCCAGCGCATGGCCATTATCAAACAGCATGGTCAGTTTCTGAGTGTGGTCTTCATGGATCGAGACCTGGGTGACGGAACGGACTTCCTGATTGTCGGCCGAGGCGGCAACCGGACGCCGTCGGGCATCAAGCACCTCGATCTCGACCTTGGCATCGTGGCGCAGCAGGGCGCCGCGCCAGCGTCGGGGACGAAAGGCCGAGATCGGCGTCAGGGCCAGAAGATTGGCGCCGATCGGCAGGATCGGGCCATGCGCGGACAGATTATAGGCGGTAGAGCCGGCCGGCGTGGCAACCAGGACGCCGTCGCAGGACAGCTCCGCCATCCGTTCCCGGCCATCCACGGTTACGCGTAATTTGGCCGTTTGCGCAGTTTGCCGCAGCAACGAAATTTCATTTATGGCAAGCCGCTGATGCTGATTGCCGTAAATGTCCGTCGCCTGCATGCGCAGGGGCGAAACATCGGCATGGACGGCGGCCTCAATGCGTTCAATCAGCTGGTCTTCACTGTAGTCATTCATCAGGAATCCGACCGTGCCGCGATTCATTCCATAAACCGGTTTGTGGTCCTCGAATCTGCGTCGCATGGCATCCAGCATTGCCCCATCTCCCCCAAGGGCGACGATGATATCGGCCTCTGCCTCTTCGGCCTGGCCATAGATGTCCATCAGACGCGTTTTCGCGGTCTGGGCTTCTGGTCGTCTTGACGCGGTGAAGGCAATTTTCAAACTCATGGGGCTGTATCTCCTCCGCCTTGGCCGTCGGGTCAAGCGATGGCGCGAATTGCGTAAAGCGACAGAAGCGCGTACGATTCCTGAAAATTGAAATCCGGAGGACAAAATGGCAGATGGCATGACGATAACGAGCCTGAGAGGTCAGGTCAGCGACGAAGAATGGCAGGTCCGCCTGGATCTGGCGGCGATGTACCGCCTGACCGCATCCTATGGCTGGACCGACCTGATTTTCACGCACATCTCGCACCGTGTCCCGGGACCGGAGCATCATTTCCTGATCAATCCCTATGGCCTGTTCTTCGAAGAGATCACGGCGTCTTCGCTGGTCAAGGTCGACCTTGAGGGAAACATCGTCCAGGAGACCCCGTACTTTATCAATCCCGCCGGCTTTACCATCCATTCCGCGATTCATGCCGCGCGCGAGGACGCCAATGTGGTCATGCACCTGCATACCGATGATGGCGTTGCTGTTTCCTCCCATACGGAAGGGCTGATGCCGCTTAACCAGACCGCCATGATCGCGCGTCACGACCTGTCCTACCATGATTATGAGGGCATTGCGCTGGACCATGGTGAGCGGGAGCGGCTGGTCGCGGATATGGGACAGACCCATACGATGATCCTGCGCAATCACGGGACATTGACGGTTGGGGGCACCGCCGCGGAGTGTTTCCTGCGCATGTTCTTTCTGGAGCGCGCCTGCCGCATGCAGGTGCGCACACTGGTCGCGGGACGTGACAATGTGCTCTTGGGTACGCCCGAGATCCAGGACGTCGTGAAGGGACAGAGTGCGCCCGGCGGCATGGGAACTCTGGCCAACACGCTGGTCTGGCCGGGTTTGCTGCGGCGCCTGGAGCGGGAAAATCCGGGTTTCGATGTCTGAGCTGGGATGATCCGGTGCAGGCGCGGGCGCGGTGACCCCACGCCTGCGGCTATTCATCCTGTTTTCAAGGCGGTGGTGACCCCCTAACTACTCCCGAGAAGCCGCCGGGAACGTGTCGCATGAAACATCTCAAAGCCTTTGAAAACGCTCTGGAGACCATCCATGAGGAGGGCCGTTATCGCGTTTTTGTCGACCTTCACCGCCATCGTGGCCAGTTTCCCCGCGCAACGGCTCGGTTTGAGGATGGCGAACGCGAGATCATCGTTTGGTGCTCCAATGATTATCTCGGCATGGGGCAGGACGAGACCGTGCTCGATGCCATGCACGAAGCGATTGACAAGTTTGGTGCGGGGTCAGGCGGGACGCGGAACATCTCCGGGACAACCCGCTATCATGTTGAGCTGGAAAAGGAGCTGGGTGAGCTGCACGGCAAATCCGGGGCGCTCCTGTTCACCTCGGGCTATGTTGCAAATGATGCCACCCTGGCGACCCTCGGCAAAATCCTGCCCGGGCTGATCATCTATTCTGATGCACTGAACCATGCCTCTATGATCGAGGGCATCCGGAGGTCCGGCGTCGACCGGCGTATCTTCCGTCACAATGATGTCGCGCATTTGCGGGCTTTGCTGGAAAATGACGATCCGTCGCGACCCAAGCTGATTGCCTTTGAAAGCGTGTATTCGATGGATGGCGATGTCGGCCCGATTGCGGCCATCTGCGACCTGGCCGATGAATTTGACGCGATGACCTATCTTGATGAGGTGCACGCGGTGGGCATGTATGGTGCCGAAGGCGCCGGCGTCGCCCAGCGTGACGATGTCATGCAGCGCGTCGATATCATTGAAGGCACATTGGGCAAGGCCTATGGCGTGATGGGCGGCTATATCGCCGCGCACCACACCATCGTCGATGCCATCCGCTCGACGGCATCCGGCTTTATTTTCACAACATCCACCTGTCCCGTCATGGCAGCGGGGGCCCTGGCCAGTATTCGCAAGCTGCGGTCTTCGGCGGGTCGGATCCTGCGGGAGTCACACCAGCGTCAGGCGGCGCTGCTGAAACAGAAATTACGTCATAACGGGTTGCCGGTCATGGACAGCGAGACCCATATTGTGCCGCTTCTGGTCGGGGATCCGGAGAAATGCAAAGCGTTGTCGGACACGCTGCTGTTTGATTTTGGGATCTATGTCCAGCCGATCAACTATCCGACGGTTCCACGCGGAACCGAGCGGCTGCGTTTCACGCCGGGACCGGTGCATACAGAGGCCATGATGGATGAGCTGGTTGAGGCCATACTCGCTGTCTGGAAACAGCTGGGCCTCGAAAACGCCGCCTGATACCCGGTGGACCCGCAGAAACAAAAAGGCGCCCGCTGAAGGGGCGCCTTTCTTATCAGGGGTCAGGGCCGGATCAGGCCTGTTTCTTGCGTCCCAGGCCGATTTCCTTGGCGAAAGCTGACCGGCGCTGTGCATAGTTCGGCGCCACCATAGGATAGTCCGCAGGAAGCCCCCAGCGCACCCGGTATTCGTCGGGGGTCAGGCCATATCGCGACCGCAAATAGCGCTTCAGCATTTTCAGCTTGCGGCCATCTTCGAGACAAATGATGTGATCGGGCGTGATGGACTTTGAGATCGCCACGGCCGGGTCTGGTCTGGCCTCTTCTTTGGGGCCGCCGTCGGCAAGGTTCTCCAGCGTGTCATGTATGGTGGTGATGAGCTCCGGAAGGGCCGAGGCCGCAACGGCATTGTGGGCGACGAATGAGGACACGATATCCGCCGTCATTTCGAGAATATCATTTTTTGAATGATCGTCCATTTTCTTCTACTCGCTTTTGTTTTTTTAAATACTCTTTTTAGGTTGACAGTCTTGTCACATGAAATCGGCAAGCAGGACAAGAAAAAAATGTAGTTAACTCTAATGTCCCAGATTCGGTGTAATTTCGGGTGCGCGCTTCAGCATGTCGCCTTGCCCCGCTGCGGCAACGCACTTAGATAACGCGCAAGATTAGGAGCCCCTCGCCATGCCCGATTCGTCCACACCCGCAGGTTTCGACACAGATACCTTCTTCTCAACCTCTCTCAGTTCGGCCGACCCGGACGTCTTTGCTGCGATTGCACAAGAACAGACGCGCCAGCAACACCAGATCGAGCTGATTGCGTCGGAGAATATCGCCTCCCGCGCGGTTCTCGAGGCGCAGGGCACTGTCCTGACCAACAAATATGCGGAGGGCTATGCCGGGCGCCGGTATTATGGCGGCTGCGAGTATGTCGACATCGTCGAGGAGCTTGCCATTGCCCGGGCCAAGGCTCTGTTCGCGTGCGGGTTTGCCAATGTCCAGCCCAATTCCGGGAGCCAGGCCAACCAGGCGGTGTTTCAGGCCCTGCTCAAGCCAGGTGATACCATTCTCGGCATGAGCCTCGATGCTGGGGGGCACCTGACCCATGGCGCACGGCCGAACCAGTCGGGGAAATGGTTCCATGCTGTGCAGTATGGTGTCCGTGAGGACGATCACCTGATTGACTATGACGCCGTGGCCGCTCTGGCGCTGGAACACCGGCCCCAGCTGATCATTGCTGGCGGGTCGGCATATCCGCGTCGCATCGATTTTGCCCGCTTTCGTGAAATTGCCGATTCGGTCGGGGCGTTCCTTCATGTCGACATGGCGCATTTTGCCGGTCTTGTGGCCGGCAGGCAGCATCCCAATCCGCTGGATCATTGCCATGTCGCGACGACAACGACGCACAAGACCCTGCGTGGACCCCGGGGCGGCATGATTTTGACGAATGACGAGGCCCTGGCCAAGAAATTCAATTCTGCGGTTTTCCCCGGCATACAGGGTGGGCCGTTGATGCATGTTATTGCTGGCAAGGCGGTGGCTTTTGGCGAGGCGTTGCAGCCCGGTTTCGAAACCTATGCCGCCAGCGTCATTGCCAATGCCAAAGCCATGGCGGCGGCTGCGGAACAGAGCGGCCTGGCCCTGGTCTCCGGAGGAACGGACACCCATGTCGCGCTGATTGATCTGCGCCCCAAGGGTGTGACCGGACGCGATGCCGAACAGGCGCTGGAACGTGCCTACATCACCTGCAATAAGAACGGGGTGCCTTTCGATCCGCAAAAACCTGCCATTACGAGCGGCATCCGGGTCGGGTCGCCAGCCGGAACGACGCGGGGTTTCGGGGTTGAGGAGTTTGCCCAGGTCGGGACCTGGATCGGGGAGGTCGTGGACGCAGTCGCCCAGGGTGACAGCGCATCCGTCGAAGACCGGGTGCGCGCTGAAGTGCGGGCCCTGACCGCCCGTTTTCCGATCTATAACGGGCTTGGGGGCTGAGGTTGCGCTGTCCTTTCTGCGGTTCTGAGAATACGGCGGTCAAGGATAGCCGGCCGGCAGAGGACAATACGGCTGTCCGCCGGCGTCGGGGCTGCGAGAATTGCGGGGCAAGGTTCACGACATTTGAACGCGTGCAGCTGCGTGAAATCACCGTGGTGAAGCGCGACGGGAAGCGCACAATGTTCGAGCGTGATAAACTGGTCCGTTCGGTGTCGATTGCGCTGCGCAAGCGACCGGTTTCATCGGAGCAGATTGACCAGCTGGTGTCGGGGATCGTGCGCAAGCTTGAGAGCAGTGGTGAAACCGAAATGGCATCGGCGGATATCGGGGAGCTTGTGATGGAAAGCCTGCGGGGCGTCGATCCTGTTGGCTATGTCAGATATGCCAGCGTCTATCGGGATTTCGGCGATCCCTCCGATTTTGCACAATTTATTGAGACATCGGCGCTCGACGACTGATGGCGCGCCCCTCCGTCACGCTGAAGCTCGCCACCAGCATGGATGGCCGGATTGCGCTGGCCAATGGGGTAAGCCAGTGGATCACCGGGGCCGCCAGCCGCGCCAGGGTCCACCAGATGCGACAGGCCGCTGACGCCATACTGGTCGGGGTCGGCACGGTGCTGGCCGATGATCCGCTTTTGACGGCGCGCACCCTTCCCATGTCGGATGTTCAGCCGGTTCGGATCGTTGCCGACAGCCGGGCCCGTACGCCGGTGACAGGCCGGCTTGTTCAGTCGGTGGGTCTTGGCCGGGTGGTGGTGGCGACCGCGCAACCCGCCGGGTCTGCGGTTGCCGCGCTGGAAACAGCCGGCGTGGAGCTCTGGAGGTGCGGCGGGCCGTCAGGCCAGGTTTCGCCGGATCGTCTTCTGGACCACTGCGCCGCGGTGGGGCTCCAGTCGGTCTTCCTTGAAGGCGGCGGTCATTTGGCGGCGAGTTTCCTGCGGGCTGGTCTTGTCGATCAGATCGCCTGGTTCAGAGCGCCTCTTCTGATCGGCGGCGATGGCCTGCCAGCCGTGGCGGCACTGGGGATTGAAGAGATGCCACATGCGGTCCGGTGGAAACCTGTCGCGACGGAACGCATTGGGGACGATCTGCTGGAGACCTATATAAGCTCGGATGCAGTCTAGGAGCGCGGTATGTTCACCGGCCTGGTTACGGAAATTGGAACGATCACGGCAGTTGAGAACCGGGAGGGTCTGAGCCGGTTTACCGTGTCATGCGGGTATTCTGCCGATGACATCGATCTTGGTGCTTCGATCATGCATGCCGGCGTCTGCCTGACCGTCGTTGCCCGCGGACAGGCCGGGGATGGCGGCAGCTGGTTTTGCGTTGAGGCCGTTCCGGAGACCCTGTCCCTGACCGTTTTAGGCGACTGGGACGTCGGCACCCAGGTGAATCTGGAGCAGTCCCTGAAGCTTGGCGATGAGCTGGGCGGTCATTTTGTCTTTGGCCATATTGACGGGGTCGGCGAGGTGATGGCGATCGCAGAAGAAGGTGAAAGTTACAGGATCACCGTGCGCCCGCCCGCGACGATTGCACGCTATTTCGCGCGCAAGGGGTCTGCGGCGCTGAATGGCGTATCCCTGACCATAGCTGCGGCACACGACAATGGCGACTTCGACGTGGCGATCATTCCGCATACCTGGGCCGTCACGACTCTCCATCAATTGCAGCCGGGTAGCCGGATAAATCTGGAGATTGATATGCTTGCACGCTATGTCGCACGCATGATCGGCGTGGACGCGCCGACCCAATCGCCCGGCGAAGGAAAGACCCATGGCTGAAAACTTTTCTGCTGCCATCTCCAGCATCGATGAGATCATCGAGGACGCCCGCAATGGCCGGATGTATATTCTGGTTGATGCCGAGGACCGTGAAAATGAGGGTGACCTGATTATTCCCGCCGGCTTCGCGACACCAGAGGCCGTCAATTTCATGGCCCGCTATGGTCGCGGCCTGATCTGCCTCGCCATGACCCAGGAGCGGGGCCACACCCTGAAGCTGGATATGATGGCGCGGGAAAACCGGGAAAGCATGGGCACAGCGTTTACCGTCTCGATTGAAGCCAGGGAAGGCGTCACCACCGGGATTTCGGCACAGGACCGGGCCCGGACTGTCGCAGTGGCGATTGATCCGACCCTCGACGCCGATGACATTGTCTCGCCGGGACATATCTTCCCTCTGATCGCCCGCGATGGCGGCACGCTGGTGCGGGCCGGTCACACCGAGGCCGCGGTCGACATATCGCGGATGGCCGGCCTCTATCCCGCCGGGGTGATTTGCGAGATCATGAATGATGACGGGACCATGGCGCGGCTGCCGGAACTCGTTGCGTTTGCCCAGCTGCACAATCTTAAAATCGGGACCATCGCCGACCTGATTGAATGGCGGCGCAATCATGACCGGTATCTTGAGCGGCGGGTCGAAGCCCCGCTGGACAGCGCTTATGGAGACGGGTTCAGGACCGTGGTGTTCCGCAATGCGCTCGACGGATCCGAACATATTGCCATCGTGCACGGCGATATTC
Source organism: uncultured Hyphomonadaceae bacterium (assembly GCA_938084575.1). Lineage (GTDB taxonomy): Bacteria > Pseudomonadota > Alphaproteobacteria > Caulobacterales > Hyphomonadaceae > Henriciella. The sequence continues at coordinate 41,401 of CALKFG010000004.1, forward strand.
GCCGCGACTCCACCACACTGGTACGGGTCCACAGGACAGATATCCTGGCCGATATTCTCGGCGAGACCGGGCCGCGTCAGGGACTTGTTGGTGCCGCGATGCGGATGATCGCTGAGGCGGAAGAGCCCGGTGTCATCGTGTTCGTCAACACAATGCGACCTGGGGCGCTGGCGGAACGTCTGGGCTTGAAATCTGCGGCCCAGCCTGACCCCCACGCGCCCCTCCGGGAATATGGTGTGGGCGCCCAGATCCTCAGAGAGCTGGGTGTCGGCGAGATGATTTATCTGTCTGATATGGAGCCGACACGCGTTGCGGGTCTTGACGGATATGGGCTGACCATCGAGGGATGGCGTCCACTGACAAAAGGCGGCGGCTGATCCCATGACCCATCGTATTCTTATCGTGACATCGCGGTATTATGAGCATATTTCCCTCGAGCTGGAGGCCGGCGTCGCCGAGGCGTTTGACGGCGAGGATGTCACGCTGGAGACCATATTGGTCCCCGGGGCGTTTGAATTGCCAGGCGCGATTGCCATGGCGGCCGACAGTGCCCGCTATGATGGCTATATTGCACTGGGCTGCGTCATTCGCGGCGAGACCAGCCATTATGATTATGTCTGTGGCGAAAGTGCGCGCGGCCTGATGTGGCTGGCGACTGAGCGGCGCCTTGCCATCGGCTATGGTATTCTCACGGTTGAGACTGAGGCCCAGGCCCAGGTGCGGGCCGACCGGCAGCAAAAGAATAAAGGCCGGGATGCCGCGATCGCCTGCCTCGAAATGCTCAAGCTGCGTAAGAAATTCGTGCGTTGACCATGTCCGCGCAGAAGCTTCCCTTCGACGTGATCCAGGCCCGGCGGGCCGGGGCCCGGCTGGCGGCTGTTCAGGCCCTCTACCAGATGGAACAGAGCGGGCAGGGGGCCTCGGCGACCATTCGGGACCTGATGGATGACCGCTTGGGCCTTGGCCCGGACGAGGTGCCCGTCGAAGAAGCCGATCCGGACCTGTTCAAGGCCGTTGTCATGGCCACCGTGACCCATCAGGACAAAATAGATGCCGCGATTGTGGCGCGCCTGTCCAAGGGATGGAAACTGTCACGCCTGGACTCGACCACGCGGGCAATCCTGCGCGCCGCGATCGGTGAGCTGATCGCCCATGAACATATGTCCAGCGCCATTATCCTGAATGAATACGTGTCTCTGGCGCATGACTTTTTCGACCTGTCCGAAGCCAATTTCGTCAATGCCGTGCTCGACAATGTGTCCCGCGACCTGCGGCCAGAGGAGTGGCGTTAAGCGGGAGCCCGGCCATACGTGAAACCGACTGGATCCGGCGATATATCGCGCCCCTCGCCCGCTCTGCCGAGGCCGACGATTTACGTGATGATGCCGCCTTTGCAGAGCTGAACGGCCTGCATGCGCTCAGCACGGACATGCTGGTGGAGGGACGGCATTTCCGTCCCGAGGACCCGCTCGACACGGTTGGCCAGAAGCTCGTTCGGGTGACCGTGTCCGACCTGATCGCGAAGGGGGCCTTGCCGTCCCGCGTCCTGCTGTCGATCGCCTGGCCGGGTCACCGGCCCGAGGCGGCGTTCGCGGCGCTGATGGCGGGTATCGGGACCGATCTGGCGCAGTTTCACATCGCCCTGATTGGCGGGGATACGGTTGGGACAGATGGGCCGCTATGCCTCAATCTCATCGGAATCGGCACGGCGGCCGGGCGGCAGCTGGTGCGACGCAGCGGGGCTGTTGCCGGACATTGGGTGGTCGTCAGCGGGACCATCGGCGCCGGAGGGCTGGGGCTGGCGGCGGCGCAGGCCGGGCGCTCCGACTCTTTCGCCGCCCATTACCGGGTGCCGGCCCTGGCGCCGCTCTCTGCCGCCCGGCTTGTCTCTGATCATGCCTCCGCCAGCCTCGATGTGTCGGACGGCCTGCTGATCGACGCGGCGCGCCTGGCCGAGGTCAGCGGCGTCGGGCTTGAGATCGATCTCGCAGCCGTCCCGCTGGCCCGGCCGGGCGATCTGGTCGAAGATATTCTGGCGCAGTGCACGGCCGGGGATGATTACCAGATTCTGATGTGCATTCCGCCCGGCACTGATTTGCCCGGCTTTCGCCGGATCGGGCGGGTCGTGCCCGGGGCCGGGCTGACCCTGCACCACAGGGGACAGTCGGTGCCGCTGCCGCAACGTCTGGGGTTTGAACATCGCACCTGACATCCGGGGGGGACGCTGTCGCGGCGACGCGAAACCCGCTCATGGTGCTTTCCGGCTTGTCTAAACTGCTGAGGTTTGGCATCGAACGCACCACAAATCCGAATAAGCAGTGATTCGACTGCGCAAAGCGGATGTTTAGAGGGAAAGGGAGGATTTCGGAATGGACCTCACAATTTGGTTCTATGTCGCACTGGTCGCGGGGCTCGCGGCGGTGCTGTATGGATGGATGCAGTCAAACTCGATCATGAAGGCCAGCGCCGGAAATGATCGCATGAAAGAAATTGCCGGTGCAATCCAGGAAGGCGCCAATGCCTACCTCAAGCGCCAGTATACAACGATTGCCTATGTTGGCGTCGCGGTTGTCATCATCCTCGCCCTTCTTTTCCGCAACTGGGAAGTCCCTGTTGGATTCATCATTGGCGCCGTCCTGTCGGGCGCCGCCGGCTTTATCGGCATGAAAGTGTCTGTCCAGGCCAATGTCCGCACCACCCAGGCGGCCAGCGAAAGCCTGCAGGCCGGCCTGTCCATGGCGTTCAAGTCCGGCGCTGTGACCGGCCTTCTCGTTGTCGGTCTCGCCCTGCTCGGTGTTGTTGGCTATTATGGCCTTCTGGTCGCAGGTCTTGGCATGAACCCGGCCACGGACCGGATTGTTGTCGACGGTCTGGTTGCGCTCGGTTTCGGCGCGTCTCTGATTTCGATCTTTGCCCGCCTCGGTGGCGGCATTTTCACCAAGGGCGCGGATGTCGGCGGTGACATGGTCGGCAAGGTCGAGGCGGGTATCCCCGAAGACGATCCACGCAACGCGGCAACAATTGCCGACAATGTTGGTGACAATGTGGGCGACTGTGCCGGCATGGCTGCAGACCTGTTCGAAACCTATGCGGTGACGATTGTCGCCACCATGGTGCTGACGGCGATCTACTTCTCCAATCTCAGCTATCTGGGCGACATGCTTCTGTTCCCACTGGCCATTTGCGCCGTCTGCATCCTGGCCTCGATTGCGGGCACCTGGTTTGTCCGCCTCGGCAAGGGGTCGGTCAATATCATGGGCGCGCTCTACAAGGGGCTGATCGCGACGGGTGTCCTGACCATTGGTGGCCTTGCCATCGCGGTCGAGTATGCCCTGCCGGGCGGCTTTGGTGAGCTGGTCGGGGGCGCTGAAGCGATTGGCGTCGCCGGCACTCTGACCGGACAGGACCTGTTCTGGTGTGGGGTTGTCGGCCTTGGCGTTACGGCGCTGATCGTGGTGATTACCGAATACTACACCGGCACCGGTTACCGTCCCGTGCGGTCTGTGGCCAAGGCGTCAGAGTCCGGACATGGCACGAATGTGATCCAGGGCCTGGCTGTGTCTCTGGAATCCACAGCCCTTCCGGCGCTGACCATTATTGTCGGGATCATCCTGACCTTTAATCTGGCCGGACTGTTCGGCGTGGCCATCGCGACCACGACCATGCTGGCCCTGGCCGGCATGATTGTGGCGCTGGATGCGTTCGGACCGGTCACCGACAATGCCGGGGGCATTGCCGAAATGGCCGAACTGCCCTCCAGCGTTCGCGAAACCACCGATGCGCTCGACGCGGTGGGCAACACCACCAAAGCGGTGACCAAGGGCTATGCCATTGGCTCAGCGGGTCTCGGCGCCCTGGTGCTGTTCGCAGCCTATAATCAGGACATCGAATATTTCGCCGCCAATGCCGCTGAGGGGTCTATGCTCCGCGGTGTCACCGTCGACTTCTCGATCGCCAATCCCTATGTCGTTGTCGGCCTGCTGTTCGGTGGCCTGCTGCCCTTCCTGTTCAGCGGCATGTCGATGATGGCCGTGGGCCGGGCGGCTCAGGCCGTGGTTGAAGAGGTGCGTAGCCAGTTCCGCAATGATCCGGGCATCATGGAAGGCACCTCGAAGCCAAATTATGGCCGTGCGGTGGATATCCTGACGACCGCGGCGATCAAGGAAATGATCGTGCCGTCGCTGCTTCCAGTGCTGTCTCCGGTCGTCCTGTTCGGTGCGATCCTGGCGATTGCCGACGTCAATGCCGCGCTAGCTGCGGTCGGAGCCATGCTTCTGGGCGTGATTGTGACCGGGATGTTCGTGGCGATTTCCATGACCTCCGGTGGCGGAGCCTGGGACAATGCCAAGAAATATATCGAGGACGGCAATCATGGCGGCAAGGGCTCAGAGGCTCACAAAGCGGCTGTGACGGGTGACACGGTAGGTGACCCGTACAAGGACACTGCCGGTCCCGCGGTCAATCCGATGATCAAGATCACCAATATTGTGGCGCTGCTCATGCTGGCTGTGCTGGCAGGCGGTCACTAGGCTTCTGGCCCCACCTCAGACAGAAGGCCCCGGACATGGTCCGGGGCCTTTTTCATAAAGGATGTTGAGATGATACAGACGCTGACACAGCTGGCCCTGCTGGTCCGGGACTATGATGAGGCGCTGGCCTATTATACCGGGGTTCTGGGCTTCGAGGTGCTGGAAGACAGCCAGCTCTCGCCCACCAAGCGCTGGGTCCGCATCGCACCGAAGGGCGGGCAGGGGGCGGGCCTGCTGCTGGCCCGGGCCACCACACCGGCGCAGCAGGCGGCGGTCGGCAACCAGTCCGGCGGCCGGGTCTTTCTGTTCCTTGAAACCGATGATTTTGACCGCGACTATGCCGCCTATCGGGCGGCCGGTGTCGCTTTTACCGAGCCGCCCCGCCTCGAAGCCTTCGGTAAGGTCGCGGTCTTTGCCGACCTGTATGGGACGCTTTGGGACCTGATCGAACGGCGCTGAGCCGGGGGCTTAGCGGCGGCCGGTGGGATCGCCGGGCGTGCGTTCATTGGTCTGGGGCAGCGAGACGGCACCGACGGTGCCAAAGATCTGCTCCAGCAGACCCAGCTCACGTCCCCGTGTGGGGGTTTCACGCGAGACATAGCTGATCACTTCGCCATGGGTCTCATCATATTTCAGCACCTCGTCGACGACGTCATCGTCTGCGAAATGGATCGCCGTGATGACCCGCTCCTTGGTCTTGGGGACCAGGAAAGCAAGGCGCTCGCGCCGGGTCGTGATGTAGAACCAGGTATTGGTGTCGAACAGGCTCTCGCTGGACGGCGATCCCAGCTGGGCGAGAACGGTGGCGCGGGTATCGGTTCCCGGCGCGACGTTCTCTGGCAGGATATTATCGGCCGTATAACCGTGCAGGTCCTGAATCGGTGTGATACACCCCGTCAGGACGCTCGAGGCTATAAACACAGTGGCTAGAATAACACGCCGCGCCATCATGGCTCTCCTGATCGTCGATCAGGTGAGATAAAACCCTTCCCCCCGCCATGGCAAGCATCCACATCAGGCGGTGTACAGTTTCAGACTGGAGGACCGGCATGTCGATCTTAAGCTCCCTGTTCCGGCGCCAGCGGCGCAGCACCGCCGCATCGCGCTGGCATCGCTGGATCCTGTCTACCGCGCGCACGCCTGACCCCTATCTCGGCGGCTGGGTGCCGGACACGCTGGAGGGGCGATTTCAGATGGTGACCCTGGTGACGACGCTGGTTCTGCGGCGGTTGCGTGTCGCCGAGGGCGGCGCCGGCAAGCTGTCCGACCAGGTCTATCGGGCCGTTTTTTCCGGATTTGACCATGCCCTCCGCGAGGAGGGCGTGGGCGATTCCAGCATCGCCCGGCGCATGCGCAAAATGGGGGAAGAATTCTTTGGTCTTGCCCGGCGCCTCGATGCCGCCTTTGCACAACAGGATGCCGGGGCCGGCCTGGCGCTGGCTTTGACCGACAATGGCGTGTGTGATCCGGCCCATGCCCACCTCCTCGGCGACTGGCTGATCGCCCAGCATGACAGGCTGGACGGGCTCGACCAGGCGGCCAGCCTGGACGGCCCGGATGGGGGGGCTGCGGCGCTCGGAACAAGGGCTTAAAGGTGCAGTTGTTTCACGTTGCCTTTCGCAACGGCGCGGCATAGTTTGCCGGCCAAAGCCGACTTGGAGTATTTGGCCAATGGCCCGTCTCATCCTGTCGATTGATGCCATGGGCGGTGACAACGCGCCCCAGGTGGTGCTCGACGGCCTAGATCTTTTTGCCGCGCGACGGCCCGATGTCGGTTTCCAGATTCATGGTCAGCGTGACCAGTTGATGGCGGCACTGGCCGGACGGGACCTGCTGGCCCGTTGCGAAGTCATTCATCATGACGATGTCATCAGCATGAGCGAAAAACCCTCTGCCGCCCTGCGCCGGTCGAAGGGGACCAGCATGGGCGGCGCAGTCGGGGCGGTTAAGACCGGGGCGGCACTGGCCGCCGTGTCCGCCGGCAATACGGGCGCATTGATGGCGATCTCCATGCTGGCTCTGCGCAAGATGGAGGGAGTCCACCGTCCGGCGATGACGGCGATCTGGCCGACCGCCCGCGGGCGCAGCGTTGTGCTGGATGTCGGGGCCAATCTCGACGCGGATGCCGATCAGCTGGTGACCTTTGCGATTATGGGGGCGGCTTATGCAAGGGCCGTGACCGGTGAGGCCAATCCGACCATTGGCCTGCTGAATATCGGGTCTGAGGAAGATAAGGGCAATGACACGCTGAAACTGGCGGCCGAACGGATGCGGGACCCTGCCCTGGGGCTGAACTTCAAGGGATATGTCGAAGGGAATGACATTTCCGCCGGCGCCGTCGACGTGGTCGTCACCGATGGGTTTACCGGCAATGTCGCGCTGAAGACGGCGGAGGGCACGGCCCGCCTAGTCGCGGGCTATGTCCGCACGGCGCTGACCTCGAGCTGGCTCAGTAAAATTGGTGCGCTGCTGGCCGGCCGGGGCCTGAAAGAGCTGCGTGGGCGGATGGATCCCTCCAGTGTCAATGGCGGTGTCCTGCTGGGGCTGAATGGCGTCGTCGTGAAAAGCCATGGGGGAACAGATGCTGCGGGCTTTGCCACGGCGCTTGATCTGGCGGCACAGCTGGCGGGCAGCCAGTACCGGCAGGAGGTTGCCGACGGTCTGGCCCGCCTGGTTCAGAGCCCGGCTGTTGCGGAGGCGGTCACATGAGCGCTTTGCGATCGGTGGTGCTCGGGACCGGGGGGTATCTGCCCGACCGGATCCTCAGCAATGATGACCTTGCGGCCATGGTGGACACGTCGGATGACTGGATCGTGGCCCGGACAGGGATCCGGCAACGGCATATTGCGGCCGAGGGGCAGCTGACATCCGACCTGGCCACGCACGCGGCCCGGGCGGCCCTGCGCGCGGCCGGGATCCAGGCTGACCAGGTCGATCTGATAATTCTGGCGACGACAACGCCGGACCAGACCTTTCCGGCCACGGCAACGGCGGTCCAGGCAAAGCTTGGCGTGCCCGGCGGCGCGGCCTTTGACGTGCAGGCGGTGTGTTCCGGTTTCCTGTTCGCGCTGGCCTGCGCCGATTCCATGCTCAAGACCGGCCTGTTTCGCACGGCGCTTGTGATCGGTGCCGAGACGTTTACCCGGCTTCTGGACTGGTCGGATCGCGGGACCTGCGTCCTGTTCGGTGACGGCGCCGGCGCGGTTGTGCTGCAGGCCCAGACCGCGGAACAGGCTGGCGACCGCGGTATTCTGGCCCATCATATCCGCACCGATGGCACCAAGAGCGGCCTGCTGCATGTCGATGGCGGCGTCTCATCGACGGGAACGATCGGCCATGTCCGGATGCAGGGCAATCAGGTGTTTCGCCATGCTGTGACCAATATCGCATCGGCTGTGACCGCGGTGATGCAGGAGACCGGCATCACGGCCGCCGACATTGACTGGTTCGTGCCCCACCAGGCCAATCAGCGGATACTGGATGGCGTTGCCAGGAAATTGAAGCTGGATGAGGCCAAGGTCATCACCACCGTGGCGACGCATGGCAACACCTCGGCGGCATCGATCCCTCTTGCTTTGTCGACGGCAGTCGGCGATGGTCGGATAAAACCGGGTGATCTGGTGCTGAGTGAGGCCATGGGGGGAGGGTTCTCCTGGGGCGCGACGCTGTTGCGGCTCTGAGGATTTGGACTTCGTTAAGCATTCGGCCCCTAACGTTAAGAAGAGGAGTTCAGCATGTCTCAGCCAACGCTCACCCGTGTGGAGCTGACCGACGCGATTGTCCGGGGTGTCGGTCTGCCGCGCCAGAGTTCTTCTGACCTGCTGGACAGAATACTGGAACTGATCGGTCAGGCCCTGGAAGATGAGGGGCAGGTCAAGCTGTCGCGGTTTGGCAATTTCAGTGTCCGTCCCAAGGCGGCCCGCGAGGGGCGAAACCCCAAGACCGGCATTGAGGCGGTGATTTCCGCACGCCAGGTCGTCACCTTTAAACCGTCTCCGATGCTCAAAGCCCGCGTCGGAAACTAGAGTTCGGAAATCCGTGCCATGTCCAGATCGTCCGCCCGCCCGATTGAGAAGTCCGCCGAGGCCTATCGGACGATTGGCGAAGCCGCCGATACGCTTGGCTTGCGGCCGCATGTGCTGCGGTACTGGGAGAGCCGCTTTCCCGGCCTGGTCAATCCTCTGAAGCGACGGGATGGCCGGCGTATGTTCCGTCCGGCTGACCTGGATGCGCTGCGGGCGATCCAGCTTCTGGTTCATCAGCGGGGCATGACCCTGAAGAGCGCCCGCCAGCTTCTCGAGGCCCACGGCGTGGCAACGGTCCTGGGCGGTGAGGCAACGCGGGCCCGGCCAAGCCTGGCGACCCAGGAAGCCCCGGCCGACAGTCCCGCCCGTCAGCTGCAGGCGTCGGTGCGGGCCGCCTTCGATACAGCGCAGGCCGATCCGACGCCGGACTCGGCCGGGCCACCCGCATCCGCGGGGCCGTCTGCCGGGCTTGAAGCCACGCTGACCGGTCTGGCCGAGCTCAAGGCCCGGCTCGATCGGGTGCGGGCCCGTCCAGCCGCCTGATCGCGCAGCTTTACCGCAATCCGTCGTTGCCTTGCGGCCCCGGCCTGGCTTATACAGCCCCGGTGTCGGAGCGTAGCGCAGCCCGGTAGCGCACCGGTCTGGGGGACCGGGGGTCGCAGGTTCGAATCCTGCCGTTCCGACCATTTTTTCCGACACCGACACATGCCCGGCCGGCTGCCCGACAGGGCAGGCCAGCGGGAGGCCGGGCGCGCCTTGCTGCCACGACGGGCCCAGCCGCGGACGGCGACCGCGCGGACCGCTTCATCCGGACGGGTGTGCGGCCGGACCTAGACCGAAATGCCTGCGGCGGCGGCGTCCTTCAGGAAGGTGGCGAGACCTTTGTCGGTCAGGGGATGAGTCGCCAGGGCCCGGATCACCTCCGGCGGCGCGGTCATGACATCGGCGCCGGCCAGAGCGCTCTCCTTGACATGCAGCGGACCGCGTATCGAGGCGGCCAGGATCTGGGTTTCGAAGCCATAATTGTCGTAAATGACCCGGATTTCACGGATCAGCTCCATGCCGTCAATGTGGATATCGTCGAGTCGCCCGATAAACGGTGAGATATAGGTCGCCCCGGCCTTGGCCGCGAGCAGGGCCTGATTGGCGGAAAAGCACAGGGTCACATTGGTCGCGATACCGTCCTGGCTCAGCTGCCGGCAGGCTTTCAGCCCGTCCAGCGTGAGCGGCAGCTTGACCACGACATTCCCGGCTAGGCTGGCCAGCGCGCGGCCTTCCTCCACCATGGTGTCGGCCGCCGTGGCCAGGACTTCCGCGCTGACCGGGCCGTCGACCATAGCGCAGATCTCGGCGATGACCTGTTTGAAATCGCGGCCGGATTTCCGGATCAGGGAGGGGTTGGTGGTGACGCCGTCGGCGAGGCCGGTGGCATAAAGCTCGCGAATGGCATCGGTGTCTGCGGTGTCGATAAAGAATTGCATGCGGTGACCCTCTTTTGGTGGGCCTGTTTTGAGGCTAAACGGGTCTTGACGCAAGCGCCCAGCTCCGGGCAAAGGGGATCAAAGCCCCGCTTCGCCCGCGTGGTGGAATTGGTAGACACGAGGGACTTAAAATCCCTTTCCTGAATCAGGAGTGCCGGTTCGAGTCCGGCCGCGGGCACCACCCCCTAAATAGGCTCCCGAATTCAAACGTTTTTCCCCGGCGGGACACTTCTGACCCCCTTAAGGTGGGACACTTTCTTCCGGATTTGTTCCCGCCAGTCCGGCAAAACCGGCATCGGCCAGGCGGCGTTTTTCGGCGCCCTTGATACAGATTTCTGCGGTGCGTGTGCCGCGATGGCCGAACGCAGCTGCAATTTCTTCCTGGGTGGCACCGGCTTCAGCCCGGCGGGCGCCGGGCGCTTTTCGGATCCCGTGCAGGCTGAGATCGTCGGGCAGGTTGGCCTCTCCTGGCACCATGTCTTGAAGCGGGCGCCGAGGCCCTTCACGTCTTCAGTCCATGGTGTCGTCGGGCTGTTTGGCCGGAATCGGAGACGGGGGCGGTTTTCGCGCGGCGGCCTTGCGGCGCTTGAGATTGTCCCGCAGCGCAGCCTTGAGGCGTGCCTCACGGTCAGAGGGGGGCTTTGAGTCGGGCATGATTACAGTCGGGCCTCATATACGGTCTTTTCATCTCTGGCTGCATAAGCTAATCCCCGACGTCTGAAAATGCCGCGGTAGCTCAGTGGTAGAGCGCATCATTGGTAATGATGAGGTCGGGAGTTCAATTCTCCCTCGCGGCACCAGCCTTCACACCACAATATGATGAGATCCGGGACCCGGGCGCCGGGGGCGCGGATCCGGGGCTTGCGGATTTATCGCGGCTCCCGGTCCGGGTCATGGTCCCGGCCATGCGAAGGCGCGGCCCGGACCTGTTCCCGCTGTCGTCTAGCCCCGGAGCTGCGGCGCGGCGGTGCAGGCCTTGATCCAGTCCACCTGCAGCTCAAACGGCCCGTCAACGCCGTCGGCGATGATCAGCCCGAGCGACTGGGCGCGGGTTCGGTCGAAGGTTTTGGCCGGGACAGCGCGACCAAAAACGCTCGGCTCAAGGTCGGAGAGCGCAATATCGATCTCGGTCCAGCCGCCCGCAGGCGTGGCCGGAATGTCGGCCTGGTAGGCAACCGAGCGGCCGAAATAGGTCTGTGTGCCGCGCAGAATCACCCTGTAGCGTCGCGCATCCGGCTGCAGCCGAAAGCGAAGGTGGGTCACCTCGCTGAGCTGGCCGGGGGCGAGGTCCCGGCGAAGCGAGGCAAAGCCGCCACCATTGGTGTTGATCCGGCCCTGAAAGATCATGCGGGCGCCGTCGATGCGGCCGGACCCGGCGGACCGTCCGCCCATGACCCCATCATTCACGCTGCGCCATCCCCGTGCGCCGGGGTCGGAAAAATCGTCGAGCAGCTGGCAGGTCGGGAGGTCCGCCTGGGTCTGGGCAGGGCTGGTCATCAGGGCGGCTCCAATCAGGAGGGTGGCAAAGCCGGTTCGCAGTCGCATGTTCTGTTTACGCGCAGGACGGGGCTTTGGATGTCAGACAACCGCCCGCGCCAAGGAGCCGGGCCGCTGACCGGGCCCCGACCGCCGGCTTTGCCGCATTTGCGCCTTTGCTTTGCCGCATGGCGCGCTATAGGTTCGCCCATGGACAGACTCAGTATTACGGGCGGCCATCCCCTGAATGGCCAGATCGCGATTTCGGGCGCCAAGAACTCGGCGCTCAAATTGATGGTGGCGAGCCTGCTCACCCCGGAACCCTTGACCCTGACAAACGTGCCCAACCTCGCCGATACCCGGTTCCTGGCCCAATTGCTGGCAACGCTGGGAGTCGAGGTCTACTGGCCCAAGGGGGCGCATGAGTGCCATCTGAATGCTGAGACCCTGAGCTCGACCATTGCACCATATGACCAGGTTCGGAAAATGCGGGCGAGTTTTAATGTGCTCGGTCCGATGCTGGCCCGGTACGGCCATGCCACCGTGTCCCTGCCCGGCGGTTGTGCCATTGGCGCCAGGCCGGTGGATCTGCATCTCAAGGCCTTATCGGCGATGGGCGCCGACCTGCTGGTTGAGGGCGGATATGTCAAGGCGGCGGCCATTCATGGCCTCAAGGGGGCGCATGTGGTCTTTCCCTTCGTGTCTGTCGGCGCGACCGAACATGCGATGATGGCTGCGACCCTGGCACAGGGCACGACCGTGCTGGAAAATGCCGCCCGGGAGCCGGAGATCTCCGACCTCGCCGACTGCCTGAACAAGATGGGGGCCCGCGTCAGCGGTGCCGGAACGGCAACCCTTCGCATTGAGGGCGTGGCGACCCTGAAGGGCACCCGGCACGCGGTCATGCCCGACCGGATCGAAGCCGGGACGTTCGCCATGGCGGCGGCCGCTGCCGGGGGCGATGTTACCCTGACACAGGCGCCGGTCGGTGTCCTCGGGGCGTTGATCGATGCGCTTGAACAGGCCGGTGTCACGGTTGAGGCGGATCGGGCGGCGGGCACGCTGCGCATCGTGCGGGGCGCAACGGCGCTCAGGGCCGTCAGCATCAACACCCAGCCGCATCCCGGGTTTCCAACCGATCTTCAGGCCCAGTTCATGGCCCTGATGTCCCTGGCCGACGGCACGTCGATTATCCGGGAAACGATTTTCGAGAACCGGTTCATGCATGCGCCCGAACTTTCCCGTCTCGGGGCCAGTATCGAGGTCGGTGGCCGCGAAGCGGTGGTGAAGGGGGTTGAGACCCTCAGGGGTGCACCGGTCATGGCTACGGATCTGAGGGCCTCTGTCTCGCTGGTGATCGCGGCGCTTGCCGCAGAAGGCCGGACCGAGGTCAGCCGGATTTATCATCTCGACCGGGGCTTTGAACGGCTTGAGGACAAGCTCGCAGCCTGCGGGGCCGCGATTGAGCGCCTGTCCGGTGACGAGGGGTAAGGGGCATGGCAGACCAGGGCGGCCTGAGGCTTGTTGCAGAGGATGCGGCCGATCTCGACATCGTGTCGTCCGCGGTGCAGGACGCTGTGCTGCAAGCCCGGAATATCCGGTATGATGCGAAGGCGCGCCGATTTTCCCTCGAGGTCAATCGATTTCGCTGGGAAAAAGCCCCGGCGACAAGCCGGATGCGCGCCCTGCTGGCGGTCGAGGGGGTGACGCATGTCCGAACGCGCGCCGTCTCCAATGCGGACCCTGACATGATTTATGCCTTGTTGTCGGTGGGGTTTCAGCCGGACGAGACGCCGCCCGGTGGCATGGTCAATCTTGTCTTTGCCGGTGATGGCGAAATTGAACTCACAGTCGAGGCGCTGGAAGTCGTCTTGCTCGACAGTGGCTATGAGTGGCCCACCCGGCATCGGCCGGACCATGATAGGAAGACACGCTGATGGCCCGCTATTTTTCCACCCGGTCGGCTGATTTCGAGGCCGCATTCGCCCGGTTCCTTGCCGAACCGCGTGGCGCTGTCGACAATGTTCGCGATCGTGTGCGCGACATACTCGACGCGGTGCGCCAGACCGGGGGGCAGGCCGTAAAGTCCTATACCGAGACCTTTGACAGCCTCGCCATTGATGCGAGATCGCTGCAGTCGGATGCGATCGACCTTGAGGCCCTGTCGGGCGAATGTCCTGAGGATTTGCGCGCGGCAATTGACTTCGCGGCGGAACGGATTGCGGTTTATCACGACGGACAGAGGCCCGCAGATCATCAATTCACCGACGCGGCGGGTGTGTCGCTTGGCTGGCGCTGGACCGCCCTGGATTCGGTCGGTGTTTATGTCCCGGGTGGGCGGGCCTCCTATCCCAGCTCTGTCCTGATGAATGTTGTTCCGGCCAAGATTGCCGGTGTTGGCCGGGTCGTCATGGTTGCGCCGGCGCCGAACGGGCGGCTGTCTCCGGCAGTGGCCTATGCCGCCCTGCGGGCGGGTGTCGATGAATTCTATCCCATCGGGGGTGCCCAGGCTGTAGGGGCGCTGGCCTTCGGTGCGGGTCAGCTCAAACCGGTGGACAAAATTGTCGGGCCGGGAAATGCCTATGTCGCCGAGGCCAAGCGGCAGGTTTTTGGCCAGGTCGGGATCGACACGATTGCCGGGCCGAGCGAAATTCTCGTGATCGCGGACAACAGCGCCAATCCCGACTGGATCGCCGCGGATCTGCTCAGCCAGTCCGAACATGACCCGTCATCCCAGTCCATCCTGCTGACCCCGGATGCGGCGCTTGCCACCGCGGTCCGGACGGCGGTGGACGGGCATTTAAAGAACCTGTCCACGGGCGAGCGGGCCGGGCAGGCCTGGGCGAAGCATGGGGCGATTATCGAAGTCCGGTCGCTTGACGATGCGGCAGAGCTGGCCAATCGGATCGCCGCCGAACATCTCGAGCTGGCGGTTGATGATCCTGAGGCGCTGTTGCCGCAGATCCGTCATGCGGGGGCTGTTTTCCTCGGCCATCATACGCCGGAGGCGCTGGGCGATTATGTCACCGGGTCTAACCATGTTTTACCGACCAGCCGGGCAGCGCGGTTCAGCTCCGGCCTTGGCCTGATGGATTTCCTCAAGCGCATGAGTGTTCAGAAAGCCGGCCGCGCGGGATTTTCCGCGCTGGCCCCGGCGGCGCTGCGCCTGGCAGAGGCGGAAGGCTTGCCAGCGCATGCTCTGTCTGTCTCTATCCGGACCAATGATGCCTAACTGAACCGGAACGCATATGACCGAGCATCGGCTGATCGCGATCGAGATTGATGAGGAAACCCTGGCAGCGTCGGGGCCCGATGCGGAGCATGAGCGCCGGGTTGCGATCTTCGACCTGATCGAATCGAACAGTTTCGAGATCGAGGGTGTCGCGCGCGGGCCATATGGTCTGCGGCTGTCGCTTCAGGAGCGCAGGCTGGTGTTTGATATCCGCAGCGAGGATGGCGCTCCGGTGCATGTCTTCATCCTGTCCATGACGCCGTTCCGCGGCATTATCCGGGATTATTTCATGATCTGTGAAAGCTATTATGACGCCATCCGGCATTCCACGCCGCACCAGATCGAAGCCATAGATATGGCGCGCCGGGGGCTTCACAATGAGGGGTCGGACCTGCTGGCCGGGCGGCTCACCGGCAAGGTCAGGGTGAATTTCGACACCTCGCGGCGCCTGTTCACCCTGATTTGTGCGCTGCATACCGGCCAGACGCGGGCCAATGTCCGCTAGCGTCCTGTAAAGGCGGCCGGACGCCGTTCCACGAAGCTGGCCACGCCTTCCTTGAAGTCATGCGTGGCAAAACTGGCCGCCATTTCCCGATCGGCAACCGTGAGGGCGTCAGCAAACGTCTGGAAATAGGCGGCGCGGATCTGGCGTTTCATCACGGCAGTGGAGCGTGGGGAGACCTGGTCGGCCAGATGTCGGGCCACGTCATTGACATGACCCATCAGGTCCGCCCCTGGCAGGGAGCGATTGACCAGACCAAGCCGTTCGGCTTCATCGCCGAGAAATTTGCGGGCGGTCAGCAGCATGTCCAGGGCATGCGCTTCGCCGACCAGACGCGGCAGCAGCCAGGATATGCCGTGCTCGGCGATCAGGCCCCGTTGGGCAAAGGCAGTTGTGAATTTGGCCTCATGCGCGGCGAAGCGCAGATCGGTGTAGAGCGACAGAACCAGACCGATTCCGGCGATGGGGCCATTAATGGCGCAGATAATCGGTTTTGGGCAGTTAAACATATAGCCAAACCGGCCGGTGAAATACCCCTCTGTCTTCGGGCCCGGCGCATCCGGAAAATCGATCCCTTCAGCGTCAACACGCGCGTCGTCCGGGGCGTCCTGATCCGGCGTGATTTGCTGCAGGCCGTCCATATCCGCGCCCGCGCAGAAGCCACGACCGGCCCCCGTCAGGATAATGCAGCGTATCGACGGGTCCTGACCGGCGGCAACGATCTGTGCCTGCAGGCCGTGTTGCATGCTGCTGGTCCAGGCATTCAGGCGTTCGGGACGGTTCAGGGTCAGGGTGAGCACACCCCGGTCTGACGCCGCGTGGATTTCGTTTGTTTCGTACATGCGTGGCTCCCTCTGGCCCGGACTATGTCGGGTTCTGGTCGTGCCGCCAAGCCTGTCGGCTGCCTAGGCGCTGAACCGTCCGGAGCGCGGGAAACCTCGCGGCACCATTTTTCCGGATTGGGCCCGTTTTCCAATCCACTCCCGCCAGTCCGGGAAAGCCCGGTGGCGGTCGCCGGTGGACACGATCAGACCGTCCTCGCTGTCAAACACCATGGCGTCGGCCATGGCATCTGTACCGCGATAGGCCTGCAGCTTCACGCCCTTGCCGCGTGCCATCTCGGGCAGCTCATCCATCGGATAGATCAGCAATTTGCGATTGGTGCCGACAATCGCAACCATGTCGCCCCGGGCGATGTGACAAACGGCCAGGCGGTCGCCGCCGGCGACGTTCACGGCCGCCTTGCCGGCCTTGCGGTTGGATTCCAGCTCGCGCTCGGGCAGGATGAATCCATAGCCGGTTTGGGAGGCCATGAGCCGTTTTCGCTCCGGCTCGAGGCGGAACAGGGTGAGGATATCGACATTCTCTTCCAGGTCGATCGACAAGCGAATAGGCTCGCCATGCCCGCGTCCGCCCGGCAGCCGGTCGCAGGCCAGCGTGAACGCCCGTCCGTCACTGGCCATCAGAATCAGCTTGTCGGTCGTATACACTTCCTCGCTGAGGTGCAGGCTGTCGCCTTCCTTGAATTTCGTGCTCTCGGGGTCGAGGCCATGCCCCTTCAGTCCCCGGATCCAGCCTTTTGAAGACAACACGATGGTGACCGGTTCCTTGGGCTGTGACGCCTCGAGCGCGGCGTCGAGATCGATGTCGGGTGCCGCCCGGAAAGCGGCCCGGCGCCGGCCCAGCGCGGTATCCGGCGCGAACAGGGCGCGTGCCGCTCGCAACTCCTTCTTTACGGATGTCCATTGCCGCGCCTCTGAACCAAGCATGGCGAGAATTTCGGTCCGCTCTGCCGACAGGGCGTCATGCTCCTTGCGGATTTCCATTTCTTCAAGTTTGCGCAGGGCCCGCAGGCGAAGATTGAGGATGGCTTCAGCCTGCACGTCCGTAATCCCGAACCGGGTGATCAGGACCTGCTTGGGCTCGTCCTCCTCGCGTATGATCCGGATGACCTCATCAATATTGAGATAGGCGATCAGGTAACCATCCAGCAGGTGAAGCCGCTTCTCGATCTTCTCAAGCCGGTGCTGGGCGCGTCGGATCACGACCTCCCGGCGATGGTCGAGATAGGCGCGAAGAACCTGCTTCAGTCCCATGACCACGGGGGCGCCGCGATGCAGCACATTCATGTTGAGGCTGAACCGGGTTTCCAGGTCGCACAGCCGGAACAGGCTTTCCATCAGGACATCGGGCTCAACCGTCTTGGCCCGCGGTTCAAGAACAATCCGGACATCTTCAGCGCTCTCGTCGCGCACATCCGCCAGCAGCGGCGCCTTCTTTGTCTCAATCAGCTCGGCGAGCTTTTCGATCAGGCGGGATTTCTGGACCTGGTAGGGAATCTCAGAAATCACCACCCGCCAGGTGCCCCGGCCAAGATCTTCCACCGCATAGCGGGCCCGGATCCGGAAGCTGCCGCGCCCGGTCCTGTAGGCCTCGAGGATGGACTCCCGCGGCTCAACAATCACACCGCCAGTCGGAAAGTCCGGACCGGGCATGAGCTCCAGAAGCGCTTCAGTGGGCGTTGTGGCGCGATCGATCAGCAGCAAGGCCGCATCAATGACTTCCGCGACATTATGGGGGGGAATGGACGTGGCCATGCCGACGGCAATTCCGGTGGCGCCATTGGCGAGCAGATTGGGAAAGCCTGCCGGAAGGACCACGGGTTCGCGGTCATTTTCGTCATAGGTGTCCTTGAAGTCGACCGCGTCCTCGTCCAACCCGTCGAGCAGGAGCTGGGCTGCCGGTGTCATCCGGCTTTCTGTATACCGCATGGCCGCGGCGCTATCGCCGTCAATATTGCCGAAATTGCCCTGACCATCGACGAGGGGATAGCGCACTGAGAAATCCTGGGCCAGCCGGACCAGCGTGTCATAAATCGAGCTGTCACCATGGGGATGGTAATTGCCCATCACCTCGCCAACCACTTTCGCACATTTACGGAAACCGCCATCCGGATTGAGGCGCAATTCCCGCATGCCGTAAAGGATACGGCGTTGAACCGGTTTCAGGCCATCACGCACGTCGGGCAGTGCGCGTGAGGTGATGGTCGAGAGGGCATAGGCCAGATAGCGTTTTGACAATGCCTCATTCAGGGGCTCGTTAACGATGCGGTCGTCTTCCGGGTCGATCAGGTCAGACACAGGCGCTCTCTCTTTTCATCCGCAACAGGGAATCGGGATGGATGTAGTCTTAACAGAAACCGGGCTTTGGTTAAGGAATTCCGAAAGTCGCGGTGAAGATCCGCGCTAAGGCGCCGGGCGGGGCCGCATCAGCCGCGACACGAGCCTCTGCCGGCTGGGCGGCATGCCGCGGTGCACCGCACCCAGAAGGCGGTCCTCAAGGAAATGCCCGGTCAGGTTCAGCCCGTCAGAAATATCTCCCAGGCTGGCCTCGGCCGCAGGGTCGAGCAAAAAAGCCGGAAGGGGCAGCAGGCGATGGACATAGTCACCGGCTTCCTCAGCGATCACCGCCCGGCCGGTTCTGGGGGACACGTGGCTTAACCCGTCTTTCGCGCCGGACAAGGTGCACTGCTCAAGGTCCAGTCCGAAGCCAAGCGCGCTCAGCAATCCCAGTTCCCAGCGGACATAAAGGGCCGGCCAGACCTCTGGATTGTCGAGGGTGTCGAGCAGAACAAGGCTTGGAGCGAACACGGCAGACCCGGCCATGTCCCCCTCATCCACGGATTGGCGCAGCAGGTCGGTCATGCTCGAAATGGCGTTCAGAGCGGCGGGATTGTCGAGGTGCCGGGCGGCGTGAAGCATGGTCGCTTCCGCGGTTTCAAACCGTCCCAGCTGGTCTTCCAGGCGCCCGCTCCAGGCCAGGTCGAGCGTATTTCCAGCTTCATATTGGGCCCGTTTGCGACGACTGGATCCGCCATGAACGAGACCCGACCGACGGCCCCGGCTGGCCGTGAGGACGTCGAGGATCAGGCCGCTTTCACCAAACCGGCGGGCCCCGAGAATCAGCCCGGAGTCACGCCACTGCATGGCCAGGCCACCTAGGCATCGAATTCCAGTCCAAGATCGGCATAGGCCTCCCGCCGTTCCTGCCATTTCGGATCGACCTTGACGAACAAAACCAGGTGAACCTTTTGACCGATCAGCTCGCCGATCTCTTCTCTTGCCGACTGTCCGATGGCTTTGATTGTCCGGCCGCCTTTGCCGAGCACCATGCCCTTGTGCTGTTCGCGTGCGATGATGATGGCCTGACGGATCTTCACCGATCCGTTGTCGAACGCTTCCCATGTTTCGGTGTCGACCATGAGCTGGTAGGGCAGCTCCTGATGCAGTCTCAGCATCAGCTTTTCCCGGGTCACCTCGGCTGCCAGCAAGCGCATTGGAAGGTCGGCGGTCTGATCCGGCGGGTACAGCGCTGTTCCCTCGGGCATGGCGGCCGCGAGGGCGGCGCCGAGGCGCGCGACGCCGTCGCCTTTCAGCGCTGACACCATGAAGATCGCTGAAAACAGGCCTTCCTGACCCAGTGCTGACATCAGCGGCAGGACCTGATCGTGCGGGAACAGGTCAATCTTGTTGAGTGCAAGAAAGACGGGCCGCTGCAGGGAACGCAGATGGTCAAAAACCCGTCTGTCATCTTCTACGGAGCGCCTTTCGGCCGGGCTCGGACTGCCGGCCTGTTCCGCAATCCAGGCCGCCGCGTCAATAATCTGGACAATGGCATCGGCATCCTCGGCACCGTTCCAGGCGGCCTTCACCATTGCCCGGTCAAGGCGCTTCTTGGCGTTGAAAATACCGGGCGTGTCGACCAGGACCAGCTGGGTGTCATCAACATGTGCCACGCCGCGGATCGGAAAACGGGTGGTCTGCACCTTATGGGTGACGATCGCGACCTTGGCACCGACCAGACGGTTCACCAGCGTCGACTTGCCGGCATTGGACGCCCCGATCATGGCCACAAAACCCGCGCGCTTGATGTCGTCCTGTTGCAGCATGCGGGGCTCAGCAGGGGGGGGAGTTTGGGTCACTCAAGTGTCTCCAATAATGCTGCAGCCGCCGTTTTTTCGGCATCCTGCTTGTTGCGTCCGGTGGCGGTTGCGCTGCCCCGGCCTTCGATCGAGGCCTGAACGGTGAAAACCGGCGCATGATCCGGTCCGGCACGCGACAGGGTGGTGTACACCGCATAGGGTGCCTTATTGGCCCCGCACCAGTCACTCAAGCGCGTTTTTGCATTCTCATCCGCGGTTTCGAGCGCGCGCGTATCCTCATTGATCCAGACGCGGCGGATAAAGGCGGTCGCCGCGCGCAGGCCGCCATCACGGTAGATTGCGGCAATCAGGGCCTCGACGGCATCACCGACGGCTTTGTCGTAATGACCGGCCTCGTTTTTGCGCATTGAGGGGTCGAGAAACAGATAATCGCGCAGATGAAAGCTTTGTCCGATGGCCGCGCATGTGTCTCCGCTGACCATGCGGTGAAACACCTTGGTGAGATGGCCCTCGCGTTCCTTGGGATATTTCTGGATCAGCCATTCCGCCATGACCAGGCCAAGCACGCGGTCGCCCAAAAATTCCATCCGCTGATTGGAAAAGCCGGCGTCGCCATCAAACTCGTCAATCAGGCTTGGATGGGTGAGGGCCTGCAGCAGCAGAGCCTCGTCCTTGAACCGGTATCCGATGGCGGTTTCGAGGGCGCGGCGACGCTCGGAGCTCAGCCGGGGGCGGGCGCGTGCAGCCGATGCGGCACGGAGCCGGGTGCGCTTGGGGCGTGCTGGGCCTTTCATGAGGCAAAGGCCTCCGGGTGGGCTTCAATGATGACCTGGGCTTCGGCCCAGGGATGATCGTCGGTCATGGTCAGGTGAAGGGTCGCGACATGGCCCTGGGGCAGCAGCTCCCGCAGCCGCTCGGCCGCCCCCTTGACCAGCCTTAGCGTAGGTTTTCCGCTGGGTAGGTTGACGACTTCCATATGCCGCCAGTGCACACCCCGGCGGGGCACACCTGTGCCGAGCGCCTTTGCGCAGGCTTCTTTGGCAGCAAACCGCTTGGCATAGGTTTCAGCGGTGCGCATCCGCCCGCGCGCCTTGGCGATTTCCCCGTCGGTGAAGCAGCGCTGCTCGAAGCGTTCACCAAACCGGTCGAGGGATCGGGCGATACGCTCTATATTGCACAAGTCGTTGCCGATCCCGATGATCATGCCCGGGCCTGGTCCATCAGGGTCCGCATCTTCCGGATCGCGGTTTCAAGACCGCTGAAGACGGCCTCACCAATCAGAAAATGCCCGATATTCAGTTCTGCCAGGTCCCGAATGGCGGCAACCGGGCCGACATTGGCGAAGGTCAGCCCATGGCCGGCATGCGGTTCCAGTCCCCGTTGACGCGCGTCCTTGGCTGCGGTGGTAAGCCGGGCCAGTTCGGCGTCGCGTCCGGCGGTATCGCCGGCGTTATGCAAGTCAGCATAGCGTCCTGTATGAAGCTCGATGACCGGCACCTGCATCCGCGCCGCCATGGCGATCTGGACGGGGTCGGGCTCAATGAAGAGCGAGACCCGTGCACCCGCGGCCCGCATGCGCTGAACGGCGGGCGTGACCTGTGCATGTAGACCGGCAATGTCGAGGCCGCCCTCCGTGGTGCGTTCTTCCCGTTTCTCCGGCACAAAGCAGGCTGCATGAGGGCCGAAGCGCTCGGCGATTCCCACCATTTCCTCTGTCACCGCCAGTTCAAGATTGATGGGCAGGGTCGAGGCGGCGCGGATCCGGTCCAGATCGTCATCGCGAATGTGGCGCCGGTCCTCCCGCAGGTGGACGGTGATGCCATCCGCACCGGCCGCTTCTGCCAGAGCCGCGGCTCGGGCCGGGTCCGGGTCGATCCCGCCGCGGGCATTGCGGATCGTGGCGACGTGATCAATGTTCACGCCAAGGCGCAGATGATCCGGCATCAGGCGAGTCCCCGGCTGCCGGGCTTGACCGCGGGCAAGGGGGCGAGGTCAGCGGGCAGGTCATCGGGGGCATAGTCGGGAAACTTGATGCTGGCCAGGGCAACAAGGTCACAACCCACCTCTGCGGCGCCACCGGAGCGGTCAATGATGCAGGAGCCGCCGACAACCCGGCCCGGAAGAGGGGCCAGTGCCTCTACGGTTTCCCGAAAGGACAGGCCGGTTGTCACAATGTCTTCCGCGATCAGGACGCGGTCTTCCGGCGACAGGCTGAAGCCCCTGCGGAAGGACAGCTTGCCATCTGTGCGTTCGGCGAAAATGGCGCGTGCCCCAAGCTGGCGGGCCATTTCATAGCCGGGGATGATGCCGCCAATGGCAGGGCCAGCCACGACATCAATCTCTCCGAGGGTCTCCCGCACCCGGTCTGCAAGGGCCGCGCAGAGGCGTTCCGACAGGTCGGGCCGCGAAAAAATCAGGGCTTTCTGCAGAAAAACAGGGCTGCGACGCCCGGAGGATAGGATGAAATGCCCTTCCAGAAGCGCGCCGGCTTCCCGGAAGATATCCAATACGTCCTGACTATTCAAAATGGTTCTCCTCCAGCCTTTCAACGCGCTCGACAACGGCCAGGGACCGAAGCGCCGCCTTGATCTGTTCGAGATGGCGCAAATCTTCGACTTCAATGTCGAAAATCAGCTCCTGAAAGCCGTTCCCGTGATCATGGGTGCGCACACCTCTAATGTCCCCGCCCGCCTGGGCAACCACCGAACACTGCTGGGCCATGACGCCCTTGGAATCTGCCGCATTGACCGAGATTCGACCAATCGCTTTGACGCCGGTCTTGGCGAGATCATTCCATTTCAGATCAATCCAGAGGTCTGGCCGGTCATCATACTTTTCGGTGGCCTGGCAAAAGATCGTGTGCACGACGATGCCCCGGTCGGGTTCCCTCAGGCCGATAATGCGGTCACCCGGCAGCGGGTGGCAGCAGGTGCCCAAATGCAGGGTGACGCCTGGCGTGAGGTCTTTGCCATCAATGACATTGGCTGCCATCTTATTGTCCAGAGTCACCCGCTCGGCATCATCGTGTTCGGTGTCCTCGATTCCCGGAAACGCGATCCGGATGAGCCGGTTTGCATCGTCATGACTGCGGCCAACGGCTTCATACATATCCGAAACAGAGCCATAGCCGGCCCGCCGCGACAGCCGACGCATGTCGACTGACACCGGGTCGATGTCGAGCCGTCGCAGCCGACGTTCCAGAAGGGACCGGCCGAGATTGGAAAATTCGGCCGTTTCCAGTTCACGGCGCAGGCGGCGTTGCGCGGCGCGGGCTCTGCCGGTCACCGTGACGGCTTCGAAGGCCGGAACGGGTCTGGGCTCACCGCGCCGCAATATATCGACCACGTCTCCGTTCTGCAGCGGGGTCCGAAGCGTCCGCGGCACATTGTTGATCCGGGCACCGATGCAGGTGTCGCCAACCGCTGTGTGGACGGCATAGGCAAAATCGAGTGGCATGGCACCGGCGGGAAGCAGCACCAGACGGCCCTTTGGCGTGAATGCGAAAACGTGGGTGCGGTACATTTCCATCTTGGCGTGCTCGAGAAAATCCTCGGCATCGCCGCCATGGCTAAGCAGTTCCCCCAAGGCTCTCAGATTCGCGGCCGGATCGAGGCCGGCGGCGCGCGAAGAATCGGGGTCAAAGCCATACGAGCTGTTCTTGTAAGTCCAATGCGCCGCCACGCCACGCTCGGCGGTCTCGTCCATGTCCTCGGTCCGGATCTGCAGCTCAACCAGGCGGTTGCCACTGGCGCGGACCGTGGTCTGGAGAGAGGCGTAGCCGTTCGGCTTCGGAACGGAAATAAAGTCCCGGAAGCGATCTGGCAGGCAGGCCCATTCGGTATGGAAAGCGCCCAGAGCCTGATAGCATTCCGGCACGGTCTGGAGCACCACCCGGAAGCCGAAAATATCTGCAACATCCCGAAAGCTGATCGATTTTTTTTCCAGCTTTCGCCAGATGGAATAAGGCTCCTTGCGGCGCCCCTTGATCCGGCAGGTAAGGCCCTGACGGTCCATGATGTCGCGAATGGCGCGCCGCGTGCGTTCAAGGTCATCCTTGTTTTCCGATTGCAGCGTCTCGAGCTGGGCCAGGATCTGTTTTCGCGCTTCCGGATTCAACTGCTCGAAGGCCAGATCCTCCATCTGTGTTGCGACATTATGGAGGCCGATCCGCCGCGCCAGCGGAGCGTAAAGATCCATGGTTTCGCGCGCCACCCGGGTGCGGGATTCCGGTGATTTCTTGAAATGCAGGGTCCGCATATTGTGCAGCCGGTCGGCGACCTTAACCAGCAGGACCCTGATATCATTGACGGTTGCGAGGATAAATTTCTGGAAATTCTCGGCCTGCTGTGACGCTTCGCTGCGATATTCCAGCCGGCCCAGCTTGGTGACCCCGTCGACCAGTTCGGCAACGGCCGTCCCGAACAGGGCCTGGATGTCAGCAATGGTGACATCATCGCAATCTTCAACCGTGTCGTGCAGGAGCCCGGCCATCACAGTGGCGTCATCCAGCTTTACCGAGGCCAGAAGCGTGGCGACGCGCACGGGATGTGAGTAATAAGGGTCGCCGGATTGGCGCAATTGGCTGCCATGACGGTCACGGGCGAAATCGTAAGCCGCCATGATGCGATCGCCGTCTGCGTCGGGCTGATAAGCCAGAACAGCGTCTCGCAGCTGTTCGCGTGACAGCAGCTCGTTACCGGTCAGGTCAGGGGGGATGTGAGGGGTCGTCCGCGCCTGTTCGGAAGCACGCGACCGATCCCTTTTTCTGACGGCCGCATCATCCATTGAGGCCTCTACATGCGGTCGTCGCGGCCGGATTCCAATTCGGCCTGGTAAGCCCGCATGACGTCTTCTTCGGTCGCAACAGGCGCCGTCTGAAGCGCGATGCGGTCGGCTTCGCGTTCCTCTTCCTCGCCGGGACGGACTTCCTGCAATTCGGAGATCAGCGCCTCCTTGACGACCTTGAGGTCAACGGTCCGGTCCGCGATTTCACGCAGGGATACAACAGGATCCTTGTCATTGTCCCGATCCACGGTCATCGGAGACCCTTCACGGATCATGCGGGCCCGCTGGGCAGCAAGCAAGATCAGCTCAAACCGGTTAGGGACTTGTTCGACGCAATCTTCGACGGTAACTCGGGCCATGTATGTCTCCTGTAGCCCGCCCTTATATGCGCGGAGTAGGGCAAGGGCAAGGCGGGCCTGCAGACGGAATTCAGTCCATCTCCCAGTACCTCTTTTCAGGGAATATAGCATGTCTTTGCCTGACCGCCAGACCCCGCCCGAAGCGCGATCCGATTGTGCCTATTGTCCCCGCCTGGTGGCTTATCGTGCCGAGGTCGCGGCCCGGGAGCCGAACTGGTTTAACGGGGCAGTTCCCAGCTTTGGTGATCCGGATGCGGGATTGCTGATTGTCGGGCTGGCGCCCGGTGTGACCGGGGCCAACCGGACCGGACGCCCTTTTACCGGGGACTGGGCCGGCGATCTGCTTTATGCGACATTGTCAAAGTTCGGGTTTAGCCGCGGGACCTATGCCGGTGATCCCACCGATGGCCTCCGCCTTGACAGGGCGATGATCACCAATGCCGTGCGGTGTGTGCCGCCTCAAAACAAGCCCGTCGGGGCGGAAATCAATCGCTGTCGTCCGTTTCTGGAGTCCCGAATCGCGGCCTTGCCGAATTTGAAAGTGGTGCTGTGCCTCGGTAAGATCAGCCACGACTCCACTGTGCGGGCGCTTGGCCTGAAGTTGAAAGATCATCCTTTTGGGCACGGACAGGAATACAGGCTGAAGGACAGGACCTTGTTGTCGAGCTATCACTGCTCGCGGTACAACACCAATACACGGCGTCTGACGCCGGCCATGTTTGAAGCCGTGTTCGAGCGGGCTCGCCAGCTTCTTGAAGGCTGACTTCTTGTCAGCCGGGTGCCGGTTGACTACCTCTTGTCGCAGCTCGGATTGGGAGACGGTGTGATGAATTTGGTTTTTAGTCTGGTGGCTGTTGGTGTCCTGATCGGCGTCTTGGTTGTCGGGATTTACAATGGGCTGGTCTCTCGGCGGCAGCGATGCAATCAGGCTTTTGCCGATGTCGACGTCCAGCTCAAGCAGCGTCAGAACCTGGTGCCAAACCTTGTCGAGACCGTCAAAGCCTATGCCACGCACGAAAAAGCGACACTGGATGCGGTGATTGAGGCGCGGAATTCAGCGGTTCAGGCAACAGCGACCGGAGAAGTCGCCTCGGCGGAGGGGATCCTGACGGCACAGCTGGGCCGTCTGTTTGCGCTGGCGGAATCCTATCCCGACCTCAAGGCGAATGACAATTTTATCCAGTTGCAGGACGAGCTGGCGACCATCGAGGACAAGATTGCGGCCGCGCGTCGGTTCTTCAATGCCGCTGTTCAGGATTACAATACCGCCCGTGAGCAATTTCCGGGCATGCTGATTGCCAGCCGGTTCAGGTTCGAGGCCCGGGACTTCTTCGATCTTGGGGTTGAGGTGCGGGCTGTGACGGCGACCCCACCGGACGTTGATTTCAAAGACTGATCATCTCAGCAGCTGGGGCAGATAAGTCGCCACCGCCGGAACGGCGATAACCACGGTGATGACCAGGATCTGCAACAGGATAAAGGGAACGGCCCCTTTCCAGATGTCGAGCGTGCGAACCTCGGCCGGTGCTGCACCTCTGAGATAAAACAGGGCGAATCCAAAGGGCGGCGTCAGAAAGCTGGTCTGGAGGTTGAGGGCCATCAATATGGCGATCCAGACCGGATCGGCCCCAAGGATAATCAAAGGCGGCGCCACCAGCGGCACGACCACGAAGATGATCTCAATGAAATCAAGGAAGAAGCCCAGCACGAACATGACGATCATCGTGATCAGAAGGGCCCCCCAAAGTCCGCCGGGCAGGCCGGTCAGCACGGCCTCAACATAATGATCTCCGCCATAAGCCCTGAATACGAGCGCGAAGAGCGAGGCGCCAATGAGGATCAGAAACACCATGCTGGTGATTTGCACGCCGGCATTGAAAGCCGGGCGGAGCTGCCGGGCTTTGGACAGAATGACAGCTGCCGCGCCGAGGCTTATCAGAAATAACAGACAGAGCAGGGCGGCAAGGGCGACGAGAAGCATGTCGGTAAGCGGAATGTCCGGGCGGGTCAGGCGCAGATCGGTCACATTCGCCAGGATACCCAATATTGGAAGCGCCACCAGACCCGCAGTAATTAGCGCCACTGCCCGCTGTTCATCCCGCTCTTTGCCCAGCCGCAGGCCGGCCAGGAGCAGCGCGCCTCCAGCGCCGATGGCGGCCGCTTCAGTCGGGGAGGCAAGCCCGGCAAGGATCGATCCTAAAACCGCCAGTATCAGCAGCAGGGGTGCGCCCAGGCTGATCGCCAAATCCAAGAGGGGCAAAGGCGGAAGGTCATGGCGCGGGCTGGCTGAGGCGACAGAATTCGGTCGCAAGAGGGTCGTGATGAAGAGGAAAACAAGGTAAAATCCGACCAGAAGAAGTCCCGGTAGAAGCGCGCCTGCAAAGAGGTCTCCGACGGACACCACGTTGGCCGGCTGGCCGGATTGCGAGGCCGCCGACTGATTGGCCGTTGAAATCGCATCGGCCAGAAGAATCAGGACAATCGAGGGCGGAATGATCTGGCCAAGCGTGCCGGCTGCCGCAATGGTTCCCGTTGCCAGCTTCGGATCATAACCCTGCCGGAGCATTGTCGGCAGGGCGATCAGGGTCATAGTGACGACGGTCGCGCCGACGATGCCCGTTGAGGCCGCCAGCAGCGTCCCGACAATGATCACGGCATAGCCAAGCCCACCGGGCACACCTGCGAGAAGCCGGCCTGCGGACTGCAGCAGGTCCTCGGCGACCTTGGACCGTTCCAGAATAACCCCCATGAGCACGAAGAGGGGGACCGCAATCAGGATCTGGTTCTCCATCGAGCCAAGAATCCGGCTCGGCAGATTGCGCAGGATCGGCAGCGGGACCAGGCCGAGTTCGACGCCAATAAGGCCGAACAGCAGGGCGACCCCGCCCAGTGTTAACGCGACAGGGTATCCCGCCAGCAGGGCCAGGATGGTGGTCGCAAACATGGCGATGGCAAGGATGAGTTCGGCTTCCATCAGCCGGCTACGGACACATGTTCGGGGACGAATGGGTCGCTCCCGGATTGACCGCGCAAAAACAGCGCCGCCCGGATCGCCTGCGCCAGTCCCTGGCTTATGATCAGGACGGCAAAGACGGGCACCAGAGTTTTGAACAGATATTTGACGGGCAGGCCGTCACTCTCATTGAAAGTCTCAAAATTCATCCAGCTGCGCGCGACAAGGCCCGCGCTGGAATACAGGATTAAAATGCCAATCGGCAGAATGAAGGCCAGCGCGCCCACCATCTCGATGGCAGCCCGGATTTTCGGGCCGTATCTTGGCCGCAGAATGTCCACCCGGACATGCCCGTCCGTCCTCAGCGTACCGGCTGCGCCGAGCAGGAAAATGGCGGCAAAGGAGAATATGACGCTGTCGTTCATCCAGGAAAAACTGAGGCCGAAGACGTAACGCAGTAAAACGGCCAGCAATTGGATCAGCACGATGGCAAAGGCGAAGCACATAGCCGTTCCCATCGCTGCCGCCGAGATCTGATCGATCCGCCGCACCAGGAGTCGGGCAAAGCCGGCGAGTGGCTTGGGGGCGATCAGGAGCGCCAGCGGAACCAGCAGAAAGGGCAGAGCCAACTGACCGAGCCAGTAAAAAATTGTGCCCGAAAAGGAGACCAGATGATCCATCGGGCCTAGCTTTCACGCGTCGCCAGATAGGGGCCATCGGAAATTGCGGCCCAGGTACGGGCCTTTCTGAGCGCCTCCTCGAAGCTTTCATAAATCCGCCGCTCCAGGTCGCCGCCGGCGCCGGCGCCGGCGCGGATATCCTGCGAGATCTCGACCACTCGCGAAACCACATCCTTTGGAAACTGACGGAGCTGAACGCCTTCTTCCCTTACAAGCTTTTCGAGATAGACGCCGTTCTGGTACTGGAACTCACCCACCGACAGGTGGTTCACTTCGCGCGTGACAGAACGGATAATATTCTGCTCTGTTGGAGTCAGGGAGTCCCATTTTGCGCGGTTGATTCCAAGGGAAAGGACGGTTCCGGGCTCATGGAAGCCAGGCCCGTAATAATAGTCGGCCTCCCGATGAAACCCCAGGAAGTAGTCATTCCAGGGCCCGACCCATTCTGTCGCATCAATCCGCCCGGTCTGCAGGGCCTGGAACACTTCATTGCCCGGCAGCGCCTCGGCGGCACCTCCGAGTTCGCGGACGACATCCCCCCCGAGGCCCGGGATCCTCATTTTAAGCCCGCGAAAATCATCGAGACCATTAATTTCGCGTCTGAACCAGCCGCCCATCTGGTGACCTGTATTCGCCGCCTGGAAGGCAATCACGCCATATTGACCCGACAGCTCCTCCCAGAGGGCCTGACCGCCACCATAATCGATCCAGCCCATGATTTCCGTCGCCGTCATGCCCATCGGCACCGAGGTGAAGAAGTTGAAGGCCTTGGATTTCGATTGCCAGTAATATTCCGCGCCGTGATACATATCGACATTGCCAGAGGCGACCGCATCAAAAGCCTCAAACGCCGGGACGAGCTCTCCGGCGGCAAAAACAGAAACCTCCATCTGGCCGTCCGAAAGCGCCTTGATTCTGTCAGCGATCCGGTTCGCCGCCATGCCAAGCCCTGGCAGGTCTTTGGACCAGGTCGTGGTCATTGTCAGCTTGGTCCGCCTCCGGATGATCGCGGGTCCACCCGGGGCACCGGAGGGGTCGGTCCCACCGCTGCATGCGGCTGCGGCCAGACCGGTGGCGCCAAGTGTGGCGGTGCCGAGCAGTTTTCGCCGATTGATCATCCTTTGTCTCCTGTTTTCCGGACGGCGGCATCGAGTCGCCTCCAGTGGCGTCCGTCAAGAACTTCAAGCGGCTTGAACCGGCGCTTATAATCCATCTTGGCGCTCCCCTCGATCCAATAGCCCAAATAGGTGTGCGGCAGGCCGAGATCATCGGCATGCAGGATATGGTCGAGGACCATATAGGTGCCCAGACTTCTGCGGGTGAGTGCGGGGTCAAAAAACGTGTACACCATGGACAGGCCATCGCGGAGTATATCCGTCAGCGATGCGGCGATCAGGGGCGAGTCAGGATCGGGTCCGAGGCGATATTCGAACACCAGGGTCTGGACCGGGCTGTCATTGATCATGGCGCAATATTCGCGATAGGTCATATCGGACATGCCGCCGCCATTATGACGGGATGTTAGATAGGTCCTGAGCAGGCGATATTGCTCGCGTGTTGCGGTCGGTTGAACCGGCCGTCGAACGAGGTCGCGGTTTTGGTTCAGCAGCCGTTTCTGATTACGACTCAGGCTGAACCCGCTATTGGCGACCCGGACACTCCGGCAGGCATTGCAGTTCGGGCAAGCCGGCCGATAGGCGACGGACTGGCTGCGGCGAAATCCGGCCTGGCTCAGCAGGTCATGCACACTGTCTGAATTATCCTGATTGAGATGGGTGAACCCTTTGCGTTCGACCTGGCCCGGCAGATAGGGGCAGGGACTTGCGCTGGTGACATAGAACCTCAGGCCGCGCTGCAGCCCTGGGACCTCGAAAAGTGATTCATCCAGTTTCATAGTGGCCATCTAGTCAGTTACAGGGCGAACCGCCAAGGGGCGATGATGGTAAAAGATACCCACATCAGCACAACGAGCGGGCCGCCGAAACGCAGGAAATCCTTAAATTTATAATGCCCGGGACCCATGACCAGCATATTGGTCTGATAGGCGATTGGCGTCGCAAAAGCGCAGTTAGAGGCATAGATCACGGCCAGAAGGAAGGGAAAGGGATCGGCCCCGATCTGCTCGGCGGCGGAGATGGCAATCGGCGAAAACAGGACGGCAGTCGCCGCATTGCTCAGTATATTGGTCAGAATGGCAACGGCGAGGAAAATGGCCGATAGCACGGCCAGGGCGCCGAAGGGAGCAGACAGCAATACCACCAGCTCTGCGATCAGGCGTGCTGCACCGGTGACCTCGAGCGAATAGCCCATAGCAAGGGCCGCGGTAATGATGAGGTAAATGCGCAGGTCGAGGGCCCGGCTGGCTTGCCGGTGATTCAGGCACTGAAGGACGATCATGGCAGTGGCGGCCACGATCGAGGCCAGGGTTATGCTCGCCAGCCCCAGGGCGGCCGTCAGAATCATGGCAAGGGTAATCAGGCGGGCGACCACGGCCCGGCGTGTGGTCGGGAATTCGGTTTGAGACCATTCCATCAGGATCAGATCACGATTGGACCGCAAATTCCGAAAGGCGCTGATGGGGCCGCATAGAAGTAGCGTATCGCCGGCTTCAAGGCGGATTTCGCTGATCTTGCTGCGGATCATGCGGGACCGCCGCTGAATGCCCAGTGTCACGGCCTGGGTGAGCCGACGAAAGCCGAGCATTTCGACCGTTCGTCCTGTCATCCGGGAGCCTGGCGCCACCATCGCCTCAACCAGGCCCAGCTGCGCGCTTTCGCTGTCGTCCCCATCGTCGCTTGGGGCGCTTCCCCAGATGTCTTTCAACAGAGCGGGCTTGCCGGCCAGGAGATCCGTAAGCGCCTGCCGCGTCGCGGCAACGATCACGAGGTCCCCCGGTTGCAGCGTCAGCTGGTCGTAGGGGGGCAGAATGGCCTTTTCGCCGCGCTGGATCATGCGGACGGTCATGTCCTTCAGGTCTGGAAACATTCCCGCAATAGCGGTTTGGCCATGCAGGAAATGCCCGTCGGTAACTTCGAACTGGGCCACAAACTGCTTCCCGGACTTCACCAGAGATTGCGCGAATCCCTCGCGCACGGGCAGCAGAAGCCTCGATGCGAAAAGGATGTAGACCAGCCCGATCGCGGCGAGGATCAGGCCAAATGGTGTCTGATCGAAAAAGCCCAGCTGGTTTTCGGTGAGGCGGCTATAGGCGTCCGCGGCCAGAAGGTTCGTGGATGTTCCGATCAGGGTCGTCATGCCCGCCATGATGGACACAAAGCTCAGCGGGATCATCAGCCGTGAGGTCGATGTGCCCATGCGTGCGGCCATGGCCGACATAATTGGCAGGAACATGATGACAACGGGTGTGTTGTTGGTGAAAGCGCTGGTGACGAACACAGCCAGAAACGCGCCCAGTAAAGTCGCGGTTGGGCGCGCATCATAGGCCCGCACCAGAGCCTTTGAGGGGCCTTCCAGCGCCCCGGTCTGGAACAGGCCCTGGCCGACCACGAGCAACGCCATGATGGTAATCAGAGCCGGATTGGCAAACCCGCTTAGGATGTCGGTGGCAATAAGGGGCGCACCGGCCGGCGTGGTTGCACCGGGCAGGCTGAACATTAGCAACAGCGTGGTGATGACACCTATGGAGACGACTTCCATGGACCAGCGGTCGACCAGGTACAGCGTGATCGTGGCAACAATAATGGCGAGGCTGGCCCACATTGGCCAATGCGCCAGAATTTCCGAGCTCATGCCTTCTCCCAGCTTCGGCGGTCGCGGTTCCGGGCGGCTCAGACGCCAGCTGGCTCCGCCGCCAAAGACAGCACTATGGAGATCCGGCGATTGGCTGGCAAGTCAGCTTTGTTGGCTTCCAGAGGGCGGGTGTGTGCGAGACCGGAAACCTCCTTTATCCGCTGTTCCGGGAGGCCCGAGTCGATCAGCAAGCGGCGGGCGGCATGGGCCCTGTCGGACGATAATTCCCAATTCGAAAAGGTAGTGGCGGCGATCGGCGTTGCGTCTGTATGGCCTTCGATACGAACCTCCACCGGAAACATGCCGAGGGTCCGTCCAGTGGCCTGAACAAGTGCCGCGCCAGTGCTGTTGAGTTGGCCGTGCCCGATATCAAACAGGGGGCGGGATGTAGCGTCCGTGAGTTCGAGTCGGATTGATGCCGCCTCCCGAGTGATCCGGACACTGTCCCTGTAGGGGGACAGTTCGGCGGACGTTTGCAGGGCCAGGAACACGGTTTGCAGCGCCGTTTCGTGGGGACCGGACACGGAGGACTCGGCGCCGAATTGTTCGGCCAGGGCCGCCTTGTCGTCGGCGGACACACCATGGATGATCCACATAATCAGGAAGAAGGCGCACAGGGCTGTCAGAAAATCCGCATAAGCCAGCTTCCAGGTGCCCAACCTCCGGCTCACCGGTGTGATCCTTTGGCCCGTCAAGCGGGTGGAAACTTGTCCGACTGGCATGTGGCGCAGTGACCCCTTTCTCATCCTGTCCTTGCATAGGCGGACATGGTGAATATCACTTGTGTCTGCGCCGTCAGATTTGCATGAAACTGGCTGGTGCGTGTTAATGTTTGATCTGTGGAGGAGCGCATATGGCTCGCATTACATTTCTCGGCCTGGGCGTGATGGGCTATCCGATGGCCGGTCACTTGGTCGCCGCAGGTCATGAGGTGACGGTATGGAATCGGTCCGCAGAGAAGGCGGATCGCTGGGGCCTCGCGCATGCCGGCCAGGTGAAGCCGACCCCCGAGGATGCGGTTTTCGGTGCCGAATATGTCTGTATGTGCCTCGGGGATGACCCGGATGTCGAAGCCGTGTTCAGCGCCTTTGAGGGGAATATCGCAGCGGGCATGGTCGTGATTGACCATACGACGGCCAGTGCCGGCCTGGCCCGGCAGCTTGCCGCACGGACCCAGGCGCGGGGAGCATCCTTTCTCGATGCACCGATCTCGGGCGGACAGGCCGGGGCAGAAGCTGGAACACTGACGATCATGTGTGGGGGCGAACAGGCCACATTTGACCAGGCGCATGCCCTGATGTCGGCCTATGGACGGAGCCTGACCCTGATCGGGGAAACCGGGTCGGGTCAGCTCGCCAAGTCGGTCAATCAGATTTGTATTGCGGGCACTGTCCAGGGGCTTGCAGAGGGGCTGCATTTTGCCCGTGAAGCTGGGCTGGACATTGACCGGACCATTCGGGCGATCAGCGGCGGAGCGGCCCAGAGCTGGCAGATGGAAAATCGCTGGCAGACCATGCAGGACGGGGACTATGATCATGGTTTCGCCGTTGACTGGATGCGGAAGGATCTGCGGATTGCCCTCGAAACCGCACGTGAAACCGGGGCCGCGACACCTGTGGCCGCGCTGGTCGACCAGTTCTATGCCGACATCCAGGCAATGGGCGGTGGCCGGTGGGATACCAGCAGCCTTCTGGCCCGTCTGGGCCGCAAGCCGGACTGCTAATGTCCGGCCGGGCCAATAAGACCCAGCCGGTTGCGATCTCTCCGCAAGCGCTGATTGATGCGGTGGACGACGATGTCCGGCGGGCGGATGCCCAGGTGCTGCTGTCGCTGTTCGACACGGCCACGGGCTACCCCGCTGTGGTATGGCGGGGGGGCATGATCGGGTATGGACGGTACGCGTATCATTATGAAAGCGGCCGGTCCGGGACGTTTTTCATGACCGGTTTTGCGCCGCGCAAGAACCATTCAGCAATTTACATTATGCCGGGTTATGACTTCCCTGACATCCAGCAGGATCTGACCCGTCTGGGCCCGCACCGGCATGGAAAATCCTGTTTGTACATCACCCGCCTGTCGCGGATTGATTTGGACGTTCTCGAGCAGATCATTGACCGTGGCCTGTCGAGGCTGAAAGCGCGTTATCAACATTGGCCGCGATAGGTCTGGGCCGGGCGGCGCAGCATTGGGGCCACAGGAGGTCCATCCCCTCCGGCATGGAATTCGGCTGTCTTTTCGAAGCCATAGGCCGTGTAGAAGCCGTGATTGGCCGGGTTGGAATTCTCCAGATAGACGGGGAGTCCCTGCTGGTCGGCATGAGCAAGCATGGGCCGGAGCAGGGCCCCGCCAATCCCCTGTCCCCGGGCAGAGGCCCGGGTGCCGATGGTGAACAGGTAAAAATGCGGCATGTCGGGATGGTGATCGGCCATTTGCCGGCTGACCTGTTCAATCCGGGCCGTCGCCCCTGATCTCGCATGGCGCCACAAGCCGGCCAGAAAGCGTAACCGGAACCCAAAGCCCAGCTCTGCGGCGTGGCCGGGCCCCGTCCACATGGTCGCGCCCTGATCGCCGGAGAGATAGCATAGCCCCGTCCTCAAATACACCGGTGCCAGCGTTCTGAAGGCACTTAAAACGGCTCTCGGGGGGCCGAAGAGCCATCGGTTTAGCGGGTCATCCTGAAAGGCTTCAGCTGTAATCTCGGCCAGCTGCCTGTGGTCCCCTGGCCCCGCTTGTTTTAAGCCCTCCAGCTCCAGTTTCTGCATTCAGTTACAGCCTTTTTCATTGATTTTAGTGCCCACCGTATTACCCCCGGCGCCATAGGAACAGGGCAGGCATAACATGCGCGACGGTGGACGGATAGCGGCGGCGATAGAGGTTCTTGGTGACGTG
The DNA here is from genome assembly GCA_938084575.1 of uncultured Hyphomonadaceae bacterium. Taxonomy (GTDB): domain Bacteria; phylum Pseudomonadota; class Alphaproteobacteria; order Caulobacterales; family Hyphomonadaceae; genus Henriciella. Next base: position 77,004 of record CALKFG010000004.1, read on the forward strand.
ACGACGCGTCATCAGCCTGTGAAATCGGCCGTTCGGGACTGGGGCAAGCGGGCCCGCTATGCCGGGTCAACCGACAGGGCATGGGTGTCAGGACTGGTGCTTGATGCGCTGCGCCGGCGCAATTCTCTGGCGCATGCCATGCAGGATGACAGCCCGCGGGGGGTGGTTCTTGGTGCCCTTGCGCAGGCCTGGGGCTGGGACATCAGGCGGATCGACGGGGCGATGGATGAACCCCATGCACCTGCGGCTCTGACCCTGAAGGAGCGCGAGCACCTGGTCATGGCTCCGGATGTCGAGGCACCAGCCCATGTGCTTGGCGATTATCCGGAATGGCTGGCACCGCATCTCCAGCGGGTGTTCGGAGAAAATGCCGTGATCGAGGCCCAGGCCATGGCCTGCCGGGCCAGCGTCGACCTGCGGATCAATACCCTCAAGGCGGATGCTGAACGGGCCGCTGCCCCGTTGCGCTCTGTTCAGGCCGAGCCATCGCCCTGGCTGAACCATGCCGTGCATATTCCGGCCCGGGACCCAACACGGCGGGAAGCGGCGCTTGACCGCATACCGGCCTATTCCAAAGGCTGGGTCGAGGTTCAGGATGCGGGATCACAGATTGCGGCTGCGGTTGCCAATGTCACGCCGGGCGAACAGGTGCTTGATTTCTGCGCCGGGGGCGGCGGGAAGACGCTGGCTCTCGCCGCGGCGATGACCGGCAAGGGTCAGGTTTTTGCCTATGATATTGATGGCCGCCGGCTTAGCGCCCTGATCCCGCGCCTGAAGCGGTCTGGCGCCCACAATGTCCAGCTGCTGCATCCTGACACGCCGAATGTGCTGGCGCCGCTCGAGGCGGCGATGGATTGTGTCTTCGTCGATGCCCCCTGTACCGGAACCGGCACCTGGCGCCGTCGCCCCGACAGCAAATGGCGGGTCAAGCCGGCGGCGCTGGAGGCGCGCATGGCCCAGCAGAACGAAGTCCTCAGGGGGGCTGCGCGCTATGTCCGGCCGGGCGGGCGCCTGATTTATGTGACCTGTTCCTTCCTGATGGAAGAAGACGAGGACAGGGTGTCGGATTTCCTGTTGGACAGGCCGGATTTCAAACCGGAATCGGCGGCACAGCATGGCGTCAGCAGCGGGGCTCTGACGCGGGCCGGATGTGACCTGCTGGCGACACTGGAAACCCCGACCGGAGCTCTGCGCCTGACCCCGCTGCGGGCCAATACAGATGGTTTCTTCGTCGCTGTCTTGCGCAAGGCAGGCTGAATCGCATAGAGGAGCTCATGCAAGAGACCCGACACGAACGCGCCCTTATCATCGATTTCGGTTCGCAGGTGACCCAGCTCATCGCCCGCCGACTTCGCGAGAGCGGCGTTTATTGCGAAATCCACCCTTTCAACAAGGTCGATGCCACCTTTCTCGACCAGTATGATCCCCGGGCCATAATCCTGTCCGGCGGACCGGCCAGCGTGACCTGGGCCGACTCGCCCCGGGCCGACTCCGCCGTGTTCACCCGCGGCGTGCCGGTGCTGGGTATTTGTTATGGCCAGCAGGTGATGATGGCCCAGCTGGGCGGTCGGGTCGAAACCGGGACCAGCCGCGAATTCGGCCGGGCCTTTATTGACGGCGTCTCCGACGATCCTTTGTTTGAAGGTCTGTTCGCCGCCGATCTCAAGGAGGAGGTCTGGATGAGCCATGGCGATCATGTCGCCGAGATGGCCCCCGGCTTTGGGGTCATCGCCCGGTCGCCCGGGGCGCCCTTTGCCGTCATTGCCGACCCGGACCGACGCTTCTATGGCACCCAGTTCCATCCGGAAGTGGTGCACACGGTGCACGGCGCCCGGCTGCTGCGCAATTTCACCCATGCCATTGCCGGCTTCCGGGGCGACTGGACCATGGCGACCTATCGCGACGAGGCCATTGCCAAGATCCGCGCCCAGGTCGGCAGCGGACGGGTCATTTGCGGCCTGTCCGGCGGGGTCGATTCCTCGGTCGCTGCCGTGCTGATCCATGAGGCCATTGGCGACCAGCTGACCTGTGTCTATGTCGATCATGGCCTGATGCGGGCGCATGAAAGCGAGCAGGTCGTCGGCCTGTTCCGGGAACACTATAATATCCCTCTGGTGCATGTTGACGCGTCCGACCTGTTCCTTGGACAGCTGGCCGGGGTCAGCGATCCCGAGCGCAAGCGCAAGATCATCGGCGGCCTGTTCATCGATGTGTTCGAGGCCGAAGCCAGAAAGATTGGCGGGGCTGATTTCCTGGCTCAGGGGACCCTCTATCCCGATGTGATTGAAAGCGTCTCGGCGATCGGCGGACCCAGTGTGACCATCAAGTCGCACCACAATGTCGGCGGCCTGCCGGAACGGATGAACATGCAACTGGTCGAACCGCTGCGCGACCTGTTCAAAGACGAGGTTCGGGCGCTGGGCCGCGAGCTCGGCTTGCCGCAGGCTTTTGTTGGCCGCCATCCCTTTCCCGGGCCGGGCCTGGCGATCCGGATCCCGGGCGAGATCACGGCAGAGAAAGCCGACACGCTGCGCAAGGCCGATGCGATCTATATTGAGGAAATTCGTGCCGCCGGCCTGTATGACGAGATCTGGCAGGCCTTCTCGGTGCTGCTGCCGGTCAACACGGTTGGCGTGATGGGCGATGAACGCACCTATGAAGCGGTTCTGGCGTTGCGGGCCGTGACCTCGACCGACGGCATGACGGCAGACTATTATCCGTTTGAACACGACTTCCTCGGCCGGGTGGCGACCCGGATCATCAATCAGGTGAAGGGGGTCAACCGGGTTGTCTATGACGTCACGTCCAAGCCGCCGGGAACGATTGAGTGGGAATGATTCCGCGTCTCTGGCGGGCATGCAGAAGCCGGACCGGGAGCGCCATTATCAGGCGCACTATGCGGCGGCCTGACCGAAAGGGGTGACTCCGCGGCGCTGCACCCATTGGCCATTATCAGGCGCACTATGCGGCGGCCGGACCGGAAGGGGTGACTCCGCGGCGGCAGCGCGCTGAGACTGCGCGCCGGAACTGGGCATTGAGTCAGCGTGCATGCAGGTGAACGTCGTGGCCGCGGCGGGGCGCGCAGGGTCCGGGCCGCGGTCCCGGTCAGCCTTCAGATGGCCCTCCCGTCAAAAGGCCTTCCGTCTGCCGCTCCCGGGAGGACAGACGGCGTTTCGCCGGACCGGAGACCGGGAAAAGTCATCAAAAACCGCGGCTTGACGCCTGATCTTTACCTGCCGCCTGAGCCCGGCTGGCGACGATCAGGCCTGTCCCAAACCGAACCTGTCGTCGTATATTGACCAAGTCAGGTTTATCCAATGTCTTCGTTATGCATCACAAATATACTGGACTTGGTCACTGTATTGAGCGGAGGTCGGACAAGTATCGAAGACGGGCGGCGGTCGCTCAGGACGCGCGGCGCCGGTCCTCTGGCGCGGTGAGGTCACGTCCCCCCACCAGGTTTTCCGGGCCAGGAAGGTCTTCACGCGGCTCCGGCTTTTGGCGTTTGACACCCTCAGATACGGGCTTTTGGCGGGGGGCTTCCCTAGGGTCAAGATATCTAGTCGACCCGCGAGGGAAAATTTCCAGCGCCGCGCGGAATGGACAGAAAAGGCGGCGTGAATAGCCGCGGCTGGATTAAAACGCGTCCCATTTACTCCTATTCAGCTTGGTAAGTACACCAATTTAAATAGCAATAACAATAAAAGATCTACTGCAATCAATACTCAGAAGGGTGGTATGAATCTGTCTGCAATCCCCGAAAGAAAAGGGATCCACATTTCATAAGTGGTGACCAAAAAATAACACCGCCGCAAAGGCGGAATTCGGAGGCAATAAGAATGCGGAACTCCATCAATCATGTGGGAAAATGTGTGGCGGCGGCTGTGGGAGGGTGTCTTGCTGTGTCGTTTGCGGCAACGGCCCAGGTATCGGAGACGACCGGGTTTCAGTCGACAACGTGGCACAGTCCCGATCTATGCAACGCGCAACCGATCAAGGTCGATTTCGATCGCGGGCCGATGTCGGATTATGGCGCATCTCCCTGGTTTACCAATGACCTGCAAGTCGGACTCAGTCCGATGCGGTTCATTTTTGATACCGGGACGACCCTGCTGTGGGCGACCACAGACGTCTGCGATACGCCGGCCTGTCTCAATCACGAGCGGGTGAACACGGCCCAGCCTGGCCTGACCTGGCTGTATAAGCCGGACGGCGGCATCGAGGTGAATTTTGGCCCCTGGGGCAAAATGTATGTCTGGCTGGCGGCCGCTGATTTTTACTCTGCGGCGCTTGGCTCAATTGTGAATCTCGTTTTTGACGGATCGATCAAATATACCGGCAACCAGTTTGGTGACCTGGCCTGGGATGGCGGCATCGGCTTTCCATCGGAGTCGACCGATGTGTCGCAGGTCTCGTTCTTCTTTGGACAGCTGGTCCAAACCCTCGGCCTGTCCCCGTCTTTTTCCATGTATGGCAAGGATGCCAATGGCAAAGGGGCCACAATTCTGGGCGGCACCAATCCGGAAATGTACGAGGTTTCCAGTCAGGTGCTCCTCACGCCCAAGAAAGGGGCGTCACCGGGGGTCGGCTATCTTTGGGGAACCCCGCTTCACGAGGTCCGCTTTGGGGGCCGGGTGGTGCCTGGCCTGACCAACCAGACTTTTTTCATCGACAGTGGCTCGTCCCGTTTCAAAGGTGATGGGACTTATATCTACCCCATGCTGAACGTGCTGGTCGGGCTCAAGGACGCTCAGGGAAATCTGATCTTCGACAAGGTCTATGAGACCGTTAACGGTGACCAGGCCTGGGCCGGACTGATCTATCGCAATGGCAAGGGGCCGCAGGACTATGTCGGCATCCTGCCCGATCTCAGCCTCGAAATGGGCCAGTCCTGCGGGGGTCATCTCGGCGACCAGCTGCGGCTCGACCTGTCGCCGGAGCAATATTCCTACAAAGTCGACATCGGCGAACGGGCCGGCCAGTACATGATTGCCATGCACCGTCTCGACGGGGTCGGCGGCCTGCTGGTCGGATCCACGGTGATGGACCTCGTTTACACCAATTTCAACTATACCACCCACCCGGATGGCTCGTTCAGCCAGGGCAATATGTACCTGTACCGCAAGACGCAGGGCGAACAGCCCAAGGGTTACACCTGCCTGCCGCAGTTCGACGTCAGCGTGCCTGACTATCCTAACAACTAGCAGACGGGCCGGCCGGGACATCCGGGGGGGGCGGTCGGACCGCTTTCAAGATGGAGACCAAAATGACACTTAAACCCTCGTTTCGCAGCGTGGCCGCCGGCCTTGGGCTGACCCTGATGGCCAGCCTTCTCCCCGCCATGGCGCATCCGCTCTCGGGCACCTGGCACAACAGCTATTGCTCGCGGGTCGATCTGTCCGTTGGCGAGGATGGCGTGGTGACCGGCGTGTATACGTCCCATACGGGCAGCACCGGATCCTCTCAGGTCATTGGCTGGGTCGATCCAACAGCGGTGGCGCCGACCCCGCCGCGGACCAATGTCAAAGGTATCCCGTTCAGCCTCGACATTCAGTGGCGTCTAATCAACAAACCGGTTTCCGAAGCCGATGGAAGCTGGCACTGGGTCTCAGGGTTTTCCGGTCAGTATCACCCGGCCCAGACGATCTCGGAGCCGAACCAGGACTCCTACGCCATCCCGGAAACCCTCGAACTGCTGAATGTGCTCGAGGCATCGTCCACGGTGGCAGGCTTTGCCGATACCGCGCCGATCATGTGGCCACAGACGCTGCACTTCACCCGGACGGCCCCGAATTACTGTTCCAGCGTGACGCCGGGCCGGCCGGTGCCCTTTACCAACAGTGCCGAGGACATGGTGTCGGGAACCTGGGCGATCGCCGGCGGACTGGAGCTGGAGCTGACAGCAGATCCGACGACCGGACGGGTAACCGGGAAGGCCACTCTGCCGGGCGCACCTGCCTTGCAGGTCATCGGATTGTATGACCGGCTGGCCCCGAGCCTGACGCCGACGTCCCGGGTCGCCGAGCAGGCGGTGACGCTGACCCTGTTCGACCCGAATTATGCCTGCGAGCTCAGCACCGGGCCGGGCATCTTCTGGGTTGCCGGTGGCGTCTCTTACACCCGCCCCAGCCAGCTGGATCTCTGGATGGGCACGATGCAATCGACCGGTTGGACCGACCGGTTTACGCAGGAGACACTGTCACGCGTCCAACTGTCACGGGTGAACTGATCTCCCCCGTGACGGTGGGGGCCGGAGGGGGTCGCCCAAAGTCAGCTTCGACTGACCCCCTCCGTGATCACCCGCAGATGCGACGCAGAACAGGGCGGTCCCTGCCGTCTCTGTTCCCAACTGGACCGACCTGCGGATCTTGCAGGTCGGTCATTTTGATCCGGCTGAGGCCGGGGCTCAGTCGATCAGATCAAGCTCCTTGGCGGTGGTGACGGCCTGAACACGGCGCGAGACCTTAAGCTTGGAGAAGACGTTTTTGAGGTGAAATTTCACCGTGTTTTCGGTCATGTCCAGCGCGATCGCGATCTCCTTATTCGACCGCCCGAGCGCCAGTTCATCAAGAACCTGTAATTCCCTGTCGCTGAGCAACTGGCTGTTGCGCCGGTCCCGGCCCAGCACATCGTTGAGAAAGGTGATGATTAGGGGTGCATTTTCATCATTGCTGATCCGGCCACGCGCCGCGCGCAGGATCCGAATGGTCTCCGGGCCGCGAAATGGCGCCCGGAACTCTGATGCGGCCGCCAGCTTGAGGGCCGGAACAATCGCAGCAATGGCATCTGACCGCTTCTTGAAGGCGTCGAGAACCATGGCCTTGGTCAGCAGCGCGCGGACGGCAAAAAACGGCGCGTCGACCCGCCGGGCAATTTCATGCGCCCGATTGGCATACAGCATCGCATCCTTCGGATTTCCGATCCGGGACAGATAGCTGGCACAGGCCGAGGAGGAGGCAAACACCACCTGCCAGGTTGGGACATACAGCCGGCGGGTATCCTCGACGGCCTGCATCCGGGTGCGCTCGAAGGTGCGGGCGGCGGCACGCATCTGGTCGGTGCGTAAAAGGTAGTTCAGCTCACACGCCGTGGCCATCTGATCGAGCCGGGCCACGCCCCGTTCAGACGCGGTGTCCCGCATCTGCTCGATCAGGTCTCCGGCGATGTCCGGCGTGTCACCGGACAGGGCATGATGAAGCAGGGCGTCAAAGCCGAGGGCGAAGCTCTCAAACCAGCCATCGCGCCTGCGGACATGGGTCAGGGACCGGCGCAGCGTCTGTATCCCGGATCCGTCGAGCTGGCCGCGCCAGTAGCGCAGCGCATTGAAATGCAGGTCTGCCGCGTATTTGAGTCCGCTGTCCGCGCCGAAATTGTCGTGCGCCATGTCAACGGCCCGCTCGACATGGGTCAGGGCCCGCTGCAAGTCGCCGCGGAAATAGCTGATCAGGCCAAGATGCAGGTAACAGTAATTCAGCCCGAGAAGGGAATTTCCCTCGCGCATGGATCGTGCCGCCAGACCGGCCTGTTCCTCGGAGTCGCCAAACAGGCCGAACCCCGCCAGGCGCAGGGTGAGATTGCACTGCATCACGCCGCGTGAAATCGGATCATCGTCCCGCACCTCTGCGAGGGCCTGGTCGAGGAAATGATTGTCGGGATCGGACAGACCCTCATCCTCATACGCTTCCAGAAGGGCGCGCATATTGATCTGATCCCGCAGCATGTCCGCATTTCTGGGATCAAACGCCCTCGACCGGGAGGCGGCGTCGAAATAGGCGCGGGCGAGGCGGATTTCACCGCGTTTCATCGCCAGGTAGCAGCGGGCAAACTGCAGCCGGGGCCAGGGCTGGAAATCCGCGTTTGGAAAACTGCTCAGCAAGCCTTCGAGGTCGCCTGTGCCGCCAAACAGGACCAGCTCCCAGCCGCCGGCCTGGCAGATCAGGTCGGCGCACAGCGCCACCTGTCCCGCCTTGGCCGCGTGGTGGACCGCATCGCCATACTGGCCCCGGTCGCCCAGCCATTTGGCGGCCCTCAGGTGCAGTGTCTGATAGTCATCGCCATGGCGCTGGCGCAGCAGGTCCTGCAGGCATTCCGCAAACAGGTGATGATAACGGAAATGTTCATGCGTATCGTCAAGCGGGACCAGCAGGGCATGCAGGGGTGCCAGTGCCTTGAGATACTGGCGGCTGTCGGTCTGGGCACAGACGGCATCGGCGAGGTCGGCATCGAATGTATCAAGGATGCTGGTCCGCAGGACGAAATCTTGCAGGGCCGGGCTGAGCTGACTGATCACCTGATCGGTCAGATAGGCGGCGAGGTGCCCGGTATGGCCATGCAGACCGGCAATGGTCTCGGCCTGGTCCTGCGCGCTGTCCAGCATCAGGCGGGCCAGCTGGACCGCAACCGGCCAGCCCTCCACCTTGCGCTGCAGGCCGATGAGAAGGCGGTCATCGAGTGCAAGTCCGAAGGCCTCGCGGACCTCCGCATCGCTGAAGCGGAGATCGGACCCTGTCAGCTCAACGCCCTCGCCGGCGACAATCAGCGTCGACAGATCGCCGCCGGGTCGGTTGCGGGAACTCAGGCAGAGGCCGAAATTGCCATTGCAGCTGGCCAGAATGTCGAGCAGCAGACGGTCGAGCAGAGGAGAGGCAATAAGGTGGTAATCGTCTAACATCAGCACGACGCGGTCCGGCGTGGTCTGGAACCACTCTCCCAGCTGGTTGACGATCTGGCGCGTCGGTGTGCCGACAAGGCCGGATTTGGCGGCGACGGCCAGCGCCCCCAGTTCGAGGCCGGCATGGGCCAGGGCGAGGATCAGATAGGAGAGCAATTGCTGCGGCTCGGCATCCGACGTATCAAGGCTCAGCCAGGCCGTCGGCTGGCCGGCCTGGACCCTGGCAGCATGGAGCTGGGCCAGTGCGATCGATTTGCCAAAGCCGGCCGGTGCCGAAACCAGCACAAGACGAAATTCGGTCGCCTGCGTCATCTGATAGATCAGGTGTGGCCGGTCAATCAGGTTGACCGACAGGGAAGGGGGGCTCAGCTTTGCCTTCAGGCGCCATTCCGGCAATCCGAGTGATATGTCGAAAGGGACTTTATCGGTCATGCGAAGGCTCCGCGTTTCGTGCCACCCGAGAGATTCGTCAGACGTGCGGCGCCGCCAGAACAGCGCGGGCCCGCCCTTTTAGGAGGGCTCCGGAACACGGCATACCTACTCGTTTGGGTGGATGGCTGTTTCATTTCGGGTCCCTAGACTGTGCTGTATCAGACAAGCTCGGGCCGGACGGGGCCGGAGTGTGCTGAACCGGGTGGGTCAAAACCGGGTGGGGATGGGAGCGCGTCATGCCGGACCTGTCATTCCTTGCTTTCGTCTATATCGGACTGGCCCTCGGCTATAATGTCCTCAGCCTGATCTGGAGGGGTGTGGCGGGCCAGACGCTGGCCCCCACCGACCCGCAGCGTGGCCTGCAAGTCGTGACACTGGTCTACCTGACCCTGATTGTGGCCCGCGATCTGGCCCCGGTCAGCGGGCAGCTGGTGCTGCTGGTCTGGGTTCTGGTCATCGCCTGGTTCGGTGTCTGGGCCCATCTGCGTCCAGACCCTGAGCGGCATTATGCCGGCCCACTGGCGCGCTGGGCCGCGGTGATCATCAATCTTTACGGCGTCATTGTTATAACGTTGTCTGTATTTTCTCATCTGAAACAAGGATAGAGAATAAAATAAAAAAGTAAAACGCTACTTGTGGGGGTAGTGTAATAAAAAGGAACCCACTCGAATTCATATCTTTACTAATACTGTATTGGGCGGTTGGGTCGTGACTGATGGTGCGCTTCCTGTGCCCGGGGTCTGCGAAGCGGGCCCGGTCGTATGGGGCAGCTTGTTTGCCGGATCATCTGAACAAGACTTTTGGAGGAAGTAAAAATGTCTTTTTGTCGAACACATGGCGGGCGCCGGGCGCTGATGGCCGGGACCTTTCTGTCCGGGTGCCTGGCCGTCGGGGCCTTGGCCGCACCGGCCACAGCACAATCCGGGGAAGACGACGCCCTGGTTCAGGACAGGATCCTGGTAACGGCCCGGAAAATCCAGGAGGATATTCAGGATGCGCCGCTCAGCGTCACGGCCTTTTCTGAAGAAGCGATCCGGGAAGCCGGCATTGGGGAGACCGCTGATTTCATTGCGCTGACCTCCAATGTTACCCTGGCGGAGTCACAGAGCATCTCAACCGCTTTCCTGACCATTCGTGGCCTGACGCAGGTTCGCAATGGCGAGATGCCGGTGGCGGTTATCGTCGATGATGTGCTGCAGTTCAACAATCGCCAGTTTGTCGGCCAGCTGTTCGACGTGGCGCAGATCGAAGTGGTCAAGGGACCCCAGGGCGCGCTGTATGGACGGAATGCCACGGGCGGCGCCATTATTATCAACACCAAGGCGCCCGGCAATGAAACCGAGGGGTATTTCGGGCTCGGGGTTGGCAATGGCGAGGAAATGTCGGCTGAAGGCAGCGTCTCTGTTCCGCTGATCGAAGACCAGCTTTTCGCCAAATTGTCCGGCCGTGTTGTCAGCCGCGAAGGCTATTACACCAATGTCACCCGCAATGACACGGACGATCCCTATTTTGACCGGGCCCTGCGCGGCCGGCTGCTGTGGACCCCCAGTGATGATCTGACATTGGACCTGATCGGCAATTTCGGGCGCCACAATGGGCGTGGCATCGGCTTCCAGTTTGGCGCTGCGGGTGCGGACGATACGTCCTTACCCTTCGTGGCCAACAATGAGGATGTCGGGGAGCGTCAGACCCAGGGCATTTCCCTGCGCATCGAAAAGGAGCTGGACTGGGCGACCCTGACGTCGGTGACCGCGTGGGACCAGCTGACCAGCCTGACGCGGGCCGATCAGTTCCCCTATTCTGCTCTGGCCAATGGTGTGGATACGGTGCCATTCGGAGACGGAACGCAAAGCCAGTATACCGACATGGAATCCTGGAGTCAGGAAGTTCGCCTGACCTCCGCGGCGGACGGTCCTCTGCGCTGGCAGGTCGGCGCCTATTATCTCGACTGGGAGCGGTTCATTTCGTCAACCGTGGGCACTGATCTGGGCAAGGGCATCAAGCGGGTTGAGCGGACGCCTTTCCTGACCGACGCGACCAATCCGACCGTGTCTTTCTTTGCCGATGATAATGACAATGACGCCTGGGCCGTTTTCGGTCAGCTCAGCTATGACATTACCGACCAGCTGGAACTTAACATTGCCGGACGGTACGATGAGGAAAAACGCCGGCAGGCTGTGTCTCCGCTGAATACATCCGGAGTGCCCGGAGCCAGTAACAAGGCGACCTTTGACAAATTCTCGCCGAAAGTGACGCTCCGGTACATGCCACATGACACGATCACCCTGTATGGCAGCTGGGGCGAGGGCTTCCGGTCGGGCCAGTTCAACCAGAATGGCACCGCGGCCGCGGCGCAGACCGCCGGTATTCAGGGTGTCCAGGACATTGTCGATCAGGAAGAGTCGCAATCCTGGGAGCTCGGGTTCAAGACCGACCTGTTCAACGACCGCCTGCGGCTCAACGGGGCTTATTTCGACACCAAGGTCGAGGGCCAGCAATATTTCGTCTTTATCGGCGATATCGGCGCCCAGGTCCTGCTCAATATCGATGAGGTTGACATCGACGGATTCGAGCTCGAGGCGATCTGGCGGGCGGTGGACGGTCTCGACCTGTACGCCGCTTATGGGCAAACCAATTCCAAGGTCAAAGCCTATACCACGGATCCGAGTCTGGTCGGAAACAAGGCGCCGTACGTGCCGGATGAAACCTTTAATGCCGGATTTCAGTGGACAGCGGGGCTGAACCCGGACTTCGACCTGGTTACGCGTGTCGATTATGAGCGGCGCGGAGAGCAGTTCTGGTCGCCGGACAATACCGCGCCACGCTCGCCGCTCGACTTGGTGAATGCGCGCGTCGCCCTTCAAAAGGCCGATGGCCAGTGGGAGCTCGCGCTTGAGGCCAAGAATTTGACCGACGAGTCGTATAATTCGGAATTTGTCCTTCCGGCATTTTCCCACAAGGCCAACCCTCGCAGTGTGCGGGCGAAGCTGCGGTACAATTTCTGACGGGTTGCGGCGCCTGCGCAGCCTCCTCCGCACAGGCGCTTTTACCTTCGCTGCCGGACAGATCCGAGATCTCGCCCGGCAGCGGTTCTTTTTCTTCGCCCGCCGTGAAGGACGTGTCGCATGACCAAGCCCGCATGACCCAATCGCAAGGCCTCCGAACGGTCGACCCTGTAACGGTGGAAGTCCTGCAGCAGTCCCTTGTTGCGATCACGGACCAGATGTTCGCCGTCACCCGGCGAACCGCGATGAGCTCGGTGATCTATGAGGTTCTGGACTTCGGTGTCGCGATCACGGACGGGGACGGCGCTCTGGCCAGCGCCGGGGCGGGTATTCCGGCTTTTGTCGGCATGCTGGATCCCGCGGTACGGGCCGTTCTGGCCAAATATGCCTGTGACGAGATTCAGGAGGGAGATGTCTTCATCTCCAATGATCCGTATCGCGGCGGGGTCAGTCATACCAATGATGTTGTTGTGTCCATGCCGGTTTTTCACGACGGGATGCTGGTCGCCTGGACCGCGAACAAAGGGCATTGGATGGACATTGGCGGCTCCGCGCCAGGAAGTACGTCGCCGGACGCGACGGAATTGTTTCAGGAAGGCCTGCTGCTTCCTGAAGTGAAAATCATCGCGGCCGGGGCCCTCAACAAGGCCCTGTTTGCCACCATGACTGCCAATAGCCGGCTCCCTGATCAGCTGCGGGGGGATTTCTGGGCTGCGATTGCTTCTGTCCGGCTTGGTGCGGAGCGCATCCGGCAATTGTGTCACCGGTATGGGAGGGAGGTGTTTCGTGCCGCCGTCCGGGATTATCTTGAAACCGCCGAACAGCAGGCGCTGCGGGGGCTCGCTGCCATGCCACAGGGGCAGTTTGAGGCGCATGACAGGCTGGATGATGGTCGGCCGCTGCATGTGCGCGTGACGATTGAGGGGCAGCGGTTCACCGTCGACCTGACCGGAAATCCGGACCAGGAACCAGGGCCGCTCAATGCCACGCATGACGCGACCGTTGTCAGCGCCCAGGCCATGTTCAAGAGCCTGGTTGCCCCGCATGGCCCGGCCAATGCCGGGACCTTCCGGCCACTGCGTGTCCTGACCCGGGAGGGGTCGATGTTCGCGGCCACCCGTCCTGCGGCCACCGGGCTCTACTATGAAAACAAGCTGCGGGCCTCTGACCTTATTCTTAAGGCGGTTGCCGGGGTGCTGGCGCAGGGGCGTGCGGCGGGTCATTTTTGTTCCGTCTGTGCAACCTTGATTGGCCAGGCCGACCCCGGTCAGCCGGGGCGCAGCTTCATTGAACCCGAGGTTGGGGGGTGGGGCGCGCGCATCGACAGCGACGGCAAAACAGCCATGTTCTCGACGTCGCATGGCGATACCTTCACCTGTCCGGTTGAAGTGAACGAGGCCCGGAATGGGATCGAGGTGGAGCGCCTGGCCCTGAATGACAGTGCCGGTGGCGCCGGGACGTTTCGAGGCGGGCGGGGCATCGATTTGCGGTACCGTATTCTGGCTCAGACGGGCTGGGTGACGGCCGCCTATACCCGCTCGACCGTGCCGCCCTGGGGGCTGGCCGGCGGGCATGAGGGGACCGTGAACACGCTGCAGATTGTGCGCACGACAGGACAGATGGAAACGCCCGGACGGGCGGCCTCGCTGCCCTTGCAGCGTGGAGATCTGGTCTGGATTCTCACCGGCCAGGGTGGCGGCTATGGTGATCCGCGCCAGCGGGACCGCAAGGCTGTCATCGACGACCTAAAAAATGGCTATATCACGCGGGCTGAAGCTCTTGGCCCCTATGGGCTGCGTGACCGCGACATTGACGGGGTGACAGCGTGACCGCGCCACGTCCCAGCCTCGCTTATGCCTGGTACACGGTCGGTGTCCTGATGCTGGCCTTTTTGCTGTCCTATGTCGATCGGTCCATCATGTCGCTTCTGGTCGATCCCATCCGGCGTGACCTGGCCCTGTCCGACACCCAGATCAGCCTGTTGCACGGGTTTGCTTTCGCAGTCTTCTATGCGGCCTTTGGCTTGCCGCTGGGCCGCCTGGCTGACCGGACCCACAGGGTCCGGCTGATCGTGGCGGGTGTCACGCTGTGGAGCCTGTTTACCGCTGCGTGCGGTCTGGCGCGGAATTTCTGGCAGCTTTTCGTAACCCGTATGGGCGTGGGGGTCGGAGAGGCGGCCTTGAACCCAAGCGCCTATTCGATCATCACGGATTCCTTTCCGCGGCATTTGCTGGCCCGGGCGCTGAGTACCTATGTTATGGGAACCTATATGGGGTTCGGCCTGGCCTTCATCATGGGCGGGATGGTGGTGCGCCTTGTCGAGGCCATGCCGACCCTTGTCCTGCCCCTGCTTGGAGAGGTTTACACCTGGCAGCTGGCCTTTTTCTATGCCGGATTGCCGGGCCTTTTCGTGGCGGCGATGATCTTTTTGACCCTGCGCGAACCGGCGCGCCGCGGACGGGTCCGGGACACGCCGTCGGCAGCGGCGGCGCCGGCCGTTCCACTGCGCGAGGTTGTGGCTTTTATTGGCCAGAACCGGCGGACACTGATCTGTCATCTCGGTGGCTTCAGCCTGATTGGTATCCTGGTCAACGGACTGGTGCTGTGGACGCCGTCCTTTTTTCACCGGACCTATGGCTGGGAGGTCGCAGATGCAGGGGTTGCCTATGGCACGATCCTGCTGCTGGCGGGACCGATGGGGATCTTCGCCGGTGGCGCCCTGTCGGACTGGCTGGATCGCAAGGGACCGGCGGGCGGCAGCTTCCTGACTGCGGCGGTGTGCGTCGGCTGCGCCATTGGCCCGGCAATTGCCAGCCCGCTGGTGGACAATCCGGGCCTGGCCATGAGTCTGATCGCTGTCCTGGTCTTTTTTACCAGTGCGCCCTGGGGCGTAGCGGTTTCCGCCATTCAGCAGATCACGCCGAATGAGATGCGGGGCCAGGTTTCGGCAATCTATCTGTTCGTGGTCAATTTTATCGGAATTGGCTTCGGTCCCACCGTGGTGGCGCTGATCACGGACCAGGTTTATGGCGACGATGCCGCGCTGCGCTATGCACTGTCCTGGGTCGGCGGAAGTGCGGCTCTGGCCGCGATGGTCCTGCTCCTGTCAGGGCTGGGCGCGTTTCGGGCCAGCGCGCGGCGGGCCGAGGCCTGGGTATTGCCCGCCACGGAAGGCAACTCTCCCGGGTAGGTTTCAGGCTTTGGTTCCAGCGTAAGCTGAAGAGACAGCTTAACCGACACCGGACCTGCCCAAACGGCCCGGCGGGTGTGTCTCGGAGCATGGCGGCGACCGGCTTCAGGCGGGCCCCGTTTCAGGCGGCGCGAGAGGAAAGGGCCAGACCGGAGCGCGCGGCCAGAACCAGAAGACCAGAAAGACGAAAAAGAAAAATAGAGGAAATTTGGATGTCGAGAATACGCCTGGCCACAGATGTCGGAGGCACGTTTACGGATCTTGTATACTATGAAATTGACGAGGACTCCGGCCAGATCGCGTCCTTCAATTCCGTAAAGGCCCACACCACCCCCCCCCATTTCGAGAAGGGGGTCATGGAAGCGGTTGCCCGGGCAGGCCTGGCGCATGAGGATGTCGAGGTCTTTGCCCATGGCACGACCGTGGTGATCAATGCACTGACCGAGCGCAAAGGCGTCCGCACCGCACTGATCACCACGCAGGGGTTCCGGGATATTCTCGAAATCGCCCGCGGCAACCGGCCGGATTTCTTTAACCTGCGCTATCGTAAGCCGGAACCCTTCGTGCCGCGCTATTTAAGGCGGGAAATCCCGGAGCGTCTGAATTATCGCGGTGAGGTCCTCAAGCCGCTCGACCTGAGCGGCCTCGAGGACATGATGACCGAGTTCAAGGCGGAAGGGGTTGAGGCGATCGCGATCTGCCTGCTGCATGCGTATGCCAATCCGGATCATGAACAGGCTGTCGCCGCAGAGGTCCGGCGCCTGTGGCCAGAGGTGGCCATCGTTGCCTCCCACCAGATTACGCGGGAATGGCGGGAATATGAGCGGACCAATACCGCCGTCCTGTGCGCCTATGTGCAGCCGATCGCACAGGATTATCTCGGTCGCATGGAGGACCAGCTCAGTGCGTCAGGGTTTAAGGGAGCGTTTTATGTCATGCAGTCTAATGGCGGCATTGATACGCTCAGCGCCGCCCGGGCCACGCCTATCTCCATGGTCGAATCCGGACCGGCAAGTGGGGTTCTGGGGGCCGCGGCGCTTGGTCGCCTGATTGGGGAGAACAATGTCATTGCTCTCGATATTGGCGGGACAACGGCGAAATGCTCCCTGATTGACCATGGCCGTGTCGAAATCACCAGCCAGTATATGATTGAACAGAGCCGCCTGTCGGCAGGCTATCCCATCATGACGCCCGTCGTCGACATCGTTGAGATCGGCAATGGCGGCGGTTCGATTGCCTGGGTCGATGCGGATGAGAAATTGCATGTGGGCCCGCGCAGCGCCGGGGCCATGCCCGGGCCGGTTGCTTATGGCCAGGGTGGAACCGAACCAACCACCACCGACGCCAATCTGATGCTGGCGCGGATCAATCCCCATTATTTCATCGGCGGCGAGATTGAAGCCGATCTCAATGCGGTCGGCGCAGCCTTTGGCCGGCTTGGGGACCGGCTTGGCCTGTCCGCTGAGGATGCGGCGCGGGGCGTTATCCGGATTGCCAATAATAATATGATCAACGCCCTGAAGCTGGTGTCGATCAATCGCGGCTATGACCCGCGGGATTTCACCATGATCGCTTTTGGCGGTGGGGGGGCCATGCATGCCACCGCGCTGGCACGGGAGCTGAATATTCCGAAAGTGGTCATTCCGGCCCATTCGGCGGTGTTCTCGGCCTGGGGCATGCTGGTGTCAGATTTGAGACGGGATTATATACGGACCCATCCGATGCGGCTCTCGGACGATGCGGCCGGGCCCATCGGCGCCACGTTTGCAGAGATGGAGGATGAAGCTCTGCAGGCCTTCCTGGCGGACCGGATTGCCAAGGATGCCATCTATTATGAGCGCTATCTCGACCTGCGATATGAAGGTCAGGAACATTCTGTTCGTGTCCCGGTTCCCTGTGTAAGGATCACCAAGGACATCCTGAAAGAGATCATCGCTCGGTTCCATGAAGCCTATGAGCGGGAATATACCTACCGGCTCGACAATGCGGTTGAACTGGTCACTTTTCACCTGGTCGCTTTCGCCCGGATCGACCGGCCGGATTTGGCCCGATTGCCTTCCGACAACACGGCCGAAGACGCCATCAAGGGACGCCGGGCGGTCGATTTCGACACCGACGGCATCTGCGATACGCTGATCTATGACCGCGACCGGCTGGATGCGCAGACGACCCTGAGCGGCCCGGCCATCATTGAAGAGGCTGGCAGCACGACGGTGGTCTTTCCCGGGCAGATGGTCCGGGTCGATGATTACGGAAATCTTCACATTACCATTGAGGAGGGCAGGCATGGCGCTCGCACAACGGATTGATACACCGGTCGCGTTCGACCCGATTACGAATGAAATTATTCAGAGCTCGCTGACGGCGATCACCGACGAAATGTTCGCGACGATGCGCAAGACCGCCATGAGCTCGATCATCTACGAGGTGCTCGATTTTGGTGTGGCCCTCTTCGATGCCGAGGGCCAGCTGGCCAGCTCCGGGTCGGGTATTCCGGGCTTTATTGGTATGCTGGAGCCCGGCGTGAAAGCGATATTGCAAAAATATGATGGTGCGCAGGATATTCGGCCAGGTGATATTTTCATGACCAACATGCCGCATTTCGGTGGGGTCAGTCATCTGAATGATGTCGTTTTGATCATGCCGATTTTCGTTGAGGGACGGCCTCTGGCCTGGCTGTCCAACAAGGCGCATTGGGTTGATGTCGGCGGCGCTTTTCCCGGAAGCATCAATCCCGAAGCTGTGGATGTGTATCAGGAAGGCCTGCAATTGCCGGAAATCAAGGTGATTGAGGCTGGGCAGCCGAATCAGGCGGTTCTGGACATTATCGCCATGAATACACGGATCCCCGAGACGACAATGGGGGATTTCTGGGCCGGTGTTGCATCTATGCGTGCCGGCGAGAAGCGCATGCAGGCGATTGTCTCGAAATATGGCCGCGAGGCCGTTGAGTATGCGATTTCCGATTATATCGCGCTGGGGGAAGCAATGGCGCTTCGGACACTGGCGACCCTGCCAATGGGCGATTATCATGCCGAGGATACGCTGGATGACGGCCGCAAGGTCCAGGTCACCATACAGATCCGGGACAAGGATTTCATTGTCGATTTGCGCGGGAATCCGGAGCAGACACAGACGGCCCTGAACTGCTCTTATGACGCCACAATGGTCGACGTCCAGATGATCTTCAAGGCCATCGCCGACCCTCAGGATTTTGCCAATTCGGGGACGTTCAAGCCGCTCAAGCTGCTGGTCGATGAGGGGTCAATGTTTGCGGCGACCTATCCGGCTGCCATGAGCGTTTATTATGAGGTCAGCATGATCCTGCTCGACCTGCTCTGGAAGGCGCTTGCGCCGAGCATGAAGAACAGTTTTCCGGCCGGTCATTATGCCTCCATTTGCGGGACCTTCCTCGGCGGCCCGCATGAAGACGGGCATGCCCACTCGATTGTCGAGCCTCAGCTGGGAGGCTGGGGCGCGAGCCATGACCGGGACGGCCTGAACGCGCTCTATACGGGCTATCATGGCGACACGTTCAACTGCCCGGTTGAGGTTACCGAGCAGAAAAACGGCCTCATGGTCGACCGTCTGGCGCTGTCGACCCAGGCCGGCGGAGAGGGTGAGTTTCTCGGCGGCAAGGGGATAGAGCTGGACTATCGGATCCTGCGCGATGGCTGGTGGTTGACCATGGCCTATAACCGGTCCCGGCAGGGCCCCTGGGGTCTCGAGGGCGGTTTGAGCGGGTCCACCAATCATGTGGTGGTGCATCGAGCTGGCGGTCAGGGGCAGGAGCGCTACAGCGCCTGCACCGCCCTGACCCTGAATAAGGATGATGTCGTGAAGGTCTTCACGGCCAATGGAGGCGGGTATGGTGATCCCAAGCGTCGCGGCCTGAAACAGGTCCGCGCGGATGTCCGCAATGGCTATATTACGCCGGTCCAGGCGCGGGAGGTGTTTGGTGTCGCCCTGTAGGCGCCGGCCCGCCCGGCATCGTCGGGACCGTGTCGGGTGCGGCAGACCGTCTGGCGGAGGCTGGTGGGTCACGATGTCTGGCTGGCTATGAGCCAGACCCCGCTCCTGAGTGATGAGGATGATTTCGTCCATCAGCCGGTTGCCGAGACCGAAACCACGACGGGGGTTCACCTCGCCTTGATCATTATCGGCGGAACCATTGGTTTTGCCGTATTCGTAATCGCGTCTCAGATTGGCGGCGCGCTTGGCTATCGTGGCGCGGCGGTGGCGTTTGGCATTGGCAGCCTGATTCTGGGCGTCATGGGGGCAGTAACCAGCTATGTTGGGGCCAGGTCCCGTTTGTCGACCTACGTCCTGACTGAATTCAGCTTTGGACGCAGCGGTGCGAAAATTGCCAATCTGGCCGTCGCCCTGTCTTTGATTGGCTGGTTCGGTGTCATCAGCAACACGCTGGGAGACGCGGCGCGTCAAATGCTGCTTGAATCGCTCAATCTTGATGTCTCTCCCTATCTGACGGTCAGTGTCGCCTGTGTGCTTATGATCGGGGTCACCGCGACCGGATTCACCGGGATCGATCGGCTTGCGCTTGTGATGGTGCCGCTGATGTTGGGCTTGATTGGCTTTGCCGCTTTGCGGGCGCTGCAGACCGGAGAGGCACATGGGTTTGAGTCAGGGCAGAGCTATACCTATCAGACGGCGATTTCCGCGGTGGTGGGCAGTTATATATCCGGGGTGATTATCCAACCCGACTACAGTCGCTTCGCCGTCAATACAGGTCAGGCCATCTGGGCGGTCTTCATTGCACTGGGGGTCGTGTTTCCGCTGGTCCAGTTCTTTTCGGCCATTCCCAGCATGGCCATGGGAGAGCCGAGCATTGTGGTGGTGATGTCGGCACTGGGCATTGTCGTCCCGGCGTTTTTTCTTCTGTTCCTTGGCGCCTGGTCGAGCAATGTCCTGTGCCTGTATTCGTCGAGCCTGTCTGTGGCGACGATCTTTCCCCGCCTTCACCTGACTCTGGTAATTTTCGTGATTGGAGCTATCGGCACGGCCCTGGCCTTCGTTCCGGCCCAGAATTACCTGATTTTCTATCTCGAGCTTCTGGGCATTACCATTCCGCCGATTGGCGCGGTTTATATCGTTGACACCCTGCTTGTCCGGCGGTTCGAGCTGGCTCTCGACCAGCTGTCGAAGGATCCGCCGGTTCGGGTCAGCGCGTTTGTGGCCTGGGGCCTGGCGGGGATCGGGGGCTATGCCTCATCGCTTTACGGTCTCGGCCTGATCGGAATACCGGCGCTGGACTCGATCATCATCGCTGCCGCCGTTTACGCGGTGCTGAACCTTCCCCACATCCTTCGCAATGGGCGGGCGGCGGGCGGCTCACCGCCTGGATCAGTGGGCGGTCATTGACGCCATCGATTCCCGGAAAGACGCGATTACGGCGGGATGCATGATTTCTCCACGGCGTATATTGAGACCATCCGCCAGATAGGGATTTGAACGCAAAGCGTGGTCGACGCCGAGATTTGCCAGCTGCAGGATATAGGGCAGGGTGGCATTGGCGAGGGCTTCGGTCGCGGTGCGGGCCACCGTCGCTGGCATATTGGTAACGCAATAATGCAGCGTTCCGCCGACCTTATAGACCGGGTCGTCATGCGTTGTTGGCCGGCTGGTTTCGAAGCACCCCCCCTGGTCAATCGCAATATCGACCACCACAGATCCGGGACGCATTGCGGTGATGTGCCGCTTCTCAACCAGCTTCGGCGCGGTGGCCCCGGGCAGGAGGACCGCTCCGATCACCAGGTCCGAGTCAACGACGCTGTCGGCGATGGATGAGGAGGATGAGAACAGCGTGCGGACGCGCCCCCTGAACAGGGCATTGAGCTCCCGCATGCGGTCTGGCGACCGTTCAAGTATGGTGACATCGGCGCCAAGGCCAAGGGCCATCTGGGCTGCGTTGAGGCCGGCAATCCCACCTCCAATGATGGTGACGCGGGCTGGCGCAACGCCGGTCACGCCGCCAAGAAGGATGCCGGCGCCGCCCTCGACCCGCTCCAGGTGGCGTGCGCCGGCCTGGACCGCAAGGCGGCCGGCGATCTCGCTCATCGGTGTTAGCAGAGGCAGTCGCCCCTGTGCATCGGTCACGGTTTCATAGGCGATGCAGATGGCTTTGCTGTCCATCAGCGCGGCGGTCTGCTGGGCATCGGCCGCAAGGTGAAGATAGGTTAGCAGCGTGTGGTCCGGCGTCAGGCGGGCGATCTCGACCGGTAGAGGTTCCTTGACTTTTACAATCAGATCCGCCGCCTCAAACAGGGCATCGGGGCCCTGTACCAGCCGGGCCCCACTGTCCCGATAGGTCTGGTCTGAAAAATCCACGCCAAGGCCCGCGCCGGCTTCTACATAAACCTCATGGCCCGCGGCCACGAGTTCCCGGACTCCGGTTGGTGTCAGGCCAACCCGCGCTTCCCAATTCTTTAATTCTCTCGGTGTCCCAATTTTCATGCTGATCTCCTGGGCTGTGCGGGAGTATGACGGAAATCCGGGTGGATTAAATTCGAAACTTGGGCTTTCTTGGGCGCATGGACGAAGAAAATCATCAAAATTCTATCTTTAGGTAAAGAAAATGTCAGACCAGCGAATTGATAGTGTTGATATAAAAATTTTGAAGGTGCTGCAGACCGATGGCCGCATCACCAATGCCGATCTTGCAGACCGTGTCGGACTGTCGCCGGCGGCGTGTCATAAGCGCCTCAAACGACTGGAGGCGACGTCCGTTATAAAGGCCTATACGGTCATGCTGAACAGGTTCGCGGTGGGGTGTCCCCAGAGCGTGTTTATTCAGGTTCAGCTTGAACGGCTCGGACATGAGGGGATTGAGGCCTTTGAAAAGGCGGTCATCAATGTCCCTGAAATCGTTGAGTGCCACCTTATGAGTGGAACTTTTGATTATTTTCTCCACGTGGTGGTGCGCGATACGGCAGAGTTTGAAGCCCTTCACCGCCATGTGCTGACCTCGCTGCCGGGCATTACCCGCATGACCTCGAGTTTCGGTCTGCGCAATGTCAAACAACGCGGGGCCGTTCCGATCCGGCTGTGAGGGCACCGTCAGGCGGCGAGCCAGGTGTGTTCAATAAAAATCTTGAGCCCGATGGCGATGAGCAAAAGGCCGCCAAGCCGTTCCGCCCGCTGACCCATCCGGCGTCCGAGATAGGGTCCGGCCAGAAAGCCGGTGGCCGCGGCCGCAAAGCTGGTCAATCCGATGATCAGGGCGGCGAGAGGGGACGCGCCGGTCAGGGCCAGAGCGACCCCGACCGTGGCTGAATCAATGCTGGTCCCGATCGCTGTTAGCCCGGTTATAAGCCAGGTCTGACGCCTCGGCCGGGGGGCATCGTCCGAGCCCTCGGGGGGAGCACTCGACCGGATCATCAGCAGGCCGATCCCGCTCAGCAAGATCAGGGCGATCCAGTGGTCGACGGCCTTGATCTGATCTGCGAACAGGGCCCCGAGGCTCCACCCGGCATAACACATCAGGCCCTCCGTGCCGCCAAAGACGAGGCCCATTCTCAGGGCCGCGGCCAGGGATCGGTTCGCCTCGCGGACCCCCCGGCCAAGGGCACCGGCAAACGCATCGGTCGACAGGGCCAGGGCCAGGGGGAAAAGTGTCAGCATAAAAAGGGCTCGGGTTGGGACAGGCTCAGCGGAGCCGGGCCGGCTGGGTCTGCTCGGGCTCGGGCATAGCGTCAATCCAGGCGCGGATCAGTGCCAACCCGTCTTCGTCGGGTAAGGCGCGACCAAGTTCGGGCATGGCGATCCCGGCTTCTGTTGACGCCATGCGGTAGGCCAGGATGGACTGGTCCGACCGGCCGGGGGCAATGATGTGCAACGCCGTTCCCGACCCGCGTCCGGCCGCTGTCGGATATTTCCCGATCCCCAGACGGACCGGGCGATCTTCCGTGGCCTCGAGCCAAAGGCCCGAATTGGATGCCGAGCCGCCCGCCCGGTGGCAATGGGCACAGTTGATGTCGAGATAGGCCCTGGCTCGCATATCCAGAGGACTGTCCACGTCGCGATAGCTGGGGAGAGCTGGCAGATCGGGCGGAACCGGGCCGAGCAGACCCCGGGTGTGCCAGTCCTGCAGCTGGCTGACACCATAAGGACCGGTATGATTGAGGTGACGCACCCTGAGGCCGATCGGAACGATGTCGCCATTGATGGCGTGACAGGTTTTGCACTGGTTCTGATTGGGAATCGCATAGGTGAAGCGGATATCCTGCCCGTCCTGTCCGATATAGTGGATGTCCCGGCGGTCGCCGACGGGACGGTAGATGGCGTCGGTACCGGTGTCATTCCAGACATAGGGATAAGCGACCCAGCCCGATTCCTTATGGATCAGAAGGCGGGTCTCGATCCGCGTTTGCGCCAGGTCCGGCGCACTTAAGTCTGGCGCGATGGCAAAGGTCTTGATGAGGACGGCACCAACCGGGAAGCTCAGACCGCCGTCTGCGGCATAATCGATCTGGCGGCTGGCCGGGAGGAACAGGTGGCGGTCCTTGGCGGCATGATCGGAGAAGAGGGGATTGATCAGATCATAGGAAATGACTCCCTTGGCCGGGCGGTCCAGCCTTTCCCCCTGGAACAGGCCATAATCTGACAGGTTCAGCGCCGGGCGTTCGGCCAGGATGGCGGCCAGATCGGGGCCCGCCTGTCCCCTTGCACAGGCCGCAAGGAGGACGATCAGCAGGCCGCCCAGCAGGCGTCTCACGCAGGTGTATCCTGGGGCAGGCTTATCGATGCCGGTTCAGGCACTGGGGTCGAAGCCGGGCGGGCCAGGCTGGGGCGAATGGATGAGGGGTCGCTTAACGGAATGGATCCGATTCCAAGGCTGAGAAAGCCGACGCTGTCGGCCTCGTCCACGACAATATTGACAGTCTGGTCCGGTCCGGTGGCGTAGGCGATGCCGCCATCCCAGATAATCTCGGGCAGCGGGCCGCCCAGCGCTGCGCCGATGGCGGCAAAGAGGTCCTGCGGGTCCTCTCCTCCGCCAATATAGGTGTTGGCCCGTATGACAATATCGTTGGGCAGGGCTGAGTAATCGGCATCTTCAGTTAGGCGTGTGTAGCCTGCGACAAGGATGTGGGCGGTCCGGTTGTCGTCGAATGTGTTACCAAACACGTGGACATTCCGGTTTGCCATGATGGTCAGGCCCGTGCCTGAGATGAGATCCGCAACAATGCCGCCGGGGGGGGCGAAATTCTCGATATTGTTGGCGATGATCTTGTTGTTGAAGATCCGGGTCGAATGGCCATCCTTGACGGGCAGGTCTGGCAGATCGAAGACGAGAATGCCGCCGGTATTCCCGATCGCAACATTATTATAAACATCGGCATGGGTCGAATTCTCAATTTCGATCCCGGCCACATTGGCCTCCGCGAGACTGTCTCGAACAATGATATTGTTGGACTGGCCAACATAGATACCGGCATCGGAACACCCGCTGACCCGAACCCGCTCGATCAGAACATGCTGGGACTCCACAGGATAGATGGCATAGGCGCCATTGTCGGGATGAGGGCCACGAGTCCATTCGACCGTCAGGTCGCGGTAAATGATCCGGTCGGCATTTTTCGACTTGATCCCATCGCCTCGGGTATCCTGTACCGTGAAGTCCGACAGGGTGACATCGTCGGAGGTGACCAGTAAGCCCTCGCCGGCACCGGTCTGCCCGGCAAAGTTCAGGCGTGTCTGGTCCTGGCCGGCTCCCTTGAGGTGCACGCCATCGACATCAAGAGACAGTCCGTCAACCAGATGAAAGGTACCCGCGGGCATCACCACCGTGTCTCCGGGGCGGGCTTCGATCAGGGCGGCCTGCAGAACCGGACCAAAATCCGGGCTGGCCGCGAGTTCGATCACGGCAGGCGACCCCGTGGCGGGGGGAGCAGCGGCGGGACCACAGGCGGTAAGCGTCATAAGCGCCACGCTGAAAGTGAGTCGGTCGAGCATCATCGTAAGGCCCCTCAGAACTGTTCCTGCGTCCACTCTGTCCCATGGCTGCTGACGATGCAAGACGGCGGCTCACCGCCTGCCAGGCCCGGCGCCGGCCATGAGGATAGGCCGGAAATGCAGAATTCGATTGACACTCTCCGGACGTTCGGCGCTTACATCCCGCCGGGGTGGGGCGTGACAGACGCAATCCGGAGGCCATTGCCGGTTTGACCCCAGGCCGGATGGATCTTTGCACCATGACCCATGAAACCTCAGACACCGGCTCGGAGGTCAATGTTCCCGGTCCAATGGACGTCGACCGCCGTCTCATAGACGGTCGCATCGTCCCGACACTTGTTCTGTTTGCAATGCCGCTCATTGGCACCAATTTGATGCACTCAATTGCGGGCGCCTATACCGCGGGATGGGTCGGACAGGTGGTCGGCCCGAATGGGCTCACCGCTGTTGTTGTGGTCAATGTCCTGGTCTGGTTCATGCTGGTGTCGGCGATTATGGGGATCGCGTCGGCGTCCAGTATTCTGATTGCTCAGGCCTATGCCTCCGGGCGTCATCACCAGCTCAGGTCGATTACCGGGAATTCGGTCCTGTTCGTGCTGGTCGGATCCGCGGTGATGTCGCTGATTGGCTGGTTTGGGTCCCCGCTTTTGATCGACCTGATCTCGACGCCGGCCGAAGCCCGGGACCTTGCAATTGGCTTCCTGAAAGCGACGTCTCTTAGTATTCTGACCGTGTTTCCACTTGTTTTCATAACTATTATGATCCGTGGTGTTGGGGATTCGAAGACGCCCTTCCGGTTTACGATGCTCTGGATTGTTCTGTCCATGCTGGTTCAGCCCCTGGTCCTGACCGGCGCTTTTGGATTTCCCCGACTGGGGATGCAGGGGGTCGCCCATGCCAATACCGCCGCCGCTCTGGTGGCCCTGATCGCCTTGCTTGTTTATCTCCGGCGAACCCGTCACCCGCTGATGCTGTTTGGCGAGGATGTTCGATATCTTTTCCCGGACCTGACGACCCTGAAATTGGTGATGATGCGCGGCATGCCGATGGGGATTGAGGGCGTCCTGATTTCGGGCGTCTATCTGGTGCTGCTGTCGATGGTCAACCAGTACGGCGCCGCAACCAGCTCCGGCTATGGTGCGGCAACACAGCTCTGGGGTTTCATTCAGATGCCAATTGGGGCCTTGTCGGCCTCGGTCGCTGCGATGGCGTCTCAGAATATCGGCGTCTCTCAGTGGTCCCGAGTCAGTGAACTGGCACTCAAGGCCAGCCTGCTTGGAGCCGGCGTCACGGCTCTCGGAGTGCTGGTCGTATACGGGTTTGGTGAACTTCTGCTGGGTGTCTTTCTTCCAGAGGGCGGAGAAGCCTTAAGGGTTGCCCTGCGTATCAATCTTCTGGTCCTGTGGAGCTGGATCCCGCTTGCCATTACCATGGTTCTTTTCGGCATTGTCCGGGCCAATGGCGCGATGATGCCGCCGACCCTGATCATGGTCGGGACGCTCTGGCTGGTCCGAATCCCCTTCGCTGACCGCTTCAGCGACAGCATTGGGTCAGACGCCATATGGTGGAGCTTTCCGGTCGGCACGGTGTCGTGTGCCCTTCTGGCCGGCCTGTATTATCGGTTCGGGCCCTGGCGGTCGAAAAATTTGCTGGGTGACCTCGCCTAGGACAGAATGGCGACGGTTGTATCCGACTGGAAGCCGTTAAAATTGGTCGCCAGTGCCTGCCCATAGGCGCCAAGGTGTCCGATTTCGATCCAGTCGCCCGCCTTGATATCGAGCGGCAGTGCAAAGGGTCCCTCCATGACATCGCTGGAATCACAGGTCGGGCCAAAGAAGCGGTATTCCTGCACATCGGACGGATTTGGGTCATGATCACCGACCCGTTTGATCGGGAACTTCCAAGCGAAATTCGCCGCGTCGTACAGGGATCCATAGCTGCCATCATTCAGATACAGATCCTGACCCTTGCGAAGCTCGACACGAGCCAGCGTCGACCCGCCTTCGGCACACAGCGCCCGGCCAGGTTCTCCCAGAATTTCGAGGTCGGAAAAACCTTCATGGGCGAGGGCGGTTTTAATGGTGTCAAAATAAGCTTTCAGGGGCGGCGGTGTCATATCCGGGTAGGCGACCGGAAAACCGCCACCGCAATCGATCGAGTCAATCGGGACGCCCGCCTGGTCGACCAGCTTGCGGACATAAGCCAGGGTCCGTCGGTAATCTTCAACGTCCATGCACTGGCTGCCAACATGGAAGCTCACGCCAAGACGCTGACACAGCGGGCGAGCGGCGCGCAGACAGTCAATGGCTTCATCGAAGCCGGCGCCAAACTTTCCAGCGAGCGGCATCGCCGCATGGCCGGCCGGAACGGCGAGACGCAGATGCAGGGTCAGATCCGACGCGGAGTCGGTTTCCTGTCGAATTTTTGCCAGCTCCTGCCAGCAGTCGAACGCCAGATGGCGCACGCCCTGCGCATAAGCGTGTCGAATGGTTTGGCGGGATTTGACCGGGTGCATCAGATACAGTTCGGCATCCGGGATGAGGGACCGGACCAGATCAATCTCGTGAATTGAGGCGATATCAAAATGCCGGACGCCGGCCGCGGCCAGGATCCGGAGAATCGCAGGATGTGGATTGGCTTTTACCGCATACAGGACACGGCCCGGAAAGCCTGTGAGGAAGGTCTTTGCCGCGTCCGAAATTGTCCGCGGGTAGAGAACATGGATCGCATTGTCGCCATCATACTGGGCGACGGCATCGGCCACAGTATGAAAGGCAGGCAGACCGAAAGCGCGGTCAAAATCCGGGAGCAGAACAGGCTGCGCAACACGCGCTGAAGACTGGGTGAACATAGCGAGCATCCAACTGAGCGCAGTGCACTCATCTGAGATCTGATTTTCAGGGTAGGTGGACGAGGGCGGGCGGGCGATTACTGCCCGATCGGCCTACTAAGTTCAGCCACGGCCGCCATATAATCGGCGCCCTTGGCAAGATTCCTGAGTAAGCTCGACGTGTCAAAAGCCACATCGACGTTTCTGGAAAAACAGTAGGAGCCCCAGATATGAGCCATCCAATTATCCCCGCATACAGACCGGTCACCCGGTTTTGAGTGTGAAGACAGTTGGGCTCACTCGTACAGACAACCTTGCCGGTCGTAGCTCGCTTACGTGTCGTTGGCGCAGTTAGGCAGGGACGGGCCGCACGTCAAGAGACAAATGCAACCCGACTGACCGGCCGGCAGACGCGCGCGTTTCAGACTGGGGTCCGGGGCCGCTTAGCCCCGGGACCACCAGCCTCGGCGTTTCCGCTTTGGTGGCACCTCGGCCTCGAGTTTTGGCTCTGTAGCAACCAGACCCCCCGGCTCATAAACCGCGCTGGTTACCGGCGCGTCGGCGTCCTCACCGGGCGCCTCGACCGGGGCAGGCGTATCCGGCGAACCGGTTTCGGGTGCCACGGTTTCTTCCTCACGCCCTGCGGCAGAGGTGGTCTCAACATCGGGTGTCGAAACAGGTGTTTCTGACCCGTCATCCGCGGCTTCTGAGGCTGGCTCCGTTATGGCCGGTTCGGCATCGCTGCGCGCTGGCGCCTCGGCTGCAGCCGAGGGGGGCTCATCGCCGGCCTCTGATGTTGGCAGGTCCGGGCTGACGTCACGGGTGCCGGGTGTCGGTTCGGTTTCGGTGGTGACCGAATCCGATGCACCCTCAGGCCCGCGACGGCGCCTTGAGCGGCGTCGACGGCGGCGTCCTCCAGGCTTTTCGGTGTCGGCCTCGCCATCGGGGGAGGTTTGTCCTGACGCACTGCTTTGAGCTGTGTCCTGATCGGCGTCGTCCTGCGATGGATTTGCATCCGGCGCTTCCAGACCGCCAAGCTTTGGATCCGGCAGATCAAGCGGCGCGTCGCCTAACAGGTGGGTGATGCTGGCAGACAGGCCGTCGATCAGGGCACCGCCGTCGCAAGGCGTGACCGTCGACAACTCATTGTCCCGACGCCGACGACGACCGCCACGTCGGCCACGGCGCCGACGCTTTCGTCGCCCCCCGGTCTCGTCCGTCTCGTCGCGCGGGGTGTCCGCCTGAACGCCTTCTGGGGCGCCTTCGGTGCTGTCGTCGATGACCGGCTTTTCGTCATCGCCTTCTTCCGGCAAGAGGTGATCGTCCTGATCGCCTTCCAGAAAGTCGCGGCGGTTATAGGCCGCCTGGCGTTTGCGGCCTGCGCCTTTTTCGACAGACAGCTCGAAGTCGCCGGGAATCATGGCCGCTGAAGAATGGATGGCTATGGCAAAGCCAGCCTCTTCCTCAATCGACGTAATGTCTTCCCGCTTTGAATTGAGGATATAAAGCGCAACGTCCGTTGGCGCGGTGACCGTGATGGCTTTCAGCCCGCCACCACCTGCGCGCGACTCGATTGCCCGGATGATCTGCAGGGCCGCAGACGGAATCGATCTGCGCCGGCCGGTACCGTGGCAGGCGTCACATTTCTCGGATGTCGCCTGCATGACCCCGGCACGCCGCCGCTGGCGGGAGATTTCCATGAGTCCGAACTGGGAGATCCGATTGTTCTGGACGCGGGCTCGGTCGAGGCTGAGGCAATCCTTCATCTTCTTTTCGACGGCCCGATTGTTCTTGGGTTCGTCCATATCGATAAAGTCGATGACGATCAGACCGGCGAGGTCTCGCAGGCGCATTTGGCGACAAGCTTCCTCGGCGGCCTCCAGATTGGTCCGAAGGGCGGTTTGTTCGATGCTCCGTTCACGGGTTGATTTCCCGGAATTCACGTCGATCGCGACAAGGGCTTCTGTCTGGTTGATAACCAGGTAACCGCCTGACTTCATCTGAACCGTGGGTGAGAAAACGGACTCAAGCTGCTCTTCGACACCCTCTGCTACGAAAAGTGGGGTTGGCGCCGTCCAGCGTTTGACTTTGCGCGCCTGCGTCGGCATCAGCGTTTTCGCCAGATCTTTCGCTTTCCGATATGCTTCGTCGCCCTGAACAATGACGTCATCAATGCCGCGGTCAAACATGTCACGCATGGCGCGGTGAACCAGGCTGCCTTCTTTGTGAATCAGGCTTGGGGCGGACGATTTCAGGGTTGTGGAGCGGATCGTGCTCCACAGGTTCTGCAGATAATCATAGTCCCGCTTAATTTCGGATTTCGTCCGTTTGGCTCCTGCCGTCCGGACAATAAGGCCCATGCCTTTTGGCACCGACAGGTCGGACATCATGGATTTCAGCCGTTTTCGGTCGGCGCCGTTCGGGATTTTCCGGGAGATGCCGCCGCCCCGGGGCGTATTGGGCATCAGGACCGAATAGCGCCCGGCCAGCGATAGATAGGTTGTAAGGGCTGCGCCCTTATTGCCGCGTTCTTCCTTGACGACCTGGACCAGAAGAACCTGGCGGCGCCGGATCACTTCCTGAATTTTATACCGGCGGGTCGCCGCGGTGGAGCGGGTCTTGCGGGGGCGGCGGCGCTGTTCTGTTGCCGGCGCAGCGCCATCGGGCGTTTCATCAGATTCCGTGGATGCCGACGCGACTGTATCGCTGTCATCACCATCCGAATCCTCGCCGTCCGTGTCTGCATCCTTGTCGGCCGAACCAGTCGCCTCAGAGCTCGTGGCGTCGTCATCGCCCTGCGACTCGTCTCCGTCATCGTCAAGCTCGTCCTCGTCGTCCGGGTCCTCGTCGGCCTCGGCTTCAGCCTCGCGTGCAGCTTCCTCAAGAAGGCGCTGACGGTCCTCTTGCGGCAGCTGGTAATAGTCGGGATGGATTTCGCTGAACGCCAGAAAGCCGTGACGATTGCCGCCATAGTCAACAAAACAGGCCTGTAGCGAAGGCTCGACCCGCGTCACTTTCGCGAGGTAGAGATTTCCTCTTAGCTGTTCGTTGCCGGTTGTTTCAAAGTCGAAGTCCTCGACACGTCCATTGTCGACGAGGGCAACCCGGGTTTCTTCCGGGTGGCTCGCGCCAATTAGCATAAGTTTGCTCATTTAAATCAGCCTTGCGCATAGGCGGCGCTAACGCACGGAGAATCCGGCGATGGCGAACGACGCCTAGAAAAAAAGTGTTGGGTTTTGAACAGGAAGAGGCCCGTCCAGACCACATGTCTGGACGATCAAGGAACATTTGAAATTTGTTCTGCTGGCTCATACCCATCCATTCCGGTATGGCAACTATACGACAAACGCTGTCGGCTATATTGCCTGTCGGAGAATCTCTGCCCCTCAAGGGACTGCGACCTACATGCCCGCTCCTCTGCGGATTGGGAAGGGCTGATTGGCAGGAAAGAAGATAAATATTTCGTCAGGCGGGATAAATCTGGGGTTAATATGGCTTCTGCCATACCGCTGAGATACCCAGACGATCACACCCGGTTGGTTTATAGACGGAGCAAAGTTTGACGCTGATACGCCTTCTTGGACAGGCTTTTGCTGCCATGCTGCTGCAGGGGTGGGCCCAGGCGCAAATAGAGTCGGTCGGCATTGCCGGAGATGGGCAGCATACGCGGATAACCATTGCCTCTCCCCAGGCTCTGGACAGCACCATCCGCCTGACCGAAACCGAAGGCGTCCTCGGGCTTGATTGGATCACGCCGAACCTGGCGGTCCGCGCAGATGCCTATCTTGCTGCGCCGGTCGGTGGGATCTCCGCTTATACCCTTCAGGAGGATCGGATCAGCTTTGAAATGGACCGGCCGATGATGGTGGCCCGGCTGCTCGACGTGCCTCCGCGCACCGACGACGGCGTCTTTCGGTATGTCATTGATCTGTCTGAGGTCTCACCGGCTCGCTTCAGGAGACAGCAGCAGCGGGATGCAGTAAGCCAGCCCGCATCGCCGCCAGTTGAGGCGCACGCACGCCTCGATATCACAGGCGATGAGGGGAACGTCATCTCTTCACCCTCGTTCAAGCCAGCGGGATTAGCGGATCCCGATCGCCAGCCGGAGCCCTTTGTCATCGTCATTGATCCGGGCCATGGGGGGCGGGATCCCGGCGCGTCTTCGGTGATCGGCGGTGAAGAAAAGGAAATCGTTCTGAAAGCGGCTGCCATGCTGGCCGAAGAGCTGGCCAAGGAACCGCGCTACGAGGTCCGTCTGACCCGGTCGGATGACACCTATGTGGAACATGAAGACAGGGTTACTCAAGCTCGGGAATGGGGTGCAGATTTGTTCATTTCACTTCATGCAGATGCGGCGGGGGCGGCCTCTGTGCAGGGGGCGTCGGTCTACACCATTTCAACGCGGGGGGAGTCGCGCATAAATGGTGCCGCAAACAAATATGGCTGGGAGATCCCGATAGAAACGGGGACATCTGAAACAGTGTCGGGTATTCTGGAGGACCTTGTGCGGCGGGAAACAAAATCAAATTCGGCGATTTTTGCTGAGTTGCTGCTCCCGGAGCTCGCCAGTGCCGGTCCCCTGGTGCGCAATTCCCACCGGCAGGGAAATTTGTTTGTCCTGCTCGCGCCGGATGTGCCTGCAGTTCTGATTGAAATTGGCTTCCTCACCAATCGGGGTGATGCCCGCCGACTGGCATCACGGTCGGGGCGCCAGAGGACCGCCCGGGCGATCAAGCGTGCGATTGATGCCTATTTTGATCAGCAAGAGCTGAGGCTGGCCTCCAACTGACCAGTTGGGCTTTCGCCGACTCACCCGTCGCCTTACTGTTGCCCTGTTCATATGAGAGGTGCGGTTTGGATTGCACCATGTTCTGAGAAGGGGGTGACATGCTCCAGGCCATTCGCAGTTTTCTGTTCAGCTGGGCGATGCTCCGTTTCCTGCTGATCTCCGGAACAGTGGTTGGGGTGGTCGCGGCGCTGGCCCTGTCTGTCTGGGTGATGATGCTGTCGCGCGGGCTGCCCTCTGAACTCAAGCTCGCGGAATATAATCCTCCGATTACAACACGTGTTCATGCTGGCGACGGGACGCTGATTTATGAGTTTGCCGATGAGCACAGGGTCTTTGTCCCGTATGAAGCCATTCCTGAACATGTTGTGCAGGCCTTTGTCGCGGCCGAGGATCAGAACTTCTTTCAGCATAATGGGCTGGATTATATCGGGATTGTCCGCGCCGCTCGTAATTCCGTCGTCAACAAGCTGACCGGGTCCGGTGGTCTCCAGGGGGGGTCAACCATTACGCAGCAGGTCGCCAAGAATATGCTCCTGACGAATGCGCGGGCCCTGCAGCGCAAAATCAAAGAAGCGATTGTTGCCCGGCGCATCGAGCATGCCTTCAGCAAGGAACATATTCTCGAACTCTACCTCAATGAGATTTACTTGGGGGGGCAGTCCTATGGCGTAGGCTCTGCCGCTCTGAATTATTTCAACAAATCTCTCTCCGAGCTGAATATTGCGGAAGCGGCGGTGCTGGCTTCGCTGCCAAAATTTCCTGGCCGCGTGAACCCTTACACCAACCCCGAGCGCCTGGTTCAACGGAGAAATTACGTGATTGGGCGGATGCTTGCGGACGGTTATATCGACCAGGAAGAGGCCGATACAGCCCGGTCCCAAACCCTGACGACGACACGTCGGTTGCGCGGGCCCGAATATGCTGCAGCGACCTATTTCGTGCAGGAAATCCGCCGCCAGCTGATCGACCAGTTCGGAGAAGACACGCTTGAACGAGAAGGTCTGTCCATCCGCACAACGATCGACACGCGACTTCAGCTCGCCGCCCAGGAAGCGTTGCAGATTGGTCTGGAGGCCTATGACCGACGCCACGGATACCGAGGCCCGATTGCCGAGATCGATCTGGCGTCAGCCACGGCCATCGAGGATTTGGCGGCAATACGCCTGCCAGGCGGCCATGGCAGCTGGGAAGGGGCCCTGGTTACATCCCTCTCTGAAGGGGGCGCTCGACTTGTGCTGTCTGATGGTCAGGAAACCAGCCTCCCTCCCGAGGATCTGGAATGGGCGGAGACCTTCATCCGTTCTGACGGACGCACCGGCCTGCGTCGCGGTGACGTCGTTCTGGCGGAGGTTCTGCGCCGGCCTCTGGCGGTTGAGGAGAGCCCTCAGGCCGTCGAGGGACGAAGTGTGGACGAGGGGGAGAAGACTCCGGATCTTGCTCCGATCATGGTTCCGACCCGCATGTCACAGCTGCGTCAGATTCCCAAGATCGAGGGCGCGCTGATTGCTTTGGACCCTCATACCGGTCGGGTTTTGGCGATGATGGGCGGTTACTCGTTCTTCAAGAGCCCCTTTAACCGGGTAACGCAGGCGCGTCGGCAGCCGGGATCGGCCTTCAAACCTTTTGTCTTTGCCGCAGCACTCGAGAATGGCTACACCCCTGCGACGTCCATCCTTGATTCTTCTTATGTCTTTTACGACGATCATACCGGCGATGTATGGAAACCCGAAAATTATGTCGAGGGTCAGTCTTATGGCGAGGTCACGATGCGCGTCGCCCTCGAGAAGTCTTACAATCAGGTGACCGCTCGCGTCGCGACGGATATCGGCCTTGAGGCTGTTTCTGAAGCCGGGGAGCGGTTTGGGGTTTATGACACGCTGCCCGCTTATCCGGCTATGTCCCTGGGCGCTGGAGAAACCTCGCCCTGGCGAATGGCCAAGGCTTATGCAGCCTTTGTGAATGGCGGCAAGGAGGTTGTTCCGACCCTGCTGGACCGGATTCAGGATCGGCGCGGGCGGACGCTTTTTAAATTTGATGACCGGTCCTGCACGGGCTGCATCGCAGATCAATGGGACGGCACCGAACCGCCGATTCTGCCAGATGAACGCAAGAGTTTGGTGGATCCCATCGTGGCTTATCAGATGGTCCACATGCTTGAGGGTGTCATCGAACGGGGGACGGGCAGACGCGCCCTGCGGGTCGGGAAACCCCTCGCCGGGAAAACCGGCACCACCAATGACTATGTGGACGCCTTGTTTTTCGGCTTTTCTCCGGATCTCGTCGTCGGGATCTGGATGGGCTTTGATGAACCGCGCACGCTCGGTGACGGCGAGGGCGGTGGCAGCGTTGCTGCGCCGGTGTTTACAGAATTTATGAGCCGGGCTTTAGCCAATAAACCCGGTCTGCCTTTCCGTATTCCGCCGGGTGTCCGGCTGGTTTCGATTGATGCGGAAACCGGTCAGCTGCCGGATGCGGGAACCCGTACGACGATTTTGGAAGCCTTTCGCCCGGGCACGGAACCGGGGATGGTGGTTCCGGAGCGTCGGGAACTCACCCTGTCCGGGCTCAGCTCCCGACAGGAAGGGGACCGCGAACCGGGCCTGCCTGTGATTGATCCCGAGACGGGGCTGCTGATCACGGAAGAAGTGGTTGAGGAAAGTCTCGACGACATCTATTGATGGGCGTCAACCCAGCGATAGGAGAGCGCCGTGTCCGCGGAACTTCAGGCAATGGCCCAGAAAATCAAGCAGTCGGTTGTTCTGCTGAGGAGGCGTCTTTGACTGGGATGTCGCAGAGAAACGTCTTGATGAGCTGAACACGCTCGCTGAACGCCCAGGCTTTTGGGATGACGCCGAGGCCGCCCGGAAATTGATGACCGAACGGCAAAAGCTTGAACACGCAATGCAAACCGTCACGGAGTTGGACCGCGAAGCCCAGGATGGGGCTGAGCTGATCGAGCTCGCCGAGGGTGATGCGGACATGCTGGAGGATGTGCGCAACAGCCTGTCTGCGGCGCTTGAGCGCGCCAGACGGGCCGAGCTCGAAGCCCTTCTGTCTGGTGAGGCCGATGGCAATGATTGCTATATGACCATCAATGCCGGCGCTGGCGGAACCGAAAGCCAGGATTGGGCCTCCATGCTGCGCCGGATGTATGTTCGGTGGGCTGAAAAGAACGGCTATGCCGTCGAAGAGGTTGAAAGCCATGAGGGCGACGAAGCCGGCATAAAGTCTGCCACCCTTCTGATTAAGGGGGGCAATGCCTATGGCTGGCTTAAATGGGAGCAGGGGGTTCACCGCCTTGTTCGAATCTCTCCCTTTGACAGTTCTGCCCGCCGTCACACGTCTTTTGCCTCGGTTGGGGTATCGCCAGTAATTGATGACTCGATAGAGGTGGACATCAACCCTTCAGAGGTTCGAACCGACACCTATCGCGCGTCGGGCAAGGGCGGCCAGCATGTCAATAAAACAGATTCTGCTGTGCGCCTGACCCATGAGCCAACAGGAATAGCGGTTGCGTGTCAGTCGGGGCGCTCACAGCATCAGAACCGGGCGGCCGCTTGGGAGATGTTGCGGTCGCGACTGTATGAACTTGAATTGCAAAAGCGCCAGGCCGCGGCTCAGGACAGTCACGATGCAAAAAGCGACATTGGCTGGGGCCACCAGATCCGGTCCTATGTGTTGCAGCCTTATCAGATGATCAAGGACGCCCGGACCGGCTATGAGACATCGGATACGGGCGGCGTGCTGGATGGCGACATCAGTGCCTTCTTGAGTGCGTCGCTCTCCCATATGATTGGTGAGGGCGAGACCTAGTTTTTCTCTTTGCTAAGGCACAAAAAAACCAGCCTCAGGGCTGGTTTTTCTTGAGTCCAAAAAAATATGATGGCTTAGGCCATGCTGGTGGAGCTGGCGACGGAGGGCTTCTGCTCGGGCTCCTGCCGCTCTGCCGTGCCGTTGCGGCCATGCCCGGCAGACAAGGCCGCTGCTGGCGCTGCAACCCTGGGCGCATCTTCGTGTAAAGGGTTTTCTTTGCGCTTGACCTGTCCTTCAAAGGACGCGTCGGGCTGAATGATCAAAGCGGCGTGGACAATATCTCCCTCAACATGGGCGCCGGTCTCCAGTTCAACCTTACGGGCGCGTATCGTCCCCTTTACGGTCCCTTTTACGCGGAGCGTTTCGGCCTTAACCTCACCTGTGATAACGCCGGACGAGCCCACCGTAACGTCAGCAGCCGAGACATCACCGTCGAGTTTTCCATCAATTTGGAGGGCGCCGCCTGACTTGATGGAACCGGTGATATGAACATCCGAACAGATGATAGAGGCACCGACCCGAGCGGCGGGTTTAGATGAAGCCCCGCGCACAGCGTCCTGAGCCGGAGTGAAGGATGGAGCGTCGTCTTTATTCTTGGTGAACATGGTTGCCTGCCTTTATGAACTCTACTGGATTATAAGGTTTGCCGTTGAAGAGAATTTCGTAGTGGAGGTGTGGTCCCGTGCTGCGGCCAGATGAGCCCATTGTGCCGACCTTGTCGCCAACACTGACCTCTGCCCCTCTTCTGACGGTGATCCGGTTGAGGTGGGCGTAGCGGGACACAAAGCCACCTCCATGATCCACGTCCACAACCCGACCATAGCCAGTCTTGCGACCGGCATAGATAACCTTGCCGGGTCCGGCGGCGATGATTGGTGCATTCCATCCAGCCCCCATGTCGATGCCGCCATGCCAACCGGGTCGCTTCCGGATGGGGTCGGTCCGCATGCCGAATGCCGACGTCAACCGGGACGGAATCCCGATGGGGGTCTGAAGTGGCAGCGTTTCGACAAGTTCGCCGAAATAGCGCGCTTCTTCAAGCCGGGCTGCGACTTGCGCGACACGATGGGCGAACTGAGCTTCCGCTTCGGAACTGAAGTCGCCGGAAGTGAGGGTCGCAAAAGTGATCTCCGGACCGCCCATATTCTCGGTGTCGCCGAAGCGATTTTCTCCGACCTTAGTGAGGCGGAGAACACCGCGAGCAGCCTCGGTGCGCTCAACGGCCTCTTCCTCGATTGCGTCGAGCAAAGCATCTTGCTTCGTGCGCAGGGTTGAGACCTGGCCGGATAATCCCACCCGGGGAAGCGTGCTGGGGGCCTGGGAGAAGCGTTGGGATTGGCGGCCATCCGCATCGTCAATCGACGCGGTGACCAGCAGGGATGCGCCATCTCCGCGCAGATTCGAGACCTGAAGCTGGTCGCCATTCTTGAACGCGTTCAGCATGGTTTCGAGGGTCTCATGCCGGGTCTCAAGATCCTGCGCGGCATTTTCAAAGGCCTCGGTTCGGGATGCCAGCTGAGAGCTTGATAATTCATCTCGAGCCCGCAGTTCCTGAACCCAGCGCTCCAGCTTGTGGACCTCGCCGCTACCGGCCACAAGTCCGCCATTCCCGGGGGCCAGCAGAACCCGCCCGGTCGCATAGAGGCACCAGCTGGCAATGGTGAGCGCCGCGCAGCTCAAGACCATCTGCTGAAAAGACGAAACGGTAAAATAGCGGACGGTCCCACCGCTGCGGTGGTAAATCTGACGCTCCGGGAAGGTCACACGGAGGAAATGAAACAGCTTGTTGAGGCTAGTCATTCTACTAAACCCATCCAAAAACACGGTCCAAAGCGCTGCGTCACCGCTCGGTGCAGTCGGGAAAAAACGGACTGTAACCGCATAATTTGCCCCTAGGGAAGCCTTTTTTCACTCATTTCCGCTAATTAATACAGACGTTTCGTAAAATTCACATTAAGGGCTCAGCTGGTCGTCACTTAATCGCTATTTGCCTGAATATGGGCAATCACCGCATCGACATGACCCTTGACCTTCACTTTCCGCCAAACTTCGGAAATCCGGCCATCTTTTTCAACCAGGAAGGTCGAGCGCTCAATACCCATGAATGTCTTTCCGTACATCTTTTTTTCGACCCAGACACCGAAGGCTTCACAGGCTATTCCAGTTTCGTCCGACGCCAGCGGCACGGTCAAAGCCTGCTTGTCCCGAAAGCGCTGATGGGCCGCCAGGCTGTCACGCGAAACTCCGATGACGTGATAACCGAGATCGGCAAGCCTGGCTTTTTGAGCGGAAAAGTCCTGCGCCTCCGTGGTGCAGCCGGGGGTGTTATCCTTCGGATAGAAGAAAAGGATTTGACCGGTCTTGCCCGGCTTGCCAAGGCTGACGGCCGAAGTGTCTGTTGCGGGCAGCTCGATCACGGGTGCGGTATCGCCTTTTTCTGGTCGGTTTGTCATGGCAGTCTCCTTGGGTCCGCGGGGGCGGCAGAAATGAGGTTAGAGTTTTGGTTCGCCAAACCACTGCAGTCATCGTCGTAGAGCTCCTTGGCGCCGTCTCCTTGCTGGCGATGGCGATCGTCGGTGTGCTGGCCTATACCCTGTCACAGGGCCCTCTGGAACTTGGCATGTTTCGTCAGGATGTCGAGCGTGCGTTGACGAATGCGCGCAATGGCCGCCCCGTTGAGGTGCAAAGGCTGACGCTTGAATGGTCCCCCCTTGACCGGAGGCTTTACGTTGTTGCCGGGCAAGTGTCGATCCGTGATCAGGCGGGTGCCGAGGCAGGCTGGGCAGAACAGGCCCGCATCACACTTGACGCCGGATCTGCGCTAACCGGTAAAGTCGACCCCATAGAGGTGGAATTCGAAGAAGGCTGGCTGGGACTCCGCAATACCGGGCAGGACATGTGGTCTTTGGCAGGAGATCCGTTGCCGCCGATCCGGGCGCGGGAATTACCAGAGACCCCCCGGGCCTGGCTGGATCTTTCCAATCGGGTACTCAGCGACATGCTCGCCGGCTTCCTGGCGCTTGAAACCGGGTCGACGATACGAATGGCAGGCTTCGATCGCATGGAATTGCGGATCGAAGGCCAAACGGGAGAGCGTCTTGCGACACTCGAGGATGCGTCCGGGAAAATTGAACAGATGTCCGGCGATATAGGTCTGTCTCTTGCGGGCATGGGCGATGGAGTCGGCCTTCCGGGGCGGTTCGAGATGTCGCTATTGGTCAACAGCGACAGCCGCCATCTGGAGGCCAATCTTGACGTTGGGGCCTGGCCCCTCGGTGACCTTCTCGACCGGTTCGGGCTTCAGGGCTTTGCCCAGAGCGACGTCATTGTCGGTACGCATTTCGCAGCGCATGTAGGCCAGGCGACCGGGCTGGACAAGCTGGATTTTCTTATCGCCCGGCAGGAAGGAAGCCTTGAGCTGCCAGGTTTGTCTGTCGTCATCGATGCCTTTTCGCTTTATGCAGGCTATCGTCCCGCTGACGATGTTGTCGAAATCAAGCGCCTGGAATTGGAAACACCGCGGCTCCAGACTGTCCTGTCGGGTTCGGTCCAGAACGTGCTGGAGAATGCCGGGCTCCGCCGGATCGACATGGCAGCTCCCCGTCTCAACGTCGACCTGACGGAGGATTTCCCACGGTCCTGGACATTTAACGATGTTGAGCTGGAGGCGGATCTTTCAGCGGATTTCTCAGTGATTGATCTGCGCCAGTTTCTGGCACGGATTGACGGTGTCGACATTCTCGCAACCGGGGCTTTGGATCTCGATGTCGGGCACAGTCCCGGTCAACTGCCCTTCCGGCTGGAACTTGCCGCTGAGGCCGTCGGCGACGTATCGAAAGAAACCGTCCTGTCCTTCTGGCCGGAAGACTTGGGCAGAGGGGCGCGGAATTTTGTGGTTGAGCGCCTCGAAGCGGGGCGTGTGTCGGAAACACGGGCGCGGCTGTCATTAAAGCCCGACAGCTTTGCCGCGGGTTTTCTCCGTGATGAAGACCTGGATGTTCGCTTTTCCTTTGTCGACGGGAAAGTGCGGTTCATGGAAGACGTTCCGCCGGTTGAGGAGGGTCTGGGCACGGGGTGGCTTCGTGGAAACAGTTTTGGAATTGAGCTGATCGGCGGGCGCATACAGGACTGGTCCGTCAGCGCCGGCATGGTCGACTTCCCCCTGCTGAACCCTGCGGGGCAATCATTTTCGGTCAGCATGGAGGGGGCCGGCCCGGCACAATCCATGATCCGGATGGTGTCTGAGTCGCGCCTCCAGCTTGAGGCCCGGACAGGGTTCGACCCCGGCCGGGTGAGCGGCATGGCTGACTTGCGTCTTTTCATTAAGCGCCCGGCCCGTCCGGACATTCGCCTCGACGATATCGACCTCAAAGCCACTGGCACGATCCGTGAAGGTGAGCTGAAGGATGTGACACCAGGGCTGGATCTTGAGGCGGCAACCGTTCAGGTGGATCTGACCGCGGAGCGGCTGATTCTTACCGGGTTCGGTGAGGTGAATGCGGCCCCGGTTCAGTTCACCTGGCGGGATGATCTGACCCAAGCGAACAAACCGGCAGATATTTCGGCTTCTGCCATTGTGACCCCGGATGTTCTGAACAGGTTCGGCCTGGTTGGACGAGCCTATCTGACCGGAGAAATTCCAGTCGAAATTCAGGGCCAGGTTGGCGCGCGCGGGCTCGGACAGGCAACGTTCGGTTTTGATCTGCGCGATGCCCGAATTGCCATTGATGAAATTGGCTGGGTTAAGCCTGCCGGGGAGGCGGCTCGGGCGACGCTGGGCTATACCGGCGACCCTGAAAGCTTTGTTTCCACCGTCAGGGTCATGGGCGACAGTGCCCGGTTGGATGGTGATCTGCGTCTTGATCGGCAGGGACGGCTTGATATACTGGTCCTGCGGGAATTGTTCATGGCCGGGGCCGCTGATGTTTCGGGAACGATTTCGCGCCCACGCCCGCGCACCGTCGATATGGAGCTGCAGGGGGCCTATCTCGATATCAGTTCGCTCCTGACCGGCTTTGAGGGACTAGGCCGGCCTGCCGGTGCGGAACCTCTGGGGCTCGCCCTGAACGTCTCGGCCAATGTGGCGCGGCTGCGTGTCCGCCGAGGTCTGGAGCTGCGCGCGGCCGAACTCCAACTGGTCAATGGGATTGACCGGCTGATTTCGGTTGAAGCGACGGGTCAGAATGCGCAAGGCGCGGAGTTCGGGGCTTCCTATTTTGCGCGGGATCCCGATCAGGCGCCAACCATCGGTATGACCTCGAGCGATGCGGGTTTTCTCGCCAAGGCTTTTTTTGGGGTCAATTTCCTGAGTGGCGGTGAGCTGAACCTGTCCGGCACCTTGGGCCGGGACGGTGCGCCTTCGCGGCTTGTGGCGCGTGTTTCAAACGCGCGGCTCACCAACGCTCCCTTTGTCACCCAGATCCTGTCCCTGGCCAGTCTTCGCGGTCTTTCCGACACGTTGAATGGAGACGGGGTTCTGTTTTCAGACATTGTGGCGCCGATCACAATCGGAGGCGGGCGCTATGTGATTGAGGGCGGCCGGGCCAGTGGTCCGGCTCTGGGGCTGACCGTCAACGGCTTCTTTGCCAATGAAAGTCGGCAGATTGAACTGAATGGCGTTTTGGTGCCGAGCTTCGGCGTGAATTCCGTCCTGGGCGGCATGCCGGTCATCGGAGATCTCTTTGTTGGGCGGCGCGGAGAGGGAATTTTTTCCATCACCTATTCCATTGGGGGCACGCTGGATAAAGCGCAGGTGACCGTCAATCCATTGTCAGCTGTGACGCCCGGAATATTGCGCAGGATTTTTGAGAACCCGTCTGACACCTCTATTCCTGCAGGCCTCGATACCGACCCCAATCTCAAACCACCGACCGAGAAGCTCCCTGATCTGCCCGAAGATGAATTTATCGAAACCGCACCGGGAGGCGGCTAAACGGGGCGGACGAGGGCAATCTTCTTCTTGCCGAGCTGGACTTTGAAGGCCGTCACATCCGGCATCATGCTGTCCCAGCCGTGCTGCGTATCTGCATCGACCCGCTGGTCATTGATCCGAACGGCGCCTTCTTGCAGCTTCCGTCGGGCCTCCCCATTTGAACCGACCAGGCCGGCGGTCCGCAGCAGGACAATCGTGCTCGGGCCATCAGGATAAGCCTTAGGGTCGAGGTCATGTGTCGGCAAATCTTCCGACACCCCACCGGCGGCGAAGGCCTGTTCTGCGGCGGCTTCAGCTGCCTGAGCGGCGGCATCGCCGTGCAGCATGCGGGTTGTTTCATTTGCGAGCGCGATCTTGGCCTGGTTGATGTCGGCGCCCTGCAGCGCTTCCAGACGGGTGATCTCATCCAAAGGGAGGTCGCTGAACAGGCGCAGGAACCGGCCAACATCACCGTCTTCTGTGTTGCGCCAGAATTGCCAGTAATCATAGGGCAGGCATTTGTCCGCATTCAGCCAGACCGCCCCATCGGCCGTTTTGCCCATTTTCCCGCCCGAGGCCGTCGTGATCAGAGGACAGGTCAGGCCGAAGGCCTGGCCGCCATCCGCTTTGTGGACGAGGTCGATACCGCCGATAATATTGCCCCACTGATCGGATCCACCCATCTGCAGGAAACATCCATGCCGCCGCGAAAGTTCAAGAAAATCATAGGATTGCAGCAGAAGATAATTGAATTCAAGGAAGGTGTACGGCTGTTCATTGGCAAGGCGGCGGGCGACCGTATCCTGTTTGACCATCGAATTGATTGTGAAATATCGCCCGATATCCCGCAGGAAGTCGATGTAGCCCAACGCGCCCAGCCAGGACTCATTGTTGACCATGAGGGCCCCGTTGGGACTGTCATCGAAGCGCAGGAACGTCTCGAAAACCTGGCGAATGCCCCGTATGTTCTGCTCGATCTGCGCCTCGGTCAGGATCGGACGGGAGGCTTCCTTATCGGTCGGATCGCCGACTTTGGTGGTGCCGCCGCCCATCAGGACAATGGGGCGTCCGCCGGCCTGCTGGAACCGCCGCAGCATCAGGATGCCGACCAGAGATCCGACATGCAGGCTGTCTGCGGTGGCATCGAAGCCAATATAGGCGACCGGCGTGCCGGAATCGCAATAGGCATCGAGCTCGGCGACATGTGTGGTCTGCTTGATATAGCCCCGCTGCTCCAGCGTTCGCAGGAAGTCAGATTTAAATTGGCTCATGGCGTATAATCTCCTACAGCGTCGCGCACTAGCATGGCTCCGGGAAGGAATGAAGCATGACAGGCGAGGAATTTCAGCCGATCTGGGCGGCGGGGTTCATGTCCGGGACGTCAATTGACGCCGTCGATGGGGCCCTGATCCTGACCGATGGCGAGCGGGTGATTGATTTCGGCCCGGCCATTGAGCGCCCGTTCACGGCGGAGGAACGGGCCGGTCTTGAGCAGGCGACGCAGGCCGCGCGGGCATGGAACTGGCGCGGGACAGAGCCGGATAAGGCCTTCAGCCTGGCCCGAGATATCCTTGTCGCGACCCACCATGATGCGTACATAAAGCTGGAATCGGAGCGGCACGCGGCCGGACTCCAGGCGGAGTCGGCGGGTCATCCGGTTCTGGTCGGGGTTCATGGCCAGACCGTGCTGCACCGCCCGCCCTCCGAGGCACAGACCGGGGCGACGTTGCAGCTGTTTGACGGGCCCCGTTTTGCCCGCCGGATCGACGGCCCCGTCATCCATGATTTTCGCACCGCCGATGTCGCCGCAGGCGGACAGGGCGCCCCGCTCGCGCCGGCCTATCACGCCGCTTTGCTGCAGCGTCTCGGCGCCGGGCCGGCCGT
The DNA here is from genome assembly GCA_938084575.1 of uncultured Hyphomonadaceae bacterium. Classification (GTDB taxonomy): domain Bacteria; phylum Pseudomonadota; class Alphaproteobacteria; order Caulobacterales; family Hyphomonadaceae; genus Henriciella. The sequence goes on from CALKFG010000004.1 coordinate 121,498, forward strand.
CGTCCTCAATCTCGGGGGGGTTGCGAACATCACGGCGCGCCTGTCGGATGGCACCCTGATCGCGCTCGACACCGGTCCAGCCAATGGCCCGATCGATGAGTGGGTGACCGGGCATGACCGCGGACTGCGCGACGAGAATGGCCGGTTCGCCGAGCGCGGGCTGGTGCATGAAGGGCTGCTGGCGCAATTGTTTGAGCATCCCTTTTTCAGTGCGCCGCCGCCAAAATCACTCGACCGGTACGATTTTAATGCCAGCATGGCCCGTGGCCTGTCCTTCTATGATGGCTGCGCCACTCTGACCGCCTTTTCGGCCCGCGCCGTGGCGACCGCCATCACCCGCCTGCCAGAGCCGCCCGTGCGGGTGATTGCCTGCGGCGGCGGGCGCCATAATCCCAGCCTGATGCGGATGCTGAGAGAGGCCCTGCCATGTCCGCTGCTGGCCGCTGAGGCGGTTGGCTGGCGGGGGGACTCGCTTGAGGCGGAGGCGTTTGCTTTCCTCGCCGTGCGCAGCTTGCGGGGGCTGCCCTTGTCCTGGCCCGGCACGACCGGTGTCCCGGGCCCTCAACAGGGCGGAATCCTGACCCGGCCGTCAGCTCTGTCCGGTGTCTGATCCGGGCGGCAGCGTCCCGTTTGGGCCGGGATCCGGCGATCGGCGCAGGACACACCCGACCTGTACAAGGGAGGTAAAGGACTGATGATCACGACACCTGGCAAACCGCCCGCCCGGCCCGACCGGAGCACTGTCCGGCGCGGGGCCGTAGCACCCCGCATAGCCGCGTGCTGCCTGGTTGCAGCGGCGGCCGGGGCAGCCCATGCCCAGAATCTCGGTGGCGTGTTCTCGCCGGTTGTGCGGGCAGGGACATCGGCCATTCAGTACCGCGCGAGTCTCGATCCCGAGACCTCGGCGCTGGCCCAGCGGGTTCATGTTCAGCGGGCTTTTGGCGACCGGAGGATGTGGCGCCTCGCCGCCAGTGTCCGCACAACCGGGGCGTCGGATGTCGACCTGGACCAGCTGCGCGCCGAGCTGTTCTGGCAGCTCAGTCCCGCCGGCCGGGCGCATCAGCACGGGGTGCGCTTTGACCTCGTCCTGCGCGATGATCGCCGGCCGCAGTCGCTCGGGCTGAACTGGAGCCATAATTACGCCATAAGCCCCGACTGGTCGGTGCGGGGCATCCTGCTGACCTCTCTTGATTTTGGCGAGAACAGAAGCGACGGCCTGGGGCTTCAGACGCGCGGACAGCTTGTCCGTAAGCTCTCCGGGGCGCGCCGCGCCGGCCTGGAACTCTACAGTGCCTATGGCCGCACCGCGGGGCTTGCCCGGCTGCGTGAGCAGCGTCACCAGGCCGGCCCCTTCCTTGTCCAGCCGCTTGACCCGGCCTGGTCTGTCCGGCTGGACGGGCTTTTTGGCCTGACGCCGGCATCGCCCGGCGCCGAAGTGCGGCTTCGTCTGACCCGGTCGCTTTAGGGCCATGCCCTGTCGGGATGGCTAGTCGGCCGGCGCGCCGCCAAACTGGTCCGACCAGTCAGCCACGGTGGCGTCCTCCAGCTTCATGAACAGGACGGGCGGCGGCGAGATCGGGTGCCCCTCCGGCAAAAGGTCCAGGCCCTCGAAGCGGTCCGGGTCCGGCCAGCTGCGGTCGGCGTCCGGGATTTGCAGCGCGTCGAGCAGGCGCGCCGCGGTTGCCGGGATCAGGGGCTGGGCAATGCGGGCAAACAGCGCCACCAGGTTGAGGCCCGTGCGGACCCCGACCGCAGCGGCCGCGCGGTCGGTCTTGAACTTCACCCAGGGCGCGGCCCGGGTCAGATACTCGTTGCCTGCAGCCCAGATGGCCCGGGTTTCCGCGGCAGCCTTGCGAAACTCCATGGCCTCATAATGCGCGGTCAGCTGGCTCAGTCGGGTCCGGATCTCGGTTTCAATCCAGGCTTCGTCCTCACCGGGCGTGCCCTCGGCGGGCAGGGCCCCGTCAAATTTCGAGGCGGTGTATTTTGTGATCCGGTTGACAAAATTCCCAAGCACATTGGCCAGATCCGAATTGATCGCGGCCTGGAACCCCTCCCAGGTAAAGGCCGCATCGGATCCCTCGGGTGCATTCGCCATCAGATACCAGCGCCAGTAATCCGACGGCAGCAGCTCCAGTGCCTGGTCCATGAACACGCCGCGGCGATGAGAGGTCGAAAACTTTCCGCCATACCAGGTGACCCAGTTAAAGGCCTTCAGACGATCGACGGTCTTCCACGGTTCGCCGGATCCGAGCAGGGTGACGGGAAAGGAGACGGTGTGGAAGGCGACATTGTCCTTGCCCATGAACTCGACATATTCGACATCGTCGGCGCCCTTGTCACGGCGCCACCAGCTCTGCCAGTCGCTACCCGTCGCCTCGGCCCATTCCTCGGTTGCGGCGATGTATTCGATCGGTGCATCGAACCAGACATAAAAGACCTTGTTCTCAAAGCCCGGCCGCGGCGTACCATCTGGCCCGATCACCGGAACACCCCAGTGCAGGTCACGGGTAATCGCCCGGTCGCGAAGCCCCTCATCCAGCCATTTTAAGGCGATGGAGCGGGCCAGCGGCGGCCAGTCGGTGGCGCCCTCGACCCAGTCGCGAAGGGTGTCCTGCAGCTCTGACTGACGCAGGAACAGGTGGGCGGTGTCGCGGATCTCGATCTGTGTGCCGCCGGACACGGCCGAATAGGGATTCTTCAGGTCCACCGGGTCAAGCAGGCGGCCGCACTGATCGCACTGGTCACCCCGGGCCTTGTCATAATCGCAATGCGGACAGGTGCCCTCGACATAGCGGTCAGGCAGGAAGCGGCCATCATCATGGCTGTAGACCTGTTTGGAGATCCGTTCCTCGATCAGGCCCCGGGCCTCGAGCGCATTGGCAAAATGCTGGGTCAGGCGGGCATTCTGAGGGCTGGAGGAGCGCCCGAACCAGTCATAGGACAGATCAAAGCCGGCGCCCGCGGCCCGCTGAATGTCATGCTGCTGGTCACAATAGGCGCGCACATCCATGCCCGCCTGCTGGGCGGCGAGCTCGGCCGGCGTGCCATGTTCGTCGGTGGCGCAGATATACAGAACGTCATGGCCGCGCAGGCGCTGAAACCGGGCGAAGACATCAGCCGGCAGCATCGAGCCGGCAAGATTGCCGAGATGCTTGATGCCATTAATATAGGGCAGGGCTGACGTAATCAGGATCCGGCGCTTGGGGGTCTGGGCCATGACTTCTTCCATAGTTTGCTATCAGGAGGCAGACTGCCCCTTCGCGGTCTGAGGGTTCTGATAACGATCAGCGCGAAAAATGGAACCATTTCGGGAGGAAACAATGTTGCGGATTTCAGGAATAAACATTCTCGGCGTTCTGCTGAGTGCCATCTGTATCTGGCTTTTGGGGTTTCTCTGGTACGGGCTGGCGTTTGAGCGCGTTTGGATGGCGGAGATGAAGTATACTGAGGACATGGTGGCCGGCGCGATGGAGCCTGTCCTGTTCTTTGTCGGCGGCGGCCTGATCTCCCTGTCGCTGGCCCTGGCCCAGGCCCTGGCGATGCGGGCGTTTGACGCGACCGACTGGCCCCGCGCGACCCGGCTGGGGGCGCTGATCGGGGTCTATATCGGATTGCCCATGGCGGGGTTTGATCTGGTGTACAATGTTGATCACAGCTGGACGCTGTTTGCGCTGCATGGCGGTTATAACATCGTGCTGTTCAGTCTGGCCGGGCTTGTCATGGCATTGTTCTGGGGCAAGGACACCGAGGCCGAGCCGGCCGGCTAGGGATCCGGCAGGGGCACAGAGTGCCGGGCGGATCATCCTGACAAGGGTTCTTGCGCTCCCCGGCAAGGCGACGTAAAGGAGCCGCTGTGCCCCTATAGCTCAGCTGGTAGAGCAACTGATTTGTAATCAGTAGGTCCGCGGTTCGAGTCCGTGTGGGGGCACCATCAACCCGTCCGGCGTGATCCGGGGTGCTCAGAAAAACCAATCAAAAACAGTTTACTAAAGGTTTCTGGATGTCGGACTGTCGGGGTCTGTCCAAGGGTAAACAGTGTTGTCCGTGCAAATTGTGGGTGTATTTGTGGGCCTGTTTCGGGGGTGTTTTGCGAGCCTCTGAGTGATCCCCAACGCCCATGGATGTGCCATGACGCTTGCCGATTCCCAGATCAGGAAGGTCCGACCGGGCGCGAAGACGATGACACAGGCCGACGGCGGGGGCACACCCCTGACCTCGCCGGCGGGGTCGCAGCCGCCATGGCCCGGGCATGTGTCCTCCCCCTGACATCCCGGCCACAAGCATGGGCGAGTGGAAAAGGCAGAGGCTAAAAGGCGCGGCTGACAGACGCGTTTGAGCTGGGGACGGGCTCTGGCTCAATCTCTCCGAACTGGGTGACGATCGTAATGTCCCCATTGCGCTGCACCTGACCGAGGGCAATGTGCTTTGTCAGGTGCTGGTTTGCCAGCAGGCTGACTGGGCCGGCCGGGCTGTCATAGGACAGTCCGGACATGGCTGCCGACACGGCCGCCGGCTCCAGACTGTTGGCGGCCGTCACGGCGCGGGCCCACATATGCACCATGGTATAGGCGGTGGCAGAAGGTTCGCCAATGGGCCGGTCGTCACCAAACCGGGCCTTGAATTTCTCAACAAACTCGACAGCACCGAGGGCTTCGAGGCACTGAAAGAAGCCCTGGCTGACATAGGAGCCGACAAAGTAACGGCTGCCAAATTGCGAGATGGTGGCTTCGTCAATTGAGAAACTCACCGCGAGAAACCCGTTTTCAACGGTCATGTAACGGCGTGACAAGGCGCGGAACAGGGCCTCATTGTCATCCCCATTGACGGTGTTCAGTATTGCCCCGCCGTCTGGAAGGGCCTGGGCCATCGCGTCAATTTCTGATGCGGTCACGGCGGTTCCAAGCGGGAGATAGACTTCGCCGACCACGCGCCCGCCCGATTGCTGGATTTGCTGGGTCATGATGGCATTGGCGGTACGGGGATAGACATAGTCCGAGCCGATCAGGAAAAAGTCTGTGATTCCCTGTTCAAACAGCCAGTTTATGGCCGGTTCGGACTGCTGGTTCGGGGTGGCGCCGAAATAAAGGACATTGTCGGCCGGCGCCTCGCCTTCATACTGGATGGGGTAGAATAACAGGCTGTCGCTGTCCTTGAAGACCGGCAGCATGGCCTTTCGGCTGGACGAGGTCCATCCGCCGAAGACGACGCTGACCTGGTCCTGTTCGACCAGGCGCTGGGCCTCCTGCGCAAACACGGCCGGATCTGACCGGCCGTCGCGTAAAAGCGGAACGAGCTTAAGCCGTTTGGAGCCAAATTGCAGACCGCCAAGGGCATTGATTTCTTCAATGGCGAGAACCTCGCCGGTTATCACGGTATCTTCAGACACCGCCATGGTGCCACTGAGGGAATGTAACAGCCCGACGGGAATTTCACCCTGGAAGGTGTAGCGGGGTTGTTCCTCGGCTCTGGTGCACGCGGCCAGAGTCAGGCTGGCGGTGGCGAACACCGCCAGACTCTGGATCACGGTCCGGGTCATATATCGCAGGACGGAAGGGTTCTTGGCAGGTGTCATTATGCAGTTCCCCGCATCAGGGCCCAAATCACGGTCGCGAGGATGGCAGACGACAGGACTGCCAGGCCACGATCCAGTTTTATAATGGTTTTTTCGTTACCATAGGACTGAAAGTGCAAATGGGTGAACAGGGATTCCACGGTCGCAACGGAAATATAGAACAGGATGGCGATGTGAATCTTGTCGGTCAGGGTGACGGTGGTCAACTCGCCGAAGGTTTCAGTCGACTGGCGCATGCTCAACACGACCGCGAACACCGAACCCGCGATCAGACCGAATCTCGGGCTGAGGGCTGAGCCGTTGTTCAGAGGAAGAAAATAGGCTGTGCAGGCCAGCCCTGCAGCCGCCAGCGCTGTGGCCATCATTTTCCAGAAGCCGGAAGTCGAAGTGCGCCGTGCGGTAATGGTCAGTTCCAGCTCCGGGACTTCCAGCTCGTTGAACTCTGCGCCCGCGGGATGTCCCAGGCTGGACGGGTAAATCTTCCGGGTGGCATAGGCTGCCGCGCCGGTAATGTCCCAGCCGGGAATGACGATGTCGGGATCGATCACCTTCTGGACGCTGCTGCCAATGAACCGCACAGAGCGGTATTCGGTGTCTTTCAGGTCGAGATTCACGTTCAGGGTTTGCTGGTCATAGGGATAATTCTGGACCTCCCAGACATGACTTAGCCGGGCTTCGATGAACCGCCGGTGGATGATGCGTTCATTGGCCTGGGGAAAGGACCGGTCCTCCTGGAGCAGGATTTCCTTGGAGCCGAGGACCCGCATCGCCTCGAGATGATTGGGCTTGTCGACGTCTGTCTCATACCAGACATAGAAGGAGATACGGAAACTCTGCTCAATATCATCAAACTCACCAAGATCGGAGATCAGGACATTGGCGGTGAGATATTCCGGTCCGGTTGACGCGGCGGCCAGCATCGGACCGGCGCCCAGTGCGGCAAGGCTGGCCAGTGCGGCAAGGCTGGCCAGTGCGCGCCGAACCAGACGGTCTCGGAAGCCAAATCGGCCAATCGTCAGGCCTGCGCGCCTCATTTGACGTCCCATCCAGGTCAGAGGGGCCCGCCCGACTGCCTGAAGTCTCACGCCGCGCGCGACGTGTCGTTGCCTGTTCGATCGCATATCACTCTGCCCACCCCGGCGGAGACCGCCAATCTCCTGCTTTTAACCCTACGGGATCAGGTGACAAGAAAAATACGCGTCACCTGTCGGGTCGCTGAGAGACGCCCGGACCCGGTGGCGCTTGGCGTTCAGGACCGAACCGGGTTAGGTGTCCGGGAAGGAGAGCGCTGATGTTAAAACCGATTGTCCTGAGTTTTTTCGCAGTCCTGCTGGCCCTGGACTCCAGGGCGGGCGAGACGATTGCCGCCGATAAAGCCTACCGGTCCGCTCAAAGCGGGGATCTGGTTCTGGTGGATGTCCGCACCGAGGCCGAGTGGCGCGCAACCGGCTTACCCGCCGGCAGTCTCGGCATTCCGCTTCAGGACGATGATTTCGTTCAGCAGGTTCTCGTCGCGGTCAAGGGCGACAGGACGCAGCCGGTTGCCGTGATTTGCCGGACCGGCGGGCGTTCGGAGCACGCGATGAACCGTCTGGAAGCGGCGGGGTTCAGCCAGGTTTACAATGTCGCCGAAGGTCTGTTCGGACGCCCGGGCGCCGGTCCGGGATGGCGGGCGCGCGCGCTTCCTCTGGGGTCCCCCGGCCGGCCTAACCGAGGGTCTGAATGATATAAATCCCTAACAGGATCAGGATTGCCGATCCTGACAGGGCAAACCCCCACAATATGCGTTTGAACTTTGTCATCCCGTCTCTCTCTGGACCAAGCGCCGGGCCATGCCCGCCCTGCCGGACGATGCCCGACAGGCGCTTCGCTCCGGGTCCTAATGCCTTTTTCAGATTACACCAGAACGCTGCCGGCTCATGCGGCTATGAGAAGCACCCGGCCGGCAGGGTCAGGCGGAACACCCGGCTCCTGTCTGGACTTCTCATGCGCGGTGCTATCAGACTATCTCCATCCCGTGCCGGACGGGTGGGGTCGAGCGCGGAGCAGGGGAGGCGGCATGAGACTGACATTCGGACCCGGCGTGCTCACAGTGGCCGCGTTCATCGGGCCGGGCACGGTAACAGCGTGCACGCTGGCGGGTGCTGAGTTCGGCTTTGCCCTGATCTGGACACTGGTCTTCGCAACGCTTGCGACGATGATCCTGCAGGACATGACGGCCCGGCTGGGTGCCGGCGCCCAAACCGGGCTCGGCCAGGCCCTGATGCAGGACATGCAGGGCCGGCTCGGCAAAGCCGGCTTCGGGCTTCTGATTTTTGGGGCGCTGTTTATCGGCAACAGTGCCTATGAGGGCGGTAATCTGACCGGCGCTGCGCTGGGTCTGGACGCCATATTCGCCGGACAGGGTCCCGGGCAGGGCGGCTGGGTGCTTCTGGTGGCCCTGCTCTCCGGACTTGTCGTGCTGGTCGGGCGCTATGCCGTTCTTGAAAAGATCCTGATTGGCCTTGTGGTCATCATGAGTGCGTCTTTCCTGATCAGCGCAGCGGTTATTCGTCCCGATCCTGGCCTGTTCCTGTCCGGCCTCCAGCCCCGTCTCCCCGCGGGTGCGACGCTGACGGCCATGGCGCTGATCGGAACCACCATTGTCCCCTATAATCTGTTCCTGCATGCCGCTGCCGCGAAACAGAAGTGGCCGGGTGAAGGGGGCGTGAGGCAGGCGCGGCAGGACTCTGCTCTGTCCATAGGCCTTGGCGGACTGCTCTCCATCCTGATCCTGTCGACGGCGGCCACCGCCCTGTTCGGGCGGGAGCTGAGCGTCCGGTCCGCCGCCGACATGGCCCTGGCCATTGAGCCGGTGTTCGGGGTCTCTGCCCGTTACCTTCTGGGTATCGGGCTTTTTGCCGCCGGGCTGACCTCTGCAATTACCGCCCCGATGGCGACGGCCTTTGCTATGTCAGAGGTGTTGGGGGTGGGCGCCGCGCGACAGAGACTCGCATTCAGGGCGACCGCGCTGAGCGTTGTGCTGATCGGGGCCGTCATTGGCCTGTCAGGCATCCGGCCGGTGCATCTGATCCTGATCGCCCAGATTGCCAACGGTCTGCTGCTTCCGATCATCGCGGTATTCTTGCTGCGGCTCATGAACCGGGCGACGGTGCTCGGGGCACACCGCAACCGGTGGCGGGCCAATCTGGCAGGGGTCGGTGTGATACTTCTGACAGTCGGGCTTGGGGCCCGAAGTGTGCTCAGCGCAGTCGGTATTGTATAACAAACCGACCCGTACGTCTCGTACGCTCGAGCCGGCCTTCGGGGTGACGGTGTCGCCTTTGGCGCATGAGATCGTTTTACTGTGATGTTTGTCCCATCAGCAGCGCTGCAACCAGAAACGCTCCGATACAGGCAAAGAATTTTTCCATTCGGCACTCTTTCTTCCACAAAAGCGGCATCCGTCCTACCCCGTCGGGCACCGGCCAGCTGTCGCAGCTCACCCCTTTAGGGGCGGCCCGGACGGGATTGTCCCGGCCGCATTTTTTATCCCACAAATGTGTAACAATTTTATGCCAGGACCCGCCCCTTGCAAGACAGGTCCCGGGGCCAGCTGACCGGCCAGCGCCGCTGCAATGACCGCGCGTCAGGTGGGATTGTCAGTCGGTGCAGACCCGGCAATAGTGTGCCCAAAGGTGACGGAGGAACAGGCGGATGAATCTCGATATTGCAAGCACAGCGCTCTTGGCCCAGATGGCTGCCGCTGAAGGGCCGGCCCTGACCGATCTGCCGGTGGAGGAAGCCCGTCTGGTCGGCGCCGCCATGGCCGAGGCCTATCCTGAAGGGCCGGACATGGCGGAAGTGCGGGACGTCCGGATTCCGGCACGGGATGGTGACACCATCAGAGCCCGGCTGCTTCGCCCGAGAGATGAGATTACCGGTGTCCTTGTTTTTTATCATGGCGGTGGCTGGGTTCTGTCGGACATCGACCAGTATGACACGGTCGGCCGTCAACTGGCGGCACGGACCGGATGCAGCGTCCTGATGGTCGATTATCGCAAGGCCCCGGAACACCGTTTCCCAAAGGCCGTTCATGATGCCTGGGATGCTCTGGTCTGGGCACAGGAGACTCTGGTTGCAGATACCGGCTGCCCGCTTTTGGTCGCGGGCGACAGCGCCGGCGGCAATCTTGCGGCTGTGATGTGCCTTAAGGCCAAAGCCGCCTCTGGGCCCGACATTGCCTTGCAGGTCCTGATTTATCCGGTGTGCGACGGCGCCATGGATACGCCGGGCTATGCCGATCCGAACAACCAGCTGTTGCTGAACACGCCGGTGATGCAGTGGTTCTGGGATCAATATGCCCCCGAGGCCGCCGACAGGCTTCACCCGGATGCCGCGCCGTTGCGTGCGGACGATTTGTCCGGCCTGCCGCCGGCCCTCGTGATCACAGCGGAGTTCGACATTCTGCGCGACGAAGTTGAGGCCTATGCTGATCGGCTGCGGGCGGCTGGCGTTGAGGTGACCTACAAGCAGTTTGACCGGCAGATGCACAATTTCTTCGCCATGCCGGGACTGTTGCCCGCTCAGGAAAAGGCGATCGACTATATTGGGAGCCAAATTGACCGCCGCCTTGCCCGTGGATCGGTTATGGATGTGGTCATCGTCGGCGCCGGGTTCGCCGGCCTGTACCAGCTGCACAAGCTGCGCAAGATGGGGTTAAAAGTCCGCGTCATTGAAGCCGGAGACGGGGTCGGCGGAACCTGGTACTGGAACCGTTATCCGGGGGCCCGCTGCGACATTGAAAGCATGGCCTATTCGTTTGGGTTTTCGCCGGAACTTGAGCAGGACTGGGTGTGGTCAGAGAAATATGCCACGCAGCCGGAAATTCTTCGCTATGCCGAACACGTGGCCGACCGGTTTGACCTGCGCAAGGACATCACCTTCGAGGCGCGTGTCACGCGGGCAATCTTCGATGAGGATGAAACCCGGTGGCAGGTCTATACCGACCGCGGGGAGGTCATCACCGCGCAGCATGTGATCATGGCCACCGGCTGCCTGTCCGCGCCGAAGACACCGGACATTGAAGGGGCAGACTCGTTTCAGGGTCCGACTTATGTCACCGGGCTCTGGCCGAAAGACGGGGTGGATTTCAGCGGCCAACGCGTTGCCGTCATCGGAACCGGCTCATCGGCGATCCAGTCAGTTCCGCTGATTGCGGAACAGGCGGCAGAACTGACCGTCTATCAAAGAACACCGGCCTATTCCCTGCCGGCTGGAAACCGGCCGCTGACAAATTCCGAAGTGGTGGAGATGAAGGCGCAATACCCGTCTTTCCGAGAAGCCCAGAAATATCACCCGGCGGGCATCCCGAACCCGCCCCGCGTCATGCAGTCTGCGCATGAGGCGACGGAGGAGGAACGCCTGGCCAAATATGAGGCCGGCTGGGACACCGGCATTCTGACGGCCCTGTCAGCGGCCTATTCCGACACCCTGTCGGATCAGCAGGCCAATGACTGGGTATCCGACTTTATCCGCGACAAGATCCGGGCGCGTGTCGATGATCCCGATCTGGCCGAGCTGCTTGTTCCCACATCCTATCCCTTCGGGACCAAGCGGCCCTGCCTCGATACGAATTACTTTGAAACCTTCAATCAGGACCATGTCAGCCTGGTGAATCTGAAAAAGACGCCCATCGCGTGCATCACCCCGCAGGGCGTCCGCACGTCGGAAGGTGAAAAGCCCTATGACGCGATTGTTTTTGCCACAGGGTTCGACGCGATGACCGGGGCGATCATGCGAGTCGATATCCGCGGCAAGGGTGGCCAGGCTCTGAAAGACAAATGGGTCGACGGACCCCACACCTATCTCGGCGTGGCGATTGCCGGCTTCCCGAACTTCTTCACCATTACCGGACCGTCCAGCCCATCGGTCCTGTCAAATATGATGGTCTCGATCGAGCAGCATGTTGACTGGGTGAGCGATTGTATTGGCTGGATGCAGGCGCAGGGTCTGCAGACCATTGAGGCCACAGCCGAGGCTGAGGATGAATGGGCCGCCCACAATGAGGCCATGGCCAATATGACCTTGTTCCCGCAGGCTGACAGCTGGTATATCGGTGCAAATGTTCCCGGCAAGCCACGGACCTTTATGGCCTATATTGGTGGGGTGGATGTCTATCGGGTGATCTGCGACCAGATCGCGGCGTCGGGATATGATGGATTTCGGGTGTCTGCCCCCGCCATCGCCGAGAGCCACGCAGCCTGACATCACCCGACGCTGCCGCAGTCCTTACGCGGCGCTATGCGGTCGGCACTGCACCTTAACGGATCAGGCCCGCCGGGTTTTTCAAGCCGGCGGGGGGGCGTTCCGGCTCGGGCCGGGCCAGCTCGCGCCGGGCCCTCAGGCGAAAGGCACATCACACCGGCGCCGGGCTTAAGCCGGCCGTGGGAACCCCGCTCAGGAGACCCGGCGGAGGGGTGATGTTCTGCTGACCTGGCCTGTCAGTGTCCGGCCACGACCTTGTCGTCATAGAGGCGCGCAATCTCGGTGCCGGTATAACCAATCTCGGTCAGGATCTCCTCGGTGTTTTCGCCCAGACTTGGCGCCCGCCGGGGTTCAACCCGGTCGGTGCCGGAAAAGGAGATCGGATTTCCGGGCGTCAGGAAGGACCCGATTCCGGGGTGATGCAGCATGGAAAACATTGGGTTCTCGAGGGACAAATCCGGATCCTTGTGAACCGCCTCTTTGAAGGTCCGGTACTGGCTCCAGGTCACGCCGGCCTTGTCCAGTGCCTTTATGACCGTCGCGCTGGGGCGGGTGGCAAAGAAGGGTTTCAGAATATCGGTGATGGCGTGCCTGTGTTCGAACCGGGCGCCTTCATGTTCGAGATCATTTCCGACCTTGCTGGCCAGCTGGTCGATCTCCGCGTCGGTCTGTGTCGCGGTTCTCAGATTGCGCCACTGGCGGTTGGTCAGGGCAACCACCATGATCTGGACGCCGTCCCTGCACTGGAAATTCTGCGCATAGGCGCCGAACAGGGCATTCCCCATTTTCGGCCGATCCGCACCATTGATCATGACCTCACCGATGATGCCAAGATTGCCGAGCATGGCGAGTGCCATGTCCTTGAGCGCCAGCTCGACGAGCTGCCCCTCGCCGGTCAGCCGGCGATGGCGTTCGGCGGCAAGGATGCCGAGGGCGGCCTGTTGTCCGGTGATACAGTCCCAGGCGGGCAGGACATGCCCGACCGGCTCGTCGGACCCTTCCGGACCCGTGGCCATGGGAAAGCCCACTGCCGGGTTCACAGTGTAATCCACCTGGGGACCGCCATGCCGGTCTCCCTTGACCTGAAGCATGATCAGATCCTTGCGGTGCTCGGTCAGGCCCTCATAGGACATCCAGCCCCGGACCCGGAGATTGGTGAGAAAAATTCCATTCTGCTCACCTGGCGCGCAAATCAGGCGGGTCAGAACTTCCTGGCCCTTTGGCGTCGACATATCCACGGCGATCGACCGCTTGCCCTTATTCAGCCCGGCCCAGAACAGGCTGCGCCCATGTTCGGTCAAAGGCCAGCGATCATAATCAAGGCCGCCCTTGATGCGGTCGAACCGGATCACATCGGCCCCCATCTGGGCCAGCGTCATGCTCGCCAGCGGCGCGGCGACAAAGGCGGATCCTTCTATGATCCGCATACCTTCCAAGATCTTGACCATGTATTCTCCCTGTTTGTGCCTTAGTGGCTGCGTTCAGCTGCGTCGGCTTTGGCCAGAACGTGCTGGCACATTTTAAGATTGGCGGCGTCCACCATTTTGCCATCGACGGTGATGGCCCCGATGCCGTCGGCTTGCGCCTGATGATAGGCGTCGACGACCCGCTGGGCATAGGCCCGCTCGGTCTCTGTCGGGGAATAGACGGCATTGACGGTTTCCGGCTGGGCCGGGTGGATGCACCATTTTCCGTCGAAGCCCAGCGCCCGCCCGATCCGGGCGAACCGGTCCAGACCAGATGTATCCCTGATGCCGGCATAGGGTCCGTCTATGGCCCGCAGCCCGTGAACCCGCGCGGCGATGGCGATGGCCTGAAGGGCGTAATGCCAGCGATGCCCCGGATAGAGCGCATCATGCGCATCCGCCCCGCCAATCGTATCCAGCGGCATCTGCATTGATGCGGCAAAGTCCCCGGATCCGAAAATCAGGGATTCCAGACGCGGGCTGGCGCCGGCAATGTCCTGGATCGCCGCCAGACCTGCGGCCGTTTCGATCAGGGCCGCAATCCCGATGCGGCGGGTCAGACCGGTGGCCGCTTCAATCTGCGTCAGAAGCGTGTCGACGAAGCGGATATCCTCCCGGCTGCCGGCTTTGGGCAATACGACGAGGTCAATGTTCTGGCCGGCCTCTTCCACGATGTCCACGAGATCACGATACGCGAACGGTGTATCAAGGCCGTTGATCCGGACCTGGCGCAGCTTGCCGCCAAAGTCATGGGTGTTGAGCGCCTCGATGACATTGGCCCGGGCCGCGACCTTCATATCCGGTGCGACAGCGTCCTCGCAGTCGATACAGACGGCATCTGCCCGCGCCGCTGCGGCCTTGGCGATCATGGCCGGTTTCGACGCAGGAACAAGCAGGGTTGACCGCTCCATGCGAAAGGTCTGGCGGGGAGTCACGACGCCCACTCCAGAGTCGCCGTCATGGAGATGGTCCCCTCCGCATTCGCCGTGAACAGATCCAGACCACCGGTGTCATTCTGGCGCGCGTTCAGACGGGTCTGGTCAAAGTCGAACAATGGACGCACACCGCGAAACCGGAAGGCAGAGGCCACCCGGTCAGGAAACAGCCGCGTGCCATAGTCGAACAGCATAATGGCCTGCAGCGGGCCATGTACGACGAGACCAGGATAGTTCTCGACCTCCATCGCATAAGGGCGATCATAATGGATCCTGTGCCCGTTAAAGGTCAGGGCCGAGAACCGGAACAGGAGCACCGGGTCAATGTCCACCGCTTCGCTGTGGGCACAGTCAGGCAGGGGCTGGGCCGGCGGCGGGCTGAACACCTCCGGAATGTCCATATAGACGATATCCTGTTCCTCTCGGAACGCGACCATACCGTCCGATTCAACCTCATGGGCGACTGTGACAAAGGTGATCAGGCCAGACCGCGCCTGCTTTTCAGTGACGGAGAGAATTTTCGATGTCTTGCGGGCCGGCCGGTCAAGCCGAAGTGGCCCGTGCAGTGTACATCGACTGCCGGCCCACATGCGGCGCGGATTGGCAACCGGCGGAAGAAAGCCGCCCCGTTTTGGATGGCCATCTGCACCGATGTCCGCCTTCCGGGCGGGATCCAGAAAGTACAGCCAGGACCAGAGATGGGGCAGGGCATCACCGGGGTTGAAAGGGATGCTTTCCGAGCCGCCTAGCGTCGCATTCAGGGCGCGGGCCGGTCCAGGGTGAAGCGTGTCACCGCGGGTTTCCGACCGACCAATCCAATCATTCCATTGATGATCTGCCAAGGCGTTCTCCATTGAAAACGAGATCTCCCGGAGGGAGGATGTACAAATCAACTAGGTTAAACGTGCGCGAGAGCGAATCTCCTCATTTGAGGATGCACGCTTTAGCGTGAGGGACCCGGCGCCGCCGGATCACTTTGATGCGCCAGCCTCCGGCAAAATGCCGGCTGTTGCGGACCAGACGCCCTGGCGTCTGAGGCCTCACGCCTCAGGTCTGAGGCAGGGGGTACGCGACAGCAGGATCAAATGAAGCAAATTTAATCTATCGCGGCTAACAATCTTTAAGCTTGTTGAGCTAAGCAGGCCCCAATTGTGTAAAGTTCATCATTGTGATGGCAGGGGACGTCGAAATGAAAATCCGGATCATGAATTCTGTTGCTGTGGCCACCTTGTTTGCCGGGCTGAGTGCCTGCGGTGGCGGTGGCGGCTCCAGCGCGCCAAATCTCGGCGGAGACGGCGGTTCCCCGCCACCACCGCCACCACCACAGGGCGTTTCGGTTTCAGCCATAGGCGTCGTCACGGGTTTCGGCAGCGTCTTCGTCAATGGCGTCAAATACGAAGTCGAAGACGGCACCATCATTGCCATCGAAGGCGAGGACGATGTTACCGGTGATGACAGTGTACTGGGCGTCGGTATGAAAGTTGCCGTGAACGGCACCGAAGAAGGTGGCGTTCGAAAAGCAGAGCGGATCGAGTTCGACGAAGATTTGAAGGGGCCCGCAACAAACATCGTGCCGGATGCGGCGGATCCGACAACGGGTACATTTGAAGTGGTCGGACAGATTGTGACGGTCGACAGCAACACGCTGTTTGATTCCGACATTGGCAACAATGACGGGATTGGCGGCATCGACATTCGCGATCTTGATCCGATCAATCTGGCTGGCGGTGAACCCATGGTGGTGGAAGTCAGCGGCTATCCGACCGAAACCGGGCTGCTTGCCACCCGTGTCGACCGGGATGATCTGCTGGTCTCAAACCTTGGACAGGCCGGCGTCGACGGTGATGAAATTGAAGTCAAAGGATTTGTCGACGCCGTCGCAACTGATGGCAGTACGATCACGGTCAATGGCGCTGTTTTCCTCGTCAATTCGGCCACCTTCTTTGATCCCGGGCTGGCGGCAGATGCCGATCTCGTTGGCGTTTTTGTCGAGATCAAGGCCGATATTGACGGCACCGGGGATTATGTTGCCCGTCGGGTTGAGAAAGAAGATGGCGTAACCGCAGGGGGGGCGTCCGGCTCGTTCGAGATTGAGGGCGTGCTGCAGTCCGTCGATACGCTGTCCGACCCGCAGCAAGTCATTATTAATGGCATTACGCTTGACGTGTCAGACGCGTCTCAGCTTGTCGGCCGGGTCGGTCAACGCGTTGAAGTCTATGGTGATTTTGACGCCAATGGCGTTCTGGTCATCAGTAATGTCAAAATCGAGGTCGAGAATTCGGTTGAAATCGAGGACCGGGTTGTTGCCGTCGATACCGAGGCCGGGACCATTACAACACGTCTTGGCATTGACGTTGTGCCGACCGGAGCCAGCCGCGTGCGCGACAATGTCGGGCTGAACGGCGATAATCTGACGGTGCCGGAATTCCTCAGCCGGGTTGCAATTGGCGACTTCGTCGAAGCCCGAGGTGTCCCGACAGAGGCAGGGTCCGTCGAATGGACCCGGGTCGAGCGGGACGCTGAAGACGAACAGCAGTGCAGCCTGCGGGGGCCTGTAGACGCGGACTCCATCGCCGATCCTGAATTCAGCATTCTGGGTGTTTCAGTCGATACGACGGGCCTGCCGGATGGCAGCTTTGAAGATGAAAATGACCTGGCCATCGGCCGCGTTGCCTTCTTCGAAGGTCTGTCGGCCGGAAAAGTCGTCGAGGCCGAAAGCGACGAAGCGGGCCTGGGCTGTACCACGGGACGCCTGTCCACCAGCAGTGACGGCGAGGTGTCCTATGAGCCGGAAGATGGTCTTGTTGGAACTGGCGGCGCCGGCAATGGCGGGGGTACCGGCGGTACGCCGACCGTCGAAATCCAGGGACCTGTTCGGAACCTTGATGCCGTGGCAAACACGTTCACGATTGTCGGACAGACGATCAGCGTAACGCCCGATACATTGATTGATTCCTCGCTGGTCGAAGCGGCTCGCGGCGTCGAACTTGGCGACCAGGATTTCCGGTTCGGGGATTTGCCCGAAACGCTTGACCAGCTGATTTCGGACGGCGACCTGCTGGGCGTCGACACCGATGGTCAGGGCAATGCGGTGAAAATCGAAGACGTCTGATCGCCAGCCATCTGAATCGGGTCGGCGCATATCCTGTGCCGCGTCGACCCGACTTAAAGGACTCATATGTTGAGTTCACCCCGCCTGGCCTTTGCCGGTGCGGGGTTTTTTTACCGGCACCACGAGTGCTCCGGAAATGGGCGGATATGCGTAGTTTCACGGATTGCTGGCGGCTGAACCGAGCCGCACCATGGGTGTGACACTGGATCAGGTGTGGGCTGCAGGAGCCGTCACAACAAATGTCTGACACCCGTTACATTTGCCCGCACTCGTCCCGGCCGACCTGGCGCCGGGACAGGCGAAAAAATGATGCGCTTGCCGATCTGTTTTCGCGAAGGCCGCTGCACTACCGCGCCAGAGAACACCTTTTTCTTGAAGGGGACAGTTGTGAAGGTGTCTTCCTGATCCTGTCAGGCACCGTCATTGTCTACACCATGACCCTGAACGGTCAGCGCCAGATCCAGAATTTCGCCGGGGCAGGGGAGCTTCTGGCTCTGAATTTCTCCGGCAATCACACCACAAGCGCGCAAGCCCTCACTGATGTGACAGTCGGCATCCTGCCCCGTCTGGCCTTCAATCAGGCCCTGCAAACCTCCGACCGTTTCCGGCCCACGATTTTTGAGCGCATCGACGAAATGCTCGACGCGGCCCGACGGCAGGCGATGTTATTGGGGTGCAAGGGAGCCCTGGAAAAAACAGCGACCTTTCTCCTCGATCTTGAGAATGGCGGGGAGGGGTCGCAGGGCCAGTTCATTCCGATCCCGATGAGTCGCTGTGATATCGCTGATTTTCTGGGGCTGACCCTCGAAACCGTCAGCCGGATGCTTGGCCGGCTGAAGCGACAGGACATCATAGACCTGCCGCGTGCAGACTGTTTCAGGATAAAAGACCCTAAGCGCCTGGCTCAGATCGCAGGCCTGGAAACGGATTTCGGCCATATGTGCGGAAATCCGGATCGGTTCTGATCGTCCGGAAACCCGCTCAGGCAAAGTGACGACTCCTTTCGATGAAGACGAGGATCGACAGGCTGGCCACGGCGGCGAAGAAGCACCAAACGGAAACAAGCGTGCTGCGATAGAAGATCAGTGTGACAAGCAGGCTCAGCGCAACCAGACCTCCAAACCGCTGCAGGTCCCGCCAGGTCGACATCAGGAAAGGCCCCAGCGTCGCCAGCGTGTAGGGCATGACCGTCCATGTCAGCACATCCGGCGACAGGCGCCCCCGCCAGACCGGCCGGACCTCGCAGTCGGTGACGGCGTAATGAATATGGCCTTCAACGACCACCGGCGCATAACAGCTGCTTGCGATCTGAACCCCATAGGCCGTGCTGAGACAGGCACCTGCGATCCCGAAGCTAAGGAGGACCCGGCGCCGATAGAAGGACGGTTCTGCCAGCCCGACAGATACAGGAACGTAGAGTGGCCAGACCGCCAGCCCAAATAACAGAAAGGCTTTGCTCAAAAGACCGGCCTGGACATCCGACCCCTGCGTGGCCAGGCCCAACCAAATCAGGCCCTCTAAACCCTGCTGCACGCCGAGGAAGACGGGAAGGGCCGCCAGGCCGGCAAAAGCGGGTTGTGGCGCCCGGTAAAGGCACCACAGGCCGACACCGCCGGCCAGAGCCGCTGTGGTGAAACTGGCGGTCGCCGAAAAGCAGATGATGGGGGCTCCCTGTCAGTCTGGGGTGGCGGGCGTCTTGGTGGTTATATCGGCCGGACTCAGGCCATGCGGATAAGGGTTTCGATACATCTGAGGTCATGCCGGGTCAGGTCTTTGTTCAGTTCAGCGCAGATATTCAGACCCGGGACCTTCACCAGATACGGCCGGATCATGCCGAGTGTTTTTGGATCGGCCACCAGAAGCAGGTCGCGATGACTGTCATTCAGAACCATGTCGAGAACCTGTTCAACAACCTTTATCGCGAACCGATTTTCGAGCCGAGTGTGGGCATCCTTGGCGACAGATGTCGCCACACCCCCCCGAGGAATGGGAAACCGACCCGGCCGGTCCCGCACCAGATCACGGTTTGGCGGGGTTCCTTGCTGAAGAACTCTTCGGACCTCCAGATTGAGGATATCCTCATCCCCGTGATTGCGCAGGAACAGCGCTTTGGCGCCATCCATCACAAGGACCCAGCACCCGTGTGAAAGCCTCATCCTGCCTCTCCTCCGACGCAGGAAAGATCGTCGGACAATTTGGTGCCGAAGGGGTTGACCGGAATCAAGGCGATCCGGTTTCCTTGCGTCAAACTCTGCCCACTCGGTTTCCGGGTCTCAGACAATGGAGATGACAATGGATGACCTGACACTCAAACGGCATGTTGAGGAAGAATTGGAATGGGAGCCCAGTATTGATGCAGCCGACATCGGTATTGGCGTGGACAATGGCGTCGTGACCTTGATGGGTCATGTGTCCAGCTTTGCGGAAAAAATCGCGGCGGAGCGGGCCGTCAAACGGGTTAAAGGGGTGCGGGCCATCGCTCAGAATATAGAGGTGCGCCTGTCCGGAATGGCCCGGACCGACGATGATGAACTGGCCCGGCGAGCGGCCGACATATTAGACTGGGATGTGTCTATTCCGAAAGGTGCCATTCAGGCCA
This sequence comes from uncultured Hyphomonadaceae bacterium, assembly GCA_938084575.1. Taxonomy (GTDB): domain Bacteria; phylum Pseudomonadota; class Alphaproteobacteria; order Caulobacterales; family Hyphomonadaceae; genus Henriciella. The sequence continues at coordinate 141,431 of CALKFG010000004.1, forward strand.
AGGTTGAGGATGGGCATGTCAGTCTGAACGGAGAAGTGGCCTGGAAGTATCAGAGCGATGCGGCGAAGTTTCGGATCAGCAATCTTCCGGGGGTCAAGGGCGTCGTCAATCTGGTCAAGGTCAAGGCCAGGCCGGCACCAGGCGACATTCGCGCCAGGATTGAAAAGGCGCTGATGCGCAGCGCCCAGACCGAAGCGAAGGGCATCAAGGTCTCTGTCAACGATGGGCGTGTCGTGCTGGAAGGCAAGGTTGATGCCTGGCATGATCGGGAGATCGCTGAACAGGCCGCCTGGTCAGCGCCCGGCGTTGTTGCGGTTCAGGACCACCTCAAATTGACCTGAGACAGGCCGCCACCCCGGACTGCCACGGCGCAACGACAGGACCGAGGTTCCGATCATTAGGACGGGAGCGGCGGGTGCGATTGTTCGGCGTCAGGTCCACATGTTTTAAATCGCGCAACACAGCAAACAGCACAGCAGATTTTAAATCGAGCAACACAGCAAATGGAGTCACTCATGAAAGTAAGAGACGCAATGCATGCACAGGCGACCTGGTGCGCCCCGGACAAAGCACTTGCCGATATCGCGAAGGTAATGCGGGACGAGGATATTGGCGCCGTTCCGATCGGGGAGAATGATCGCCTTGTGGGCATGGTAACTGACCGCGATATCGCCCTGAATGGTGTTGGACGCGGCCTCGATCCGGTCAAGGCCAAAGCCAGTGATGTCATGAGCAAAGGCGTGATCTACTGCACCGAAAATCAGGATCTTGAGGATGCCGTTCGTCTGATGGAGGACCGGCGAATCCGACGGCTACCCGTTATCAATGATCAGAAACGCCTGGTCGGCATGCTCAGCCTGGGGGACGTTTCCCATGCGGGCAGCCGTGAGCTGGCCGGCGAGCTGCTTCAGTCCGTGACGGCGCACCATGGCGGCTAGGGGGGCGAGGGTGTCATTGATGCAGATCTGGGTGGGGGCATCCTTCTGACCCTGCATTGAGTGCGCTCAGTTCCTCTGCGGTCACAATGGCAGAAGGGAAGGCTCAAGCGGCAATGGAGTCCAGACGTTTGTAGGTGGTCAACACATTATCCGCGTCCCATGTACCGGCTTTTCTGTCGTACGCTTGTCCGAGCCTGCCGATTTGCTTCGGCGTCGCACCGAAATGTTGCTTGAAGCGATGGGTGAAGTGGGCCGGGTCATAATACCCCAGAGCTTGGGAGATGGTGCCAACCGCGCCGGCGACCCCTCGGGATTGAACCAGGGCCGCATAGCTTGCATCCAGTCTCCGGACAGCGATGTGATTGGCGATACCGCCATAATCGCGAAATATACGGTAAAGTGTGGCGCGGGACACCGCGAACCGCTTTGCCAGGCTGGAGGGGTTCAGGTCCCTGCTCAGGATATTTTGCTCAATAAAGGCGACAATCGCCGCCCGTTTGAAGAAAAATCGGTCCATCTGTTGCGTCTGCAAATCGCCGGGGCGCAGCAGGCCTTCTATAAGGTTACCCAAACCCTTGGCCAGAAGGACCGCGGATGAGTACTCCCGTGCGAACAGGGACTCGCACAGGGTTTTGATATGGTAGTGAAGGACTTTAGCCTGCGGTGTTTCTGTGGCGATCTTTTCGAGAACAACCGGGTCCTGCACAAAAAAGTCTGTGTCACGGGCGGGTATGGTCGCGACCACCATGCTGTGGGTCGAAAACGCATTCAGGTGGAAAGGCAATTCCGGATTATAAATCAGGATGTCCCCGGTTTTAAATCCGTAGGATTTATTGCCGACGACCACCTGTCCGTGTCCGGAGGTAATTACCGCCACCGAGAGGCCCGTCGCGTATTGGCCTTTGCGCGCACCTGGACGTTCGCAATTATAGGCTGATCCGCGGTACTGGATTAAACCGATATCACCGAGAATATCCAGCCGGCCCTTCCAGAGAATGGCTTCCGCAGCAACGGATGTGGCGAGAATGGTGGCTTTCTTTCCCCAAAATGCCGCCAATGCGTCCCGGCGGACCTCAGCCGGGTGATCTTCGATGTTAAACCGGATGGTCTTGATCATGTTCTGCCCTCCCCCCTCGAACGCTGACGTCCGGCGAATTTCGGCGGTTTAACCGGTGGCCGGCCAAACATTTCCTGTGTCCAATACCGCCATAACAGCGTCAGGGTTTGTCTATAATAGGTCGATCATTGCATGCCTTCAGCATAGCAAAAGGGTCAGGGTAGACGTCAAGCAACAAAGATGGAGTGAGCTATATTAGAGATTCTGGTGCAAGTTGACGCAGGCAGACCCGGGCGTCCTGCGCAAAAATAACTGGCAAGCAACCGTAATCTGCGCTGAAAGAGGCTGATGCAAACGCTGTCCTACAGGGTTGAATATCTTGACGCGGCCGACGACCCCCGAAGTGTCCGGGCGGTTTATTTCGCGCATGATCAGCGCCAAGCCCTGCAGCGGGCGCGCCAGTTGTCGGCCGGGCTGGGCGAGACGGATGTTTACCTTATACGGGCTGAAATTGATACAAGTCGGGCCGATTTCCGCGACACGGGCCATGCCATTTTCCGGAATGGGCGTCTTAGCCGGACCAAAGGGCAGTATCGTTAAGCTTCACCTCCATGGTGAAGCAAAGCCGGTGTGACGCCCATTTTCTTCAGAGACCGGTTCCACTTGGTGGCATAACCATGATCGAAGATCAGCGCCTCGTCAGGATCGGAAACGATCCAGCAATTGCCCGCGATTTCCGTCTCTAATTGCCGCGGTCCCCATCCCGCATAACCCAGCGTCAGCAGAGCCATTCGGGGCGCGCCACCCTGAGCCAGTGCCCGCAGGACATCGCGGGTTGCCGTCATGCACAATGTTTCGCCAACCTCGATCGTTGCGCCATCGCAGAAATAATCTCCGCTATGCACAACAAAACCCCGGTCGGTTCCAACCGGCCCCCCATTCAGGACAGCCTGCTCGGGAAGGTGAATATCCTGTGCGATATCAAGCTGATCCAATAATTGCGACACGCTCAACCGTTCGATCGGATTGTTCAGGACCAGGCCCATCGCATAATCATCGCTGTGCGCGCAAACCAGCACCACCGCCCGGTGGAATCTGGGATCCCCCATGGCGGGCATGGCAATTAAGATCCGGCCAGCAAGTGAGGTCATCGTCCTCCTCCTCTCTGAAAAATGGAGGATGGGCGGCGTTTTTACAAGTTACCGGTTGGAAAGGCAGGCGTGATGCCGTAGCAAATGGCAGTCCCGAATGAACAGGAGAATGGCGATGGCGATCAAGGTTGGAGACACTCTGCCCGAAGCAGTGTTTATGGAACTGACGGAAAATGGTCCGCAGCCCGTCGCGACAAAAGACGTATTTGCCGGAAGAACAGTGGCTCTGTTTGCTGTGCCGGGGGCTTACACCCCGACCTGTTCGGCCAAGCACCTTCCGGGGTTCATCGAAAAGGCCGAAGAGCTGGCCGCCCATGGCGTCGACGACATTATCTGCACATCGGTCAATGATGTGTTCGTCATGGGCGCCTGGGGCCAGTCCTCCGGGGCGCCCGGAAAGGTGCGGATGCTGGCCGATGGGAACGGCGCGTTTGCGTCGGCTCTGGGACTCGATATGGATGCGTCCGGCTTCGGCATGGGCCAGCGGTCCCAGCGTTATTCCATGCTTGTGGTCGATGGCGTCGTGAAAGAGCTGAATGTCGAAAAGGGCGGCAGCTTCGAAGTCTCCAGCGCAGACTATTTGCTGGGACAGTTCTGAACCCCCGGTTCGCCGCTTTAAAACAGTCTGCCCTGGTCGTCCGGCTTAGAGGGTGTCGGTGCAGGCTTTCTGGCGGGTGTTTTGACGGGGGGCGTGTTGCGCTCAATCGGCGCTGCATCGACTTCACCGTCATGAAATCGCACGGACCAGATAGAGAGGTCCCGCGCATCGCGGGATGACCGGACAATGCCGCCGTCTGCGCTGCGGACAAGTGCGTAGCCCCTTGCCAGCGTGGCCGCATAGGAGAGGGAATCCAGCAGCGTGCCCAGAGGCGTGAGCCGGTCCCGGCGTACCCTCAACAGACGCTGAAGGGCCGGGCGGACACGGCCCGCCGTCTCCTGAAGTCTCTGGCGGGCCCGGCGAAGGTCGGCCCGGAGAAGCTCCGGCCGCAGGGCTCCGGCCTTCTGGGCCAGGGCCAGGCGTTTAAGTGACGCCGTTCTGGCCAGGCTGTTGTCCAGCCGATTGGCCAGGAAATCCAGCGACTGGCGCTTTGCATCCAGCATCCGCTCGGGCCTTGGCAGGCGGGCGCTGCCGAACCGTTCGCCCCGGATCCGGACCAGACGGAGAAGGGCACGTTTCTGACGCTGTCCGACATCTTGCAGCGTGAGGGCCAGATCGCTGCGCACAGGGACCGCAAATTCCGCTGCACCCGTCGGCGTCGGCGCTCGGCGGTCGGACACATAATCAATCAAGGTCGTATCGGTCTCATGGCCGACCGCGGAAATCACAGGAATGACACTTTCAAATGTCGCGCGGACAACGTTTTCTTCGTTAAAGGGCCAGAGGTCTTCAATTGAGCCGCCGCCACGCCCAACAATCAGAACATCCGGGCGGTCGTGTTCGGCGATGGCGTTAAACCCACGGATCGCAGCCGTGATCTGCTCCGCAGCTCTGTCACCCTGAACCAGGACAGGCCAGAGAATGACCCGTACGGGAAAGCGCTCTTCGATGCGGTGCAGAATGTCGCGAAAAACCGCACCTGTCGGTGACGTGACGACGCCGATCGTCTTGGGCAGGTAGGGCAGGGCTTTCTTATGGCTCGGATCGAACAGGCCTTCGGCTGCCAGCTTCTTTTTCCGGTCTTCCAGCAGCGCCATCAGCGCTCCAATGCCGGCCGGTCGCATCTCAGAGGCAATCAGCTGATAGGCCGATCGCCCCGGATAGGTGGACAGCCGGCCAGTGGCGATAACCTCCAGCCCTTCTTCGGGTCTGAACGGCAGGCTGGCGGCTTGCCCTTTCCACATGATCGTATTGAGAACCGCCTTATCGTCCTTGATATCGGCATATAGATGCCCCGACCGGGCAACGGTCACCCGCCCCAGCTCTCCCCGCACGCGAACGTGATCATAGGTGGTTTCGACAGTCCGCTTCAGAGCGGCAGACAGCTCTGATACAGTCCATTCCGGTTGATTGGTGACATTATCGCTGCTCATTGGATACTCCTATCCTGGTCCGTCCAGATCGTCACCTGCCTGCCTTGAAAAGACCGCAGGCTCTTGCATCCAGCCCGCGTCCGGTCCATGTGCTGAGCGCATGAAAATACTTGTTATCGGCTCCGGCGGGCGTGAGCATGCGCTGGCCTGGAAAATTCGCCAGTCGCCGCTCGTCGACGACGTTTTTTGCGCCCCAGGCAATCCAGGTATGGACGCGATCGGTCCATGTTTTGATGTCGACCCGACGGATCTGCACACCATGCAGGAGCTTGTCCTTCAGGTCTCTCCGGATCTGGTCGTGATTGGACCAGAGGCTCCGCTCGCTGCGGGATTGTCGGATGCTCTCAGGGCGCGTGGCTTTGATGTGTTCGGTCCAAGCCAGCAGGCTGCGCAGCTGGAAAGTTCCAAAGGGTTCGCGAAAGATCTGATGACGAAGTATCAGATCCCGACCGCGGCCTATGGGCGTTTCACCGATCTCACTGAGGCGCTTGATTATCTCGAGACCCTGGCTCCGCCTTACGTCATCAAGGCCGATGGACTGGCAGCGGGCAAAGGGGTTGTGATTTGCGATTCCCTCGAAACGGCGGAAAACGAAGTCGAAGCCATGATGACCGGAAAATTCGGACCAGCTTCCAGCGAAATCGTCATTGAAGAATTTATGCAGGGTGAGGAAGCGTCCATCTTTGTTCTCACCGACGGTGACGGCGCCCTTTATCTGCCCAGTGTGCAGGACCATAAGCGGGTCGGCGAAGGTGATACGGGCCCAAATACCGGTGGAATGGGCGCTTATGCCCCGGCACCGGTTGTGACGCCCAGAATATTGGAACTGGTTCAGACCCTCATCGCTGAACCCCTGATTGCCGGCATGGCGGAAGACGGGATGCCGTATCAGGGCGTGCTCTATATCGGGATCATGGTGACGGAGAGCGGCCCCCGAGTTGTTGAATTCAATGCCCGCTTCGGAGACCCGGAATGTCAGGCCCTTATGGCCGGAATGTCCGGCGATATTGTTCCCGCACTGCTGATCTGCGCAACCGGCGGACTGGCCCTTGCCCATCGCCAGATCGCTGAGATGATGGGATTGCAGGATTTCCGACCTGCAGCGACGGTTGTGATGGCGTCTAAGGGATATCCCGAGGCCTATGAAAAGGGCAGCCCGATCAAGGGGATCGAAACGGCTGAAAAGGTTGACGGTGTGACCGTGTTTCAGGCTGGCACCTCAGTCGATGCAGCAGGGCAATTGGTCTCAAATGGTGGTCGGGTTCTCGCTGTCACTTCGACGGGGGAAACCCTGGAGGCTGCCTTTACCAATGCCTATGCCGGTATTGGCCATATTGACTGGCCCGGTGGGTTCTACCGGCAGGATATTGGCTGGCGCGTCCGTGGATGAGTCGACCTGAAAGGGATCTGGATCGGCTTTTCGTGAAGTTGCAGGTCTTTCGGCATGAAGGGCTGTGGGTGTATGACATGACCTCGGACGATGCGCCCTTGCCGGGGCGTATTTTCCAGTTCCGCGAACGGGAAGGGTGGAGCCAGCTCCGTCCCGCTCTGGCGGAAGATCAGCTTGAAGACCGATGGGTATGGCTGGAACTGTCAGTCCATTCCGATCTCCACGCGGTCGGGTTCATGGCCCGGATCTCTGCGGCCCTTACTGCGGCCGGCGTGCCCTGCAATGTTGTCGCCGCCCTGAACCACGATCACCTGTTCGTGCCAGAAGCTTTGTGCGAAAGAGCCATGGTGACCTTGTCGGCACTCCGGACAGAAGGCTGACGTTAGGGCCGGTATTGTCGCCCCCCGCCGCTACCGTTAGCCTGCTTTTTTAATCAGATAGGGGAGGTGCGCATGGATACAGACACCAGTGCTCAGGAGCTGTTCACCGGCACAAAGCCTGTTGCGGAATCGCATATGTTTGACGAGGCCCGGCTTGCGGCCTGGATGGTTGAGAATGTCGAGGGCTATCAAGGGCCTCTGGAGGTGCGTCAATTCAAAGGCGGCCAGTCAAACCCAACCTATCAACTTGTCACACCCGAACAGAAATATGTCCTGCGGCGCAAGCCGCCTGGAAAATTGCTTCCCTCTGCCCACGCGGTTGATCGCGAGTTTCGCGTGATCTCGGCGCTATATCCTCTTGGATACCCGGTCGCCCGTCCTTTCGGACTGTGTGAGGACGACTCTGTTATCGGCACGATGTTTTATGTCATGGACATGGTCGAAGGTCGGATTCTCTGGGACGGGACGCTGCCCGGCATGGCGCCTGATCAGAGGCGCGCGATTTACGAAGCGAAAGTCAAGACATTTGCCGACCTTCATAATGTCGACTGGCGTCAGGCCGGCCTCGAAGGCTTTGGTAAGGAAGGGGACTATGTTGCCCGCCAGATCCACCGTTGGACGAAACAATACCAGCTGTCGGAAACGCGAACCCTGGAGGACATGAACCGGCTGATTGACTGGTTGCCAAAGAACATTCCCACCGATGACACTACGACAATCGTGCATGGAGATTATCGGCTCGATAATATGGTCCTGCATCCGACCGAGCCCCGTGTTATTGCGGTTCTGGACTGGGAATTGTGTACGCTTGGCGATCCGCTGGCTGATTTTTCCTATCACTTGATGAACTGGGTGATGCCGAGCAGTGATCCGGGCCGGGGCGCGCTGGTCGATATAGAAGACCTGTCATCCTATGGAATCCCGACCCTTGAGGACTATGTCGAGCTCTATTGCCAGCATACCGGACGCTCCGGTCTGCCCGACCTAAACTACTATTTTGCCTATAATGGGTTCCGTCTTGCGGGGATTCTACAGGGCATTATCGGGCGGGTCCGAGATGGTACGGCGTCGAATGCCAATGCGGCGGCGATGGAAGCCCGTGTCGAACCGCTGGCGGCTTTTGCGGCAGACTTTGCACGACGGGCGGGCATGCAAGGCTAATACCGGTTACCGGCATCCGGCAGAGACCAGATCTCTCTTAAAAACATAGGTCTGGTCACTAATCGGCAAGGTGACATCCTTGTATGCCGTATTTTCCGGGGCACTCCAGGTCCCGGCGAAGGCCTCCAGCCGGGTTAGCCGGTCTCCCAGAAACGCCCGCAAATGGTCTGCGTCCAACATGCCCCAATATGCCTTGGGGGCGAGGCGACAGGTCCAGCCACTGGCGTCCCGATACATGCGGTCGCTCACCGACTGAATAAACCCGATATCCACCGCCTGGCCCTCGAGGTGGTCGCGCATGTGTGTGCGACCACTCTGATGAAGAACATAGTCGAAGTCATACCCGAGCTGCGCCGCCATAATCTCGGCGCGGTTGGGCTCCTGACCGTCACGGCGCCAGCCGAACCATGTCCGGTAGTCCATCATGGTTATGCCATGCACCGCGATGTGAGCCGTTCTGTGAATGCCGACTTCGTTCAGGCCCGGCAACAGCACCATAGCACAGGCAGACATACAGGGTCCCGCGATGATGGCGGGTTCATCACGCGTATCCAGAATCGTGCTCATCAGGCGCGCGGTAGCGACATTCCCACCGGGTGAGGTAAGAATGATGTGCCGCGCCGCAGGGATCTCATTGAGTTTAAAAAATTGCTCAGGAAAAATTGGGGCATTGTAGCAAAGCGTCTGATCCGATTCGAAGAAGGTTACCCCTGGCGTGGCCAGGCACCGCTCAACCTGGCGATCGAGTACCGGATCAGACGGATCAAAGAGCGGTTCAGCTGAGGCTGCCAAACATGACAGGCCAAGGCCGAACAAGGCAGCCCGAAGACGAACCGCCCCGAGGGCGCCGCGCTTAAGCATGATTTTTCTTCCCGGCATGGTGCATTCCAAATTGGTTCGCGAGGGGGCCAGTTTCTTTGACCCTTGTATCAGGACGATACTGGACTGTCCGACGCAAGAGGGGCTAGCTGCAGGACTGTGATTTGTTGTCTGATCCGGCACTTAATTTGAAGTCAAGATAAGGAACCAGTATGAAGGCCTTGATTGCCGGAGCCGGAATTGGCGGGCTGACCACTGCATTGGCCTTTGATCGACTGGGCATGGAGGCACAGGTCATCGAGCGTGCACCCGTGCTGAGCGAGGTCGGTGCCGGCATCCAGCTGAGCCCCAATGCGATGAAGGTGTTGAATCTGCTGGGATTGGAACACGCGATCAGGGCCAAAGCGTTTGAACCGGAGGCGCTGGAAATGCGGCTCGGCCGATCGGGGCACCGCCTGTTTCGAATTCCGGTTGGGCGACAGGCCCGTCACAATTGGGGTGCGCCCTATCTGCATATCCATCGCAGTGACTTACTGGAGGTGCTGTTGGCTGCGGTTTCGCGAACCGACAGGGTTAAGCTTTGTCTTGGGCGGGGCGTGCTCGGGTATGAAACCGGCCTGGATGAGGTCTCGGTCTATCTGGATAGTGGCGACCGAGCGGTGGGTGACCTCCTGATCGGTGCGGACGGGCTTCATTCCACGGTACGCACCCAGATGCTTGGCCCGGAATCGCCCGTTTTTACGGGGAACCTTGCCTGGCGGGCTGTTGTGCCGACGGCCCGCCTTGGCGCGCTTGTTCCACCGCCCACAGCGTGTGTCTGGGTCGGCCCAAATCGTCACGCCGTGACTTATCTTTTGCGGCAAGGCGAATTGGCTAACTTTGTTGGGGTGGTTGAAGCCGGCCTTGACGGGATCGAGTCGTGGACCGCCCCTGGGTCAAGCGCTCAGGCTTTGGCGGATTTTGAAGGCTGGTCGCCTGTTTTGGAAACGCTCATCCGTAAGGCGGGAACACTTTATCGCTGGCCACTTTTTGATCGCCCCGACCTCCCGCACTGGCATGATGGCCGGACAGTACTGCTGGGCGATGCGGCCCATCCGACGTTGCCCTTTATGGCGCAGGGCGCCGCCATGGCCATTGAGGACTCCCATGTCCTGGCCGAGCTTTGTCGGGACGTTGGCCCATCCAAAGCCGTCGCAGGCTTGCATAAGCTTCGGTCAAAACGCACCGGTCGTATCAGAAACGCATCCCGCGCCAATATGAAGACGTTTCACCGAGCAACCGCCCTGTCACGTGTGGCAACCTATGGCCCGATGTGGGTTGCAGGCCATGTCCTGCCCGATATGGTCCGGGCACGTCAGGATTGGATCTATGGCCACGATGTGACCTCGCAGGGCGGATGAATATCGTTTAGCGCCTCTGCCGGTATTGTTCCGGCATACATATCGGGCTTTAGTCTCGTCAATCTGTAACCCTGCTGTCGGCGTGTCTGACGCTCAGTATCGCGGAGACCTTTCATGGCCCAATCACGCTCTATCCTTCTTGGCCGCTTCTTGCTCGGTCTCTATTTTCTGCTTCCCGGTATCGCAAAATTCGCTGATCCCTCCCTTCATCTTGAGATGATGGACGCACATGGTGTAGCGCCTGCACTCTGGCTGCTCTGGATTGCTGGCGCAGCAAATCTTGTGGCCGGAGTGTCGCTGATCACCGGTCGGCATGTGCGCTTGGTCGCTTATGGCTGCATTCTGTATATTCTGCTGGTCAACCTGATGCTTCACGATTTTTGGAACTTTGAAGGCGCAACAGCCGAACGGGAACTGCAGAATTTCGTAAAGAATCTGGGGATTCTGGCCGGTCTTCTGGTGTTGGCAGGGAGCAGTCCAAAAAGACGCCTGGCGCTGCAGACCTGGTGGCAGCGTGACAGCAGAGTGGCGTCCGGCTAACCCGGCCGCCCTATCCGGACTGGCAGCTTCAGAAGCCCGTGGTTCTTGACACGTGACCTGTCGAGCATTTGTTTGGAGCCAGCTGGAGGGGGACACGATGGCCGACACGAACTTTAAAATTGAGCCACTTTTCGCAGAGCCGGTATTCCGGATGAATGTTGCCTCGTCGATATCGCAGGAACAGGTGGTGGCGCTTCAGCAGCTCGCTATGGTCCAGAACCAGACCAATCTTATTTCTGACGACCTGTATATATTCCGTCGACCGGAATTCGCCTCTCTCGCAGAGGCGGTCCAGACGGCCCTGGATATTTATGCGAGGGAGGTTTTGGGCATACCACAGAGCCTTTATGTGACCCAGTCCTGGGCGCTGACCAATCCCCCGGGGGCCGGCATGCATGGCCATACGCATTCAAACTCGGTGGTCTCAGGGTCGCTTTACTATGCGCCTCTTCCCAACCCCACGGCGAATATGATTTTTGACCGGCATAAAACCTATCAGCAGATACAGCTCAGGCCCGACGCCGCCCGAACGAATATCTTCAATGCGCCCTATCGGGTGGTGAAACCTGAACAGGGAGATATTATCCTTTTTGCGTCTGACATGCAGCATCTGGTGGAACCCAATGCGAGCCAACAGCATCGCCATTCCATAGCCTTTAATTCCTTCATCAAGGGAGCCTTGGGTGACTATCGGAACGTGTCGGAACTAAAGCTTTCCGGGGAACCCAGCTAAGCTTCACCGGCCTGTTACGGAAGGGGTCAGCTTTGTCCGATCCGTTTTTCTGCAAGTTTGGTGTAGATGTTGATTGCGGCGTCGAAAATATCGCGATCCGCGTCGGACACGGCCGGAAGGGCAGGGACAGTGTCGGCAAAGCCGGTGGACAGATTGACCCGGTCATACCAGTGCCTGGCCCAGATGCCGTCCTCAGGTTTTGGCCCCGGAGACCAGGCCAGCATTGCCCGGTCGAAGGGAATGCTCAGACCGGCGCACAGGTCCCGCAGAACTCTGTCCGGCCGGGCCAGAACATCGTCGCTGTCAAGCACGACCGGGTCCTGACCGGTCAGTGCCCTGGCATGGTGATACAGCGCCAGCTGCCGCGGATAGCCGAGCGCGTCGAGCGACACATTGTCCATTTTCCGCCGATAGGACGCGATCACGCGTGCCGGGTGCCGGATCAGAAAGGCATGCCGGGTTGCCGCCATCCAGTCGAGCGGCATGTCCGGGATCATGTGGTGGGTCATATGCTTCTGATAGACGATCGGCGTGGCGCTCGGACCGGAGCTGAGCGCCACGCTGACCCGGGCCGGATCGCTGTCATGCACCCGCAGAATATCGTCGACGCAGGGATGGTCCAGACCCGTCATCGCCAGATAGGCGGCGTAAAAAGGTTCATCAATGCAGCGGGTATCCTGGCGTGACCCAAAGCTGCGCATCATGGCGGTCGACAGGTTGCGGGGGCCCGACCACATGGCAATGCGGATAATGTCGGTGCTCATGCAATCGCCGTCAGGTTTTCCCCGACCAGCTCACTGTACAGCGCCGCGACCCGGCGGGTCAGCGGCCCGTCCAGCGTGGCGATGATGCGGCCGTCCACCTCCTTGACCGGGCTGACGCCGGCAAAGGTGCCGGTCAGGAACACCTCGTCGGCGGCATAGACGTCGACCAGCGAAAAGCGTTTCTCATATACCGGGATCCCGGCACGTCGACAGACCGTCAGGATATTGCCCCTTGTAATGCCACCAAGGCAATATTCCGGCGGAGAGGTCCAGACCTCCCCGTCCCGCACAATGAAAAAGTGGGTCGAGTTGCACGTCGCGACGAAGCCGAGCGGGTCAAGCATGAGCGCCTCATCATAGCCGGCCTTCTCCGCCTGAATGCAGGCGAGAATGCAATTCAGCTTGGAATGGGAATTCAGCTTCTGGTCCTGTTCGGCCGGACCGGTGCGTCGGACGTGAACCGTGAACAGCCGGGCCCCCCTGGCGCGCACCGCGTCGAGCGGGATCTTATATTCCGGTATAATTACCAGAGTTGGATCCGACTGGGTGAACCGGGGCGCCTGATAGGGGCTTTTCTTGTTGCCGCGCGTCAGCATCAGCCGGACGTGAACCCCATCATGCATCCCGTTGGCCTTGAGACAGTCCATAAGCTGTGTCCGGATGTCGGTGCGGGTCCATTTCGTGTCCATATCGAGTGCCTTTGCCCCGGCAAACAAACGATCAAGGTGGGCATCGAGAAAAGCAACGCCCCCCGCCCTGACGCGAAAGCCTTCCCATACGCCGTCACCGAACAGAAAGCCGGAATCAAAGACGGATACCGTCGCTTCATTGCGGTGGCACAAGTGCCCGTTCACCGACACCTGGACGTCGGCATTGCGGGCGTCTTCGATGTAATCATGGATTCCCTGTGGCGCGTCGGTCATGGACAGTCCTCCTGGTCAGTTCAGGCCGCGCATCCCGACCGGCCCAGCGGCCGCGGCGCGGCGGAATAACGGGCAGTGTGGGCTGGAATCGGCCATGTGGAAAGGGCCGACATCACAGGCGGCCAGCCGGTCTCCCCCCGCCTAAATCAGGCCGAGGAGGCCAAATGGGCCAGTAGTTTTGTGAAGATATCAACGCCCTGTGAAAGTTGGCCCTGGTCAAGATACTCGTTCGGCATGTGCGCCTGGTCAATTGATCCGGGACCGCAAATGATCGCCGGCATACCGGCGTTCTGAAACTGTCCGGCTTCGGTTGTATAGGGGACGGCGCGCCGCGCATTGTCACCGGTCAGGGCACGCACAAGCGCCTCGGCCGGATTTCCGGGCACAACCGACAGGGCCGGGACATCGGTCACACAGTGAACGGCCACGCCACATCCGGGAAACTGGCCCTTTAACCGGGCATCAAGGGCCGATGCGGCCTGCAGGAACGGCGCCAGAATCCGATCTGGATCGACCCCGTCCGGGCACCTCAGATCGAACTGAAACCGGCACTCGCGTGCCAGAATATTGACCGCCGTTCCTCCCTGCAGGGTTCCGATACTCAGGGTCGGATAGGGCGGATTCATGTCGGCATCCAGGTACCGTGTTTCCGGCAAAGCCTTCTGAATCTCACGCAGCAGCGCCAGCAGCTCTATGGCCTCGCCAATCGCTGAAACACCCAGATGGGACAGACTCGAATGGGCTTCCTGCCCGGTCACAACAACCTCGGTCAGACGAAGTCCCTTATGAGCGGACACCACCTTCCAGAGCGTCGGCTCACCGACCCAGACGGCGTCGGGGCGCGCCCCTGCGGCGACAATCTGGTCAATCATGGCCGGTGCGCCCTGACATCCCACTTCTTCATCATATGAAAACGCGAAATGGACCGGTCGGTCGAGGTCCATCCTCGCCAGGCTCGGCGCAAAGGCCAGGCAAAGGGCAATAAAGGCCTTCATATCGCTGGTGCCGCGGCCGTAAAAACGTCCCTCACGCAAGGTCAGAACAAAGGGGTCAGTTTGCCAGTCCTGGCCGTCCACAGGCACGACATCGGTGTGCCCGGACAACACCAGTCCACCCTGCCGGTCGGGTCCAAAGCGAACCCAGAGATTGGCCTTGTCGCCCTGCGCATTTGGGATCCGCGTGCATTTGGCCCCCAGCCCGGACAGATGGCTTTCAATCCAGCCGATCAGGTCGAGGTTCGACTGGCGCGACACCGTATCAAAACGGATCAGTTTCTCAAGAAGTCCGGTCACGATGGGAAGTGAGGTCATGATGGACTCTATCCACCACAGGGGCCCGTATGACAAGCAGCCGGGCCATGACGGGCGCTGTTGCATTTGGGAATAGCCTTCATCTGTCAATGCGGAGCAGGCGCATTGGCCGTCCGGACTCTGGGCCCGGCCTGCGGGTTGCCGAGCGCACCTGGCTGAACGGCACAGACGTGACGGCCAAATCAGCGATGGCATTCAGGCCGAATCCCCGGCTGAGACTGGCATGATGGCCGCTGCAGGGCGACGTGAACAGACCCCCGGCAAACCCGCTTTCACCCCCGAAGCCGTGGGTTCAATCCGCGTCAAGGATGGTAAGCGCCGTGAGCGGGCTTTCTGCTTCAGGTTGATTATGGCATCCAGATGCGCCAAAGCAATCGTAACCCCGCCAATGTCTAAGGCGGCTTTTCAGATCAACCCGGGCTCCGCGACGGCCATTGAAAAATCCTGCTACATTTCGCTCGCCACCCTCCCATACAACTTCACAACCCCATCCCCCTTTCAGGAGCACACCCATGACCCTCCCCGCAACACATCTTCAAATGTTCTCGACCCTTTCGGCTGACGGTCAACTCAAGCTGGAATTGGTGGAAACACCCGTCCCTGTGCCGGGCGATGATGACGTGCTCGTGCGGGTCGAAGCCACGCCGATCAATCCATCTGACCTGGGCGTCATGTTTGGGATGGCGAGCATGGGCGAGGTGTCCTCAACCGGCTCTGGCACCGCGACAGTGATGACCGCGCCTGTTACGCCGCAAGGCATGGCGGCGATGAAAGCGCGCATTGGTCAGCCGCTGCAGGTCGGCAATGAGGGTGCCGGCACCGTCGTCGCCGCTGGCTCCAGCCCCGCTGCGCAGGCGCTGATGGGCAAGACGGTCGCCGTTCTCGGCGGCGGCATGTATGGCCAGTACCGCGCCGCGCCCGCCATGATGGTCATGCCTCTTGGCGACGAGCATACCGCGAAGGATGGCGCCTCTTGCTTCGTTAATCCCCTCACCGCGCTGAGCTTCCTGGAAACCATGCGCATGGAAGGCCACACCGCCATTGTCCACACCGCCGCCGCGTCTAACCTTGGGCAAATGCTGGTGCGCATTTGCCAGGCGGACGGCGTCGATCTGGTCAACATCGTTCGCAAGAAGGACCAGGCTGATCTGCTGAAAGGCATGGGCGCGAAATATGTCGTGAATAGCTCGGACGACAGCTTCATGGCTGACCTGACAGACGCCATCCACGCGACCGGCGCGACGCTCGGATTTGATGCAACCGGCGGCGGAAAACTTGCATCCAACATCCTCACTGCAATGGAAGCTGCTGCGGCACGCACACCAGGCGCCTACAGCATTTATGGCTCCATCAAACACAAGCAGGTTTACCTCTATGGTGGACTGGACACCTCGCAAACCGTGCTCAGCCGCGGCTATGGCATGGCGTGGGGCGTGGGAGGATGGTTGTTACCCAACTTCCTCGCCAAGGCCGGCATGGAGGTCGCAAGCCGCCTGCGCGCACGCGTCGTCGCCGAACTCAAAACCACCTTCGACAGCCACTATACCGCCGAGCTTTCACTGGCGGAAGCGCTGGAGGCGAACACTGTGAAACGCTATGAAGCGAAAGCAACCGGCGAGAAGTATCTCATCTGTCCTCAGAAGGGGCTGTAAGCTTTCCAAAGTGCGCGGCGCGATGGGGGCCCAAACCGGGTCGCGCACGATCCCCCTCTCTGTGGAAAGCACCGCACCACCATGCGCCGCGGTCCGGATTCGACAATCGGGCGGTGGCCTTGAGGGTTGCCCCCATTCGCCAGCCGCGAAGCTCAGGCCTATGACTTAGAACATGTCACCTCTCGCCCGGTTCAGCCGGGCATCTGACCATCTGGTCCAGGGCGTGGTCCCTTGGACCCTGAGCACCGGCGTATGGAACATGCCGGAAATAGCCCGGTGATGGGCGCCGCCCCGCAAGCGGCTGCCAACGGACATCCCGCTGACATGTTCGGACCGTCAAAGGTCCTCCTGAGCCTGTCCGTCCCGCATAAATCTGGGCCAAGTCGATCTGGGCAATCGTGGCGGCGGCTGGCCCCCGCGCGCCACCTTCCCTTCATTTGATTGAACTCTCATCAGAGGTCTGATCATCTGGCGTGAACCGGGTGGGGCGAGACTGAGAGATCAGGAGCCCGGCGGTTGATGTTGAAGTCTTCGATAAGCATGGGGCGGGTGCTGTGGGCGTGTGCCCTGCCGGTTCTGGCGGCGCTGAGCCTGGCTGGGTGTCAGTCATCTGGTCGGTTTGAGTCCGTGGGGGACATGATAGTCGCCATACCGGCCACACCGTCACCGCATTTCTGGCGCACGGCGCCCCTGGTGACCTTCCTGGAGGACAAGGGGGCACAGACCTGTCAGCCCAATGGCGCAGCCGATGACTGTTTCATCATCCCGGTGCAGGCCTGCATCTATGATGAGGGGGACCATTCGGGCGGCCGGCATCCAGACGTGACGGAGTATTATGGCCATTTCGACATATATAAATGGGCTCGTCGGTTTTTGATGTTGGTGTGTACCGAGACGGCTGGCCCATTGGGGCGCGTCTCGATTTCGCCGTTCGGGCCCTGCTTTCAGTCAACAATGAGTTGGCGGCAGTTCGCGAAGAGAGCAGGTCGTCTTCAGACGTTGGCCCTTTAGCGTTAGCCTATGGCCAGATTTTCTTTCCGGAGGAGACTGAGGCAGTAGCGACCCCGGAACCGAAGCGCTGGTATGTGGGGTATGAGTTCGGCCCGGACAATCTGCGGGTCGAGTTTGCATTCGAAAAGCATGACGATCTGATCGATTGCGAGGAGGTTCGCAATGCCGACCCTTGATGGACTGCGTCTGACCAAGGAGGCCTATGACCAGACCGCCCCGGAAGATGTCGTTCAGTTTATCGACAGCGTTTTCAGGGTCGAGGGCTTTGGTCATATCGATCCCGATATTCGCAATCAGGCCGAGATCGTACAGGCGCAGCTGTATGAATGGGGACGTGACCCAATCTTTGCTTCATTTCAGGGTGTTGCCGGTCCCGGATGGCGGAGGAGGAGGGATTCGAACCCCCGGAACTCTTGCGAGCTCAACGGTTTTCAAGACCGCCGCATTCAACCGCTCTGCCACTCCTCCGCGGCGATCACGGTGTCTCTCAGACGGCGGAGAAAAGCAAGCCTTGCCCTGAAATTGACGAAAACCGGTGTTCGAAGCTGAAGGAAGGGTAAACAGAACATCACGGAATTTCGAAACGTGTTCACCGGGCGTCCAGCATGTTGCGTTAAGCATACTGAACTTGAAACAAACCTCCCGAAAGACCGGCAGAGTCTTGGGATGGAACCTTGGCAACGGGAAAAAGACAGATGGTACAGGTACAGTTGACGCGTTTCGCCCTTGTGGCTGGTCTGGTGTGGGCCTCGGGACAGGCCCTCGCGGTCGCCGAGTCCGGGCGCCCGATCATCTATCGCGGCACCAGCACCGAGAGCGCGGCTAAGCCCGCTGCGGCCGGTTCGGAGGCAATTGTGCCGCGGGTGCAGGATCGCGCCTCGAAACGGATCCTGTTCCGTTACCCGGGTACAGCACCCGCCGCAGACCAGCCGGCGCCGTTGACGCCCGTCAAGCTCGCCGGGGCCAGACAGCCCTTGGATATTGCTGCCGGCAGCCCGACCGCCGCGGCCCCATCCGGCCATGTCGCCTCCTTCGACCTGGCTCAGGCCCCCGTGCGGATCGGCACAGCCCTCGGGTCCGCCCCCGCTGCGCCGAGGCGTTATGCCGGACTTGGCGCAACGCCCAGCCCCAGTGCCGGGTCGACCGGCCTGGAAACCGGCGGCTTCGGCACAGCGGCGCGGCGGTTCGGGCCGGCGACCGTTGAGACGACGCCGACACCAACAGGACCTCTTCTGGCGGGAGCACCGATACAGTTGTCCTCTGTTGCAGCCCGGCCGGGGGCCAGCCTCGAGCAGCAGGAAGGCCTGATCGGCATTTATCCCGATGGGTTCGACGGTCAGCCAACCGCCAATGGCGAAATTTTCAGATCAGGGGACCTGACAGCTGCGCATCCCAGCCTGCCGCTGCCAAGCCTGGTTCAGATCGTCAACGACCAGACCGGCGACGAGATCGTTGTCAGGGTGAATGACCGGGGCCCGTTCTATGGTGCGCGGGCCATGGAGGTTTCCCAGGCCGCGGCGGATGCCCTCGGATATAAGACGGCGAATCTGCTGCATTTGCGCTACCGTTACCTCGGACCGGCACCGGTTGCGCCAGCGACGTCGCCCGTCCGGCCAGTCCCGGTCGTCGAGGCGTCTTCCATGCCGGAGCCCGTTCGTGAGGACCGCCCGGTGACAGCCCCGACCGCGGGGGCACCGCGGGATACACACCAGTTCTTTGTCCAGGCCGGCTCCTTCTCAAACATCCGTAACGCACAGCGCCTGTCACAGGGGCTGGACCGCGGGCTTCCGGTCGAGATCACGCAGGTCAGGGTCAACAACTCCGATTTCTTCCGTGTCATGGTAGGGCCCTTCGACTCCCGGTCGCAGGCCCAGATCCACCGCGACCAGCTCGACTCCGCCGGAATTGCCAATGGTTACATTCTCACCCGCTAGGGCGGTGCAGAAAAGTTGACCTTTGCCGCAAACCAGCCCCTTTCTGACGCTAGACAGAAAGGCCCCCCCTTTCGGCAAAGGAGACTGGCTTATGCGACGTGGCCCCCGGTTTTTTCTTATCGGTTTTCTGCTGGCCTGGCCCTTGCTGGCCCATGCCCAGCTGATCCAGACCGAGGCCGACTATGCGGTGATCCTCGACCATGACTCCGGAGCGGTCCTGTACGAAAAACAGGGCAGTACGGCGATGATTCCGGCATCAATGACGAAAGTCATGACGGCATATCTGGTTTTTGACCGGCTCCGGAGCGGCGAGATTTCCCTGACCGACCGGTTCACGGTCAGCGAACGGGCCTGGCGCGAGGGCGGCTGGGCAACCGGTGGATCGACCATGGGACTTGGCATTGGCGAGACACCAACCATCGAGGATCTGCTGCGCGGCGTGATTATCGTGTCCGGCAATGATGCCTGCATTGTCCTGGCCGAGGGATTGTCGGGATCCGAGGCGGTCTTTGCGGAGGAGATGACCATGCTGGCGCAGGACATGGGACTGTCCAGTGCCGCCTTTCGGAATGCAAGCGGTCTGAATGCCGAAGGCCACCGGATTTCGGCGCTGGATCTGGCGCGCCTGGCCCGTGCGACGATCCGGGACTTCCCGGACCTGTACCGGCTCTATGCCGAGACCAATTTCACCTGGAGCGGGATCAGCCAGGCCAATCGCAACCCGATCCTCGGTAAGCTGAGCGGGGTTGACGGCCTCAAGACCGGGCACCTCAGCGTCTCCGGCTATGGCCTGGTTGCGTCGGCCGAGCGCGATGGCGTCCGCCGGATCATTGTTATCAACGGCCTCGACTCCATGGCCGACAGGGAACGGGAAGCCGAACGCCTGATGCGGCTGGCCTTCTCGGCCTTCGAAACGCGCACGGTTGAGACGACCGGCCGGCGTCTGGCCGATCTTGACGTCTGGATGGGGCAGGCGCGTGAGGTGGGCGCCATGCTGGGCGATCCGATTACAGTGACCGCGCATAAGCGCGCCTTTGTCTCGGGCAGCAGTCATATTGTTTATCAGGCGCCGCTGACGGCCCCGATTGCGCGCGGGGATCATATCGCGGACCTGGTCATTCGCTTGCCCGATCAGGCCCCGATTACCGTCCCTTTGCTGGCCATGGAAGATGTTAAAAAACTGGACTTTATGGGGCGGAGCCTCGAAGGTCTTGCACGCTTGCTGCAGCCAGGGACATAGGGACACAGGGCATGGATACGGGGCTGTTCCTGACATTTGAAGGCGGCGAGGGGTCCGGCAAATCAACCCTGATTGCAGGCCTTGCCGAGACGCTGCGCCAGCGGGGACACGAGGTGCTCGTCACCCGGGAGCCCGGTGGCACGCCCCTGGCAGAGGCGGCCCGCGACCTGTTGCTGCGTCCGCCCGGGGACGACAGCTGGAGCCCGCTGGCACAGGCGCTCCTGGTCAATGCGGCCCGTCGGGATCATATTGAGCGGCTGATCGCTCCCGCTTTGCGCGCGGGGCGATGGGTCCTGTGCGACCGCTTCGCCGACTCCACCCGTGTGTATCAGGGGCAGGGCGGTGTCGCCGACCCGGTCCTCGCCAGTCTCGAAGCCATGGTGGTGGAAGACACCTGGCCGGACCTGACGATTCTGCTTGATGCGGACCCGGCGCATCTGATCGCCCGCCGGGATCAGAGAGGCGTGTCAGATACGTTTGAACGCCAGTCGCTGGATTTTCATCGGGGCATCCGGGACCGGTTCCTGGCGCTTGCCGGACAGGCGCGGGACAGATGGGGGATAATTGACGCCCTGCAGCCGGCCGAGGCCGTGAAACAGGCGGCACTCAGGCTGATTCAAGAGCGATTCGGCGCGGCATGACGGCGGCACGCCCCCTGTATGGGCACGGCACCGCCGAGGCCAGATTCCTCGGCGCCCGGGCGTCGGGGCGTTTGCATCATGGATGGATTGTTGAAGGGCCCTCCGGCATCGGCAAGGCCGTCTTCGTTCAGCGGCTTGCCGCTGTCCTTCTCGGGGCTGCTGCACCGGATGCGCCCGACACCGACCCGGTCATGCAGAAAGTCCTGTCGGGTGCGCATCCGGATCTCAAATGGTTGCGCCGTGAAGTCGGCGAGCGCGACCAGCTGCGCCAGAATGTGACGGTCCAGCAGGTCCGGGACCTGACCGGTTTTTTCGGCCTGCGGCCGGCGCTTGGCGGATGGCGCGTCGGCGTTCTTGATTCTCTCGACGAAACCCATCTGGCCGGGCAGAACGCGCTCCTGAAAACCCTTGAGGAACCCCCGCGCAACGCGCTGCTTTTCCTGATCAATCATGGCACCACGCCGGTTCTGCCGACCATAAGATCGCGTTGCCAGACGCTGCGCCTGTCGCGGCTCGGGCCCGAGGATACCCAGGCCGTTTTGCACCTGGCCGGGGCCGGGGAGGATGATCTTGGCCTGCTGGCCAGGGGCCGGCCGGGCTATGCGCTCGATCTTAAAGAGACCGGCGGCGTGGCCGCGGCGCGGGCCGCCGATGCCCTGTTGAAAACGATTGAGCGCCCGGCGCCGACACTGGTCGCCCACACGCTTCTGGCCGCCAGCCGGGATGCCGGGGCGCTGGCCGCTTTTGGCGATGTCCTGCTCGACTGGATTGCGGCACGCGCCCCCGATCAGCCGGGCTGGGGCAAGGTCTGGCTCGACATTCATGCCGTGCGGGCGGAGGCGGCAGCGCTCGCTCTGACGCCGCTGCAGACCGCGACCAAAATGCTTGCCATCTTGCAGGATGGCGCCAAATCGCTACTCAGCGCTGACTGATGTTCGACACCCATGTCAATCTCCACGCCGAAGCGTTTGATCCCGACCTGACTGAGGTTCTGGCCCGGGCCCGGGCGGGCGGTATCCGCCGCTTCCTGGCGATCTGCGACCGGCTGGACCATTTTCCCCGCGTCCGGGCCATTGCCGGGGCCGCGGACGACATCTGGTGCAGCGTTGGGACCCACCCCCACCATGCCAAAACCTTTGCCGATACCCCCGCCGAGACGCTGATCGCGCTGGCCGATGACCCAAAAGTGGTCGCGATCGGCGAGACGGGTCTGGACCTGCACTATGGCTACAGTCCGCAGGACCTTCAGGAACGCAGCTTCCGGATGCACATCGCCGCGGCCCGCGAAACCGGCCTGCCGGTCATCGTTCACACCCGTGACGCCGATATGCTGACCGCGGCCATTCTTGAGGATGAATTCGCCCGCGGGCATTTCGGTATCCTGTTGCATTGCTATACCGGGGGCGCCGACCTCGCCCGGCGCGGACTGGCCCTCGGCGCCTATGTGTCGGTGTCGGGCATTCTGTCTTTTCGCAACGCCCATGAGGTCCGCGCGGTGATCGCCGACGTGCCGCACGACCGGCTGATCCTGGAAACGGACTGTCCGTATCTGGCGCCGGTGCCGTATCGCGGCCGACGCAACGAGCCCGCCTTTCTGCCGCATGTCGCCGACGCACTGGCCCAGCTGCAGGGGCGCAGCCGGGACGAGGTGGTCGCGCAGTGCGAGACCAACAGCCTGCACCTGTTTGGAAAAGTCACATGACGGCGCGGACCCTCACGCTCACGCTGCTCGGGACAGGCTCGTCCGGCGGGGTGCCGCGTCTTGGCAATGACTGGGGCGTTTGTGACCCGACCAATCCGCTGAACCGGCGGCGGCGCTGTTCGGCCCTGATCGATGTCCATGACCCGGCCACCGGCGGCAAGCCCACCCGGATCCTGATCGATACCTCCCCGGACCTGCGGGAACAGCTGCTCGATGCCGAGGTCGACTATCTCGATGCCATCGTGTTCTCGCATGACCATGCCGACCAGACCCACGGCATCGACGATGTTCGCGCTCTGGCCATCCGGCACCGCCGGCAGATCCGGACCTGGCTGGACGATGCCACAGCTGCGACTCTGGTCCCCAAATTCCGCTATTGTTTTGAAGGACAGGGGGGCTATCCCGCCATCCTTGATCGCCAGCCCCCGCTGAGAGCCGGGCACAGGTTTACGATCGACGGCGCCGGCGGACCGGTCAGGCTGCTGCCGCTCGACCAGGAGCATGGGCGGATCCGGTCACTGGGCTTTCGCATAGGGAACGTTGCGTACTGTAATGATGTCAATGGCCTGCCGGACGCGACGCTGGCAGACCTGGAGGGGCTCGACCTGCTGGTCCTGGATGCGCTGCGCTATACACCCCATCCGACCCATGC
The DNA here is from genome assembly GCA_938084575.1 of uncultured Hyphomonadaceae bacterium. Classification (GTDB taxonomy): domain Bacteria; phylum Pseudomonadota; class Alphaproteobacteria; order Caulobacterales; family Hyphomonadaceae; genus Henriciella. The sequence continues at coordinate 164,860 of CALKFG010000004.1, forward strand.
CCATCTCGATCAGGCCCTCGACTGGATCGCGCAGCTGAAGCCGGCCCGCGCAGTTCTGACCAATCTTCACGTCGATCTCGATTATGCGACGCTGAAAAGCGAGCTGCCGGCGCATGTCGAGCCCGGCTATGATGGCTGGTCTCTGCGCTTACCGCTGGCGCCTGGCCGTCCCTAGGCCTCAGCCTGCAAGGCGGCCCGATAGCGGGTCGTGCGCACGGCAATCGTCCATTCCCGCAACAATGCGGCGCGCCGCGCCGGATCCATATTCGGCGCGAAACCGGCATAGGGGCCCGCCAGGTTCCGGACCGTGTCGAGGTCCGGCCAGACGCCGGCTTCAAGTCCAGCCAGAAGGGCGACACCCAGGGCGGTCGTCTCAAGCGTGCTGGGCCGTTCCAGCGGCAAATTGGCAATATCCGATATGAACTGCATCAGCCATCCATTCGCTGCCATGCCACCATCGACGCGGATGCGATCCAGCTCAACGCCGTCCGCAGCGAGCGCCTGGAACAGGTCCTGGGTCTGGTAGGCGACGGATTCCAGTGCGGCCCGAACCAGCTCGGCGCGACCCGACTGGCGGGTCAGGCCATAGATGCCGCCCCGGGCGCCGCTGTCCCAATGGGGCGCGCCCAGACCGGTAAAGGCGGGCACCAGATAGACCCCGCCATTGTCCTGCAGGCCGGCGGCAAGGGCTTCGGTATCGGCACTGGCGGCCACCAGTCCAACCCCGTCCCGCAGCCACTGGGCGACGGCGCCGGCAATAAAGATCGATCCCTCCAGCGCGAAGACCGGCCTGTCGCCGGTGCGGCAGGCCCGCGTCGTCAGCAGGCGATGATGCGACGGGCAGGCGGTTTCGCCCGTATTGACAAGCAGGAAGCATCCCGTGCCATAGGTCGACTTGGCCATGCCCGGATCGATACAGCCCTGACCAAAGGCAGCCGCCTGCTGATCCCCGGCGACAGCCTGAATCGGCAGGGCCCGCCCGAACAGGGCGGGGTCCGCAGAGCCAAAATCCGACCGGCTTGGCCGGACCTCCGGCAACAGGCTGGCGGGAACCCGGTAAAGCGCCAGAAGATCGGTATCCCATTCACCGCTATGGATGTTGAACAGGCTGGTTCGGGAGGCGTTGGTTTCATCCGTGAGGTGCTGGCGTCCCCCGGTCAATTTCCAGATCAGGAAGGTGTCGACGGTGCCAAAGGCCAGGTGCCCGGCCTCTGCGGCGGCGCGCGCGCCGTCAACATGATCGAGCAGCCAGGCGATCTTGCTGGCCGAGAAATACGGGTCAATCAGCAGGCCGGTCCGGGACTGGATCAGAGGTTCATGCCCGGCCTCAACAAGCTGACGACAGGCCTGGGCCGTGCGCCGATCCTGCCAGACCAGCGCATTGGCGATCGGGGCCCCGCTACGCCGGTCCCAGATCAGGACGGTTTCGCGCTGATTGGTGATGCCGATCGAGACAAGCTCACCCTGTCCCTCCCGCGCGACCTGGTCGACAACCGCCCGGGCAGTGGTCAGGCTTGTCTCCCAGATGTCCTCCGGGCGGTGCTCGACCCAGCCATCATCGGGGAATATCTGCTCAAAATCCTGCTGCGCGCTGGCCACAACGCGCCCCTGCGCATTGAAAGCCAAAGCGCGGCTGGACGTCGTTCCCTGATCAAGCGCAAGGATAAGGGGCGACGTCGTCATGGCTCAGTTGTCCTCAAGCAGCTTGTCGACCGTTTTCTGAACCGTCCCATAATCCACCTTGCCGGTGCCCAGAACGGGGATCTCGTCGACATGGAAAACCTTTCGGGGCACCGACAGCTCTGACACGCCATGCGACTGGGCCCAGGCCAGCAAATCGGCGCGGTTGATTGCGCTGGCGGTCGACAGGAGGATGACCTGCTCGCCCTTACGGGGGTCGGGAATGGCCGCCGCGGCATGCATGTCGTCAGGCCACATCGCATTGGCACAATTCTCGACCACGGCCAGTGACACCATTTCGCCTCCGATCTTGGCGAAACGTTTGACCCGGCCCATGATCCGGATGCAGCCATCCTCGTCTATGGCGACAATGTCGCCGGTATCATGCCAGCCATCGACGGGGGGCTCGATGACGCCCGGTGCACTGGAGCGCATATATCCCATCATGATATTTGGGCCCCGGATCAGCAGACGCCCCCCTTCGGCGATGCCCTCGACAGGGACCAGGGCGTGTTCAATATCGTGCAGCAGCCGCCCGACGGTCCCGGGCTTGTTCAGCTCCATGGAATTGGCGGAAACCACCGGCGCGGCCTCGGTCGCGCCATAGCCTTCGAGAATGGCGATGTCGAACTTGCGGCGCACAAACTGGCGGGTCTCATCCCGCACCCGTTCTGCGCCACAGACCGCCAGTCGGACCGAGTCGAGATCGCCTTCACGGGCGACCCGGGCATACTGAGAGATAAAGGTATCGGTCGCGAGCAGAAGCGTGGCGCGGGTCTGCCGGATACGGGTGGCGATTTCCCGGGGCTGCAGCGGGCTGGGATGGAGAATGGCGCGGACGCCGGAGACCAGGGGCAGGACAGCCCCGACCGTCAGGCCAAAGCAATGAAAGGTGGGCAGCGGGTTGAACACGCTGTCGGTTTCGGCCGACACGCCGATCAGGGACCGGACCTGTTCGACATTGGCGACAATGTTCTGGTGCGACAGGACCACGCCTTTGGGTTCGCCCTCCGTGCCGGACGTGAACAGAACCACGCCGGGTTCGCTGTAATGGCGGGATTTCTGAAACAGGAATGGCAGTTTGGGGCCAAGCAGCGCGGCGATCTTGTCGCGCAGGCCCAGCGATTCCCGAACGTCCTCGAGATAGATCATTTCAGAATGAGGACTGAGCGCATCGATCAGGGGCTGGAGATTGCCCAATTCTATAAATTTGTGCGCCGTCACGATCTTGGTGACCTGGGCGGCCTTCATGGCTGCTGCGATACTGGCCGCGCCGGCGGAGAAATTGAGCATGGCCGGAACACGGCCACTGGCGAGGACGGCACAGAAGGCAACGACGGCGCCAACACCGGTGGGCAGCATGATGCCAACGGTCTCATTGCGCTCGAACCGCCGCCCGAGGGCGGATCCCAGACCGAAGGCCCCACGCAGGATGGTGCGGTAATTGACCTCGGTGCCGTCGCCGTCCACAATAATCGTGTGATCGGCGCCAAAGGTTCTGGCTGCCTTTCGGATCGCGGTGAAGATATCTGACCGGGTTTTGGAAATATGCCACGGCATCGGGGCCGGAAAGGTTTGCTCGCTCATGGGGATCTCGACTCGTTTTATGCGGCTCAGCGAAATAGACTGTCAGATTGCCGGGGCTTAGCAAGATTTTTGCTGCGATTCCGTGCAGCAATGACCGGCAGCCATGCGAGAGTGACGGTTGTAGATTATCGCATTTCAGGCCATGACACGCAGATGGTTAGCCTGATCGACACCAAGCCCAAATTTCGCCATCCGGAAAAGCGCAACCGTCCGGATACCGCCGTGCTGCGCAAGCCCGACTGGATTCGCGTTAAAGCCCCGACGGGTCCGGGCTACAGAGCGACGCGTGCGCTGGTCAAGGACAAGCAGCTTGTTACGGTGTGCGAAGAGGCAGGATGCCCCAATATCGGTGAATGCTGGGAAAAAAAGCACGCCACCATGATGATTATGGGCGAGACGTGCACCCGGGCCTGCGCCTTCTGCAATGTTTCGACCGGCAAGCCTTTGCCGCTGGACCTGGATGAACCCCGTCGGGTCGGTGAGGCCGTTGCCGAAATGGGCCTGAACCATGTCGTCATCACATCGGTTGACCGCGACGACCTTGAGGATGGCGGCGCCGACCATTTCGTCCGGACCATTGCCGCGATCCGGGCCCAGGCGCCGGGCACCACGATCGAGATCCTGACACCGGACTTCCTGCGCAAGGACGGCAGCGAACTGGCCGTCATCGACGCCCGGCCCGACGTGTTCAACCACAATCTCGAAACGGTGCCGCGCCTGTATCTCTCCATTCGTCCGGGCGCACGGTATTTTCATTCGCTGCGCCTGCTGCAAAAGGTCAAGGACCGCGACCCCGCCCAGTTTACCAAATCCGGCCTGATGGTTGGGCTGGGGGAGACCCGCGAAGAGGTCATGCAGGTGATGGATGACATGCGCAGCGCGGGCGTCGATTTCCTGACCATTGGACAGTATCTGCAGCCGACCCGGAAACATGCCGCGGTTGACCGGTACGTCACGCCGGAGGAGTTCGAGGCCTATAGCGAGATCGCCCGGGCCAAAGGGTTCCTGATGGTCTCGGCCTCGCCGCTGACGCGGTCGTCGCACCATGCGGGTGAGGATTTTGCCCGCCTGCGGGCCGCCCGCGCGGCGGCGCTGACCTCCGGCTGACGCCCCGGTGCCGCGTCTGACAGAGCAGCTGCTGGTGCCGCATCCTGCCGATGACCTGTTCCAACTGGTCCGGGACATCCGGCGCTATCCGGACTTCATCAAGTGGATCTCGCGCATGCGGGTTCTGGACGAGTCCGCCGGGACCGAGCCTTATCATTGCCTCGGTGAGGCCGCTGTCAGCTTCAAGGGCTTTGAGCAGACATTCTCGACGCATGTCTCGGCCGACCGCGCGGCCCGCCAGATCGAGGTCGAGCTGCATCGTGGCCCGTTCCGGCGGCTGCGCAATCGCTGGACCTTTATTCCTCAAGGCCCCGACCGCACCCGGATCCATTTCTTTATCGATTACGAATTTCGCAATCCGGTTCTCGGCATGCTGGCCAGAAGCAATGGACGGACCGCGGTCACCCGCATCATGGCGGCCTTCAGGGCCGAGGCGGATCGGCGCTTCGGCGCGCCGCCGGCCTGAGCGTCAGATAAGGCCTTAAATCTGGGCCCGGATCATGTGCAGCGCGGCCTCCAGCGTCGCCATCCGGATCTCATACCGCCCAATATCCCCGAGCGTCAGCATGTCATGCAGCATGGCCCGGTTCTCCCGGGCGCAGGCGAGATGAACCGTGCCGACCGGCTTCATCGGTGTTCCGCCGCCCGGGCCCGCAATGCCCGTGACCGCGATGGCCAGATTGGCCCGGCTGTTTTCCAGCGCACCCTCAGCCATCAGGCGTGCCACCGGCTCGGACACGGCGCCATAGTCGGCAAGGACATCGCCGGCAACGCCGAGCATTTCCGCCTTCGCCGCGTTTGAATAAGAGACAAAGCCCCGCTCCAGCACCTTCGAAGAGCCGGCGAACTCGGTAAACAGGCCCGCCAGCAGTCCGCCTGTGCAACTTTCCGCCGTGCAGATGCGGACCCGGCGCTGCATCGCTTCGTCCATGATCAGAAGGGCGAGATTGCGTATTCGGTCTGGGAACATGGGGTCAGTCCTGCATGGGGGGATGGGGAGAAAGCATGGCGATGGCCTGCGCGGCGATACCTTCGCGCCGTCCGGTAAAACCGAGGCCTTCGGTCGTGGTCGCCTTGACCGAGATGCGGTCGGCGGGCAGCCCGGTGACGTCGGCTGTCCGGGCAATCATGGCGGCGCGGTGCGGTTTGACCTTGGGCGCCTCGCAGATCAGCGTCAGGTCACAGCTCTCCAGCCGGTAGCCGCGGGCATCAATCAGGCGCAGCGCCTCGGTCAGGAACACTGCCGAATCGGCCCCTTTCCAGCGCGGGTCGCTGGGCGGGAAATGGTCGCCGAGATCGCCCAGGGCCAGCGCCCCGAAAATTGCGTCGGTCAGGGCATGCCAGGCGACATCCGCATCGGAATGACCGGCCAGCCCGGCGGTGTGCGGGATGCGGCAGCCACACAGGGTGACGTGATCACCCGCTTCAAAGGCATGCACGTCATAGCCGGTTCCGACCCGCGGCAGCATGGGGTGGGGCCGCAAAAGCCTGGTCATGGTCTCGAAATCTCCCGCATAGGTGAGCTTTGACAGGCGCGCCCGGCCCTCGGTCAGATGAACCCGCGCACCGAGATGTTCGACCGCCGCCAGATCATCAACCAGGCCGGCCTCGGCCCCGCTCAGTGCCGCCGTGATCTGGCCAAACCGAAACGCCTGCGGCGTCTGGACCCGAAACAGCGATTCCCGCGGGACACTTTGCATCGTCCCGCCCGTACACCGCTTCAGGGCATCCGACACGGCGAGACCCGGTGCGGCGGCATCCCAGGTCTGAAGGGCTTCGAGCAGAGCGTCGATGTCTGCAGCCTGCAGGCCGGGGCGGGCGGCGTCATGGATCAGGACCAGGTCATCCGGGTCAAGCGCCAGCGCAGCGAGGCCGCGCCGCACCGACTGGCTGCGACTTTTCCCGCCTTCAACCACCCTCAGGGCCGGGTCGGCGGCTACGTCATAGGCCGCGCGGGAGCCAGCCGGCACCACCAGAACCACCGGTCCAATCCGGGGATGGCCCATCAGGGCGGCCAGAGACCAGCCAAAGACAGCGCGCCCGAGCAGGGGACGCAGCTGTTTCGGCACGTCCCCCCCCGCCCGCTGGCCGGATCCCCCGGCAACCAGAACAGCTCCTACAGTCATGCAATAGGGGGTAACGCCTCTGCAGAAAAAAGGCCACAATCTTCGCGGAATGACTGGATTAGTTGTCCTGCCCGCCTATTGTGCAACTGATCTGAAATACGGGATGGCAGCGTACGCAACATGCATCAAATCAAGGCAGAGAAAGTTTGGCTGGCCCCAATGTCGGGCGCGACGGATGCCGCATTCCGCCGACAGGCCGTACGCTTTGGCGCCCCGGCCGTGGTTTCGGAAATGGTGGCCGGCGAAGCCTTGCGTATCGCCCGGCCAGACGTCGTCCGCCGGATTTGCCGCCATGAGGGGCGGGGCCGGTGGATCGTCCAGCTGGCGGCGCGGCGCCCTGAAGACATGCGCGAAAGCGCCCGGTTGCTGACAGAGCTGGGCGTCGACATGATCGACATCAATATGGGGTGTCCAGCGCGCCAGGTCACAGGCGGCCGGTCCGGTTCCGCCCTGATGCGGGAACCCGATCTCGCCCGCCGCATCATGCAGGCGGCCCTGGAGGGGGCAGGGGAGGTCCCGGTCAGCATCAAGATGCGCCTGGGGTGGGACGATGCCTGTCTGAATGCGCCGGACCTTGCCGCTATGGCCGAGGATCTCGGCCTCGTCATGGTGACCGTGCATGGGCGGACCCGCTGCCAGTTTTACAAGGGGCAGGCCGACTGGCAGGCCATCGCGGCCACCCGGGACGCGACGACGCTTCCCCTGATCGCAAATGGTGACATTACCAGCCTGGCCGATGCGCGCCGGGCCCTGCACCTGTCGCGGGCCGACGGCGTCATGATTGGTCGTGCCGCGATGGGGCAGCCCTGGCTGATTGGCGCTATCGCCGATGCACTGGAAGGGCGGCCTGTGCGCAGACCGGATCGGGCCGAGCAGCTCGACAGTCTGGTTGAGCAGATTGAGGACAGTCAGGCCCTTTATGGACCCGAACCTGGCCTCAAAATCGTTCGCAAGCATGTCGCCGCCAGCATCGACCAGCTGGATCTGGACATGGACATGGCAGCGCGCCGGCGCCTGCGCGCGGGGCTGTGCCAGATCGACAGTCCGGCCGTCCTGATCGACAGGCTTTCCCGTATATATCTGACGGCCTGCGAGCCGGGGGAGCTGGCGGCATGATTACCGCCGAGGACCTTGCCGGGCTTGCCCCGTTCGGCCTGTTGCAACTGGACGCCCGCCGGCGGATCGTCGCGGCCAACCCGGAGTGCCAGTCAGTGCTGGGCTTTTCCGAACGGCTGATGCTGAAGCGCCCGTTGAGCGAGATCCTGTTTTTCGACTCGCCTGTTTTCGACCTGATCGACCGGGCGGTTGAGAAACGCTATGACATGATGGCCCATAGCATCGCCCTGAATGGGCCGGGATTTCGCGCGCCGATTGAGCTGGATATCAAGCTCCGTCCCACCGATAATGGCGGCATTGTACTGGCCTTCCTTCAGAACACCCAGAAAGACATCGTTGAAAATTCGGCGGGTATTGCCGCTTTTGGACGTATTCTGGGCCATGAGGTGAAAAACCCCCTGGCCGGAATATCCGGGGCCGCCCAGCTCTTGCGACGTCAGGCCCGGGATGACCAGACCGGGATGCTCGACATCATTCAAAGTGAAACCCAGCGCATTGAACGTCTGATCTCGCGCCTTTCGGCATTTGAACTTTTTTCGGCGCCCCGCCAGGACAGGTTCAACATCCACGAAGTCCTCGACAAGGTGATTGCCGCTGAACAGGTTGCCCATGGCGGCCGGATCCAGATCGTGCGGGCGTTTGACCCCTCTTTACCGGAGCTGAACGGCGACCGCGACCATCTTCACGAAGCCTTGCAGAACCTTGTCAGAAATGCGGCCGAAGCCGCCCTGTCCCACGCCGGTGACGCCCGCATCCGTATTGAGACCGCATTTGAAACCAGCTTCGCCTTTGTCGCACTGACCCGGGATGGTCGTCTGGGACGCTCCCTGAGAGTTAGCATAGAGGACAATGGCCCAGGCATCCCGGCTGAAAAGCGCGAGCGAATGTTCGAGATGTTCAACTCCTCGAAATCCGGAGGACGCGGGCTCGGCCTCAGCGTGGTCAGCGAAATCGTCAGCGCCCATCGCGGTCGGATCAAGGTTGACAGTCAACCGGGCTGCACCCGTTTTTCCATTTTCCTGCCGCTTAGTCGAAAGGCACAGTGATGAGCCAGAAAACCGTTCTCCTCGCCGAAGATGATGCCAGCATCCGTCTGATCGTGAATCAAACCCTGGTGAGCGCAGGCTATGCCGTCCGTGCAACAAGCTCTCCCGACGCCCTCGAACGCTGGGTCCGGAATGGCGAGGGCGACGTTATTGTCACGGATGTTTACCTGACCGACACACCAATCTTCGAGCTGCTGCCGAGTTTTAAACTGGTCCGGCCCGACCTGCCCATCATCGTGATGAGTGGACAGAATACGATCCTGACCGCGGCCTCGGCGGCGGAGCATGGCGTGTTCGACTATTTGCCCAAGCCTTTCGATATTGACCAGCTCTCCGACCTGGTGGCCCGCGCCCTGAAAAGTTCAACCCAGCCCAAGCCTGCCTTGCGTGGCCCCGACAGCGCCAGCGAAACGGCTGAGGGACGGCTGGTCGGACGCTCTGACCCGATGCAGAATGTTTACCGGATCATTTCCCGCGTCATGAACACCGATCTGACGGTTCTGATTGAGGGGGAGTCCGGCACCGGCAAAGAGATTGCTGCACGATCGATCCACGAACTCGGCAAACAGAATACGGGTCGCTTCTATTCGCTCGAACTTGCTGCGATGGCCACCGATCAGGTCAACCGCGAGCTGTTCGGGCAGGGCGACCTTAACGGGCTGGCCTATCAGTCGGATGCCACAATTTATCTCGATGAGATCGGCGACCTTTCGCCGGAAGCCCAGACCCAGCTGGTCAAGCTCATGCGCGAAGACGGCAGCGCCCGGATCATCGCCTCGACGCGCCAGCCACTTTCGACCCTGGTGGATCAGGGTATCTTCCGCGAGGATCTGTATTACCGCATAAATGTGGTCCGGATTGATATGCCACCTCTGCGGTCCCGCAAAGCCGACATACCGGAACTGGTTCACACCTTCCTCGCCCGGGCCGAACGTCGTGGCCTGCCGGGGAAAGGCATCGACGGCGCTGCTATGGACCTGCTGATGGCCTATGACTGGCCAGGCAATGTCCGGGAATTGGAAAATCTGATTTTCCGCCTGACCGCACTCAGCCCGGACCCCACCATCAAGCAACGCGATATCGAAAGAGAGTTGCGATCGGAATCCCTCAAGGAGCTCGACAATGATGAGGGCCTCGAAGCCAAGATCGAAACCCTGCTTCACCGGTTCGTGATGGCGGATCTCCTGAAGGGGAGTGATGACGGATCCCGCATCTATCAAAACGTTCTGGAACAAGTCGAACGGCCGCTGATCCGGCTCGCCCTGTCGGTCACATCCGGAAACAAGCTCAAGACCGCGGCCCTGCTTGGCGTCAACCGGAACACCCTGCGGGCAAGAATGAGCACGCTGGGCCTGAACAATGACTGATTGACGCAGACGGAAAGTGTTGCTTTAAAGCCTCAGTGTTGCCGATGCGCGACAGTGACAGCTTGAGGACGTCCGTTTGGTTGGCTTTTTCGCGATGGTGAGACGCTCTGGACCGCAATGGTTCCAGTCGCTGTTCATTCTGGCCACGGTCCTGTCGGCAACGGCCACCTTTATCGCCCTGTCGCGGTCGACGCCCACGGCGTCGGTTCCGCCGGAGGTCCAGCTTCTGCTTCTGGCCAATACCGGCCTTGTCCTGATCCTCGCCTGGATTGTGGTTGCGCGCTATTTCGATCTTCGGAAACGACGTCAGCAGGAAGGCGGCGGGCGCCTGGCCCAACGCTTTATCATCCTGTTCGGACTGGCCGCCATGGTCCCCGCCCTCATCGTGTCCCTGTTTCTCTGGGCCTCAATTTCCAATGGTATCGACACCTGGTTTGGTCAGCGGGTGGTGACGCTGGTGGAAGAGACCGCCTCGGTTGCCCGGGAAAATGTCGCCGAGTTCAGTGACATCCTCGAAGATGACGCCAATCTGATGGCGGTCGACGTGAACAATGCGGCGGAGGGATACCGGACGGACCGGCCGCGCTTTGAATCCTATCTCGGCATCCAGGCTTATCTGCGCAACATTTCGGCGGCTTTCATCCTGGATGAAACCGGTACCGCCACCGCACGGGCGGAAAACATGGCCGAGCCGGGCTTTTTCCGCCGTCCCGGACCGGCCACGATCGCCGCGCTGGAAGCGGGTGACATTGTCGTCTCGCTGCAGGAAGAGGCTGGTTTCGCTGCAGCCATGATTAAGCTGAACGCTCTGGATAACGCCTATCTCTATCTGGCCAAACCTCTCGACATGGTCGCCATCACGCGACTGAGGCGGGCGGAACGGGCTCTGGTTGACTATCGCCTGGCCGAACAAAGAAGCGGTGAACTGCAAGTCCTGTTCGTCATTGCCTATTTCCAGATCGTAACGCTTGTTCTTTTGCTGTCGGTTCGGTTTGCGCAGGAAATCGCGGCCCGTATCTCGGTCCCGATCAGCCGCCTGGCGCGGGCCGCGCAACAGGTCAGCGACGGCATGCGGGGTGTTCAGGTGCCGCTGCCTGAAAGTGATGACGAGGTCCATGCCCTGTCGCTGAACTTCAACTTGATGACCCAGCAGCTGGATGAACGCCGGTCGGATCTGCTGGCTGCGCGTGAAATTTCCGAGCGGCGGCGACAATTCGTGGAGACGCTGCTGGCGGAGCTGAGCGCCGGCGTGATCCGGATCGATCGCGCCGGCACGATTTCGCTGGCCAACCGGTCGGCAGAAACGCTGCTCAACCGTATCGATTTGACCGGAGAAGCGCTGCAGGACGTGGCCCCCGACCTGGCCGAGATCGCCAACCAGACCCTGCTGAGCGGCACGTCCATCGATGCCGCCCTCGACCTGTCTGCTGGGCAGGGCTCCAAGCATGTCCGGCTGAAAGTGGCGCAGGACGCCGAGGGGGGCGTGGTTCTGACCTTTGACGATGCAACCCGGCTCATCAATGCGCAGCGCCAGCTGGCCTGGCGGGATGTGGCCCGGCGCATCGCGCATGAAATCCGCAATCCGCTGACCCCGATCCAGCTGTCCACCGAGCGGCTGCGCCGGCGCTATTCGGACAAGATCGATGACAGTGACGGCGTGTTCAAACGATGCCTCGACACGATTATGCGGCAGGTTTCCGATATTGGTCGCATGGTGCAGGAGTTCTCAGACTTTGCCCGCATGCCGAAACCGAGCATGGAGCCATTTGACCTGGTCGAGCTGATTGAACAAATCTGCTTTGCGCAGGGTGTCGTACATCCCGAGCTCGAAATTCAGATACGCTCCGACCAGCGCCCGATCGACCTGCTCGGGGACGAACGGCTGCTGGGTCAGGCTTTCACCAATATCATCAAGAATGCGGCTGAAGCGCTGGCCAACCGGCCTGAAACGGACGAGACGCCCGGGCTGATCCGGGTTGGCCTGGAGGTTGCAACCGGCGACGAGGTGCGGATCACGATTGCAGATAATGGCCCCGGTTTTCCAGCCGATGCGCGGGAACGCCTGCTCGAACCCTACGTGACGGCTAAGGAAGGCGGCACCGGTCTCGGCCTGGCCATTGTGAACCGGGTAATCATGGATCATGGCGGCAGCGTCCAGCTGACCAGCCCGCCCGAAGACGAGGGTGGCGCCGTGGTGCACATAACCTTGCCAACGCATCTGGCGACAGAGGCCACGGCGGACAGTGGAGTGGAGTATGCAGAATGAGCGGTGATATTTTAATCGTTGATGATGAACCGGATATCCGCGAGCTGATTGCCGGTGTTCTCGAGGATGAAGGCTTTGCCGTCCGGTCGGCTGCCACGGCTGAGACCGCGTTAAGCGAGGTGCGCCGGCGGGCGCCGAGCCTTGTCGTCCTCGACGTCTGGCTTCAGGGCAGCGGCATGGATGGCTTGTCGGTCCTGAAATATCTCAAGACCATGGACCCGCTTTTGCCGGTGATCGTGATCAGCGGGCATGGCAATATCGAGACCGCCGTGGCCGCCATCCGCCGGGGAGCCTATGATTTTATTGAGAAGCCGTTCCAGGCGACCCGCCTGATCCACCTGATCGAACGGGCGATTGAGTCTGCCGATCTCAAGCGTGAAAACCAGTCCCTGCGGTCCAAGAGCTTCGCGGTCACCGACTGGGTTGGTCAAAGCGGGGCGGCGACCGCACTGCGTCAGGCCGTCGACAAAGTCGCGCCGACCAATTCCCGTGTTCTGGTGACCGGGGAATCGGGTGTTGGAAAAGAATTGTGCGCCAAGCTCATCCATGAACATTCCCGCCGGGCCTCCAGCCCGTTTGTGGTCGTCAATGCGGCCAACATCGCCGCGGACCAGATGGAACGGGAACTGTTTGGCGAAGAGGATCCCTCTGGCATGCCAAGCCGGCTCGGCGTGTTTGAACAGGCTCATGGCGGCACGCTGCTGCTGGATGAAGTCGGCGACATGCCGACCGGGACACAGTCGAAAATTCTTCGCGTGCTCACGGAGCAGCGATTCCAGCGGGTCAACGGCACGTCGGACGTTGTCGTCGATGTCCGGGTCATGTCATCCTCGACCCGCGACCTTCTGGAAGAGGTCGAGGCCGGACGGTTCCGGCGTGATCTCTATTACCGGCTGAATGTCGTCCCGCTGCAGGTGCCGTCGCTGGCGCAGCGCCGGGAGGACATTCCCGAACTGATCTCGTTTTTCTCCAGCCGCATCGCGGAATCAAGCGGGCTGAACCCACGCGAATTTTCCAACGAGGCCCTCGCCGTCCTGCAGTCCATGGTCTGGCCGGGAAACGTGCGGCAATTGCGCAATCTGGTTGAGCGGGTCCTGATCCTGTCGCGCGGCTCTGGCCAGAGCGGCCAGGTCCGGGTTGAAGAGCTGCCGCTCGATCGCGTTCATGACGGGGAGGAGGATGCAGCAAAGGTCTCTGCCGACCTGGTTGGCCTCAGCCTGCGCGATGCAAGAGAGCATTTCGAACGCGAATATCTGCGGCTTCAAATCACCCGGTTTGATGGTAATATCTCACGGACCGCCGAGTTCATTGGCATGGAGCGCAGTGCTCTGCACCGAAAATTAAAGGCGCTGGGGGTACGTATGACCGACACTCGCCCGGATACAAGATAAATGCGCGTCATCATTTGCGGAGCCGGCCGGGTCGGGCAGGGCATTGCCCGACACCTGTCGCACGAAAATCACGACATCACCATGATCGACGAGGATGCGACCCTGATCGACCGGGTTCAGACCGATTATGATGTCCGCGCCGTTGTTGGCCATGCGGCGCATCCCGAGACGCTGCGCGCGGCTGGCGCCGAAGATACCGACATGCTGATCGCGGTGACGCATTTCGATGAAATCAACATGGTCATCTGCCAGATTGCAGACACGCTGTTTTCGGTTCCGACCAAGATCGCCCGAATTCGCGCCGGCGCCTATCTCGATCGGGACCAGGCGCTCCTCTTTTCCCGGTCGGGGTTCCCGATCGATCTGGTCATCTCGCCCGAAATCGAGGTTGGGGAGGCCATCCTGCGGCGCTTCCGGAGTCCCAGTTCGGCATCCAGCCTCAGCTTTGAGAATGGCGACCTGCAATTGCTGGGCATGCGGCTGGAGGAGGACAGCCCGCTGATCGATACCGCGCTCGACCAGATTGCCGGCCTGTTTCCCGACCTGTCGGCGCGGTTTGTCGGCATCAAGCGGGGCAATGCCGTCTTTGCTCCCCGTTCCAGCGACCAGCTGCAGGTTGACGACACCGCCTATGTCCTGGTCACCCGCGAAGATACAAGACGGCTGGGCAAGCTGTTCAACCGCGCGTCGAACGAGCTGCGCCGGGTCGTCATCGTCGGGGGCGGCAATATCGGCATATATGTCGCCGAACAGCTGGAACGTGACCGGGATGTCCGCGTCCGCCTGATCGAAGCCAGCGCCCTGCAGGCCGACCATGCCGTGTCCCGTCTGAAACAGACCATTGTGATCAATGGCGATGGCTTAAGCCGCGACATACTGGAGGAGGCCGGAACGCCCAGCGCCGACATCGTCATCGCGGTCACCAATGATGACAAGACGAATATGCTGATCGGGAAACTGGCCAAGCAGATGGGCGCCAAGCGAACGCACGCCCTGGTCAACTCCTACGAACTGGTCGCGATCTCAGCGGATCTCGACATTGACGCGGTGCTCGACCCGCGCGCGCTGTCGGTTTCCCGGATCCTGACCAAGCTGCGTCGGGGTCGAATCCTCGCCGTGCAATCACTGGAAGACGGCGCTGCGGAAATCGCCGAAGGGATCACCTTACGGTCATCCCCCCTGATCGGAAAACCGGTGGGGTATGATGACCTTCCGGAAGGGGTCACGGCAGCCGCCATCGTCCGTGACGGCCAGGTCCTGTTCCCAAACCCCGATCTCCGGATTCAGGCGGATGACCGTCTGCTGGTGTTTTATGAAGCCGCCCTGACGCGCACTGTGGAACGATTTTTCCGCGTCAGCGCTGATTTCTTCTAAGGCGCAGGAACCGGCGCGCATGAACCATCTCGCCATCATCCGAGCCCTCTCCCTGCTGCTGGTCCTGCTCTGTGTCCTGTTGCTGGGAAGTGGCCTCCTCGCCCTGGCCTTTGGCGAGAACCCGCAGGCGCTGGCCTTCCTCATCGCCGCCTGCATCAGCGGGCCTCTGGGCGCAATCGTCCTGCTGCTGACCGACAAGCCACGGCAGACGACGCGGGCGGTGGACGGCCTGGCACTGGCTGTCGGCTTCTGGTTTGTCGTCCCGCTGTCTGGTGCCATCCCTTTTCTGCCTCTGGTGGCGGATCAGAACTTTCTGGTCGCTTATTATGAGGCGGTATCCTGCCTGACGACGACCGGTCAGAGCCTGCTCGACGGCGGCGCGGGCGACTGGCCGGCCAGCCTGGTCTTCTGGCGGGGCCTGCTGCATCTGCTCGGGGCCATTGCCAGCATTACGATAGCCGCCACGGTCTTTTCCGCGCTCAATCTCGGTGGCCCCGGCATCCACCGGTCGAGATTTTTCACCATTCCTGAAACCAGCTTCTTTGACGGCATACCCAAGGTCATCCGGGCAAGCAGTGCGATCCTTTCGGGCTCCATACTGGTCCTGATTTGCCTTCTGGCTGTGTCCGGCGTCCCGCCTGGTCAGGCCTTCACAGACGCGATCAGCACTGTGACCACGGGCCTTGTTGACCCGGATGCGGTTTACCGGGGGCCACCGAACACCGCCGCTGTGGTCTGGCTGTCCTGCGGCCTGCTGATTGGAACGCTGGGTCTGATCATTCTTGATCATGTCGGCCACCAGCAATATCTCAAGGCCTTTCAGGACCCGGAATGGCTGGCCCTGCTGGGCAGTCTCGCTGTTATCACCCTGCTGGTTTTTCTGGCCGGCGTCCCCGTTCTTCACGGACTTGGCTGGTCCTTGTCTTCCCTGTCGACCAGTGGCATCGCCCTGAGCGAGCCGGCGCGTTTTGACCGTATTCCGCTGGTCCTGGCGCTGTTTCCAGTGCTGATCGGCGGATCGGCCCTGTCCGCAGCCGGGGGCATCAAACTGGCGCGTCTGATCGTACTGTCTCGCCGGGTCAGCCTCGAATTCATGCAGCTGGGCTATCGCGGCAGCGTCCAGACGTTCAGCTTCCGGGGGCGCCGTCAGTCCGAAAAGACCATTATGGGTGTCTGGGTCTATCTGGTCGCCTATATCATGGCGACGGTGACCGGCATCCTCTTGCTGAGCCTGGCCGGTTTGCCCTTCTATGACGCCCTGCGTGCGACAGTGGGCAGCCTGACCAATGCCGGACACATTCTGGCCGGGACTGTCTCAGAGATTGGTCCCATCGCTCAAACCGGGCTGATTCTGGGCATGATTTTGGGCCGGCTGGAAGTGGTTGCCTTGATTCCGGTCCTTTCCCCATCTTTCTGGCGCTGAAAACCGGGTAGGCTTGCTATTGGGCCCTAATCCGAGTAGCCGCGGAAGAGTATTTAAACAAAAGGGCCGTGGACTATGTCTTCCGAAAGAAAGCAGAACCTTCAGGATACCTTTCTGAATGCCGTTCGCAAATCCAAGACCCCTCTGACAATTTTCCTCGTCAATGGTGTCAAACTCCAGGGCGTTGTCAGCTGGTTTGATAATTTCTGCGTTTTGCTGCGTGGGGATGGCCGGCCGCCACAGCTTGTTTACAAGCATGCCATCTCCACCATTGCGCCAAGTGCGCCGGTCAAGCTGTTCGATGATGAAGACAGTGAGTATGACTGATCCCAGCTGATCCTGGCATCGCGCAGCGTCCCGAAACGACCGGGATCATTATTCCGTGGACCCGCCCGGGAGACCGGCCGAACCGCGACCGCGAAAACGAAACCCGCGGCCTTGTCGAGTCCCTCGGCGGAGAGCTCGCTTTCATTCGCCCGGAACAGGTCCGTAAGCCGAGCCCGTCGCATTTGCTGTCGGGAGGCCTGCTGCAGCGATTAAAAGAGGATGTCGACGCCCACCAGATCAGCCTGGTCGTGATCGATTCTGGCCTCACGCCCATCCAGCAGCGCAACCTTGAACGCGACCTGCAGGCCAAGGTGATTGACCGGACGGGTCTGATCCTTGAAATTTTCGGCCTTCGGGCGCTGACGCGGGAAGGGCGGCTTCAGGTTGAACTGGCCAGGCTTCTGTATGAGCGGTCCCGCCTGGTCCGGACCTGGACCCATCTGGAGCGCCAGCGCGGCGGCGGCGGGTTCCTCGGCGGGCCCGGCGAGACCCAGCTCGAGGCGGATAAGAGAATGATTGACCGTCAGCTTGCGCGGCTTCGCAGCGACCTTGTCGACGTCCGGCGCACGCGCGGTGTCCAGCGGGCCGGCCGGCGCCGGCGTGACACGCCTGTCATCGCGCTCGTCGGATATACAAATGCCGGCAAATCCACTCTGTTCAACCATTTGAGCGGTGCGGCAGTGCTTGCGCAGGACATGCCGTTTGCGACGCTTGATCCGACCATCCGCCAGCTGACCCTGCCGGTCCGAGGCGAGGTCGCGCTGGTCGATACGGTCGGCTTTATCACCGACCTGCCGACACATTTGATCGACAGTTTCCGGGCGACGCTGGAGGAAACATTGTCTGCAGATCTGATTGTTCATGTCCGGGATCGTTCGAGTGACAGCGATGCCGCTCAGAAAAGGGACGTACTGAAGGTTCTCGACCGCCTCTCCGCGGCTGCAGGGGAGCCGCTGCCGCCCATGATCGAGGCCTGGAACAAGATCGATATTCTGGATCCCGCCATCCAGGAGCAGATGGTGCGCTCAGCCGGTCAGCAGGACGAGCTTCCGGCCGTGGCGGTGTCGGCCCTGACGGGGCAGGGGCGAGAGGCCCTGCTGGAGGCGATCGAAACCGCACTCAGCGAGGACCAGATTCCGTGCCGGATGATCCTGACCCCCGCCGAGGGTGCGGCCAGGGCATGGCTGCATGCCCACGCCCAGATCGAGTCGGAACGCTTTGAAGATAATGGAGACAGCGTCATCGAAGCGAGGCTGTCCCACAAGCAGCTGGGCCGGTTGCGCGACCAATTCCCAATGATTCGTCTGACCCACCCGGGGAAGCGCTGACGCGGGCTCCGTCAGGCGTCGCGCTTGACGGCCTGCCACAGCGCCTCCTGTCCCGGCAGATCCAGGGCGGCAAAAGCCTGCCCGGCCTCAGCGGCTTTGACTTCCATTGCCCGGAACCGCTTTTCAAACTTCACATTCGCTTTGCTCAGCGCAATTTCCGGGTCAACGTTCAGGCGTCGGGCCAGATTGGCCGTGACAAAGAGTAAATCCCCGATTTCTTCTTCGATATGGTCCTGCGCCCCCTCGGCCATGGCGTCGCGAACTTCCAGCGTCTCCTCATCCAGCTTGGCGAAAATGTCGGCAGGGTTGGTCCAGTCAAAACCGGTGCGGGCGGCCCGTTTCTGTAATTTCTCTGCCCGCACCAGGGCAGGCAATGCCAGGGCGACTCCATCAAGTGCGCTCGGCGGTGCCCCCTGCGCGGCCTTTTCGGCTCGTTCCACGGCCTTGATCTGTTCCCAGGCCCGGGTCTGATCTGCGGCATTACGCGGTTCTGTCCCGGCGCCGAAAACATGGGGGTGTCGGCGCACCATCTTGTCATTGATCGCTGCGACCACATCGCTGACGCTGAATGCCCCCAGTTCCGACGCGATCTGGGCGTGAAACACGACCTGGAGCAGGAGATCGCCAAGTTCCTCGCACAGATCCTGCATGTCCCCCCGGCGGATCGCATCGGCGACCTCATAGGCCTCTTCCAGCGTGTAGGGCGCAATGGTGTCAAAGGTCTGCTCAAGATCCCAGGGACATCCGGTTTCAGGGGTTCTCAGGGCGTCCATAATGGCGACGAGGCGATCGAAGGGGGCGACATCAGGCGGCAGGGATTCGGGCATGCAGGCTCCAGGCGGAAGGTTGGGCAGAAGGTTGGCCAGAAGGCGCTGCATTGACATTCACACTCACGCCACCAAAACGCAATCAGGCCAGTACGCTCCGGGGAGTTTCCATGCATGACGTTGACTGCATCGCGCCAACCGGCTGCCTGCTGGGTCAGGCGCCCTTGTGGAGCGCCAGTGAGGGGTTCGTGTGGTGGGTCGACCGGGCCCGCGCCAAGCTGCACCGATACAATCCGCGAACCGGAAACACCCGTCGGTATGACCTGCCCCTGCATGCCAGCGCCCTGACCCAGAAGCAGGGCCGACTGGTCATGATCGGGGACCTCGAAGTCGGGTATTATGACCCTGAAACCGAAGCCTATGACGGTTTCATCACGCTCGACCAGGAGCCAGCAACGAATCGCACCCATTATGGTGGCGTGGCTCCGGATGGCAGTTTCTGGTTCGGCACCATGGATCGCGACGAGACCCGGCCAAGCGGCTCCTATTACCGGCTTGGGGCAGACGGCGAGCTGACCTGCCTGGCCTTGCGCCCCATGGTGGTGAGCGGCATGGTTTGTTTCTCCCCCGACCGGAAGACGTTTTACACCAGCGATCCGTCGGAACAGGACATTCTGGCCTTTGATCATGATCCGGAGACCGGCGCCCTCAGTGACCGCCGCCTGTTTGCGACCACGGCGGATGTCGGGGCCTATCCGGCGGGGTCCGCGATGGATGCAGAGGGCTTTCTCTGGAATGCCCAATGGGCCGGATCGCGTCTGGTCCGCTACGCCCCGGACGGCCGGGTCGACCGGATCGTCCAACTGCCCGTGTCCCGCCCCACCGGTCTTGCCTTTGGCGGCGACGCGCTCAGGACCCTGTTTATAAGTTCAGCCCGGATCGGGCTAAGCGACCGGATGATGGATCGCCAGCCCATGGCGGGCTGCCTGTTCTCCCTCGAGGTGGAGACGCCCGGACTGGCCCAGCAGGATTGGGGGACCCCGCGATGAGACTTGGCGTGTGTTATTATCCGGAACACTGGCCGGAGTCACAATGGGCGTACGACGCGGCCCGGATGAAGGCGCTGGGCCTATCGCTGGTGCGGATCGGGGAATTTGCCTGGAGCCGGATTGAGCCCTCGCCGGGCCACTATGAATGGGACTGGCTGGATCGCGCCATCGACACGCTTGCCGGCGCCGGACTGGAGGTTTGCCTCGGGACGCCCACGGCGACGCCACCGAAATGGCTGATCGATGCCGAACCCGGCATTCTGTGCTGCGACGCCCATGGGCGGCCGCGTCACTTCGGATCGCGGCGGCATTACAGCTTCAGCTCGCAGGTGTACCAGGCCGAAACCCGCCGCATCTGTGCGGCCCTGGCCGGTCGGTACGCACGGCACGAGGCGGTCACGCTTTGGCAAACCGACAATGAATATGGCTGCCATGACACGGTGGAAAGCAATGACCCGGATGCCCGACGGGCCTTTCAGTCCTGGCTGGCCGCGAAATATGGCCGTATCGGCCATCTTAACACGGCCTGGGGCACGGTGTTCTGGAGCCAGGAATATCGCAGCTTTGACGAAATCGATCCGCCACTGGCGACGGTGACCGAGGCCCATCCGGCCCATCGCATGGACTGGCGGCGGTTCTCATCCGACCAGCTGATCGCCTATAACCGCCTTCAGACTGAAACGCTGCGCGGGGCAGGGGTCGCAGCCATCACCCACAATGTTATGGGGCATTTTACGCAGTTTGACCATTTTGCGCTGGGTGAACAGCTCGACCTGACGGTCTGGGATTCCTATCCCCTCGGTTTCCTCGAACAGGCCTGGTGGGATGACGCCACCAAGAAAACCTATGCCCGCACGGGCCATCCGGACTTTGCCGGATTTCATCACGATCTTTACCGGCGCGTCGGCGCCGGCCGTTTCGGCGTCATGGAACAGCAGCCCGGGCCGGTCAATTGGGGCACCTACAATCCGGCACCGGCGGCGGGCATGGTTGCGCTGTGGACACTGGAAGCCTTCGCCCACGGCGCCGAACTGGTGTCCTATTTCCGGTGGCGCCAGGTCCCCTTCGCGCAGGAACAAATGCATGCCGGGCTGAATCGGCCGGACAATTCTGCGGCCGAGGCCAGTGGCGAGATCGGTCTGGTCCAGGCCTGTCTCGCCGACCTCGACACCCGCCCCTGCACGGACACGGCGCAGGTGGCGGTTCTGTTCGACTATGCCGCCCAGTGGATGCACCAGATCCAGCCGCATGGCCGCAGTTTTAATCCGGATGAACTGAGCCTGGCCTTCTACACGGCGCTGCGGGAGCTGGGTCTGAATGTCGATATTGTCCGACGGGGTGACACCTTTGATGCCTATGACATGGTGGTTGTGCCCAGCCTGCCGGACCTGACGGCGGCCGAGCTTGCCCGCCTCGAGGACAGCGGCGCGCAGATCCTGTTTGGCCCCCGCACCGGGTCAAGAACTGCAGATTTCGCTATTCCCGGGACATGCGCTCCCGGGCCGCTGCAACGCGTCCTGCCGATCCGTGTCGACAGTGTCGAAAGCCTTCGGCCGGGGGTCGGCAGCCCGGCCGGGGCGGAGACCGTGATCCACTGGCGCGAATTCATCAGCGCAGCGATTGCCTGTCATCGACCCGATCTGTTTGGCCCGGATCTGGTCTGGCGACAGGGCCGGTTCACCTATCTCGGCGCCTGGCTGGCGCCCGCGGCCCTCAAGGTCCTGATCTGCGATGTGGCAGGGCAGGCGGGGCTGGCGCCGATCGACCTGCCGGACGGAGTCCGCCTGCGCCGGCGCGGAGACACGATCTTTGCCTTCAATTACGGCCCGGATGCCAACGCGCTGGACCAGGTGGCGACACAGCTGCCGCATCCGGCTCTGCCTGGCCCAGCCGACCCGGATCTGGCGCGCCGGGTCCGGATCTTCCGGCCCTAGAATACGGCAATGGCATTCTTTACACTCCGTCTCTTCACATTGTGCGCCACACGCAGTATGACCTTGCCGATCAGCGACCAGCTGACCCAACCCCCCAAAAGTCAGGACTGAGCGAGAATGGCCGAGAAGGACACCAAGAAAAGCATTGACCCGATCACCTTCGCTCGCCAGGTCGAGGCGGAAGGCCGGAAAGTGACCTGGACCTCTACGCAGGAGACGATTCAGGCCACGATTATGGTTGTTGTGATGTCGGTTCTGGTTGCCCTGTTCCTGTTTCTTGCCGATCAGATCATCGCCCTGCTGATCCGTCTCATCACCGGTCTTGGTTGACCCTATCTTTCAAAGGAGTGCTTCGCTCATGGCCGAAGCCAAATGGTACATCGTTCACGCTTATTCGAACTTTGAAAAAAAAGTCGCCCAGACGATTCGCGATCAGGCGTCTTTGAAAGGGCTGGCGGATTTCATCGAGGAGCTCGAAGTCCCCACCGAGGAAGTCGTCGAAGTGGTTCGCGGTAAGAAGCGCACCATCGAAAAAAGCTATTTCCCGGGTTATGTGCTGATGAAGGCGCACCTGACCGATGAAATTTACCACCTCGTCAAGGACACGCCGAAGGTGACCGGGTTTCTCGGTGCAGAGGGCGGAAAAAAACCGCTTCCGGTGCCCAATCGGGAAGTTGACCGGATCCTCGGCACCGCGAAGGAGGATGTGACCGAACGGCCGAAGCCAACGATTGCGTTCGAAGTCGGCGAGGAAGTGCGCGTCAATGAAGGCGCGTTTCAGGGCTTTGAAGGTGCCGTTGATGAATTCGATCCGGAGAGCGGCCGTCTCAAGGTCAATGTCTCAATCTTCGGGCGCGCCACGCCAGTTGATCTGGATTACACGCAGGTCGACAAGATTTCCTGATCAGGCCACCGGCGGTCAGCCGCCAACAGCCTGATGTCGAAGCAATTTCACCAGATCAGCCGTCACCGCATCGTCGGCCGGCTGGTCGCCGCGAAGGGCCGGTTTAATCAGGCCTGCCATCGATTTTCCGGCCTCGACGCCCCACTGATCGAACGAATTCAGGCCCCATAAGCGCCCGGCCAGATAGGTCCGGTGCTCATACAGGGCAATCAGGGCACCCAGCCGCTCCGGTGTCAGACGTTCTGCAAGGAGCAGGGTCGACGGGCGCCCCCCCGGATGGACTTTCTGGGCTGCGATTTGCGGCGGCAGATCGGGCTCGCTGGCCTGCACGTCATGCAATGACCGACCATTGGCGAGAACCTCCGCCTGGGCCAGCGCATGAGCGCTCAACCCGACAACGCCCTCGGCATCGGACCGGGATCCCGGCGCAAGGATGAACTCGGTCGGCACAATCTGCGTCCCCTGATGCAGCCACTGGTGATAAGAATGCTGTCCAATCGTGCCTTCACCGCCCCAGAGCAGCGGTGCAGTGGCACCGGATACCGCATCGCCACTCGCGGTGACCGACTTGCCATTCGACTCCATTTCCAATTGCTGAAGATAAGTCGGCAGCATGCGCAGACGTCGGGAGTAGGCCAGGACCGCGCGGGCCTGAAACCCCATGACAGAGGTGTTCCAGACATCCAGAAGCGCCAGGCGGACTGCCAGGTTTGCGCTCAGCGCCCCGTGTTGGACATGGGCGTCCATATCGGCAGCCCCCGCCAGGAACGCACGGAAAACATCCTCTCCCAACCAGATCATGCAGGCCAGGGATCCGGCAGACCAGATCGAAAACCGGCCGCCGACGGTTTCCGGCAGGTCAAGAATCACAACCCCCTCCTGTGACGCCCAGTCCCGCGCCCGGTCCGGGCGGGCCGTGACGAGCACCTGATGCTCCGCCCAGCCTGATCCCAGACTGTTCTGCAGCCAGCGCCGTGCCCGGGAGAGATTGAACAGCGTCTCTTCCGTCCCGAAGGATTTCGAAATGCCGACCACAAGCGTTGTCTCCGGATCAAGCCCTTGCAGGGCAAGATCGAGATCAAGCGGATCCAGATTGGCACAGAAGCGCAGCTCAATCGCTGCCGCTCCGCCATCGGCAAAGGCATCGGCCACCAATCGCGGGCCAAAGTCCGACCCGCCAATGCCAATATGAACCACGGCCCTGAAGGCCTTGCCGGTGGCGCCGGTGGTCTCACCGGACCGAAGGGCACCCGACAGGGCCAGAGCGACCTGCACCGACTGCGCGACGGACGCGGCGGCCGGCATGTTTGCCCGGTTGCCGCGCAGGGCCCAGTGCAGCGCCGCACGGCCTTCCGACACATTGACCTCGGACGCGTTAAAAAGGTCCGCGATCGCCTCTGTCAGGCCGGCTGATTCGGCATGGGCGACCAGTGCGCGCTCGGCGTCCGCGTCGAGAAACTGCCGGGAGGTGTCCAATGTCCAGCCCGCCGCCGACAGGCGTGGACCTGCGAGACGACGCCGGGCCAGGGTTTTCAGCTCGGCGCCGCGCAGCCGGTCGGCGTGGGAGTTTAAATGTAAAAAGGTCATCAAACGGCTTTCTTCCGGGGCTTTTCCAAGGTTCAATATCCAATTCCCGGCTGGGGGCAAGGGGGCAGGCTGACCCCATCCGCCATGGCAATCCGGCCGACCGGCCCCCTGAAACGTGGCGGCGCCGGGTCAGGTCAGCAGAGGGGCTGGCGATAGATGCTTGAAACACGGCCTGTGACTGTGTATGTCGCGCGCTTCAACGGGATTTTTTAAGGCCCGCATTGAGACAGGCAGGATGTCCGGTGGGCCGGACGGACGAAAAAAGGAGGCCAGCATGGCCAAGCAGAAGTTTGAACGTAACAAGCCGCACGTGAACATTGGCACGATTGGGCATGTTGACCATGGCAAGACGACGCTGACGGCGGCGATTACGATGACGCTGGCTGAGATCAGCGGCGGCACGGCGCAGTCCTA
>CALKFG010000005.1 GCA_938084575.1 uncultured Hyphomonadaceae bacterium
CGGGATTCCCGCTCGACAAGCTGCACGGCCAACAGCGCCTCGAGCTCCTTGATCGCTGAGGATAATGTGGGCTGCGTCACATGGCAGGCGTCCGCTGCACGGGAAAAGCTGCCCTCCTCGGCAAGGGCGCACAGGAACTCAAGCTGTCGGAGGGTCGGAAGGATCATACGGAGTACTTATGTGTTCCGCCAACTGGATCAATTGCCTTCTCATGCTGACCGCAAACCTGTCCGTCTGGAAAACCCGCAGCACTTGATCATTTGGGTCAGACATGCTTTACGCCCCCAATATTCGCGACAAACCATGCGTTTGCGTTGACCGGGACACGAGACCGGCGATGTCCCCCACTCGGCGAAGGCTCGCTCAGTGGGGCAGGTGTCTTTTGGTTGTGGCGCAACGAGGACCGGGCATGACGCTCCCGGCGAAGGAGTGGCAAAATGTTTGACGCTTTGACCGATCGCCTTGGCGGAGTCTTCGACGGCCTGCTCGGCCGCGGCGCTCTGAGCGACAAAGACGTCAATGCCGCGCTGAGGGAAATCCGGGTCGCCCTTCTGGAGGCCGACGTCGCGCTGCCAGTGGTCAAGGAGTTCATTGGCTCGATCCGAGATAAAGCGGTCGGCGAAGACGTCATCCGGTCGGTCAAGCCCGGCCAGCAAGTCGTCAAAATTGTGCATGATGGCCTGGTTGACCTTCTCGGCGGGGAGTCCACCGACGCGACGCTGCGGGTCGATAATCCCCCCGCCGTGGTGATGATGGCCGGACTGCAGGGGTCAGGCAAAACCACGACGACGGCCAAGATTGCGCGGCGTCTGGCGAGCCGCGACAAGAAAAAAGTCTTGCTGGCATCCCTGGATACGCGCCGCCCTGCGGCGATGGAACAACTCGCCATTCTGGCTGACCAGTGCGGCGAGGGTGTCACCGCCTTGCCCATCATCAAAGACCAGAGCGCCGCCGAGATCGCCCGCCGTGCGTTGCAGGCGGCAAAGCTGGGGGGGCATGACGTCGTTTTTCTCGACACGGCCGGCCGGACCAGCATTGACGAGCAAATGATGGCCGAGGCGAGCGAAATTGCCCGTATCGCCCAACCGAATGAGACACTTCTGGTCGCCGACTCTCTGACCGGCCAGGACGCGGTAGAAACCGCGCGACGTTTCCATGAACGCCTGCCCCTGACAGGTCTGGTTCTGACCCGGATGGACGGCGACGGTCGCGGCGGCGCGGCGCTGTCCATGCGCGCCGTCACCGGCCTGCCGATCAAATTCCTCGGAACCGGTGAAAAGCTGGACGGGCTGGACGTATTCGACGCCCGACGGCTGGCTGGCCGCATTCTGGGTCAGGGCGACATTGTTTCCCTGGTCGAAAAAGCCGGCGACCAGATGGACCAGGACAAGGCCGAAAAACTGGCCCGAAAAATGTCCAAGGGCAAGTTCGACCTCGATGACCTCGCCGAACAGTTCAAACAAATGCAGAAAATGGGTGGTCTGGGCGGTATCATGAGTATGCTGCCGGGTGCCAAGAAGGCCAAGCAAGCCATGGCCGCGGCCAATCTGGACGACCGCGTCCTGAAACAGCAAGCCGCGATCATCTCCTCCATGACCCGCCAGGAGCGTGCCAAACCGGCCTTGCTAAATGCGTCCCGGCGCAAGCGTATTGCTGCCGGCGCAGGTGTTCAGGTGGCAGATGTCAACAAGGTCCTGAAAATGCATCGGCAAATGGCCGACATGATGAAGAAACTGTCCAAGGGCGGGATGAAGGGAATGATGGGCGCCATGGCCGGGGCCGGTGTTTCGCCAGCAGACCTTGCCAAAATGGGGGCGGCCGGTAACGCGCCAGGCGGGTCTCTGCCGGGTCTGGGCGGAGGTCCGGCAACGGCATCGCCGACCGGCCTTCCCGGACTGGGCGGACTGACCCCCGGCGGCCTGCCGGGCCTTGGAAGTGGAAAAAAGAAATGACCGATCCAGCCCGAGAGCTCAACCGTCTGCGCGCCAGCATCGACAATCTTGACGCCGTGCTTCTGCACACGCTCGCCGAGCGGTTTAAAGTTACTGAGGCAGTTGGCCGCCTCAAGGCCGAAAACGATATGCCGCCTGCGGACCCGGCCCGCGAGGCCCGTCAGATCGGTCGGCTTCGCCAGCTTGCAGATGAGAGCGGGCTCGACCCGGCCTTTGCGGAAAAATTCCTCAATTTCATCGTCGCGGAAGTGATCCGCCACCATGAACAGTTACGCGGCGATGCTGTCGCCAAACGAAATTCTGAAACAGACTGAACCCCCTAGGAGATATTATTATGGCCCTTAAAATCAGACTCGCCCGTGGCGGATCCAAAAAGCGTCCCTTTTACAGCGTTGTGGTTGCAGACAGCCGCATGCCCCGCGATGGCCGCTTCATCGAAAAGATCGGCACCTATGACCCCCGCCTGCCGCGCGACAACGAAGCACGGCTGAAAATTGACGGTGCCAAGGCCGCTGAATGGATCCAGAAAGGCGCCCAGCCTACTGATCGCGTCGCCCGCTTCCTGAGCCAGATTACGCTGGAAGGCGCAGATGCGCCTGTCTATGCGTGGACACATGGCAACAACCCCAAAAAAGGTGAGCCCGGCGAGAAAGCCAAGGAACGGATCGAAGAGAAGAAAGAAAAAGAGGCTGCACGCAAGGAGGCCGAAGCCGAAGCGAAGGCCGCGGCAAAGGAAGCCAAGAAAGCCGCCGCCGAAGCTGCGGCCACGGCAGAAGCTGAGCCTGAGTCCGCAGCGGAGGCGGCAACAGACGCTGACGCCGAGGCCTAGTCCGGGCCGGCCGGCTGGCCGGGGGCGGGTCCCCACCGCCCGTCCCGCGGCCTCAAGGCCCCTGATCAGGCAAAGGCTGGTCGTTCAAAAGCGCCCTTATCAGGCGCCTTTGAACGTCAAAGGCCGCCGTTCCCGGCGCGATCAGCTCGACATGCCCGCTGTCGGCCACTTCATAATATGCAGAGACGCCGCCTGCATCCCTGGCCTTTTGGGTTAGGTCACGGCCAAGCACCGGCAGCGAAATCCTGTCATGTCTCCCACTCACATTCAGCAGATTTGCGGGCAATGGCAGCAGCGCACCGACCGAGGTATCCGACAGGACATCCGCACGGCGCGCATCCGGCGCGCCCGTGAGCTGGTCCATGATACTGGCCAGACAGAAAGCGGTAGTCACAGGCTTGCTGGCCTCCAGATCCGCCAGACCACCCGAATTGATCACGGCCTTAATCGGCAGGGGATCGGCTACCGAAAGCGGACTGTCCGGCGGCAAATTCGGGCGCCCGGCGACCCAGCCGGCCAGATGGCCGCCCGCAGAGTGCCCGAAGGCCACAAGATTGCTGAGGTCAAGCCCAAGGCCTGGACCTTCTGTCCGGAGCAGGTCCGTGGCCTGCGACACATCTCTGAAAGTGCCCGGATAGCCACCGCCGGTCTCATCGACACCGCGATACTCAACATTCCAAACTGCGATGCCATCCTGTCGCAGAGCTTCCGCGGCATAATTCATCAGCGTCCGGTCCGCGACGGCTTTTTGCCAACAGCCACCGTGAATCATTACAACCACAGGATAGGGCGGTGCCCCTTCAGGGATCCAGACATCCACGACCCCGGCGCGACCCGGCCCGTACCGCCTGTGAGCCGTCGGCTCAGGACGCGGCTGATCGGTCAGCGCGGCCCAGTCCATAAGATTTGGGGGCGGTGAAGCGTCTTCTTCCGGCAAGATCGGATCCGGAGGGGGAGCGGAACAGGACATCAGCTGGACTAACCCGAGCAGCAAGGGGGTGATGGACAGACGCATAAAACAATGTCTCGGCCAGGGCCGGGGGCTTGGCAAGCCCCGGGCAGGGCTTAAGTGCTGGTCGGGGCCAGACAGGTCTGCCGGGAGAACCATATGCCCATCACCAGCCGAGCACAGGCACACGCCCTTGATGCCAAGGACCCTCTTGCCCTGCTCAGGGGCCGGTTTCGCGTACCCGACGGCATTACCTACCTTGTCGGCCATTCCCTGGGGCCGGTCAGTGAGCCTGCGCTGACCAGGCTGAAAGCGCATGCAGAAGGCGCATGGGCAAAAGATATGGTCGGCGCCTGGAACAGCGCCGGCTGGATCGACCTGGCCGGCCGGGTTGGGGACAGGCTTGCAGGTCTGATCGGGGCAGAGCCCGGCTCTGTCACCGTTTGCGACAGCGTCTCGGTCAATCTGTTCAAGCTGGTCGCGGCGGCCCTGCCACTTGCTGAGGGGGCTCCTGTCATCCGCATTGAGTCGGATGAATTCCCAACCGATCGCTACATTGCAGAGGGGCTGGCCCGAACCCTCGGCGTTCCGTGCGAAATACTTCCCCCGGGCGCCTCCGACGCAGCGCTGATCAAAGGCGGGGTCCTGATCCGAAGCGCCGTGAACTACCGAACCTCCGAGATCGCAGATATTGCGCGAACGGAAAACGCCGCACGGGCCGGAGGCGCGCTGGTGATATGGGACCTCAGCCACGCAACCGGTCTGATCGCGCTGGAACTTGGACAAAAGGGCGCCTTACTTGCCACCGGGTGTACCTATAAATATGTGAATGGTGGCCCGGGTGCCCCCGCCTTTCTCTATGTTGCTTCGGGGCTGTGCGACCGGCTGCAGACACCGATCCCGGGTTGGCTGGGCCATAAACGGCCCTTCGATTTTGATCCGGCCTATGAGGCGGCGGACGGCGTCGGCCGCTTTGTCGCCGGAACACCCCCCATTTTGTCTCTGGCCGCGCTTGACGGCGCCTTGGACATCTTCGAGGGCCTTGACTTCAGCCACTTGCACGAAAAAGCTCAAATCCTGGGTGACATCTGCATCCGGCAGGCTGAAAATCTGGGTTTGCGAACACTTTCCCCAGGCCCCGGAAAGGCCCGCGGCGGGCATGTCAGCCTGCAACACGACCATGGATATGAGATTGTTCAGGCGCTGAAAGAACGCGGCAGGCAGGCTGATTTTCGTGCCCCCGACACTCTGCGCTTTGGATTCTCCCCTTTGATCCTGTCCTACACTGATGTCTGGGACACGATGGTGGATCTGGCAGACATCATGGCGACGCAGCTTTGGACGGCACCCCGATTCGCCCTCCGCGCCAAAGTCACCTAGGTCAGCGCGGAGTCGTCCAGAAATTCGGCCAGCGCATCAACCGCCACAAGGTCCCGGGTGATCGCCTCGGCCTGCTGGGGAGACACCAGATCCGCAAGGACTGGCTGAATCAGGATCAGATGCCGGATGATGGCGAGACTCGCCTTGAGACCGGCCGACAGGGGCATGGGCAAGATCTGCCAGCACGCACCCCGCGGATGCATAATTGCATTGCGGGCAGCCACCAGAGCCTCGAAATCACGCCGCATCGACCGCGGCAGGGGCAAGGTATAGGGCGCGGGCAAGCGCGCCGGGCTGGCCGCTCTCAGCAACAATTCCGTCGCCCCGGCCTGCTCCGGTATCCGGTCGCCGACAGCGCACAGGGCAAGCGCGACGGCCTGCTGGGCCGCCAGAACCATGTCGCACACCAGGACAGGTACATCTTCGCGGGACTCGAGGCAGGTGTCCGCCCAGCCAGAGGCCCGCCGCAGCGTGGCCACCAGCTGAACTTCCGGGGACAGCAGCGCAATACCGGCCGTCAAAGCGGGCTAGTCCGCACAACAGCACCCAAAATTAAGACAGGCTCGGATCAATGTCCTTACAGGCGTCGATCAGCCCCCGAACAGCATCGACCGAGGCCTTGAACATGGCGCTTTCCTCGTCATCAAAGTCAAACTCGACAATCCGCTCCGCGCCCTCGCCGCCAATCAGCGTCGGCACACCGACATACATGCCGTCGAGGCCGTATTCATCGGCGCACCAGGCCGCTGCGGGCAAAACGCGCTTTTGATCCCTGAGATAGGCCTTGGCCATCGCCACCGCTGATTCAGCCGGCGCATAATAGGCAGAACCGGTTTTCAGCAGGGCGACAATCTCGCCGCCACCCTTTCGGGTCCGGTCGACAATCGCGTCCAATTGATCCTGTGTGATCCATCCCTGCTTAACCAGCTGGGGCAAAGGGAGACCGCCAACCGTCGAATGCCGCACCATAGGCACCATTGAGTCACCATGACCCGCCAATGTCCAGGCATGGATATCGGCAACAGAAACACCTGTCGCTTCTGACAGGAAATAGGCAAAACGGCTGGAATCGAGCACACCGGCCATGCCCACCACTTTCTGGCTTGGCAGCCCGGAAAACTGCTGAAGCGCCCACACCATGGCGTCGAGGGGGTTGGTGATACAGATCACAAAGGCGTCCGGGCAATGCGCCTTGATACCTTCCCCAACGGCCTTCATCACTTTGAGGTTTATCCCCAGCAGGTCATCTCGGCTCATGCCGGGTTTGCGCGGCACACCGGCAGTCACAATACACACATCCGCCCCGGCAATGTCGGCGTAGTCATTCGCTCCCTTGAGACCCACAGAGCTGCTATAGACAGGTGTCGATTCCGCGATATCGAGCGCTTTGCCCTGCGGCAATCCCTCGGCAATATCGAACAGGACAACGTCGCCAAGCTCTTCCCGGGCAACAATATGGGCCAGGGTCCCGCCGATCATACCGGAACCGATCAGGGCTATTTTCTTGCGGTGCATTGGGACTCTCCTCATCAGTTTGGGGCAATGGGCAACCCCTAGCCGAGGCCGAAGCGGCGCGCAATCCGGCAGCGTGAATTGGGCTGGATTTGTGTCGCAAACCCCCGCAGAGTTCGACCATGTCGTCACGTATACGTCGTTCCGCGGTCGCCCCTGAAAGCTGCCATCTTGCCCGTGCCATTGACTTAATCGGGGATCGGTGGAGTCTTCTTATCCTGCGCAGTGCACTGTTTGGACTGAGGCGCTTTGAAGACTTCCAGACGGAACTGGAGATCCCCCGCACCGTTCTGTCTGGGCGCCTTCAACGGCTCGTCTCAGCCAGGCTGCTTGAAAAATCGGCTTATCGTGAGGCCGGGAAAAGGCACCGCAATGAATATGTTCTGAGCGCGGCTGGACGCGCCCTTCAACCGACCCTGATGGCCCTGACACAATGGAGCGATGACTGGCTGGCCCCGGAGAGCCCGCCGCCTTTAAGCCTTCGACATGCACAAACACGTCAATCTGTTCGGGCCGGCTTTCTGGATGAGGCCGGCCAGGGCGTCGACCCGGAAGATATCAGAATTACCTACCGGCGGTGATCAGCGGCGTCTGCCCCAAACCCGCAAGGGATCAAAGGCGCCCGTCTCAGCCGCTTGCTGAAGTTTCTCCAGCTGGGCCAGCACAGAGCGCGACTCCCCCGTCGGCGCATCGGCGTACAAAGCCGCGTCCAATCTGCAAATTCGTTCAAAAAGATTCTCGCACTGCTCAACCAGATCAAGGAACACCGCGGGCAGCCCGGAGCCTCTTTGGGCCGCCGCATCCAGCGCCGGGCCATCTCGCGTGATCCTGTACTTTTTCTGCATGGCCTCGTCCGGATGCATATCGCCCTCGCGAACCGCCCTGTGCATCACCAGCCAGCTGGCTGCCTGCATCAAGCGAGTCGTCAATTCCATGCTCCATGCGGCATAGGTCAGGTTCGCTTCGCTCGGCAATTCCCCCGAAAGGTCCCGGCCGGGCCCATCAAGATAGCTCGCCGTTCGTTCGACCAGCGCCATGCCGTCGCCAAAGACTTTTTCAAAAACCTTGCCGCCCGTGAAAATAAGAGCCTCGGCGTCTGATGGGGAGGTGCGTTTTGAACTGGACATGAGCCTGCCTGAAAAGAGGTCGATAGATGGGATGTAATCCTGAGGTGCTTCCGAGGGGTTAATCGATCCCACCAAACAAGGAATTTGCCGAGCTGAGGTGCGAGGCTTTTTTTTCCAGCTCGGATTCGCACGCGCGGATTTCGGCCTTGAGTGTCTCTATGCGCTGCCGCAGATCTTCAACCGACAGGGTCTCCAGATCTATTGGTCCGGTTGCGTGTTCTTCATCTTCGATCATGTCCACATCCCTTGTGCCTGTTGCGCGGATGTCGCAAAGGGAGCAAGGCAAAGGCGAAAAGACAAGCCCCGAAAGGATTAAGAAATGACGGAACCAATGTGGGCCATCCACCATGACGGGGATGCGCCCTTGCGCTCGACACAGGTCTCAAAACCCGTCTGCGGTCCGGAGGATGTTCTGGTTCGGGTGCATGCCGCCGGGCTTAACCGAGCGGACCTGGTTCAGCGCGCCGGATTTTACCCGGCGCCACCCGGAGCGTCGACCATACTGGGTCTTGAATGCGCCGGAGACATTGTCGCCTGCGGGTCTGACGTCACCGGATGGCAAATCGGAGACCGCGTGTGCGGGCTGATGGCAGGTGGCGCCTACGCTGAATTTGCCACCCTCCATCAGGGCTCGCTGTTCGCCCTGCCCGATGCAATGAGTTTCGAGGATGGTGCGGCCCTCCCAGAAGTCATGATGACCGTATGGGCGAATGTTTTTGACCGCTGCGCGCTGCAGCCGGAGGAAACGCTGCTCGTCCATGGCGGCACCAGTGGCATCGGAACCATGGCCATCCAAATGGCCCGGCATGCCGGTGCCGGGCGAATTATCATCACCGCGGGCACGGATGAAAAATGTGCCGCAGCGCGCGCCCTTGGGGCCGACCTGGCCATTAATTACAACACACAGGATTTCGAATCCCTGGTGTCGGAAGATGGCGGGGCCGATGTCATTCTGGATATGGTTGGCGGGGATTATGTTCAAAAGAACCTCTCAGTCGCCCGCATCAATGGGCGCATCTGCAATATTGCCTATATGCAAGGCTTCAAGGTCGAGCTGAATTTGATGCCGATCATGTTGAAACGCCTCATCCTGACCGGAACGACGCTCCGGGCCCGACCGGAACAGGAGAAACAGCGTATTCGCGATGCCGTGCTAAAGGGCTTCTGGCCCGCCATATTGACTGGCGATATTCATCCCGTGATCGATCGTGTTTACAGCTTTGACCACGCCAATGAAGCCCACGCCCGATTTTCCTCTGGCGGCCATATTGGAAAGATACTGCTGAGCTTGACCGCAACCTGATCTTTCAAAATACGTGGTTCGGCGCTATATGGCCTCTGTTAGGTGATGCATGTCAAATCCTGACCGCCCGGTACGACGTGCCGGGCGGCTGCATTTCTGGGATCAGAAGATTACACAAGGAGGCCAGCATGGCCGATATTCTTATGCCAAAGGCCACCGCGGTTTGGCTGATCGACAATACGACGCTGACCTTTGAGCAGGTGGCGAATTTCTGTGGCTTGCACCACCTCGAAGTGAAGGGGATCGCCGATGGCGATGTCGCCGAGAATATGCGCGGCGTGGACCCGATTTCCGGAGGGGAGCTCACCCGGGAAGAAATCCAGAAAGCAGAAGCGAACCCGGACTATCGCATGAAAGCTGCGCCCTCAAAGATTGCGCACATACCCCAGCCGAAGCGGAAGGGTGCCCGCTACACGCCGGTGGCCCGGCGGGCGGACAAGCCCGATGCCATCGCCTGGTTTATCCGCAATCACCCGGAAGTGACCGATGCGCAGATTTCAAAGCTGATTGGCACGACCAAGGCGACGATCACCAATGTTCGAGAGAAATCGCATTGGAACAGTGCAAACATCCGCCCGGTAGACCCGGTCACGGCCGGGCTTTGCTCCCAGATCGAACTTGACGAAGTTATTGCCAAGGCGACCGACCGGCGGCGGAAAATGGACGCCGAACGGGCCAAGCAGGAAGATGGCCCAAGCCTGAAACCGGCAACGGAGACCGAACAGGCCGGGTCCGAAGAGCCGGATCTCAACGCGGATACCGGACGAACCGCTGAAGATATATTCAGCAATTTCAAGGACTAGAGCGGTCTTTTCCGGGGCTTAGGGCGTTACGCAGTGCCGTGGCCAGCCGCGGCCAGGGCATCGGCTGCACCCAGGTCGCCATCGTAAAGGGCGCGGCCGAGGATGCTGCCGGCAATCGCGTTCTGTCCCCGGCGCGCCCGCAATGCCGTAATATCCCCGGCATTGGCCACGCCGCCCGACGCGATCACCGGGATCGACACAGAGTCGGCGATTTGGCCGGTAAAGGGGACATTGACACCGGTCTTCATCCCATCGCGCGCAATGTCCGTGACAATCAGCGCGGCGACACCGCACCCTTCGAATCTTTTAGCCAGCTCTGTTGCCGCCAGGGTGCTGCTTTCAGCCCAGCCCTCAACAGCCACCATGCCATCGCGCGCATCAATCCCAACAACGATCTGATCCGGCAGGTCTGCCGCGAGGGCGGTTACGAGGTCCGGGTCACGCAACGCCACCGTGCCGAGAATGATCCGCGACAGACCCGCCTCGATCCAGGCCTCGACCTGACGGCGCGTGCGAATGCCGCCGCCCAGCTGAACCGGAACCGGCGTCGCCTCGACGA
This sequence comes from uncultured Hyphomonadaceae bacterium, assembly GCA_938084575.1. Classification (GTDB taxonomy): domain Bacteria; phylum Pseudomonadota; class Alphaproteobacteria; order Caulobacterales; family Hyphomonadaceae; genus Henriciella. The sequence goes on from CALKFG010000005.1 coordinate 10,415, forward strand.
TCGCGCGAACCGCATCGCCATTGGCAGATCGACCAAGAAAGGCACCGTCCAGATCGACAACATGCAGAGCGTCAAATCCCATGGCATGGAACTGCCGCGCCTGGTCAGCAGGATCGGGATTGAAGGCCGTGGCCTGGTCGGGATCCCCACGCAATAAGCGAACGCAGGCCCCGCCCTTGAGGTCAATAGCGGGAAAAAGCCGAAACGTCATTTTGGAGTCCAGTCGAGAAAATTGGCCAATAAGCGCAAACCTGTAGCCTGGCTTTTTTCGGGGTGAAACTGTGTTGCAAACATATTCTCCCGCGCCACCGCTGCAATCATCTCGCCACCATATTCTGTGACCGCTGCGACATCTTCCGCCGCGGCAGATTTATAAGCGTACGAATGGGTAAAATAGACGTGTGGCGCCGGGCCCAGTCCAGCCAGAACCGGGTGGGGACGTGTGATCTCGATTTCGTTCCACCCCATATGCGGAACGCGGTGGCCCGGGCCGGGCTGAATCCGGTCAACATCCCCGGGAATCCAGTTCAGCCCCGCGGTCTCTCCATCCTCAAGGCCGCGCGTTGCCAGCAATTGCTGCCCGACACATATACCGAGAAACGGCACGGCCCGGCCAAGCACCGCCTCTGTCAAGGCCTCGATAAGTCCATCAATGCGCCGCAGTCCAGCAGCACAATCCGCAAAATGCCCCACGCCCGGCAGGACAATCCGGTCGCTCGCCGCCACCCTGTCAGGACAGGCCGTCGTCTCAATGGTCAGCTCAACACGGGCGGCCTGTGCAGCCGCCCGCAGCGCCCGTGCAGCCGAGTGCAGGTTACCAGAGCCGTAATCAATGAGCGCAGTGAATGACATGCGCGTGTCTTGTCCTAAAGGGCGCCCTTTGTCGATGCTGCAGCGCCATCGAGACGCGGGTCCCGCGCGATTGCGGTGCGCAGGGCCCGCGCCGTGGCCTTAAAACAGCTTTCCGCAATATGGTGACAATTCTCGCCATACAGCGTCTCGACATGAAGGCACATGCCCCCATTGCCCGCCAGGGCAAAAAAGAACTCCCGAAAAAGCTCGGTATCCATCTCGCCGATCTTGTCGCGAGAGAATGCAACATTCCAGATCATGTACGGCCGCTTACACAGATCCAGGGCCGCGCGGCTGAGAGTCTCATCCATAGGGACGTAGGCATGGCCATAACGGACGATGCCGGCAAAGTCTCCGAGCGCCTGCTTAATAGCCTGCCCGATGACAATGCCCGTATCCTCGACGGTGTGGTGTCCATCGATGTGCAAGTCGCCCTTGGTGCGCACTTTCAAGTCCATAAAGCTGTGACGGCCAAGCGCCTCCAGCATGTGATCGAAGAAACCAATCCCGGTCTCGATATCGGTCTGACCCGTACCATCAAGATTCACCGACACTTCAATGTCGGTTTCTTTGGTCCGGCGCGCAATTGTGGCGATTCTGTCGGTCATATCGGCCCCATAATCCTAAAACAGCTCACTGACTACCACCCTTTTCGTTCACATCTCCCTAAGCAATGACTGCTAAGGCCCTAAGCCCATACTGGTCGCGAGGCATGATTTGAGCTTGGTAAGCACAATTCGGCGGAAAGTCAGTCGTGTTAGCCTTGAGTGGCTTCTCACGGCATCGACTTTCGTTTTTGTGCTGAGCTTATCAGCCCTATTCCTGGCCATCTCGATGCGGGCGTCGCTGGCGCCGCAAAAGACACAGGCTGATGCCTTCCATGGGCTTCTGGCCGAACGTTTGGCGACCTTTATCCTCGACGGCACCCCGGATCAGGCAGAAGCGCTCCTTGCCGACCTGGCCCCGGGCGCAGCGCAACTTATTCTTCCGGATGGCACACGGCTCGGCCAGGACATCACGGCCAATGCTGGCCAACCCTCCAGCTATACGCCGCTCGGAACCGGCCCCATCCCCCTGGGTCTTTTACACACCGTACCGCTCGTGCCTTACAGGTTGAGCCCCTCGCCCCCGATTGCGGCTTTGATCGCGCTCAGCTTTGCCAGCCTGGCGGCGCTCATCGCCTTTGGCTTCGCATGCCGGCTGAGCCGCTACTTTCGCGACATGACCGCGACAATCCAGACTTTCATCTCTCCGGAAACGCAACGACCTTCCGCAGGCTCACCGGTCACCGCAGAGCTGCGACGTTTTCGTCTGACCGTCCTGCAAACGCAAAGAGCCCTCATCAGGAAGACCCGCCAACTTCAACAGGCCGCCGAGATCGACAGCCGAACAGGCCTTCTCAATGAACGCAGCCTTCAGGCACGTATTGAACAAGCCCTCATCAGGGCCCGGTTTGATGCCCCTGCGGCCCTGATCCTTCTCAAAATTGGCGGCTATGATGGTAAAATCGGTCGGGCAAGAGAAGACTTGATGGTCAAACATATATCCAAAGTCCTGAAACAGACGGCCATGAAATCCGAGTCGAGCCGAGGCCTCCCGCCGGGTCACTGGGCCCTGGCCTCCCCGACCTCAAACAGGTTTGCCCTTCTGGTCAGTGATTTCGGGTACCGTGATGATCTGGCCTCGCTGGTCAGAGAGCTGCAAGCCGCCTTTCGGACTCCGGTCAAATTGGGCGATCAGGCTATTCAGTTGGCCCTTGAGGGCAGCATTGTCCTCATTCCCGAAGACGGCGACACCGTATCCCAGATCCAGCACCGCGCCGAAGACACTTTGCGGGATCTCAGGGTCCAGAACAAATCTGGATTTGGCTTTTATTCCCCGAAACTTGAGCGTCAGCGCGACGCCATGCGTAAATTGGAAGCTGAGTTAAACGCGGCCATAGAGCAGGACCTGTTCATACCGCTCTTTCAGCCGAAGATCGACCTCAGCACCGGCCGCATCACCGGCGTTGAAGCACTCGCCCGCTGGCAACTTAAAACCGGGCGACTGGTGTCACCGTCTGTTTTCATCGAACTGGCGGAAGAAACCGGCCAGATCGGGGCTATCGGCGAGCAAATTTTGCGCAAAGCCTGTATCGAAGCGGCAGGCTGGGCACGCGCCGGGCATCCCCTGTCTCTGGCCGTGAATGTATCTCCTCAACAATTTGAAGATGAGTCTCTGACCCAGACCATTCTCGACGCTGTGGCCAAATCGGGCCTGCCTCCAAGGTGGCTGCAAATCGAAATAACCGAAAGCCTGGCGATTGCGCATCCTGACCGGGTGAAAACCGTCCTCGCGCCCCTGCGAAAACTCGGCATGCAACTGGCGATTGATGATTTTGGCACCGGCCATTCAAACCTGGCCACGCTGACACGTCTGGATTTCGACGTGTTCAAAATTGACCGGCAATTTGTCAGCGGCACACCAAACGATCCGCAAGCCAATGCAATTGTGGATATGATCCTCAGCATGGCGCACACGCTCAATATGCAGATTGTCGGCGAAGGCATAGAGACCGGAGAGCAGGCGGCCTTCCTTGCGGGCCGAGGATGCCATGTCGGCCAGGGTTACCTGTATAGCCCGCCCATATCGGCAGAGGCATTCGGCAAAATGTTGACCGAACAGCCCTTCATGGCACAACGAAAAAGAGCTTAAACACCCCGGCCACTTGTTTTGCGGGGTTTCGATCGCCAAATCTTGCAGCAATGGAAAATCAAAACACAGCCTTCTGGCACGGCACGACAATCCTTGCGGTGCGCACCCCCAGGCAAGTCGCCCTTCTGAGCGACGGGCAGGTGTCCATGGGACAAACCATAATGAAGGGAAATGCGCGCAAAGTTCGCCGCATCGGGAATGGAGACATCCTTGCCGGCTTTGCCGGGGCAACTGCCGATGCCTTCACCCTGTTTGAACGCCTGGAACAAAAACTTGAGCGCTTTCCCGGGCAGCTGCAACGCGCCGCCGTAGAACTTGCCAAGGACTGGCGGACCGAGAAATACCTCCAGAAACTTGAAGCATTGCTGATCGTGGCAGACCGGGACACCACTCTGGTCATCACCGGCGCGGGCGATGTTCTTGAGCCGGAACACGGCGTGGTCGCGATCGGCTCTGGCGGCAATTATGCCCTCGCCGCGGCTCGCGCTTTGATCGGGTATGAGACGGATGCCGAGGCGCTTGGCCGCAAGGCCATGGGGATCGCCGCAGACATTTGTGTCTATACCAATGATAATTTCACGGTTGAGGTCATGGATGTCTGATGACGATCGCACCAGTCCAGCGACGTCCGAAGGCCGACGGGTCAGACAACCCTTTTGCGGCTTAGACGCCTGCCATCGTCGGCAAGGCTGGAACCTGCCCAAAATCCGGCGCCTTGCCTCATTAGCCGAACCTGATCGGGAGATCTCATGACCACCCTTACCCCCGCGGAAATCGTCATGGAGCTGGACCGCCACATTGTCGGGCAAAACGACGCCAAAAGGGCTGTTGCCATTGCCCTGCGCAACCGATGGCGCCGGAAGCAGGCGCCGGAGGGGCTGCGTGAAGAAATCACCCCCAAGAATATTCTCATGATCGGCCCAACAGGCGTTGGGAAAACAGAGGTCTCGCGACGCCTTGCCCGGCTTGCCAATGCGCCCTTCCTGAAAGTTGAGGCAACCAAATTCACCGAGGTCGGCTATGTCGGCAGGGATGTTGAACAAATCATTCGCGATCTTGTTGAATCCGCGATCGGCATGATCCGCGACAGCAAACGGCAAACCGTCAAGGATGCAGCCCGAGACACGGCCGAGGAACGACTCCTGGATGCGCTGGTCGGCGAACAAGCCCAATCATCTACACGGGAAGTTTTCCGGTCAAAACTGCGTGCAGGCGAGCTTGACGACAAGGAAGTGGACATCGACTTGCCGGAATCCGGCGGCGCGCCAATGATGGACATGGCCGGCAGCGGGTCCGTGAGCATGATCAACCTGTCGGAAATACTCGGGAAAACATTGGCCGGGCGAACCAAACGGGTCCGCACGACTGTTTCAGAGGCCTATAAGCCGCTAATTGATGAGGCCGCCGATGCGCTGATTGACGATGATGCCATTGCGCGCGAGGCCGTACGCGCTGTTGAAGATGACGGCATCGTCTTCCTCGATGAAATTGATAAAGTCGCGGGCGGCGCCGGAAGATCAGGCGCAGATGTTAGCCGTGAAGGGGTCCAGCGGGACCTGCTGCCGCTGATTGAGGGAACGACCGTCTCGACAAAACGAGGCCCGGTAAAGACTGACCATATCCTGTTCATCGCATCCGGCGCTTTCCACGTGGCCAAGCCCTCAGACCTGCTGCCTGAACTGCAGGGAAGATTGCCAATCCGGGTTGAGCTACAGGCCCTGACCCGGGACGATATGCGCCGCATTCTGGTGGAACCCGAAGCCAACCTTATCCGCCAGCATGAGGCCCTTCTGGCGGCGGAAAATGTCAGGCTTCACTTTGAAGAAACCGCGATCGACTGCCTTGCCGATCTTGCCGTAAAGGTGAATGAAACCGTCGAAAACATTGGTGCCAGGCGGCTCCAGACGGTTCTGGAGCGGCTGCTGGACGAAATCAGCTATACAGCCGACCAGAGAAGCGGCGAGACCGTCACCATCACCGCCGACTATGTTCGGGCGCAATTGTCCGATCTGGCCGAGAACACAGACCTGTCCAAATTTATTCTATAGGGTTTCGCTGCTCCGACGCCCGAACCAGTCCCGCTGAGAAGCCCATAATGTGGAACAGCTCATTCTGGTCCATGACACCCCGGACCAGCTCAGCCCCCGGACCCGAAGCAAAGATCGCAACATCTTCGCCCCCATGTGTTTCCGATGGCATGAATGTGGTTGATTGTTGCCGATAGTCGTTGGCGAGAGTGTCCACCGCGCTGAGGTCTGAGCGCTCACAATCGGGGCCGCGGCAGGCCGTTTCCCCATTGGCATAACTGAGTGTGGTATAGGGTTTGCCATCCCCGGCCCGGGCCAGTGCACCCGTCTCATATACGACCTTTCCGAGGATCGGATTATTCCGTCGCGGATAACCCGCCATGGTCATGGTGTGGCTGTGATCCGCTGTCACGATGATTAGCGTATCGTCGGCATCTGTCATGGTCAGGGCTGCCGCCACCGCGTCGTCAAAGGCGACAGTGTCGCCGAGAGCCCGCGCCGCATTCACACCATGATGCGCATGATCAATACGGCCGCCTTCGACCATCAGAATATACCCCTGATCTTGTCTGGACAGGCGGGTGATCGCAGCCCGGGTCAGGTCGGCAATGGAGGGCTCGTTCCCGGCCCCCGCCAGCCGGTCGAGATCGTACTGCATGTGGGACGGCTCAAACAGCCCAAGTATCCGGTCGGGTCCTGAAAAATCGGCCGACTCAAACCCCTCCCGGTCGATCACAACCCTGTGATCAGGCGACTTGTCCCGCCAGGCCTGCATCAGGTCGCGGCTATCCTGCCGTTTCCCGGTCCGGTCCAGATATTCCGGATCGGCCATGTCAGAACTCATGAAATTGGCGCGCCCGCCGCCAAGCACCACTTCGAAGCCATCTCCGGCCGGCCAGTCGATGAGCTGGCGGGCAATGTCCGGGCAGTCCGGATTGGTCGCGGACTCGAACGCACTGTCGTCTTCCCAGTCCCGGCTGGGTGTTTCGGCAAAAGCCGACGCCGGCGTCGCATGGGTGATCCGCGCCGTCGAAACCAGCCCGGTTGCGAGCCCCTGAGCCTCAGCCAGCTCGAACAGAGTGTCGCTGCCCTGCCCCAAGGCACTTGCGCAATTTCCGAAGGCGACGCCGGACCGGAGGCCAAGGATACGCGACTTGGTTTTAAAGCCAGACATCATGGCCGTCGCGGTCGACGCACTGTCGGCAACCTGATAGTCGTGGCTGTAGGTGCGCGACAGAGCCGCATGGGGTAATGTTTCCATCGACATCCGATAGCTCTCGCCGTCCAGCCCCTGCCGCTGACCCGCATATATACGTGCCGCGGTCAGCGTTGATACGCCCATCCCGTCACCGATAAAGAGAATGACATTCTTGGCGGCAGGCTGAGCGTCGGGTGCCCGGCGCGCCAGGACGGACTCCTCAGCCTTTTGATAATAAGAATCCTCAGCCTGTTGCGGCACCGAACCCGACCGGGAAGATACCCCCGCATCAGACACCACGATCGGCTCCTGAGAACAGCCTGCCAGGAGAATCGCGAGGAAAGTCGCGGTTAAAGAGTGACGCATCAGATTGATCCTTTCATCGAGGCGCTTGGCCGGCATCGTCTGGCAATCCTAGACAGGAACATCTGGTCTGCCACGGCGCGGGCGCGCCTGAGCCATCAATATCCCACATATAATCAGGACACAGCCCCCGGTCTGCACTGCCGTGAGAATTTCACCAAACAGCTGCCATGACAAAACCGAGGCAACCACGGGCTGCGCCACGACCAGAATGCCGGAAATGCCAGCCGGCGTATGTCCGAGGCCGGTGATGATCAGCCCCTGCCCGACCACCTGTACGGCAATGGCCAGCATCAGGGGAAATGCCAGCCCTGCCAGCGTGTCCGGCAACCAGGCCTCGCCCGACAGAAGAACAAGGACCGCAGCTGCAAAGGCTTCGACGACCGTCAACCAGAAAATCGCCTCTATGCCGCTGAGCTGACGACGCGCCACTTTAGACGCAACCATGTAACAGGATACGAACAGCGCGGCGCAAACCGCCAGAAGATCGCCGAACCAGGCGCTGGGATGCAGGGCCTCAACACCCCTGACTGCGCCAAGCGACAGGGCTGCAGCACCGGCCACCGCAAGCAGGGCCGCCATGGCCCAGACGGAAGTCGGGCGGTCCTTGAGCGCAATCCAGGCCACAAATCCAACCCCGATATTGCCGAGATTAACGATGAAGGTTGAACTGGCCACGCTGGTATAGGTCAAAGCCCCGTGCCAGAAGCCGACATTGCAGGCAAAAAAGATCCCAGCCATGACGATAAATCGATTGGGCGCCTGCGGTGGGCGCTTGTGAATCAGGAGGACAATCGCCAGCAGCATCGGCACAGCAAGGGTAAAACGCCAGAAAGCGATGGCCTGTGGCCCAAGCGAATCGAGCCCGTAACGCATCAGGATAGGCGCCAGCCCGATACACATGCCCCCCAGCAAAACCATGGCAGGGCCCTGCCAGCCCGCCGGCCCGGCCAGCGCCTCGCCCCCACTCTTTTTGTTCATTTCAGACCCAAGTGCTGCCAAATTGAAGACGGTGTCAGCCCGTCCTGCCGAAGCGCTCTCAACGGAACACTGTTGTGTGTTTTCGACAAGCGCTGACCTGCAGGGTCCCGCACGAGGTCATGGTGCAGATAGGTCGGCTGCGGCCAGTCCATCAGAGCCTGTAACACGGTCTGGATGTGCGGCGCCTGAATCAGGTCCCGTCCCCGCACAATATGGGTAATGCGCTGCACGGCATCATCGTGGGTGGCGGCCAGGTGATACGCACTCGGGCTGTCCTTTCGGGCAATTATAATGTCGCCGGCCCGGTCGGGATGTACGTGCTGCCGGACGGGCCGGCCAGCCTGCATGACGGTAAAATAAAGGTCTTCCCAGACCGGGCCGAGAGCCTGGCGGGCGGCGACAAGGCTGAGGCGCCAAGCGAAAGGGGCGCCGGCCGCAAGCCTCTCCGCCTCATCTTCCGCCGGCAGAGGCCCACCCGTAAAGGCCAGGTCGTCGCCCTGCTCAGCGGCAACCTCCGCACGTGTTCGAAAGCACCGATAAGCCAGGCCACGCTGCGCCAGCTGGTCCACGGTTCGCGCATATTCGGCGAAATGCCGGGACTGGACCCGTACCGGTTCGGGCCAGCGAAACCCCAGCCAGGCCAGATCTTCCAAAATGGCATCGGTATAGTCCGCTCGACAGCGGGTCGTGTCGATATCCTCAACACGCAACAAGGTCTCGGCGCCGACCTGATCCGCAAAGCGCCAGACATGCCAGGCCGATGCGGCATGCCCAAGGTGCAGATACCCCGTTGGCGACGGTGCAAAGCGGGTCACCAACCCGGTCACTGTGCGGCTTCGGCCATGCTGCACCTTAGCCTGTCATGATGGCGCCCGGCATGGGACAGGTCACGCCCGTGCCGCCAATGCCACAATAGCCCGTCGGGTTTTTTGCCAGATATTGCTGGTGGTACGCCTCCGCCGGATAGAAAGCATCCAGAGGGCGGATCTCTGTTGTGATCGGACCGGCACCGGCCGCCTGCAGTGCCGCCTGATAAGCAGCGCGGCTTTGCTGCACAATCTCTGTCTGGTCGTCTGCCATGGTGTAAACAGCCGAGCGGTACTGGGTCCCGACATCATGACCCTGCCGCATGCCCTGGGTCGGATCATGCGACTCCCAAAACAGCTTCAGAAGGGCATCCAGACCAAGCTGGGCTGGGTCAAACACCACCCGGACGACTTCCGTATGACCTGTCTGGCCGGTGCAGGTCTCCTCATATGTCGGATGCGGCGTGTGCCCCCCGGCATAGCCAACCTGCGTCAGATAAACGCCCGGCATCTGCCAGAAGATGCGTTCCGCGCCCCAGAAACACCCCAGGGCGAGAACAATCTGTTGATATCCTTCCGGGCACTCAGCATCAAAGTCGATGCCCGACACAAAATGGGTTTGTGAGGTTGGTATCGGCGCGACCCGGCCGGGCAGCGCATTGTCACGGTCAGGCAATACAGCAGGCTTGCGATTAAAAAACATCATCTCGTCCCTTCAGATCCTCGGATAATATGGGCCTTCTGCAGCCGGGCGCAATGTCCCGGCTTGCAGTCCTCACTGGCAGCGCTATAGACCACAATTGCTGGTGAGGTGGCCGAGTGGTCGAAGGCGCACGCCTGGAACGCGTGTAGGCTGGCAACAGTCTCCAGGGTTCGAATCCCTGTCTCACCGCCACATGCGAGTCTGCGCGACGGGCAGACCCCCCAGGACAAGGCCCGCCGCCGGGGCTAGGGTCCCTTCAGGCAGACGCGCAGCGATTCAAACAAAGGATTGGTCTGTTTGCAGCCAATCTTCTCAAAGCTGCCGCCTGGAGGAGGGCTGACCCCCTCCAGTAAAAACAGCCGGACCGGGTGGTCTTAATCTGCCGCGCCCGGCTTTTTCCGACCACGTCACACAACGGAAAACCGGCATCAGCTCGCCGCGGATCCGCGATGGGGCGCTTTCTTGGTACGCTTCTTTTCACCGTTCGGCCCACGCGGCTTTTTCGGCCCGCGAGGCTTTTTGCTCTTCACATTTTCTCGCTTCATTGGCGATGATGGGCCGGGTCCGGGGCCTTCTGCCAAGCCCACCCATATGCTCTTATCGATGATTTGAGCATCCCCGGCAGCCTGTAAAAGCTTTAGCGCGGCATCGGGTTTCAGCTCGATATGAGTCGCATCCGGAGAAATGCGAATTGCGCCAATGCTGTTGCGAGAAAACCCGCCAGATTTACAGAGCATCGGGATCAGCCACTTTGGGTCCGCTTTGTTTTTGCGCCCAACACCCAGCCTGACCCATTGGCCATCTGAAAAATCCGAACCGCTGCGTCCCCCATGTTCCCGCTGTTCGCGCTGTGCGCGGTCATCACCATACGGCGCGTTGCGATCGGGATCGTACTTGTCGCTGCGAGACCGAGCAGGTTTCTCCGAACCCGGATCCTGCAGAACTTCAGGAGCGGAATCGGTAGCACGCGTCAGACGAACGATCGCAGCGGCCAGCTGCTCTGCCGGGTATTTCTCAAGCAGGGCCTCAGCAAGCGCCCGCTCGGACCCTTCGGCGCGCGTTTGAAACACCTCATTGGCCAGTAATTTTTCATTCAACGCAGCATCAATCTCGGCTGCAGACGGCGGTAATCGCCAATTCGCGTCGACGTTCGCATCCTGCAGCAACCGTTCTGTCCGCCGCCGGGCACGAACGGGAACAATCAAAGCGCAGACCCCTTTTCGGCCGGCGCGCCCGGTACGGCCAGACCGGTGCAACAGGCCCTCCTTGTTGCGCGGCAGGTCGGCATGAATCACCAGGTCCAGGCCTGGAAGATCAAGCCCGCGCGCCGCGACATCGGTTGCGACACAAACCCGGGCACGCCCATCCCGCATGGCGAGGACCGAATTGCTCCGTTCTTTCTGACTGAACTCTCCGGAAAGCGCGACAACCGGAAACCCGCGATTGGTCAACCGGGCCGTCAATTTATTCACGGCATCGCGGCGCGAGCAAAAGACAATCGCATTCGGCGCGTCGTGAAACAGGAGAAGGTTGATGATTGCCTTTTCCACATCCGTGGGGGTCACCGTCATCGCATGATAGGTAATGTCATTATGGGTGGACTGAGCGGAGGTCGTGTTCAGTCGGACCGCGTCATTTTGAAAGGCTTCCGCCAACCTTGCGATAGGTTTTGAAACAGTCGCAGAGAACATGAGCGTCCGCCGCTCTGCCGGCGCCGCATCCAGAATGTATTCAAGCTCCTCCCGAAAGCCCATGTCCATCATTTCATCGGCTTCATCCAGGACCACGGCGCGCAACTGGTTCAGATCGAGAGAACCGCGGCGGATATGGTCGACCAGGCGTCCGGGCGTGCCGACAACGAAATGAACGCCTTTTGCCAACGCCCGCCGCTCGTCCCGGATATCAATGCCCCCGATACAGGACGTCACCTGCCCGCCCGCAGGCGCGTACAGCCATCTGAGCTCCTTTGTCACCTGCAGGGCCAGCTCGCGGGTCGGCGCGACAACCAAGGCCAGGGGGACGTCGGTCTCTGGCAGGTGCGAGGCATCGTTGAGAACAGACGCTGCCAATGCGAGACCAAATGCAACGGTTTTGCCCGATCCGGTCTGTGCAGACACCAGCAGGTCGCGGCCAGACAAGGACGGCTCCAGGACTGCTTCTTGGACCGGCGTGAGGGTGTCGTAACCTTTGTCCGCCAGCGCCGTGGCAAGTGGCGCAGCAATCTCAAACTGGGGTGTCATTATGGGGCTTTCAGATGGACTTGAAACATCCCGCGCGATCTAGGCTAGAGGGCGAGGCTCAACTTTAATGCAAATACCCTGTATATCCTGATCTCCATAATGATAAGTGCAGATTGATCTGTGGCTGTTGTCGCCGACGAGGGCCCTTACCGGCTTTTTGAGACCGTCCGGGCTTCGCTCGGGCAGCTGTGCCGCGCGTGTAGTTACATGAGCTCCGGCGGGGGTGCACCAGCCGGCCGGGCCCGGCTGTTCTGACGGCTCTCGGCTCACTGGTTCTGGAGAGATAAGAAACCCCTGTCGGGTTCATGCCCGTCTGGCGCGTCGTTTCTTTCTTTTCCAGCGCTTCAAATAGGGCTCCACAAACAGCCATATTCCCGTCGCCCAAAGCATCAGGAGAATAACACCTACGGGCAGAAACACGAAGGTTTTGACCCCTTTTCCAAAAAAGGACCCGTCGTGGATTTGCTCGAAAAGATCAGACCGTCTGTATTCGAGGGACAAGATCTCCAGCGTCACCAGGTCAATTTGAACCTCCCAGCGGTTCTCGGCGATAAATTTCGCAATGCCCCGGTCAGAACGAATGTCAATTCGGTCGAACGCCGTCCAAGATGTCATCTCCAATTCGGGGACGGCCGCCGCCACAGCGTAGAGCTCTGAAAGCGTGGTTTCAGGCGCAACATCCGATGGTGCGACACTGCGCTGGGTCGGAGGCTGGATCCAGCTTATGTCCTTTTTAAGCATCAAGACCAACCCCGCCACGACCATGATGCCCAATGGAAGCATGGCCAAGGGTGACGCCCAATGATGAATGTTTCGAAGAACCCGTCCGATTTTCATACCCGCATCGTCGTCATGACAGAGAATCGGTCAAGTTTCGAAGCCAGCCCCAGATGAGTTTTATAATCTTTATATTCCATCACACTTCCCCTGCTGCCACGTGCCCGCTAGGCTTCGGCCAAAATATAAACCAAACATAAGAACCGGTGGGACCATGAAAAATATCCTCTGCATTATTCTGCTTTCGATTCTGCCCCATGCCGCCGCTGCGCAAACCGGCAAACCAGCAAAGGGTGATCCCCTGTCGGCTGACAATTTTACGGGGTTTGAATTCCGCAGTGTTGGTCCCGCCTTTATGTCAGGTCGTATCAGCGATATCGAAATCCTTCAGGACGATCCGTCGACCTGGATCGTTGGCGTTGGCTCCGGTGGTGTCTGGCGCACCGAAAATGCCGGAACGACATGGACACCGATATTTGACAATGAGCGCGCTTATTCGATTGGCACTGTAGCGGTGGATCCGTCGAACCCGCATACGCTTTGGGTTGGCACGGGGGAAAATCACGCCGGCCGGCATGTCGGATATGGCAAAGGGGTCTACCGGTCTCGGGATGGCGGCGACTCCTGGGAACATCTTGGACTGGAGGCTTCCGAGCACATTTCAGAAATCATCATCCACCCAGAGGATTCCAATACTGTCTGGGTAGCGGCTCAGGGTCCACTCTGGTCTCCCGGTGGCGAGCGGGGGCTTTATAAATCGACCAATGGCGGGGAAAACTGGGACCTGGTTCTGTCTCTGGGTAAGTGGACCGGTGTGACCGATCTCATAATTGATCCCACTAATCCGGACCGCCTGATCGCAGCGACCTGGCAACGCCACCGCACAGTTGCCGCTTATATGGGAGCCGGACCGGAAAGCGGTCTGCATATTACGGAGGACGGCGGCGAGACGTGGCGCAAGGCCAGCGCCGGCTTGCCCAGCGGGAATATCGGCAAAATCGGTCTGGCAATTTCGCCGCACGACCCTGACATCGTCTATGCTGCGATCGAGCAGGAACGCCGAACCGGAGGCATATACCGATCAGACAATCGTGGGGAGAGCTGGACCCGCATGTCCGATACTGTTTCCGGCGGCACGGGCCCACATTATTATCAGGAATTATACGCCCACCCTCACCATTTGGACCGCATCATTCTGGTCTCCAACACCACCCAGATCTCTGATGATGGCGGGGCAACTTTCAGAGATTTAAACAATGAAAACAAGCACGTGGATGATCATGCGGTTGCTTTTCACCCGACCGATCCGGATCATATGCTTGTTGGCTCGGATGGCGGGCTTTACGAGACTCTGGATGACACTGCGACCTGGCGGTTCATCGCAAACCTTCCCATCACTCAATTCTACGATATTGCTCTCGACGACGCTCTGCCCTTCTACAATATCTATGGGGGCACGCAGGACAACAGCACACAGATGGGTCCGTCCCGGACGGATAGCCGGCACGGCATTCGTAACTCGGACTGGGAGGTCACGCTCTTTGCCGACGGCCATGAGCCAGATGTGGAGCCGGGCAATCCAGATATCGCCTATGCCAGCTGGCAGCAGGGCAATCTCACACGGTTTGACCGGACGACCGGTGAACTCGTCTATATCCGCGCCCAGCCGCAGCCGGGCGACCCCGCAGAGCGCTTCAATTGGGATGCGCCGCTGGTGGTCTCATCGCATCAGCCAAAACGGCTGTATCACGCATCCCAAAGAGTTTGGCGTTCAGATGATCGCGGGGATAATTGGACTCCGATTTCAGGCGACCTGACCCGAAATCAGGACAGGATGCTGCTGCCAATCATGGGGCGCCAATGGTCTTGGGATGCCGGCTGGGACCTGTATGCGATGTCGGTCTATAACACGATTAGTGCCCTCGCCGAGTCGCCGGTTGATGAGAATGTGATTTATGCCGGCACCGACGACGGCCTCATTCAGGTGTCTACAGATGGCGGCGCGACCTGGCGGAAAACAGAAACAGGTGACCTTCGGGGCGTCCCGGATCTTTCTTTCGTCAATGATTTTGAGCCCTCGCGGTTTGCCGCCGGCACCGTTTTTATGGCCCTGGACAACCACAAGAATGGTGATTTCAGTCCGTATCTTCTGCGGTCAGATAATTATGGCCGTAACTGGCGCATGATCACCAACGGCCTGCCCTCCGATGAACAGGTCTGGCGCATCGTCCAGGACCACAAGAACCCGGATCTTCTGTTCATTGGCACAGAGTTTGGCGTCTATTTCACCATCGATGGTGGGGCAAATTGGACCCAGATGACTGCGGGAATCCCCCCGATCCCGGCACGGGATCTGCTGATCCACCAGCGGGAGAATGACCTCGTCGTTGGAACTTTTGGCCGGTCCATTTACGTGATGGATGATATTTCACCACTGCGCGAGATTTCAAAGGACCTGCTGGCGTCAGGCGCCCAGCTTTTCCCGGTGCGCCGGGCCTTGTGGTACAAGCAGCAGCATGAGTTGGGATTCGACGCCCGGGGCTATCAGGGGCATGGCTATTTTCAGGCCGATAACCCACCCTTCGGCGCAGTCATAACCTATTATCTGAGCGAAGGGCTGCAAACGCCAGAGCAGCGACGCCAGGCCGCAGAAGAAGAACTGAACAAGGCTGGACAAAATACCCCTTTTCCTGGCTTTGACACTATCGAGGCGGAACGGCGTGCCCCACCGCCATCTATCTGGCTGATAATCCGTGATGACACCGGAAAGGTCGTCCGGCGTCTGCCGGGCCCTGTCACGGCCGGCTTCCACCGGGTATCCTGGGATCTGACTTATCCCAGTACGGCAGCGGTGGCCGAACCGGGTGGCCGCGACCGCGGACCTTCCGGTCATTTGGTCGCCCCAGGCACCTATACGGTTGAAATGGTTCGGCACAGCGATGGAGAAACAACCGCACTTGGCGACACCCAGACCCTTGAGGTCGTCCGTCTGACCGAAGGCGCGCTGCCAGGATCTCCGGATGACGAAGTCGTACGCTTTTGGGAACGCCTTGGCGCGATGGAACGGAAAGTGTCCGCTGCCAACGCCTCCATTGAAATGACGCATGGCAGGCTGCAGCGTATTCAGTCGGCCCTGACCCGGACGCGCACGGCGCCGGGTGAGCTGGACCGGCAGTATGAGGCTCTTCGCCAAAACCTGTTTGATATCGAGGAGGCCTTAGGCGGAAATCAGAGCCGCGCGGGACGTCACGGCGCGGAACCCTCGACCGTTGGCTCACGCCTGTCCTTCGCCCAGATGGGCACGGGCAACGCCACCTATGGGCCATCAGCGGCGCACAAGCAGCAATTGGATCTCGCCGAGGCTGAGTTCAGCGGGATTCTTGACCGTCTGGTCAATCTTATGGAGGAGGGCATTCCAGCGCTTGAGGCTGCATTGGAAGAGGTCGGCGCACCCTGGAGCGGTGGAAAGCTGCCCTCTGACTAAGGCTTCACATCCGCGGCGTCGGTTGTGGCGCCCGGGTGGCGGTCCGGATCACGCTTCACCCGACCGGCCCCTTTGCTCAAACGCAGGGCAGCTTCGGGCCCTGAGATTTTGACCGCGAGGCATTTACTGGGCGACGCCCTGCCTTATCTTATCGCATGATTTTTACCCGGAGGATGTGATGAACAAGCCTATTGCGGATGCTGCCCTGGACCAGATCTGGCGGAATGCCCGAAGTCACAATGTCTGGACAGACAAGGCTGTGCCAGAAACACTGATTCGCGCAACTTATGACCTCGCCAAGATGGGCCCGACCAGCGCCAATTGTTCCCCGGCCCGGTTCGTGTTTTTGCAGTCAGGCGCGGCCAAGGAGCGGCTACTGCCCTTTCTCATGGAAGGAAACCGCGACAAAACCATGGCTGCGCCCTGGGTCGTAATCATCGCGCACGACCTCGATTTTCACGAAAAGATTCCGGACCTCTTTCCCCACAATCCAGGGGCCCGAGACTGGTTTTTAGACCCCGTTAATCGCGAAATCACGGCATTTCGGAACGGCACCCTCTCCGGCGCCTATCTTATGCTGGCTGCAAGAGCCCTGGGTCTGGATTGTGGACCGATGTCCGGATTCGACAATGCCGGCGTTGATCAAGCCTTCTTTCTGGACAATCCGGCCACAGCGACATGGAGATCCAACTGGCTCTGCAGCCTTGGCCATGGCGACGACGGGGGCCTGTTTCCACGCAGCCCGCGCCTGCCCTTCGATGATGCCTGCCAGATTCTCTAGGCCCGGATATGCTCATCCTTGGATTCTATACGACCGGACGTGGATGCGACGTGGCCCTGACCCGGGACTCAGAAATAGTCGCCAGATGTCAGGACACCGCAGAGCGCGGCCAGGATGTGACATTGCCTATGCTGACGCGATCGATCTGGACCGATGCGGGGATACGCCTCCAAGATATTGATCGGATCGCGGTCGTCACCGGGCCTGGCAGCTTTACCGGAATCCGCCTCGGCGTGGCCTTTGCCCGAGGGCTGGCCCTGGCCCTCGACAAGCCCTGCCTCGGCGTCACCAGTCTTGAGGCCAGCCTGCCTCTGGGCCAACAGGGTTCTGCAATGGTCCTCCTGCCCGCCAAGAGACGGCCGCCCCAGCCCACCTATTGGGTGCAGAGATTCCGGTCGGGCCACGCAACGGGGGCCCCGGAGGAGTGCCCTCTGACCGTCCTCCAGGCTGAGCTTGCCGCTCATCCCCACCTGCTTTTTGGAGATGCCGCATCCCTGCCCGCTGAGGCCGCCCACCTCCAGATCCATCCCTCCGAGCCGAGCGCCTCAGCCGCCGCGATTTTTTCAGCCGATCTGGACCCTGACCTCCATCCGCCCCGACCGACCTATGCGCGGGCCCCAGACGCCGCCCCCCCAGCTTGATGCCCGTCCAACGATTGACCCAGGCTGATGGCCTGGATTTAGCCGCGCTTCACGGGCAATGTTTCATTGAAGACGGAGCTTGGTCAGCGTCGTTCTTCGCCAACCTGCTTCAGCGGGATACGGGTATGGCCTATGGATGTTATGCAGCCCAAAAACTCATCGCCATGTCTGTTTTTCAAAGCGTTCATCCTGAGGTGGAACTGCTGACGATGTGTACCCATCCCGGGGCACGACGGCAGGGCCATGCCGACAAGGTATTGCGCTTTGCCCTGACCGATCTCGCCAGGACGGGAATCACGACAGCGCACCTTGAGGTCGCAGAAGATAACGAAGAAGCCATCCGTTTATATAAAGGCTTGGGGTTTGGTCAAAGCGGTCGCAGGCATGGTTATTATGAAGCTGGGACAGGACCGCGGCGAAATGCGCTCCAATTCACCTGCAACATTGCTAGACAGCCCTGATTAAAGAGGGCATTTAGAGCCCATGGAACGCTTGGAACGCCTTTGCGCCGAAAAAGGGCTGCGCATGACGGATCAGCGCAGAACCATTGCGCGCATTCTATCGCTGGCCGACGATCACCCCGACGCGGAGGAGCTCCATCGGCGCGCCAATGCTGTTGACACCTCAATCTCTCTGGCAACCGTGTACCGAACGGTGAAACTGTTCGACGAGGCAGGAATAATTGAGAGCCATGATTTCGGCGATGGCAGAGCGCGCTACGAGGAAGTCCCCGATGAGCACCATGATCACCTGATTGATGTTAAAACAGGCCGGGTGATTGAATTTCAGAATGAGGAAATTGAACGCCTTCAGGAAGAGATTGCGCGCAAGCTTGGCTACAGACTGGTCGACCACAGGCTGGAGCTCTATGCCGTGCCTGTCGATCCTAAAGATGTGGACGATGACCGCTCTTGACGCCCTATTTTATAGCCATATCGGGAGGCTCCGGTTCGGGTAAGTCGACCATTGCCGAGGCCTTGCAGAAAAAGTGTTCGGGAACAGGTGTGACCATTTTCAATGAGGACGGCTATTACTGGCCGATTGCTCATTATGGTCGGGCACATGACAGGATCGAGCGTCAGGCCATCATAGATCGGGTCAATTATGATGATCCTTCCAGCAAGGACACCGACCTGATGGGTCGGCAACTTGCCGCACTCAAATCCGGCCAGAAGATAGACCAGCCGATCTATAATTACGATTTGCATGACCGGGTCCCAGATCAGACCCACCCGATTTCACCTACCCCAATCATTGTGATCGAAGGCATTCATATCCTTTCGATTCCCGCGCTTCGGCCCCTTATCGATCTGTCCGTTTATGTCGACACGCCAGACGATCTGCGACTGGCCCGCCGCCTCAGGCGAGACGTCCTGGAACGGGGACGAAATATCGACAGTGTTCTCAGACAATATCTGGGGACCGTCAGATCCGCGCACTATCACCATACCTATCCCGCAATGTTCGAAGCTGACCTCGTCATCGCAGATGAGGGCCTTCCGGCCTATGGCCAGATTCGCGCCAGCGAAACCGCCGTCGACCGAATGCTGGCGCCGATCCTTGGACGCCTGAAGCATGATGGTGTTCTGAGCGCCTAGAGAAAGCTGGCGATGTCGGGCAGCGCCTTCTTAACGAGGGCGTGATTGGGCACCTGCGCATCCTCCGCCGGATAGCCGACAACCAGAATCAGAAATGGCTTTTCCGTCTTGGGCCGGCCGCAGAGGTCGTTCAGAAAGGTCATCGGGTTAGGTGTATGGACCAGCGTGGCAAGGCCGGCCTGGTGGCAAGCCGCGATCAGAAAACCAGTCGCAATGCCAACACTCTCTGAGATATAGTAATTCTTTCGATCTTCCGTCGTCGTCACACCACCCCGCCTTTGCGCAAAAATGCAAATCAACCAGGGCGCGATCGCCATGTAAGGTTTTACCGGATCTGTTCCGATGGGAGCCAGGGCCTGGAGCCAATCTTCACCGGCCCGGCGTTGATAAAAGGCCCGTTCCTCAGTTTCCGCTGCCTCACGAATGGCCGTCTTAAGCTTCTGGTTGCCAATGCAGGCAAAAAACCACGGCTGGTGATTGGCGCCGGACGGCGCTGTACCCGCCGACCGTACACACTCCGCAATCAGGTCCCGCGGGACAGGGCGGTCTGAAAACGACCTGACAGACCGTCGTGTTTGCAGATCTGTATGGAAAGCACGCGCCCGAGCGCGCATGTCCTCGAGAGGATAGGTCGGAAACCCCTGCAGGGGCTGGTGCGTATCAGGCCCCGTTTTCATCACCATCCGTAAGGTCTGGAACGCCCACAGCATGAAAGCCTGCATCAACGTGGATGACCTCACCCGCGATCGACTGACCAAGCGGCGACAGAAGGTACAGGGCGCATCCCGCGACCCCTTCCATGCTGGTATCTTGTTTCAGAAGGGACCAATCCCGTCCGGTGCTCATAAGGCCCTTGCCGCCCCGGATCCCGGCCATGGCCAGGGTTCGCATTGGACCCGCAGAGATTGCGTTGACGCGAATTCCCATTGGGCCAAGGTCCCGCGCCGCATAGCGGGTAGACGCTTCAAGCCCGGCCTTTGCGACACCCATCACGTTATAAGACGGGACGGTTCTCTCTGCCCCGAGATAGGTCATCGTCACCATCGCCCCGCCGTCCGGCATGATCTCGCTGGCCCGCCGCGCCGCATCAATGAAGCTGAAGACAGAAATGTCCATGGCCCGCCGAAAGCCCTCTCTTGTAGTATTGGCCACCATGGATCCCTGAAGCTCATCCTTGCCGGCGAAGGCAATGGCGTGGACGAGAAAGTCAATCTTTTCCCACTTCTGGGCAATCGCGGCGAAGGCGGCATCCATTTCAGCGTCATCTGTAACATCCGCCGGAACCATGAAGTCCATGCCAATGCTCTCAACCAGTGGCCGGACGCGCCGCTCGAGGGCGTCTCCCTGATAAGTGAAGGCCAGCTCTGCGCCCTGGGCCGCCAGCTGCTGAGAGATGCCCCACGCAATAGAGTTCTTGTTGGCCACGCCCATGACCAGACCACGCTTGCCAGCCATAAGCGTGCCGCCTGGCATGTTTCCATAATCGGCCATCGCTGACTCCCCTGCTGATCTAAACTTAAAGCTCTTCCGGCCGGAACAAGCCAACTTTCATATCCTGAGCGGTATAAACACGCCGGTCATCAACGAAGACGCGGCCGTCGGCGATGCCCAGAACAAGGCGCCCGCGTTTCACTTTCTTCATATCAATTTCGTAGCGCACGAGTTTGGTGTCCGGCGTGATCTGGCCGGTGAATTTCACTTCGCCGACGCCCAATGCCCTGCCCTTGCCTGGCGATCCCGACCAGCCCAGCCAGTAACCAACAGCCTGCCACATCGCATCCAGGCCAAGACACCCCGGCATGACAGGATCGCCAGGGAAGTGGCACTGGAAGAACCAAAGATCAGGATGAATATCGAACTCTCCGATCACATGTCCTTTGCCAAAGGGTCCGCCCTCCATCGAGATCTCGGTGATGCGATCCATCATCAGCATTGGGGGCGTTGGCAACTGGGCATTCCCAGGGCCAAACAATTCTCCGCGGCCGGATTGAAGCAACTCTTCGTAGGAATAGGATGATTGGGGTTCGTGAAATTCAGTCGGTGTCGTCATGGGAAGCCTGTATTTCCGACGCTCAGAGAGCAAGCTGGGAGGGTGTTAACGGTTGCTCGGAACACCCGCAAGCCTTTGTTCGGCCTGTTCCCCTGTAACCGCAACCGCGCCCCACAGCACATTTGGCCGAACCAGTCCCCGGATCTTCTCAATTCTCAGCTTGCACCAGTCCGGATCACAGGCCTCGACCGCGGCGACAACGCCCGCTTCGAGCTCGGCAACGGCCCTCGACTCATCGGACCTTCGCGCCCGCATGACAGTGTCCTGAACGACCAGGGCGAATGGTTCATCGGACAGCATTCTGGCCTGAACCCAAACCTCATCACCCTGGCTGTCACGGATCCGCCGCCAATTATGAGTTTCCCGCACAATCAGGACCGGGAGACCCGCGCGCTCATACCGCCAGATAATTGGGTGGTCCAAGCTGGGACCCTGCCGTCCATGAACCGCCGAATATCGCAACGACGCAAATCGCGGCACCGGTTCGCCTGAAAACCGGCTCATCTGCGACTCTTCCCGGGCGAGGTCGGCACCGGCTGGCAAGACTGCGGCGACAAAAGCGGCAAAAATCCCTACCGCTGGGAACAGAAAAAGGTTAAACGGCGTCATCATCCATGGAAATAGCCCGATTGTGGTGAATCGAGGGTAAAGTCCCAGATTGGCGAGTGCCATTCTGTCTGCTAGTCGGAATAGAAAAGGAAACCACATGCCTGCAAAACGTCTCAAAGTGGTCGTCACCCGCCGTCTCCCCGATCCCGTGGAGCTGAGGTTGAAAGAGCTCTTCGATACGGATCTCAACGAGACGGATGCCCCGATGAGTGAAGATCAGCTCGTTGATGCTGTGGGCCGGGCGGATGTTGTTGTTTCGACAGTCACTGATCAGATTGACGGACGTATCCTGGCGCGGGCGGGGGAATCGCTTCGGCTCATCGCCCAATTCGGCGCGGGCGTCGACAATATCGATGTTCACTCGGCCGTACAGCGAGGCATTACCGTAACCAACACACCCGGCGTGCTGACCGACGATACCGCGGATGCGACGATGGCGCTCATTCTTGCCGTTCCGCGCCGCCTTCACGAAGGCATAGAGCTGATGGCGACCGGGGGATTCGATGGCTGGTCTCCAACCTGGATGATGGGCCGCAGGCTGGCCGGAAAACGTTTGGGCATTATTGGAATGGGCAGGATTGGCCAGGCGGTTGCCCGACGGGCAAAAGCCTTTGGCCTGCAGATCCACTACCATAACAGAAAGGCCGTTTCCCGGCACATCGAAGAACAATTGGAAGCAACCTATTGGGAAAGTCTCGACCAGATGCTGGCGCGAATGGACATTGTCTGCGTGAACTGCCCGCACACGCCGGCGACGTTTCACCTGCTCAATGCGAGACGGCTCAAGCTGATGAAGTCCGACGCCTTCATCATCAATACGGCACGCGGCGAAGTCATAGATGAAGCGGCGCTGGCCCGGGCCCTTCGGGCCGGCGAACTGGCTGGCGCAGGTCTGGATGTGTTTGAGCGCGAGCCCAAGGTCAACCCGGACCTGATCGGCCTTCCCAATGTCATCCTACTCCCTCATATGGGATCGGCAACTCTCGAAGGCCGGGTCGAAATGGGTGAGAAAGTGATCATCAACATCAAGACATTTGATGATGGTCACAAACCACCAGACCGGGTGATACCGGCGATCCTCTAACCCTAATGGACGCTGACCGGAATCAGTCTGTTGGCAGCAGCCGCAGCAAAGGCCTGCTCTCGACCTTCTACAATTGCGAGCTTTTCACCCTCTGCGCTTGTCAGAACATAAAGCGCTTCCGAATCGCAGATGGCCTCAAGCGCCTCATTTGGCAAATCTGCCAGCTCCGCATCGCAGATTAATCGAATATATGTAAGTCGCCGCGGATCAGTGTGGGCGCCAATTTTCTCTTCTATACCGTCCATCTCGAGCTCCTTCTTCCAAAGACAGGACCTTCCCGAACCATCCGTGACCCCTTTTCGGCAGCCCGGATCGTCCTTTTCAGACTTCTTGATTTGGGGAGCGGGCCCGGTCAGGTCAAGGACCCGCCGCAAAACAGAAAACCTGGTGGAGCCAGACGGAATCGAACCGACGACCTCTTGCATGCCATGCAAGCGCTCTCCCAACTGAGCTATGGCCCCGAACCGGGAATAGGCGAAATACGTGTTCGCCCCAGGACAATCAAGCCTTAATTGTCATCCTCATCATCTGAGCCGATATCGTCCGCATCGGGTTCACCCAGCTCATTATCATCATCGATATCAATATCATCGTCGCCGAGGTCGAAATCCTCGTCCTCTTCGTCCAGGAGCTCATCATCCTGGTCATCATCGACGCCTTCCTCAGAGAACCCAGCCGGTACCTTGCCGGGCACACCCTCATCGTCGCCGTCGCCAGTTGAGCTCATATCCAGCGGCACCTCGTCCTCGTCACCCCCGAGTTCACGCGCCTCTTCTTCTGGCGCATCGTCCTCTTCGTCCACGACCGACTTGTTCTTCACAAGGATTTCTTCATCGTCATCCTCGTCATCATCGTCCTCAGGGACCGCCTCTTTGGCTGCTTTGGTCCTGACCTTGGCACGAGTCGCCTGAACCGTTTCGTCGTCAGGGTCAAAACTGTGTCCACATTTCGGACAGGTTGCGGGGCGCTTGTTCAAATCATAGAACTTCGCTTCACATTTCGGACAAACCTGTTTGGTGCCTAGTTCCGGTTCCGCCATCATCTGGACCCCTTGCTGAGAATACGCTGCCCGCGCGCTTGCCAGAAACGTCCGTCCCTGTCAAAGCGCTTTTTGTTATCGTCTTCAAGGGAACCCCAGGGTAATGCGTTGGACATCCACGCCCGTCACAGAAATCAAGGGTTCGCTGAGAGCGCCCGGCGATAAGTCATGTTCCCACCGCGCCCTCATTCTGGCCGGTCTGGCAGACGGGCGCTCAGAAATCTCCGGGCTTCTTGAGGGGGATGACGTCAAAAAAACGGGAGACGCCATGGCCGCTCTCGGCGCCGGAATTGAGCAGACGGGCGCGGGAAAATGGTTGGTTTCAGGCGTCGGCCGAGCGGGCCTACAGGCCCCCGTCAGGCCGCTTGATTTTGGCAATTCCGGAACCGGCTCACGTCTCATCATGGGCGTTATTGCCGGTCATTCGATCACAGCCACACTGATCGGGGACACAAGCCTGTCCTCGCGTCCTATGGCCAGGGTCATGCGGCCGCTTGAGAAAATGGGTGCCCGGTTTGAAGCCAGCTCCGGCGACCGCCTTCCACTGCAGGAAACCGGCCGAGACCCGCTGGAGGCGATCCATTACAGCCCGCCTCAGGCATCCGCCCAGGTCAAATCGTGTCTCCTGCTTGCCGGCCTCCGCGCGCAAGGCATTACGACAGTATATGAGCCACGCCCGACCCGCGATCACAGCGAGCGCATGCTCAGCGGGTTCGGGGCAGACGTCCGTGTGAAACGCGATGGCGCAGGCAATGTGGTTTCAATTGCGGGCGGGCAGAGACTGACGGGCCAGCGTACGGAAGTGCCGGGCGACCCGTCCTCCGTTGCCTTTCTCGCCACCGCAGCAATGCTGTCGCCACGCGGAGGGATTGTGGTCGAAGGGACAATGTCGAACGCTACGCGCGACGGCTTTTTCCGCGCTGTAGAAATGATGGGCGGGTGCGTAGGCGCGGAGGATGCCGGCACGGCCGCGGGTGAACGGCTGATCGATATGTCGTTCGAGACCAGTGCGCTGAACGGCATCAATGTTCCGGAAGCGCTCGTACCCGCGATGATCGACGAGTTCCCGATCCTGGCCGTCCTTGCAGCCTTCGCCTCTGGAGAGACCCGGATTTCCGGGGCAGAAGAGCTTCGGGTCAAGGAATCAGACCGTATTAGCGCAACCATCAATATGTTAAGGGCCAATGGCGTCGACGTCGAAGAACAAGCAGACGGCTTCATCGTCCAGGGCTGTGGCGGCCCCGTTCCCGGTGGTGGCTTTATTGAGACCCATCATGATCATCGGATCGCGATGAGCGCTCTAGTCATGGGCACGGCGTCTCAGAAGCCTGTCACCATTGATGATGCCAGCATGATCGCAACCAGCTATCCCGCCTTTTTCAGAGATATGCAGATGATCGGCGCAAATCTGTCTGAAAGCGCACCATGATCATTGCAATCGACGGCACGCTTGCCTCCGGAAAGGGAACCATCGCACGTCAACTGGCGGCACGGTACAACCTGCCCCATCTTGATACCGGCCTGCTTTACCGCGCCACGGCAGCAGCAGCGCTCGGACACGGCGTGGCGCTCGACAACGAGGCCCAGATCGCTCAGCTGGCCAGCCAGCTTGACCTGACAAAGCTGACCGACCCCGGCCTGCGCACCGGTGAAATGGGTGCAGCAGCCTCGCGTATTGCGGTTTTCCCCGCCGTTCGCGGCGCCTTGCTCAAACTGCAAAAGGACTTCGCCCAGCGTCCGGAAGGCGCCGTTCTCGATGGCCGTGACATCGGCACAGTCGTGTGCCCGGAGGCGGATGTAAAATTGTGGATCGACGCGGACATCACCATCCGCGCCAAACGTCGCTGGCAGGAACTTCAGGCACAGGGTGAAAACCTGTCCGTCAACGAAATGCTGGCCCAGCTGAGGGAAAGAGATGCACGTGACCGGTCTCGCAGTCTGGCCCCGATGCAAAGAGCCGCAGATGCACGCTTGATCGACACATCTGATCTGACTATAGACGCGGCTGTGGATAAAGCCGTGGCGATTATTGAAGCCGCCACAGGCCGCATTGCCTGAAAGGTGTTCGTCACAGTCGTGACCCCTTTGCGCTTTTATCCCAACGCAGAGACGTCTGACCGGGACATGGTGTCCCTGGCCGTAAACCCCGTCCGATCTGCGCAACCGGAGACCCCATGACAGACTCAATGAACCCCTCGACCGACGATTTTGCCGCAATGTTCGAGGAAAGCGCCGGCGCCGCAACCCTTCAAGAAGGCCGCGTCGTGCCAGCAACAGTTATTGCCAATAATGGCGATTATCTGACCCTGGATGTTGGCCTGAAGACCGAAGGCCGCGTCCCGGTCAAGGAATTCCTGCTGGAAGACAAGCAGCCGGAGCCAGGCGATATCGTCGAAGTTTACCTCGACCGCATCGAGAATCTTATGGGTGATGCTGTCCTGTCTCGTGACAAGGCCCGCCGCGAAGAGAGCTGGATCAAGCTGGAAGACAGCCACAATAAGGATGAGCCCGTCAAAGGCGCCATTGTTGGCCGGGTGAAGGGCGGATTTACCGTCGATCTCGGCGGCGTCAGCGCGTTCCTGCCGGGTTCCCAGGTCGACATCCGGCCGGTTCGAGATGTTGGTCCGCTGATGAACGAGGTCCAGCCCTTCGCTATCCTGAAAATGGACCGGGCGCGCGGCAATGTCGTCGTATCACGTCGCGCCATTCTGGAAGAAAGCCGCGCCGAGCAGCGGGCTGAAATCGTCGGAAATATGGGCGAAGGCGATGTCCGCGATGGCGTCGTTAAAAACATCACGGATTATGGTGCATTCGTCGACCTCGGCGGCATTGATGGCCTGCTCCATGTCACGGACATGAGCTGGAAACGGGTCAACCACCCCAGCCAGGTGGTGAATGTTGGCGACACGGTGAAAGTACAGATCATCAAGATCAATCCCGACACCCAGCGCATCTCGCTCGGCATGAAGCAGCTCGAGACAGATCCCTGGGACGATATCGGATCAAAATATGTCGTCGGAACCCGCATGACGGGCCAGGTGACCAATATTACAGACTACGGCGCCTTCGTTGAGCTTGAGGACGGCGTCGAGGGCCTGATCCACGTCTCTGAAATGAGCTGGACCAAAAAGAACATTCACCCCGGCAAGATTGTTTCGACCTCACAGGAAGTTCTGGTTGAAGTGCTCGACGTCGATTCCGACAAGCGGCGAATTTCCCTCGGCCTGAAACAAACCCAGGATAATCCATGGTCCGCCTTCATGGCAGAACATCCTGCCGGAACCGAAATTGAAGGCGAAATTCGGGGCATTACCGAATTTGGCCTGTTCGTTGGACTGGGACCGGAGCTGGATGGCATGGTCCATATCAACGACATTTCCTGGGATACGTCAGGCGAAGACGCCATTCAGGGCTTTAACAAAGGCGACATGGTCAAGGCCAAAGTGCTCGACGTTGACATTGATAAGGAGCGGATTTCCCTCGGCATCAAGCAGCTGTCCGGAGACCCGATCTCCGACAATAGCGAAGTGAAGCGCGGTGCCATCGTGACGTGTACGGTAACGGAAGTGGCGTCGGGAGGCATCGAAGTGGAATTTGGCGACCCGGCTGTCAAATCCTTCGTCCGCCGCTCAGACCTGTCGCGTGACCGCAGCGAACAGCGCCCCGAGCGCTTCGCCGTGGGTGACAAGGTCGACGCCAAGGTCACGACCGTAGACAAGGCGTCGCGCCGGATATCGGTGTCGATCAAAGCGCTGGAAATCTCCGAGGAGAAAGAGGCTGTTGCCCAGTATGGCTCCGCAGACAGCGGTGCATCTCTTGGTGATATTCTCGGCGCCGCTCTGGCCAATACGGAAACGGCCGAGCCTGAAGAGGCCCCTAAGGCGAAAAAAGCACCTGCCAAAAACGCCAAGGCGACCCAGGACGACGCCTGAGACGAGGAAGCCTCTTCCTAAAAGAAGCGTTAACTGTATAGAATGTGCGGCAGAGGCTCTGGCTTCTGCCGCATTTTTTGTTTAGGATCAACGACATGCTGCGATCTGACTTGGTTTCCAAACTTATAGAAGAGAATCCCGAACTGGATGGGCGGGACCTTGAGCGTATTGTAAACACCGTTTTGGACGAAATCGCCGACGCTCTGGCCGAAGGCAATCGTGTTGAGTTACGGGGCTTTGGGGCCTTCTCAGTCCGCCAGCGCAAAGCGCGCAAGGGCCGCAATCCGCGGACCGGCGAGGCCGTGCAGGTTGCGGCCAAGGCCGTCCCGTTTTTCCGGCCCGGCAAGGAACTTCGCGCGCGGGTGAACAATGGCGTCGATCCCGAATCCCGCTGACAAAATCTGGCCGGAAAAGCGGCTCTCTGTCCCTCGAGCCCGGCCGGGAGCACACCCCCCAAACGGGCCGGTCTTCAGGGGGTACAAGAGTGCCCAGCCTATGAGGGGAAGCCGATTGGTGGCCCCTTTTTTCGCTTTTAAAACAGAACCCTAAGACTTTCTGAGAAAAACATACCAGGCCCCGCTGCCACCATGGCGGGGGTGTGCCGGCGCATAGCCCGTGATCAGGGCACGGGCCTCCGGCAACTCCAGCCAGTGCAGGAAATTGCGGCGCAGAACCCCTTCGCCGGACCGGCCCTTTCCGGTGATGACGATGACACAGTCTGCCCCGCCCGCACGCTGCTGCGCCAGGAAATTGGGCAGCGCCCGCCAGGCCGTGTCCTGGGTATGACCATGCAGGTCGAACCGCGCCGAAATGCTGAGCTTCCCGCGCCGGACCCGACGATCATTTCCCCGGTCCTGGGGGCGGGCGGGCGGGGGCGCCGGGCGGCTTTGCCGCGGCAGCGCGGCGGGCCCGACAGGGGCCGCAGGCGGCGCCGCTGCGGCACCGTCAAACCGGGCGCCCGGACGGGCCGTTCCCAAAGGGCGGACATGACGCATCGCCGCCTGCCAGGCGCGGCGGTCGGCTTCGGACAGACGCTTTTCGCTCATCCTGACGATCTAGGGCGCCGGCATCGCCTCGCCAAGACCCGGCCAGCCGATCGCGGCCAGCCCCTCCGCCCGCATGATCGCGCGGGCCAGTGGCCGCGGCAACAGCACCCAGAGGCGCCCGGGGGCATTGACGGTGTCGGCCCGGGACCCGGCCTCCGGCCCGGTGCCGAAATAAAGGTCCCCGCGAACCGGACCCCGAATGGCGTTTCCGGTGTCCTGCGCCACCATCAGGCCCGACCAGTCCCCGCCCAGCCCGGGGGCAGTGGTCTGAATGAACAGGGGCACGCCGGGCGCATGAAAGGACAGGTCGACCGCGACCGAGCCGAGCGGCGTCAGTGGCACCCCCAGCGACCCTTTCGGTCCAAGCTCGGGGTCGGTCCCGGACTCGATGCGGAAGAAAATGAAGCGTGGATTCGCATTCATGGCCTGGCGCATCCGTCCCTCAGACACGCTGGCCATCCACTTCTGGATCCCGGTCATCGAGGCCTGGCTGCGCTCAATCCAGCCCCGCCGCAGCAACCAGTTCGCCGTCGACTCAAACGGGTGGCCATTATGACCCGCATAGGCGGCCCGCAGGGTCCGGCCATCCGGCAGGACAAGCCGCCCCGACCCCTGGATCTGCAGGAAAAAAACATCCGCCGGGCGCGCATAGGCCAGCGGCGTGACCCCGTTGCGCACAATGGTCGCCCGGGCGGGATAAGGTCTCAGCTGTCCATTCGGCAATTTCTGCAGGATCTGGTTGCCCCGCACAACATGGTCCTGTGGCAAAGCGGGTACCGGCTCGGTAAAGGGCGGTACAGGCCGCAGGCGGGCGGGATAGGTCGGCTCGAAATATCCGGTAAAGCGGCTCTCGCCCCGGGGGTCGAGGATTTCGAGCGGCGTCATCAGGGTCTCGATGACCGCGCGCGCCGCCGGCCCGTCCCCGGCCAGACGCAGGGCAGCACAGGCCGCGCTCCAGTCGCGCGGCGTCCCCGCCCAGGGTGCGGCATCTGACAAGACCGCATCCGGTGATCGCAGGGCAAAAGCGTCACAGGATCGCAGCATCGCGTCCAGGCCTGGCTCAAGGCCCGCAGCCGACCAGCCGGGCAGGGCGGCATAGGCCGTGGTGTCATCGCCCCCATCCGGCATCCAGTCGGACGGGCCATAAATGGTCGCCCCTGCCGTTACGGGCATGCGGACGGGTGCGGGTCCGGTGACACACCCAGACAGGGTGAACGCAATCAGGATCAGCAAGGCAGTCAGGCGCATGCCGATTCTGTGACCTGATTGGCGGCGCAGGTCCAGTGAACTTTAAGCCGTCACGGCCGGCCCTGAAATCATGTCCAGAATGTGTCGCGCCGCCCGCTGACGCGCCCCCGAATCGAGGGCACCCAGAGGCAAAGTCCCGAGGGACCGGTGCGTCGACGCCGCCCGCTGGCGGCTATATTTCGGATCATAATGGAAGCGCATCAGCTCCCGCGCCAGATCCACCAGAGCCCCGGTCCGCACCAGGGCCTGCCAGTCCTCGATACGGGCAGCGGGGTGATATGGCCGCAAACGGTCGAGAATCTCGCCCAGTATGGTCCGGTCAGCTGCGATATCGCCATAGGCCTCGACAAGATAGCGGGCGCGGTCCTGCGCCTCCGCCTCGAGATACAGGCGCGGCGCCGCCTGCATCGCCTCCCACAGGGCATGCGGCAGGTTGAGCCGGCCAATCCGGCTCGACTCGGCTTCCACCAGAACCGGGCGGGCCGGGTCGAGCCGGCTGACCGCCGCGGACAGACCGCTTTCAAAGGCCTTCTGGCGGGGCTGATCTGCGGCCATGGCCCCAAACAGGGACCCGCGATGGCCCGCCAGGCCTTCGAGATCGAGGATCTGCGCCCCCATCCCGCCAAGCCGGTGCAACAGGTCGGTTTTAGCCGTTCCCGTATTGCCATCCAGAAGGATCAGCTGCCACGGCCACTCGGCCGGGGCCTGACCAGAACCGTAAAGCAGCCGGACAACGCCCCGCCGGTAAGATTTATAGCCGCCCGTCAGGACATGAACACGCCAGCCAATCTGCCCCAGTATCGTGGCCATCGCCCCGGAGCGCTGTCCCCCACGCCAGCAATAGATCAGCGGGCGGTATTCGCCCGGCCGGTCGAGCAGAGACGCCTCGATGTGACGCGCCACATTGCGGGCAATCAGGGCGGCGCCGACCTTTCGGGCCGCAAAGGGGCTCTGCTGTTTGTACAGCGTTCCCACCCGGGCCCGCTCCTGATTGTCGAGAACCGGAAAATTGACAGCCCCGGGCACGTGGTCCTCGGCAAATTCGGCCGGCGAGCGAACATCGATAATCTCGTCAAAATCTGCAGCGTGCAGATCCGAAAGCCGGTCGAGTTTGAAGTCCATGACTCTGCCTTAGCCGCCCCGAACCATTTGCAATAGGGGGTTTGTCCGGCCCCGGGACCAAAACACCCCCCACAGCCGGCTTGCGGGCTTACCAGATATCGGCAAGCGGGCTATGTCGGGACCATGACCGACCTGTTCTCTGCCACCACCCCGGCCCAGCCAGCCGCCCGGCCACTGGCAGACCGCCTGCGCCCGACATGCCTGTCCGATATTGTCGGCCAGGACCATTTGCTCAAGGGTGACGGGGCGCTCAGCCGCATGCTGCAGGCCGGGGCGCTTCCATCCCTTATCCTGTGGGGGCCGCCGGGTGTTGGCAAGACCAGCATGGCCCGGCTGCTGGCCGGAGAAACCGATCTTCATTTCGAGGCCATGTCCGCGATCTTCTCGGGCGTGAAGGATCTGCGCAGCCTGTTTGATGCGGCCCGCCAGCGCCAGGACACGCTCGGCCAGGGTACGCTGCTCTTTGTCGACGAGATCCACCGCTTCAACCGGACCCAGCAGGACGGCTTCCTGCCCTATGTGGAAACCGGACTGATCACGCTGGTCGGGGCAACGACAGAAAATCCGAGCTTCGAACTGAACAGCGCCCTGCTGTCACGGTGCAGCGTGCTGGTTCTGGACCGCCTCAGTGAAGCCGCAGCAGAGCTTTTATTGCAGCGCGCTGAGACGGCTGTCGGGCGCCGCTTGCCCCTGGACGCGGCTGGCCGGGATGTCCTTGTTGGCCTGGCTGATGGCGACGGACGCTATCTTCTCAACCTGGCCGAACAGGTTTTCACTCTTGCATCTGCCGGGGAGACCTTGAGCCATGACCAGCTCACGGCCGGTCTGCAAAAGCGCGCACCAAGCTATGACAAGGATCGCGACGGCCATTATAATCTGGTGTCGGCCCTGCATAAATCCGTCCGCGGATCCGATCCCGACGCAGCACTATACTGGCTGGCCCGCATGATCAGCGGGGGCGAAGATCCGCTTTATGTCGCCCGTCGCCTCGTCCGTATGGCCAGCGAAGACATCGGCCTGGCCGACCCGACCTCACTGATGATTGCCGGCGAAGCCGCCCGAACCTTTGAACGGCTCGGCAGCCCGGAGGGCGAGCTGGCACTCGCCCATGCTGTTGTCCACCTGGCCACAGCGCCAAAATCGAATGCCGTCTATACCGCCTGGACAGCCGCACAGGACGCGGCCGCCAGAACCGGGTCTCTGCCGCCACCCAAACACAGTCTCAACGCGCCGACCGACCTGATGAAAGCGCAGGGATATGGCGCCGGCTACACCTATGATCATGATACAGCGTCAGGCGTCTCCGGACAGGATTATTTTCCTGACGGGATGCCACGCGACACCTATTACAGGCCAAAGGGACAAGGCCGGGAAGGCCCGATCGCGGAGCGTCTCAGACAGTGGAAAACCCTGCGCCAGGACCTCCGAAAAGACTGACCGGTGACACCGGGACCCGGATCAGCTGGCCGTGTCGACATCATCCAGAACCCAGTTCGGGTCGTCAGACTTTGTCGCGCGCTTAAATGTCCACAATTCGTGCGCCCGCGTGGTCCGATCGCCATCCCCCAGCTCGGATTCAAACTCGACCGTGACGCGGGCCGTGCCCGCCTCATCCAGAGACGCCTCGGCGACCTCGGCCTTACGCAGTCGCAGCAATTGCATCCCGTCCTCGCCCTTGGCGTCGCGCTCTGTGATCGCGACATCCCAAGCGTCATAGACATCGTCGTCCAGCAAAGGGCGCAGCTGGTCGCGATCGCCCTTGGCAAAAGCCGAAACAATCATCTCATAGGCGCCGCGGGCGCCGAACAGGAAATCGCGCGGGTTAAAGCCTGGATCCGCACCATAAATCGCCTCGAGACCGGCGGCCGCCGGACCGGTAAAATGCGGCCGGCCGGCATCGGCGTCCGGCTGGTGGGCCTCGCGCCGCGACTCCGGTGCGGCGGGCGCCGGATCGCGCGTTCGACCCTCTGGCGGTCCGCTGTCCTCACCCAGCGTCACATACAGCCGCCAGCCTACGAAGAGCGCAATGGCGGCCAAAAGCAGAAATTCGATCACGGATGAAGACATTGGCTCACTTTCTCACTTCCCTCTGCCATATAGGAGCTTTGCCGGAAGTGCCACACCCCGTTGCGCCGCAGGATGACGCATGTTACCCGCTGGGCTCCGAAAACAGCTGTGAACCGTCATGACAGATACGCCAACTCCGCCGCCCGCACCCCAGGGCCCGTCGATTTCCGTCCTTCGCCAGTTCATCAAAGACCTGTCGTTTGAAAATCCTGGCGCCCAGACCCGGGAGCAGCCGAAAATCGAACTCGGAATCGATGTCGGTGTGCGGGGGCTGGACGGCGCCGAGAACACGTATGAAGTGGCTCTGAAGCTGAAAGCGCAGGCCGGCGCCAGCGAGGCCACCCTGTTCCTGCTGGAAATGGAATATGCGGGTCTGTTCCGGCTGGACGGCATGTCACCGGCAGACACAGAGGCGATCCTTCTGATTGAGTGTCCACGTATCCTGTTTCCCTTTGCCCGCAGAATCGTCGCCGATCTGACGGCGGAAGGCGGGTTCCCGCCTCTGCGTATTGACCCTGTGGATTTCGCGGCGCTGTACAGCGCCCAGAAGCAGGCGCGCCTTGCCAGCGGTGATGCCGCAGCGGCTCCGGCCGACGGGACGGGTCAGGCGTAACGCGACCACAGGGCGTCGCCGCCCAGCGTTTCAATAAAAGCCGCATGAGCGCGGCGTTCCGCGTCGGTGACCTGCTCCGGCTTTGGTCCGGGGCGGACAGGGGCTGTGCGGCCTGCATCGCCGGACGCGCCGCCCCTTTCACCGAAATCGAAGGCGCGGGCCCGGCCGCCAAGCAGCTCCAGATAGACTTCCGCGAGAAGCTGGCTGTCGAGCAGGGCGCCATGAAACGTCCGGGCCTCGGAATTGACATCAAACCGCTTGCACAGCGCGTCAAGACTTGCCGGAGCGCCGGGAAACCGCTTGCGCGCCATCATCACCGTATCCACCCAGCGCGCTTCCGGGATCGGTTCCCGGCCACAGCGGGCCAGCTCCATATTCAGGAAGCCGCGGTCAAAGCTGGCATTGTGGGCGACGAGGTCGGCGGCGCCGATAAAATCGAGGAAGGCCTCGACAATATCGGGATGGTCGAATGCGGGCTGATCACGCAAATCATCATCGGTGATGCCGGTAATCCGAATGGTTGCCTCGGAGACCGGACGACCCGGATTGACATAGGCCTGGAAGGTCCGGCCCGTGGCGACATGGTTGATCAGTTCAACCGCACCGAGCTCAATGATGCGGTCATCGCCGTCCCATCTCAGTCCGGTGGTCTCTGTGTCGAAGGCTATTTCGCGATGGTCGCTCATGCGGACCCCGTATCAAGCGTGCGGAACAGGTCGATAATGGCAGCCACATGCGCCCGTGTGAAGTCATAACCCCAGGCCGTGGAAATCACGAAGTCCGCCCGGGCGCGCTTGTCGGCGTCAGGCAACTGGCGGGCCAGGATCCGCTCAAAATCGATCTCGGTGATGCCGGGCCGGGCCAGGACCCGTTCCCTCTGAATCTCCGCCGGGGCCGTCACCACGGCCACCGCATCGACACGGGCGTCGCCGCCGGTTTCAAACAGAAGGGGAATGTCCAGAACCGCGAGGCAGGCGCCGCTGTCCCGCGCTGCCTGGCGGAAATCAAGCTGGGTCTGACCGACCAGCGGGTGTACAATCGCTTCAAGGTCGGCCATGGCCTGGGGGTCGTCGAGCACCCGGGCCCGCAGCGCCGTCCGATCAATCGCGCCGTCGCGGACAATATCATCAAACCGGGCCGACAGGGGCGCCACCGCCGCGCCGCCGGTGGCATAAATGGCGTGCACCGCGGCATCAGCATCATAGACCGGGATCCCAGCCGCCGCGAACATGCCGGCGGTCGCTGATTTTCCCATGCCAATCGATCCCGTCAGGCCCAACAGCATCATCATCCTGCCTCCACTTTGCGCCGCGCCAGCCCGAGGGCCGCGTCGAGGTCGGGTCGGATCCCAAACCAGATTTCAAAACTGACCGCCGCCTGCGCCACCAGCATGCCGAGTCCATCCTCCGCCCGCCAGCCGCCGGTGCGGGCGACATCCAGCTGTGCGGCCGCGGCGGCGCCATAGGACATGTCGAAAAACAGCCTCTGGCCGCCGGGCGGCAGAGCCAGGGCTGCGCCGCCATGTCCGGCAGAACTGGTATGAATCACGAGATCAGCCCCGGCCACTTCCCGGGCAAGCGTGTCGAGTCCGGCGGTCGTGGCAGCGCCACCGGTCAGCGTGTCTGACAGCGCTTCGGCACGGTGCGGCGTCCGGTTGACAATGCTGAGCCGGGCCCCGGCCTGGTGCAGGGCGAACACGGCCGCGCGCGCCGCTCCACCGGCACCGATAATGACCACCCGCCGGTCCGCCAGCCGGGTCTCTCCGACCCTTGCGAGCGCGGCCATCAACCCGGGCGCATCGCTGTTATCTGCACGCCAGCCACCGGAGGCGCGATAGCTCAGCGTATTGGCGGCCCCGATCGTCCGCGCCGCCGCGCTTGCCTCATCGCTGGCCGCAAGCGCCGCCGCCTTGTGCGGCAGGGTGACATTCGCTCCGCGCACACCCGCCCTGGCGAGGCGGTCGAGCGCCGGCACAAGCTCACCCCGGACCACGCGCAGGGGTTCATAAGTGGCGTCAAGCCCGGCGCTCTGCAGCCACAGACCGTGCAGGGCCGGGGACAGGGAGTGCGCGATCGGATCCCCGATCACATACAGCCGCGCCGTCATGCCGGCACCAGCTGGCGCACCCGCAGATACTCCAGAAGCGGCAGCAGCGGCAGGCCAAGTATGGAGAAATAATCTCCCTCGATCTGGCGGAACAGCTGCGCGCCATGGCCTTCCAGCTGATAGGCGCCGACCGTTGTCAGCAGGGCCGGCCCGCAGGCGGTCAGATAGGACTCGATGAACGCGTCCGAGAGGACCCGCATGGTCAGCCGGGGGCGGGCAAGGTGACGCCAGACCAGGCGACCGTCCTCTGCAATCGCGATCGCGGTTTCCAGCCGGTGGGCCTGGCCGGACAGGCGCTGCAAATGGCGCCGCGCCGCATCGAGATCGGCCGGTTTGTCAAAGGCCTCATCTCCCAGAGCCAGCATCTGGTCGCCGCCAATGACGAGGCCCGGGCGCTGGCGCGACACCTTCTGTGCTTTCAGCTCAGCCAGTTGCATCGCCTGATCGCGGACGCTCAGCCCCTCGCGGCGCATGGCGGCCTTGGCCGCGTCTTCGTCGACATTCGGGCGGACCGCGTCGGCGGCGATCCCGGCGCCTGCCAGCAGGGCCCGCCGGCTGGCACTGCCAGAGGCCAGTGTGATCGAAAGGCTCATATCACGCCCCGGCGTTCATTCAGCTTGTTGAGGATGGCCGCGGCGGTTTCTTCCACCGAGCGTCGGGAAACGTCGATCACCGGCCATTTATTGCGCTGGAACAGGCGGGTGGCGTCGGTCACTTCCGCCCGCACCGCTGCTTCATCCACATAATTGGTCACAGATCCTTCCTGCAGCGCCGCCAGCCTCTGATTGCGAATCTGAAGCAGGCGGTCGACGCCGATCTTCAGGCCGACAATCATCGGATGTTTGAGCTCGGTCAGGATTTCGGGTACCGGGATACCCGGGACAAGCGGTATATTGCCGGCCTTGATACCACGATTGGCGAGGTAAACACAGGTCGGCGTCTTGGACGTCCGGCTGACACCCAGCAGGACAACGTCGGCATCCCTCAGGCCCGACACATTCTGCCCGTCATCATGGTGCAGGGCGAAATCGATCGCGGAAATGCGGCGGAAATACTCGTCATTCAGGGTGTATTGTCCGGCAACCCGGTCGGACGCGGCGATGCCGAGATGCCGGCTCAGCATATGGATAGACGGGTCCAGCACAGGCAGGGTCTGAATCCCTCTCTGGCGACAGAAATTCTCCAGGCGGCGGCGCAGGCCGTCATCGGAAATCGTATACCAGACCACGCCGGGCGCCGCATCGATTTCGGCCATGACCCGGTCGAGATGCTTTTCCGACCGGACCAGATAATAATTGTGCTCGAGCGGCGTTGCATTTTCAAACTGCGCCGTCGCGGCCCGCATCAGCGCATTAAGCGTTTCACCGGTCGAATCTGACACCAGGTGCACATTGAAATAAATCGCGAGGGGCATGCCGTGTCCATTCAGCCAGGTCCCCTGTTTGGCCCGTTCCTGTTAAATCTACAAGGCCTGTGGATGGATTGTGGATGGCTTTTGTGTCCCCTGAATCTGACTCTGAAACCCACAGGAGGGCGCTGTGCAGACCCATCTGATCTGGGCTTGTTCCAACCCTTGGATGACCCGCAGATCAGAAAAGATTAAGCAAAGCTTTCCAAACGGTTAACAAAGTCTTACGAAATTGACAGAGCTGGGGACTCCCTGTGAACTTCATATGATTTACCGGGAAAAATCGCGGATTTCCACGGGACTCAGCGCCTTATAATGATAAGACCGGATGAGATATCCTTTGAAAGAGTTTGACTGACATGACGACCCACCAGACCCCAAAACTGCTGCGTGTACTTGCTGGAGAGCGACAGGACCCGGTTCCTGTCTGGATGATGCGTCAAGCCGGCCGCCACCTGCCTGAATATCTCGACTTGCGGGCGAGAGCCAAGGATTTCCTTGATTTCTGTTATTCTCCGGCCATGGCCGCCGAAGCGACACTTCAGCCGGTTGAGCGCTATGATATGGACGGGGCGATCCTGTTCGCCGATATTCTTCTGGTTCTTGACGCCATGGGTCTGGATGTGACCTTTGAAAAAGGGGTCGGTCCAATTGTCGAAACCGTGTCGGCGGATGAAGCGCTGCGCCGGGTTCCGGTCGAAACGGCTGCCCAGAGGCTGGCGCCCGTCTATGACACGGTCAGCCGGGTCCGGGACCGTCTCGCGCCATCAAAGGCGCTGATCGGGTTTTGTGGAGCGCCCTGGACGGTCGCGCTGTATGCGATTGAAGGAAAAGGCGGCACGGACAAGTCAACGGCCCGGATCTGGGCCTATCAGCATGCCGAAGCCCTTGACCGTCTTCTCGATGATCTGATCGAGGTCAGTGCCCACTATCTTGCCCGTCAGGCCGAGGCCGGAGCAGACGCCCTGATGCTGTTCGATTCCTGGGCGGAGGGCCTGCCGGATACGGTGTTTGACCGCCTGATTACACGGCCCAATGCCAGGCTGATTGCCCGTATTCGGGAGCTCGGCGTCACGGTTCCTGTGATTGCGTTTCCGCGCGGTGCCGGGACAAGTCTTCCGGCTTTTGTGCAGTCGGTGACGGTCAACGGGATTGGTCTCGATACCGCCATCAGCCCGGCCTATGTCAATCAGGTTGTGCCGAAAACCATTGCGGTGCAGGGGCATCTCGACCCGCTGCTTCTGATCGCCGGTGGGACGGCGATGGAGGATCGCGTGCGCGAGATTCTGGCCGCCTATGCGGACCGTCCGCATATTTTCAATCTCGGTCACGGGATCCGGCCGGAAACGCCGATCGCGCATGTCGAACGGGTTCTCGAGATCTTACGGGAAGGCGCCGCCTGATGCTGGATCTCTGGGTCAAGGCCGGGCATATTATTTTCGTCGTGGCGTGGATGGCCGGGCTGATGATTCTTCCGCGTTACCGGCTCCATCAGCTCAGCAGTGAGGCTGGCGCACCGCTGTTTGAGACCATGAAATCGGCGTCGGCCAAGCTCAGGCGGATTATTCTGACACCGGCGCTGATCCTGGTCTGGGGCCTCGGCCTGACACTGATTGCCCGGAATCCGGATCTGCTCAGCGTGGCATCCATGCAGGCCAAGATTGTGCTTGTGATCGGTCTGACCGGCTTTCATGGTTATATGATCAGCCTGGGCCGGAAAGTGGATATGGGTGTCAGCTCTATATCGACTAAGAGCTTGAAATTATTGAATGAATTACCGTTCATTCTGATGATTGCCATTGTGATTCTTGTGGTGGTCAAACCATTCTGATGGCGGCCGGAAGTGCTTGACGGGAGACCGGACAGCCGCCATACAGCGTGGTGAGCGCCATTCGGCGCGGTGAGACGTCATGTCTCCTTTTCCCACTCTTAAAAGATAAGGCGGTCCATGCCTGACACAGCCCCCGAACTCGAATTGCCGGCACAGGTATATCTGCGCGAACTCAAAGCCAAATCCCCGACAGAGCTGCTGGCTTATGCCGAGATGCTCGAAGTCGAGAACGCCTCCTCGCTGCGGACACAGGACATGTTGTTCGCTATTCTCAAGGAACTGGCCGAGCAGGAGGTCAAAATTGTTGGCCGTGGCGTGGTTGAAGTCCTGCAGGACGGTTTCGGCTTTCTGAGGTCACCGGAATCCAATTATCTCGCCGGCCCTGACGATATCTATGTCAGCCCGAAGGTGATCAAGACAGCGGGTCTGAAAACCGGCGACACGGTCGAGGGTCCGATCGCCGAGCCGGAAGACGATGAACGCTATTTTGCCCTTGTCGGGGTCAGCTCCATCAATTTCGAATCGCCGGAAAAGGCCCGTCAGAAAGTCCATTTTGACAATCTGACACCGCTTTATCCCGAAACCCGTCTGCATATGGAAAGCCGGGATGCGACCAAGAAAGACCGGTCGGGTCGCGTGATCGATATTGTCTCGCCCATTGGCAAGGGACAGCGGGCGCTGATTGTTGCGCCGCCCCGGACGGGTAAAACCGTGCTGCTGCAAAACATTGCCGCATCGATCGAGGAAAACCATCCGGAATGTTATTTGCTGGTGCTTCTGATTGACGAACGTCCTGAGGAAGTCACCGATATGAAACGGTCTGTGAAAGGCGAAGTGATTTCCTCGACCTTTGATGAACCGCCAAGCCGGCACGTCGCGGTTGCTGAAATGGTGATCGAAAAAGCCAAGCGCCTGGTCGAACATGGCCGCGATGTTGTGATCCTGCTCGATTCCATTACCCGCCTTGGCCGCGCCTATAACACGACCGTGCCCAGTTCCGGCAAAGTGCTGACCGGGGGTGTCGACGCCAATGCACTGCAGCGCCCGAAGCGCTTCTTCGGCGCGGCGCGAAACGTTGAGCATGGAGGATCTCTGACCATCATCGCAACCGCGCTGATTGATACCGGATCCCGTATGGATGAAGTGATCTTTGAGGAATTCAAGGGCACCGGCAACTCTGAGATCGTTCTAGACCGGAAAGTCGCGGACAAGCGAACCTTCCCGGCCATCGACATCATGAAGTCCGGCACCCGGAAAGAGGAACTCATCACCGACAAGTCGCAGCTCCAGAAAATCTATGTGCTGAGACGGATCCTGAATCCCATGGGAACCGCCGATGCGATTGACTTCCTGCTGGATAAGATGCGCCAGACCAAGAATAATGATGAATTCTTCGAGGCGATGAAGAACTAGGCCTATGGCCGACCGGTCAACGATATGTGCGCTGGCAAGCGGTCCGCCTCCGGCGGCTCTCGCTGTCATTCGCGTGTCGGGACCGCTCTGTACAGAACTGGCCCGGACGCATTTGGCACGGGGTGTTCCGGCGCCGCGCCGGGCTGTGCTGGACCGTCTGCATGATGCTTCCGGGCAGATGCTGGACGAGGTCCTCGCCGTTTTCATGCCCGGACCCGCCAGTTTTACCGGTGAGGATGTTCTCGAAGTCACGGTGCATGGCGGCAGCCTGATCGTTGACCGGGCCCTGCAGGCTTTTGTCGACAGCGGCGCGCGTCTCGCCGGGCCGGGCGACTTTACCCGCCGGGCCTTTGAGGCGGGCCGCCTTGACCTGACCCGCGCAGAAGCGATTGCCGACCTGATTGATGCCGAGACCGCCGCCCAGCATGATCAGGCCCTGAAACAGTTTGGTGGTGCCCTGGGTGCGCTGTATGATTCCTGGCACGACCGGCTGACCGGTTTGCTCGCTTTGCTCGAG
The DNA here is from genome assembly GCA_938084575.1 of uncultured Hyphomonadaceae bacterium. Lineage (GTDB taxonomy): Bacteria > Pseudomonadota > Alphaproteobacteria > Caulobacterales > Hyphomonadaceae > Henriciella. The sequence goes on from CALKFG010000005.1 coordinate 51,645, forward strand.
GCCAGTATTGATTTTCCCGATGAAGAGGATGCCCCTGACACGGTCGACGCACCGGTGCGCGCCGGTCTCGATGAGCTGTTGGCGGCGTTAGATCAGGCCCTTGCCGACGGGCATATCACCGAACGCATTCGGGACGGATTTCGGGTGGCCATACTGGGGGCCCCCAATAGTGGCAAATCGACCCTGTTAAACCGGCTTGCCGGACGGGACGCGGCGATTGTCACCGATATCCCCGGAACGACACGGGACGTGCTCGAGGTTCGCCTCGTCCTCGGCGGGTATCTCGTCTGGCTGATGGATACAGCCGGTCTGCGGGACACAGCGGATGTGGTCGAGGCGGAAGGCATCAGGCGGGCCCGGCGGGTCGCGGACGAGGCCGATGTCCGGATCTGGCTTTATGATGCCCGTACGGCCTTCACCCCGCCGGCGGAGCGCCGCCCCGGCGACGTGATCGTCGCCAATAAGATGGATCTCGCGCCGGATCTGGGGGTTTCACGTGAAACATCGGCCATTTCCGCCGAGACCGGGGCGGGGGTCGACGCGCTGATCGAGGCGATAACGGGTGCGATCCGGGATCTTGGACGTGCGGCACCGGCACCGGTCCTGACCCGGGCCCGGCACCGCCAGGGGATTGTCGCGGCGCGCGATGAACTGCAACAGGCCCGGTCCGGTCTGTCTGCCGGGCTCGGCGCGGAACTGGTGTCTGAACATGTCCGACGGGCGGCCCGGGCGCTGGCGGGGTTGACCGGCGCGGTCGACACAGAGGCGGTCCTGGGGGCTGTGTTTTCCAGTTTCTGTATTGGGAAGTAGCCTGTTTTTCGCGCGCAATCTCCTATATGAGGGGGCAATGGGATGACAGCATGGCACAGAGACCTGATTTTGATGTGATAATTGTGGGTGGCGGGCACGCCGGCTGCGAAGCGGCTGCGGCGGCGGCGCGGACGGGCGCGCGGACCGCGCTGATCACGCACAAGGTGTCGACGATTGGCGAGATGTCCTGCAACCCGGCTATTGGCGGGCTTGGTAAAGGCCACCTTGTTCGCGAGATCGACGCGCTGGACGGATTGATGGGCCGTGTCGCCGACCGGGCTGGCATTCAGTTCCGGCTCCTCAATCGGTCCAAGGGCCCAGCCGTCTGGGGGCCGCGTGCCCAGATCGACCGGGCCCTGTACCGCCGCGAAATGCAATCCGAAATCTTTGCGCAGGATGGGCTGACCGTGATCGAGGAGGCGGTGGAGGACTTGTTGACCTCCGGGGATCGCGTCGTCGGTGTTGTCACCGGGTCGGGGGTGGCCTGGCGCGCGGGCGCCGTCGTTGTCACGACCGGGACGTTTCTGAAAGGGGTGATCCACCGGGGGGCAGAGCGGATCCCGGCGGGGCGGATGGGTGAGGCGCCGGCCATCGGGCTGGCTGACCGGCTGTACGCCGCGGGGTTGCCCATGGGACGGCTGAAAACCGGAACACCAGCGCGGCTTGATGGGCGCAGCATTGACTGGGACCGTTTGGAGCGTCAGCCCGCCGACGCCGAGCCGATGCCGTTTTCCTATCTCAATGAGCGCATTGATGTGCCCCAGATCTCCTGCGGCATCACGTTCACCAATCCTGATGTACACGCCATCATCGCCGCGAATATAGACAAATCCGCCGTCTATTCTGGTGCCATTTCCGGCCGCGGGCCGCGCTATTGCCCGTCCATCGAGGACAAGGTGCAGCGCTTCGCCGACAAGACGCGGCACCAGATTTTCCTGGAGCCGGAAGGGCTTGAGGACCACACGGTCTATCCCAATGGTATCTCCACGTCCCTTCCCGCGGATGTCCAGGCCGCTTTTCTGCGCCATATTGAGGGGTTGGAAGAGGCGGTGATCCTGCAGCCAGGCTACGCGATTGAGTATGATTATGTCGATCCGCGCGCGCTCGATCCCGGTCTTCAGGTCAAAGCCCTGCCCGGCCTGTTCCTTGCCGGCCAGATTAACGGGACGACCGGCTATGAAGAGGCCGCGGCGCAGGGTCTGGTCGGCGGGCTCAATGCGGCCCGCCATGCGCGCGGCGCTGCGGTGGTGACGTTCGACCGGGCCGAGGCCTATATTGGCGTCCTGATTGATGATCTCGTGACGCGGGGCGTGACGGAGCCCTACCGCATGTTCACGTCACGGGCCGAATACCGGCTCAGCCTGCGCAGCGACAATGCTGACCAGCGTCTGACCGACCGGGGCATTGCGCTTGGCCTGGTCGGGCCGACGCGCGCCGAGGCGTTTCACGTGAAACGTCAGGCGCTGGCCAGTGGGCGGGATCAGTTGAAAGCAGTGTCGCTGACCCCCAATGCCGCCGCAAGGCTGGGCTGGCGGGTCAACCAGGACGGCCAGCGCCGCACGGCCTGGGCGTTTCTCGCCTATCCCGATATCGGCATGCCGGATGTTGTCGCCGCCTTTCCGGATCTTGACGCGCTGTCCCCGGCCACACGCACACAATTGGGCATCGAGGCCACCTATGCCGGCTATTTGCAGCGACAGCAGGCAGATATCGATGCGCTGCGGCGGGACGAGGCCCTGCGTCTGCCGGACGACCTTGATTATGCCGGGATCGGGGGCCTGTCGAACGAGGTCCGGGCCAAGCTCGAACAGATCCGGCCGACCACGCTGGGTCAGGCCGGCCGGATCGAAGGGGTCACGCCGGGGGCTCTGACCGCGTTGTTGGCGCATGTCAGGCGCCAGCCGCCATCGCGGTCTCTGGCCTGAATGCAGGATCTCGACGGATATGGCCCGCAGGCGCTGATGGCCGACACTGGTGTTTCACGTGAAACATGCGACCGCCTGCAGCGCATCGTGGATGTTCTGGGCGACTGGCGGCTGCGGACCAATCTGATCGGTCCGGCGGAGTGGGACCGGGTGTGGCGCCGGCATGTGCTCGACTCGGTCCAGCTTCTGCCCCTGCTGCCGGAGACGGGCCAGATTCTGGATCTTGGATCCGGCGCCGGTTTTCCCGGTCTGGTCATCGCGGCGTGCCGTCCTGCCGGTGCCGGGGACGTGATTCTTGTGGAAAGTGTCGGTAAGAAGTGCGCCTTTCTGCGAGCGGCGATCGAGGCGGCGATGCTGCCGGCGCAGGTCCGCCAGATGCGGGTCGAGTCACTGCCATATGACGCGGCCACAGCGGTGATGGCGCGGGCATTCGCGCCTTTGCCGAAACTTCTGGATTATGCTGCACCCTGGCTGGAGGCCGGCGCCATCGGTGTTTTCCCCAAGGGCGAACGGTGGCAAGAGGAATTGACGGCCGCCCAGAAACAATGGAAATTCGCCCAGGAGGTGATTCCCAGCCGCACCAGCGACCGGGGCGCGATCCTGAAGCTCTCGGAGGTGGCCCGTGCCCAGCAAGACCCGGATTCTCGCAATCGCAAATCAAAAAGGCGGGGTGGGTAAGACCACGACATCGATCAATCTCGGCACCGCACTGGCGGCGGTTGGCCGGCAGGTCCTGGTGATTGATTTCGACGCCCAGGGCAATGCCTCGACAGGGCTGGGGATCACCCGGCCGGAACGGCGTCTGACCAGTTACAATGTGATTATAGAGGGCGTGTCGATTCAGGACGCCAAGCTGTCAACGCTGGTCCCCCGCCTGGATATTGTCCCAGGGGACGAAAATCTCGCCGGGGTGGAAACGGAGCTGGCGGACGATCCGCGCCGGTCTTACAGGCTGCGCGACGCCATTCGGGCTTATACGGACATGGCCGAGGCGGACGGGCTGACTCATTATGATTACGTGCTGATTGACTGCCCGCCATCCCTGTCGGCGCTGACGTTCAACGCGATGACAGCGGCCCAGTCCCTGATGGTCCCGCTGCAATGCGAATTCCTCGCTCTGGAGGGGCTGAGCCAGCTTCTGCGAACGGTGGAGATGGTGCGCAACGGGCTCAATCCCGAGCTCGACATTCAGGGCGTGATCCTGACCATGTATGACCGGAGAAACAATCTCTCCGACCAGGTGGCCGATGAGGTCCGGTCGGTTCTTGGCAATAAGGTTTACAATACAGTGATCCCGCGCAATGTCCGTCTGTCAGAGGCGCCGAGCTTCGGCAAGCCCGCCCTGTTATACGATTATCGCTGTCCGGGAAGCGAGGCTTACATCCGGCTGGCGTCTGAAATGCTGCAGCGGGAAAAATCCAGGGAGCGCGTGGCCTGATGGCGCCGGAGGGACGACCCAAACCGAACCGTCTTGGCAAGGGCCTGTCGGCGCTGATCGGCGAGATTGAAGGTGCCGCCTTCGAGGCCGCCAGTGAGGCTGACGCCGGGGCTGGCGGTGTCTCGGATTTTGCCCTGTCGGATATCCGCCCTAATCCGGCCCAGCCGCGCCGGTCATTTTCCGAAGCCGACCTTGATGAGCTCAGCCAGTCGATTCGTCAGAGAGGTGTGTTGCAGCCAATCCTGTTGCGGCCCGACCCGGACGCCCCAGGCCGGTATCAGATTGTCGCCGGCGAACGCCGCTGGCGGGCGGCAAAACAGGCGGGCTTGTCCTCTATTCCGGCGCTGGTACGCGATGTCGACGAGCTGGAACTGCTGGAAGTCGGAATTATCGAAAATGTTCAGCGTACGGATCTTAATCCGCTTGAAGAGGCGGAAGCTTATGGTGCCCTGATCAAACGGTTCGGACGTACCCAGGATTCTCTGGCCGGTAGCGTCGGCAAGAGCCGGGTTCATATTTCCAATACGCTCCGTCTACTGAACTTGCCCGAAAGGGCCCGGGAGCATCTTCGCCAGGGTCGGATTTCCGCGGGACAGGCCCGCGCCGCACTGGGGGCGCCCGACCCCGGCGCGGTGATTGATCTGGCGCTGGCGCGCAACCTGTCGGTCAGGGAGGTTGAGGCGCTGGCCCGGCGGCTGCGTGACGGAGATGATGCGGGCGAGCGGTCAAAGCGCCCGGCGGCGCCGACAAAGGACATTGATACCGAGGCGCTGGAGGCGGACCTTGCCCGCACACTTGGCCTGACGGTGGACATCCGGCACGGCAAGCGGGGTGGTGAATTGCGGATCAGATACGGAGATCTGGAGCAGCTCGACGATCTGTGTCGCCGCCTGACGGCCCGCCGCGGCTGACCGGCGTCAGGCCCGGAGGATCCCGCCGGTGGCGGATTCAACAGCCGCGATGACGGCCCGCGACAAAGCCTCGATCTGGTCATCCTTCAGGGTTTCGTCCCGCGGTTGCCATGTCACTTCCACGGCCACTGATTTTTGCCCTTCGGCAATGCCTGCGCCGCGGTAAACATCGAACACATGCACAGCCTTGATCAGCGCCTTGTCCGCGCCGGTTACGGCCCGGATAAGGGCGCCGGTCGGGACCGTATCGGCCAGAATGAACGCGAAATCCCGCCGGACCGGCAGAAGATCCGCGCGGTCCAGCACGGGCTTGGTTTTGCCCGGCCGGGCCTTCATGTTGGGCAGCGCATTCAGGTTCAGTTCAAACCCATAGACGGGCCCCTCAACGTCGAGCGCCTTCAGGATGCGGGGGTGCAGGGCGCCGAAATGGGCCACGGTCACCTTCGGGCCCAGCTTCAGGCTGGCCCCCTGACCGGGGTGAAAATAGGGCTGTTTCGGCGCATCCGTCTGGAACCGGTCCGCCGGCTGGCCGATGGCGTGAAGGACGGCGAAGAGGTCGGCCTTGGCGGCATAGGCATCATAGGAGCTCTGTCCCTGCCAGTGACGCAGCTCACCGGGACGGACCAGGGCGGCGATGACGCTTCGCTGGTCCTTAGGCCCGTCGCCAAGATAGATCGGTCCGGCCTCGAACAGGCGCATGTCACGCTCGCCCCGGTTCACCCCGCGCTGGGCGGCCTTTGCGAGATTGGCCAGAATTGACGGCCGCATCTGGTTCAGGTCGCTTGCGACCGGATTCGACAGGGTCAGCGCGTCATCACCGCCACCAAACAGGACGGCCTCGTCTTTCGGCATGAAGCTCCACGTCACGGTCTCCAGGAATCCCCGGGCGGCCAGTGTCCTGCGGGCCGTTCGGATGCGCTGCTGCATTGGCGTGGTGACCACTTTACGACCCTTTTCCGGCGCCGGAAGAGACGCTGTCGGAAGCGTGTCAAAGCCTTCCAAACGGGCAATTTCCTCAACGATATCAGCGCTTTGATCCATATCAAAGCGCCAGGAGGGCGGCGTCAGGTGCCAGATCTCGCCCGTGTCCTCGATGCCGAAACCCAGGGCCTTGAGCTGTTTGCGCATAGATGCGGTTTTTGGTGTCAGTCCGGTCAGGCGGGCGACATCGCCATGGTCGAATTCGACCAGATGGCCGGGCAGGGGAGGCGCGCCCGCGACCCGGGCGCGAGACGGCGTTCCCCCGCCATACTCGATGATCAGACGAAGGGCGAGATTGACGCCGTCCATACAGGAGGCCGGGTCGACGCCGCGCTCAAACCGGTACCGCGCATCGGAGATGATTCCGGTGCTTCGCCCTGTCCGCGCCGTGCGCAGGGGGTCAAACCAGGCGCTTTCAATAAACACATTGGTCGTGGTGTCCGAAACTGCTGTCGAGGTGCCGCCCATGACGCCGCCGAGGCCGATGACACCGCGGGCGTCGGCAATCACGCACATGTCCTCGGTGATCGCATAGGTTTTGCCGTCAAGGGCGTCCAATGTCTCTCCGACCCGCCCAAGGCGGGCCGTGACAGTGCCGTGCAGCTTGTCCGCATCATAGGCGTGAAGGGGGCGCGCCCGATCGAAGGATATATAATTGGTGATGTCGATGAGCAAGCTTTTGGGGGCGATGCCGACAGCCCGCAGCCGCGCCTGAAGCCAGTCGGGCGACGCGCCATTCTGAACCCCCCGCACCAGTACGCCGGCAAAGACCGGGCAGGCGTCGGGGGCCTCCAGGGCGATGTCGATCGGACAGTCAAACTGCCCTGTGACCTTGCGGACCGGTTCGTCGATGAAATTGCCCGCGCCGGCGGCGGCGAGATCGCGTGCGATGCCGCGAACGCCGAGCCAGTCGGGTCGGTTCGGGGTCACTTCAAAATCGATCACGGGATCGTTCACACCAAGGGCATCGGCGGCGGGCAGCCCGAGCTGTAGCTCGGAGTCGAGGTCGGCAATGCCGTCATGGTCATCCCCGGCTTCGATTTCCTTTGCCGAGCACAGCATGCCATGGCTTTCGACGCCGCGAATTTTCCGCGGCTTCTTGTCGAGGGAAAATTCAAGTCCCGGAATATAGCTGCCCAGAGGCGCATAGATCGCCGTCATGCCGGCCCGGGCGTTCGGCGCACCGCAGACAATCTGCTTTTCGCCGTCAACGGTGTCGACCACGCAGACCCTCAGCTTGTCGGCATCCGGGTGCGGCTCGGCAGACCGAACCTTTGCAACCGTAAAGGCGGCCAGTTTTTCGGCGGGATTCTCAATATGCTCAATCTCGAGGCCGGCCTTGAGCATGTGGGCTTCGATGCCATTCAGCGACAAGGCGGTGGACAGATGGTCTTTCAGCCAGGACAGGGAAAACTTCATTCGCTCAGTCCTCCGCTCACACTGGGTGTCGTCCAGGGACGGAAGCCATAATGGCGGGTCCAGACGGCGTCTGCCTCGAAATAGGGGCGCAGGTCAGGCATGCCATATTTCAGCATGGCGAGACGGTCGACGCCGAGGCCAAAGGCGAAGCCCTGATATTCCGTGGGGTCGATACCGCAATTGCGCAGAACATTGGGGTGGACCATGCCCGAGCCGAGGATCTCCATCCAGCTGTCGCCGGACCCGACCTGTATACTGTCGCCCTTGCGGGTGAATTTCACATCCATTTCTGCGCTGGGCTCGGTGAAGGGGAAGAAATGGGGACGGAAGCGGGCCTCAACATCGTCGATTTCGAAGAAGGCTTTGACGAAATCGATCAGGCAGCCCTTCAAATGTCCCATATGCACGCCCTTTTCGATCACCAGACCTTCAATCTGGTGGAACATCGGCGTGTGGGTGGCGTCCCAGTCATTGCGATAGACCCGCCCCGGGGCAATGATCCGTATGGGCGGTTTCTGACCCATCATGGTCCGGATCTGGACCGGGCTGGTATGTGTGCGCAGGACTTTTGGCGCATCACCGGACTGGGGCTGAAAAAAGAACGTGTCGTGAGTTTCACGGGCCGGGTGGCCTTCGGGAAAATTCAGCGCCGTGAAATTGTGCCAGTCATCCTCAATGTCGGGACCCTCGGCGACGGTAAACCCCATATCTCCGAAGATCGCGGCCAGTTCCTCGAACACCTGCATAACCGGATGCAGGGCGCCGACCGGCTCTGGCCGGGGCGGCAGGGACAGGTCAAGGGTTTCGGTGGCCAGGCGGGCGTCAAGAGCCGCATTTTCAAGCGCCGCTCGCCGGGCGTCGATCGCCGCGGCCACGTCGGTCTTGAGCGCATTCAGCCGCGGACCCATCGTCTGGCGCTGCTCCGGGCTCATGCCGCCGAGCTGCTTCATCAGGCCTGAAATCCGACCCTTTTTCCCAAGCTCCGCGACCCGGATCGCGTCGAGGCCAGCCAGATCAGTCGCAGCTGAAATAGCGGCCAGGACGTCGGGTCCAATGGTGTCGATGTCTATCATGCAGAGCCCCGTTCGTGTTCACGGCACGGGGTGGTCCCCCGCCCGAACCGTCGATTTAGCGGAGATTGGTCCGACTGTGAACCGCGTCTAGGCCAGAGCAGCCTTGGCCTTCTCGACCAGGGCGCCAAAGGCTTCAGGCTCGCGCACAGCGAGGTCAGCCATGACCTTGCGATCCACTTCGATGCCAGCCTTGGCCAGGCCACCGATGAAACGGGAATAGGTCAGCTCATCATCATGGATGCGGACAGCCGCATTGATGCGCTGGACCCAGAGGCTGCGGAAGCTGCGCTTTTTGACCTTACGGCCGACATAGGCGTACTGGCCAGCTTTCCAGACGGCGTCATGCGCGGTGCGGAACGTATTCTTACGCCGGCCGCGATAGCCTTTTGCGGCTTTGATGATTTTCTTGTGGCGGGCATGTGCCGGCACTTTGTTACGTGAACGGGCCATAGGCGGCTCCTTACTGTCTTGTTCGGTTCAGATCTTTTGCGGTTTCTGCCGGCTACAGGCCGTTGGGCAGAAACTTTTTGATGACGCGCTTGGTGTCGGCCTTGGCCACAACTTCCGTGCCCCGGTTCTGGCGAATATATTTGCCATTGTGGCTGATCAGGCGGTGCCGTTTTCCGGCGACGCCATGTTTCAGCTTTCCAGTCGCGGTGATCTTGAACCGCTTCGCAGCGGCCTTTTTGGTCTTCATCTTCGGCATTTTGATCTCCTGCGGGCCAAACCGGCCCTGATAAAGGTCATTTTGAGCATCTAAGGCATGCCGTTTGTGGCCCAGACGCTGCGAGAACGCGGCTTATGACGGAAACAGGTCCTGAAATCAAGTCAGAGAGTCAGCCGGTGGGGGGCTTAGCGGGGCGCCATGACCATGGTCATCTGCCGACCTTCCAGCTTCGGTTCGAGTTCAACCTTCATCTGTTCGGCAAACTCGCCCTTGACCCGCTCGAGAAGCTCCATGCCAAGATGCTGGTGCGCCATTTCCCGGCCGCGGAAGCGCAGGGTGATTTTAACCTTGTCGCCCTCTTCGAAGAACTGGGAAATTTTCTTGGCCTTAACCTCATAATCATGCGTGTCGATGTTCGGCCGGAACTTGATTTCCTTGAGCTCGGAGGTTTTCTGCTTCTTCTTGGCGGCGGCTTTCTTTTTCTGCGCCTCGTAGCGCATCTTGCCATAGTCTACGATTTTGCAGACGGGAGTTTCATCATTCGGTGAGACCTCGACCAGATCGAGCCCGGCCTCGCGCGCGGCATCCAGCGCGGCGTCAATCGGCATTTCACCTTGCTTCTCGCCATTTTCGTCGATCAGCAACACGCGGCTGGCTCGAATGTCCCGGTTGATGCGGGGGCCGGTATTCTGAGCCCGCTCAGGGCGGCCATGTGGTCTGCGTGCTATGGTGGAACTCCTTTTTGTCGATCTTCGCCCGCTAATATGCCTGTGAATGAGTCAAGATTCAACAGACGAGTCGCCATTCAGCACAGCGCGGTAGACGTTCAGTGTCGCCCGCTGCAGGTGGTCCCGGCTGAAACGCGCCCGCACGAAGGCCCGGCCGGCCTGTCCCATGGCCGTGCGCGCCTCCGCCGGCATGCTGATCAGCATCCGCAGGCAGGCGGCAAGGCTGTCTGCGTTCCCGGGCTCGGCCTGGGCACCGGTTTCGCCGTCGCGGACGGTCTCGCGCTGGCCGCCATGATTGCTGACAATGACCGGCCGGGCCATGGCAGATGCCTCTGCGGCGACACGGCCAAAGGCCTCGGGCCGTTGCGATGGGGCCATCACCACATCGCTCAGCGCGTAAGCGGTGGCCATGTCATCGCAATGGCCGACAATCGAGACCCCGCCGCCCAGCCCATGTTCGAGTATGGAGCGCTCAATCTCGCGGACATAGTCGAGCCGTCCCTGTGCGTCGCCGACAAGAATAAGGTGAAGCCTGTCCTGCTCTGCCTTGCTCAGCCGGCCCAGGGCCTCGACGGCGAGCAGCTGACCCTTCCAGGAGGTGAGCCGGCCGGCCAGCAGCACGATCAGCCGGTCATCGTCGTCCGCAATATTCCAGCTTTTCGCCAGCGCCGAGAGTCGGGTTCCGCTGACGGTGTCGGGATCGAACACGTCAAAGTCGACGCCACGCGGTATGGTGACAATGCGCTCGCGCGGTGTGGCGTGGGTGGCGACGATCTGGTCCGCGGTCCAGCTGGAATTGGCAATCACCCGGACGCCACGGGCCATGATGCTGTTATAGTAGATTTTCAGCCGTGTTTTGCCGCTATAGGCGCCGTGATAGGTGGTGACAAAGGGCACGCCCGTCTGGCTGCAGGCCCGCAAGGCACTCCAGGCCGGTGCCCGCGACCGGGCATGGACAAGCGATACCCCTTCGTCCTCGATCAGGCGGGCAAGGCGCGCCGCATTGCGCAGCAGGGCGAGCGGGCTCTTGCGCGAAACCGGCAGGGTGATCAGTTCACCGCCCGCCCGGGCCAGGGCGGGCTCCAGCCGGCCGCCCTCGCTGACCACCATTGCGCGGCCGCCGGCCCGATGAATGGCGTCCGCCATTTCGACCGTGGTGCGCTCGGCGCCGCCGGCCGACAGGTCGGGAATGACCTGTAAAATTGTATGCCCCTGAAGGTCCGGCCAGTCGGGTTCGGTCATGGTCTCAACCTGACATGTCTGCACTGGCGCTCATGCCTAATATGCGTTGATCGGGCTGTCATGTGAATGTTAGCACCAGAGTTCCGGTCCCGCGAGCATCCGGGACATTCACAGGCGGAGGTGAGGCCATGGCGACGGACTATCTGGACACCCGGCACGGACGTCGGCTGGCCTTTCGCTATACGCCGCCGCGGACGGCCCGGACCTTTGTCTGGTTGTCGGGGTTCAAATCAGACATGCAGGGCAGCAAGGTAACGGCTCTGGAACGCTGGGCCACGGGCCGAGGGGAAGGCTTCCTGGCGTTTGACTATTCCGGTCATGGCGCGTCGGACGGCGCCTTCGAGGCCGGGACGATATCGGCCTGGCGAGAGGATATGCTCGACCTGCTTGAGGCCCTGACGGAAGGGCCTCTGATTCTGGTGGGCTCAAGCATGGGAGGCTGGATGGCGTTGCTGGCCACTCAGGCCCTCGGGACCAGGGTTACAGCCCTGGTTCTGATCGCGCCGGCCCCGGATTTCACACAGAAACTGATGTGGCCCGGCCTTGATGACCCGACACGTCGCCAGATCCTCGACACAGGAAAAGCTGATCTGCCGTCTGAATATGGCGACCCTTACCCGATCACCAGGGCCTTGATCGAAGACGGGGCTCGCTGGTGTCTGCTCGATGCACCGATCGCCTTTGACGGTCCTGTGCGGATTCTTCAGGGCGGTGCTGACCCGGATGTGCCGTGGCGCCATGCGCTTCTGCTGTGTGAACGTCTGAGTAGCCCGGACGTCGTCCTCACTCTGATCAAGGATGGCGACCACCGGCTGTCGCGGCCGCAGGACATGGCTCGTCTGATTGCCGCGTGTGAGGCCCTCTAGGGTCGGGGCTTGGCAGGCGATGGCAGTCCGGGCCGCCGCAGAAGCCCGGCTGACAGGAGTGGAACAAAAACGGAAAACGCAAGACGTCCTTAACCTTAGTGGTTATGCTGAGGGGATGGGAGAAGCGATTCGAATTCTGGGCATCGATCCGGGCCTGCGCCAGACCGGATGGGGCGTCATTGCTCTTGAGGGGGTGCGCCTGAGCCATGTCGCGCATGGCACGATTGCGATCAGTCCCTCCCTGTCGCTGGCAGAGCGTCTGGCGGGAATTTTCGCCGAGGTCAGTGGGCTGGCGGGACTTTACCAGCCTCAGCTGGCCGGCGTTGAGGAAACCCTCGTCAACACCGCCAATCCCCGGTCGGCCTTGAAGCTGGGTCAGGCCCGCGGGGCGGCCATGGCGGCTTTGGCGCGGGCGGGCCTGCCGGTGAGTGAGTTTGCGCCCCGGGCGATCAAACGTGCCATTGTCGGTACCGGTCGGGCGGATAAAGACCAGATTGGTTTTATGGTGAAACGCCTGCTTCCACGCGCGGGTCAAATGGGCGCGGACGCCGCCGACGCCCTGGCCTGTGCCATCTGTACCGCGCACCACCTGCCGCCGGCGGAGATGGTCAGGAGGGCTGTATGATTATCGGGCGTCTCAAAGGCGACATAGCGGCACTGGGCATTGACAGCCTGCTGGTCGACGTCAATGGCGTCGGTTATGTGGTGCAGGCCGGCACGCGCCTGCTCGGTTGCCTGAGTGTCGGAACAAAGGCGGAAATTTTCGTCGAAACGCGGGTGACGGACTCATCCATCACACTTTTCGGCTTTTCCACAGATGAGGAGCGCGCCTGGTTCGTTCGGCTGCAGGATGTTCCCGGCGTGGCCGGAAAGTCGGCGATGGCGCTGGTTGACGCTCTGTCTCCACCGGAACTTATGGATGCCCTGCTTCTTGGCGACGTCTCGATGATTACGCGCGCCAAAGGGGTAGGCAAGAAGCTGGCTGAACGCATTGTCGGTGAATTGTCGGGAAAACCTCCGCCACATGGGCGGTTTGGGCGGTTCGATGCCGACAGCCGGGCCAGTGTTGCCACTGATCGGGGCCCGGCGATGGCGGGGGGCCTCGCGGCCGGGGTCCGATCGGAAGCCGTGTCGGCTCTGGTCAATCTTGGCTATGGCTCCAGCGAGGCGGCACGGGCTGTTTCGACGGCCAGCGGTGAGTCCGATCCCGATCTTTCCGGGCTGATTCGTGCAGCCCTGAAGGAGCTGGCGCCATCATGAGCCGTGAGGGCATGCTGACCGATCCCGACATCCAGGCCGGAGAAGCTCTGGACCGGGCTTTGCGTCCACAATCTTTTGAGGACTATGTTGGACAGGACACAGTTAAATCGAATCTGAAGGTCTATGTGGATGCGGCCCGCCGGCGCGGCGAGGCGCTTGATCATGCCTTGCTTTTCGGTCCGCCGGGGCTCGGCAAGACGACCCTTGCCCAGATCCTTGCCCGCGAGCTGGGTGTGGGATTTCGCGCGACCTCCGGGCCTGTGATTGCCAAGACAGGTGACCTGGTTGCCATTCTGACAAATCTGGAACCGAACGATGTCCTTTTTATCGATGAGATTCATCGTTTGCCGCCGGCCGTTGAAGAGGTCCTTTATCCGGCCATGGAGGATTATGCCGTTGATATCGTCATCGGTGAGGGGCCGGCCGCACGGTCTGTCCGCCTGGATCTTGCACCCTTCACGCTTGTTGGGGCGACGACGCGGGCGGGTCTGCTGGCGACGCCGCTGAGGGATCGGTTCGGCATTCCCTTGCGCTTGCAGTTTTACACGCCCGAAACATTGTCGACCATCGTCATGGCAGCCGGACGGAAATTGTCTGTCGGCATGGATGCTGAGGGCGCGGTTGAAATTGCCCGGCGGGCCCGTGGCACGCCGCGGATCGCTTTGCGCCTGCTGCGCCGCGTTCGGGATTTTGCCGAGGCGGATGGGGGGTCGATAACGCGTCTTGCGGCCGACCGCGCGCTGGCCCGGCTCGAAATTGACGGTGATGGACTGGACGCACTCGACCGTCGCTATCTCGAGGCACTGGTGCGCACCTATGCGGGCGGGCCCGTCGGGGCCGATACGCTGGCCGCCGCCCTGTCGGAGGCGAGAGACACGGTCGAAGACGTCATTGAGCCCTATCTCATGCAGAAGGGGTATGTTGCCCGCACCCCGCGTGGCCGGGTTGCGGCACCTCTGGCCTATGAAAGGCTTGGCGTTCCAGCCCCTCAGCGGGACACCCGGGACGGCCTGTTCGAGGGAGACGACACGTGACGGAACGGATCCACGGAAGCTGCTATTGCGGTGCGGTCGGCTACAGAGCCGAGGGCCTGTCGTCACCCATTGGGCACTGTCACTGCAAAACATGCCGGAAGATCCACGCGGCGGCCTTCAACACCAGCGCACTGACGCCGTATGACGGGTTTTTCTGGACCAGCGGCGAAGACCAGGTCCGTTATATTGAAACGACGCCGGGCAAACGGCGCTGGTTCTGCCCGACCTGTGGGTCTCACCTGGTCGCCGAATATCCGGAAGCCCGGGTCCGGGTCCTGCGGGTGGGTAGCATCGACAGTCCTTTGCCCGGCAAGGCGGCCGTCCATATCTGGACGGCAGAGCAGGCGGCCTTTTTCGACTTTGATGATGATCTGCCCCGTCTTCCGGGAGGAGGAAAGCCTTAGCGGCCGACAGTCGCGCCCGGGGACATTCAGAGGCGCATCAGACTGGCCAGATTGTTGCGCTGCATGTCGCTCGACCCCCCGACGATTGGCATAGACAGCAAGTCGCGGACATGACGCTCCATGTCGTAGACGTCTGAGAGCCCATAGGCCCCCATGACCTGCTGACAGGCAATGGCAATCTCAACGCCGGTATCGGCCACGAACAGTTTGGCCATACTCGTTTCGACCGAACAGGGCTGTCCACTATTGGCCAGCCAGGCGCCATGATACAACATGTGCCGGGCCGCCTGCAGCTTGGTCCGCATGGTGGACAGCTTGTGGCGGATTGCCTGGTGCTGCGCAATCGGCTTTCCAAACTGCTCACGCGTCTGGGCATATTGCCAGGCCTCCTCGACCGCAGCGCGGGCAATTCCATAGGCGACGGCCGTGATCTCGATTTTTTCAACATCCAGCGCCCGCCCGGCCAAAGTCTTCCAGCCGGCATTCCACTTGTCCGGTCCACCAACGATGGCCTCCATAGGCAGCCGAACGTCATCAAAATAGACATCCATGGACCGGGTATAGCGCAAATTATTATGCTCAATGGCCTGCATCGTGATGCCGGGTGTGCGGGTTGGAATCAGCAGGAAGGTGAGATTCTGATAGCGGGCTTCGGCCGGACCACTGCGGACCAGGCAGTAGATGTAATCGGACCAGTCTGCGCCGGTGCACCAGCGTTTCGCCCCATTCACGACGATGTCATCGCCAACCCGCTCGGCACGGGTCTCAACACTGGCCAGGTCCCCGCCAACATTTGGTTCGGAGAGGCCGTAGCACAGGAACAGCTCACCTCTCGCGATCCGCGGCAGGAGCGCCTGTTTCTGGGCCTCGGACCCGTTTTCGGACAGGTTCATGCCGCCATAAAATGCTGCGTGAATGTAAGGTCCGGCAAGGCTGGTTCCGGCCTGGCAGAGTTCGTCAATGACCGCCGTTGCCGCCACAATATCCTGTCCCGCGCCACCATAGGCCTCGGGTATGGTCAGCCCGATCAGGCCCATCTCTGCAATGCCGCGAAACAGATCCCTGTCCCAGTTCGCCTCGCGGTCGAGTGCCAGACGGCGTTCGCGGGGAAGGTGCCGGGTCACGTAACGCTGCAGCTGGTTTCGGATCTGGCTGATATGGTCAGGTTCGGGCGCAAAATAGGACATGGCTGACCTTATCGTCCGATCTGACCAATCTCAAAGGGTGTCGTCTGGTAAACCTGGTTGATCCAGTTGCCAAAAAGCAGATGTGCGTGACTGCGCCAGCGATTGAGGGGCATTTTTCCCGGATCGTCCGCCGGAAAATAATTGTGGGGCACCTGAATCGACTTCCCTGCCGCGAGATCGCGCTCAAACTCTTCTTTCAGGGACGTCGAATCATATTCAATATGATTGAATATAAACAGATTATTGGTCCCGGTTTCGGCCATCAGGCAGGGCCCTGTTTGATCGCTCTCCATCAGCAGCTCAAGCGCCGGAATCGTTGCGATATCCGACGACCGCGCTTCGGTCCAACGCGAAACCGGGATCTGGAAATCGTCGGAAAATCCTGACAGGAAGGCTGAGGCTGGGTTCAAATTGCGATGCCGGAAGACGCCGAAGGCCTTTTGGTCGAGGGCGTATTTGGGGAGGCCGTGAAAATGGTGTGCGGCAGCCATCGCGCCCCAGCAGATAAAAAAGCTGGAATGGACGTTTGACCGGGTCCAGTCGAGGATCCGGGTCAGCTCTGGCCAATAGCCGACCTCCTGAAAGGGCAGTGTTTCAACCGGCGCGCCGGTGATGATGAACCCATCGAACTTGCGATCGGCGACCGACTCCCAGTCCTGGTAAAAGCTGATCAGATGATCCTGCGTGGTGTTTTTGGGCGCATGGCTGCCAACCATGATCAGGGTCAGCTCGACCTGAAGGGGCGAGGCGCCGATCAGGCGGGCCAGCTGTGTCTCTGTTCGGATTTTATCCGGCATGAGATTGAGCAGGCCGATTTGAAGCGGGCGGATGTCCTGTCGGATCGCATCGGCTGCTGTCATCACCGCAACACCCTCGGAGGCGAGCACATTGCGGGCGGGCAGCCTGTCAGGAATCTTGATCGGCATGGCGACCTCATCGGATAGGCCAGCTTGATGGGAAAGACGCGACAGGCGGATGAGGCTGAGACGCCCCTCGCACGGCCTTTTAGCGACGTCTTTAACGTGGCTGCAAGCCGGCCGGCCAAATCACCACGACCTGGCAGGCTTACGCGGACGCCGCCAGAAAATCAATCTCCGAGGGGAAAAGACAGAGCCGTCTGGCGGGCCGGAGCCGGGCAGAACCGAGCCCAGCCTGGCCGGCGGGATGACCCTGCCGGGCGGATGTCCGGATCCTGAGAGGCGCTGCGGACGGCAGGGGCATCAGTCGCCGGTGAGCTTCGGGGGGCGCCTTTCCCGGAAGGCGTCGACGGCTTCCTTTCGGTCGCGCATATGATTGGATACGCTTTCCCAGCCGATTGCGGCGTCCATCATCTGAGCGGCCAGCGCACGCAGGGGGATATTGGCAACGGTCTTTGTCCAGCGCACGGCCCAGCGCGGGTTGCCCTGCAGCTTGGTCACCAATTCCTGCACTTTGGCATCGAGCGCCTCTGCCGGGACGGCATAATTAATCAAACCCAGCGCCTGAGCCTCGGAGGCGGTCAGGAGGTCACCAGTCATCAGCAGCTCCTTGGCCTTGGCGAATCCGACCAGCTGCGGCCAGATCAGTGCGCCGCCATCCCCGGCCACCAGTCCAACCTTGACATGAGGATCCCCGATCCGGGCTGTTTCATCGGCAACGATCATGTCGCAGAGCAGGGCGATTGTGGCGCCAAGACCGGCTGCGGCGCCGTTCAGGCGGCAGATGATTGGCTTCTCCATTTCCAGGATCGAATTCACAATGCGTTTGGCGTCCCAAGCAATGTCACGGAATTTGCGGGGGTCGGCGATCTGTTCGTCGAACCAGTCGAAATCGCCACCGGCACAAAAGGCCCGGCCCTTTCCGGTGAGTATGATGATGTCGCTGCCGGCGTCCCGTTGCAGGTCTGAAAACACCTGAGCGAGCTCGTCATGCATCGGACCGTCCACCCCGTTGACGGGATGATCAGACGTGATCGCGGCGGTCAGGACGCGGCCGTCGCGGGAAAACGTGAATCTGGAATAGCGGTCGGGGTCGATTTCGAAATATTCGGACATGGGGTCTCCTCAACGGGTTGGATGAGCTTGGCGCAGCGGGCACGCCTTGGCCAGCACGCTCAGCCGGATTGATCCAGCTGTACAACCCGGCGGCCGAAATTGTCTCCGCGAAACAGGCCACAAAAGGCTTCCGGCATGGTTTCGAGACCGACAAAGCGATCCTCGCGATATGTCAGGTCGCCGGCCTGTATCATCGCTGACATGGCCTCGAGCGCCTCGGCAAAGGCGGGCATGAAATCAAACACGACGAGGCCCTGCATGCGGACCCGGTGCGTGATGAAGGGCTTGGTGTTGACAATGCCCGGGGTGTCGGACGGTGACAGATTATAGTCGGCCACCTGACCGGATATGCAGATCCGTCCATTTTGACGCATCAGCGGCAGGGTTCGGTTGATCATCGCATTTCCGACATTGTCAAACAGGACATCGACGCCGTCCGGCATGGCGTCGCCTATGGCAACGGACAGGTTAGGTGTCGCCTTGTAGTTGATGGCCTTGTCAAAGCCGGCTTCTTCGACCAGCCAGGCACATTTGGCATCACTTCCGGCAAGACCGATCACCTGCCCGGCGCCGCCGGCTTTGGCCAGCTGGCCGGCGGTCGCGCCGACCGGACCGGCGGCAGAGGTGACCAGGACCCGGTCGCCGGCCTGAAAACGGGCAATTGATTTGAGCCCGAACCACGCCGTCAGGCCGGGGACACCCAGAATCCCGATCCAGAGAGAGAGGGGCAGGCGCGACTCCTTCGGCACTTTGCCGATAAAGCCACGTCCGGACTGGATGGAATGGGTCCGCCATCCGCCCGCAAAGTACACTTCGGTCCCCTCAGGATAATCGGCGTTATGGCTGGCCTCGACCACGCCGACGCTGAACCCGTCAATCGGATTGCCGAGCGGGAGGGCGGGCGCATAGGAGTCGCCGCCGGACAGCCGTGACCGGGTTCCGGGGTCAACCGAGTTAAATATATGGCGCACCCGGAACCGACCCTCACCCGGCTCCGGTATGGAGGCGGTTTCGAGACGGAAATTTTCCGGCAGGGGGGCGCCATCACAATACTGGTCGAGGACGATCTGCTGCATGTTGAGTTTCCTTCTTGCCGGGACTGTGTTGGACCAACTTCTTGCCCGTGTCACCCGGTCTGCGCGCAGCGGGCTGCCGGATCTTTAGCGAAACTAATGACACGCTCTGGCGGGTTGCGGCGGTATGACAAGCTGCTAAATGGCCGGCAGTGATAATATGTCCGGTTCACCCAGCCCCCGGACCGCCGGAGGTTGATTCTCACATGCTCACTCACCTCGACCGTCTGGAAGCGGAAAGTATTCATATCATGCGGGAGGTGGCCGCCGAGGCGGAAAACCCGGTGATGCTTTACTCGGTTGGCAAAGACAGTGCTGTCATGCTGCATCTGGCGGGCAAGGCCTTTTATCCCAGCGTCCCGCCCTTTCCCCTGATGCATGTGGATACGACCTGGAAGTTCCAGGAGATGATCGCCTTCCGCGACCGGAAAGCCCAGGAAATGGGCATGGAGCTGCTGGTCCACACAAATCCTGATGGCGTGGCGCAGGGCGTTGGGCCTTTCACGCATGGCTCTGCGGTTCATACCGACATTATGAAGACCCAGGCCCTGAAACAGGCGCTTGATCTGCACAAATTCGACGTTGCTTTTGGCGGGGCCCGCCGGGATGAAGAGAAGAGCCGGGCCAAGGAACGGATTTTCTCGTTCCGGACAGCTGAACATCGCTGGGATCCGAAGAATCAGCGTCCGGAATTGTGGAATGTCTACAATACACGGATCCAGAAGGGTGAAAGCATCCGGGTCTTCCCGCTGTCGAACTGGACCGAGCTCGATATCTGGCAGTACATCCGGCGCGAGCAGATCGAGATTGTGCCGCTTTACTTTGCCGCCAAAAGGCCGGTGATCACATGGGAAGGTTCGCAGATCATGGTCGATGATGAGCGCGTGCCGGAAGAGCTCGCCCGGACCGCGGTGGAGAAGTCCGTCCGGTTCCGCACACTGGGCTGCTATCCTCTGACCGGCGCTGTGGAGAGCACAGCCGATACGCTGGAAGCGATCATTCAGGAAACGCTTCTGACGAATTCGTCCGAGCGCCAGGGACGCACGATTGACCGCGACCAGGCCGCGTCCATGGAGAAGAAGAAGCAAGAGGGCTATTTCTAAAATGTCCCACAAGTCTGACCTCATCGCCACCGACATCGAGGCCTATCTCGAGTCTCACGAGAACAAGTCCCTCCTGCGCTTCATCACCTGTGGCAGCGTGGATGATGGCAAATCCACGCTGATTGGCCGGCTGCTTTACGATTCCAAGATGATCTTCGAGGATCAGCTCGATGCGCTGGAGCGGGATTCCCGCAAGCAGGGCACCCAGGGGGACCGGATCGATTTCGCGCTGCTGGTGGATGGTCTGGCCGCCGAGCGGGAGCAGGGCATCACCATTGATGTGGCCTATCGCTTTTTCTCCACCGACAAGCGGAAATTTATCGTCGCCGACACGCCGGGCCATGAACAATATACTCGTAACATGGCCACAGGGGCCTCGACGGCGCATGTCGCCATCCTGCTGATCGATGCCCGACGCGGCATCCTCACCCAGACCCGGCGTCATGCCTATATCTGCTACGCCCTTGGCATCCGGCGCATGGTTCTGGCCATCAATAAGATGGACCTTGTGGCTTATGATCCGAGCGTCTTCGAGGGGATTGAACGGGATTTCCTCGACTTCGCGGCCGAGCTTGGCGGCGATCTGGAGATTGAGGCCATTCCCATGTCGGCGCTTGAGGGCGACAACATCACCGAGCCCTCCGAGCGGACCCCGTGGTATCATGGGCCAACCCTGATGGATTATCTCGAAACGGTGCCGGTCGATGATGGTCTTCTCTCATCGGCGTTCCGCATGCCGGTCCAGTGGGTGAACCGGCCCAATCTCGATTTTCGCGGTTTTTCCGGTCAGATCGCCTCCGGCACGGTTCGTCCGGGTGACCGGGTGCGGACCCTGCCCAGTGGACGCGAAACCACGATCGGCCGGATCGTCACCCAGACCGGCGACCTCGATGAAGCCGTTGCGGGTCAGTCGGTCACCCTGACCTTTACCGATGAGGTCGACACTTCGCGCGGCGATGTCATCTGTGCCGCCCAGGCCCCGGCCGAGGTGGCCGACCAGTTCCAGGCCCGTATCCTGTGGATGGCCGAGGACGCCATGCTGCCCGGTCGGCGCTATCTGCTGAAACTGGGGGCCCGGACCGTGACGGGCCAGGTGTCCAATCTGAAATACGGGATCGACATCAACACGCTGGAGGACCGGCCGGCCAAAACGCTGGGGCTGAACGAGATCGGCGTCTGTACGCTGGGGCTCGACCAGCCGATCGCGTTCGACCCCTATGATGACAACCGCCTGACCGGTGGCTTTATCCTTGTCGACCGTCTGACCCATAATACGGTGGGTCTGGGCCTGCTTGACTTCGCGCTGCGCCGGTCGGGGAACATCCACTGGCAGGCGCTGGACGTGGATCGGGCGACGCTGGCCCGGCAGAAGCATCAGAAGCCGGCCGTGCTCTGGTTTACCGGCCTCTCCGGCTCGGGAAAATCGACCATCGCCAATGCCCTTCAGAAGAAGCTCTTTGCCATGGATAAGCACACCTTCGTGCTGGACGGCGACAATGTCCGCCATGGTCTCAACCGCGATCTCGGGTTCACCGATGCCGACCGGGTAGAGAATATCCGACGGGTGGCGAATGTCTCGAAACTGATGAGCGATGCGGGCCTGATTACCCTGGTCAGCTTCATCTCTCCCTTCCGCTCGGAACGCCGCATGGCGCGGAACATGATGAGCGAGGGCGAGTTCGTTGAGATCTATGTCGATACGCCTCTGAATGTGGCTGAGGCGCGCGACGTGAAGGGCCTGTACAAGCGGGCACGGGCCGGTGAGATCAAGAACTTTACCGGTCTCGACAGCCCTTATGAGGCCCCCGAGACCCCGGAAATCCGGATCAATACGGTCGACTGCTCCGCCGAAGACGCCGCCGACCAGATCATCGCATGGATGGATGAGCGGGGGATGCTCGAGGGCTGACCGGTCACGGTCTTGCTATTGCGCGCGAGATCGTCCACCGCTTGGGAGACGACATTGCTGGAAGGAAAGACCATGAAGACCCGCATTACGGATATGCTCGGCATCGAAAAGCCGATTGTTCAGGCGGCCATGGGCTGGATCGCCCGGTCCCAGCTGTCCTCGGCTTTTTCGAATGCTGGCGGCATGGGCATAATCGAGACCTCTTCGGGTGACCTGGACGCCATCCGTCAGGAAATCCTGAAAATGCGTGACCTGACCGACAAGCCTTTCGGCGTGAATGTTGCTCAGGCCTTTGTGCGGGATCCTGATATTGTCCAGTTCGTGATTGATCAGGGCATTCGGTTCGTCACCACGTCTGCAGGCAATCCGAAGAAATATACCGCGCAGCTGAAAGAGGCCGGTCTGACCGTGTTTCACGTGGTGCCGTCTCTGAAGGCGGCGCTTGGCGCGATCGATGCCGGGGTCGACGGTCTGATCGTCGAGGGTGGCGAAGGCGGGGGATTCAAGAACCCCAAGGATGTTGCCTCCATGGTTCTGATTCCGCAGGTCTGTGAGGCGGTAGAAGTGCCTGTGATCGCTGCCGGGGGCATTATGGATGGCAAATCGATGGCGGCCGCGTTTGCTTTGGGGGCCGAGGGTGTCCTGATGGGGACCCGGATCCTTTCCAGCGCGGAAAGCCCGGTCCATGACAATTGGAAGGCGGCGATTATTGATGCGGATGCGACGGATACGGTTTTCCTGAACCGGGACGGACCCGGGCCGGCCCTGCGCGCCTTGCGGACGGACCGGACAAGCCGGATCGAGGCAGAAGGCGTCGACAATATTTTCGGCGAGTTTGCCGGGACCCAGGATGTTTATTTTGGTGGTGATCTTGAGGCCGGGATTGCCCTGACCGGACAGGTCGCGGGCCGAATCCACAAGGTCCGGCCTGTGGCCGACATTCTCAACGAGACGATGGCGGAATATGAAGCCACTCTGGCGCGACTGGCGTCGCTGGCGGGCTAGGCGGCGTCCTGATTTTCGTTTTGGCGAAGGACGTTACGTTTCCCGGCATGATTGGGCGCTGAGACCACGCCATCCTCCTCAAGTCTTTCGATCAGCGTAGCGGCCTTGTTATAGCCGACCTTGAGGCGCCTCTGGAGATAAGAGGTTGATGCCCTGCGGTCGCGCAGCACCACAGACATGGCCTGGGCATAAAGGTCTTCATCCTTGTCGCCGGTGGAGGTCCCCAGCATGGCGTCCATGACCGCGCTGCCCGTGCCGTCCTCGGCCTCCTCGAGAACTTCCGGATTATAATCCGGTTCCCCACAATTTTCGCGCAGCCAGTCAACGACGCTCTGAACTTCTTCGTCCGAGACAAACGGTCCATGACAGCGCTTCGATTTCACGCCGGCCGCCTGATACAGCAGATCGCCCATACCAAGCAGCTGTTCGGCGCCCTGTTCGCCGAGGATCGTGCGAGAGTCGATCTTGGTGGTCACCATATAGGAGATTCGGGTCGGGAAATTGGCCTTAATTGTGCCTGTAATGACATCGACAGAGGGGCGCTGGGTCGCCGTGATCAGGTGTATGCCTGCGGCTCTGGCCATCTGCGCCAGGCGCTGAACGCAGCCTTCGATTTCCTTGCCGGCGACCATCATCAGGTCGGCCATCTCGTCAATCACAATGACCAGGTTTGGAATATGGTCCAGAGACAGGTATTCGGTTTCATGCTGGGGTTTCCCCCGGTCGTCAAAGCCGGTCTGGACTTTGCGGGTCAAGCTCTCGCCGCGCGCCCGGAAGTCGGCCGCCTTCTTATTGAACCCGGCCAGGTTCCGAACCCCCGCTTTTGACATCAGCTCATACCGCATTTCCATTTCCCGAACCGCCCACTGCAACGCCAGGACGGCTTTTTTGGGATCGGTTACGACCGGGCTGAGCAGATGCGGTATGCCCTCATAGATCGACAGTTCGAGCATTTTCGGGTCGATGAAAATGAACCGGCATTCCTCTGGGGGCAGGCGATAGAGCAGGGAGAGGATCATGGCATTGACGCCAACCGATTTGCCCGATCCGGTGGTGCCCGCGATCAGCAGGTGGGGCATTTTGGCAAGTTCGACGACAGTTGGCGCTCCGCCAATGTCTTCACCCAGCGCCATGGGCAGGGTGGCCGGGCTTTTGGTGTAGGCTTCGCTGTCCAGCAAGCTGCGCAGATAGACGGTTTCGCGGGTGTCATTGGGAAGCTCGATGCCAATGGCGTTTTTGCCGGGTATAACTGCAATTCGGGTTGCGATGGCGCTCATCGACCGGGCAACATCGTCTGCCAGTGAGACGACCCGGGCGGATTTCACCCCGGCCGCTGGCTCAAGCTCGAACAGAGTCACAACCGGTCCCGGGCGGACTTCCCGGATCCGCCCGCGGACCCCGAATTCACGCAGCACTTCGGCGAGGCGGCCGGCCTTGGCCAGCAGGGCCTCTTCATCGACCTGATCGCGCCGTTCCGGCGGTCGCTGAAGCAGGTCTATAGGCGGCAATTTCGGGCCGCGACGCCCCCGGCCGGGCGTCCGGCTGGTCGATGCCGCCCGGGGTGTTTTTCTGGCGGTCAGCGGTGTTTGGGGCTTATCGGCAAGCCTTTGCGGCGCCTTGGTGGCAGAGGCGACGGTCAGGTCATCGGCATAGGGATCGTCCTGTCCGGTCATATCCCTGTCCGGTGAGGCCGCAGACCTGTGGATTTCCGTGCCGTCCGTCTGCCTCTGATGGCGTCTGTCCTGCCACTCCCGGACAAGGCGCGGCAGGTTGAAGGCGCGCTTTACGGCGTCGACGCCGGTCCGGGCCGCCAAAGTGCGAAACGCCAGAGCGTCATGCCGGCCAAGCCCCAGGGCCGAACCGGCGGCGACCACGGCGAGAAGCCCGAGGATAAGGCCGGCGAGAACGCCGGGCAGCGGCAGAAGAAGGGCTTTGAATGGAATGGCTGCCAGACCATGCAGTCCGTCGCCGATCATGCCGCCAAGGCCTGCGCGCAGGGGCCAGGATGTGGGGACCGGCCAGGAGGCGAGGGCCGCTGCCGATAGGGGGATGGACATGGCACCGAAGATCCAGCGCCGGACCTTGGGGTTGCCGATCAGTACCGCGCGCATGGTCCCGCCGACCATCAGCGCCAGTCCCGCCAGCCAGGCGGACCAGCCCAGGAGTTGTCGTGTCAGGTCGGCAAACACGGCCCCGGGTCCGCCGAACAGGTTGCCGACGGCATGTGGGGTGGCGCTGTTCCAGCTTGGGTCGGTGGGGTCATAGGAGCCGACACTGCCGCATATGAAGACGCCAAGCGCGAAGGCGCTTGCGCCAGTCAGAATTCGCCAGACCGGGTCGGACAGTTCCCGGCTTTCAGGGTGTTTGGCGCCTGAGCCTGCCATGCTTCTACTCCACGCGGATTTCGGCCGATGCTTGTCACAGGCTCGCACCGGCTTGTTAAATTGGCCCTAACGCGAGGGAGACTGACAAAAAAAAGCCCCGGCCATAATATGGCCGGGGCAGATGGCTTGCAGCGTGGCGCGTCTGCGCCGCAGGCGGGTGTCAGGACGCGAATTCGGGATAGGCGTCGACCCCGGTTTCTGCGCGGTCAAGGCCGATTTGCTGGTCTTCGTCGCTGACCCGGACGCCCATGGTGACCTTCAGGCCCATCCAGACGATGGCGGCGGCCGCACTGACGAACACCCCGGTAGCAATGACCCCGATTAGCTGGCCGGCATAGCTGACGCCAATGGCGCCGTCCGCATCCGGTGCCGGGATCAGGATGGCATTGCCATAGGAGGCGGCGACAATGATCGTGCCCCAGATGCCGCAGACCAGGTGGGCCGGAATGGCGCCGACCACATCGTCAATCTTAAGCTTGTCGAGCAGCGGTACGGTCAGAACCACCAGGATACCCCCGACGGCACCGATCGCGACGGCCATGCCCATTGACGGCGCCAGAGGCTCCGCGGTGATCGACACCAGGCCCCCAATGGCGCCGTTGAAGGCCATCGTTGGGTCGACCTTGCCATTGTACAGGACGGCCGTGAGGATCATCGCGGCGAGCACACCACCGACGGCGGCCATGTTGGTATTGGCAAAGATCGTTGCAACGGCATTGATGTCATCAAACGTCCCGGCAGCCAGCTGGGATGCGCCATTGAATCCGAACCAGCCGAACCAGAGGATGAATGTACCGAGTGCGGCCAGCGGGATGTTTGACCCCGGCATCGGATTGATGTTGGTGCCGAAATACTTGCCAGCGCGGGGGCCGATGATGATCGCGCCGATCAGGGCTGCCCAGCCACCGGTTGAGTGGACCAAAGTCGACCCGGCGAAATCAGAGAAGCCGAAATGGCTGTCCAGCGCGCCGCCGCCCCACTCCCAGCTGATGACGGTCGGATAGATGAAGGCCGCCAGAACTGCCGTGAAGATCAGGAACGGCCAGAGCTTGACGCGCTCGGCAACGGTACCGGACACGATGGATGCGGCAGTGGCAACAAACACCATCTGGAAAAACCAGTCGGAGCTTGAAGCATAACCGGTGTCCAGCGCATCAGAGGGCGACCATGGAATTTCCGCCGGCAGGCCAATCCATCCCGCTGCAACCGTCGAGCCGGGATAACCGATATTGTAACCAAACAGCCAGAACATGAGCCCGGCAACCGAAAACAGGCCGACATTTTTGAGCGACTGCATGGAGGCGTTCTTTGAGCGTACCAGTCCGGCCTCAAGGCACAGAAACCCTGCAGCCATAAACATGACAATCAGGCCCCCGATGAGGAACAGGTATGAGTTATCGACATAAGCGCTGACCGCGCTGGCGTCCTGGGCCATGGCGCTGAGCCCTGCCCCGGCTGCGAGTGGCAGAAGCATCATGCCCCGCCCTGCATGTTTGATCCAAGTTTGCATGCTTACTCCTGAAGTCATGGTTGAAACACCGCCGCACACAAGCTCGGCGCCGGCGCCGCGACTAGGATTAACCGGTTGTCATTCCTGACGAGCTGCAGGGTGAACAAATTTTGGGCACGGTGTGGCGCATCCGCCCGGTTGTGTGTCAGGCGTGGACGTTGGCCGATGAGCAGATTATGCATCAGTCGATGGCAGATACGCTTTATGATGTGGCGATTGTCGGGGCAGGCCCTGTTGGCTCCGCGCTTGCGCTTGGATTGAGCCGGGCGGGGCTTGAAACCCTGCTACTGGATGGACGCGATCCGTCTGAAGCCCGGCGCGCCGATGGCCGCAATTTTGCCCTTGTCACCGGCAGCCAGCGTTTATTCGGCCATCTTGGCCTCGCCGATGCGCTGGCATCGGCAGGTCAGCCTCTGCACGGCCTTGAAGCGGTCGATGGCGGTACGCATTTTTTCGGTCGGCCTTCTGTGCTGTTCGCCGATGAGGATCTCGACAGTGCCGACCCCGGGGAGAGCCTAGGTATTATGGTGCAGGCTGAGCAGCTGCAGGCGGGTCTTGATGATGCCGTGTCGCGGGCCGATCATCTGACCTTACAGGCCCCTGCCCAGTTCGCAGGCCTGATCAGGCGGGCGGCATATGTCGAGCTGGACCTGGCGGGAGCCGACCCTGTTTGTGCACGGCTGGTCGTCGGGGCGGACGGGCTGAGGTCTTCAGTGCGCGATGCCCTCGGCATAGCCACGGAGGGACGCGATTATGGAAAATCCGTATTTACCGCCAATGTCCGGCTGCAGAGTCCCCATGCCGGAATTGCCCGCCAGCTTTTCCTGCCGGAGGGTCCTTTTGCCATCTTGCCCCTGCCGGCGGACCGCGCGAATCTCGCCTGGTACATGAAGCGCGGCGCAGCAGAGGCCCTGTCTCGATGCGCGCCGAAGGACATTGAGGCTGAGCTGAATCATCGCTTGGCTGAGTTTGCCGGCGAGATGAGATTGGACGGCCCTGCGGGCTCTTACCCATTGATCCTGCAGGTTGCGAACCGGCTGGTTGCGCCGCGGGGCGTGGTGATCGGGGATGCGGCCCGACGGGTCAACCCGCTTGCGGGCCAGGGCCTGAATCAGGGGTTTCGGGATGTTGCGGCCCTTATGGACTGCCTTGAGGAGGCGTCCCGGGCCGGCCTCGATATTGGCAGTGATGTCGTTCTGGCGCGATACAGCGAACACCGGCGCTTTGACGGGCTGGGCGCGGCACTGGCGCTGGATGGCATTGATCGTCTATTTTCAAATGACAGTTTGCTCACCAAGCCCATCCGTGCTGCCGGCCTTCTGGCGGCACAGAAAATTTCCCCACTGCGGCGCATACTTGCGCGTCAGGCAAGCGCTACTGAGGATGGCGTTCCCGGGCCGATGAAGGGTTGGTAGGGCAATCCAGCCAAAGGGCACCGGTATTATACAGATAAAGAAAAGTCTGCGTCGAGGACCGGGCCGCCTCGACCGCAAGCCGGCCGACCGCGTGACGGTTGCCGATCCGCAAAAGGCAGGCCAGGGCGAGTGGGGGTGCGAAACACCACCAGGTCAGAAAAAAGGCGCTTGGCAGGCTGGCAAGCAGAAGCAGGTCGCAACACAGATCAACCAGCCATATCCGACGGGCAAAATGCCGGCCAATGGGTTTTAGCCGGTCGAGCTCGCGGTAGAGATAGTCGGCATCAAGGGTCCAGGTCTGGTCAGGTGAGGTCTCAAACCGCACCATTCCCTCGGATCGCTGGTGCAATGCGGCCGAGCGGACTGCAAGATCTGCCATGAGTGCCTCCCTTGTCCGGAAGGATTAAGCCCCGGGCCTGAAGGCATTGCTTATTTTTTTTGTGGAATTTTTGTCTGGATGGAGAGGGCATGAAGCCCACATCCGAATTCGTCGGCCAGCGCATCCATAACGGCGCGCTGGCAAGCCACGCGGGTCAGGCCTTCAAAGGCGGCGGAGACCAGCTCAACCCGAAAATGGGTTTCGCCTTCCGGGCGGGCGCCGGAATGTCCGGCGTGGTGTGCGCTCTCATCCTGCACGGACAGGGCGACCGGGGCGAACACCTTTGTCAATTTATCGCTGATCCGCTGATGTCGTGATATCATTACTGGCCTCTTTGTACCGAACACCTTATGTAATGCCGACGATGAGCAAGCAATACACCTATCGTCCCAAATTCATGGACATCAGGGTCAAGCCTCCCGCAGATGACACCTCACGGGCCAAGGCCCAGCGTGAACGGGTCTGTGAGCAGGATGGCTGCGACCTGGCGGGCGAACATCCCGCGCCCAAGCAATATGGCGACGGCAAGCACTGGTTTTGCAAGCAGCACGCCGGAGAATATAATCGGGCGTTCAACTTCTTCGATACGATGACCGAAGAACAGATGAAGGCTTTCCAGGAGAATGCCCGTTACGGATTCAGCCCGACCTGGAAGATGGGTACCGGGCCGATGGGGGATGCCAAAGCCGGTCGTGCGGCGGATCCTCAGACGTGGCGCGGCGCAAATTTTTTCACGGATTCTGAATCTGCACGCGCGGCCCGTCGACAGGACCGCGGCGCAACCGGGGTGGCAAAACGCGCCCTGGCAGAGCTAGACTTGGCCGCAACCGCCAAGCCGGCTGAGATCCGCGCCAGATACGCCGAATATGTGCGGCGCTTTCACCCGGACTCAAATAAGGGTGATCGCTCTTCTGAAGAAAAACTGGCCAAAGTTATCAGGGCCGGAAAGACGCTGAAGGCTGCCGGTTTAATGAAAGATGAAACGCGGTCCTAAGCGCGCGGTGGCAGGATGACCGAGACCCCAAAACTGTCCTATGCCGAGTACTTTGAACACCCGATGAAGCGGCGGATGGTGCGTGCGATCGAACGTCTGTCCGGGCAGGGGGCATTGCAGGCGCTTTATGAACATTACCGTCGCGAGCCTGCGGGGGAGCCTTTTTTCGCCGCGGCGGTCCGGCTTCTCAGGCTGGACGTTCAGTTCGATCCTGTGCGACTCGCGCAGATTCCCCAGACAGGACCGCTTGTTGTGGTTGCCAATCATCCTTTCGGTGTTCTGGACGGACTTCTTATTGCATGGCTGGTGTCGCTCCGGCGGACTGATTTTAAAATCCTCACAAATGCCGTTCTCGACGGCACGCCGGAGGCACGCGAGTGGATACTTCCGATAGATTTTTCCGGAACGCGGGAGGCCCAGAGGATCAATATCGCTACCCGTTCGGAAAGTCTTAGCCGGCTCTCACAAGGTGGGTGTATTGTCGTTTTTCCGGCCGGAGGTGTATCGACCTCGCCGCGTCCTCTGGCCCGCCTCGCTGTGGATGACACCTGGAAGCCCTTTACCTCAAAGCTGATCACACACAGCAAGGCGTCTGTTACCCCGATCTATTTCGAAGGCCAGAATTCCCGTCTTTTTCAGTGGGCCAGTCATATCAGCATCGAATTGCGCCTGGCGCTGGTGTTCCGGGAGGTCAAAAGGCGGATAGGTACTGCGCTTCCCGTCCACATTGGGGAAACCCTGTCACCCGATGCGCTTCAGGCCGCAGGACGCCGAAAGGATTTGATGACCTTTTTGCGCCGTCAGACCTATGGCATGGCGCCGTCTGATATGCAGTCGCGTATCGCGGCGGCGGAAGCCCAGTTCGAGGCACACAAACCCCGTATTTTTCATTAA
Organism: uncultured Hyphomonadaceae bacterium; assembly: GCA_938084575.1. Taxonomy (GTDB): domain Bacteria; phylum Pseudomonadota; class Alphaproteobacteria; order Caulobacterales; family Hyphomonadaceae; genus Henriciella. The sequence continues at coordinate 82,289 of CALKFG010000005.1, forward strand.
TGTGCAGCGGCTCTTGCCAGAACCACGGAAACGCGATTTGACACGCATCAGGTTCAAGGAGGCTCCGAAGCGATGGCGGGTGTTGTAGTTGTCGGGGCCCAATGGGGCGATGAGGGCAAGGGCAAGATTGTCGACTGGCTTTCGCATCGCGCCGATGTTGTGGCGCGGTTTCAGGGTGGTCATAATGCGGGCCATACGCTGGTTATCAATGGTCAGACCTATAAGCTCAACCTGCTGCCCTCGGGCGTTGTACGCGGTGGAAAACTTTCTGTAATCGGGAATGGAGTCGTCGTGGATCCCTGGCAGCTGCTGGGTGAAGTCGACGCCATGCGGCAAAGCGGTGTTTCGCTGACGGCTGACGACCTGCTTCTTGCCGAGACGGCCTGTCTGATCCTGCCCTGGCATAAGGATCTCGATGCAGCGCGGGAAGGTGCAGCCGGGCTCAATGCTAAAATCGGGACAACCAAGCGGGGTATTGGTCCGGCTTATGAGGACAAGGTCGGACGACGCGCCATTCGGGTGGCAGACTTGGCAGATGAGGATGCGCTGGACCACAAGCTCGAACGGCTGATTGCACACCACGCACCCTTGCGGGCAGGCCTCGGGCTTCCGGCGCCGGACGCGGCGGCCCTGAAGGCTGACCTTCTGGCGGTCGCGCCACAGGTTCTTGCCTATGCGGGACCAGCCTGGAAAGTGCTGGATGAGAGCGCCAAGCTGGGCCGGCGCATTCTCTTCGAGGGTGCGCAGGGCGTCATGCTGGATGTCGATCATGGCACCTATCCTTTTGTCACGTCCTCCAATGTCGTGGCCGGACAGGCCGCGGCCGGGACCGGCCTCGGCCCGGGCTCAATCAGCTATGTTCTCGGCCTGGCCAAGGCCTATACGACCCGCGTCGGGGCGGGCCCCTTCCCAACGGAATTGATGGATGAGATTGGCCGCGGGCTCGGCGAACGGGGGCGCGAATTCGGAACCGTCACAGGGCGCGCACGCCGCTGTGGCTGGTTTGACGCGGTCATGGTCCGCCAGGCCTGCGCAGTGTCGGGTGTCAATGGCCTGGCTCTGACCAAGCTTGATGTGCTTGATGGGATGGATGAACTCAAGATCTGTACCGGCTACAGGCTGGATGGCGGCCAGGTCGACTACCTGCCTGCAACGGCCGCTGCTCAGGCCCGGGTTGAGCCGATTTATGAGGTCATGCCGGGGTGGTCTGACTCGACTCAAGGCGCACGATCCTGGAACGATCTGCCGGCCCAGGCCGTGAAATATGTGCGCCGGCTTGAGGAGCTGGTGGGCAAGCCTTGTGCGCTGGTCTCGACATCGCCAGAGCGGGAAGACGTGATTTTGATGCGCGATCCCTTCGAGCGCAATTAGCATTTCCGGCTGGGGGGTGGCGCCCTAAAGGGCGCCAGTGACGGGCGCGCTGCACCCTGTCCGTATTCCCGACCCCCATTTGACCCGTCTCTGGGGTTTTCTCGGGGGACAGGGTTGCCATTCGCCTTGAGAGTCCCGCATAGCTTGTCTAAACCAAAGTATCGCAGGCAACGTAGCGAAGAGGCCTTAAATGACGGCAACCCTCCAGGCATTTCAGGAAGGCTTTCCATCTTATTTGGTTTGGACCGGGACTTCCGCGGCCTTGTTGCTGATTTCCAGCTCGGTTTACATCCTGCTGACGCCATGGCGCGAACTGGCCCTGGTCAAGGCCGGAAACGGCTCGGCGGGCCTGGCGCTGGCCGGGGCCATTCTGGGCCTCGCTATACCGATTGCCGCTTGTCTTGCCTCCAGCGTTAGTCTGCTGGACCTATTGATCTGGGGAACTGTTGCCCTGTTGTTGCAACTGATTTCCTATCGCGTCATCGACATGTTGCTGTCTGAGATACCCAGGCGGATCCAGAATGATGAAGCCGGGGCTGCGATCGTGCTGATCTCAGCTAAAATATCGGTTGCTTTGCTGTTAGCCGCGGGTCTCTGGGACCCCGAGCTTCAAAGAATTTAGGGGGCCGCCGCATGCGTATCGTCCCCGACTGGATCGTTTATTTGCTGGCCTTGGGCACGGTTTTGTTCGCCCTTTTTGCCGTCGCGCCGGAGCATAATGCGCCCAAAACCCTTCCCGAGGCCTTTTATGGAGAGGGCGTCACACTGCCGCCGCCCTCGGCGTTCGACGAGCGTGTCCTGGTGCGGGTCACGGCGCCGAAAACCGGTATTGGGACGGCATTCGCAATCAATCATGACGGTTATTGGCTGACGGCGCGGCATGTTGTCGAAGGCTGTGATGATGTGGCTTTGCTTGTGGCGCCGGATCATTATGTGAAGGCCCAAAAGGTGCGGGTCTCCGACAGTTCGGATCTGGCGATTCTGGAAACAGAGACCCGGTCGCACCCGGTTGTTCTCGATGTCGAAACGGAGTTGCGGGTCGGAGCCTACGGCTATCATGTTGGTTATCCTCAGGGGCGGCCCGGCGAAGCCGTCGCCCGCCTTCAGTCCAGGATCAATATGGTTTCGAGCGGGACCCGTGAGGGCACTGACTCGGTTCTGGCATGGGCGGAAGCCGGGCGGACCCGCGGCCTGTCGGGCAGCCTTGGCGGCCTCAGTGGTGGCCCTGTTTACACCGCCAATGGTCATGTTCGAAGCGTTATCATCGCCGAAAGTCCCCGCCGGGGGCGAATTTACTCGGCATCGCCCGAAAGCGTTGCGGAGTTCCTGCGCGCCCAGGGCATTGAGCCGACCGGGGCGCCGCCCCGCGCCTTTACGCTTCAAAGTTATGGTGAAGAGGCCGATTTTGCGCGGCGCAAGCTCCAAGTCGTCAAGCTGGCTTGCAATGTCGGTGGTGTGCATTGAGCCCGTTTGCGGATCGATTGGTGGCATCAGTAGCCCGGTACGGACCATTATGCGTTGGTATAGATCCCCATGCTGGGCGTATTCCTGCGTTTTTCGGCGGTGACTCGCCGGAGGGGCTGGCCGCCTGGGGGGAGGCGGTAGTGTCAGCCGTGGCTGGAACCGTTGGCATTGTGAAACCGCAAGCGGGCTTGTTTGAGCGGCATGGATGGCAAGGTATGCGGGCGCTTGCGCGGGTCTGCGATGCGGCAAAAGCCGCGGGCCTGATTACGTTGATGGACGCCAAACGAGGTGATATTGGATCGACAGCCGAGGGATATGCGGCAGCCTATCTTTCATCTGACGCGCCGTTTTCATGCGATGCCCTGACCGTCAATCCGTATCTCGGGGTCGAGACCCTCGAGCCCTATGTCCGGGCGGCGGAGCTTACCGGGCGCGGCGTGATTGTTCTGGCTCGGACCTCCAATCCGGGCGCGGCTGATTTCCAGCTGCGCCAGCTCGAGGGCGCGCCGCTATATACGCGTGTGGTCGAGGCCCTGGCGCCCTTGGCGGCGCGCCTATTGGGAGAACGTGGCTGGTCAGGCCTGATGCTTGTGACGGGGGCAACCGGGCCGGACGAGGCCAAAGCGCTTCGGGCCCTGGCGCCAAAGGCCTTGTTTCTTGTCCCCGGCTATGGTGCACAGGGTGGCGGTCCCGAGGACGCTCTGGCCGGATTTGTGGCCGGATCCGGCGGGTGTGTGACTGCGTCGCGGTCGATTACCTTCGCAGATGCCGCCAACGCCGCCTCCGATCTGGATCAATGGATTTCGGGGGTGAAAGCCGCTGCGCAGGGGGCCCAGTCCGCCTTGATCCGTGCTGCGGCCAATATGCCCTAGCCAACCGGGCTCGACAGCACGGTCAAATTGCCTAGTCTGATACCAAACTGGCCGGGAAACAGGCTGTGTGAGGGAGCAATGAAAAATATGAGATTTCAAATGGCAGCCGCGGTCGCGGCTTCGGCGCTCTGGCTGGGCGCATGCGGGAATAGCGAGCAGGCCGTCGACACGGTGGAGACGTTTGCAAATGTGACGCAGGACCGGTTGAGCAATGCGGCTGAAACGCCCGCAGAGTGGCTCACCTATGGCGGAACGTATGATGAGCAGCGCCATTCCTTGCTCACGCAGGTCAATCTGGAGACGGTAGGCGATCTCGGCGTGGCCTGGACCTATGATCTCGGCACCTCGCGCGGGGTCGAGTCGACCCCGATTGTCGTCGACGGTGTCATGTATGTGACCTCCGCCTGGTCGATCGTGTACGCATTGGATGCCAAAACCGGCGAGGAGCTCTGGGTTTATGATCCCGGTGTCAATCGGGCGGTTGGGATCAAGGCATGCTGCGATGTCGTCAATCGCGGCGTGGCTGTTTGGGAAGGCAAGATCTACCTGGGTGTGATCGACGGTCGGCTTGAAGCGCTCGACGCCAAGACCGGCGAGCGCATCTGGAGCAAGGTCACTGTTGACCAGTCCAAGCCTTACACCATTACCGGCGCTCCTCGGGTGGTCGATGGCAAGGTGCTGATCGGTAATGGGGGCGCCGAGCTTGGGGTCAGAGGTTATCTCTCCGCTTATGATGCAGAGAGTGGCGACATGACCTGGCGCTTCTACACGGTGCCCAACCCCGAAATGCTGCCGGACGGCGCGGCTTCGGATGCGGCATTTGAAGAGATTGGAAATGTGACCTGGGGCGATACCGGCGCCTGGAAAACCGATGGAGGCGGCGGCACCGTCTGGGACTCGATCATCTATGACGAGGTCAACGATGCGGTCATTTTCGGGGTTGGAAACGGATCACCCTGGAACCAGAGCCTGCGGGACCCGTCCGGCCTGGACAATCTGTTTCTGTCTTCCATTGTTGCGGTCGACGCAGAAACCGGGGCGTATAAATGGCATTTCCAGACCACGCCGGGCGATAATTGGGATTATACTGCCACCCAGACCCTGATCCTGGCCAATCTGCCATTGGGCGAGGATGGCGGGGACCGTCGCGTGGTGATGCAGGCTCCCAAGAACGGCTTCTTCTATGTCCTGGATGCAGAGACGGGCGCCTTCATCAACGGTGCCGGCTATGTGCCGCAGAACTGGACCACAGGGCTGGATGAGAACGGCCGGCCGGTCGAGGTGCCAGAGGCGCGGTATGCAAGTACGCCTTTCAACCAGACTCCCGGACCGCTTGGGGGTCATAATTGGCATCCCATGGCCTATAATCCGGAGGCAAAGCTGGCCTATATTCCGGCACAGGAAATTCCCCAGGCTTACAGTACGGATCCTCGGTTCGCAGAGCATCCGACCAAATGGAATACGGGCGCCGATTTCTCTGCCGGTGTGCCCGCTCTGGTTACGTCTGATGTCATGAAGTTCTTGCGCTCCGGGCTGAAGGGGCGCCTGATTGCCTGGGATCCTGTTGCGAACGCACCGCGATGGACCGTTGAGCATGACGGCCCCTGGAATGGCGGCGTTCTGTCTACGGCGGGCGGCGTTGTTTTTCAGGGCAAGCTGAACGGCGACTTCGTGGCCTATGATGCCGCGAGCGGGGACCCGTTATGGAGCCATGATGTGAAGTCCGGTGCGGCATCTGGACCCGGGACATATGAGATTGATGGCGAACAGTATGTTACCATCACCACCGGCTGGGGGTCTGCATTCGCGCTGGCAGCCGGTTTCGCCTTCGACGAGAAACTTGGCCCGGCTATCGGAAAAGTGGTGACGTTCAAGCTTGGGGCTGAGGGCGAAATCGAGGCGCCTTACGTTCCGGAAATTGACCGCACCCCCAACGCCGAGCCATTTGGAACGGAAGCTCAACTCGCCGATGGACTGGTTCATTATGCCCGGAATTGCACGGTGTGCCACGGACCGTTCGCGGTCAGTTCCGGTGTCTTGCCTGATCTGCGGTGGTCGACCTACACCGAAAGTGCTGATGCCTGGAAGGCGGTGGTGGTCGACGGTACGTTGCAGGGTGCGGGCATGGTGTCATTCGCCGATGTTCTCAGCGAAGATGATGTCGAGGCTATTCGGGCCTATGTGATTCAGCAGGCCCATAACCCCGCAGACGCCGTCGGCGGCATGCAGTAGGCCCGGGCTTAGTCGAGCCCAAGTGCGATGCGGGTCTTGCGTGGCAGGCCACCGGCGACCAGCCGGTGGCTTTCCCGCAGGTATATTCTGAGGCCCTCCTCATCGAGCCCAGGGGCACGATAGTGCTGGATCCAGGTCAGGCCCCGCGAGGCCAGATAGGGCGCAGGCCTCAATCCGGGCTGCTCGCTTAAAATTTTGAAGGACAGGTCGGACACTTTGAAGCTGATCCCGAAGTCCGCCCCGGATTTAGTCCAGCGTGCGACCGCAAATACTTTGCCGCCAACCTTCCAGACACTGGCATTGCCCCATTGCCGGACATGGGTTGTCGCGGGCAATCCATTGCAAAAGCTGTCATACTCGTCTTCTGTCATCATCTGGTCGCGTTGTTCTCCCCTCCATGGTGGGCAGCCGCCGGATAGATGTCCAGACCGTGGGAGTCGAGACCGATGATAAATATTGTGGTCGTTGCGCTGTTCCTGCTGATTGGCGGCGTGGTCTGGTCCCGGCAACGGGCCAGAGCGGCGCCGCCCCGGTCAGAGGGTCGGCCAGCTCTGGTCACGCCGGGTGAGCTGGTCCGGTCGCTGGACGGGCGGCGAAGCCGCGGTCAGCGGGGCCTGTCTGACATTCAGGATCCCCGAGAGGCGGCGGCCCTTCTGATGGCGATGATGGCGGCCGGCCCAGGGGGCGCGACCGCGCGCCAGATCACCTGCATGGTGCAGGAATCAATGACTTTTTTCGGCTTCAGCGAAGCGGGTGCGCGGGCGCTGATCGACCATGCAGTCTGGGTCTGCGGGGGCGTGTCCGACCCGCACCGGGCGGTCTCGCAGATGACCGATCTGGTGCAGCGGGCGCCGGCTTTGGGTGCCAAGGAAATCGTTGATCTGGACGGGATGCTGGTCGCGGTATCGGAAGCCGAGACCTCCCCGGATGAGCGGCAGTTGCAGCTCCTGGCCCTGTTTCGGCGCCAGGCAGGACTGCGGGTCTGATCGGTGCCGGGGGCCTGAAAAACCCGGCTTGTGCAAGGAAGGAAGACGGCATGCGGGCGGTTGTAATCGGGGCCAGTGGCGGACTCGGCGAGGCTCTGTCGACGGGTCTGGCAGGGCGGGGGTGGGACGTGGACGCCTTGTCGCGGTCGGGCCTGGCGCCGTCGGGTCGGGGGCTCACCCCCGGCCGGATCGATCTTGAGGAGGAAGACAGCATTCAGGCCGCGGCGGCGCAGATCAGGGCGCACGGACCGGTCGATCTTGTCGTGGTGGCCAGCGGCCTGTTATCCGACGGACAGGACCTGCAGCCGGAAAAGAGCTATCGTCATCAGAGCCGCCCCGCTTTTGAGCGGGTCTTTGCGGTGAACACCATCGGGCCGGCTTTGGTGGCGAAGCATTTTCTGCCACTGATGCCCCGGCAGGGGCGGGCCGTCTTCGCGGTGCTTTCGGCGCGCATCGGCTCGATCAGCGACAACCAGATCGGCGGCTGGCACGCCTATCGGGCCTCGAAAGCGGCCCTGAACATGCTGGTGCGCAATTATGCGATCGAGGAGGGGCGCCGTAACCGGGCCTTCATTGCCGTCAGCCTGCATCCCGGAACCGTGGACACGGCCCTGTCGCAGCCCTTTCAGGCCAATGTCCCCGCCGGCCGGCTGTTCAGCCCGGCCCACGCGGCGGCCTGCCTGCTCGACGTTCTCGACGGGCTGGCGCCGGCCCAGAGTGGCAAGGCATTTGACTGGAAGGGTGACGAGATCCCGGCCTGATCAGGCGTCGCCGTCGGGTTTCGGCGCGGCCAGGGCGCGCCGGCCAAAGTCGGCTTCATCGGTATCAAGGCCGGCTTCGATAACGGCCTGCCGAATGCCGCGCGCCCGGCTGAATTCCCGGAACAGCGCGTCGCCATCACCCCACCGGATGGCCCGCTGCAGCGCGGCAAGGTCCTCGCTAAACCGACCGAGGGTTTCCAGCACAGCATCCCGGTTGGTCAGGAAGACATCCCGCCACATGGTCGGGTCGGAGGCGGCGATCCGGGTGAAATCCCGAAAGCCGCCGGCAGAATATTTCACCACTTCGCCCTGTTCGACGCTCTCCATATCGTACGCCGTCGAGACGATATTATAGGCAATCAGGTGTGGCAGGTGAGAGGTAATCGCCAGGACACGGTCATGTCGGTCTGGCGCCATTGTTTCAACCCGGGCTCCAAGTGCCTGCCAGAAGCGGGAGAGCCGGTCGGTCGCCGCGGCATAGGCCGGATCGTCCGACGGCATCGGGGTCAGGATGTGCCAGGCATCCCGGAACAGGTCTGCAAAGCCGGCCCCGGGACCGGATTTTTCGGTTCCGGCGATCGGGTGGCCGGGAATCAGATGGACATGATCGGGGCAGGCGTGCGCCATGTCCTCGCTGGCCCGCTGCTTGACCGAGCCGACATCGGTCAGAATGGCCCCGTCCTTCAGCGCCGGGGCAATCTCTGCCGTCAGGGATCCCAGAGCCCCGACCGGAACGCACAGGAAGACCGCGTCCGCCCCCTCGGCGGCGGCCCGGGCGGTCTCGAACATGTGCCCCTGAACCAGACGCGCAGCCTGCGCGCGGGCCTCGGGGTCGGCATCATAGAGGGTGACCTCCCCGGCGCCGCCATACGCCCGTATCGCATGGGCAAGTGAGGCACCCAGCAATCCGATGCCAAGAATGGCAACACGTTGGAAGACGGGCTGGCTCATCGCGGCTGCATGAAATCCTGCAGGGCCGAAATGACGTCATCATTCGCCTGCTTGGTGCCGATCGAGACGCGCAGGCAATGTGGCAGGCCGTAGACATCGACATCGCGCACGACAATGCCGCGCTGGCGCAGGAACGCATCGGCCGCCTTTGAGCCCCTGCCGGGGTGGTCCGTAAAATCGATCAGGACAAAATTGGTCACGCTGGGGACAAAGGACAGGCCCATCTCGCCAAGGGCGCGGGTCAGCCGGGCGCGCTCGGTTTCTGTTTCCCCGACCGACCGGGACTGGAAGGCGTCATCCTGAATTGCTGCAATCCCGGCCGCCTGTGCCGCGGCGCTGACATTGAAGGGGCCGCGCGTCCGGTTCAGGGCGTCAATCACGCTGGCCGGGCCATACGCCCAGCCGAGCCGGAGGGCGGCGAGGCCGTGGATCTTGGAAAAGGTCCGGGTCACCAGCACGTTCGGCATGTCTGTGGCGAGGTCCATGCCGTCGGAATAATCCGGGGCACGAACATATTCCGCATATGCGCCGTCCAGCACCAGCAGCACGTGTTCGGGCAGGCCAGCCTGCAGGCGCTGTACCTCGCCGGCCGGGATATAGGTCCCGGTTGGATTGTTTGGATTGGCCAGAAACACGATCCTGGTCCGCGGCGTGACCCGCTCCAACAGCGCGTCGACATCGGTTGTGAAGCCTTTTTCCGGGGCGCTGATGGTGGTGGCGCCGGATTGCTGGGCGACGAGGCGATATACCAGGAAACCGTGCTCGCTCTGCAGGATTTCATCGCCGGGGGAAAGATAGGCCCGGCCAAGCAGCTGGAACAGCTCATCAGAGCCGGCACCGCAGACAAGCCGCTGCGGGTCCAGTCCATATGTGCTGCCAATCGCCTCGCGCAGTGCGACGGCGCCACCGTCGGGATACAGCGACAGGGTGTCCGCGGCGTCGATGACGGCCTGACGGGCGGCGGCGCTGCAGCCCAGCGGGTTTTCATTCGACGACAGCTTCCATCCGGATGACAGTTTCTGCCCGCCCTTATAGGGCGTGATGTCGAGAATATTGGCGAGTGGTTTCGGGCCCGTCATGGCGACCTCCGCTTTAGAGGTGCGTCGTGGCCCGATTACGTCGCAAAATCAAGTCTCCCGACGGATTGTCCCGGGCTTAGCCGCTGATGGCCTGGCTATCCCGTTCGCCAGTCCGGATCCTGACAACCGTGTCCATCGGGGTGACAAAGATCTTTCCGTCTCCAATCGTCCCGGTATTGGCCGATTTTGTGATGGCGTCGAGAATCCGGTCGGTCTCGTTTTCCGCGCAGGCGACCTCTATCTTGACCTTGGGCAGGAGACGAATTTCATATTCGGCTCCCCGGTAAACCTCTGTCTTGCCTTGCTGGCGCCCGTAGCCGCGGACCTCAGTCACCGTCAGGCCGGCCACATCCGCATCGCGAAGTGCGTCCATGACGGCATCCAGTCTGCTGGGTTTGAATATTGCAGTAATGAGTTTCATCGCCCTTACTCCTTGAGCCCCCGTTCTTGTTTGGTCTGCCGGAGCGGAGCGCAAAGCCCGGCACAGGTCAATGGTTTCTTTAGCAGGCCCGGCGATCCGTCCGGGGCTGCCTCACATTTGGGCAGACCGGGCTCTGGCCGCCCGGCTTTTACCGCCTGGGTCACCGCAGCACCGGCTGTCCCGCCGGGCTCAGCATAGAGGCGCTTAATCGCCTCAGTCAGGACCACGCCGCCAATTCCGGGCAGGGCAATGTCGCCCACCCGTTCCCAGATTTCGGCCGCACCGGTGATGACGGGCCAGTCCAGCGGCGGCATATGTACCGCCGTGGCGGAGGCCGTCACCTGGAACAGGCTGTCGGTCAGAAAATGGATCAGCTGGCTCCGGGTCCACGGCCGGCCATGGCCGAAAGCCTGTGCTTCATTGATCGACCACAGGCTGCGCCGGTTGGTGGCGGCAACAATGATCCGGCCTTCCGGCGCCAGCAGGCGCCAGGCTTCCCGCATCAGCTGCTGGGGGTTGGTGGCTTCTTCCAGCCCGTGCAGGATCAGGATCCGGTTGAAGCTGCCGTCTGCAAAGGGAAGGCGGTGCTCGGGCGCCCGCACCACCCGTCCGGGCGCCATGGTCAGGCTGTTGGGCGCGCCAATTGTTTCCGGCAGCGCGGCAATGCTGATGGTGGTGTGCGCATCCCACAGTGACATCAGGGGCAGGGTGTAGCCGATGCCCAGCAGCGAGTCGCCGCGACAGTCCTGCCAAAGGGCGGCCACCCGCCGTGCTATCAGTCCGGCGGCGGCGCGACCGACCCGGCTGGCATAAAAGGCTTCAAGGGTTGCCGCCGACTGCCGCATGTGGCTGTTGTGTCCTGACTTTGCTGCTTACAGACGAGATTTGGCCATGCTGACCATACACCAATTCCCCTGCCTGAATGACAATTACGGTTATCTGGTGCACGACACAACATCCTTGCAGACTGTCGCAATCGACACGCCGGATGCGGATGTCTATCTGGCTGAGGCGGCGGCCCGGGACTGGCACATCAGCGCCATCTGGAACACGCACTGGCATCCGGATCATGCTGGCGGCAATCTCAAGATCAAGGCCGCGACCGACTGCCAGATCATCGGCCCCGCCGGAGAGGCAGAGAAAATTCCCGGCCTCGACCGGGCTGTCCGGGGCGGCGAGAGCGTGCCGCTCGGGGACCATATGGCCAGGGTTCTGGATGTCCCCGGCCATACTTTGGGTCACATTGCCTATCATTTGCCGCAGGATCAGGTCGCCTTCGTCGGCGATGCGGTCTTTGCCCTGGGATGCGGACGGGTGTTTGAGGGCACGCCCGAGATGATGTGGCGGTCGCTGCGGGCGATCAAGGCACTGCCGCCGGAGACCCTGCTGTATTGTGCGCACGAATATACTCAGGCCAATGCACGCTTTGCCGAAACCATTGAGCCGGAGAATGACCGGCTGCAGGCCTATATCCGGGAAATTGACGCCAGGCGCGCGCGGGGCGACTGGACCGTGCCGATGCGGCTGCAGCGGGAGCTCGACACAAATCCCTTCCTGCGTGCCGACCAGCCCGGACTGCAGGCTGCAATGGGGTGCCCGGGGGACGCGGTGGCCACCTTTGCCGAGGTTCGCGGCCGCAAGGACCGGTTCTGAATGCGGCGCGCGCTGTCCGGAGATTTGGGGGCGGGCGAGATAATTCGCCTGTTGCAGCTGGTGCCGCACCCGGAGGGGGGGCACTATGCCGAGACCTGTCGGTCAGGGACCGGGACCCGAGCGGAGTCGACCGCGATTTACTATCTCCTCCAGGCAGATGAGGTGTCGGCCTGGCACCGGGTTCAGGACGCCGACGAATACTGGCTGTGGCATGCCGGCGGGCCGTTAAGCCTGACCCTGTCGCCCCCGGATGGCCAGGGCGCGGTGGCCCATCAGCTCGGCCCGGACCTGCGGGCGGGTCAGCGGCCCCAATGCCATGTCCCGGCCAGTCACTGGCAAACCGCCGAGACACTTGGGGCGTGGACCCTTGTCAGCTGTGTGGTCGCGCCCGGATTCCGCTTTTCCGGGTTCGAGCTGGCACCACCGGACTGGCGGCCGGCGGTCTGAGACGGGTCACCGGCCCGGCACGCATGATGCGGCATTAACCCTGTCCAGGCCCGTCACCAGGCGGGACTCAGCCCGTCGGGAAGCCCCCTGCGCGGCTCAGGCTGGAGCTGATCTCGTGGCCCAGCGTCCCCTGCAGCCATGTCGCGGTGTCGATCATCCGGTCGAGATCAATGCCGGTCTCAAAGCCGGCGCGGTGGAGCATGTAGACGACGTCCTCGGTGGCGACATTGCCGGTTGCGGCGGGTGCGAAGGGGCATCCGCCAATGCCGCCGCAGCTGGCATCAATCACGTCTATGCCGGCCTCGACGGCGGCGAAGACATTGGCCAGCCCCGCCCCGCGCGTATTGTGGAAATGGGCCCGCAAATAGACGTCCGGGGCTTCCAGCCGGACCCGGGCCACCCGCGCCTGAACGTCCCAGGGGGTAGCGACGCCAATGGTGTCGCCCAGGGCAATTTCGGCGGCGCCGGCCCGCTGGGCCTGAGCGGCGAGGTTGGCGACAATGGCCGGGTCGATGTCGCCATCATACGGATCGCCAAAGGCGACCGAAATGGTCGCCGACAGCGGCACGCCGGCCTCATGGATCAGGGGCGCGCACAGGGCCAGCATGTCGGCACTGTCCTGCGGGCTCATGCCCTGGTTGCGCCGGCCAAAGCCCTCCCCGGCGACCAGGACGAAATTGATTTCGTCGGCCCCGGCAGACAGGGCGCGGCGTACCCCTTTTTCGTTCAGGGCCAGCGCGATGTGCCGGGTCGGCCGGGACCGGTCAAGGCGCCGGAACACGTCGCCGCTATCGGCCATTTTGGGCACGGCCCGGGGGGACACGAAGGCGCCGGTTTCCATCCGCCGGACGCCGGCGGCTTCCAGTCGCGTGATAAAGTCCAGCTTCTGATCGGTTGTCAGCGTGGCCGGATCATTTTGCAGGCCATCACGTGGACCGACTTCCACAATGTCGATACGTCTTGTCATCAGACCATTTTACCGGGCATTGAAGACGAATGACAGCCTCTTCTCCACTTGACGGCATCCGGGTGATTGAGCTCGGCCAGCTGATCGCCGGCCCGTTTTGCGGCCAGTTGCTGGGCGATTTCGGTGCAGAGGTGATCAAGGTGGAGGCCCCGGACCGGCCGGACCCGGCGCGCGACTGGGGCGCGGTCAAGCAGGACGGGCACAGCCTGTTCTGGCCGATCATTGCCCGCAACAAGGCGTCGATGACACTGAATTTGCGCCTGCCGCGGGGCCAGGAGCTGTTGTGTGAGCTGATCGCCGGGGCGGATGTCCTGGTCGAGAATTTCCGGCCGGGAACGCTGGAGAAGTGGCAGCTGAGCCCGGCGCGCCTGCACGCGATCAATCCCCGCCTGGTGATCGCCCGGGTCAGCGGCTATGGCCAGACCGGTCCGGAGGCGCACAAGCCCGGCTATGCCAGCGTCGGCGAGGCCAAGGCCGGGCTGCGCCATCTGATCGGAGAGGCCGACCGCCCCCCGGCGCGCGCCGGCGTCTCGCTCGGCGACACGATGACCGGCACCTTTGCCGCCCTTGGCGTGATGATGGCGCTGTTTGCCCGCGACCGGACCGGCCGCGGGCAGGTGGTCGACGCCGCGATCTATGAAAGTGTCCTGGCCTTTATGGAGAGCCTGATCCCGGAATATGCCCTGGCCGGCCATACCCGCAACCGGACCGGCGGGATCCTGCCCCGAATCGCACCATCCGGAGCCTATCCGTGTACGGATGGAATGGTGATCATCGGCGCCAATCAGGACACGTTGTTCGCCCGGCTGTGCGCCATGATGGCGACCGACTGGGCCGCCGATCCGCGCTTCGCCACGCATGATGCCCGCGGCCGCCATCAGGACCTGCTCGACGGGATGATCTCGGACTGGACGCGGCAGAGACCCATGAGCGAGGTGCTCCGGGCCTGTGACGCGGCGTCTGTGCCCTGTGGTCCGGTGAACACCGCACGCGAGCTGCTCGCCGACGCGCACATTCGGGCGCGGGAGGCGATCGTGCGGGTGCTGGATCCGGTGATTGGCCGGGACATTCCCATGCAGGGGGTGGTGCCGAAGCTGTCGGAGACGCCGGGTCAGGTCCGCACCACAGGTCCCCGGCTCGGCGCCGACACGCACCGCATCCTGTCGGAGCTGGGGCTTTCGGATCACGCTATTGAGGACTTACGTCATGCCGGAATCATTTAAACCGCCTTTCACCGGGTCGGCGCAGGACGACACCGCCGAGCTGCGGCCGCGCTTCGACGATCATGGGCTGATCGCGGCGATCGCGCAGGACCATGACAGCGGGGAGGTGCTCATGCTGGCCTGGATGACGGCCGAGGCGCTGCGCCTGACCCTCGAGACCGGCCAGGTGACCTACTGGTCCCGGTCGCGCCAGTGCCTGTGGCGAAAGGGTGACACCTCCGGACATGTCCAGACGCTGGTCGAGGCCCGGATCGACTGCGACCAGGATGCGCTCCTGCTGCGGGTCGAGCAGGCCGGACCCGCCTGTCACACTGGCCGCCGCAGCTGTTTCTACCGCCGTATCGGTGCCGATGACGCGCTGCATCCGGCGGCAGGCGGCCCGCTTTAGGCGGTCCTGAGACAATCATTCTGGCAAGGGCTGCGATATGCGATCTGTTTCTGGGCTGACACAGCTTGACCTGCCAGGCCTTGGCCGGGCCATCCACCGGCGCCACCATGTCAAGGCCGACGGGCGGGACCTGTACCTGTACGGATATCATCCGCACACAGACGTTCCGCTGGGGGCCGAGCTTCTTGGCGCCGGCGAGGGCGGGCAGTTGCGGTGGCATCCCCTGCGTCAGGAATGGAATATTTACGCCGCACACCGCCAGAACCGAACGTTTAAACCGTCTACGGCAGACGACCCGCTGGCGCCCGCGCGCCCAGATCGTCCGCCTACGGAAATACCCTTTGAGCACTTCGAGCTGGCGGTGTTTGAAAACCGCTTCACGAGTTTGCACCCGGCCGCGCCGGAGCCGGCATCCGAGGCCGGGATCCGGTCGGCCCGGGCCGAGGGGCAGTGTGATGTGGTGGTCTACGGGCCGGCAGCCGAGGGCGACCTGGCCAGCCTCGGGCAGGACCGGCGCCGGCTTCTGATCGCGGCCTGGCTTGACCGCTATGAGGCGCTGTACGGCAAGGGGTATAAATTTGTCCTGCCGTTTGAGAACCGGGGCGATGAAGTGGGGGTCACGCTGCACCATCCACACGGACAGATTTACGCTTTTCCCTTCGTTCCACAGGTCCAGGCCCGCGCCGCCGACGCCTTTGCCAAGGGCTATGATCTGGCCAAAGACATCGCCGCATCCACCGAGATATACGGCGTATCAGAGGCCGGAGGCCTGCAGGCCCTGTGCCCGCCCTATGCGCGGTTTCCCTATGAGGTCTGGATCGCGCCACGACGGCGCCATGCTGGCCCCTGGACCTTCACCCCGGAGGAAGTTGACGGCTTTGCCCACCTTCTGGGCGATATCTGCCGCCGATACGACGCCGTCTTCGGACGCAGGACGCCCTATATGCTCAGCCTGCATGCTGCGCCTCCGGGCGCGACCAAGGCGTTTCACTTTACCGCCCAGTTCTACCCGCTTCTGCGGGCGCCGGACCGGGTCAAATACCTCGCCGCCGTGGAGCAGGCCACCGGTGCCTTCACGGTCGATGTGATGCCCGAGGTTGCGGCCCGGACGCTGAGGGACGCGCTGTGACCGGGGCGGCGTTTGCGCGGATTTTCGGGTGCAGGCCACAGGCGACAGAGGCGGTTCCCGGCCGGGTCAACCTGATTGGTTCGCATACGGATTATAATGGGGGCATGGTGTTGCCGGTCGCTCTGCCGCTCGGGGTTCATGTGGCGATGGCGCCGCGCGAGGGGTCCGCGATCCGGATCCATTCGGCCCGGTTCGGCGAGACCGTCACCTATCGCCCCGGCGAGTCCCCGCGCGGGCACTGGGCGGACTATGCGGCCGGGGCCGCCCTGCTGGCGCAGACGCACGGCCTGCTTGCCGGGGGCGCCGACCTGTGGATCGAGTCAACCCTGCCGGTCGGCGCCGGGATTTCATCGTCCGCAGCGGTGATTGTCGGCGTGCTGAAAGCCGCTCGTCAGATCCGCGGTGCCGACCTGTCTGACACCGAGATTGCCGGCCTCGCCCGGCAGGTTGAGAATGATTATATTGGCGTCCCCTGTGGGATCATGGACCAGATGGCGGTGGCGATCGGGTCGGTTGACCGGGCGATGGCGCTGGACACGGAGACGCTGGAGTTCGACTTGATCGACTTGCCCGCGGCGCTGCGGGTCTGTGTGATTCATTCCGGCATAGATCGCGCGCTGGCGGACGGGCGCTATAAACTGCGGGCGATCGAATGTGCGCAGGCGCGGCGCGCCTTTGCCGACCGGCCCCTGTGCCGGCTGCGCCGGACCGACATCGAGGCGGCAGGCGACGTGGCCGAGATAAGCCGGCGGCGGGCCCGGCACTGCAGCACCGAACACCAGCGTGTGGTGGCCGCGATTGGGGCGCTGAAATCCGGCGATCTCCAGGACCTGGGGCGTCTGATCACAGCCAGCCATGCCTCCCTGCGGGATGATTTCGACATATCCCTGCCCCCGATTGACCGGCTGGTCGCGGATGCTGTGCGGCTGGGGGCGTTCGGGGCGCGGCTGACCGGCGGCGGATTTGGCGGATGTGTGGTTGTCTGTATCGCGCGGGACCTGTTCGAGTCCTGGCTGACCCGGCTTCTGGCGGCACATCCGGCGGCCAGGCTGATCTGCTGAGCGGCCTTCTGGTCCCGGCGGGGCGGTGCCGCGTCGACAGGGTCTTGCTGCCGCGCTGATCGAGATCAAAGCGCCCGCCGGCGGGTCGGCTTAAGCGCACAGGGCTGCGTCGCGACATGGTTCCAGACCGCGCGCGTCGGGCCAGTGCGAGGCAAAAGGATGGCGATCCCGGCGAGATTCGAACTCACGACCTACAGATTAGGAATCTGTTGCTCTATCCTGCTGAGCTACGGGACCGACGCGGCCGTCTTATCTCGAAAAACGCCAGCGATGAAGAGGTGAAGACCATTTGGCTGCGGCTGATGGCGGGGCTCTGTGTCCTGACCGGGTGTGGCGGCGATGCGCCCTTGCCCGGCATGGAGGCCGGGGAGCGTGCCCGGGTGGTGCGGATCAATGATGGCGATACGCTGGTCCTTGATGGCGGCCAGAGGGTCCGCCTGGCCGGGCTTGAGGCCCCGGCGCTGCCCGGGCGGGAGTTCGCTGGCGCGCCCTATGCCGAAGCCTCCCGTGACGCCCTGGCCGGACTTATTCTGGGACGCGACGTGCAGCTGTTTTATCCCGGTCCCACGCGGGACCGGTATGGACGGGCGATCGCGCATGTGGTCAGCGATGATGAACGCGGGCGCCCGGTCTGGCTGAATGTCGAACTGCTGCGCCGTGGCGCGGCCTGGGTCCGGCTGTATCCGGACACGGATGCGAAGGCCGATGATCTGTTGGCCGCCGAGGCGGAAGCGCGCGAGGCCCGGCGCGGCCTGTGGGCGCTAGAGGCCTACCAGCCACGCCCGGCCGCCGGCCTCGGTGCCGCGCCGTCCGGCTTTGTCCTTGTCGACCTGACCCTGGGGCCCGATCTGCCGCTGGACCCGGATGCCCGTGACCGGTCGGCCTGCCGCCGGGCGGTGGCCGGCGCCCGGCTGACCCTGAGCATTGACCCGGCAGCGCGGGCGATCTGCGACCGCCCCGCCGGAGAGGCCTATGAGGTTCGGGGGCGGGTGCGCGGCGACGTGCTGTATCTCAGCCACAGGCGTCACGCCATGCCGCGCGGACCAGACTAGCCGGCGATATATTGTGCGCCGTTGACCGTCATGGTCGCGCCGGTGATGAAGCCGGCCTCTTCGCCCGCCAGATAGGTGCACATGGATGCGATTTCCTCGGCCTTGCCGAGCCGGCCGACAGGAATGGTGGCAATGATTCCTTCGAGGACGTTTTCCGGAACCGCGCGCACCATTTCGGTATCAATATAGCCGGGGGCCACGACATTCACGGTGATGCCCTTTTTCGCGCCTTCCTGGGCGAGGGCCTTGGTGAACCCGATCAGACCGGCCTTGGCGGCAGAATAATTGGCCTGTCCGAACTGGCCCTTCTGTCCATTAATGGAGGAAATATTGACAATGCGGCCAAAGCCGCGCTCGCGCATGCTGTCCCAGACTTGCCGGGTGACGTTGAAGGCCGAGGTCAGATCAATATCGATGACCTGCTGCCACTGCTCGAGGGTCATCCGGTGGAAGGGGGCATCGCGGGTGACGCCAGCATTATTCACAACAACATCGATCGGGCCGAGGTCTGCGGTGATCGCGGCCAGGCCTTCGCCGACGGCGTCATAATCGGCAACGTCGAACTTCACGGCCATGATCCCGGTTTCTTCGGTGAAAGCACGGGCCGCGTCATCATTACCGCCATAATTGGCGGCCACCTTGTATCCCTGATCCCGAAAACGGATGCTGATGGCTTTGCCAATTCCGCGGGTTCCACCGGTGACGAGTGCTGTTCTGGACATGTGAGTTCCTCCGATTATGCTGCGAAGCACCAAATTTAATGTTCGGTTGCAACCTGAATTAAGGGGACCGCTATTAGAGCGGCGGTGACTGGGCTAGAGGATAGGTCTACTTTGCCGGGGTTCCAGCGAAATCCTGAAAATTCAAGTGCGACACCGGATTGAGAGAAAAGATAATGACGAAGACCACTGATCCTGCAGCGCCTGTGATCATAAAAAAATACGCCAATCGTCGTCTGTATGACACCTCGACCTCGTCCTATGTGACGCTGGAGCATTTATCGGATCTCGTCCGGCGCGGCGTTGATTTCGAAGTCCGGGATGCCAAAACCGGGGAAGATCTGACCCGGCAGGTGCTGACCCAGATTATCTTTGAGAAAGAAACCAAGGGCGAAGGGGCGCTGCCGCTTGATTTCCTGCGCAAGCTCATCGGCTTCTATGGCGGCGGGACCCCTGCCCTGCTGCCGGCCTGGCTGGAAATGAGCATGAACAGTTTTGCCGAGAGCCAGGAGCGCTGGAACAAGGCTCTGGCGACGAAAGCCAGTCCCTTCGGGCTGTTTGAAAAACAGGCCCAGACCAACATGCAGGTGTTTGAAAGCGCCATGCAAATGTTCAGGCCGGGCGGCGCGGCCGAGGCCCGGCCAAAGCAGGCTGAGCCGGACACTGGTCAGAATGCGGCGCGGGCCAGCGACCCGCTCAGCCTGCTTCAGCAGCAGCTGGCCGCGATGCAGGCCCAGATCGACGCGCTGGGGCGTAAATAGCGCGCCCGGGCGACCTGCCGGCGCCGGGGGCGTATTGGGTCATGTCCGCCTGCAGGCCGGATCAGGCCAGCGGGGGCTGCAGCCCGCCTCAGTCTGCCTGATTTGCCAGGCTGCGCAGGACGTAATGCAGAATTCCGCCATTCCGGAAATACTCCAGCTCATTGTCGGTATCTATTCTGACAATGGTGTTGGCGGTCAGCTCTGATCCATCCGCGCGGGTGATCCTGATCGGCATGTCGACGCGGGGCTGCAGTGACCCGATCCCTTCTATGGTGATCTGTTCGTTACCTGTGAGGCCGAGCCCCTGCCAGCTGGATCCGGGGGCGAATTGCAGTGGCAGGACCCCCATACCGATCAGGTTTGAGCGGTGGATCCGTTCAAAACTTCCGGCAATCACGGCCCGGACGCCGAGCAGAACCGTACCTTTTGCGGCCCAGTCCCGCGACGATCCGGTGCCATATTGTTCCCCGGCGAACACGACCAGAGGAGTCTTGTCGGCGGCATAGCGCATGGCTGCGTCATAGATGTCCATCTGCTCGCCGCCGGGATAATACGCCGTAACCCCGCCCTCGACGCCGGGGACCATCTGGTTCTTGATGCGGATATTGGCGAAGGTGCCGCGCATCATCACTTCGTGATTGCCCCGTCGTGATCCATAGGAATTGAAGTCCAGGACATTGACGCCGTGGTCCTGCAGATACCGCCCAGCCGGGCTGTTGGCCTTGATCGCGCCGGCCGGGGAAATATGGTCGGTTGTGATCGAGTCGGCGAACAGGCCCAGAATGCGGGCATTGTGGACGTCCCGTGGCGCCTCGACGGTGCGCCCCATGCCTTCGAAATAAGGCGGGTTCTGGACATAGGTGGAGGCTGGGGGCCAGCTATAGGTCTGGCCGCCCGAGACCGTGATCCCCCGCCAGTGCGCGTCACCTTCGAAGACGTTTCCATACCGCGTCTCGAACATTTCAGGTGTCACAGCCGTCCGCAGCACGGCCTGGATTTCGTCGCTGCTTGGCCAGATATCCTTGAGGTAAACGGGGGTGCCGTCGCCATCATGGCCAAGCGGGTCCTGTGCGAGATCCGCGTGCATGGTGCCGGCAATGGCATAGGCGACAACCAGCGGTGGGGAGGCGAGATAATTGGCCTGGACATCCTGGCTGACCCGCCCCTCGAAATTGCGGTTTCCGGACAGAACGGAGGCGACGACCAGATCGTTGTCATTCACCGATTTCGAAATGGCCGGGGGCAGAGGTCCCGAATTTCCGATACAGGTGGTGCAGCCATATCCCACCAGGTTAAAGCCCATCGCGTCGAGGTCATCCTGCAGGCCGGCCCGTTCGAGATAGTCTGTGACGACCTGCGAGCCGGGCGCCAGAGAGGTTTTGACCCACGGCTTGACACGCAGGCCGCGGGCCCGGGCATTCCGGGCCACCAGACCTGCTGCCAGCATGACTGACGGGTTCGACGTGTTGGTGCAGGAGGTGATCGCAGCGATCACGACTGACCCGTCACGCAGCGTGTAGTCCGCCCCGGCGACCTCGTACTGGGGCAGGTGGTCGGGATCAGAAATCGGGTCCGTGCCCTTGATATCTGCCAGGGCCTTTGCAAAAGCCGGCGCGGCGTCGGTCAGCAGGACCCGGTCCTGAGGCCGCTTGGGCCCCGCAAGCGACGGCACAACCGAGCCGAGATCCAGCTCCAGCGTGTCGGTATAGGTCGGGTCCACCATGTCTGGGCGCCAGTAGCCCTGGGCCCTGGCATAGGCTTCCACCAGGGCGACCCGGTCGGCATCGCGGCCGGTATCGGACAGGTATTTCACCGTGTCTTCATCGACCGGGAAGAAGCCACAGGTCGCACCATATTCCGGCGCCATATTCGAAATGGTCGCTTCATCTTCGAGCGAAAGATGGCTCAGGCCGGGGCCGAAAAACTCAACAAATTTCCCGACGACTCCCTTTTCGCGCAGCATCTCGACCACGGTCAGGACGAGGTCGGTCGCGGTCGCGCCTTCGGCCATTTTGCCAGTCAGCCTGAACCCGACCACTTCCGGGATCAGCATCGACACGGGTTGTCCGAGCATGGCGGCTTCGGCTTCAATACCGCCAACGCCCCAGCCCAGCACGGCCAGGCCGTTAATCATGGTGGTGTGGCTGTCGGTGCCGACGCAGGTGTCGGGATAGGCAACGGTTTCGCCATTCTCCTCGCGGGTCCAGACCGTCTGGCCAAGATATTCCAGGTTGACCTGGTGGCAGATGCCGGTTCCCGGCGGGACGACCCGGAAATTCTCGAATGCCGAACTGCCCCAGCGCAGGAATTCATAACGTTCCTGGTTGCGGGTATATTCGACCTCGACATTCTTTACGAAGCTGTCGGGTGTCGCGAAATGGTCGACCATGACCGAGTGGTCGATGACAAGATCCACCGGCACCTGTGGATTGATCGACGCGGCCTCGGCGCCGAGCTTGGTGGCCGCATCGCGCATCGCGG
Source organism: uncultured Hyphomonadaceae bacterium (assembly GCA_938084575.1). GTDB lineage: Bacteria > Pseudomonadota > Alphaproteobacteria > Caulobacterales > Hyphomonadaceae > Henriciella. The sequence continues at coordinate 104,307 of CALKFG010000005.1, forward strand.
CAAGGTCAACAACCGCAGGCACGCCAGTGAAATCCTGCATCAGCACCCTGGCGGGGCGATAGGCGATTTCATGGGTCAGCTGGCCGCCCTGGTCGAGCCAGGTCCGGAAGGCCAGGATGTCCTCCTTGCGGACGGTGGTCCCATCCTCGTGCCGTAAAAGATTTTCCAGCAGGACCTTCAGGGAGGCCGGCAGGCTTGAAATATCTCCCAACCCGTTTTGGGACGCAGCATCCAGGGAGTAGTAAGCATAGGACTTACCGTTTACGTTCAGGGTTCTACGCGCGTTGAAACTGTCGAGAGAAGGCATGGACCGGATCACCTCACTAGGCATGAATGGGACGATTTGCGGTGTCCTATACCGGTGGGCCCTGTCGTGCAATCGTCTGCGCCGTCTTTGGTGTGTAATGGAGGGCTGAATGTGACACAGGGAGCTTTGGTGCAAGGACATGGCCTCGGCGCCGTGCGGGGCGAACGGATTCTGTTCAGCGGCCTGAATTTCACCCTCGGGGCTGGCGAGCTGGTTGCGCTGCGCGGCGTCAATGGCGCGGGAAAGACGACCCTGCTGCGGCAGCTGGCCGGCCTGTCGCAGCCGCAGGCGGGCCGGGTCGATCGTGCCGGCCGGCATCACTGGATCAGCCACAATAATGGGCTGAAAGCGCACGAAACCCCAAGACGCCACCTGATGCACTGGGCCCGCGTCTGGGGCAGTTCTGCTGGGATTGATGAGGTGCTCACCATGCTCCGGCTGAAGCGCCCGGCCGATGTCCCCTGCTCATTGCTGTCGGCGGGGCAAAAGCGCCGTACCGCGCTGGGCCGGCTGCTGCTGGAGGTGCGCCCGGTCTGGCTGCTGGACGAGCCGTTCAATGCGCTTGATGCGGAAGGCCAGGCCTGGCTTGGCACCCTGATGACTGACCATTGCGCCAGAGGCGGCGCCATTGTTGCGGCGCTGCACGCGGCGGCGCCGATCACACCTGTCCGGGAGTTCACCTTATGAGGGCGGCGCCAATTCGCCGGAGTTTCGTTCAGGCTGTCATGGAGGCCTGGTCCGGCGGGGCTGGCCTGCTGCTGCCGGTCGGTTTTTTCTCGGGCACGGCCATGCTGGTCCCGTTCGCGCTCGGCAGCGCCCCTGACGTGCTGTCGGATATCGGGCCCGGCATGTTGTGGCTGGCGCTCGCACTGGCCTCGCTGGTGACGCTGGAACGGGTCTTTCAGGCCGACCTGCATGACGGCGCCCTGGATCTCTGGGTGCAGGAGCCGGCCGCGATTTCCCTGGTCGCCCTGACCAAGACCCTGGCGCACTGGAGTGTCTCCGGCCTGCCGCTGGTCCTGTTGACGCCGCTCTATGGCCTGATGTTTCAGGTGCCGCCAGAGACGACCTTGCCGGCAATGGCGGCGTTTGGCCTCGGGGGGCTGACCTTTTTCCTCTGGGGCGGGGTGGCCGCAGCCCTGTCTGCCAGCGTCGCCCGGGGCGGTCTTCTGATTGCACTGCTGGCCCTGCCGCTTTACCTGCCAACCCTGATCTTCGGGGGCCTGACGGTGAAGACCGGCTTCGAGGACAGCGCGTTTCTGTTCCTGCTGGCCTCGACCCTGTTCGCGCTTGGCGTGGCGCCGCCTGCAATGGGTGCGGCCTTGCGCTTGGCGGCGGACTGAGGGTGCTCTAAATGGGGCATATGTGGTCTGTTCTTGCAAATCCGCACCGGTTTCTGGGTTTCTCCAGATATGCGGTGCCAAGCGCCTATAGTCTGGGCCTGATCCTGTTCGCCTGGAGCCTCTACCAGGCGCTCTGGCGGGTGCCGCCGGACGAGTTCCAGGGCGGGGACATCATGCGGGGCATGTTTGTCCACGTCCCCAGCGCCTGGCTGTGCATGGGCCTCTATCTCGGCCTGGCCGTGGCCAGCTTTGTGTGGTTCATCTGGCGCCATGAGCTGGCCGATGTCGCGGCCCGTGCCATCGCCCCGGTCGGCGCCGCCTACACGGCCCTGTGCCTGGCAACCGGGTCGGTCTGGGGCAAGGCGACCTGGGGGACATGGTGGCTTTGGGATGATCCCCGTATCATGTCCGTCCTTGTACTGTTTTTCCTGTTTCTGGGCTATATGGCTCTGAGGGCGGCACTCGAGACCCGCCAGAGCGCGGCCCGCGCCGGCGCCATCCTGGCCATGATTGGGGCCGTCAATGTCCCGCTGATCAAGTTTTCCGTCGACATATGGGCCAGCCTGCATCAGGGGCCGAGTGTCATTCGGGCCGAGGGCCCGGCGCTGGCCGCGGTTTACCTGCATCCTCTTCTGATCGGGTTTCTCGGCCAGGGACTCCTCGTTTCGGCCATGGTCCTGACCCTGATGCGGGCAGAGATCTTTTCCCAGCAAGCCGACCGCCTGATGGCGCGTCGGCTCGGAGGCGGGTGAGCACATGCCGGTTTTTGACAAGAATGCGGCCTTTATCTGGGCGATTATCCTATTGGGGCTGGCGGTACCGGCTCTTTTGGGTGTTTACAGCCATGTCCGCCTCGGGCTGGCCCGTCGCCGGCTCGCACGTCTTCGTGCCACGGAGACGGAGACGGAGGAGTGAGGGCCTGGCTCTACGGCGTGCCGCTGGCTGGACTGGTGTTGGTTGGTGTGATCACGGCGGTCCAGCTGGCGGACCCGGAAAAACCCGGTTTTGTAGAGTCGGTGAACCGGCCCGCACCCGACCGGGTTTTCGACCGCCTGCGGGGACCGGGCGGGCTGAACTTTGCCTCGCCACCGCAGCAGCAGAGCGTGATTGTCAACCTGTTTGCGTCCTGGTGCGGGCCCTGTCGTGCGGAGCACCCGGTGCTGGAGCAGCTCGCGGACGCCAATCCGGGGCGTGTCTTCGGCATTGCCTATAAGGACCGTCCTGCAGCGACGCTGCAGTTTCTATCTGAACTCGGTGATCCGTATGCCGACATTGGCCAGGATCCCGACGGCATGGGGGGGCTGGATTTCGGGCTGACCGGTGTGCCCGAGACTTTCGTGATCGACGCGGAGGGTGAAATCATCCTCCATGTTCGTGGCCCGCTGAGCCCGGACATGGTGGACGAGCTTGGTGCCGCGCTCGGTCGCTAGGCTATTTTTTCTTCTTTTTCTTTTTCTTTTTCTTTTTGGGTTTGCCTTCAGGGTTCTCGGCCTCGTCACCGGCAACAATCGCAAGTGCACCGAGCAGGCTGGTGCGGCGGGACTTTCGCAGCTCTTCCAGCAATTCCGTATCCGCTTCCGCGATAATCGGGGCCGCCTGTGCATAAGCCTGTTTTCCCATATCGGTCAGGGATACGGCTTTCGCGCGGGCGTCACTGACCGATTTGATACGCTGGACCAGCCCGCCTTTTTCCATCCGGGACACCATGTCGGCCAGTGTTGAGCGATCAATGCCTGTGATGTCGACCAGTTCTGACTGGCTTTGCCCGTCGCGGTCATGCAGGGCGGCGAGGACGGTAAACTGCCGGACGGTCAGACCCTTTTCGGCGAGGCCGGCCGCGGATAAATTCACGGCGACCTGCTGGGCCCGGTGCAGGAGGTGGGTGGCAGAATTCGCCAGGCGGAAGATCGGTTGACTCGCTTGCTTTGCCATTATCTGATCCTATCCAGTTTTACCGAGCGGTGTCATCAGGACGGACCGCTCTGCCGCATCATGCATTCCACTCATAAGGCGAGAGGCTGACAGTTCAATGACAGACCTTCTGATCCCGAGCTTTGAACTCAAAACCCCGGAGGGCGAAGACCGGGAGCGGCGTGTGTGCGGGCACTGCGCCTTTATCGATTATCAGAATCCGAAAATTGTTGCCGGTGCGGTGGTTGTGAAGGGCGATAAGTTCCTTCTTTGCCGGCGGGCGATTGAACCCCGTAAGGGTTACTGGACGCTGCCTGCCGGCTTTATGGAGCTGGGGGAAAGCGTCGAGGATGCCGCTTGCCGCGAAGCGCGCGAGGAGGCCGAAGCAGAGATTGAGATCGATCAGCTTCTGGCCGTTTATTCCGTTCCGCGCATCGGTCAGGTCCAGATTATGTTCAGGGCCCGGCTCGACGGTGATTACGGCGTCGGTGCTGAGAGTGAGGCGGTTGAGTTGTTCAGCTGGGCGGATATTCCGTGGTCAGATCTGGCTTTTCCAACCGTCGTCTGGGCTTTGACTCATTATGCGGAAACCCGGCACCAGACGATTTTCCCCCCGTTTTCCAATCCGCCTGATACATCGCACCTGACGCGGTAGGTGTCAGGCCGACGGCGGCTCGTCAGTATCCTGTGCCCGCAGATGTTTCAGCGTGTAGGGAACATTCGCAGCCGCGAAGACAAAGGTGATGACCATGTTGCCGAGCTTCCAATTGGCCCAGGTGTCTTCGGAAAAATTCCGCCAGAGATATTCGTTCCAGAGGGCCATGGCGACAAAGAACAGGCCCCAGCGTAAGGCCAGCGTCTTCCATGCCGCATCCGGCAGGTCGAAGACGCTGGCAAACATAACCTTCCAGATATTTTTGCCGAGTAGCAGACTGCCAAATATCAGACTGGCGAGAAACAGGTTCTGAATGGTCGGTTTGATGAACAGGAACTGCTTGTCCTGAAGCAATATGCCCAACAGGCCAAAACCGCCGACCATGCCGGCGGTAAAAACGAGGAAAAGGGGAACTTTCTGCTTTCGTTTGAGATACCCGGATACCGTCCAGAGCGTTGCCCCAATCAGCACGCCGGTGGCCCAGTACAGGGCGGTATCCGGGCCGATCCATGCCGGCTCAAGATTGGCCCGCCTGAGAATGTTATAAACGAGGACGAAGCCGACGACGGGAACGAGGTCGCCCCAGATCTTGTCCGCCTTGTCCGCCGCCGTACCGATATTCTTTTTGGTCTGGTTCATGTCGCGCCCTGTCTCTTGGCCGGGGCCTGACCCACACTGCCTTCAGGCTTTCCTGACAGAGAATGGCCGGTCCGCCAAGGCTAAGGGTGGGCGGAAGCACACCTAAAAGAAGGCCTCAGACAGCGTAATTTCCGATTTGGGCAGTGTGGCGATGGCGCACGCCAAATCGGTGGTCCCTGTTTGGGCCTGACTGGCCCGGCGAACATCACGGGGCTTGGCGCCGAAACGTCTTTTGAAGCTGTTTGAAAAGTGTGACGCGTCGTGGAAATGAAGCCAGCGCGCAATTGTGCCAATGGGTGCGATATGGGACGGTTCATTCAGAAGCCGAAAGGCGCGGTCCAGTCGGCGATGGGTCACATAAGTGGAAATGCCGCCAAGCGGATCGAACAGCCGGTAAAGCGCGGCCCGCGATATGCCGAACTTCTTACACAGATAATCCGGGGTAAGGTCGCTGAAGAGGAGATTGGCGTCGATATGATTCAGCATACTGCGAAATCTCAGCGCTCTGAAATCGCTCTGACACGGATCGAGGGGATCGCCGCACAGCGTTTGCCGAACCACTTCTCTCAGGCCCCCGATCAGAAAGGCGGCGGTCTCGCCGTCCCTGGCGGCAAGCAATTTATGAATCGTGCGCAGTTGAAGCTTCAGAGCCTCCGCCTGGGGCTGGCCGGGCTGGAAAAACATGACGCTGGGATGACGTTTGGGATCATAGCCGATCAAACCCCCCGGGAAGTTGAAGGCGAGGCCTGACCGTTTGTCCTGATTGTGGAAATAGCGGCTGTTCAGCATGTGGTAGATGATGACTTGGCCGGGCCTGAGCGGCGCCGCCTGATCGTCAATGGCAACCAGCCCATTGCCCCGCTCGACAAGGCAGACATGGATCCGGGATTCGACGGCTTCGTCTGATTGCGGGCCGCGATAATGCGTGAACTCACCGCTCTCCAGCTCCATGAATATATCTTCTTCAATCCGCCAGAAGTGATTGATATGCCTGAAATTTCGAGCAGACGTCTCGGGTATGGAGACGTCGTAGACCGGCCCCTGAAAGGCTCTGAAGGCGTCGATACGATCACCGGCAGCGTACGCCTCGGTGCTGAATGTAGAGGCCTTGAAGGGGGCGTCTCGTCTTGGCATGTATCTATCGGGTCGGTACAGACAATTCTGATGTGACTACAATATTACTATTAGTTCTATATTAGTATCAGGAATAATTATGAATTAACCACAGGTTGAAACTAAGTAAATCAATCACTGATCTATGTTTGACTCCATCAGATCTGGATCAGTGTTAGTCCGGTCGCCAGAAAAATGGCGGCGAGAAGACGTTTTCGACCAAAGGGTTCTTTCAGCAGCACCGCGCCAAATAGCGCGCCGAACACGACGGAGGTTTCTCTCAGGGCGGTGACGGTCGCCGCCTCGGCAAGGGTAAAAGCCCAAAGGGCGGCGGCATAGGAGAGGGCGCCGAGGCCGCCGCCAATGATGCCATTTTTCAGCTGGCTGCGCAGGCTCGCTCTGAGACGGCCGCGCCGGGCCCAGAGGACGGCGAGGCTGATGCCGAGCGAGTCCAGAAGGAACAGCCAGACGATAAAACTGATCAGCGTGTCTGCCGTTCGGGTGCCATGGGCGTCGGCGACAGAATAGGCGCCGATTCCGACCGCGGTCAGGCCGGCCCAGATCAGGGCGGCGCGACGCAGGCGTTTTGCCGCCTTACCGGCGTTTTCAGGCAGGGCAAAAACGATCAGGGCCGCGGTCGCGATGACCAGCCCTGCCCAGCCGGTCATGCCGGGCGTTTCAGCCAGAAACAGGGTCGCGAACATGGCCGTCATCAACGGCGCCAGGCCCCGCATCACGGGGAAGACAAGCGACAGGTCGCCACGATGCAGGGCGCGAATCATGGCGAACTGATAGGCCCAGTGGACCATGACGGAGACGCCGAGGGCTTGCCACAGGCGTGGCGACGGCCAGGGCGTGATTGGCAAAAGGGGGAGCGCGCAGGCGGCCATGACCACCGAGACCAGCATGCGGGTGGCCAGCACATCTCCGCCACGCTTCACAAACAAATTGGTTGCGGCGACCGAGACGGCTGAGATCAGGCAGAGCAGGATGGGGAGCAGGTCAGCGGACATAAGGCTGCTGGCCAAAAGTCCCTGTGAATGTCAAGCGGGGCCTCTCTTGAGTTTCGTGGAAGGGGGTCTAAACCCGCGCTATGCTGACCATTCAGGACCTCGACTACAGGATCGCTGCCCGACAGCTTTTTACCGGCGCCAGCGCGCAGATTGCGTCCGGCTGGAAGGTCGGACTGGTCGGGCGGAATGGCACGGGGAAATCGACCCTGTTGCGCCTGATCCGTGAGGTGGCCGCGCATCCAGGCGAGCACGACGCCATCCGGCTGGCGCCACAGACGACACTGGGATGGGTGGCTCAGGAAATTGCGCCCGGGGAAGACACGCTGCTCAGCGTCGTCCTCAAGGCGGACGAGGAACGGTCCCGGCTGATGCAGCTGGCAGAGTCCTCGGTGGACGCCGGAAAAATTGCCGAAGCGCATGCCCGCCTGGTCGATATTGATGCCTGGTCGGGTGAGGCGCGTGCGTCTGCCGTGCTGGCCGGCCTGGGCTTTACCCGGGAGGATCTTGACCGGCCGACGCGGGAATTTTCCGGTGGCTGGCGGATGCGGGCGGCCCTGGCGGGGGTTCTGTTTGCCCAGCCCGACCTGCTGCTGCTGGATGAGCCGACCAATTATCTCGACCTTGAGGGCGCCGCCTGGCTGGAGGCCTATTTGAGATCGTATCCGAACACGGTCATTCTGGTGTCCCACGACCGGGACCTGCTGAATCGGTGCGTCACCCACACGCTGGCGCTTGAGCACGAGAAATTGACCCTGAGCCCCGGTGGCTATGATGCCTGGCTGAAATTAAGGGCGGAACGGCTGGCAGTCCTGCAGGCCCAAAAGGCGAAGCAGGATGCCGAGCGGGATCATTTGCAGGCCTTTGTCGATCGTTTCAGGTACAAGGAGTCGAAGGCCCGGCAGGCCCAGTCGCGCCTCAAGCGGCTGCAAAAGATGCAGGATGTCTCGGTCCCGCTGTCGGAACGTGCGCTTCCACTCAACTTCCCCACCGGGGAAGAGCGGCTGGCGCCGCCGATGCTGCTGCTTGAAGATGCGGTCCTGGGGTATGGCGACACCGCCAGGGTTCTGGGCGCTGTAAACCTCCGCATCGACCCCGATGACCGGATCGCGATCGTCGGCACCAATGGGCAGGGCAAGACCACCCTGGTCAAGTCGATTGCCGGCCGCCTGTCCCTGATGGCCGGGCATCGCCGGATTCCAAAGGCGATCCGGATCGGATATTTTTCACAGGACCAGATGGATGAACTGGTGCCGCGCGACAGCGTGCTCGATCATATCCGGCGCGCGCTGCCGGCCGGGACGGGCATGGCGCACCAGCGGTCTGTTGCGGCCGAGCTTGGCTATTCGCATGAAAAAATCGATACCGCGGTCGAGGATTTGTCAGGCGGTGAGCGGGTCCGCCTGCTTCTCGGGCTGATGGCGCTTGAGAAGCCTCATATTCTGGTCCTCGATGAGCCGACCTCGCATCTGGATATTGATAGCCGCGAGGCCTTGATCCATGCGCTGAATGCGTTTGGCGGCGCGGTTCTGCTCATCACGCATGATGTGTTTCTGGCCGAGGCAACCGTCGACGAGCTCTGGTTGGTGAAGGATGGTCGTCTGGCGACCTATGAGGGCGATCTTGAGGATTATCGGCGCCTGGTCCTGCAGGCCGACCGTCAGGTGCAGGCCCCCTCCGGCAGCAAGCCGGAGGCCGATCTCAGAGCCGGTGGGGATCGTGCGGAGCGTCGGCGGCGGGCGTCCGAGGCGCGCCGGGCTGCGGCGCCGCTGAAGCGGGCGGCCCAGGAGGCAGAGCGGCGGCTTGACGCCGCGACGCGCAAAATCCACGCGATTGATCAGGCGCTCAGTCAGCCAGGGCTTGGTTCGGAAGATATCCAGGCCCTGATGAAGCAGAGGGCGGCTGAGGACGCCGCCGTTGCGACGGCGGAAACTCAGTGGCTGGAGGCCAGCGAAGCCTATGAAGCGGCAACGTCCGGGCCGACCTAAAGGGCGGCTTCGACCGCCGTGACTTCCGGGACATAAGCCTTCAGCATGTTTTCGATGCCCTGTTTCAGGGTGAAGGCAGAGGAGGGACATCCCGCACAGGCGCCCCGCATCGACAGATGGACGACGCCACTGTCGGGCTCAAAGCGATGGAAAACGATATCGCCCCCGTCCTGGGCGACGGCGGGACGAACCCGGGTTTCGATCAGCTCAATGATTTCGCTGACAACTTCGGCGGCGTCGCCGTCATAATCATCGGCACTCCCGCCGGCTCTTACTCCGGCGCTGGCCAGCCCTTCCACCGCCATGACGGGCAGGCCTGCGATAAAATGATCCATGATGGCGGCAAGGGCCATTGGGCGGACATGGATCCAGTCCTGTCCGGGGCCTTTGGTCAGAGATATGAAATCATGACCCAGAAACACCCGGACAACCCCGTCCACATCGAACAGGGCCAGAGCCAGCGGACTGCTGCCGGCTTCATCGGCACTTGCGAAATCATAAGGCCCTGTTGTTCCCGTCACCATTTGTCCGGGCAGGAATTTCAACGTGTCAGGATTTGGGGTTGGTTCGGTCTGGATGAACATTGTGGGGTCCGTTTCTTCCGGCTGGCCGTGGTCTCAAAGTGGCGCTTTCCGGGGCCAGTTTCAAGTCAGGTCCTCACTTCGCGACGGTGACGGAGACATTTCGTTCCGCCCGCACAACCGATTGGAGTATCTCGGTCGCAGCCGTCGCCTCTGCGATATAAAAGGCCATGATGGCCGGATGGTCCGCGACAAGGCGGCCGGTCCCCGGCTGGCTCGTGATCAGGATGGGATTGAATGCCGCAGCCTTCCGCCACGCCGCAAGCGCAGTGTTGCCTTCCGCTGCCGCGGCCAGGGAAAGCCGTTCAGCCGAGGCCGAGAGGGCGGCGCTGAGCAATTCGCCAGCGACATGAGCTCTGGCGCGGGCGGCATAGATCGCTTCAATATCTGCCCTCTCTGCGGGCCAGCGTCCGGTTGATGTCGCCTGCCGCCGCAGGTCTGCATGGCTGCGGCTGCCCCATTCAATGAATTCGGTCAGCTTGGCGTCGAGGTCGGACAGGGACTCGGCGCGGACAGCGAGGTCGCGGGCGAGCCGCCCATCATAGCGCTGAAGCGCTTCAGCGGCCGCGTTCAGAGATGGCACAGCCTGTGCGGCCGGGTCCGTGGCGAACAGGCGGCTGGCGGCGGCGAGATCCTGGTCAGGCTGACCATCCCGATCCTGTGACAGGGTGGCGACAAGTGCGCTATAAGTCGACAGGGACTGAGTTGTCGCAGCCTGCCAGGCGGGCAGGGCGGTCAGGCGCGCCTGGGGGTGCCAGCTCGGCCGGTCGCGGACCCATCCCGGGCCCGTGAGTTCCCGGCCAAGCAGAGTCAGCAGGGTTCCGGTTTCCGCGGAGTGCCAGTTCAGCCGGTCGGAGGACGTGACCTCTCGCGCGTCAATTTGGTGTCCACTGAGGATTGCGGCGGGGTAAAAACCGACCGCTAGAATAACCGCAAAGAGCGCAAGAAGCCGTTTCAGCCTCGCCCAGAGGCGGGCCGCGCTCTCGACCAGGGGGCTGGGCTCGGCATCGTCCAGATAGGCATCGGGCAGATCGGTGCCCAGAAGGGTCACGGTCGGGGCATCGGGACCCCGTGAGTCCTTGCCAGCGGCCGCAGGTATATTTTGCACTCCACTCATTCAGATCGCCAATCTTTTTCGCCCTCGGGCCCCTTGCGTGATTACGCGCAAGTCTTGTGCCGTTTGCAAGGCACAAGACCCTAAAACTTTGTCAATTCAATGACCGCAGCCCGCACAGCCATATCCCTCATGGCGGGGTGGCGCGCCGCGCGCCAAGGGCTTCGCCGACGACGCGACCGGCCGCAGAGATCGCGTCACGCGCCGGCGACGAGATACCGGTCAGATTCATGAAGCCGTGAACCATTCCGGGATGTTCGCGCAAGCTGACGGGGACGCCGTGCGCTGCGAGCTTGTCGGCATAGGCCTGTCCCTCGTGTTTCAGGGGGTCCCAGCCACACAGGACCAGATGCGCCGGCGGCAGGCCCTGAAATGTGCTGATGTCGGCAAACAGCGGCGATACGCGTGGATCCATACGGTCGGTGCGGGATTCGATGTAGGAATCGCGAAAATAGTCGAACAGGGTCGAGGAAATGAAAAACCCGCCCTCCTGAAAGCTCAGTTTCTTGCTGCGCAGGTCCGAAAATTGCACCAGCGGATAAAGCAGGAGCTGGAAAGCCGGCATCAACAGGCTGGCGCGATTGGCCTCCTGGCAGATAAAGGCTGCAAGATTTCCACCGGCGCTGTCGCCTGCGACCGCGAGCCGCTCAAGATCGAACCCAAGCATGCTGCCGCGATCAGTTGTCCATCGCCAGGCCGCCAATGCGTCTGCATGGGCGGTGGGAAATTTATGTTCCGGGGCCAGCCTGTAATCCACAGACAGGACCCGGCATTTCGATCCGTCTGCCAGCCGGCGACAGACCACGTCATGACTGTCCAGATCGCCGAGAACGAAGCCGCCGCCGTGAAAAAACACAATAGCCGGAGCCGGTGCGATCCCGGCCCCGCGGGGCACGTAGAGCCGCGCCTTGAGGGGGCCGTCTGCACCATCGATCAGCAGGTTTGAAATCTCGGCCAGATCCGGCAAGTCCGGCTCGATTGACCGGCTGGCTCGGAAGAAACTCTGCCGCAAGGTCTGAACCGAGCCCGTCAGATCGAGCTGGCTCAGATCCGACATTTTCAGCCAGTCCGTCCAGTTGCGTAAAAAGTCATACTCACCCATTTGGCGATCCTGCCTGTGTTGCATGGCGATTTGAAGGCCAAATTGGAGATCCGTTCCCTGCTGCCTATCGGATCAGCCGATAAAGAAATAGCCCTGTAACAGGTAGAAAACGTAAGGCGTGTTGCCATAAAAGATTTCCGGCAACAGCTCGGCCATGACGCGACCACGGATTGCGGCCGGGACCCGGTCCGACAAGGCCTCAGCAGCCTGGCCAAGCTGACAGATATCGATGGCTGCGACCGCGTCACGCATCGCGGCATAATTGCGGCCTTCTGCCAGGCTGAAGCCCGCAACAGACAGAGCGACCGGCCAGCGCTCGATGCCGAGCTGGCGACCCTGGTCCTGGACGACGGTCTCGTCAGAGCCGGTTCGCCGGCCATGCCGGACGGGATGAAACCGAGCTTCCTGAGCGTGGGTCAGCACCGTTTTGGTCCAGTTCAGCGCCCAGTCATAGGCGGCGTCATGACGGGCCAGCTCAATCAGCACCGTGTCGATCAGCCGGGAGTCATTCTGACGCGTGAGTGCGGCGATTGCCGGCCCTTTGCACCAGCGGGATCCGGACGTTTCCATGCGCCGCAATCCTTCGGCGAAGCCATCGAGAATGTCATCATAACCGGCGACCGATACCCAGCGCAGATTGGGAGCCGCGCCCCTGAGACTCGCCAAAGCCGACTGCAGCACAAGCAGACGGCGGTCTTCTTCCCCCGCCCCCTGTGCGTGCAGGCTTGCGAGTGTGCGGCGCAGCGTGGTCTCGCTGTCGGCGCTGTGTCGTCTGAGCTGCGCCGCATACGCCCGGGTCGCCTGACGCGGGTACAGGGTGGCATCCTCCGGCAGGCTGACCCCGGACATGCCAGACGGGTTCGGCGGGACAGGGCTGCTGGCATACCACACCAGGCTGGCGCATATGGCGATGCCGGCCAGTATGAACACGCGCAACCCGGTCGCCAGCCCGATGACAGAAGGGGACGTCATGGGCGCGCTGCCATGTCTGGCCTGATCGTCCGGCAGACGGGGGTCAGGGTCAGGTGGGTCTGTGCGATGATCATCCTCCCGGCACCGATACGGCCGCCGCCGAAGGAAGCACAGTGGTCCCGGCTTGGAAATGGCTGAACCGGAGGTGAAGACCGCACTGCGGCGCGGTTCAGGTCCGCCATGGCAAAACCGCCTCAGCTTAAATGCCAAAGGAGGTCATTATGTCGAAGTTTTTTTCAGCCACGTGTCTGGCCGCGTCGCTTGCCCTTGCCGCGCCGGCGGCGGTTGCCGGCCCCCGGGACGCCGGTCCGATGGCGCGCGACGCGGTGGTTTATGTTCATCCCGGGTTTACAGGGCCCCAGCGCCGGATTTCCGGTCCGGTCCGGAACTTTCGTCACCTGCATTTCAATGACACGATTTCCTCCCTGCGCGTCCAGGGCCGCTGGGAGGTGTGTACTGACCCGGATTTCCGCGGCCGCTGCAGAATTGTGGATGGCCCGGTCGGCCAGCTTTCCCGGATCCGCATGAATGACAATATTTCGTCCATGCGGCCGGTCCGGCGCGGGCAGTCCGCCGGGCCAGCCGCCGGCCATGGCGATCATCACCGGCCGGCGCCGCAGCCGGGGATTGAAGGTCGCTGGTCTGTTTTCTTTCCCCGCCCGGTGACCCGTCGCGGGCACCGGATCGAAGCCAGCCAGCAGGAGGCGCGGGTCTTTTGCCGGCGCCAGGGGCTCGGCCGGGTGCTTTATGCCAACACGTCCCGGCGGTATCTCAATGACCTGCTGTGTGCGCGCTGACCCTCAGGCTAAAAGCCCAGGCAGATCGTCAAATGGATCGTGCTCAGCCACCAGGTGGCCGGGCGCGATCTCGATCAGCTGTGGCGGATACTGGGTCGCGTCCGGATCGTCGATCAGCCGCGATTTGAGGAAGCGCAGCGGCGCGCGCGAGTCCAGCGGGCTTGGCAGGTCACCTTCCAGCTTGATGCGTTTCCGGCTTCGTTCTGACCGGGGGTCAGCGGCGGGCACGGCTGAAATTAAGGCCCGGGTATAAGGGTGCCGTGCGGCCTCATAAATCGCGTCCCGCCCTGCCAGTTCGACAATTTTTCCCAGATAAAGGACCATGACGCGGTGGCTGATTTCACGCACCACCGACAGATCATGCGAAATGAAGATCATGGCCAGGCCGAACTCTTTTTGCAGGTCGATCAGGAGGTCGACAACCTGCGCCTGAACAGAGACATCCAGAGCCGAAACCGCTTCATCACACACCAGCAGCTTGGGTCCGAGGATCATGGCGCGGGCAATGCCGACACGCTGGTTTTGCCCGCCTGACAGCTCGTGCGGGTAACGATTGATGAGATCGGTGTCCAAGCCGACCCTCGGCATGATGTCCCGGACGCGGTCCTCGCGTTTTTTACGGTCGAGATCCGGCGCGTGAACGGTCAGGGGTTCGGCAATGGATGTGCCGATGGTCATGCGCGGGTCGAGGCTTGCCATCGGGTCCTGAAAAACGATCTGCATGTCATCGCGCAGGCTGTTCATCAGCTTGCGGTCGGCAGATGAAATGTCGCGCCCCATCCAGGCCACTGATCCGGCGGTTTGCGGCACCAGTTTGAGCACAGCGCGTGCCAGGGTGGATTTGCCACAGCCGGATTCTCCGACCACGCCCAGCGTTTCGCCCGGGCGGAGGTCCAGGCTGATACCGTCGACGGCTTTGAGCGGCCGGGTCCGTCCGAACAGGCCCCCGTTAAGGTGAATGGGGAAATGGACTTTCAGGTCGGATGCCTCAAGCAGGGGCGGTATGTCGGTCGAGGGCGGCGGACCGAGCTGCGGGCGACCTTCGCGGTTCGGCTGGTCGATGCGGGGTACGGCATCGAGCAGCATTTGGGTGTAGGCATGCTTCGGGGCATAGAAAATGTCGTCAATACTGCCGGCCTCGACAATCTCGCCATGCCGCATGACCACGACCCGGTCGCACATCCGGGCGACCACGCCCATATCATGCGTGATCAGGGCAATGCCAGTTTGGGTTTCGGTTTTGAGGTCAGCCATCAGGTCGAGGACCTGTGCCTGGACCGTCACGTCGAGGGCGGTGGTGGGTTCATCGGCCAGCAAAAGCTGTGGCCCGCAGAGCATTGCGATTGCGACCATGACGCGCTGGCGCATGCCCCCGGAGAGCTCATGCGGATACTGGTCCATTCGGCGGCGCGCCTCGGGGATGCGGACATGCTCCAGCCAATCGACACAAACCTGGTTGGCCGCATCCCCTTTCAGGCCCTTATGCAGGGCCAGGACTTCCCGCATCTGGGCGCCAACCGTCATATGCGGCGTCAGGCTGGTCAGCGGGTTCTGAAAGATCATCGCCATCTGGTCACCGCGCAGGCGTCGCAGCGTCCGCGCATCGGCGGTCAACAGCTCGGTGTCGCCGAATTTGGCGGATCCTGCTGCCCGGCCATTATCGGCGAGAAGGCCCATGGCGGCGAGGACGGTTTGTGATTTGCCGGAGCCCGACTCGCCGACAATCCCCAGACATTCCCCCGGGAACAGGTCGAAGCTTGTGCCCTTGACGGCGTGGATGATGCCGTCGGGCGTGTCGAAATCGACTGTCAGGTCACGGATGGAAAGGATGGGGTCTGGCACGTGGGCACGTCTCCTGATCGGCCCGCGTAATGGGCTGAACCGGTCCTGTTTTGTCAACAGGAGCCGACAGTTCCCTGCGCATCTTGCCCTCGCGGAACCGGTTGCCCCGGGTCCCGGCTTGGGCATTGTGACGGGTCCATCCTGATGAACCGGAGCCCTGTCGTCATGCCTGTCCTGAGATTTCTGAACACCTGCATTTTTGACCATGGTGCGGTGACGAGGCTCGAAAAGACCCTGGCGGGCTATGGGGTGACGCGGCCGTTTATTGTCACCGATCCCGGCATCAAGGCAGCCGGTCTTCTTGATCGGGTTACCGAGGCCATGGGGGCCTTGCGTCCGGTTCATGTCTTTGCCGAGACGGTGCCCAATCCGACCGAGGATCAGGCCATTCAGACCGCGGCCCTTTACACCGAGGTGGGTGCGGACGGTGTCGTTGCCCTCGGCGGCGGATCGAGCATGGACCTGGCCAAGGCGATGCTGCTTCTGGCCAGCCATGGGGGGCAGCTGGACGCCTATGCCGCTATATCGGGCGGCAGCCGGAAAATTTCAAAGCTTCCGCCGCTTGTTGCAATTCCCACGACGGCGGGGACGGGGTCGGAAGTTTCGGTCGGATTCATCAACACGCTCAATAATGGGCGGAAAGAAACCTATTCCTCGCCTTTCCTGATTCCGGATACGGCCATTTGCGACCCTGAGCTCACGCTGGGCCTGCCGGCGGGCATGACGGCCGCGACCGGCATGGATGCAATCACCCATTGTATTGAGGCGGTGCTGACGCCGATGATAAATCCGCCGGCAGAGGGTGTCGGGCTGGATGGCCTGACCCGCGCGTTTGGCGGCGGGGCGCTTCGCCGGGCCGTGCAGGATGGCTCCGATCGCGATGCGCGCTGGGATATGATGATGGCCAGCTATGAGGGCGCGCTGGCGTTTACCAAGGGGCTGGGAGGTGTGCACGCCCTGTCGCATGCGGCGGGTCGCCTGAAAGAAAAGCGCCTCCACCATGGCACGCTGAACGCGATTTTCCTGCCGCATCTGCTTCGCCATATTGACGGCGAGGTGCCGGACAAATTTGCCCGCCTGCGGTTTGCCATGGGCCTGTCGGCCGGGGCCGATCTGGGAGATGCCGTGGCTGAGCTGAACGCGGCCATCGGGATCCCGAAAACCTTACAGGCGATTGGCGTCGATGCCAGTGATGGGCCGGGCATTGTTGATTATGCTCTGGCGGACCTTGCCCATGGGGGCAATGCGCGGCCCTTTGATCGCGGAGATTACGAGCAGCTGTTCGAGCTCGCCCTGGGCTGAGAGCCCTGTACCCGGTCGAGCCGCGCGCCTGACCGGGAACGACTGTGTCCAATTGCGGTGTGTGTGCCCGGAACGGCCCTGACCTGGACACAAAGTCTTAATCCGAATCGCCTGACCGCAGATTTAGAGATATCTGGCGGGGCCGCGTCACGTTTCCGCCCGATTCTCAGATGATATGTGAGCCCGGTCCGCCCGGTCCTGCCGGGCCGTAACTTTCACGAATGGATAAAATTATGGAAGAGCAAAGCCTAGGCACTCTCAGCGGTGAGCCCTCCTTCACCCTGTTGGGCCTGTTAATGGACGCGGATCTTGTCGTGAAGCTGGTCCTGATCGTGCTGCTGATTGCCAGCCTGTGGTCATGGGCAGTGATCGTGGAGAAATATCTGACCATTGGTGGTGCCCGCAAGAAAGCCCGGGCGTTTGAGGACGCCTTCTGGGGCGGCCGAACAGATGAGTTTGATCTGCGTCCCGGCCAGACCCCGGACAATGCCGGCGCCCGCCTGTTTACGACGATTTCGCGGGAATGGCGGGACGCAAAGTCTGTCTCCTCGGCCGATCATGACGCTCTGGTGTCGCGGGCGGAGCGCTCGATGCGGTCCAGTATTGACCGCGAGGTGGCGGATGTGGGGTCCGGCCTGGGGGTTCTGGCTACGGTCGGGTCGGTGTCGGCCTTCATCGGCCTGTTCGGAACGGTTTGGGGCATTATGAATGCCTTCCTGAATATCGAGGCCAAGCAGGATCCCAGCCTGGCGGTTGTGGCGGGCCCGATTGCCGAGGCCCTGTTCGCAACCGGTATGGGCCTGGTTGCCGCAATTCCAGCTGTCGTTTTCTACAACAAGTTCTCTGGTGACCTGAACCATTATGCCGACGCGCTGGATTCCTTCAGTCAGGATATTCTGGTGCGGTTGTCACGCCGGGCCAGCGGGAGCTGAAGCCATGGCGGGTAGCTCTCTTTCCCCGAAGGCCAAGCGCGGCCGCCGGGCCATGAATGCGGAAATCAATGTGACGCCCCTCGTGGACGTCATGCTGGTGCTTCTGATCGTTTTCATGATCACCGCCCCCTTGCTGACCACAGGGGTAGACGTCGCCCTGCCGAAATCCGTGGCCCAGAAACTGCCCGCCCCCTCCGAGCTGCCTTTGTCGGTTTCGCTGGATTCTGAGGGCAAGGTCTACATTCAGGATACGCAGACTCCGATCGAGGAGCTGAGCGCTAAGCTCTATGCCATTACCAATGAGGGTTATGGAGAACGGATTTTCCTGCGGGCTGACGAGGCGGTTGATTATGGCCGCGTCATGCAGGTTCTGACCCGGCTGCAGCAGGCCGGGTTCCGCAATGTTTCCCTGGTGACGGACCCCAAGGTCAACCTTCAGGGGACGCGGTGAGATATGCTTCGCGGCCTGCCAGCCTCTATTTTTCTGCACGCGGCTGTGATCGGGCTGGGCTATGTGTCCTGGCCTTATGTCGCCGGCGTTTCCGGCGATCAGGAAGACCTGGTGGTAGTCCCTGTTGAATTGGTTGACCTGGGTGCCTTCACCAATATTTCGGCGGTGCGCAAGCCGGCGCCCGAACCTGAAAAAGACGTTCAGGCCCCGCCGGTGGAAGACCCTCCTGAGCCAGAGCCAGAGGCCGATCCGGAGCCCGTCGATGAGGCTCTGCCCGAAGATGATATAAGTACGGCGGATCCAACGCCTGAACCTGAAGCGCTGCGTCCGGAAGATATCGTCCCGGATTTTAAGCCTGAGGCGCCAGACCCGGTGGTCACGCTGCCAGACCCGGTCGGGACGCCACCCCCGCCGAAGACGGCGGCGGATCCGCTCGCGGCCTTTCTCAATGATGCGGAAAGCACTTTTGCTAGTGAGCGCCAGACCCGCCGACGGACATCAAGGCCGCGGCAGGAGTCCGTTCTGGAAGACGTGACCGAGACGCCGCAGCCGCTGCGCGCCGGAGCAGGCGACCAAACCACCAACACCGCCCGGCTTGAGAGCCTGCTTTATTCCCAGATACGAAGCTGCTGGCTGGGTGTCAGCGACCAGCCAAATCCGGAAACGCTGAACGTCCGTCTTCAGGTTGCGCTGGACCGCAATGGCGGGCTGATTGGCGACGTGCGCTGGATTGAGCCCGGGCGCGTGCCGCTCGGGCGCTCACCCATGCGCGTGGCAATGGAACGTGCGAAACGTGCGGTGGAAAAATGTCAGCCGTTTACCTTGCCGAAGCAAGAATATGCTGAATGGCAGACCATCCGTGTTAATCTCGGACCCGCATTCGATGGGGACGATCCATGAGTCGAGGAGAGAATATGTCCAAGGTCAAATCCATCATCACGGCGCTGGCCTTTATGCTCGGGGTCTTTAGCCCGCTGGCACATGCGCAACTGGAAGTGAATATTGCGACGGGCGTGTTTGAACCGACACCAATCGCGATCCCGGATTTCGAGGCGCGGGGGGTCGATCCCGAGATCGCCTTCCAGATCAGCCAAATCGTTCGCGATGATCTCGAATCAACGGGGCTTTTCGTGCTGACCCCGCCCAGTGCCTTCATCCAGAAAGATCTGAATATCGAGGTCGCCCCACGCTTTGCGGACTGGAAAATCATTCAGTCAGATGCCCTTGTGATCGGCTCGGTTGAGCGGGTGGTCCGGGACGGTACTGAGCTGTTTCGGGGGTCCCTGCGGATGTGGGATGTTTATGGCGAGGAGCTGATGCGCTTCGAGGACGAGTCCGGGGCGCTGGTGTCCGGTCGCCGCTTCCTGACCAAGCCGGAAGACCTGCGGCGGATTGCGCACAAGATTTCGGATGCCATTTACTCCCGGCTCACCGGCGAAACCGGCTATTTTGATACCCGTATCGTGTATATTTCCGAGACCGGCCCCAAGCTTGAGCGCAATAAGCGCCTGGCGATCATGGATTCCGATGGTGCCAATGTGCAGTATCTGACCAGCGGCCGCTACACGGTGCTGACGCCCCGCTTCTCACCCGAGGCGCAGCAAATCACCTACATGTCTTATGAGGGCGGTACGCCGCGGGTTTATCTGTACGACCTGCAAAGGGGCCGACAGGAAGTCCTTGGCGATTTCCAGTCGATGACGTTTGCGCCGCGATTTTCGAGCGATGGCCGTGAGGTCCTGCTGACTCAGGCGGTGTCGGGCAATTCGGATATCCATATTATGGATTTGAGGACCCGGGAAAGCCGGCAGCTGACCACACACCCCGCCATCGATACGTCCCCGTCCATGTCGCCAGATGGCCGGGAAGTGGTTTTCAACTCCGACCGCGGCGGCAGTCCGCAGCTTTATATCATGAATACTGACGGGTCGCCCCGCATGTGCCCGTCGGGGGGGCGCGATATTGCCTGCCGCATCACCTTTGGCTCGGGCCGGTATTCAACCCCTGTCTGGAGTCCGCGTGGCGATCTGATCGCTTTTACCAAGCAGACCGGTGGCCGGTTCCATATTGGTGTCATCGGGACGGACGGGGCGGGAGAACGCTTGCTGACGGAATCTTATCTCGACGAGGGGCCGGACTGGTCCCCGAATGGACGCGTGATCACGTTCTTCCGTGAAAGCCGTCCCGGGGCGGCGCCGGGGCTGTGGTCGGTGGATCTGACCGGGCGCAGTTTGCGGCGGTTGGCGACCCCGACGGATGCTTCAGATCCGGCCTGGTCACCCCTGCTGCCATAAAATCGAAGAAATATGTTCTAAACCATTGGATATTGGGCGATTTCACTGTACCAGAGTTGCGCTGACATGAATTTGTCAAAAAGAATGCCTAAGGCAACGATTGGATTTTTAGCAAGGAGTACAAGCATGCGTCGCCTAATGATGACTTCCGGGTCCCTGGCACTGTTGTTTGGGGTTGTGGCATGTTCGACAACCCCGCCGCCGCCGCCACCCGTGGTCGAAGAGCCCGCGCCCGTCATCGTCGAGCCCGAGCCCGAACCCGTTGTGGAAGTCATTGTAGAGCCGGAACCCGTTGTTCCTGCCGGACCTCTGGCGGGTTCTCTGGAAGACTTCCAGGTCAATGTCGGGGATCGCGTCTTTTTCGACCTCGATCAATATGTGCTGAGTGAGGATGCCCGCATGGTTCTGCGCCGTCAGGCCGCGTGGCTGGATGCCTATTCCGACGTGAATATTCTTGTCGCCGGAAACTGCGATGAGCGCGGCACGCGGGAATACAACCTCGCCCTCGGCGAGCGCCGGGCCAATGTGGTCAAGGCTTATCTGGTCGACCTGGGTGTTGATCCAGCCCGGATCGAAACGGTATCCTACGGTAAGGAACGCCCAATCGCTGCCGGGTCGGATGATGCGGCCTGGGCCCAGAACCGGAATGGGTTTACCCAGATTGTTTCCGGCGCGGCGTCCTAAGGGCACCCGCCAGATTTAAAAATTCGGCCGGGCGCCATAATTTGGCCCCGGCCGTTTCGTATGGTCTGGTCTGGTGCAGAGTGAGGGAGCTCTTGGATGCGGATGACACGGGTTTGGATCGCGGCGGCGTTTGGCCTCTGTCTGTCGTCCGTTGCAAGTGCGCTGGCCCAGGCCGACATCCGACAGGGCGTCTCCAGCGGGGACGTCGTCCTTCTCCTGCGCGACCTGCAGCAGGCCAATGCCGAACTGAGGGCGCAGATCACCGGGCTGGAATCCCAGAATGCGACCCTGAATGGCAAGGTCGAGACCTTGCAGTTTCTGCTCACCCAGTCGCGTGACCAAATCAATGATATGCAGGTCGACGATGCTGAAATCGACCGGCTGATGTCCGATCTGAGGGCCAGTCAGGCGACTCAGCTTGAGCAGATGGCCGACCTCAACCGCCGCCTGTCCGCGGTCAGCCTGCGGGTCGACGAAATGAATGCCCTCGAAACCGGACCTGCTTTTGGCGAGGGTCTGGACCTGCAACGCCTGGTTCCGGCCGAAGCTGTGGTCGAGGCCGGGGCGGCCGGCCCCCAACCGGCGGAGAGTCCCGATGCCGGGGTGCCGGCTGCAGACCCCGAGCCGCTGGCGCAAATGGATGCGCCCATGACCGGCGGGCTTGGAACGCTTCCGGCAAGTGACCTTCCCGGAGAGGCGGGGCCGCTCTTTGCCGAGGCCAAGTCGCGGCTGCTGCAGTTTGACTATGCCGGTGCTGAAGGGGCATTCCGGCAATTCCTTGATCTGTTCGGCGACGATCCCCAGGCCGGGGAAGCCCAGTACTGGCTGGGCGAGGCGCTGTACCAGCAGGAAGCCTATGCCGCCTCCGGCCAGGCCTATACCCGGATGATCCGGGAGTATCCGGATGATCCGCGGGCGCCTGAGGCGTTGGCCAAGCTGGCCCGGTCCATGCGTCTTGTCGGCGACACTGAGCGGGCCTGCAGCGCGCTGGATGTCTTGCCGCAGCGCTATCCCGAAGCATCTGGCGTGACCCGGAATCTCGCGGCTGGTGAACGTGCCCGGTCTGGCTGCGAGAGCTGAGTTCGGGCCTGGCCTGGCCGGGGTCGAGGCGCGCCTGACCCGGCTGGTCGCCCGTCTTTCACCAGATTGCGACCGCCCCATCGCGGTGGCCGTTTCCGGCGGCAGCGACTCCATGGCCTTATTGCAGGTCCTGACCAGCTGGGCCAGCCGGGCGGGCCGGCGCCTGCATGTGCTGACGGTCGATCACGGCCTCCGGCCGGAAGCGGTGGCGGAAACGCGCTTTGTTGCGGAGCGGAGCCAGGCGCTCGGCCAGACCTGCACCTGTCTGAGGTGGACCGATCAGCGCGCGGGCCAGGCCGCTGCCCGTGCGGCCCGTCACCGCCTTCTTGCCGACGCTGCGCGCCGGGTGGGCGCCGAGCTCCTCTGTCTTGGCCACACCTTAGATGACGTGATTGAAACCCTGCTGATGCGCCGCCGGCGGGGCGTCCGGTCGGCCCATCAGGCCGGTCCGGCGATGATTTCCGCGTCACCGGTGTGGCCGGAAGGACGCGATCTGGCCTTGTGTCGTCCGCTGATCCTGTCGCGGCGGCAGACCCTTCGGGACGCGCTGCAACAGGCCGGGGAAGGCTGGATAGAGGACCCGTCAAATCAGAATCCGGTCTATGAGCGGGCGCGGCTGCGCCAGCATCTGGCCCGCCATCCGGCCTGGACGGAGTGTTTGGGGGCCGCGGCGCGCCAGGCCCTGACGCGCCGCCACGCCGCAGATGCCGACCTGGCTGCCGCTGTGCTGGACCCCAACCAGGTTGAAATTCTGTCGGATGGGCTGATTCGGTTCACCCCGACGGATCGGGAATCGCCGCTGGCGCTGGCGGCCCTCGGACTTCTGGTCCGGCTGGCCAGCGGAGGCGACCGGACGCCGCGGGCCGGGGCGCTGCAGGACGTGGTCCGTGGGTTGCGCGACCCGGGCGACCGGGCGACGCTGGGCGGTGCCTGGCTTCAGACATCGCGATCCGGTCTGCTGATTGGCCGCGATCCTGGCCAGGGCCGTGGGACCGTGACGGCAGGCCTGTGGGACGGGCGGTATGCGCCCGCGCCGGACGCGCCAGCCTTGAGCGGGGTGTCGCCGCTGCTGCGGGACACCTGGCCTCCCGGACCAGGCTGGCGGCCGATCATGGCCGCCCGCCTCAGCTATGAGGCGGGCCTTATGGGGCTGAACGCGGCGCTGGCTTAGCGGGGCAGCGGGCCCACTTCCAGCACGTCCTCGACGGTTCTCAGGCCAGGCTTCGGACTGGTGACAAGAACCGCCATATTGCCTGGAAGATGCTCATTATTCAGCATTTTTTCATGCGCCGCGGGAATGTCGGACCAGGAAAAGACCTCCGACATGCACGGGTCTATGCGGCGGTCAATGACCAGCTGGTTGGCGGCAGAAGCCTGTTTGAGATTGGCAAAATGCGACCCCTGAACGCGCTTCTGGCGCATCCAGAGGAATCGGGCATCCATGGTCAGGTTGAACCCGGTTGTACCGGCGCAGATGACCACCATGCCGCCGCGCTTGACCACGAAGACCGAGACGGGGAAGGTGCTTTCACCGGGGTGCTCAAAGACAATATCGACGTCCTTGCGCCCGGTAATGTCCCAGATGGCTTTGCCGAACTTGCGATTTTCACGCATATAATCGCCGAATTCCGGACCATTCACGGTCGGCAGCTGGCCCCAGCAATTAAAATCCTTGCGGTTCAGGACACCCTTGGCACCCATCGACCGGACAAAGTCGAACTTGTCATCACTGGACACGACGCCAATGGCATGGGCGCCGGTAACGGCACAGAGCTGGACGCCGAAGCTTCCAAGCCCGCCAGAGGCGCCCCAGACCAGAACATTGTTCCCGGGTTTGACGACATGCGGCCGGTGGCCAAACAACATACGGTATGCGGTTGCAAGGGTCAGCGTGTAACAGGCGCTTTCTTCCCAGGTCAGGTGCTTGGGCCGCGGCATGCACTGGCGGGCCTGAACCCGGCAGAACTGCGCAAAGCTGCCATCGGGTGTTTCATATCCCCAGATACGCTGGCTCGGCGAATTCATCGGGTCGCCGCCATTACATTCCTCGTCGTCACCATCGTCCTGATTGCAGTGAATAACGACTTCGTCACCGGGCTTGACCCGTGTGACCTTTCGGCCGACGGCCCAGACAATGCCCGAGGCGTCAGACCCCGCGACGTGGAAGTCGGCCTTGTGTACGTCAAACGGCGAAATGGGTTCGCCCAGTCCAGCCCAGATGCCATTGTAGTTGACGCCTGCGGCCATGACCAGGACGAGCACTTCGTCGCTGTCGATGTCCGGGACCGGGACCTGCTCGATTTGCATCGCCGTTTCCGGACGCCCATGGCGCTCTCGCCGAATGGTCCAGGCGTGCATCAGCTTCGGGACATGGAACTCCGGGGGAATTTCCCCCATCGCATAGAGATCTTTTTTCTCGCGGCTCTGGTGCTGTGTATCAGCCATGGCTTCCTCCAAACTTTCCGATCGCGCCATTGACTGGCGTCTTCACACTCATCACGAACCCGTCCAGACTTGTTCCAAACCGCGCGCAAGGCAAGTAAATTGTGCGTTGCAGCATCAGGAAGTTTGTCTGGATCGGAGGTACGCAATATGACGCTGGCGCCCATTACATACCTGAATGGGGCTTATGTGGCGGCAGATCGGGCGGTCCTTTCTCCTTTTGATCGTGGGTTTCTCTTCGCGCATGCCGCATACGAAGTTACGGCGGTGCTCAATCGCGAACTGATCGATTTCGAACCGCATGTGACCCGTCTGAAACGAACGCTTGCCGACATAGATATTCCAAACCCGATGTCTGACGAGGGCTGGAACGATCTTCATCAGGAAATGATTGCGCGCAATGCTCTTGAGGAAGGCCTGGTTTATCTTCAGGTCACCGCTGGCAGCGCCGGGATCCGAGACTTTGCCGGGCCGGAGACCTTTACACCCGGCATCTTCATGTTTGCCGACAGCCGGTCGCTGATCGGCGCCATGGCTGAGACAGGCCTGTCGGCCATTACGCTTGAGGACACGCGCTGGGCGCGGAGAGATCTCAAGACCACGCAGCTCTTGTCACAGGCTCTGGCCTACCGTGAAGCCCGCATTCACGGTGCGGACACCGCCATCATGCACGAGGACGGACACGTCACCGAGGCCGCTTCCGCGAATGTGTGGATTGTCAGCTCTGACGGACAGCTGATTACCCGTGCGCTCGGAACTGCGATCCTGCCGGGCGTGACCCGGGCCACCATACGCGACCTTTTACAGCCGGCCGGCCTCGATCTGGTCGAACGCAGTTTCAGCCTCGACGAGGCGCGGGCGGCTCGTGAGATGTTCACCAGTTCCGCAGGGGCGCTGGTCGCCCCGGTCATCAGGCTTGATGGACAGCCCGTCGGCGCCGGGGTTCCGGGTCGGGTGACCCGCCATATACAGCGGCTCTATTATGATAAAATTGGCGCCGATCGAGGCGGGCTGGACTGGCTAGGGGTCTGACTCGTCGGACCGGACGATCTCACCCTCGACGGTAAAGGCGTCCGAGTCCGGATCAGGCGAACTGGCTGGGTTGCCGGGACCCTGAAAGGGGGTCGATAGATTGCGCCGGACCAGGCCGAGGCCGAGTGTCAGGCCGGTGGGCACCAGAACCAGCCAGAGGTCGAAGCGGGTCAGTTGACGCGCAAGTTCGGTTGGCGTGACGATTGCCGACAGGAACACACCGATGATGAAGATCAGGGTGTAACCGAACAGGCCGAAAAAGAAGCCCGCCCGGGCCATCTTCTGCTGCATCAGCCTTTGAGTGCGGGGGTCAAGCAGGCCGAGCATGGTGGCCTGGTCGCCTTTTGCCAGCCGGCTGGCCATCCAGTGCGCCGCGGTTGATGCTGCGGCGAGGATCGGGACCATAAGCAGGCTGCGATTGGCGCCAGCCGCAACCAGAACGGCCAGCAGGAAGGCGGCGCTCGACGCAAGGCGCAGGCGGAGCGGTAAAGCGAGAGCTGAGGGCATATCCGGTCTCTTACACGGTTCATCACACACATGGCCGGGACGGCGCAGGCGCACAAGGGGCGGGCTGAAAACAAACTTGCCTTGCCGCATGGCCTGCTCGCCACCATGTTGCGCTCCTCAGATGCGTTTTCCAAGGAGCCCCGATGACTGAGTTTCAACACACGCCGGACCGTCCCTGGATCTTCCGCACCTATGCTGGCCATTCGACGGCGGAAAAGTCGAATGCCCTGTACCGGACCAATCTGGAAAAGGGCCAGACGGGGCTGTCCATTGCCTTCGACCTGCCGACCCAGACCGCTTATGATTCCGACCACATCTTGTCGCGCGGGGAGGTCGGGAAGGTTGGCGTTCCGGTAAGCCATCTCGGTGATATGCGGACACTGTTTGAGTCCCTCCCCCTGGAGGAGATGAACACTTCCATGACCATCAATGCGCCGGCCGCCTGGATGCTGGCCCTGTATGTCGCGCTGGCGGATGAGCGCGGGGATGATCGCGCCAAGCTGCGCGGCACGACCCAGAATGACATTATCAAGGAATACCTTTCGCGTGGCACCTATGTGTTTCCGCCCCAGCCATCGATGCGGCTGATCGCAGACATGGTCAGCTGGTGCTATACGGAAGTCCCGAAATGGAACCCGCTCAATGTCTGTTCCTACCATTTGCAGGAAGCCGGGGCGACGCCGGAACAGGAGCTGGCCTATGCGCTGGCGACGGCGTGCGCGGTTCTGGATGCGGTCAAGGCCGGTGGCCAGGTTCCCGATGAGGATTTCGCTATCGTGTTCGGCCGGATTTCCTTCTTCGTGAATGCCGGCGTCCGCTTCGTGACTGAATTGTGCAAGATGCGGGCGTTTGTCGATTTGTGGGAGGAGATTGGACGTGACCGCTATGGCGTGACCGATCCGAAATCCCTGCGGTTCCGCTATGGGGTCCAGGTCAACTCACTGGGCCTGACCGAACAACAGCCCGAGAACAATGTGTATCGCATCCTGATTGAGGCGCTGGCCGTCACCCTGTCAAAACGGGCGCGGTGCCGGGCCCTGCAACTGCCAGCCTGGAATGAAGCGCTTGGCCTGCCGCGCCCCTGGGACCAGCAGTGGTCGCTGCGCATGCAGCAGATCCTCGCCTTTGAAACCGACCTTCTGGAATATGAGGACCTGTTTGACGGCTCGCACGTGGTCGACGCCAAGACAGAGGCCCTGAAAAACCAGGCCCGGGCTGAACTGGCCCGGATCGATGGGATGGGGGGAGCTGTGGATGCAGTCGGCTATATGAAAGAGAGCCTGGTCGGGGCCCATATTGACCGCATTCGGGGCATTGAAAGTGGCGCCCTCAAGGTCATCGGTGTGAATTCGCATATCACCACCGAAGAGAGCCCGCTCGGGGCCGGGAATGACGCCATTCAGACAGTTGATCCCATGGTCGAGCGGGAACAGGTCGATGCCTTGAAGGCATGGCGGGCGCAGCGGGATGCCGGTGCGGTTGCGGCTGCCCTGGATGCCCTGAAACAGGCCGCCAGCGGAACCGGCAATATTATGGAACCCTCCATTGCCGCCGCCAAGGCGGGGGTCACCACAGGGGAATGGGGCACGGCCTTGCGCGACGTGTTTGGTGAATACCGGGGGCCGACGGGCGTCGCCCTGGTCATTGAGACCGGCGGTGACCCCGACATTGAGGCCACCCGGGCCCGTGTCGATGCCCTGTCGGAACGTCTCGGCCGGCGCCTGAAATACGTCCTTGGCAAGCCGGGCCTCGACGGGCATTCCAACGGGGCCGAGCAGATTGCGGCGCGGGCACGGGCCTGCGGCATGGACGTGGCGTATGATGGCATCCGATTCACGCCATCTGAAATCGCCGCCCAGGCCAAGGCTGCAAATGCGCATATTGTCGGCCTGTCGATCCTGTCCGGCAGCCATCTCGACCTGGTCCGCGAGACTCTGGCGGAACTGCGCAAGGCCGGCCTCGAGCATGTCCCCGTCGTGGTGGGCGGTATCATTCCCTATGAGGATGAGCAGGCTTTGCGCCAGATGGGTATCCGGCGGGTTTATACGCCGAAGGATTTCAAGATCACGGATATCATGGATGATGTTGTCGATGTGGTCGAGGCGGCCTGGCTGGCTCCGACTGCAGCCCAATAGGCCTATTTGCTGGCGAACAGCCGCCCGCGCTCGGTGATCAGGATCAGGGACAGCGAAACCAGGCCGAGCGCAACAAAGCCATTCAGAATCGGGACGACGCTGCCGTCAAACCGGCTGGCGACGAGATAGCCGAACGTGCTGGCCACCGTGCTCGTGGCGAAGCCATAGGCCGCGCTTGCCGTGCCGGCGATCGGTCCAAGGGGCTCGAGCGCGATGGCGGAAAAATTTGATCCCAGCATTCCGAAACAGGCGAAGGTCAGGCAGAATAACGGGTAAAACAGGACCAGTCTTTCGCCCAGCACCAGAAGGATCAGGCTGTTGGTCAGGGCGAGGCCGGTGAATCCGATCAGGACAATATGGCTGATCCGGCGCATGCCGAAACGCTCGACGATCCGGGAATTGACAAAGTTCGCCAGGGCCAGGCTTGCGGCAATCCCGGCAAACCAGATGGCGAAGCTGTCGCCCCTGTCAAAGACATCCCGGAAGATCTGCTCTGATGCTGCGATGAAGGCGAACAGGGCGCCGAAAATGACGCCGCTGGCCGACATGTAGCCCACGGTTTCGCGGGTCGTCAGAACCTGGGCATAGGCCCGGCCCGTCTGGCGCAGGGACAAAGGCTGGCGCGATGCGGCTGGCTGGGTCTCTGGCAGCCGGAGGCTGACCCAGGTCAGCAGCAGGACGCCGCCGACCGACAGGATTCCGAATGTCCATTGCCACGGGGCCACCAGCAGAACTATGGCCCCGAGGGTTGGGGCCAGGATCGGCACCGCCATGAACACGGTCATAATCAGCGACATGATGCGGGCCATGGCCCGCCCGGCCATCAGGTCCCTGACAATTGCGGAGGCGATGACGCGCACGCCGGCTGCAAAGACACCCTGCAGAAAGCGCATTGCCAGCAAAACCTCGAAAGAGCGCGTCATCATACAGAACAGGCCGGCGAAAATATATCCGGTGATGCAAAGCTGCAGCAGGCCCCGGCGACCATAGCGATCGGAAAGCGGGCCGAAGAAAAGCTGCGGCAGGCCGAAGCCGAAGACATAGGCAAAGATCACCCATTGCTGATCATTCGCGCGGGACAGCTGATAGTGGTCGGCAATGTCGCTCAGCGCCGGCAGCATGATATCGATTGCGAGGGCATTGAGTGCCATCATGCTCGCAACGATGCCGACGAATTCCCAGACCGGGAGGGGCAGGTGCGCCGAAGGGCCTTTGCTGCGTTCCATCGTCAACCTTCAACCTGTCTGTCGTCCTCCCTTGGACCTATGCCGCGCAGACCACAAGGCCCTGATCCAGGGCTCCGTCGCGGAAGCCTGCTGCGCCGGCGCGCCGGCTGGCCGGGCTGCGGGGCTTTTCATCCCGGCCGGGTTTGGCTAGACCGCCCCGGTCGTCAGGCCGGCCGGCGCCGGTAAAGGAAAAAGACACTGTGTCAGATCTCCATGCTCCTGCGCTCAAATCTTTCGGCCGCCGCGGCGGCCGTCCCCTGTCGGCCCGGCAACAGGAGCTGATGCAGGGCCTGCTGCCGCGCCTGCGTGTCCCGTTGCCGGACTCCGGTCTTCTCGACCCCCGCACTCTGCGTCCACAGGCCTCGGAGGTTTGGTTCGAGATCGGCTTTGGTGGGGGTGAACATCCGGTCGGGCAGGCCCTGAACCATCCCGGGCTGACCCTGCTGGCCAGCGAAGTGTTTCAGGAGGGGCTGGCCAAATGCCTCGGTCAGATTGAGGATCACGGTCTGTCGAATATGTATCTCTGGGATGAGGATGCCCGGCAGCTGGCGGACCGCTTGGCGCCGGCCAGCCTTGACCGCGTCTTTATCCTGTTCCCTGATCCCTGGCCCAAGGCCCGCCACCGCAAGCGGCGGCTGATCCAGCCTGCCTTTCTCGACAGCCTTGCCCGGATCGTGCGGCCCGGCGGCCAGGTCCGGTTCGCCACAGATGTCCGTGACTATGCCGATGAGGCGCTGGTCCATTTCATCCGGCATGCCGGATTTCGCTGGACGGCACAAAGGGCAGGTGACTGGCAGATGCGTCCGGAGGACCACGTCGCAACCCGTTACGAGACCAAGAATATTGGCGACATCGCCCCGGTTTGGTTTGATTTCGAGCGGGGGTGATGTGGCGACCCAAGTCCTTGACGCGGCGGGCCACATGTGCATGTAAGGGATTTCGAATACGGCAGGTCTGCCCCGTAAGACCCCGCCAAAGGTGGCCTATAGTGACGAACCCCCCCGTAATCGACAGCCCGTAGCTCTACATAGGGTAGATACAGCACGGGCAGACACTAGAACTGAAAGGGTTTCGCCGATGGCGACCGGAAAAGTAAAGTGGTTTAACGCCACAAAAGGTTTTGGCTTCATTGTTCCTGACGATGGCGGCAAGGATGTGTTCGTGCATATTTCTGCTGTTGAACGTTCAGGTCTTAAGGCGCTCGCCGATGATCAGCCGATTGAATATGAGCTTTATCATGATGATCGGCGCAACAAGACATCTGCAGTGGATCTGAAGCTGCTCTAGACTCTTTCCGATTTTGGCCCTATGCAGCGGCCAAGTCGAAAGTTTATCGGCGGCGGTTCCGAAAGGGGCCGCCGCTTTTCTTTGTCCGAAGGGTCCCGCCTTGATTGCTTTGTCCGCTCAGGAGAAACGCATTCTCAGCCTGTCCGAGCCGCTCGCTGCGGCGCTCGGCCTCGACATTGTGCGGGTCCGTATCATGGGCGGAAAGCGGCCCGTGCTGCAGATCATGATCGATCGCGTCGGTGGCGGGCTGAGTGATGTTGAGGACTGTGCCACCTTCTCGCGGCAGCTGTCTGCCCTGATGGACGATGCAGATCCCATCACAGAGCCCTACCGGCTGGAAATCTCGACCCCCGGGATTGACCGCCCTCTGACCCGTCCGGGTGATTTTGCCCGCTGGGCCGGACATCTCGCCAAGATTGAACTGGCGATGCCGATTGAGGGCCGGCGGCGCTTTCAGGGCGTCATCCAGGGCGAGGATGAGTCGGGCGTGACCGTGATCCTGGATGATGACAGCGCCCTGGTTGCTGGTGTGCATGACATGACCAAGGCCAGCCTTGTCCTGACCGATGCGCTGATCGATGCGGCCCAGGCGCTGGGCGGCCTGCCGCCGCAGCCCGGCGACGCGGAGTTTGAGGGGCTTGACGCCGAAGACGACGAGCCCGACCCTTTTAACCAGAACCCAGAAAGTGGAGCCTGAGGCCATGAGCACTGTTGGCGTTTCAGCAAACCGGCTTGAAATCATGCAGATCGCGAAAGCGGTGGCGGAAGAAAAAGCAATCGATCGCGCCATTGTCATTGAGGCAATGGAGGAAGCGATCCAGCGTGCCGCGAAATCGCGTTACGGTCAGGAGCATGACATTCGCGCTGCGATCGATCAGGACACTGGCGAGCAGAGCCTTTGGCGCGTTCAGACCGTGGTCACGGACGCCGAGCTGGAAGATCCGGCTATGCAGATTGCGCTGAGCGACGCCAAGAAAATTGATGCCGCGCTGGAGCCCGGCGATGAAATCAAGGAAGAGCTTCCGCCCTTCGATTTTGGCCGTGTAGCGGCCCAGACGGCCAAGCAGGTCATCATGCAGAAGGTGCGCGATGCCGAACGCGAGCGCCAGTTCAATGAGTTCAAGGACCGCGAAGGCGAGGTCATAAACGGCATCGTCAAGCGGGTTGAGTATGGTCATGTCATCGTGGATCTTGGCCGCGCCGAGGGTATTATCCGGCGCAATGACGGCATTCCCCGGGAAAATTTCCAGCCGAATGACCGGGTGCGTGCGTATCTTTACAAGGTCAGCCGCGAGGTGAAGGGACCCCAGATCTTCCTGTCGCGGGCCCATCCCGACTTTATGATCAAGCTGTTCGCGGCCGAGGTGCCGGAAGTGTATGAAGGCGTGATCGAAATCAAATCCTGTTCCCGTGACCCGGGATCCCGGGCCAAGATCGGCGTGTTCTCCAATGACAGCTCAATCGATCCGGTCGGCGCGTGCGTCGGGATGCGGGGTGCCCGCGTCCAGGCAGTGGTCGGCGAACTGTCGGGTGAAAAGATCGACATCATCCCGTGGAATTTCGATGATGCGACGTTCATCGTGAACGCCCTGCAGCCGGCCGAGGTGTCCAAGGTTGTGCTGGATGAGGAAGAACACCGGGTCGAGGTCGTTGTGGCCGATGACCAGTTCCCGCTGGCAATCGGCCGGCGCGGACAGAATGTCCGGCTGGCGTCGCAGCTGACCGGCTGGCAGATCGACCTGGTGACCGAGACGGATGATTCAGAACGTTACCAGCGCGAGTTCCAGCTGCGGACCGAGCTGTTCATGACAGCGCTCGATGCCGATGAGACGCTGGCCCAGCTGCTGGCCTCGGAAGGCTTTGAGTCCGTAGAGGAAATCGCCTATGTCGCGCCTGACGACTTCATGCAGATCGAAGGCTTTGACGAGGAAGTGTCCGCCGAGATCCAGGAACGGGCGCGGGAATATCTGGAACGTCTGGCTGAGAAGCTGAATGTCCAGCGCCTCGAGCTGGGTGTCGAAGACGATGTCATGGATCTGGAGGGCATGACCCCGGCCTTTGCCGTCAAGCTTGGCGAGAACGAGATCAAGACCGTCGAGGATGTTGCCGGCCTGGTGCCCGATGACCTGACCGGCTGGCGGGAAAATGGCCCCGATGGCAAGCCGGTCTGGCAGGACGGGATTCTGAAAAAGGGTGAAATGCGCAAGGATGACGCCCAGCTCTTTATCATGCGGGCCCGTGTGCAGGTCGGCTGGATCGAGCCCGAGGCCCTTGAGCAGATGGAGGCGGAAATGGCCGCCGATGCCTTGAGCGAGGAAATGGACCTGACCGAGGAGGAGCGTGCGCTCCTCGCGCTTGGCGAACTTGGCAAATCATCCGGCACGGCGAACGGGCCTGCTGATCTCGACATAAACGAGGACGAGCTGATGTTCGACCTTGATGAACTGGCTGCGGAAGATGACCCCGCAGCGGAGGGCGGCGACGATGCCGCAGACGAAGAATGATCCTGAATCGCGCCGCTTGACGGCGCGAGAGACCCAGCGCGCCGGCGGGCCTGTCCGCCAGTGTGCTGTGAGTCGGGAGCGCCTGCCCCAGGCGCGTATGGTGCGGCTTGTGCGCAGTCCGGATGGCGTCGCCGTGCCTGATGTTTCCGGTAATCTTCCCGGCCGTGGCATGTGGATCCTGGCGAAGCGCGACGTGGTCGAGGCGGCTGTCGCAGGGCCCGTATTTTCACGCGCCTTCAAGGCCCCCACCCGCCCGATGGAAGGGCTGGCAGATGGCATTGAGGCCCAGCTTGTCCAGCGCTGCATCGGCCTGATCGGCATGGCGCGTCGCGGGGGCAATGCCGTGACGGGGTTCGATCAGGTGCGCGCATCGCTGCGCAAGCGGCCTCCCGGCTGGATCCTGGAGGCCAGCGATGGCGCAAAGGATGGCCGTAATAAGGTTCAATTTTTGGCAAAGGCCCTGTATGACAGGGTAAATCTGGCCGGTGCCCTGTCCTCTGCTGAATTGGGCATGGCCTTTGGGCGTCCCTCTGTGGTACACGGCCTGCTGGAAGACCAGCCGGTCGCACAGGCCTTTGGGTTTGCCTATCGCAGGTTGACGGGATTCCGGGCGGCGCCGGAAAGAATATGGTTCGCTGACAGGCGACAGAGGCACTAAAGCGTTGGGTAAGCCGGCGGCGAGACAGAATTTGGAACCAGGATACGCATGAGCGATACGAAAGATACAGGCAAGCCGGGCGGACGAAAGCCCCTGACGGTTTCGCGCGGTGGCAATTCCGGCACGGTGAAGCAGACCTTCAGCCATGGCCGGTCAAAACAAGTGGTTGTTGAGACCAAGAAGCGCCGCACCGTCGGCGCTCCGTCCACCAAGCCCGGCGCCGGGCAGGGCGGCAAGGGCGGTGGCCAGCCTGTTTCCAAGCTGGCGGCCGCGGCGGCCAAGCTTGGCATCACGGAAGAGGAATTGGTTGCCCGCCAGAGAGTGCTTCTGCAGCGCCGCGCAGTGGAGGCGCAGCGCAAGGTCGAGACCGACAAACAACAGGCCCGCACCGATGCCCTGCGCAATGAGCAGGAAAAGAAGGTCCTGGAAGAAAAAGAGCGCGAGGCGGCAGATGTCCGGCGTCGTGACGAAGAAGCGGCCCGTATCAAAGCAGAGGAAGAGGCCAGGCAGGCCGCCACTCAGGTGTCGGCCAAGCGTGAGCCGGTCGACCGCGGAGCGGATGCGCCGGCAAAAGTTCCCGATCAGGCTGAAATCGAAGCGGCGGCCAACAGTGCCGGGGGCCGGACCAAGCGCGGTCGGGCCCGCGATGACCGGGCCAAGCCGGAAACCGGTGGTGGCCGCGCGCGCGGTGGTGCCGAGAAGCGCCGGCGTGGAAAGCTTACCATTGCATCGGCCCTTGGCGATGATGGTGACCGCCAGAGGTCTCTGGCATCTGTCCGTCGGGCCCGCGAGCGCGAGCGTGAGCGCCGTACCGGCGGGGATCAGGGGGAAAAGGGATCTGTCGAAGTTACGCTTCCGGAGTCGATTACCCTGCAGGATCTTGCCGGACGTATGAATGAACGCGTCGCGGCCGTTGTGAAGTTCGTCATGTCTCAGGGCGAGATGATGCGGGCCAATGACATTATCGATGCAGACACGGCCGAGCTGATCGCCGCCGAATTTGGCCACACGGTGAAACGGGTGTCGGAATCGGATGTCGAGATCGGCCTCGACGGTGAAGAGGACGATGTGGCGGACCTGGTTGGTCGGCCGCCGATCGTCACCATTATGGGCCATGTTGACCATGGTAAGACGTCGCTGCTCGACGCGCTGCGCTCGACCGATGTGGTGTCAGGTGAAGCCGGGGGTATCACCCAGCATATTGGCGCTTACCAGGTCCAGCTTCAATCCGGTGACAAGATCAGTTTCCTTGACACGCCGGGCCATGCGGCCTTCTCGGCCATGCGGGCGCGCGGCGCCGATGTCACGGACATTGTCATCCTTGTGGTGGCGGCCAATGACTCGGTGATGCCGCAGACGATTGAGGCGATCAGCCATGCCAAGGCGGCCGGTGTGCCGATGATCGTGGCGGTGAACAAGGTGGATCTGCCTGAAGCCGATGCCAGCAAGGTGCTGACGGACCTCTTGCAGCACGATGTCCAGGTTGAGGCCATGGGCGGTGACGTCCAGGCGATCGAAGTGTCAGCGCTGAAGCGTCTGGGCCTCGATGAGCTGACAGAGGCCATTACGCTGCAGGCGGAACTGCTCGATCTCAAGGCCAATCCCAAGCGCCATGCCGACGGTATCGTGGTGGAATCCCAGCTCGACAAGGGGCGGGGTCCTGTGGCCACCGTTCTGGTCAAGCGCGGGACGCTGAAACGCGGCGATATTGTCGTCGCCGGCGCCCGGTGGGGCAAGGTGCGGGCGCTGGTCAATGAGCGCAATCAACAGATGAAAGAGGCTGTGCCGTCGACACCGGTGGAAATTCTCGGGCTCGACGGAACACCCGAGCCGGGCGATGCTTTCAATGTCGTCGACAGCGAAGCCCGTGCCCGGGAGATTACCGAATACCGCCAGCGCATGAAGCGTCAGACCAAGGGCGTGGCATCGCAGCGGACATCGCTGGAACAGTTCATGACCAGTCTGAAGGATGGCGCGGCCAACCTTCAGGACCTGCCAATTGTTCTCAAGGGCGATGTTCAGGGCTCGGTCGAAGCGATCACCCAGTCGCTCGACAAGCTTGGGACCGACGAGGTTCGCGCCAATGTGGTCTATGGTGCGGCCGGCGGTATCTCCGAGAGCGATATCCTTCTGGCACAATCCTCCGGCGCCCCGGTCTTTGCCTTCAATGTGCGGGCCAATAAGCAGGCCCGGGAACTCGCCGACCGCGAGGGCGTTGAGATCCGCTATTACTCCATCATCTACGAGCTGATCGACGATGTGAAGGCAAGCCTGTCGGGCATGCTGGCCCCGGAAAAGCGCGAGACCTTTATCGGCTATGCCGACATTCTGGAGGTCTTCAATATCACCAAGGTCGGCAAAGTGGCGGGCTGTCGGGTGACCGAAGGTGTCGTCAAGCGCGGCTGTGGCGTGCGTCTGCTGCGCGATGATGTTGTCCTGC
This sequence comes from uncultured Hyphomonadaceae bacterium, assembly GCA_938084575.1. GTDB lineage: Bacteria > Pseudomonadota > Alphaproteobacteria > Caulobacterales > Hyphomonadaceae > Henriciella. Next base: position 140,655 of record CALKFG010000005.1, read on the forward strand.
ACGAGGGCAATCTCAAGACGCTGAAGCGCTTCAAGGATGAAGTGACGGAGGTCTCGAGCGGCATGGAGTGTGGCATGGCGTTTGAAAAATATGACGATATTCGTGTCGGTGACCGGATCGAATGTTTCGAAATCGAAATGATAGCCCGTTCGCTCGACTAGACTGTTCCGGGCCGGGAGTCTGGATGGAGAAAGGCGGGGTCTGACCCGTATGACGGACGCAAATTCTGGCGCCCATTCGGTTGGTGGACAACTGAATATCAAGGACCTCAGGCGACTGACCGGGGCGACCCGGTCGGGCACCATCGGGCCTGTGACGACCTATTATGCGGGTGTCACGGCACCGATCATCTCTGCCAGCATGGCGCTGCTTGGGGCTGAAAGCTTTAAGCGGCTGGGGCTGGATACGGTCTGGCTGACCCTGGTCTCGGCGATTTTTGCCTGTCTGGCCGGGATCGTCTGGTACCTGATTTTCATGCGCTGGGCGTATCGCCACCAGATTGGCCGTGCCGGCGAGAAGGGCCTGATGCAGCTGGATCTGGCCGAGGATGGCCTGCACCTGCGCCGGGGCGATGTGACCGTTCACCTCAGCTGGGCGGCAGTGTCGGGTGTGAGCGAAAAAAGGGACCATGTCCTGGTTCGGTTTGACGGTGCGGAGCCTGTGCTGGTTCCCAACCGCTGGTTCGGCAAGGACAAGGCCGCCTGCCGGGCCTTCCGGGCCCGTCTCAAGGCCGGAGGAGGAACGCCATGAGCCGGAAGAAACGCGGGCATAACAGTGCCCAGGAACCCAGCCAGCGCCAGCTGCGGGCCGGGGAATTAATGCGCCACGCCCTGGTCGATATTCTCAGCCGCGAGGAATTTCATGATGCCGACCTGCACGGCGTGACGGTCACCATTGGCGAGGTCCGCTGCTCGCCGGATCTGCGGCACGCCACGATTTACTGCTCGCCGCTGGCCGACACGGATCCCGACCGGATCCGCGCGCTTGCTGCCGGGCTCAACCGGGCCGCGAAATTCCTGCGCGGGCGGCTCGGCCGCGAGATTGACATGAAGTTTACCCCGGCCCTGCGCTTTGTGCCCGATCTGTCCTATGACGAAGCCAGCGCGATGGACCAGCTGCTGCGGCGCACCGGGCTTGTGCAGCCGCCACAGGACGCCGCAGCGGCCGACCCTGACGACTAGGGCGCCGGGCCGCGCGGACACCCGATACCGGATACCGGGCGACTAGGACAGGGCGGGACGTCGGACCGGCAAATGCGCTTTGCCCCAGTCGCGGAAGACGGTCAGGGCAGGGACAAGCTCGTGCCCCTTCTCGGTCAGCGTGTATGCATAGCGCGGTGGGCGCTGGGAATAGGCGGCACGGGTCAGCACGCCGGCCGCGACCAGACGGGACAGGCGGCTGGAAATAATATGGCGGGTCGCCCCGGTGCTGGCGGCGAACTCCCCGAACCGGCTCATCCCCAGAAGGCAATCGCGCAGAATCAACAGGGTCCAGCGGTCCCCCACCAGAGACAGGGTGCGCGCGACGGGGCAATAATTATCATCGAGGTCAGACCATTTCATGCTTGCAGGATATACGGGTTTGAGCAAAGTTCCAAATAGGAACAGACAAAAGGGTGGCGGATGCAGAAGACAGCTTTGGTGATCGGGGCCGGGGATGCCACGGGCGGGGCCGTGGCCCGGCGGTTCGCGCGGGGGGGCTTCCATACGGTCTGCACCCGCCGCACGCCGGAGGCGGTGGCGCCCCTCGTCGCCGCGATCGAGGCGGAGGGCGGCCAGGCCACCGGCCTTGGCAGCGATGCCCGCGACGAGGACCAGACCGTCGCCCTGTTTGACCGAATTGAGCGCGACATCGGTCCGCTGGGCGTGGTGGTGTTCAATATTGGGGGCAATGTCCATTTTCCGATCCGTGAGACCACCGCCCGGGTCTATCGCAAGGTCTGGGAAATGGCCGCCTTTGCCGGCTTCCTGGCCGGTCGCGAGGCCGCCCGCCATATGGTGCCGCGTGCCGCCGGAACGATTCTTTTCACCGGAGCGACCGCGTCGATGCGCGGGGGCAGCGGCTTTTCCGCCTTTGCGGCCGCCAAGTTTGCGCTGAGGGCGACGGCCCAGTCCATGGCCCGTGAACTTGGCCCGGAGGGCGTTCATGTCGCCCATGCTGTGATTGACGGGGCGATTGACACGCCATGGATCGCCGAACGGTTCCCGGAGCGGTACAAGCTCAAGGCCGAAGCGGGCATTCTGGATCCCGACGCCATTGCCGAGGCTTATTGGCAGGTCCACGTTCAGCCCCGGTCGGCCTGGACGCATGAGCTTGACCTGCGGCCCTGGATGGAAACATTTTAACCCGAGAACGGAGCCGCCCCATGACCCGGCAACTGGAATTCTTCTTCGATTATGTCAGCCCCTATTCGCACGTCGCCAACGCCGCCGTGAAGGGCGTGATCGCGCGCACCGGCGCCCGCCTCGTGATCCGGCCGATGTTTCTTGGCGGCGTGATGCAGGCCACCGGGAACCGGCCGCCGGGAACCGTCGCGGCCAAGGCGCGCTATATGACCGAGGACCTCGCCCGCTGCACGCAGCGCTACGGTCTTGAGCTGAGCATGAACCCGCATTTTCCAATGAATACGCGCGGCCTGACCCGGGCGACGATCGGTCTGGCGGCGGACCCCGCGCGGCAGCAGGCCTTTATCGACGCCTGTTTCGAGCTCTGCTGGGGCGGTGAGACACCGATCGACCCGGCCGACCCCGAGGCACTGTCTCAGGGGCTGGCCGCTCGGGGGTTTGACCCGGCCGACATTCAGGCCCGGGCTGAAGACAGCGGCAACCGGGATGCGCTGCGGGCCAACACGGAAGAGGCGGTGGCCCGGGGCGTGTTCGGTTCGCCAAGCTTTTTTGTCGGCGACGCCCTGTTCTTCGGACATGACCGGTTGGACTTCGCCGAGGCCCTTCTGGGCTAGAGGTCGAACCCGGCAGCGGCGGCCAGATCGCGCAGCGAGGCCTGCGGCCGTGGTCCATAATGGCCGATGACTTCGGCCGCCGCAATGTGCCCGAGCTGGGCGCAATTGGCCAATGTGTATCCCCGGGCCAGGCCGAACATGAAGCCGGCGGCATACTGATCGCCCGCCCCGGTCGTGTCGACCACGGTCGCGACCGGCAGCGCCGGCACCGCAATCGGGTCGCCATCGCCGATCACCACAGAGCCTTTTTCGCCCCGGGTCACCGCAGCGATCCCGGTCTCGCTGCGCAGCTGTTCGACGGCGTCGTCGAAGTCCCGGGTTTCGTAAAGCGACAGCAATTCCTCTTCATTGGCGAACAGCAGGTCAACCTGGGTGCGGACCAGCTGTCGGAAACTGTCGCGATGGCGGTCGACACAAAAGCTGTCAGACAGGGTCAGGGCAACGCGGCGTCCGGCCTTGTGGGCGATTTCGGCGGCGTGAACAAAGGCGGCCTTGGCGGCTTCACGGTCGAAGAGATAGCCTTCCAGATACAGGATGGCGCTGGCGCTCACGGTGGCACTGTCGACGTCTTCAGGGCAGAATTCGACGGAGGCGCCAAGGAAGGTGTTCATGCTGCGCGCGCCGTCCGGGGTGACAAAGATGATGGACCGGGCGGTCGCGGTTCCACCGCGCAGCGGGGGCGTGTTGAACGGCACGCCAACGCGGGACATGTCATCGCGAAAGACCTGCCCCAGCCGGTCATCGGCCACCTTGCCGATATAGGCCCCGCGTCCGCCCAGGCTGGCGAGGCCTGCAATCGTATTGGCGCCCGATCCGCCGGAGGTCTCCAGCGCCTCGACAGAAGCGCGGGTCAGTTCATCGGCCCGGTTGGCCTCGATCAGGGTCATGGCATTCTTGCTGATCTGCCAGGTCTCGAGAAATGCATCCTCTGTGCGCGAGATCACATCAACGATGGCGTTACCAAGGCCGACAACATCAAACTGGGCTGGGGTCATGCGGAGACTTTCATTCTGGGTCAGGACAGGCCCAAGGCTGTGCCAGACCCCCAGACTGGACGCAAGCCGGACAGCGCATTACGGGCAGAAGGATGACACGTATCGCCTATCTTGCCTCCCGGGTGACCTTGCCGGGCTCACCGTTCAGGCGCCCGGATGCTTTTGAGCATGACCGCATGATGGCCGCGCTGCGGCCCGCCTTTGCGTCTGAAGGCCTGCAGATCGACGACCGGGACTGGGCCGATCCTACAGTTGACTGGGCCAGCTATGAGGCCGTCCTGATCGGGACCTGCTGGGACTATTGGGACCGGCCGGTCGCTTTTGTCGACACTTTGCGTCGGATCGAGCGCGCGACCCGCCTGTTCAATTCCGCCGACCTGGTCGCCTGGAACAGTCATAAATCCTATCTCAAGACGCTCGAGGCGCGCGGGGCCCGGCTGATCCCGACGCTGTGGATCAACTCGGTGACAGGCTCGGCCGCAGCCGCGGCCTTTGCCACGCTGGGCGATGACCTTGTTTTCAAGCGGCAGGTCGGCGCCGGGGCCGACGGCCAGCACCGGATCCGGCGGGGCGAGGACCTGCCCGACATGCCGCAGGCCATGATGGTGCAACCTTTTCTCAGGCGCATCCAGACGGAGGGGGAGCTCAGCTTCATCTTCATTGACGGGGCTTTCAGCCATGCCCTGCTGAAGCAGGCGGCGCCCGGCGATTATCGTATCCAGTCGAGCTATGGCGGCGTGGATACGGCGCTGGTGCCGGAGGCGGCCGACCTGGCTGCAGCTGAGGCGATGCATGCGGCGCTGGGTGAGGTGCCGCTATATGCCCGGATCGACATGTTACGGGATGAGGATGGTGCCCTGCTGCTGATGGAGCTGGAGCTGATCGAGCCCTATCTCTACCCGCTGGAGGGGCCGGAGCTCGGCCCTCGTCTGGCCGCGGCACTGGTGCGCCGCCTCGGACTTGCAGGGCGCGGCCGCTAATGCTGTCCTTTATCAGGTCCAATGCGCGCTGGCTTGCGGGCGGGTTTCTGCTGACCCTGTTCTCGTCTTTCGGGCAGACCTTTTTCATCGGCCTGTCGGGAGAGGAATTGCGCGCACGCTTCGACCTCACTGACGGCCAGTTCGGCCTGATCTACATGGTCGCGACGCTGGCCAGCGCGGCGACCCTGCCCTGGTTCGGGCGTATCCTCGATATTCTGCCGGGCTGGAAAGTGGCCCGCCTGGTGATGCCGGCGCTTGCAGGGGCATGCCTTTTGATGGCGTTTTCGCCCAGCCTTGCGGTCATGGTCCTGGCGATTTATTTGCTGCGTCTCCTTGGTCAGGGGATGATGACGCATACGGCGCTGACGGAAATTGGCCGCTGGTTTGTCGCCGGCCGGGGCCGGGCGACATCGCTTGTGGTGCCCGGCCACCAGGCGGGGGAGGCGGTATTCCCGGTCAGCTTTGCCCTGATCTCTGCACTATGGGGCTGGCAGGCGGGCTGGATTGCCGGCGCGGCACTGCTGATCGGCGTGGCGCTGCCGGCCATTCTGCTGCTCTGGCGGGCTGAGCGCGTGCCGGGGCATGCCGAGGCCGGCGTGCCAGAGGGGCGGACCGCGCGCGACTGGCGTGTGGGCGACGTCCTGCGCGATCCGATGTTCTATCTGCTTCTGACCGGTGTTCTGGCTCCGCCCTTTATCGGGACGACGATCTTCTTCCATCAGGATTATTTTATCGAGCTGCGCGGCTATGATCGGTTGGCCTTTGCCGGGGCCTTTCCGGCTATGGCCCTGACCACGGTCGGATTCGCCCTGCTCTGTGGTCAGCTGATCGACCGGGTCGGGGCGCTGCGCCTGCTGCCTCTGTTCCTGCTGCCGCTGGCCCTTGCGACGGCGCTGGCCGGGCTGCTGACCCCGGTCTGGGGCGTGTATCTCTTCATGGTCCTGATGGGGGTGTCTTATGGCTTCACATCGACCCTGTTCGGGGCACTCTGGCCGGAGGTGTATGGCCTGTTGAATCTTGGCGGGATCCGCGCGCTGATCGTCTCGGCCATGGTCTTCGCCACCGCGCTTGGCCCCGGCCTGACCGGCGCCCTGATCGATGCCGGCATCGGCCTCGACCGGCAGCTGGTCTGGATGTCCGGCTGGTGCGTGGTTGCCTGTGGGGTGATGGCGGTGGTGGCGCCACGCCTGCAGGCGCGCAACCGGAGGGCGGCGTCAGCGGCATAAGCGTCGGGCAGGGGCGGTCTAGTTGGCCAGCAGGCCTGTCATGGCTGCGCCGGTCGTCGCATGGGCGTCGGCGCTTGGCAGATAGGCCGGCGCCATGATGTGGCGGGTCGCCTGCTCATAGGCATAGCCATAAGCGAGAAGATCGGCGTCGCGATTGTGTCCCGCCATCAGCGACAGGCCGATGGGGATGCCCCGAACCTGCCCCATGGGCACCGTCAGGTGAGGGTAGCCGGCAATGGCCGCCAGATAGCCTGCTCCGGCCCAGTCGGGCCAGACATCGCCATTGATCGCGTCGACCGGCGGCGCGAGGGGGCCCGAGGGCGCCACCAGCAGGTCCGCGCCGGTCTCGGCCAGCAGGGCGTCGAGACCGCGCTGGCGGGTGGCGGCCTGGATTGCGGCTCTGGCAGACAGATAGGCCGGATCCGTCAGGTCGCCGCGTGCGTCGGAGGCCTCGAACAGGTCCTGGCCAAACAGGACCAGTTCTTCATCCGCATGGGTCCGGTTGAAGCTGATCAGCGCGTCAAGGGTCCTGACCGGGACCCGGTTTCCGGCGGCGCTGAGATAGGCATTCAGGCTGGCCTTGAATTCATATTGCAGCACGCTCAGCGCCTTTGCGCCGAACTCTTCCGTCGCCGGAGAAAAGTCGGTGATGTCAACCAGCGTGGCACCGGCGGCTTCAAGATCGGCCAGCGCCGCGTCGAAGCGGGCGATGATGTCTGAATTGGAGCCCTGGGCAAAGCGCAGCACGCCGACCGTCTTGCCGGCCAGCGCCGTCGGCGACAGCTCGGCGGTGAAATCCACCTCGCGGCTGGACGCCATCGCATTGAGCATCATGGCTGCGCCCTCGACGGAGCGGGTCATCGGCCCGGCCGTGTCCTGGCTCGGTGAGATCGGTATGATCCATTTCGACGGGACCAGACCGACGGTTGGCTTAAAGCCGACAATCCCATTGACATTGGACGGGCAAATGATCGAGCCATTGGTCTCGGTGCCGACACCGCCGGCGGCAAGGGCGGCGCTGATCGCGGCCCCGGTCCCTGAGCTTGAGCCGCAGGGGGAGCGGTCGAGTATGTGCGGATTGCGCACCTGGCCGCCCAGGGCCGACCATCCGCTGATCGAGTCATTCGATCGGAAATTCGCCCACTGGCTGAGATTGGTTTTTCCGAGTATGACCGCGCCCTGTCCGCGCAGACCGGCCACCAGCGGACTGTCGCGCCGGGTCACATTGTCCTTCAGGGCCAGGGCACCGGCGGTGGTGGGCATCGGGTCGAGGGTCTCGATATTGTCCTTGAGCAGAAGGGGCAGGCCGTCCAGCGGGCCGAGGCTTTCCCCGCGCGCCCGGCGGGCATCGCTGGCGCGGGCCTGGTCCAGCGCATCTGGGTTCACAATTAATACGGAGCGCAGGGTGGGTCCGGCGCGATCAATCTCTGCGATCCGGTCGAGATAGGCCCGGGTCAGGGATTCGGAATTTGTCTCGCCGGTTCGCAGGGCGACAGACAGGTCTGGCAGCGTTGCGCTGAGGGGGGCGGGGGCCGCATAGCTCTTTTCTGCGGCGCCTTGCGTCCCGCTGCCGTCCTGCAGCCGCGCTGGGGCCTCGCTGCACCCGGCCAGAATCCCCGCAAGGACCAGTCCGATTCCCCATTTGCGCATGACTTATCCTCCGTATTCGCCGGCACCAGTCCCGAGATCAGGCGCGGGCGAACTTCTTGAACTTGACCCGTTTGGGCTCCACGGCGTCGGGGCCAAGCCGGCGCTTTTTATCTTCCAGATAGGCGCTGAAGTCACCCTCGAACCATTCAACGTGGCTGTCGCCCTCAAAAGCGAGGATGTGGGTCGCCATCCGGTCGAGGAACCAGCGATCATGGGAAATCACCACGGCGCAGCCCGGAAAATTCTCCAGCCCCTCTTCCAGCGCTTGCAGCGTCTCCACGTCGAGGTCGTTGGTCGGTTCATCCAGCAGCAGCAAATTGCCGCCGGTGCGCAGCATTTTGGCGAGGTGAACCCGGTTGCGTTCGCCGCCGGACAATTTCCCGACAGGCTTTTGCTGGTCGGATTTCTTGAAATTGAAGGCAGATACGTAAGCCCTTGAATTCATTTCAATATTGCCAAGCTTTATGACATCGAGCCCGTCCGAAATCTCCTCCCAGACATTGTTTTTATCGTTCAGCGAGTCGCGGCTCTGGTCGATATAGCCAAGCTGGACGGTCTCGCCGAGCGTGAGGGCGCCGGCGTCCGGCGTTTCCCGTCCCATGATCATTTTGAACAGCGTCGACTTGCCGGCGCCATTCGGGCCGATGACGCCGACAATGCCGCCCGGGGGCAGGCGGAAATTGAGGTCTTCGATCAGCAGCTGGTTGCCGAACCCCTTACGCAGTCCGTCTGCCTCAAGCACGACATTGCCGAGACGCGGGCCCGGGGGAATCCGGATGGTGGCGCTTGAGACGGCCTCTTTTTCAGCCCGGGAGGCCATTTCCTCATAGGACTGAATCCGTGCCTTGGATTTCGCCTGTCGGGCCTTGGGGCTCGAGCGGACCCATTCCAGTTCACGGGACAGCGCGCGCTGGCGGCCTTTTTCTTCCCGCGCCTCCTGCTCCATACGTTTGGCTTTCTGTTCCAGCCAGGCGGAGTAATTGCCCTGATAGGGAATGCCCTGCCCGCGGTCGAGCTCGAGGATCCAGCTGGTGATATCGTCGAGGAAATAGCGGTCGTGCGTGACCAGAATGACACAGCCCCTGAAGTTGATCAGATAGTTCTGCAGCCAGGCCACTGTTTCGGCATCAAGGTGGTTGGTCGGTTCATCCATCAGGATCATGTCGGGCTTGGACAGCAGCAGCTGGCAGATCGCCACGCGGCGGATCTCTCCCCCGGACAGCTGGCTGACATCGGCGGTGTCATCCGGGCACCGCAGCGCCTCCATGGCCATTTCGATTTTCGAGTCAATGTCCCAGGCATCGGCGGCATCGACCTGTTCCTGCAGCGTCGTCATTTCGTCCATCAGCGCGTCGGAATAGTCCTCGCCCAGCTTGATCGAGACCGCGTTAAACTGGTCCAGGAGCTGTTTTTCCGGGCATTGGCTGGCGACATTTTCAAACACGCTCAGGGTTGGATCCAGCTTTGGCTCCTGCGGCAGGTAGCCCACCCGGATGCCGTCTGCTGCCCAGGCCTCGCCATTGAACTCCGTCTCAACGCCGGACAGGATCCGCAGCAGGGTCGACTTGCCCGCACCATTGGCGCCGACGACGCCGATCTTGGCGTCTGGCAGAAAGGAAAGGTGAATATTTTCAAACACCTTTTTGCCGCCGGGGTAGGTCTTCGAGACGCCCTGCATGTGATAGACATATTGCGGTCCGGCCATGGACAACTGCTCCTGCTCAAACTGGTTTCGGGCTGGCATGGTACTCGCGCGACTGGGCCTGAAAATCAAGCGCCATCCGCCGTGGCGGGCCGGGGGCACGCCTCTGGCTGCTGGACAAATCGGCGCGATAGCGGCAGGCATGCCTGTCCGTTTTCAACTCGGATTTCAGATGTGCCCAATATACGTCAATACCGTCTTTTATGTCTGCTGGTCCCCGGTCTGGCCGGCGCCTTCAGCCAGTCAGAGGAGGCGCGCCGCGTCATGCCCCATTCGTCGCCATTAACGCTTGAGCGCCTATATGCCAGTCCGAGCCTGTCCGGGCCGTCGCCGGAGGGGATTAAATTTTCCCCGGATGGCCGCCGGCTGACCTTTATCAGGGCCAGAGCCGAGGATGCGACCCGCTATGATCTGTGGCAGTTCGACGTCGAGACCGGGACCCCCGGCCTGCTGGTTGACAGTGACCTGATTGGCTCTGCAGACACCGCGCTGTCGGAAGAGGAGAAAGCTCTGCGGGAACGCAAGCGGATCGCTGGTCGGACCGGTATCCTTGAGTATCATTGGGGTACTGATACGCTGATCCTCGTGCCGCATCAGGGCGATTTGTATCTGGTCGACCTGACCGGTGACCCGGTGGCGATTCGCCAGCTCACGGACACCGATGATTTTGAGTACGATACCCGGATGTCCCCGCTGGGGCGCTGGGCCAGTTTTGTCCGTGACGGCGCGGTATATGCTGTGAACCTTGAGACCGGGGCAGAGCAATGCCTGTCACCGGCGGGCGAGCCTGACAGGGCGATCAGCTATGGGACCGCGGAATTTGTCGCTCAGGAGGAGATGTCCCGATATACGGGCTATTGGTGGAGCCCGGACGAAAAATACCTTGCCTATACACGGGTCGATGAAAGGGGTGTCGACGTGGTTCCCCGTTTTGACATTGCCGCGGAGGAGGTCGCTGTTATTGCGCAGCGTTATCCCCGGGCGGGTCGCGCCAATGCAGAAGTCAGCCTTTTCGTTCGCGACCTGCAAACCGGGCAGGACATCCAGATCCTTGATACGGGCCCCGATACCTATCTTGCACGGGTGAACTGGACCCCGGAGGCGCTCTGGGTGCAGACCCTTAACCGGGACCAGACTGAAATCGCCTATCACCGGGCGCCGGTCGGCGACTGGACGCCCGCACCGGTATTCACGGAGCGCCATGAGGGCTGGGTCAACCTGTCGAAGGATTTCCGGGACCTCGGTTCCGGGCGAATACTCGTTTCGGCCGAGCTTGACCAGGCCGCGCCAGACGCGGGTGCCGCGCCGGGTGCGTTTCGCCATCTCGCCATCCTGGATACGCAATCAGGCACGCTGTCTGCACTGACGAATGGCGTCTGGGAGGTGGACGCACTGATCGGTGTCGATCTGCAGGCGCGGCAGGCTTACTTTACCGCCTATCGGGACACGGTTCTCGAGCGCCACCTTTACAGCATTAGCCTTAATGGCGAGGCCAGTGAGGTCCGCCGGCTGACCCCTTTAGGTCAGACCTGGTCTGTCAGCATGGCGCCAGACGCCCGACACTTTGTGGGGACATCGTCTGATCCCTCGCAGCCACCTCAGACCGGGCTGTACCGGGTTGATGGTACCCGCGTGACATGGATTGAAGAGAACCGGCTGGATGCGAACCATCCTTACGCACCATATCTGGCGGCGCATACGGTGCCGGATTATGGAACGCTTGTCGCGGAAGATGGTCAGCGTCTCCACTACTCGCTTCAGACACCGCCGGATTTTGATCCGGGCCGACGTTATCCGGTCCTTGTGGAGGTCTATGGCGGGCCTCATGTCCAGACGGTCGATCGGAACTGGGAAAGATTGGCAGATCAGTTCTACACCCAACAGGGCTATGTTGTGTTTCGGCTTGATAATCGCGGATCTGCCCATCGCGGGAAACGGTTTGAGACCTCGATCTATCGCCAGACCGGGCGCGCGGAAGTTCAGGACCAGTTAACCGGTATTGCCTGGCTGAAGCGGCAGGCTTTTGTGGATCCCGAGCGCATCGCCATTCAGGGCTGGTCCTATGGCGGATACATGACGCTCATGACGCTGTTGCAGGCGCCGGCCGGAACCTTTGCAGCTGCGGTCTCGGGGGCGCCCGTCACGGACTGGTCGCTGTATGACACGTTTTATACAGAACGCTATATGGACCATCCTGAGGATAATGCGGACGGCTATCATAAAAGCAGTGTGTTCCCATATCTCGATGCCTTGCAGACCCCGCTTCTGCTCATTCATGGCATGGCAGATGACAATGTCACCTTTGACAATTCAACGCGTCTGATGGCGGCCCTGCAGGCAAAAGGGAAAATGTTCGAGCTGATGACCTACCCCGGCCAGCGCCACGGCATCAGGGACCCGGCCTTAAGAGTGCATCTGATGCGGACACGCCTGGCGTTCCTTGAGCGTCACCTTCAGGGGGGTGAATGAGCACACACTGGGAAGCGCTTGTGTCATACCTGACCGGTCCGCCCCCCCGCCTCAACACCAGGGTGTGGTCGTCAGGACATTCTGACGGCTGCGCACATGCCCATAACGGATCTGTTCCCCAAGGAGATTGACCATGCCCGCCTTTCAACCGACCGCCAGCCAGTTTCGCGCATTCCGGGACGACCCTTATGACGGTCCCATTGCCCAGGTAAATCTTCTCAAGTTCCGGGTTCGGTCAATCTATTCAGAGGGAGATCCGGAATTTGGCCGCGACGAGCCTGGCCGGGTGGCCTATCAGCGGTATGCCGACGCATTTGGACTCGCGGCAGCCGAGGTCGGCGGCCAATGCCTTCTAATGGGCCAGGCAGAGCGGTATTTCATCGGGCAGGGGGACTGGGATGCCGTGATGGTTATGCATTTCCCCAGTCGGCAGGCCTTTATCGCGACCCTGAATCATCCAGATTATCACGCCATGCACAGACACCGCGACGCCGGGCTGTTGTGTCAGGACCTGATGGTCACCCGGCCGTCTGTGCCAGCCTGAGCTCGGCTCAGATGACGAGGAGTGCGGCGATCTGTTCAAGGCCCGCCGCATCGGTCTGGTCGAAGGCATCGGGCTCGGTACTGTCGACATCAATCACACCATAAAGCGCGCCGTGACGGTCAAATACGGGAACGACGATTTCGGACTGGCTCCGGCTGTCACAGGCAATGTGGCCTGGAAAGGCGTGCACGTCCGGAACCAGGATGGTGCGGCCCTGTTTCGCCGCCGCGCCACACACCCCCTTGCCGACAGGAATGCGCAGGCAGCCCAGTGTTCCTTGATACGGCCCGACCACCAGCTCTTGCGGCCTTGCCGGATCAATCAGGTAGAAACCGGTCCAGAAAAATCGTGGCTGAAAGGCCTGGGCCAGCAGGCAGGCCGTGCTGGCGAGCCGGGCCATCATGCTGGTTTCGCCGTCGAGAATGCTCGCCAATTCAAGTGCAAGGGTGTCATAGGTCTCAGACCTTGAGGGGCTACAGTCTTCAGCGTTCATATTGTCCCCGAAAAATGGTGGGCCCGGAGGGACTCGAACCCCCGACCAGACCGTTATGAGCGGTCCGCTCTAACCAACTGAGCTACAGGCCCTTATCTTGCCACAGTCTGCAGGAAGGTAGGGCAATAATGACTTGCCGCAATGACTCAATTCAATCGATGCTGCAAGACCCCTTCGCTGGCTGGAGTGCTTGTCATGCTATTTTTTCCTCATTTCCGAACCTCTTTTTGGGCGCTGTTAAGCTTGGCATTTTTGTCGGCCTGTGGCGCGAATGACACCCGAATGCCAGCCGAGGCCGGTACCGGGCTTGAAAACGCTGCCGACGCTTTTGATCCCGTGCCGGTGATCCGGCCGAACGAGCCCCCTTTAGAAACCAGCCATCCCAATGCGATCCAGCCGGAAACGACCCTGTCCATTGTGGGGCGCGGAGAGGTCGCCCGCGTGCCAGACCTGGCCATTATAATGGCCGGCGTGGAACATTCCGCCCCCAGAGCGGGTGAGGCCATGGCGCGCAATCGCGCGGCAATGTCGGGCGTGTTTGAGGCCTTGAAGGCTGCCGGAATTGACGAAGGTGACATGCAGACGGCGGATTTTTCTCTGCAGCCTCAATATGACTACAGCAGTCGGGACGCCGGTCAGGGACCACGCCTGATCGGCTATCGCGCGGCCAACAGCCTGACGGTCCGGGTTCGGCAACTCGATAGGTTGGGTGCGACCATGGATGCGCTGGTTGAGGCCGGCGGAAATACGTTTTCAGGGCTGCAGTTCACAATGGAGGATCCGCGTGAGGCGAAAAATCAGGCCCGCCGGGACGCCATTGGTGACGCCCTGTCCAAGGCAGAGCTGTATGCCGCTGAGGCCGGCTATACCGTGGCAAGGATTGTGACCCTGTCAGAACTTGAAGGTGATTCTGGAGCCCGGCCCATGATGATGGCAGTAAGGGCGCAGGACCGGTCTGAAACGACCCCAATTGCCGGCGGTGAAGTCCGGTATGACGTGCAGGTGCAAGTGGAGTTTGAGCTGCGCAAATAGGCCTGAATTCGGCGGCTTTGCGGCGTCAGGCCGACGCCTATATTACCGGATTTCGGGGCCTGTTCTGATCATCCAGCAGAACAACTGCCGGTTGGTGCTGTCGCGCCACTGTGTCTTCAATTTGAGCAAAGGCCGCGATGATGACCTTGTCGCCGACGGCGAAGTGACGCGCCGCTGCGCCATTAACGCCGATCGTATTCGACCCGCGCGGCGCTTCGATCGCATAGGTGGAGAGCCTCGATCCATTGGTAACGTTCCAGATATCCACCCGTTCATGGGGCAGAATTCCCGACGCATCCAGCAGGTCAAGATCGATGGAGACTGACCCCTCATAATGCAGGTCGCATTGGGTGACGGTCGCCGAATGAAGCTTTGCCTTCAACATGTTTAACAGCACTGGTCAGGCTCCGGTGAGGATGCCCGGTCAACCGGGCAGGGGGATAAGCGCAGGGCATCGAATGCCTTTGCCCGCCGGGGCGGGTGGCGCTCGATGGCGCCTTCAAACATATTTCTGAGGTTCTGGAAAGACGGACAGCGCCCTATTTGTTCACCCTCTGCGACAGCGCGCCGGGTACATCTCCCGGGCGCAGGTCTGGCGCCTGCCCGTGCCTGTGGTATGCCGGGTTGGTCTTTGGGCCATGGCGTGATCTGGATGGAGCAAAACAGGGTGCAACGGATATGAGAGCTCAGGCGTTTCGTGTGGCCCACGGGGGATGACGGCACCGAGGTCCTTCACGGCTCTGACGGCGTTCTGCGTCATTGTGGCAAATATGGTGGGGACCGGTGTTTTCACCAGCCTCGGTTTCCAGTTGGTCAATCTGGACTCCGGCTTTGTCCTGATTTTTCTCTGGGTTGCCGGGGGTATCGCAGCATTGTGCGGTGCGATCTGTTATGCGGAACTTGGTGCGGCGTTTCCCCGCTCAGGCGGAGAGTATAATTTCCTGTCGCGGATATTTCATCCTGGCCTCGGGTTTGCGGCAGGCTGGATTTCTGCATTGATTGGTTTTTCAGCGCCTATTGCGCTGGCCGCCATGACCTTTGCCGCCTATGGGCGAGCGGCCTTTTTTCCGGAACAGGCCGTGTGGCTGGAGCGGGCGCTTGCCGCCGGGCTCGTGGTTTCGCTGTGTCTGGTTCACGCAGGACGGCGGCGGGCCAGTGGGAGCGTTCAGATCGCTTTTACCCTCCTGAAGATCCTGACCATCCTTGCCTTTTGCCCGCTGGCCTTCTGGCTGACTGAGCCGTTGCAGCCCGTGACATTCTGGCCTCAGCCCGGGGATGGCCACGCCCTGACAAGCGGTGCGTTTGCGGTGTCGCTGATTTATGTCTCCTACGCTTATACGGGCTGGAATGCTGCGACCTATCTGTCGAGCGAACTGGCGGCCCCCCAGCGCACTCTGCCGCGTGTGCTTATCCTCGGGACACTTGTGGTGATGACGCTATATGTCGCCTTGAATGCCGTTTTCCTGATGGTCGCGCCGGCGGCGGATATGGTTGGAAAAATTGAAGTCGGGATCATTGCGGCGCAGGCGGCGTTTGGCAGCGGTGCGGGTCAGCTGGCAGGTCTGGTTCTGGCCGGGCTTCTGATCTCCACAGTCAGTGCTATGACGATAGCCGGTCCGCGTGTTCTGCTGGTCATCGGCGAGGACCTTCCTACCTTTCGGCCGTTGGCAAAGACGAATGCTGATGGTGTGCCGGCGCGCGCCATTTTTCTGCAATCGGGGCTGGCGCTGACCTTCATCCTGACGTCCACCTTTGACGCCGTCCTGGTGTTTTCCGGCTTTACTCTGGCGCTCATCAGCTTTGTGACCGTGGTCGGCTTTTTGGTCCTGCGCTGGCGTGAGCCGGATCTTCACCGCCCATACCGCGCAACGGCCTTTCCTCTGCCTGCTCTGATCTACCTTGCTCTGACCGGGTGGACGTTGACTTTTGTGGCGCTGAGCCGGCCCATCGAGGCGGTTCTGGGGATCACCCTGATCGGGTCAGGTCTGGGGATTTATGCCGGGCTCCGGATGCTCGCCCGGGACTCCGGTGGTCAGCTCTGAAAAGCCTGTCTTACACTATCAGTGGCCGCCGACAGAAGCCGGCCAATCTCGGCGTGCAGGACCAGATCAGCGTAGGGATCCTGATCAGTTTCGTCGCGATTGACGATCACCAGCCGGGCGCCGTGCTGTTTCGCCAGAAGCGGCAAGCTGGCGGCGGGATAAACCGCCAGAGAGGAGCCCAGCACCAGCATCAGGTCACACTGGAGGGCAATTGTCTCGGCCCGCGCCATTTTCTCGCCGGGCATGGCCTGGCCGAACGAGATGGTGGCGGATTTGATCAGGCCATGACAGTCTTGGCAAACCAGATCCTCATCCCGTTCCCAGGCCGGCTGGAGCGCGTCGAACGCGTATCGCGCGCCGCAGTCAAGACAGGTGGCATAGGACGCGTTGCCGTGGATCTCAATCACCTGGGCCTCGGGCACTCCGGAATCCTGATGCAGATTGTCGACATTCTGGGTGATGATACTGTTGACCTTGCCCATATGGACCAGGTCAGCCACGGCGAAGTGACCGGTATTTGGCTGGGCACCGGTCCATCCGGCCGTTCGGTTGAACACCCGCGCCCAGCTTTCCCGCCGCGCGTCACGTGAGGAGATAAAGTCCTCAAAATAGATCGGCTTCATCTTGCTCCAGACGCCTCCGGGAGAACGAAAGTCCGGGATCCCGCTCTCGGTTGAGATACCGGCGCCGGTGAACACCGCGATGCGGTTGGCGGCCAGAAGCATCTGGGCCAGTGCGTCGGTGTCGCTCATGCTGCGAGTCGCCTAAGTATCGAGAAAGCTCCTCAATTTCCGGGAGCGAGACGGGTGTTTCAGTTTTCGCAGGGCCTTGGCCTCGATCTGGCGAATGCGCTCGCGTGTGACGCTGAATTGCTGGCCAACTTCCTCCAGCGTATGATCGGTGTTCATCCCGATACCGAACCGCATCCGCAGCACGCGTTCTTCCCGCGGTGTCAGGGATGCCAGGACACGGGTAGTGGTCTGGCGCAGATTTGACTGGATTGCGGCATCGACGGGTAGCAGGGCCATCTTGTCTTCAATGAAGTCTCCGAGATTGGAGTCTTCATCATCGCCAATCGGCGTTTCCAGAGAAATCGGCTCTTTGGCAATTTTCAAAACCTTGCGGATCTTCTCGAGGGGCAGGCCAAGCTTTTCAGCCAGTTCCTCGGGGGTTGGCTCCCGTCCGATTTCGTGGAGCATCTGGCGTTGTGAGCGGACAATCTTGTTGATCGTCTCGATCATGTGCACCGGGATCCGGATCGTGCGGGCCTGATCCGCGATGGACCGCGTAATCGCCTGACGGATCCACCAGGTGGCGTAGGTCGAGAATTTGTATCCGCGGCGATACTCGAACTTGTCCACGGCTTTCATCAGGCCGATATTGCCTTCCTGGATCAGGTCCAGGAATTGCAGTCCGCGATTGGTGTATTTCTTGGCAATCGAAATGACCAGCCGCAGATTGGCCTCAACCATTTCCTTTTTCGCAATGCGGGCTTCCCGCTCGCCCTTTTGCACGCGCTGGACGATCTGGCGATAATCATCAATTGGAATGCCGATTTCCTGGGCGACCGTCGAAATCTCGGTGCGCAGGCCGTCGACCTTTGCTTCTTCGCGGGTGATGAAGCGTTCCCATTTTTTTGATCGGGCACTGACATCTTCGGGCCAGTTTGGGTCGAGCTCGTGGCCAAAATAAGCGCTGAGAAAATCGGAGCGCGGCACGCCATGAGCATCGGCAAGGCGCATCAGCTGACCTTCGAGGCTCATCAGTTTTTTATTGATCGCATAGAGCTGCTCGACCAGGGCCTCGATTCGCGCATTGTTGATGTGCATCGTCTTCAGCGTGTCGACAATGCTTACCGAGATATTGTCGTAGGTTTCCCGGTCCTTGGTGGTCAGGGCCTTGCCTTCCAGGCGGCGCCCGACAAGCTTTTCCTGAAGCTTGCGGAATTTTCCGAATGCCGTCGCCATTTCGTCCAGCTTTTCCAGAACACCATCACGGAGTTCAGCTTCCATGCCCGACATCGACATGGCCGCGCCTTCTTCTTCATCCTCACGCTCTTCCCGGGCGTGGCGTTCCTCAACGGTTTCGTTTTCGCGGGGATCCTCTTCGTCGTCCTCTTCTTCTTCCTCGGCATCCGGAGATGGGTTTTCAGCCCCATAGGTGGCTTCGAGGTCGATCAGATCGCGCAGAAGGATCCGCTCATTCACCAGTTCGTCGCGCCAGACCATCATGGCTTCAAAGGTCAGCGGGCTTTCGCACAGGCCCCGGATCATGGCATCGCGCCCGGCTTCAATCCGTTTGGCGATGGCAATCTCACCCTCGCGAGACAGAAGCTCGACCGAACCCATTTCGCGCAAATACATACGGACCGGGTCATCGGTGCGATCCGAGTTGCGGGCATTGCCTTTCTTCGCAACCGCTTTTTCGCCGCTTGTTTTGGCAATCGCGGAGCCCTTGGCCACGCTGCTTTCGCCTTCTTCCTCATTCTCAACGACGCTGATGCCCTGCTCAGACATCATCGCCATTGTATCTTCGATCTGATCAGAGGACAGCTCGTCGGCCGGGAGGATCGCATTCAGCTCCTCAATGGTCACATAGCCTTTGGCCCGGGCATCCTTCATGAACTTTTTGACTTTGGTGTCGTTCAGGTCGAGCACTGGACGGTCTTCTGCCGCCACTTCTGTCTCGCTCGCATTTGACTTCGCCATCAGACTTCTCCCGTCGGCACGTCACGGACGTGGACCAATTTTTCAAATTCGAACTTGCCGTCAATCCTGATCGGCTTGTTCTGCTGCGTCGTTGAGGCGCATCGTGCGTGCCCGGCGCTCAGCAACCCGCCTGTGCCGCAGCCGTGCATCCTCAGGGCTGCTGAACGCATCCCCGGAAACGGTTGCGGAAGGCTTACTGCCATCCGGGCGCGCATATTGCTCTAGGGCGATCAGCCATTCCCGTTCCTCATGCCCGCCAGGGGCAATCTCCGGAATTACAGGGTATGATATGAGCAAGTCAGACGCGCGCGTTTTTCCATGAGCTGTTAGATGGGTCGACAGGAGGTCGCGGTCAACCGGTAAACCCGCGTCGATGTGTGTTAAAATTGCGTCCCGGATGGCTGCAACATCAGGATCCGGCAGCTGGGCCTGAGCCAGCTCTTCGGCCCCTATCTCGGCCAGGTGGTGCTGGTCGACGGCCCGGACAATCAGGCCGAGCCCCCGGGTCTTTGCCGGAGGCGATCGGCCCCGGAGCGGCTCGGGGGGTGCCGGCCGGCCCTTGGTCGGCCGGTTGGCGGCTCTCAATTGCCAGATATGGTCGCGCAATCGCGCTTTCAGTTCCCGTTCATAAGCGGCACGTACGGCCGGGTGCTGAATGGCCGCTGTGGCCGACATCAGCCTTTGTTCCAGCCCGGCTTGACGCTCCGGCGTGTTGAGCGGTTCTGCATCCCGCTCACGCCGCCACAGGACTTCAACCAGCGGCAGCGCTTGGCTTAACCGTTCCGCCATTATGGCGCGGCCCTGCTCGCGAATGATGTCATCCGGGTCCTTGCCATCATCGAGCAGGCAGAAAAACACCGACCGGCCTGGCTGCAGACCGGGCAAGGCGCGCTCAATAGAGCGATAGGCGGCGCCCAGACCCGCGCGGTCTCCGTCGAAGCACAGGATTGGTTCCGGGCCTGCGCGCCACAGCAGGGTCAGCTGATCTTCTGTCAAAGCGGTGCCAAGGGGCGCCACGGCATGGCCGAAGCCGGCCTCAGCCAGCGCAATGGCGTCCATATAGCCCTCGCAGACGATGAGGCCGCCTTCCTCGGTTGCGCCAAAGGCCTCCCGCGCGGCTTTATAGCGGTACAGGATCTGCGATTTGTGGAACAGGTCGGTGTCACTTGAGTTGAGGTATTTGGGCTTGGCATCGGCTTGCAGTGCCCGACCGCCAAAGGCGATCACACCCCCTCGCAGGTCAGTGATCGGAAACATCAGCCGGCCCCGGAAGCGATCATAGGGCTCACCCGTCCCGTCTGGGGCCACGGCCAGGCCGGCATCGACCAGCTCGCGCGTGGAAAAGCCTTCGGATTTCAACCAGTTCAGCGTGGCGCGCCAGTCATCCGGAGCAAAACCGAGCCGGTGCCGGGCCCAGGATTGGGGCGACAGCCCCCTCTGGGCAAGATAACGCCGGGCTTCTGCACCAGCGTCCTGGCGCAGCTGCGATTCAAAGAAGCGGGCCGCGGCTTCGCAGGCTGCCTGTAGCCGCTGTCGGCGATCATAGATTTCCTGACTTTCCGGCGTCGCCTTCGGCAGGCTCATGCCGGCCTCGTCCGCCAGTTTTTCAACCGCCTCCATGAAGGACAGCCGGTCCGTTTCCATAATGAAGGCGATCACATCGCCCCCTGTGCCGGACGAGAAGCATTTGAAAATTTTCTTCTGGTCATTGACGTAGAAGCTGGGCGTCTTCTCATTGGTAAAGGGCGATAGGCCGACCCATTCCTTGCCCTGCTTCTTCAATTTCACCTTGCGTCCGACAATATCGGACAGTCGAAGGCGCGCTTTCAATTCATCGACAAATCCGTCGGGGATGCGCACCGGTAAGGTCATAGGTTGAGAATATGCCGCAACGGGCACCGTTTAAAGGGCGAACTGGCAGGGTGGTGTTAGAAACCGCGCTTTATCCCCGATTAACGCAAGGCGGCCCGGACCTCTTTCCCGGCAGAAGCACATTCAATGCGTCCGGGATAGCGGGCTCGGAGCACTGACATGCAGCGCCCGACATCTTTCAGCTTGGTGGCCTGCAATTCCGATACAATCATTCGCACGGCGGTCCGAAGGTCGTCACCTTTCAGGGGGCTGGGCAGGAAGGTCTGGATGACTTCAATTTCCTGCCGTTCGCGATCAGCATCGGCGATCCGGCCTGCATCATCATAACTCGCGGCCGATGCCTCGCGCTGTTCAACCATGGTTTCAAGCAGCCTGACAATGTCCTGGTCGACACAGCCGCTGCAATCTCCACGGGTTCGGGCCACCACATCCCGATCATTCAGGGCACACTTGATCAGGCGCAGAGTCTGGGAGCCGACGCTGTTCGGATCGAGCCGTTCCGAGGTCTGTAACGCTGCGACCAGCGTCTCCCGGATCGATTTCGGCCTCTGGTCTGCAACATCGTCCATAGAAAGCCTCAAAAGCGTAGTATCCTTGGCCAAAACCGCTTGACGGGTCCGACCGTAGCCCCCTATCTGCCCTTCGTTTGCCTGCCAAACTCTTAAAGCCGGGCGATGGCAAGCTCAGGGCCAGACGACGGGAGATACGACTTTGTCCGACAGAAATCAATCTGCAGGCGCAACCGGCGCGATCGCCTTCTCTGACGGGACTGTCTTTTTGGGGGCAGGCGCCGGACGGGTCGGCACCGCTGTCGGCGAATTATGCTTTAACACGGCGATGACGGGCTATCAGGAGATTCTCACCGATCCGTCCTATGCCGAGCAGCTGGTGCTGTTCACCTTCCCGCATATTGGCAATGTCGGTGCGAATTTTGAGGATTGTGAAGACTCCACGACGGCAGCCCAGCAGGCGGCCCGCGGCGCCATTTTCCGGGAAAGCGTGACCCCTCCCTCGAATTGGCGGGCACAGGATCATTTCGATACCTGGCTGGCCCGGCAGGGAATTATCGGCTTGTCAGGCGTCGATACCCGGGCGCTGACACGGCATATCCGGCAGTCCGGCATGCCGAAAGCGGCGATCATGCATGCGCCCGAGGGCGAGATTGATGTTGCCGCTCTGATCCGGGCCGCTCAGGCCTGGGAGGGACTCGAAGCTGCCGACCTTGCGGCCAACATGACGGCCGACGCGCCCTTTGATCACACAGAGCGTCTGTGGACCCTGGAAGATGGGTTCCCGGAACTCGAAGACTCCAGCTTCCACGTCGTCCTGGTGGATTTTGGCGTCAAGAAGAACATTCTTCGCAATCTGTCTGATGTCGGGGCGAGGGTCACGGTTGTCAGCGGGGATTGTGATTTCGAGACGATCACGGCGCTGTCACCCGACGGTGTGGTCCTGTCAAATGGCCCTGGCGATCCGGCGGCAACCCATCAGCGCGCAGGGGTGTTAATCTCCCGTCTGATTGAGTCGGGCCTGCCCCTGCTGGGCATCTGCCTCGGCCACCAATTGCTGGCCCTGACTTTGGGGGCGCAGACCAAAAAGATGGATCAGGGCCATCATGGTGCGAACCATCCGGTCAAGGATCTGCAGACCGGAAAGGTCGAGATTGTATCAATGAATCACGGCTTCACGGTTGATCCCGACAGTCTTCCTGAAGGTGTTGAGCAGAGCCATGTTTCGCTCTTCGACGGGACCAATTCCGGCCTGCGTGTCGAGGGCAAGCCGATCATTTCTGTACAGCACCACCCCGAGGCCAGCCCTGGGCCACAGGACAGCTTCTATGTGTTTCAGAGGTTTGCAGAGTTCATGCGGCACGCCTCCGGGGACTGATCTGATTGCCAGTATGCTTTGAAACTCAAAAGCGTTTCATGTAAATATAAATATAGACAACATATAATTATCAATCTATTTTGCCGGCTCGATAGGTGGGGGTAAGTTCTCCAGCCTATGCTGCGTGGGGACGCACGCAAAATGCCGGTCAGGCTTTGTGTCTGACCGGCATAGTCTTCAGTCTAGCGTTCATCTTCTTCATCCTCGGGCTCGTCGAGGCGGAACAGGGCCGGGCTGATGCGGAGTCCGGTCCGGACATTGTCAAGGGCAATCCTTGTGGTGAGTCCTTCGGTGTCCACGGCCTGCCATCCTGTCAGGCTGTCGGTTCTTGGGTCGAAGAGAAGGGTCAGCATTCCCTCAACATCACCGGAAAGGTCCTGAACTGTAATGGCCAGCTGGTCGGACCATTGCAGGACCCTCAGGGTTTCAACCTCGGCGCCAAAGTCAATATCATCGTCCAGCAGAACACCCAGCGGTGTGCTCGACAGTGGCACGCGGTCAACGGTTTCCAGATCCGTATCGCGGATCGCGACGGTTGCACCGTCGGCAACAATCAGGATTCCGCTCGGGGCATCATAGTCAAACCGCATCCGGCCCGGCCGCCGCAGAGCAAAATCGCCCTCGAGGACAGAGCCGTCATGATTGATCTGCGCGAAACGTCCCTGTGCGGTCACCACGCGAGCCAGCGCACTACGCGCCCGCTCCAAATAGGGGGGCCAGTCGGCGGGATCGATCACGATCAGGTCGGTTGCGGTGCCAGCCGGTGGCGCAGAGGCTCTGGCGGACGCCGGCGGGCTGGTCGGGGCCGGTTCCGGCTCAGCCTCGGCTTCGGGCAGGGCGGTCACTGCCGGCGGGCGCGCGATGCCCGGCGCCGTCGCGTCCGGCCCGGCAGGAGGATCTGCTGCGCGGCCGGTCGCTGGGGCGGTCTCGCTGACCTGTTGTAGAGTCACGATTGCGGGCGCCGCATATTGCAGTGCCAGCGGCAGGGTCGCGAGCGCCAGGAAAATCCCGTTCATCAGCATGAGCCAATCTCCTTTCCCTGTTACCTAGCAGGTGCTGCGTTCTGGAACAGGGCAAAATCATGGCAAATGTGCCGCGTTTGGTTGTGGTCTGTTCAGGGTCACCCGGCGCCGCTGCCCGAACGGCCAGACCGGAAGGGCCGGGCTAGACCTCGACGACCTCGGTGACGAGGTAGGTCAGAGGGGTTTCGCCATGGTCTGCGATGGTGACATATTCACCGGGCCTGAAAACATGCTCGGCAAGCTGGTACCCGCCCTCGTCGGGGCCTTCATGTTCTTCATCATAGTGGAACCGCCAATGGCGACCGCGATGGGTCAGCAGGCCATCTGCCTTCAGGTCCGGATCAGGATGAAACCTCTGAACCACACAGTCTTCCCGCCTGTCCTGCCAGGTGGCCAGGTCGATATGTCCATCGGCGGTGAGGGGGGCAATGATGACATAGCCCTGCCTTCTGTCACCGTCAGGATGGCCGGGATTGCGGGCCAGCCGCAGTGTGATGCGTTTCAACGACATGCCGGGCGCCTCCTAATGAGACAGGGCCAGAGCCGGAGAATCCTCCCGCCGCAGCATCGATTTGCTGGTCCCGCCGAAGAGAATTTCCCCCAGGCGGCTATGGCCATAAGCGCCCATGACGATCAGGCCGGACTGGTGTTCCGCGGCGCTGGCGATCAGGGCATCGCTCAGCTTTCCCTTCAGGGTGACAATGTCGGTCTGATTGCGCTGTTCATGTAAGAAATCGGCCAGGGCTGCAGGGTCCGTCGATCCGCCGGCCACTGCGGCCGTGCGCAGCTTCTCAGGATGGTGCGCAATAATCACCTTTTTATAGCTGCCAATCAGATCCAGGTGCATCCGGACGGCCCGGGCCGCCTGCGGGCTGCCATCCCACGCGATCATGCAGGTTTCGTCGCTTCTCATGGCAAAGGGGGCGAGAATCAGGGGCAGACGCGCTTCCATCAAAAGATGCTCAAACGCAGCATTGAGGGCGTGTGCGCCATCGACCGACTGATGCGGCAGCACCGTCGCCCGGGCCAGCGTCGCAGCGCCGGCAGACCGGAAGGCAATGTCGCCGATCTCATGCTGGAAGGTATGCTTCAGCCAGTTCCCGGCCGCATCGCAGGCCTGATCGAATGCTCTGTTCAGCCCGACGAGAGAGGCCTGCTGCGCCTTTTGGAGGGCGTCGATCCCGGCGCTGCCGGTCATCACCATGTCCGGGCCGGTCACATAAACGGCCGCATTGGCCGGATCAGGCATAGGCGCCAGTCCGATGAGCGTTGATTTCAGTCTCTTGGTGACCGCCGCCGCGCAGGCGATTTCCGCAGCCACATGATCGGGATGGCCTCCAAGCAAAGCATAAACACTCATGCTGACGTCCTCCTAAGTTCAGGGCGTCAGCATAGACTCCGGAAACCCGGGCTCTTATCCGTAGAAACCCCTAGGGCGCTGATACGAAAAGGCCGGGCACCTGAGGGCCCGGCCTTTTGCCGTTTTGCAGTGTGGCGGGCCTAGGCCGCCTGGCTGGCGGCGGTTCCGGCCGGGGGGAAGCGGTCATAGAAGCCCTGCCCCTTGGCCGCCATGTCACGCAACAGGGCGCCCGGACGGAACCGGTCACCATATGTGTCGGCCAGCCGGTCGGCTTCCGCAACGAAGGCCTCGATTCCCCAGATCAGGTCGACATAGGAGCAGCACCCGCCCGTATAGGGCGCAAAGCCCCAGGCCAGGATCGATCCGATGTCACCATCGCGGGCGTCGGTGATCACGCCTTCTTCGAAGCAGCGGGCCACCTCAATGGCCTGCCGCACCAGCAGGCGGTTCTTGATTTCCTGCTTGAGGGCTGGCGGACATTCATCGACGGTGACCTCAACCCGCGTGTTGAGCTCAGGCCAGAGCCGGTCCGGTTTGCCCTTTTCATTGTAATCGTAAAAGCCTTTCCCGGCCTTGCGTCCGACCCGCCCCTGGTCTTCGACCAGCCAGGCCATCATCTGGCCGAGCTCGTTGGAACTGTAATCGACACCGGTTGCCGCGGCCATCTGGCGGCCGACTTTCAGCGCGGTGTCGAGCCCGACGCTATCAGAGACTTCAAGTGGGCCCATCGGCATGCCGGATTGACGTCCGACATTCTCGATAATGGCCGGCTTGATGCCTTCGGCCAGCATGGCCAGACCTTCCTGCGTATAGGTGCCAAAGCAGCGCGACGTGTAAAACCCGCGGGAGTCGTTGACGACAATCGGCGTTTTACGAATTGCCAGGACGTAATCGATCGTCTTGGCCAGAGTCTCATCAGAGGTGTCCTTGCCCCGAATAATCTCGACAAGCCCCATCCGCTCCACCGGTGAGAAGAAGTGGATGCCGATGAAATTCTCCGGTCGCGCGGACGCGCCGGCCAGACCGGTAATCGGCAGGGTGGACGTGTTCGATCCCATGACCGCGGTCTCACTCAGCTGGGCCTCGGCCATCTGTGTGATCTTGGCCTTGAGTTCGGGATCCTCAAACACCGCTTCAACGACCAAATCTGCGCCTTTGACATCGTCATAGCTGTCGGTCGGGTGAATTCGGTCGAGAAGGGCCTGGCCCTTATCTGCCGCCATCTTGCCACGTCCGACCTGCTTTTCGACCAGCTTGCGGGCATAGTCCTTACCCTTATCCGCATTTTCCGGAGAGGTATCGACCAGTACGGTTTCGATGCCGGCCTTGGCCTGCTCATAGGCAATGCCGGCGCCCATCAGGCCAGCGCCGATCACCGCCACCTTGTTGAGCTGATATTTCGGGAAGCCGGCAGGCCGGCTGGCGCCTTTTGACAGGGCCTGGGTCGAAAGAAACAGCGACCGGATCATCGCCTTGGCCTCGGGCCTCTGCTGGGTGTTGATGAAATAGCGGGTTTCAATTCTCAGGCCGGCATCGATCGGCACCTGAATGCCTTCATAGACGCAGGACAGGATATTCTTCTGAGCCGGATAATTGCCATACGAATTTGCCGCCAGCATGGCATTTGAAAAGGTTGCAACCTGTCCGGCGCCGGGGCTGCGATGCGGCACCCCACCCGGCACTTTGAATCCTTTTTCGTCCCAGGGCGCCTTGGCGTCCGGGTTGGCCTTGACCCAGGCCTTTGCCCGGCTCACGGTTTCACTTCCCGGGGCCAGTTCATTGACGACCCCCATGGTCAGGGCCTTTTCTGCGGTGAAACTCTTGCCCTGCAGGATCAGGGGCAGCGCCTCCTGCATCCCGACCAGTCGGGGCAGCCTCTGGGTGCCGCCGGCGCCGGGCAAAAGTCCGATCTTGGCCTCAGGCAGTCCAAACTGGATTTTCGGATTGTCATTGGCCGCCACACGATAATGCCCGGCCAGTGCCACTTCCAGTCCGCCCCCCAGGGCGAGGCCATTCAGCGCAACGGCAATGGGCTTGCCGCAGGTTTCGAGTTCGCGGAGGGTCTTGTTGAGGGAAAAGCCGCGGTCGAACTGGAGCTTTTTGAGCTCAGCTTCGGTCATTTCCGATTCGGGTTTTCCGCCACCTGCGCTCTGGCCCATTTCGCCGAGGTCGGCGCCGGCGCAGAAGCCCGAGGCCTTCCCTGAAGAAATGACCAGGCCCTTGATTGAGTCATTTGTGGCGACTTCCTCGGTTATGGCGATGATGTCACCAATCGCTTTGCCGGTGAGCGTGTTCATGCTGCGGCCCGGGACGTCAAAAATCGCGTGTGCGATGCCGTCGTCATCGATAGTGAAGGAGAATGTTTCCAGGTTCATTGACTTTTTTCCTGAGACTTTTGGGCATCCGTGCCCGATTGGTTTGATTTTACAGAACTGGCGCCAACCAGGCCGGCACCAATGGCGACGCCAACCCCAATGCCCAGGGCGATATTCCTGGTCCCAGCCCCGATTGCGACACCAATCGCGGCTCCGGCCGCAAGTCCTGCATATGTGTGGCGCATCCTGTTTAAATGCGCTCAATAATCGTGGCGGTGCCCATGCCGGCGCCCACGCAGAGTGTGACCAGCGCGGTTTCCTTGCCCGTGCGCTCGAGCTCGTCGACCATGGTCCCCAGCAACATGGCGCCGGTCGCGCCAAGGGGGTGGCCGAACGCAATGGCACCGCCATTCACATTCATCTTCTCGTGCGGGATATTCAGCAGCTGCATCATCAGCATGGGCACGGAGGCGAAGGCTTCGTTCAGCTCATAGAGGTCAATGTCGCCGACCTCCATGCCCGCTTTCTTGAGCACCTTCTGGGCGACATAGGTCGGCCCGGTCAGCATGATGCCAGGCTCGGACCCGATCGACGCCATGGCGCGGATACGGGCGCGCGGCTTCAGGCTATGCTTTTCGCCCATCTCGCGGGATCCGAACAGTACGGCTGCTGAGCCATCAACAATGCCCGATGAGTTCCCGGCATGGTGCACATGATCGATTTTTTCCAACTCGGGATAGCGCTGCTTGATGATCTCATCGAAGCCCATACCGCCCATGCCGGCGAAGCTCGGATTGAGCGCGCCGAGGCTTTGCATCGTTGCGTCCGGCCTCATATGCTCGTCATGGTCGAGCTGGGTCCCGCCCATCTGGTCGCGCACAGGAATGATCGAATTCCGAAACCGGCCTTCTTCCCAGGCTTTGGCGGCGCGTTGCTGGCTGGCAACGGCATAGGCGTCGACATCGTCGCGGGAAAAGCCATACTTGGTTGCAATCGTATCGGCCCCGATGCCCTGCGGAGCAAAATAGGTTTTCAGGGCAACGCTGGGGTCGGTTGACCAGGCGCCACCAGAGGCCCCCATGGGCACCCGTGACATGCTTTCGACGCCGCCACCAATCGCCATGTCGGCTTCTCCGGTCATCACTTTCGCCGCGGCCATGTTGCAGGCTTCGAGACCGGAAGCACAGAACCGGTCAATCTGAACACCGGCCGTGGTTTCGGCATAATCCGCATTCAGGACCGCGATGCGGGCAATGTCGGCACCCTGTTCCCCAACCGGGGAAACACATCCCAGCACCACGTCATCGACGCTGCGGGTGTCCAGGTCATTTCGGTCCCGGATGGCCTGAAGGGATTGAGTGGCGAGGCTCAGGGCCGTGATCTCGTGCAGGCTGCCAGTTTTTTTACCTTTGCCGCGCGGCGTCCGCACAGCGTCGTAAATGTAAGCTTCACTCATGGGTGTCTCCTTTTGGAATTCAGGTCGCGGGGGCTTTCATGGGATTGATGGCAAGGGACGCGACCGCGCGCGCGGCTTCCTTGCCTCGGGGATCAAATAAGTCGGCTTCGGCAAAAATAACCTGACGGCCAATGTTGCGAAGCCGCGCCACGACTTCAACCCTGCCGGTGCGCACCGGTCGAAGAAATGTGGTGTGCAGGTCTATGGTTGAGGGCAGGGCCCGGCCGCGCACCTTGACCGTGGCGAGCATGCCGATCGTATCATCCAGCATCGCTGACAGGAAACCGCCCTGAACATAGCCGGCGGGATTGGTAAAGTCCGGGCGTGCCTCGAAGGCGACCCGCGTTTCCATTTTTGTCATGTCCAGCGAGATCAGCTCGAACCCCAGCAATTGGGAGCTGTGCGCCGGCTTGGGAAAAACCGATAGGAGCATGTCGCGGTCAGGCAAGGGTCAAAGGGTCCTGGCAATCAGCAGTTTCATCACCTCATTGGCGCCACCATAGATGCGCTGAACGCGGGCATCGGCATACATCTGAGCAATCGGATATTCGTCCATATAGCCCCAACCGCCATGCAGCTGCAGACACTCATCGACGATTTTACACTGAAGGTCGGAGACCCAGTATTTCGACATGGAGGCGGTCGACGCATCAAGCTCGCCGCGCAGCAGCAGTTCCGTGCAATGTTCAACAAAGACTTTCGCCACTGTTGCTTCTGTCTTGCATTCGGCCAGCTTGAATTGCGTATTCTGGAAATCGAAAATCGTGCCGCCAAAGGCCTTGCGCTGTTTGACATAGGCCACGGTTTCACGAATAGCCCGTTCAATCATGCCCATGCCCTGAATGCCGATAATGTGGCGCTCCTGTGGCAGTTGCTGCATCAACTGGATGAAGCCCTGGCCTTCCTCGTCGCCCAGAAGAGCGGTGGCCGGAACCTTCACATCGTCGAAGAACAGTTCCGACGTGTCGGCCGCATGCTGGCCAACTTTTTCCAGATTCTTGCCGCGCTTGAATCCACCGTCGCCTTCGACCTCGTCGGTTTCAACAACCATGATCGAAATGCCCTTGGCGCCCTTGTTTGGATCTGTTTTGGCACAGACCAGAACAAGGTTGGCGGTTTGGCCGTTCGAAATGAAGGTTTTGGAGCCGTTAATGATATAGCCATTTCCATCCTTCACGGCCGTGGTCTTGATGTTCTGAAGGTCGGACCCGGTTCCGGGCTCGGTCATCGCGATGGCACAGACCAGCTCGCCGGTTGCCAGCCGGGGCAACCAGCGCTGTTTCTGTTCTTCCGATCCGTAATGCAGGATATAGGGCGCGACGATGGCGTTGTGCAGGGTGATCCCGAAGCCGTCGACGCCAGTCCATTGCTGTTGTTCGGCAATGACGGCCTCATGGCGGAAATCGCCGCCGGCGCCGCCATACGCTTCGGGAATAGAGGCGCAGAGAAGGCCGGCCTGGCCGGCTTTGGTCCAGATGTCGCGGGGCACAATCCCGGCTTTTCGCCAGGCCTGAACATGCGGCACGCATTCGCGCTCAAAGAACTGCCCGACGGCGTCGCTGAAGATCGAGATTTCATCGTCCTGGCGCCATTTGGCGGGCGGAACTTGGAGCACATCCTGCATGGTTCGGCTTGATCCTTTGGGTCGTTGGAAGGCTTGGGTCTGTGGGGTATATCAGGTCCGTGACGGGGGTGCAGCCGAGACACCGCCCCGGCGCAAAACTTCAGAAGCGATCTTCTGCCAGGGCCATGATTGGGGCGGCGCCCGTCTGCAGCTTGGCGAGATGCATCGCAGCCTCGGGTGCGATCCGGTCGACAAAATAGCGGCCGGTGACGAGCTTGTCGTCATAGAACGGGTCCAGACCCTTCTTTTCCAGCGATACTTTTGCCATCAGCGCCCACATATAGGTCATGGCGGTCAGGCCGAAGAGCTGCAGATAGTCGAATGATGCGGCGGCGGCATTGTTGAAATCGGTCATGCCATTCCTCATCAGCCAGCTGGTGCCGGTCTCGAGCTGCACCTTCGTGGTTTTCAGGGCTTCGACAAAGATCTGCAGGTCCGGGTCGTCCTGGTGCAAGCCTATGAAGTCGTCGAGTTCGGCAAAAAAGGTAAACACGGCCCGGCCACCATTTGCGGCCAGCTTGCGTCCGACAAGGTCGAGGGCCTGGATGCCATTCGTTCCCTCATAAATCAGGGTGATTCGACAGTCGCGCACGAACTGTTCCATTCCCCATTCTCTGGTGAAGCCTGAGCCACCATGCACCTGCAGGGCCTCATTCGTCATCTTGTAACCGCGATCGGTCAGGAAGGCTTTGATCACCGGCGTCATCAGGGCCATGTAGTCGGCGGCCCGGGCGCGGTCCTTTTCATCGGGGGCCTTGTGTTGCAGGTCACCGCACAGCGCCGTCCAGTAGGCAAAGGCCCGGGCGCCCTCGATAAAGGCCTTCTGGTCCATCAGCATCCGTCTCACATCGGGGTGAACGATGATCGGATCTGCCGGCTTGTCGGGCGCAGCAGGTCCGGTCAATGCGCGGCTCTGCAGCCTGTCGCGGGCGAAATCGACGGCATTCTGATACGCGACTTCGGCCTGGGCCAGCCCTTGCATGCCGACGCCCAGCCGGGCTTCGTTCATCATGACGAACATGGTCCGCATGCCCTTATTGGCCTCGCCGACCAGCCACCCCGTTGCGCCATCATAATTCATGACGCAGGTGGCATTGCCGTGAATGCCCATTTTCTCTTCGAGGCCGCCGCACGACAGGCTGTTGCGGGGGCCGAGCTGTCCGTCCTCAGACAGGATGAATTTCGGCACGACGAAGAGCGAGATGCCCTTGATGCCCTCCGGTGCGCCGTCGATCCGAGCCAGCACAAGGTGGATGATGTTTTCGGTCAGATCCTGTTCGCCGCCGGAGATCCAGATTTTCTGGCCGGTGATCTTATAGCTGCCGTCGGGCTGAGGCACCGCCTTGGTTTTGATCAGGCCGAGATCAGTACCGCATTGTGGTTCAGTCAGGTTCATGGTTCCGGCCCATTGGCCCGATGCCATTTTGGGGCCGTACAGTGCCTTCTGTGCGTCCGACCCGCCATTCATCAGCGCCTCATAGGCGCCGGACGTCAGGCCGGGATACATGCCGAACGCCATATTGGCAGACGAGGTCATTTCGCTGGTGGCCATGCCCAGAACATAGGGCAGTCCCTGGCCGCCGGCCTCGACCGGCTTGTTCAAAAGCGGCCAGCCATTATCGACGAACTGCTGATAGGCGTCCCGGAACCCGTCTGGAGTCACCACGCTTCCGTCTGGCAGCCGCCTGCAGCCCTGTTCGTCGCCGACTTTGTTAAGGGGGGCGAGGACATCCCCGGTAAACTTGCCGGCCTCCTCGATGATGGCGTCAATCAGATCCGGCGTCGCCTCTTCAAAGCCCGGAACATCGGCATAGGAATGCAGCGCGAGCAGATCGTGAAAAATGAATTTCAAGTCACGAATCGGGGCTGTATATCGAGGCATTTGGAATCAACCTTTATTCAGTTCACTGGCAGTGCCGGCTCAGGCGCTGAGCGGCTTTCCTGCACCGAGGGTCCGGGCCGATTAGGCGTCGTTGAGCTGTTTGCGGGCCAGGGCATCATAGGCCTTGACGTTTTCGGCGGTATCGCCACTCGGCCCGACCTTGTCGAGCAGGCCTTCCAGCCATCCTATCCCATTGTGCAATTCCTGCAGCGCCATATCGATATCTTCGCGCTGGGCCTCTAATTCCTTGACTTGCTTCTGGAATTTCACAAGCGACATGCGCATTTGCGCCCGCTGCCCATCCTCAAGTCCGTAGAGATCCAGAATGTCCCGAATATCGGCCAGAGCCAGACCGAGGCGCTTCAGACGGACGATGATTTTTACCCGTGCGCGGTCACGATATGAGTAGACCCGGGTCATGCCGTCCCGCGCGGGGTGCAGCATGTCTTTGTCTTCGTAAAAGCGCAATGCGCGCGGGGTAATTCCGAATTCCCTTGCCAGCTCGGAGATCGAGTAGGTGCGGGATTCCGCTATCGAGAGCGAAGAGGCTGTATCAGGCATGAACAAACTATGACCC
Organism: uncultured Hyphomonadaceae bacterium; assembly: GCA_938084575.1. GTDB lineage: Bacteria > Pseudomonadota > Alphaproteobacteria > Caulobacterales > Hyphomonadaceae > Henriciella. The sequence continues at coordinate 173,450 of CALKFG010000005.1, forward strand.
ATGCTTACGCGAACGTCAACGTCAGCTGTAGCAACCACCCATCTGTTACTTTTTGACCGTCGGACGTTTACTCTTTTAACCCGGAATTAAGTCGCCACCCGGCATAACTGCACCCGGCATAGTAAGGACTGGCGGGCCCCGTTTTGGGCGATGCCAGCGGTGGAGTCAGCGAATGAGCGGCTATGGATCCTGGAGTGTTAAGGGCATTGACGAACGCGCACGGGAAGTTGCCAAGGAAGAAGCGCGCCTGAAAGGTATGACGCTTGGCCGTTATATAAACGGGCTCCTTCTGGGAGGACACAGCGAGGCGGGCCCGCGTGATTCGGACAGGCTCCCGAAGGAGGGGGACATGTCTGGCTTCAACCGGCTCGCCGAGAAGGTTCAGGCGCTTGAAAATGGCACCATACGGGCCCTGTCAGACATGGATGCGTCAATTCACGGCTTGTCCGGACGTCTTGAGGTCTCGGGGGAGGATCACCAGAAGCTGGCGGACAATACCGCCGCGCTTCTGAAAGAAATGGAGGCCACCCAGGCCGCATTACTTGAGAAAATCGACGGACTTGAGCGTCGAGGGGAGAAGGGAGATACGCTTGAGGCGCTGAAGGGATTGGAAATCGCCCTGGGAAAGCTGGCGGCGCATGTCTACGAGGAAAATGCCCTCGTCCAAGATGAAACCAGCGCCATTAAAGGGCGGGTCGAAGCCGGCTTTGCGGAGCTTGGTGAGCGCCTCGACCTGGTGGATTTGAAGTTTGCGGAGTCGGCTGGCGGTGGAGCAGCGTCTGTTTCTGAACGCCTCAATGTGCTGGAAAATGCCATGTCGGCGGCGACAGAGGGCCTGGATACGCGCTTGGCTGATGTCGAGACACAGGTGTCTCAAGCTCTTAACGGTGTGGACGGGTCTCTGGGTGCCCTCAAAGACCAGGTCGAACAGGTGCAGACCCTGTCGGCAAAGAGTCAGCAAGCCGTAGATGAAAAACTTTCAGTGCTTCGGGCTGATCTCGAGGCAAAATTGGCCGATACCGACGGTCGTACACGCCTTGTGCTGCAGCAAATTGGGGATCAGACCGCCTCCGCAAGTCAGCGTCTGCAGGTCCATCAGGAACGCGCTGTCGCCCGTATCAGCGAACAAGTAGACGCGGCAGGCGAGCGGCAGGCGCGTCATCTGACCCGTGCGCTTGAAACCGTCTCCGACCGTTTTTCCGAGATCCAGGATCAGACGGCATTTGTGGTGTCGCCAGTTCAGAAGGCGATTGCGATGCTGGCGGCCAGAATAGAACTGATCGAGGATGGTGAGCGGGCCCCGGCCGGCCCCCGGCTGACGGATGTCATTCCCGACCTTCCGGTTTATGAGCCCAGCTTGGATGCGCTTCATCTGGACTTTTTCGAGGAGATGGAGACGTCGGATTGCGAGCCGGAGGATGTGCCTTGTCCGGGTGACTCCAGCACTGAGCCGGACGTTCTGGACCTGTCAGTTTTTGACTCCGAGCCGGGTAACCGGGGCGGCGCGCTCTCTGGCAACCTGTCTTTTGGGCAATTGCGTTCTGGTCAGCCTAAGATGCCGGCAGGCGGTCCAGCGCCTGTCGTCAAGTGCGGCCCTGTGTGGCATCCCGACGAATGGGTCGATGATCGTCACGAGGCGCGCGATTCTGATGTGTTCGAAGAGGCTGCGCAGCAGTCCGTGCCGAGTGATCAGCCTTGCAGTGGCCCGGCCGGTGAGGCTCAGGATTATCTGAAACAGGCCCGTCATGCCGCGATCCGGGCAAATGGTGAAAATTCCAGATTTTTCAGCTCATCGCAAAACGGAAACAGGGGATCTGCCCCCGCAGCTGGCCTGAGCGTTCTGAGGCGTGCCGTTGGTCGATCGCCGCTGGTCGTGGCGGGGCTTGGACTTGCAGTCATTGCGGTCATAGCGGGCATCCAGGTGCTGCGGCATGGCCCAGGCACTGACGGAGGAGCCGTAACCTTGACTCTGGTGGCGTCGAACCCGTCTGAGGCCGGGCCTTCCGTCAAAGTTTTGACGGGCCAGCTGGAGGAGAACACGCCGGTGTCGTCCGATGGTTTGTTGGCCGCCCCGGAGGCGGCGGCACTCTCAAACCTTCTGAATCAAGTCGAACTGGTCCCGGACGCGCTGACTTTAGACAGCGCGGCTGAGCGTGGTGATCCAATTGCCCAGTACCAGCTGTCGGAAGCCCAGTTTGCTGTCGGTGACATTTCGGAGGGGGTTCGCCTGATTGAGGCCTCGGCGGGAACGGGTCTGTCGATTGCCGAGTACCGGCTGGCGAAATTGCACGAGCAGGGGCTTGGTGTGCCGCTTGACCTGGCGGAGGCGCGCTATTGGACAGAACGGGCCGCTTTGGGGGGAAACGTCATGGCCATGCACGACATGGCAGTGTTTCTCGCCGAAGGTGAGGGCGGACCGCAGTCTTACAGCGGTGCAGTCAACTGGTTCCGGCAGGCCGCGGAACGGGGTGTCGTCGACAGCCAGTTTAACTTGGCCATTTTGCATGAGAATGGTCTGGGGGTTTCTCCGAATGCGATCGAGGCCTTGTACTGGTTTTCTGTCGCGGCTGAGAATGGCGACAGCGGCGCAGAGGAAGACAGGCTGCGGCTTTCAAGCCGTCTTGGCCAGGATATTTCTGCCGGCGTCGCCCAGCGCGCCGCGGTCTGGTCGGCTGGGCTCTCCGACCCAGTGGCGCAAGGACAGTTCGCGCCGCAGGACTGGGAAATCAGCCAGCGCCGCCAACTTGAAGTCCTGCAGGCGCGGTTGACCGGGTTAGGACATCCGGCGGGGCCGCCCGATGGGCTGATGGGCCCCAGCACACGCGAGGCGATCAGATCCTTCCAGGCGGAGATTGGTCTTCCCGAAGACGGAGAAATCTCGGCTGAATTGGTCGCTGCAGTCAACGCGCAGCTTCAAATCGGGCGTCAAACGACTCTGGGCCCTGCGCCGGGAGCGGGATAGCGCCACCGGCTCAAAAGAATGAGGCCCAGAATGCCAGTGGTTGCTATGGCCAGCGCATGCAATTCCATCCGGCACCAGGTGTTCACAATGATGCCCGTCAGCCCCCAGGACAGGGCGACATAGTACCAGAGGCTACGGCTGATCCGAGAGGCGAAGAGCCGGGCCAGCGCGATGGCTGGAAGCAGGACCGTCCACAAAGTCAGCCAGACGTGGTCTGTTGGTCCGAGGTCTAGTGCGGACCGTAAAACGGGCGGCAGGCTGATGCCCACCGCCACTGTGATCCAGCCGGAAAACAGGCCAATCAGAAGGCAGGGGAGTATTCTGGAAGCCGTTCCATCGAAGCCCCCGGACCGATCCAACAGCCAGGCAGCAAACCAGACAATGGACAGAAGCGGCACAAGCAGAATCGCATTGAGCGTTTCAGACCCAATCTGCTGTGCGGCCAGCATCCAGATGATGTTGCCAAGTCCGGCAAGGCTGAGGGGGCCGGCCAGAGCATTGCTTAAATACCCTGGTCGCAGGTTGGCGCGCAGCGCAAAAACCAGATAGGCGGTGAAAATAACGCCCCATATCGCGAAAAAGATCCCGGGTGGTAATTCCGGGGTGGCTCCCTCCCTAAGAGCCCGCGCGCCAATGCTCTGGCCAAGGCCGAGTTGAGGGAGCACGGGGACCAGGAATTGAAGCAGGGCCAGCGGGATGAGGCTCATTCGCGCGAGAAATATCATGCGCCTGTTCTGACAGAGTGCGGGGATCTAGACCAGCCCCGGCCGCCGGTCCTGGCCTGCATTCTCCGGCAAAAGCGCGGATAGTGTCTCAAGCGTGTCGGCTTCTGCGGCAGGTTTATCCCAGCGGATTCGATGTATGCGTGGGAAGCGCAGAGCAAGACCGGACTTGTGTCGCGCGGAAACTTGCAGCCCGTCAAAAGCGATTTCGACCACAAGGCCTTCCTCAGCGGTAGCAGTCACAGCCCGAACGGGTCCAAATCTGTCGACCGTGTTTGCCCGGACAAATTTATCCAGCTTCCTCAGCTCCTCATCGGTGAAACCGAAATAGGCCTTGCCAATCGGTGCGAGCTCCCGGTGACCGGCCACCTCTCGCCACACGCCGAAGGTGAAGTCAGAATAAAAGCTCGACCTGCGTCCATGTCCTCTTTGGGCATAGAGCAGCACGGCATCCACAAGGAAGGGGTCCCGTTTCCATTTAAACCAATACCCTTTGGGTCGGCCGGACAGATAGGGACTGTCCCATCTCTTCAGCATAATGCCTTCAATTTCAGGCTCGGGCGGCGCGTTTCGAGCCATCTCGATGGCGTCCAGACTTGGAAAATCAATCAGGGGTGAAAGGTCAAGCCGGGTGCTGCCATATTGCCTTATAAAGGTTTCCAGTCGGGGGCGTCGGGCTCGGAAGGGCAGGGGACGCAGGTCCTCTTCGCCATCGACCAGCAGATCATAGGCGCGAATAAGAGCCGGGTAGGTCTGAATTAGCCGGGTGTTTACAGTTTTTCGGTTGAGCCTTTTCTGGAGCGCATTGAAAGGGGCAATGCCGCCGTCCGGGGCCCGGATGAGCAGCTCACCATCAATAGCGGCGTCAAAGTTGAGCGCGGTCAGAAGGTCTGGGAAGCTGTGCGAGATGTCATCTCCCGTGCGCGTGTACAGCCGTCTGATACTGCCTTGCGCGACAGCCTGGATCCGGATCCCGTCATACTTCCATTCCGCGGCGAATTCGGTCGCCTCAAGGTTGGCGACTCCTTCCTTTTTTGCCTTTTTGGCGTTTGCCCTGGGAATGAGGGCGTGCGCCAGCATAACAGGTCTGAAGGGTGCGGCAAAATCCGGTTCCGGTTTGTTTGCACGCCCGTCTAGCCAAGCAAAAAGGCTTGTAAAAGGCGGCTCGAGACCATGCCAGATTTCTTCGATTTCAGCGATGTCCACATGCCCGAAATCTGCCAGCGCGCGTTTTGCGAGGCGGCTTGAAACACCAACCCGGAGGCCTCCAGTGGCCAGCTTGAGCAGCGCCCAGCGCTGTCGCTGATCGAACACGTCGAGCCAGCCGGCGAGCAGAAGCTCAGCCTCGTTTCGGGTTGCGTCGCTGAGCTGTAGAACGATACTGGAAAGCTCAGGCAACGCAGTCAGACGGGGCTGCCCCGGCCAGATCAGGCTGACGGTTTCTGCAAGATCACCGACATAATCATAGGAAAGACGGAAGAGGATCGGGTCAGTGCGGGTCTCAACCAGACGGCGGATCATGCCAGTCTTAATCTGAGCGAGGCGCAGGTCGCCCGTAATGGCGGCCAGTGCCCACCCCCTCTCCGGATCAGGCTGGTCACGGAACCATGTCCGCAGCAGAGCCAGTTTCCCACTGCGCGCAGGGGTCAGGAGCAGAAGCTCCAAAAGCTTGGCGAAGGCGTCCATTCAGGGCGGTATGGCTCTGGCGTTGCCATCGGTCAATTTGGCTGGGGCACATTCGTCTGCATGGCGGGATCACTCTCGTGAGATCTGCGGGGGCATGGGATGGTCCTGCCACGCAACCACCGTGACAGCGGCGTTGGTCCAGTCTGAGGACATCATCAGGCTCGGAACCCGCCTTCTGGCCTCGGCGACGGCATCCAGGTCGAGGTCGGCCACAATGACCCCCGGCTCTGTGCCCTCGGCTTCGGCAAGGATCTCGCCCCAAGGGGAGACGATCAGCGAATGACCAAAAGTTCGGCGGCCATCCTCGTGCTGGCCGCCCTGTGCCGGGGCCAGAACGAAGGTTCCGGTCTCAATCGCGCGGGCGCGGACAAGAACATGCCAGTGGGCCTCCCCGGTTATTCGCGTGAAGGCGGATGGTATGCAGAGAATGTCGGCTCCGGCTTGGGCGAGGGCTCGGTAAAGGCTCGGAAAACGAAGATCGTAGCAGATCGACATGCCGAGCTTGGCGAATGGCATATCGGCCAGTATGGCGTGCTGCCCCGGTCTGTAGGCAGTGGATTCCCGGTAGCTCTGTCCGTCTCCGACATCCACGTCGAACATGTGGATTTTATCATAGCGCGCCTGCAGGCTGCCATTCGGCGCGATCAGAAAAGACCGGTTTGCTGCACGCGTGTCCTGTGCGTGCCGGACAGGAAGCGATCCGATGACAAGCCAGACGCCAAGCTCCTGAGCCAGCGCTTTGAACGCGGAAAGAGCCTTGTCTTCGTTCTCTGCGACGATCCGTGCGGCAGCCTTGCCCGGCCGAATGTCCAGCAAGCTGGTCATTTCCGGAGTGGCGATCAGTTGGGCCCCCAATGCAGCGGCCTCGCGGATGACATCGGATGCATCGCGAATATTGTGTTCAATACGGGTGCCCGAGCGCATCTGGATGCAGGCGGTTCGCAGAAGTGCCATCAGTGGTGTCCTCGTTCAGGAGCGCGGCCGGCGAGTCTGCATGGCAGGACGGATTTCGCAATATAGCGGCCTGACCGGATCAAAAAAGGCCGATCGCCACCTGCTTCGGACTGGGTTATGTCGCCGCGTTAGGACTGGTTCTTTTTTTTCGGCCTGCCTATAGTCCTATCAACGATTTCAAATGCCATTGGGAGGCGTCAGATGAAAGAGTATCTCCAGTTTTATATAAATGGTGAGTGGGTCGATCCGGTCGAACCGCGCACGCTTGAGGTCGAGAATCCGGCAACCGAAGAATCCTTTGCGGTGATCTCTCTTGGATCGAGAGCGGACGTTGAGAAGGCGATTGCGGCGGCCAAGGCGGCCTTCCCGTCCTTCTCTCAGACCAGTGTCGAATACCGGGCGGAGCTGCTCGACAAGATTACGGCCGGCATTCAGGCCCGTATGGGTGACATGGCTGAGGCGATCTCGGATGAGATGGGCGCGCCAATGTGGCTGGCCAACGCGGCCCAGGTGCCGGCGGGCATGGGTCATTTTGCGACCACAGCGCAGATCCTGCGCAATTATCAGTTTGAAGAAGTGCGCAATGGCACATTGTTGCGCAAAGAACCGATCGGTGTTTGCGGGTTCATCACGCCCTGGAATTGGCCGCTCAATCAAATCGCGTGCAAGGTCGCACCGGCGATTGCAGCTGGTTGCACCATGGTGCTCAAGCCGTCGGAAATTTCGCCTCTTAATGCTCTGATTTTCACAGAAATTATGCATGAAGCGGGCGTGCCGCCCGGGGTGTTCAATCTGGTGAATGGGGACGGCCCTGGCGTCGGAGCGGAATTGTCTGCCCATCCCGATGTCGACATGATGAGCTTTACAGGCTCGACCCGGGCAGGGGTTCTGGTTGCACAGGCGGCTGCGCCAACGGTGAAGCGCGTGGCGCAGGAACTCGGCGGTAAGTCGCCAAATATTGTCCTGCCGAGCGCAGATCTCGAGCAGGCCGTGTCCAGTGGCGTCATGGCGATGATGACCAATACCGGTCAGTCCTGTAATGCGCCATCGAGAATGTTTGTCCCCAGGGACCGCAATGATGCGGCAATGAAAATTGCAGCTGCGACCGCGCAGCAGGTCAAGGTGGCAATGCCGCGCGAAGCCGAGCGGGGCGCCATGGGTCCGATCTCCAATGGCAACCAGTATCAGAAGGTCCAGGACCTGATTCAAAAAGGAATCGATGAGGGTGCAACCCTTCTGGCAGGCGGAACCGGGAGACCAGAAGGGCTGAACCGGGGTTACTTCGCCCGCCCGACCGTGTTCGGCAATGTGACCAATGAGATGACGGTGGCCCGGGAGGAGATTTTCGGTCCCGTCCTGGTGATGATTCCTTATGACGATGTCGAGGACGCTGTCAGCATGGCGAACGACACCGAGTACGGACTGGCCGGTTATGTTCAGGGGCCGGCCGAGGAAGCCACGCAGATCGCCCGGCGGATCCGGGCAGGGCAAGTCCAGATCAATGGCAAGGGCCCGGATTTCACGGCACCGTTCGGCGGGTACAAGCAATCCGGGAATGGCCGCGAATGGGGCGATTATGGGTTTGAGGAATTCCTCGAGATCAAAGCCGTCATGGGGTCCGACGCGGCCTGAGGCCTGCCCTGAGAGACCAGAGGGGCCCCCCGCCTTGGCGGGGGGCCTTTTTATATGGCCGGGTTCAGAGTCGTCGCGACCTCCCGTCCGGCCGCGGGACGTGCCGGGTTCAGTCGGGCACAATTGTGAAGGTGCCAGCTGATTCGCCAGGCATGATAGCTGACCCTGTGCAGCCAGCGCATGGCGTCGAACGTGGCCTGAGCCTCTTCGGGATCCAGTTCGCCGATTGTGACATCGGCGATTCCCAGGTCGCGCAGCACCAGCCGGTGCTGACGAAAAGCCTGCCGCAGGCGATCAAAGCCGGCGACATCCTCTGCGTCGGCCAGACCGTCCGTCAGGGTCTCAATTTGCTGGTGCAGCGCCTTGAGCTGTGGCCCAAACAGCTGCGCTATCCGGTCAGGCGGGAGCTGCGGGGGATGCTCCAGACGGGTTTTCAGCCGGGCAAGGTGATCGAGGGCATGGAATACCGACTGCAGGCGGTGATTGCCGGGCGTGCCGGCTTCACTGTTGATCCGGCGGGCAAAATCCAGAGTTAGTCCGATTTGGCGATCAAGCGTGTTGAGGCACCGGGCATCGGGACGTGCATGCAGCGCGACCCGGTCCAGCTGCTGCATCATTGACAGTCCGACGCGCTGGACCATGGCTGTCGCCGAATCCGTCGCCGCGCCACCGTCGCGCAGCAGGTGCGGATCCAGAAGGCTGGTGGTGTCATCGGCGGGCTCGGGCACAAGATGGATCATGAGGCGGGCAAATTGGGGGGCGACACACAGGACCAGGACAACGCCGACAATATTGAAACCGGTATGGAACCCGACCAGAGCGAGCTGCGCATTTCCGGCCTCCTGGAGATCGACATGGGTCGCAATCAGCAGCGCATATGGGCCGAGCAGGGCCAGGGCCAGAATGCCGGTCAGAATATTGTAGACGATATGCGCATAACCGGTTCGGCGGGTCGCGGTTGCGCCGCCCAGCGTCGCCAGAAAAGCGGTGGCCGTCGTCCCGACATCCATGCCGATCACCATGGCGGCGGCCTGGGGGAAGGCAATGGTCCCGGTCCCAAGCGCAACCAGCGCGGTGGCGACCCCGGCGCTTGAGGATTGGGTGACCAGCGTAATCACCACGCCGATGAGCACGAGCTGCAGTCGCCCGGCCCAGCTGTCGTCGGGAAAACTGGCGGGCGTGACGTGGTTTTGCCAGGCCGCCATGCCCTGTTGCAGGATATCAATTCCCATGAAAATCAGGCTGAACCCCGCAAGTGCCCAGCCGATATGGGCCCAGCTTCGTGCCCCGAATAATTTCAACAGCGCCCCGGCCAGCGCCAGGGGCAGGACCGCGCTGCCCAGATTGAATTTGAAGCCCACAAGGGCGACGATCCAGCCGGTTATGGTGGTGCCGATATTGGCGCCGAAAATGATGCCGAGTGCCTGATGGAAACTGAGCAGACCGGCGGAAACAAATCCAACGGCGGCGACCGTGGTTGCGCTTGAAGACTGAATAATCGCGGTAGAGAGGGCACCCGTGAGCGCCCCGGAGACAGGGCTTCGGGTTGACCGGATCAGGAAGGAGCGAAGCGCATTGCCGGCCATGCCGCGCAGCCCGTCGGTCATGACCTGCATCCCGATCAGGAACAGGCCGAGCCCCCCAAGGGCTGCGAGGACGCCGCTCATGATCAGATCCTAAGCGCTCAGACCAGCCGTCGTCTATCTGTTTTCTTCCCGCTTATCCGTCATGTTCTATTCAGGCTGGGCGTGTTAGAAAGAGTGATGAGAACCGGATTAAGAGGGTCATGGATATGAAGGTCACGCCTCGTCTTCTGGCGGCATGCGCTGCTCTGGCCCTTCTGGGGGCGTGCGCGATCGCCACGCCGTACCAGCCTGCGGGCGACCAGGCTTATGGTTATAGCAGTCAGCAGATCGAAAATGATCGCTGGAAGGTGGCCTTTGCCGGCAACAGCCTGACCGACAGGGAAACGGTTGAGACATATCTTCTGTATCGTGCGGCCGAACTTACCCATCAGCAGGGTTTTGACCATTTCAAGGTGGTCACACGGGCCACGGAGGCCAGTCGCCGCCTGGTGCAGACCGGGTTTGGCTATGAGCCTTTTTATGACGGTTTTGCCTGCCAGTATCGTTTCTATGGTCGCGCCGGGATGATCCGGCATGATCCCTTCCGACATCGCTATGGGCGGCTGGGCTGGCGGTCTTATGACCCGTTCTATGACCCCTTTTATGACCGTGATTTCGAGGTCCGTGAGATCATTCGATATGTTGCCGACGCCGAAATCATACTGGGTCATGGGACAGCACCGGACGACGACATCTATTTTGATGCCGACGAGGTTCTGGCCAATTTATCCGGGTCAATCATACGGCCGGACCTGCCGGAATAGAATAGAAAAGCCCGCCCTCAAGGGGCGGGCTTTATCGTCTTGGGCTGCAGAGACCGCTAGCGGGGGGCCATGCGGATGGCGCCGTCGAGACGCACATCTTCGCCGTTGAAATATCCATTGCGGCACATTTCAACCGCCAGAGACGCATACTCATCCGGATTGCCCAAACGCGCCGGGTTCGGCACCTGGGCGCCCAGCGCCTGCTTGACGTTCTCAGGCGCGCCCTGAAGCAGCGGCGTATTGAAAATACCGGGCAGGATGGTGTTGACCCGGATCAGCTCTCGCGACAGATCGCGCGCGATCGGCAGCGTCATGCCGACAACGCCACCCTTGGAGGCGGAATAGGATGCCTGGCCAATCTGCCCATCCTCAGCGGCAACAGAGGCCGTGTTCACAATGGCGCCGCGTTCGCCGTTAATCGGATCGAGGGTCATCATACCGGCGGCAGACTTGGCGATGCATCGGAATGTACCGACGAGGTTGATCTGAATGATCAGGTCGAACTTATCGAGCGGGAAATGCGTGATTTCACCGGTTTCGCGGTTCCGCGAGGCCGTCTTGACCGCATTGCCTGTCCCGGCGCAATTAATCAGAATGCGCTCCTGGCCAATGGCTGCGCGGGCTTTCGCAAAGCCGGCATCCACTGAGTCGTCCGAGGTCACGTTGACGTTGCAGAATACGCCGCCAATCTCGGCCGCCATCGCTTCGCCTTTTTCTGCGTTTAAATCGAACAGGGCGACGCGCACCCCGTGCGCTGCCAGGGCCCGCGCGGTGGCGGCGCCGAGACCTGAAGCCCCGCCGGTGACGACGGCTGAGATATTTGAGTTGAGTTCCATGATGTACCCTCCAAATGTATTGATGGATAACGATCTAGAAGGAAGAAGAGGCTGGGCCAATGTCTGACCCGAGGGAAATGATCATAGAAAATGGAGAGTCAGTCCCAACGCGGCTGCCAATCCCGACGGAAAAACAGGCACGGCGGACCCAGAAACGGGTCCTGCCGAAACTGCTGCGCGTCGCCAGTCATATTCCGTTTGCACGAGACGCCGCCGCGGCCTATTTCTGCACCATGGACCCCGCGACGCCGCGGCGTGCAAAGCTGATTTTGATGGGTGCGTTAGGCTATTTCGTTCTGCCGACCGACGCCATACCGGATGTCCTCGCCGGTCTGGGGTTCGCGGATGATGCAACGGTGCTGGCGACGGCCCTTGGCCTGGTTGGCCTGCAGGTTAAACCGGCGCATCGGCTGGCGGCAGACCGCTTGCTGGGGCTTAAACAGGAGACGGACCGAAACGTCCGGTCCTAGCTTCCTTCGGGCGCAAAGCTTTGGGCGACCGGCCGGATGACCCTTATGCCGCCGGCGTCACGGTTCGGTGTCACTTCCAGAATGGCCAGAGCACGGTCAACAGTACCGTCGGGCTCAAAGCGAAACAGGCCATTCAAACCATCAAAACCGCTACGCGCGGTTAAGGCTTCTTGTAAAAGCGGGCCCTCAGCGGTCAGGGCCATAGTCAGTGTCGCAGCGTCGTAAGCGATCGCCGCGAGGTCGGAGGCGGCGTGTCCATACTGGCGCTCGTAACGTGCGCTGAATGCTGTGATGCGCTCTGGTGGCGGCGCCGGGAACCAGGCGCCCCGGAGACTCGGTTCCCGCCAGATATCGGGATCATTCCAGCCACTCAGGCCCAGCATTTTCACTATGCGGGTGTCGACGCCATAATAGGCCAGAAGCGGGCCGATCTGGCGCAGGCGGTTGCCTCTTTCGGGAACCAGGACGGCGATCTGGCGACCAAGTTCGACCTCTGCTGCAATAAAGGTGGCGAAACTTTCGGCCTCTGCCCGTGGGATGGCACTGCCGGCCTGATAGACGCCAGAGGGCAGCATGTCGGCGCCAAGACGCTCCGTCTCCAATCGCATGGCGGCTTCGGCACGCCGTCCAAGCGCGCTGTCAGGTCCGAAAAAGGCAAAGGCATCATAACCCTGGCTCAGGGCGTAGCGGACAATTTCCTCAACCTCCTGCTCGGGTGCGATAGAGGCGAGCCACGTGCCGGGCCCCGCGACCTCAATATTGTTGGAAAAAGACATAATCGGCACCCCGTCGAGGCGCTTATCCTGCCGCAATGTCTCGACACTGGCGCCGAAAAGCGGACCCAGAATGAGATCCACGCCCTTGTCGGCGAGGTCATCGGATGCGCGCCTGACGGTGGCCTGGCCGCCGCCTGTATCGATCGGCAGCAAAACAAAATTATCCTGATAAGAGTCAAACAAAGCGAGTTCGATGGCCGCAAGCATACCCTCGGATTCGGCGCGGACGCTGGCGCGGCGATCCGAGAAGGGCAGAAGAACACCGGCGCGCACGATCTCGCGTCCAGCCATATGCGGCGGTGTAAATGCCTGCCAGATCGAAGGGGGTATCGGTGTTGGGACGCTTTCGCCGTTGAGCTCCACCTCCGGCGCAATCACGACCTCTGCCGGCGGGGGAGCCACGGGGTCAATCCGGGGCTGGCCGGTGGAAATCGGCCCTACGGGTCCGGCGGGCTGGCTGGCGCAGCCGGATATAAACAGCCCGACGAGTAAAAACAGGCTTGGCGCAAAGCCTTTGAAGCGCGATGTTGCTCTCAATGGCATCAGATCGTCCCTATATTGCGGCCCCGGAGGCGGAAAGTCAGAATCGCTCCGCCGTGAACCCTACGTCCCGTTCAGAAGCGGTGCAACCGCTTGAGCCGGCCCTCTATGTTGTCGCGACGCCGATTGGCAATCTCCGGGATATCACGCTCCGGGCGCTGGATGTGCTCGGGCAGGTTGAAGAAGTGCTGGCCGAGGACACCCGCATGGCGCGGCGATTGTTAGATGCACATGGTCTTCGTGCAAAACTTAGCCCCTATCATGACCATAATGGGGCGCAGCGTAGACCGGACATTCTTGCGCGCCTGGCCGACGGTGCGTCGCTGGCGCTGATCAGCGATGCCGGTACGCCTCTGGTGTCAGATCCGGGCTGGAAGCTTGTCCGGGAGGTGATCGAAGCGGGCCACAAGGTGATTCCCCTGCCGGGACCTTCCGCAGCCCTTGCCGCACTGGTCACCAGCGGGCTGCCAAGCGACCGGTTCTGTTTTTGTGGTTTCCTGCCGCCCCGGACGGGCGCTCGCGCCAAGGTCCTGAAAAGCCTGGCGACGGTTCCGGCAACACTGATTTTCTATGAATCTGCGGCCCGTCTGAAGGCGAGCCTTTCGGATATGGCCGACCAGCTCGGCCCGACACGCCAGGCGGCTGTGGCGCGGGAGCTGACCAAGCTGTTCGAGGAAACACGCCGCGGGCGTCTGGATGCCTTGAGGGATCATTATTGTGCCGAGGGCCCGCCGAAGGGAGAAATTGTCATCCTTATTGGCCCGCCGGATCATGACGGACCCGGCGAGGCGGAGCTCGAGGCGGCGCTTTTGCGGGCGCTTGAGACGCAAACGGTCAAGGCGGCTTCCGCCGAGGTGGCCGACGCTCTCGGGCTGCCGCGTCGACAGGTTTATCAAAAGGCCCTGGCGCTGCGAGATGATCGGGACTGATCGACATGCGCGCCGGCGGGCTGAGCGGCGCGGTCGCCGTGCAGAAGCCGTGGCGGCTGTCTGGCTGCAGCTGAAAGGCTATCACATCCTGGCCCGCCGTGCCCGTCCCGGCGCCGGCGAGATTGACGTGATTGCCCGGCATGGCCAGACGCTTGCCTTCATTGAGGTCAAACGGCGGCCCGACCTGCGCGCAGGCCTTGAGGCAGTTCCGGACGCGGCCTGGCGGCGGATTTCCCGGGCGGCCGCCGCCTGGGCGTCGGCCCGGCCCGGGCTTGGATATCTGGGCTGGCGGTATGATCTGATTGTGATATCTCCTTGGCGGCTGCCCCGGCACCTGCGCGACTATTGGCGGCCCTAATCTTGCCAAATCTGCCGCTTAGCCGGTGCCGGTGTAATCTGATTAAGAGGATAAATGATATGTCACGTTCGATCACCGGCCTGATCGCCCTGCTCGCGGGCTTGCCGCTCCTGACGTCCTGCGCGGCGGCGGCGATTGGTGCCGCAGGCGTCACGGCTGTGAGCCTCAACCAGGAGAAAACTCTCGGGGAAGCCGTGGACGATGCGGCGCTCTCAGCCGACATCAAGACCCGCCTTCTGACCAATGGCGGCCTTGGTGAGGTCGATGTCGAAGTGTCTGGCCGGCTTGTTCTGCTCTCCGGCCGGGTCGCTTTCCCGGAACTTCGGGTCAAGGCTGAAAGTCTGGCATGGGCGCCTGAGCTGACCCGCGATGTGGCCAATGAGATCCGGATCGAGGCGCCGGGCGGCTTTGTGAAGAATGCCAGCGACGAGCTGGTGTCAGCCCGGGTCCGCGCGCGCCTGTTGGGTTCGAGTTCGGTCAAGGCGTCGAACATCAATGTCGAGACCTATGATGGCGTCGTCTATCTCATGGGCATTGCGCGCAATGAGAAGGAGCTGCAGCGGGCCGCAGAAGAAGCCAGCCTGGCGGGCGGTGCGCGTCAGGTTGTGTCCTATATCCGTCTGCGCAACAGCCGGGGCGACATTGTCCCCTACACCCCACGGGAGCCGGCGCCCTATGACCCGAATGAGCTGGCTGGCGGGCCGGGCGGCTGAGCGCGCACGACCTTTCCAAACCGGCCAATGCGGCCTAAAGGCGCTGTAATCATGAAGGATGAGGAATGAGCCTGCGAGTCGCGATACAGACCGATCCCCTCAACGCCGTCGCGTTTGAGACCAATACGACATTCGCTCTGGCAGAGGCCGCGCAGGCCCTTGGGGCGCAGCTGTTCGAGTATCACCCGGCCCAGCTGAGCTATGATTGCGGGCGCATTCTGGCCCACGCCACACCGGTCAGGGTGCAGCGGGTCGCGGGTCAGACGCGGCTGGCGGATGCGCCCATCATGCTGGATTTGCGGGCCGACATTGATGTCGTTCTGATGCGTCAGGATCCGCCGTTTGACATGGCCTACATAACCGCCTGTCATCTGCTCGAGGCGCTGGCGCCGGACACGCTGGTGGTCAACGATCCCGCGCATGTCCGCTCAGGCCCGGAAAAACTGTTCCCCCTGCGGGTGGCAGAGTTCATGCCGCCGACCCTGATCTCGCGGGACCGCGCCCTGATCACCGCCTTTCGTGAAACTCACAAGGATCTGATTATCAAGCCCCTTTTTGGCTTTGGCGGAGGCGACGTGTTCCATATCAAGCCCGGCGACAGCAATTTCAGCGCTTTGGTGGACCTCTTTCTCAGCCGGTCGCGTGAGCCCCTGATGGCGCAGGCTTACCTGCCTGCCGTGGCCGAGGGCGATAAGCGGATCATCCTGATTGACGGGACCCCTGTGGGCGGGTTCAACCGCATCCCCCTGAAAGGCCATGCCCGGTCCAACCTTGCGGTGGGTGGCACGGCCGAGGCGAGTGAGCTGACGCCTGAGGATCTCGCGATTTGTGATGCGATCGGTCCAATCCTGAAGGCGCAGGGACAAATTCTTGTCGGCATTGACGTGATCGGGGGACGTTTGACCGAGGTGAACAATACCTCGCCCACCGGCCTGCAGCAGGTCCGTGACTTTACCGGTCAGGATCCTGCCCAGCTGTTCTGGCAGGTCGTGCAAGAGAAACTTGCCAAGCCACCGGCCGGAGGCCATTCTTGAGCGATGTTTACCAAGACCCTTTTTACCACGTCGGTGTTTGTTCTGGCCGTTGCCGGTCCAGGTTTCAGTCAGTCGCAAAACCCTGAGCCGCCATCTGGACCCGGTCCGGCTGCAGAGGCTGCGCCGAAAGCGTCGGATTTTAATCTGCGTCTGCCCGGCGAACGGCGGGGCGCACCGGCTGCGGCTGGGCCTTTCAATCTTCGCCTGCCAAGCCAGATCGTGCCCCGGGGCTCGATGCAAGCTGGTCTTCCCGGAGGTGTGAGCCCCGCTCTGGCCCGGCCTGCGCCAGATCCCGAGGATGATCCCGACGCGATCATTCGCCTGCCGGAGAACTGATCTGACGCCTCTGCAGGGTCGCCCGGCCCGGCACCTCTAAATAAAACTTTCCGGAATATTTTCCTGCTGCTAGTAAAAAGCGGGAGCCGGAAGTCATGGTGTGTCGGATAACGACATTTTCATTTGAAGGCATTGCTGCTCGTCCGGTCGACGTTCAGGTCCACCTGGCACAGGCCGTGCAGCCCGGCTTCACCATTGTTGGTTTGCCAGACAAGGCGGTGGGCGAAAGTCGGGAACGGGTCCGCGCGGCCTTCAGCGCCCTGGGGCTGGCCATGCCGGCGCGGAAGATCACGGTCAACCTGGCGCCCGCGGATCTGCCTAAGGAGGGCAGCCATTACGATCTTGCCATCGCCTTGGCGATGATGGCGGGCATGGGCGTTATTCCGCCGGACAGTCTGGATGGCCATGCCGCGATGGGTGAACTGTCCCTGGACGGACATTTGCAGCCGACGGTCGGCATTCTGCCCGCGGCGATCCAGGCGCTTGCGATGGATCTGCGACTGATCTGCCCGCAGGCCTGCGGGCCGGAAGCGGCCTGGTCCGGACCCGGCCATATTGCGGCGGCCACCCTGGCGTCACTGATCAGTCATTTTCACGGGCGTTATACGCTTGGATGCCCGGACAGTGTGGGCCTGCCGCTCCCGGCCGATACCGTTGATCTGAGGGATGTCAAAGGCCAGGAAGGGGCAAAGCGGGTGCTCGAAATTGCCGCGGCAGGGGGGCATAATGTGTTGTTCTGTGGTCCGCCGGGTTCGGGCAAGTCGATGCTGGCGCGCCGCTTGCCCGGGCTGTTACCGCCTTTGTCGGCGGCCGAGTTGCTGGAGGTGTCACAGGTCCAGTCGGTGGCTGGATTGCTCGAGCGTGGAGAGCTGTCCCGCGCCCGGCCATTTCGGGCGCCGCATCATTCTGCGTCCATGCCGGCGCTGGTTGGCGGCGGGGTTCGCATCCGGCCGGGCGAAATTTCACTGGCGCATCATGGCGTCCTCTTTCTCGACGAATTGCCGGAATTTTCCGGCCAGTCCCTGGACAGTCTCAGGCAGCCTTTGGAGGAGGGGCAGGTCACCATTGCCCGGGCGAATGGCAATGTGCGTTATCCGGCCCGGTTTCAGCTCGTGGCCGCAATGAATCCCTGCCGCTGCGGCGGGGGTGATGCGGCGCAGGCCTGTCGCCTGGCACCCGGATGCATACTGAAATATCAGGCCCGCCTGTCCGGGCCGCTACTCGACCGGATCGACCTGTATTATGACACGCCGCCAGTTTCCGTGAGCGACCTGACCCTGCCCCCACCTCAGGAGGGCAGCGCACAGGTTCGTGAAAGGGTGGCCCGGGCCCGGCAGGTTCAGGCGGGCCGCTTTGGTCCGGACAGCTGTGATGGCCGGCGGCGGGTCAATGCGGATCTCGAGGGCGAACAGGTTCTGCGGGACGCGGCGCCGGACGGGGCCGGGGCAGCCCTGCTGTCAGATGCCGCCGCCCGGCTCGGCCTGTCGGCCCGGGCTTATTTCCGGGTTTTGAAAGTCGCCCGCACGATTGCCGACCTTGAGGGGGCCGGCAAGGTTGCCCGCGTGCACCTGGCAGAGGCCCTGTCTTATCGCCGCCGTCGACCGGGTGGGGGCCGATCCGGCGCAGGGCCGGGACAGGCCCGGACCCGATGACGGGTTTAACACTTCGTCAGTCGAACGCTGCCTATAACAGGGCATGACAGGCGCACGTAAACACCTTCGGCCGGAGCAGGCTTTCCTGGCCACCACCAGCCATGAAATCCGGACACCCCTGAACGGTATTCTTGGCACCGTTTCGCTTTTAATGGAGACCGAGCTCGACCCCGCCCAGCGTGAATATGCCCGGGCCATTCATCAGTCTGGAAACCAGCTGCTCGATCTGCTCAACAATATGCTGGACTTTGCGCGGCTGGAATCCGGCGCTGTCGGGGTCGAACGGGCCCCGTTTAAACCGCTGAGCCTGGCTCAGGAATGTGCCGAACTGCTTGCGCCGCGGTGCCAGAGTTCAAGTGTCGATCTCGCGGTTCTGGCCCGTCCCGGTATGCCCCGGCACCTTGTCGGGGATGCGAGCCGGCTTCGCCAGATCCTCTTCAACCTGATTGGCAATGCCCTGAAATTTACCGTTGAGGGCGGCATCCTCGTCGACATGGATTATGTCGACGGGGCGCTGAAATTGCGCATTCATGATACCGGGCCGGGCATCGAGCCGGATCAGCAGGCCCGTCTGTTCGAGGCCTTTCACCAGGCGCGGACGAGCGACCAGGCCAAAGGCAACGGGGTCGGACTGGGTCTGGCCATCGTGTCACGGCTGGCCTCCCTGATGCAGGGACATGTTGGTGTCCGGTCCACTCCGGGGGCCGGAAGTTGCTTTGAGCTGTCCCTGCCCATGAGCGAAGCCCCGGGTGAGACGGCCCTGCCTGACCGGCGGCCCCGCCTGTCAGGCCGGATCGCGCTGGCCGGCCTGTCCCCCGCCACCACGCTGGCGATTTCGTCCCCGCTTCTGGCGGCTGGCGCCACACCTTATATCCCTTCCGCCATTGGACGGGCCGCGACACGTGATGCCGACCTGATCCTGGCCAGTGCCGACCTGCCGGCAAAAACCTTGCTGCATTTATGTGAGTCTGCGCCGGTCCTGGTGGTCCTGCGCGCGGAAGACCGCACCGAGGTGCCGCGGTTTCGCCGGCTGGGGGCGGCAGGGTGGCTTGTCCGGCCGCTGCGGGAAGACACCTTGATTCAACAGGCGGACGAAGCGATGGCTGGACGTCCCGTGCATCTGGAGCCACAGGATCCGGGCCCGCATGGCTTCGGGCGCATCCTCATTGCCGACGACAATCCCGTAAATGCGCTGATTGCACAAAGGGCCCTGGACTCGGCCGGGTTTAAGACCACGATCGCATCGAATGGCCGCGATGCTCTTGACCTTGTCGACCGGGTCTCGCCGGGCCTGATCTTGATGGATTTGAGAATGCCGATCATGGATGGCTTTGAAGCGATGCGGCGCCTGCGCGAGGCGGGTCACGAGGCTCCCATCATTGCCGTCTCAGCGGAAATCAACCCGGATATTGAACGACGTGCGCGTGACTGTGGCGCAAGCGGCGTGGCTGCAAAGCCGCTGGATGCGGAAACTCTGCGACGGCTGGCGCAGCGCTGGCTTATGCCGGTTGATCAGGCCAGGGTCGCATGACGACCACAGAAGGTCGGATCGACCCGAATCAGCCGCAGACCTGGCGGCAATCGCTGTCAGTTTATCTGAAATGGCAGATGCTGGCGATGCTGCTGCTCGGTTTTGCCAGTGGCCTGCCCCTGATGATGGTGTTTTCCAAACTGTCGTTCTGGCTGCGGGAGGTCGGCATTGAGCGCTCGGCGATCGGCGGCCTGTACGCGGTGTCCTTTGCGTATTCCCTGAAATTCCTGTGGGCGCCTGCGGTGGACCGTATACCTCTGCCGGGCCTGCGGGCCTGGCTGGGTCAGCGCCGGAGCTGGATGCTGCTGGCGATCATCGGCACGGTGATCGGGCTGGCGACCATTGCCGGCTCGGATCCGGCCGAGAAGCTCAGGGTGACCGTCATCGGGGCACTCATTTTGGCTTTTTCGGGGGCTACTCTGGACATCGCTGTTGATGCCTGGCGGATTGAATCGGCACCGAATGATGAACAGGCCAACATGGCCGCGGTATACAATCTTGGCTATCGGTTGGCGATTATGTTTGCCGGGTTTGGTCTGGTCATCGCGAACGCAGCCGGCTGGAGCTTCGCCTATCTTCTGATGGCGGGGGTCATGGCGATGGTCGGCCTTCTGGTGCTGGCGATCAGGGAACCGGTGCGGGAGCAGCGCGAAGATGCCGCCGCGGACCAGACCGCCCTGCAGCATATGCGGGCAGCAATCATAGAGCCGTTCTGGCAGATTGTGAGCAAATTTGGCCCGTGGATCTTTGCTGTTGCCGGCATTGTCACGCTTTATCGCATCAGCGATTTCACCATGGGGGTCATGGCCAGCCCTTATTATGTTGACCTTGGTTACGGTAAGGACACGGTCGGTTACATTCAGGCCCTGTTTGGTCCGTGGCCGATTATTGTCGGGGGTTTCGCCGGCGGGTTTGTGGCCGTGCGGTTCAGTCTTCTGCCGGCTTTGCTGGCGGGCGGTGTGCTGACGCTTCTGACCAATGGCGCATTTGCTGCCCTTGGCCTGGCGGCCGGCCCGGAGCTGGATGCTGCCGCCAATGGTGTTGTCGGCGCAGTGGTCAACACGCCACCGACCTGGGCACTCCTGATCGTGATCGTGTCGGACAATCTCGCCGCAGGCTATGTCGGGGCGGTGTTTATCGCCTATTT
Source organism: uncultured Hyphomonadaceae bacterium (assembly GCA_938084575.1). Taxonomy (GTDB): domain Bacteria; phylum Pseudomonadota; class Alphaproteobacteria; order Caulobacterales; family Hyphomonadaceae; genus Henriciella. The sequence goes on from CALKFG010000005.1 coordinate 194,117, forward strand.
GTCGTCCCTGACGGACCGGTCCTTTGCGGCGACCCAATATGCGCTGCTCAGTTCGGCCTATTCATTTTTCTGTAAGCTGGTGGCCACAACAACGTCGGGTCCGCTCGCCGAGACGATCGGCTGGGTCGGCTTTTTCACCGTGACGGCCTTGTACACATTGCTGCCCATGGCCCTGATCTTGCTGGTGATGCGCTATGGACCGGACAATGCCCGTGGCTTGCGTCCGGACAGCGCACCTGAAGGTCAGGCCTGAACTATTTCTTCTGCGACCCGGTCGACATCGAAGGCTGCAATCGTTGCCAGATTGACGACATCATTCACCGTGGCGCCGAGCGAGGCAATCTGCACCGATTCAGACATCCCCAGCAGCACCGGACCAATCACCGTGGCCCGGCTCATGCTTTCCAACAGGTTGGTCGAGATCGACGCAGAGTGGATGGCTGGCATCACAAGAATATTCGCCGCGCCGGTCAGGCGCGAGAAGGGATACAGCATCTTGTGCATGGGGTTGAGGGCCATCTCGGCCGAAATGTCGCCCTCATACTCAAAGTCGATGTCGTCCATGCCATCAAGCAGGGCGACGGCTTCCCGAACCTTTTCGGCCCGCTCTCCCATCGGATTGCCAAAGGTCGAGTAGGACACGAAGGCCACGCGTGGGACGAAGCCGAGACCCCTCGCCCCCTTGGCCGCTTCGCGGGCAATGCCAGCCAGGTCTGCGCCGGTCGGAAGTTCCGTCACGCTGGTGTCGGCGATGAAAATCGTCTTGCCGCGGTTCAGGACCATGGACATGCCAATCAGATTGGCGCCTGGCCGCGGATCAAGGCACAGGCGGACATCGGTCAGGCAGACATCATAGTTGCGGGTCACCCCGGTCACCATGCCGTCCGCGTCGCCAAGGGCGAGCATACAGCAGCCGAAAATATTGCGATCCTGGTTGACCAGGCGCTGAACGTCGCGCTTGAGGTAACCGCGCCGCTGCAGGCGGCCGTAAAGATAGTCGGTGTAGTCTGTATTCCGGTCTGACAGCCGCGCATTGATGATTTCAAGTGCGCCTCTCGGGACGCCCATCTGCTCCATGCTGCGTTCAACCTGATCCACCCGACCGATCAGGAGGGGGTGGCCGAGGCCCTGATTCTTGAATGACCAGGCGGCGCGGACCACTTGGGGCTCTTCGCCTTCCGCGAAGACGATCCGGCGCTGATTGGGACGTATATTCGACTGAATGGATTGCAGGAAGCTGGCTGTTGGATCGAGGCGGCGGGCGAGAGACTGACGGTATTCCTCCATGTCCTCGATCGGCTTGCGCGCAACCCCGGTATCCATCGCAGCCTGGGCCACGAAGGGCGGAATAAAGCTGATCAGGCGCGGGTCAAACGGGGTCGGTATAATATAGTCGCGTCCGAACATGGGACGGGCCCCATGATAGGCTGCCGCCACTTCGTCGGGAACATCTTCCCGGGCCAGCTCGGCCAGGGCGTGGGCAGCTGCCACTTTCATTTCTTCATTGATGCTGCGGGCCCGGACATCAAGGGCGCCGCGGAAGATGTACGGAAAGCCAAGCACATTATTGACCTGATTGGGATAGTCGGACCGTCCCGTGGCGATGATCGCGTCGCCGCGGACCTGCCGGATCTCCTCAGGTGTGATTTCCGGGTCAGGGTTTGCCATGGCGAAAATAATTGGATTGGCGGCCATGGACCGCACCATGTCCTGGGTCACCGCGCCCTGTATGGACAGGCCAAGGAAGCAATCCGCGCCGTCCATGGCTTCTGCCAGCGTGCGCTTGTCCGTCTTGACGGTGAAGGCAGATTTGAACTGGTCCATGCGCTCGGTCCGGCCCTCATACAGGACCCCCTTGCTGTCACAGAGCAGAATGTTTTCGCCGCGGACACCCAGATGCCGGATCAGTCCGGATACCGACAGGCCGGCGGCGCCGGCGCCGGAGACGGCCACTTTCAGATCTTCCATCTTCCGCCCAGTAATGTGGCAGGCATTGATCAGGCCGGCGGCGGCGATGATCGCGGTCCCGTGCTGGTCATCGTGAAAGACGGGAACATTGAGTTCCTCGCGCAGGCGTTGCTCGATAATGAAGCAATCCGGCGAGGCGATGTCTTCAAGGTTGATGCCGCCCCAGCTCGCGCCGATATTCCGGACCACGGTGCAAAATTCATCGGCGTCCTTGGTGGTGACCTCGACGTCGAAACTGTCAATGTCGGCAAAGCGCTTAAACAGAACGGCCTTGCCCTCCATGACCGGCTTCGAGGCCATGGGTCCGAGATCCCCGAGACCCAGGATTGCGGTGCCATTGGAGATCACGGCAACCGTATTGCCCTTGGCGGTGTATTCATAAGCAAGGTCTTCGTCTTCAGCGATGGCCTTGACCGGAACTGCGACGCCCGGGCTGTACGCGAGCGACAGGTCGCGCTGTGTGCCCATTGGCTTGGTCGGCAGCATGGACAGCTTGCCTGGAACGGGATGGGCGTGAAAATCAAGAGCTTCCTGATCGGTGAAGCTGGGGCGTTTTGACGACATTGATCTGGGGTTCCGGCTGAGTGGGGGCGGGGTTGGCTGCTGGCAGTGTCCTAAGCCGGTCTGTAAGGGGGGACAAGCGGGGGGCGATGTTCTATTTAGGTCTCGCGCGGAAAAAATCGGGAAGATGATGGCAAGAACATCTGGTCAGGACAGGCCTGCAGCGGCGGAAGGTAAGGGCCCGACGCCGTTTATGGTGCAGTATCTTGACCTCAAGTCGCGGCATCCCGATGCCCTGCTTTTTTTTCGCATGGGCGACTTCTATGAATTGTTTTTTGACGATGCCCGCATCGCGGCAGACATTCTCAACATTACCCTGACCGCGCGCGGGGCGCATGAGGGTGAGCCGATTCCAATGGCCGGTGTCCCTTATCACGCTGCGGAAGGCTATCTTGCGCGCCTGATCCGCGCCGGGCAGCGCGTCGCGGTGTGTGAGCAGACCGAGACGCCGGAACAGGCCCGCAAGCGTGCCGGGTCCAAGGCGCTGGTGCAACGCGAGATTGTCCGGATCGTCACGCCGGGAACGTTGACCGAAGAGGCGCTTCTGATCCCCCGTCAGGGTCAGGCCCTGATCGCGATCGGCTTTGCCGCGGGCGGGGCTGAGGCTGGTCTCGCCGCCTGCGACGTGTCAACGGGGCAATTCGAGGTCAGGCCATTAAAGCCGGGCGATCTCAGCGAAACGCTGTCGGCCCGACCCGTATCCGAACTGCTTCTGAGCGAAACCGATGTGTTGCGACCAGACTGTGTCTTGGCTCTGGAAACACTGGGCCTTAAGCCGACGTTGCGGCCCCCCACGGTCGCGACCGCCGCGACCGGGGAGCGGTTGCTGAAACAGGCATTCAAGCTGGCGACCCTGGACGCCTTTGGGGCATTCAGCCGGGCTGAGCTCGCCGCCTGTGCCCTGTTGATCGAGTATCTCAGCCTGACCCAGGCGGGGGCGGAAATTCGACTCAATCCCCCAAGCCGGCGCGCAGGGCCGGCGCATATGGCCATTGATGCGGCGACGCGGGCCAGCCTGGAAATTGATCGCGCCCTGAATTCCGGCCGCCCGGGCAGCCTGCTGCATTGCATTGACCGGACGTTGACGGCGCCCGGCGCCCGTTTGCTGGCGGCCAGACTGGCGGAGCCCGAGACTGATCTGGCCGGGATTGAAGCGCGCCATGCGGCGGTGAGTTTTTTTCTGAGCGAAGCCGATCTGCGGCACAATGTGCGCTCAAGACTGCAGTCAACCCCGGATCTTGAGCGGGCGCGCGGGCGGATCCGTCTCGGCCGGGGAGGACCACGCGACCTCGCCGCGATTGGCCAGGCCCTGCGCTCGGGGGAAGCCTGCGTTGCCGAAATCGCCCGGCACCGTGTTGTCATTCCCGACATTCTGGAGGCGGCCTGTCGGGGCCTGACCCTGAGTCACGCGCCCGACATGGCCGGGTTGGCGGGCGATCTGGAAAAGGCGCTGGCCGGGGATCTTCCCGTCCTGGCACGGGACGGGGGATTCGTGGCCGTTGGATGGGACACGGCGCTCGACGAGGCCCGGGGGCTGAAAGCAGACAGCCGCAAGGTCATTCTTGAGCTGCAGCAAACCTATATTGAGCAGACGGGCATTTCGGCCCTGAAAATCAAGTTCAATAATGTCCTGGGTTATTTTGTCGACGTGCCGGCCCGCGCGGCGGACCCCCTGATGCGTGCGCCTCTGGCCGAGACATTCATTCACCGCCAGACTCTGGCATCGAATGTCCGCTTTTCGACCACTGAACTGAATGTCCTTGCAGGAAAGATTTCGCGGGCGGAGGACAGCGCCCGGGCGCGGGAAATGGCGATATACGACACCTTTTGTCACCGGGTTGAGGCGTGTGCCGAGCCGCTTGCCATGGCGGCGGCGGCACTCGCGGAAATCGATGTCGCCGCGGCCAATGCGGGTTGGGCAGATGAGACCGACAGCGTCCGGCCAGAGCTTTGCGAGGGATCGGTTTTTCACGCCGAGGGCCTGCGGCACCCCGTGGTGGAGGCGGCTCTTCGCCAGACCGGCAGCGGGTTCACGGCCAATCATATCCACCTCGATGCCCAGGGTGAGACGGCGCCGCGTCTGGGCTTGGTGACCGGTCCAAACATGGCCGGCAAGTCGACCTATCTGCGCCAGGCCTGCCTCGCGGTGGTTCTGGCACAGTCGGGCTGCTTTGTGCCGGCGCGCTCGCTGCGCCTTGGTCTGGTCGACCGGATCTTTTCCAGGGTCGGGGCCAGCGATGACCTGGCCCGCGGCCGGTCGACATTCATGGTGGAAATGGTGGAAACGGCGACCATTCTGAATCAGGCAACGGCACGCAGTTTTGTCATTCTTGATGAAGTCGGGCGCGGTACATCGACCTATGACGGGTTGGCAATTGCATGGGCTGCGGTCGAGCATTTGCACAATGTGAACCGATGCCGGGCCTTGTTCGCCACACATTATCACGAGCTGACCGGTCTTGCTGACGAGCTGCCGCATGCCACCAACCTGTCCCTGCGGGCCAGGGAATGGAAGCAGGACCTGGTCTTCCTGCACGAGGTGCAGCCTGGTCCGGCCGACCGGTCCTATGGGGTCCAGGTCGCCCGCCTGGCGGGACTGCCCCGCGCGGCCGTCAAGCGCGCCGAGCAGGTGCTGATCCGGCTGGAGGCCAAGCCGGGCAGTGTAGAGGTTTTGCCGCTTTTTGCCGCAGCTCCGCAGCCTCCTCTTGCGGCGGCACCAACTGAGCCGGATCCCGTCCGCCGTGTCCTCGATGCCGTCGATCCGGACACGCTCAGCCCCCGCGAGGCGCTTGAGCTCGTTTACAGGTTAAAGGCGGTGCCGCCGGAGGGTGGCGCCTGAGGCCCGGGCGCCTTCGACACAGGCTGGCTCGACCTTGCGCATCGTTTAGATTACGGAGCCGCCATTGCCGCGAGAAAAACACCATGGCAAACAGATGGTGACGATGAGGGAACCGATGGCTTACGAAACACTTCTCACCGAAGTTGATGGCGCGGTCGCGCTGATCACCCTGAACCGCCCCGACGCGCTCAATGCTTTCAACAATCAGCTGATGGATGAACTAACCACGGCGCTGGATCGGTTTGACGCCGACCCCGCGATTGGATGTGTCGTGATTACCGGGTCGAAGAAAGCTTTTGCAGCGGGTGCTGACATCAAGGAGATGCGCGAACTCGACTATATGAAGGCCTATTATGAGGACTTCATTACCCGCAACTGGGAGCGCGCTGCACGAATGCGCAAACCTCTAATTGCTGCGGTGAACGGCTATGCTCTGGGCGGAGGGTGCGAGCTGGCCATGATGTGCGATTTCATCCTGGCGGGCGAAAAAGCCAAGTTTGGTCAGCCCGAGATCACCATCGGTGTGTCACCGGGTGCCGGGGGAACGCAGCGCCTGACCCGATATGCGGGAAAGTCCAAGGCAATGGAAATGTGCCTGACCGGACGCATGATGGATGCGGAGGAAGCAGAACGCTGCGGTCTGGTGTCTCGGGTCGTTCCTGTAGATGAGCTGGTTGAAGAGGCTCGGGCCGTCGCCAAGAAGATCGCCGCAATGCCGCGTGCCGCCGCGATGCTGACCAAGGAAATGATCAACGCCGCTTACGAAACGCCCCTTAGCCAGGGCGTGATGCTGGAGCGACGGTTGTTTCACTCTCTGTTTGCCACCGAAGACCAGGTTGAGGGCATGGCGGCCTTTGTGGAAAAGCGTCAGCCGCATTTCAAAAATTTGTAGCTGCGGAGAAATGCTTTTTCGCCCCACCGAGTCTATTGACGTGGGGGCGTCGGTTAGGTAGTCACGCGCTTCCGCGACAGTTGCGGGCTCGAGGAGTTTGTTATGGCCAATACAAAATCAGCCAAAAAGATGGTTCGTAAGATTGCTCAGCGGACCGCCGTGAACACGGCCCGCCGGTCACGCATGCGGACGTTTGTTCGCAAGGTTGAGGAAGCCATCACATCTGGCGATAAGTCGGCGGCACAGGAAGCCCTTCGCGTGGCCCAGCCTGAGATCATGCGTGCGGCGGGTCATGGGGTGCTGCACAAGAACACCTCTTCCCGCAAGATTTCGCGCCTGTCGGCCCGCATTCGTGCAATGGGCTGAGACGCGCCCTAAACCGTCTCTGTACAAACCAAATTTATGATCGCGACCGTTAACCGGCGGGCTCATTCCTATGTCGCCGGGCGCGTCATCGGGACATGGCCTGGTCCTGACCTCCGGCGCCGGCGGGTGCGTCTCCTTTAGCGGCCGCAATGGCGCTATAAGGCCGGTCAACAAAGGCGGTTATGAAAACGACTGACAAAAATTATTAAAAAATTAACAGCCGCAACAAGGGGTTTCTCGGAGTCAACAGGCCATGGCGGGAGAATATTATTTTTCGCCTATTGCGTCTGAAAACCCACTCTGGTTTACTCAAAATCTAATCGGAAAGTCCTCTGTGTACAGCGTAATATGGGCTTGATTCTCGCGGATCAGGTAGAGGCTCTTTATATAAAAATTATCCTGCTTTCTGGCGTCAGGGGGCCAGCAAGCTGAGATCTGTAAGGGGCGAAAGATGGGGGTTATGGGGAGTATCGACTCGCGTCTGAACGGCGAGGCTCCAATGCCAAAGAACGTGACGAAAGACGGTCCCGGAGCGCATGAATTGTGGCTTCGTGCTGTTGAGGTCGTGCGGGGGCGCCAGCCCGCTGAGTCCTACACGAACTGGCTGGCGTCGGTCCGGTTTGTCGCTGAGGTGAACAAAGCTATCCTGATCGCCGCCAAGGATCCTCTGACGCTCGACCGGATCGAGTCGGAATTCGCGCGCCCGCTGCAAAAGGCGTGGCGGCAGCTTGACCCCAAGGGGCGCCGGTTGCGGTTCCAGCTTTGGTCGCGGATTGATGCCGAGATCCGCGACATGGTCGGCAATCCCTGGGCGACCCCCGGCGTTTCGGTCAGCCCGGACGTCCCGGTGCGGTCCGCCTGCGCCACCGGTCCTGGCCAAAGCATGACGTTTGCCAGCCTCGTCGAGGGGGATTCGAACCACCGGGCGGTTGGCCTGGCGCGCCGGTTGGCGAGCGGGGCGCCGATCCCCGCGGGCATTATCGTGGTGTATGGGCAGCCGGGAACGGGCAAGACTCACCTTCTCAAGGCGATCCAGTCCGCTGCTGCCGGATCCGGAGATACCCGGCGCATGGCGTATCTGTCCGCCGAGGAGTTCATGACGCGGTTCGTCGAGGGCGCGCGGGCGGGAGACACCAAGGAGTTGCAGGCTTTCGTCAAGCAGAATGAATTGCTGATGATTGATGACCTGCACTGGATTGCCGGAAAGGCGAAGACCGACAAGGCGTTCTTCGGCGCCGTTCGCGCCGTAACATCCGAGGGCGGTCACGTCATCATTACGGCCGACACGGCGCCTGGGGACATGGTTGGGCTGTCGCGGGAATTGAGCAGCGAGATGCGCGGCGCGGCCGCCGTTGAGGTCGGTCTTCCCTGTAAGGAGATGCGGCGCGAAATCGTCTGTCGCCATGCCCAGCTGATTGCAGATGGAACGCCGAATTTCATCCTCAGCGACGACATGGTCGAGCGTATCGTTTCGGCGATCCGCGGTCCCGGGCGGGAATTATGCGGCGTGCTGTGGAGCCTGCAGCTGGAAACCGGCTATGGCGAATATGCGCCGACGATGGAGAAGCTGGATACGGTCATTCGCCGAATTGCCGGCGAACCCCGGACACCCAGCCTCGACGACATCAAGAGGGCCTGCATGCAGGTCTTTGATCTTGGCAAGGCCGAAATTGAAAGCGGCAGCAAGGTCCAGTCGATCTGTCATCCGCGCCAGATCGCCATGTATCTGTCCCGGGTGATGACGCAGAAATCCTATCCGCAGATTGCAATGGTCTATCGGAAGAAGGATCATACCACGGTGCTACACGCCTATCGCAAGGTTAAACGGGCTCTGGAGGCAGGAGATGCCGACATGGTTGCCGATATCGAGCGAGCCCAGCAGGGGATTTACGAGCGCCTCGCCACTCTAGACGCGCGGTCCTAGGCGGTTTTGCCGGCGCTTTCGGTGCCAAGGCTTGCATTTTGGCCAGAATTCGTAACGGTAGCGTCCCGCGATCGGGTAGGAGCGGGCTGATTCGCCGGGTTTAAAGTGCGGTGACATCCTCGAATTTGGGTCAAGCAAGAGAAGATGACATGAAACTGACCATTGAACGCGGCGCGCTGTTAAATGCCCTTTCGCATGTCCAGAACGTGGTGGAGCGACGCAACACGATTCCGATCCTGTCGAACATATTAATCGAGGCCAGCGGTCAGGCCGTGCGGTTCACCGCGACCGACCTGGATATCGAGGCGGTGGACAGCGCGGATGCAAAAGTTTCCCAGGACGGTGCGGTTACGGCGCCCGCCTCCACCCTGTTCGACGTGATCCGTAAACTGCCGACCGGGTCGGATGTTGAGCTTGAGCTGAACCCCGAAAACCGCCAGCTGGCGATCCGGTCGGGGCGATCCAATTTCTCCCTGCCAACGCTGCCGGCAACCGATTTCCAGACGATGGTGGCCGACGAGAATGCCACTGAATTCAACATTGGTGGGGGCGATTTGCGACGGCTGATCGATAAGACGCGGTTTGCCATTTCGACCGAGGAGACGCGCTATTATCTGAACGGGATCTACCTGCACACGATTGAGGGCGATAAGGGGCCCAAGCTGCGGACCGTGGCAACAGACGGCCACCGGCTGGCCCTTGCCGAGGTCGCCGCGCCGAAGGGATCTGATACGCTTGATGGCGTCATCGTCCCCCGCAAGGCAGTCGGCGAGGTGCGTCGCCTGGTCGATGCGGTTGACGGAGACGTTGCGGTCAGTGTTTCGGATACCAAGATCCGCTTCCGCGCCGGCCAGGCACAGCTGACCTCGAAGCTGATCGATGGCTCTTTTCCGGATTATGCCCGGGTCATTCCCAAGGCGAATGAGAAGGCGCTGATCATCGACAATAAGGCATTTGAAGCGGCCGTGGACCGGGTCTCAACCGTGTCCTCAGAGCGGTCGCGGTCTGTCAAGCTGTCCCTGTCGGCCGGCAAGCTGGTCCTCGCCGTGTCCAGCGCAGAGTCGGGGCAGGGGCGTGAGGAAATCGAGTGCACCTATGACCAGGACGAGATGGATATTGGCTTTAATGCCAAGTATCTTCTGGATGTGACGGCGCAGATCGAAGCCGAGGATGCGCGCTTCCTGTTCAATGATCCGGCATCCCCGGCGCTGGTCCTTGATCCGGGCGATGCAGAGGCTCAATATGTGCTGATGCCGCTGCGCGTCTGATCCTGCATGGCATGGACCTTGTCCGATGACGTCTCTCAGCCGGCTGCGGCTAACAGATTTCCGGAACCATGCGGCGCTTGATCTGGACCTGACAGGGGCCCCGGTCTGCCTGTTCGGCTCAAATGGCGCGGGCAAAACCAATATACTTGAGGCGCTCAGCCTGCTCGGCCCGGGACGCGGCCTGCGGACCGCACCGCTTGGGGATCTGGCGCGCCGGGACGGCCCTGGTGCCTGGACCATTTCAGCGATTCTCGACACGGCCCAGAAAATAGGCGTCGGGCTGGATGTGGACACGCGCACCCCGAAGCGGGTCATTCGTATTGACGGTGCGCCGGCGACGGCAAGTGATCTGGCCGAACGGGTCCGAATTGTCTGGCTGACCCCGGCAATGGATGGGGTTTTTCGGGGCGGCGCATCGGACCGGCGCCGGTTTTTCGACCGCCAGGTTCTGGCGCATATGCCCGATCATGGTCGTATCAGCGCCCAGTATGAGCGCGCCATGCGTGAACGCAATGCGCTGCTGGAGCGGCCGCATGTCGACCCCGCCTGGGCCGATGCTCTGGAGGCCCGTATGGCGGCGGCAGGCGCCCAGATCATGCTGAACCGCCAGCGTGTTCTCGACCGGTTGCAGGTGTCCGTGAATGATCGCCCGGAGGGATTTTTCCCCAAGGCAGATCTGGTTCTGGAGGGCGATGTTGAGGGCCGGGTCGAGGCCGGCTGGGACTCCGGGGCGGTTGAGGACGAATTGCGTGTTGCGTTGATGGCCGGCCGCGGCCGTGACCGGGCGGCAGGCCGGACGCTCAGCGGCCCCCACCGGGCCGACCTGGGCGTGGTGCACCGTCCCAGCGGAGCTCCGGCCGCACAGGCCTCGACGGGCCAGCAAAAAGCCCTGCTGATCGGCCTGATCCTGGCCAATGCCCGGGCGCTGGTTGCGACGCGCGCGGGCCCATCGCCCCTGATCCTGCTGGATGAAGCCGCCGCCCATCTTGATGTGCACAGGCGTGCCGCCCTGTTCGATGAGCTGTCGAGCCTCGGCGGACAGGCCTGGCTGACGGGAACCGAGGCTCTGCTGTTCGAGGCGTTTGCAGATCGTGCTCAGCTCATCGAGGTCAATGACAGCACAGCGGCCTAGCCCGCCCGGGCGCCGCGATCCGCTGTGCGGATGGCCGGCCTATTCGAGTGTCGCGGACTCCGCCCATGAGACCAGCCAGGGATTCACGATTTTGTGGTTCTGATAATTAAGGCCGTGACCGGCCGGCCCGATGATCCGGATCTGCGCCTGTGGCACATGGTCAGCCAGCGCGACCGCGCTGGAGGGGTCAATGGTTGCATCTGCGCCGCCAAAGATGGCGACAACAGGTCGGTCCGTCGCCGCGAGGCGGTCGAAAACCTGTCCCTGGCCGGACATGGGCATATGCCTGAGCGTTGACAACAGGGCGGGACCATAGCCGCGATACTGCATCTGGACCGTGACGTCGCCGGCAAGGCGGTTCTCGGGGGGCAGCGCGGCATCGGCGGCATATTGAGGGTCGGCCAGAAGGCCGGCGCGCCATTGCAGGCGCCACAGAACATCCCCCACGACCGGCCAGCCCAGCGCCTGCCTGACCCATCCGCCCTGGCCCCCTTTCAGCGTCAGACCGGCAGGCACGAACAGGAAAAGCCGGGCAACCCGGTCGGGATGGCGGGCAGTGAATTCGCTGGCGATCAGCCCTCCCATGGACAGGCCGGCCAGTCGCACCGGCGTGTCCAGACCCAGCCGGTCAAGCAGGGTCAGCAGCGTGGCATCGTAAAAGTCGGCCGTGTAAGCGCGCCGGGGCCGGTCCGACCAGCCGCGGCCAAAATGATCATAGCGCAGCACCCGGTAGCCCGCCTGCGTCAGCGCCAATACATTCTGGTCAAAGATGAAAGACGGGGTCGAGAAGCCATGCACCAGAACCACGACGGGGCCATTGGCGGGGCCGTCCCAGCGATAGTGCAGCAGGTCCCCGTCAATATCGAGGAACATCCCCGGGGCTGTGCTGCGCGCGGCCGCGTCAAGCGGCTTATTCGGCCAGTCCATGACCACCAAAACGGCATAGGCGCCAACCGCCAGAGCGGCACTGGCGAGGCCAAACCATTTCACCAGAGTCAGCATCGGGGATCCTTTCTGAGCGGCAGGTAATTGCGGACCTTATGGGCGATCGTGGCGGGGCTGGCAAATTCCGACGGTATTGACCCCTGCAGCGCCGTGCCATCGGATTTTAGCCTTTGATTGCTAAGCAAAAAATCGCATCTCTTTTCCGGTTGGAAATTTCCCTTTTCCCCCAAATGCGCTTATAAAAAACAGGTCAAAAACGAATCGGAAAGCGATCGCAAACCATGTCAGAAGCCGTTGAAAACAATACTGAATATGGTGCCGGTTCGATCAAGGTTCTGAAGGGTCTGGAAGCGGTCCGAAAACGCCCTGGAATGTATATCGGGGATACGGATGACGGGTCCGGCCTGCATCACATGATTTATGAGGTCGTGGACAATGCGATTGACGAGGCTCTGGCCGGCCATGCTGACCGGGTGACGGTGACGCTTCATCCCGATGGCAGCGCGGAAATCACCGATAATGGACGCGGTATCCCGGTCGGTCTTCACCCCACGGAGGGCGTGTCGGCGGCGGAAGTGATTATGACCCAGCTGCATGCCGGCGGGAAGTTCGACAGCAACTCCTACAAAGTGTCAGGCGGCCTGCATGGCGTCGGTGTGTCGGTGGTGAACGCCCTGTCGGACTGGCTGGAGCTGACCATTCACCGGGACGGCAAAGAGCACCGGGTCCGGTTTGTCGAGGGCGGGCGGACGGAGGCGCCCCTGCAGACGCTGGGGGACAGCCCGATGCGGACGGACGGTACGCGGCCCCACACCGGAACGGGTGTCCGGTTCCTGGCCTCGACGTCGACCTTCTCCATGACCGATTACAGCCGCAAGATTCTGGAGCACCGTTTGCGTGAGCTGGCCTTCCTGAACTCCGGCGTGCGGATCATCTTCACCGATCTGCGCACGGCCGATATTTACGAGACAGAGCTTCAGTATGAGGGCGGGGTGGCGGCTTTTGTTCAGCACCTGAACGCGGCCCGCACCAGCCTTCTTCCTGAGACGATTTTCGTCTCGGGAGAGAAGGATGACATCACGGTGGAAGCGGCTCTCGAATGGACGGACAGCTATAATGAAACCGTCCTGTGCTTTACCAACAACATACCTCAGCGGGATGGCGGAACCCATCTGGCTGGCTTTCGGGGTGCCTTGACGCGCATCATCAACAAATATGCGGCCGAGACGGGCATCGCCAAGAAGGAGAAGGTTGATATCTCCGGTGAGGACGCGCGCGAGGGACTGACCTGCGTGCTGAGTGTTAAAGTACCGGATCCGAAATTCTCGTCGCAGACCAAGGATAAGCTGGTGTCCTCCGAGGTGCGCCCGGTGGTCGAAAGCCTGATCAATGAGAAGCTGGCAGAGTGGTTCGAAGAGCACCCGAAAGAGGCTTACACGATCATGCAAAAGATCGTCGAGGCTGCTGCTGCGCGGGAGGCGGCCCGCAAGGCGCGCGAACTGACCCGGCGCAAAACAGCTCTCGATATTACGTCCCTGCCCGGAAAGCTTGCCGACTGCCAGGAAAAGGATCCGAGCAAGTCTGAACTCTTCATCGTGGAGGGTGACAGTGCCGGCGGATCCGCCAAGCAGGGGCGCGACCGATCCAATCAGGCCATTCTGCCTTTGCGCGGTAAAATCCTGAATGTCGAGCGCGCCCGATTCGACAAAATGCTGGGATCCGACCAGGTCGGGACCCTGATCATGGCGCTGGGGGCCGGCATTGGGCGGGAAGAATTCAATCTGGCCAAGCTGCGTTACCATAAGATCATCATCATGACCGATGCGGATGTCGATGGGGCGCATATTCGGACCCTGTTGCTGACATTCTTCTATCGCCAGATGCCGGAAGTGATTGAAAACGGATATCTCTATATCGCGCAGCCGCCGCTTTATAAGGTCATGCGCGGACGGTCAGAACGGTATCTCAAGGACGATACCGAGCTCGACGCCTATCTGATTGATGAAGGCACCAAAGGAGAAGCCCTGATCCTCGGAAATGGAACCCAGATTGCCGGCGAAGACCTTCGTGAGCGGGTCCGGTCGGCTGCCACGTTCAAACAGGCTCTCTGGCGCCTGTCCCTCCGGGCACCGGGCGACATTGTTGAGCAGGCGGCGATTGCCGGGGCGCTTGCGCCCGGTGCAACCGTGGCTGAGGCGGAGCAGGCCGCCGACCGGTTGAATGCGATTGCTGAGGATGGCGAGAACACCTGGACCGGGACATTTGATGAGGGGTGCCTTGTCCTGAGGCGTGATGTGCGCGGGGTAGAAGAAAAGGCTGTGATGGATGCGCCCTTGCTGGCCAGTGCAGACGCAGCCCGCCTGAATGCGCTCGCGTCCCAGATCCGGGACATCTATGTCGAACGCAGTGTTCTGCGGAATGACAAGCAGGGCGAAGTGCCCGTTGCCGGTCCCGTCTCCCTGTTCGAGGCGGTACAGGCCGCCGGGCGCCGCGGTCTCAAGGTCCAGCGCTATAAGGGTCTGGGTGAGATGAATGCCGACCAGTTGTGGGAGACGACGCTGGACGCCAATGCCAGAACCTTGCTTCAGGTGCAGGTCGATGACGGGGTGGAGGCCGGCGATATGTTCTCGCGCCTGATGGGTGATGTGGTTGAGCCCCGTCGGCAGTTCATTCAGGAGAATGCGCTCGAGGCGGAAGTCGACGTTTAAGGAAAACCGGTCTTCCCATCCTGCCGAAAGCGCGCGACACTGCGGTCTCAATCCGGGGAGGCCAAGATGGCGACGGCGCAGTCCATCATCCTACACCATTACGAACGTTCACCTTTTTCTGAGAAAATCCGGCTCGCGCTGAGGATGAAGAATCTGGCCTGGGCCAGTGTTGACATCCCGTCCATCATGCCAAAGCCAGATTTGATCCCGCTGACCGGGGGATACAGGCGGACTCCGGTCATGCAGATCGGCGCGGATATTTTCTGTGACACGTCGCTGATGCTGATCGAGCTTGAGAAGCGCCATCAGATTTCAATGCTGGCCCTGCCGGGTCATGAGGGTCTGGCGAGCATGGTCGGGGCCTGGGCGGATTATAAGTGGTTCCAGACCAGCGTGGCCGTCATTTTTGGCACCATAGGCGACAATGTTCCGCAGGCCTTCAAGGATGACCGGGCGAAAATGTCGGGCCGGCCTTTCAATGTGGAGGCGATGAAGGCTGCAGCCTCGATGATGAAAGATCAGTGGCGCAGCCAGCTGATGTGGATCGAAACGCGGCTGGACATGGGCCGGCAAGCCGGAACTGGAGACTGGCTTGTCGGGACCAAGCCGGGCCTGGTGGATGTGCAGGCGTATATGAATCCCTGGTTTGTCGAAAAGAATGTACCCGACTTTCTCGCGCGGTGTTTCGAGGACGCGCCGCTGACCCAGAGCTGGTATCAGCGCCTGAAGGCATTTGAGGGTCAGGCGGGCGAGGTTCTGACCGGCGAAGAGGCCCTGCACATCGCCCGTCATGCCCCTCCGCATCTGAAGGCAGCGTCCAGCGCTCAGGAGCTGCGTGACCTCCCGCCCGGCACCCGCGTGGCCGTCGCGCCGGATGATTACGGCCAGGACTGGGTTGAGGGGGACCTCGTCATCGCCAATGCGGAGCGGATCATTCTGGCGCGCTATGACGAGCGGGTCGAGAATGTTCACGTCCATTTCCCCCGCACCGGATATCTTGTCCGGCCGGTTTAGCGCCCCCTCATCCGGTCGAGGGCGCCGAGAAGCGGTCCAAGGATCTGGCCACCGGCCTGCCCGACCCGCATGGCCTGCTTGAGGCGCTGTGCGATATAGGCTTTCAGCGCATCCTCTTCTGGTGCGCCGATCCAGTACAGAATGATGGGCGGGATCACCGCGCACAGCAGACCGCGTTTGGTCTGGCGATTATAATCTGTGGCCGTGTCACCGGCTGCGGTCCAGATCCTGTCTGAAATCGACCAGGTACAGCGCACGGCGCGTCCGGCCGCCCATGGCATCAGGCCTCGATGGGCTGCCATGGCCACGGCGTCTCGGTCGGCTTCCATCTGGCCGAGCCAGGCAAAAAGCGCGGTCGCGACTTTTTCATGCGTGCGCTGTTGCGACAGGTCCTGTTCGGCAAGCGCGGTCGCCATCCTGTCTGCAGCCCGCAGGAAATAATGGTCGAGAAGGTCGTTGACGCCCCCGGGGGCGGCCAGCGCCTGCTCCCCCTCGCTGAGGCCCGCTGCGCGGGCCGCACCGGCCAGCGTGGCCGATGTCCAGCCGCTCTGGCAGACGAGGGGCAAGGCGGCATCAAGCCAGCGATTGCGGAGCTGATAGGATGGGGTCTGCATTCTCTTCTCCTGATCGCTGGTCAAGCGCGATTGCCCATGATATAGCACCGCCTTTCCCGATAGGTAGGGACCAGATTAACGCACGGGACGACCCGGCGCCAAAAGACAATGGAGAGTTCACCATTATTCAGATCACCGTTCGCGACAATAATGTCGAGCAGGCGCTGCGCGCGCTGAAGAAGAAAATGCAGCGCGAAGGCCTGTTCCGCGAAATGAAGTCGCGGACATTTTTTGAGAAGCCCTCTGAAAAGAAGGCGCGTCAGAAAGCTGAGGCTGTTCGCCGGGCGCGCAAGCTTGCACGCAAGCGGGCCCAGCGCGAAGGCCTGCTCTAGTCCAGCCCTTGGCGATATTGATCTGACCCTTTCGCGACGTGTGTCGCGGGAGGGTTTTTTCATGTCCGGGAGTCCGGCCCCGAAGGGCGGCGTCCCGGGATGAGTCGCCGTACCCATGCCCCGGCATCGCCCAGCCCGGCGCCATGGACGGCGCCGGCGCGGTAGACCTGTGTCGCCAGCCGAAGGATCAGGCCGGTGGTCAGGACCATGACCGCAAGCTGCGCCAGCACTTCCCAGAGCGGGGGATCGGTCGGCATGCGCAGGATCAAAAGAAACGGCGTGAACAGCGGAACCCATGACATGGCGGCAATGGCTGGCGAGCCGACATCATCAATCGCTATGGTGAGCATGAATAAGGGCACCATCAGCAGGACGATCAGCGGGGTCATCAGGGTCTGCGCTTCCTGAATGGTGTCACACAGGGACCCCAGCGCGAGGAAGAGGGCGCCATAGATCAGATAGCCCAGAACGAAACTGATCAGGGCCGGCCCGAGGATCATCGGCTTTAATACAGCCATGCCGAGGATCGACATTTGCGCGACAAGGCCCGGCGGCAGCTGGCTGCTGGCAAGCCAGGTCAGCAGGATCGATCCGGATGACCAGAAGGCCATCAGCGTCAGGGACAGGACCAGCACAGCCAGCAGCTTGCCCGTCAGCAGCTGGGGTAGCCTGACCGAGGTCAGAAGGCTGTCGAAAATCTTGTTGGACCGTTCTTCGATGGTCCCCATCAGAAGATAGTTCACCACAGAAAAGATCAGAAACCACAGGATAAAGGCAAGGCCGATCGAGACCAGGAAGGGCGCCCGGTCCTGCAGAGTAACATCCAGGGCGCGGCCCGCGCCGCCGGATCCGACCCTCTGGGCCACGACGTCACGCCGGGCGCTGCGGGCATCGTCGATCAGGCGGCTGCTGACGCCAGCGGCGGCAAAGACCCGGTCTTCTGCGACCTTGCGCTCGGCCGCACGGGCAATGTCGAGCAGGGCCTGCGCCTGCAGGTTCTTGCTCAGATACCGGATCGTGCCGGACGGGTCGGACACGATCAGCGCGGCGAATAGCGGACGGGGACCGGCCGCGGTCGGCACCAGTTTCTCGCCCGCCAGGAAGGCGGCCAGCTCATCCGGGCCAGACGCTGGCGGCGGCACCAGGATAAAGGCCGGCAAAGACCCGGTCAGGCCGGCCCTGGGGAGGTCTGGGGCGGTCTGCCCGGCCCGGTCCTGCAATTCTGCGCGCACGGCCTGGGTGAAGCTGTCCCCGCTTTCGACAATGGTAAAATAGCGCGCGGGCTGCGAGCTGGCGGCGAGCACGGGGGCAAGCATGAAGACGCCAAGGATCAGCGGCGTCAGCAGCAGCCCGAGCCAGAAACCCCAGGCGGTGACATAGCCGAGATAATCCCGGCGGGCGACAAGCAGGATGGCAGACATCAGGCGACCTCGGCTCTGGAGTGGCGGGAGTGCTGGCGGTGGCGGGCCTCGGCATCGCTGACCAGATCGACGAAGACGTCGCGCAGCCGCGCCTCTTCCGGCAGGAAGCTGGTGACCGGCGCACCGGCCTCGATGGCGGTGCGCAAGATGGTCTGGGGATCCTGGTCCGGCGCCAGCGCGACTCGCCAGAGCTCGGCGTCCTGTACCGCGGTGACGCCCCATGGGGCGAGACAGCCGGCGAGGTCAAAACCCGTCGCCACTTCGATCCGGACGCTCCTCTGGACGGTTTGCAGCGCAGCCGTCAGCGTGCCGTCAAAGACTTTCCGGCCCCGCGCCATCATCACGATCTTGTCGCACAGGCGTTCCGCATGTTCCATGACATGGGTCGAAAAGATCACCGTCGCGCCTCTCCGGTGCTCCCCGGCGATGAGCTCTTCGAGGGCCTGCTGGTTGACCGGGTCCAGCCCGGAAAAGGGCTCATCCAGAATCAGAAAATCCGGTTGGTGCGCCAGGGCGGTCAGGATCTGAACCTTCTGCGCCATGCCCTTGGACAGCCGGGACACTTTCTGGCGCGCAAATGCGGTCAGGCCCAGGGCGTCCAGCAGGGCATCGGCCCGGTTTTTTGCGGCACGGTGTGACAGGCCCTTAAGCCGCGCAAAATAGGTGATGATCTGGCGCGGGGTCATTTTCTTGTACAGCCCACGTTCCTCCGGAAGGAAGCCGACCCGGCGCAGGGTGACGAGATTGGGTGGGGCACCAAATAAGGAGATCTCGCCGGAATCGGGGGCAAGCACGCCCAGCGCCATGCGCAGGCTTGTGGATTTGCCAGCACCGTTTGGTCCCAGAAACCCGACAATCTCACCCGGTTCCACAATCATATCAAGGCTGTCGACCGCGCAGAATGGCCCGAAGGATTTGCTGGCGGACACGATTTCCAGGGGTGTGGTGGCCTTCATGCCGGACCTCTTCATGCTCAGGCCTTTTGATAAATCTCATCCCGGTGTCGCCGTCCAGACTTGCCAAGGCGTTCTGCGCGTATCAGTCTCATCCCATGAAGCGCCCGGGTGCCCCACGTTTGAGGACTCTGGCCGCAGTTCTGGGGGAAGATGGTGAGCGCATCAGGGTCCCTGCGAAGGCGGTTGCGGCCGGCTGCCCGGTCATTTGCCCGTCAGGCGCGCATGCACAGGCCCAAGCGCTCGTAGAGATTGAGGCCGCGCTTGGCCGTTTGGACTCCGGACATTATGGCCTTTGCCTGACCTGCGGGGGCCAGATTGGGTTTGCCCGCCTTGATGTCGATCCGGTTCAGGCATTCTGCGCCCGGTGCGAAATCCATTAAAGTGCATCCAGCGCGGCCATCAGGTCGGCTTCCAGGTCTGCGATATCTTCCAGGCCCACCGACAGCCGCAGCCAGCTTTCATCCAGTCCCATCTCCTTGCGTTCATCGTCGCTGAGTGCGCGATGCGTGGTCGAGGCCGGGTGGCAGGCGAGCGATTTCGTGTCGCCGAGATTGTTGGAAATATCGACCAGTTTGAGAGCGTTGAGGAACCGGAAAGCCTCGGCCCGGGCGCCTTTTACGGACAAGGCGATCAGGGTGCCGCCGCCGCTCATCTGGCGGGCATGGACGGCGTGATCGGGGTGGTCCGGGCGACTGGGATAGTGCAGCCGGGCGACGCTCGGATGCAGGGCCAGCCTGTCTGCGAGGCGGGTCGCCGTCCGCGAGGCCTGCTGGACCCTGAGCTCCAGCGTCTCTAGGCCTTTCAGCACAACCCAGGCATTAAATGGCGACGCTGCCGGTCCGGTATGCTTCAGCCAGGGATCAATCTGGTCCTCGATGAAATCCGCCGGTCCCAGAATGGCGCCCAGCAGGACCCGGCCCTGGCCGTCCATATGCTTGGTCGCAGAATAGACCACCAGATCGGCCCCGAGGTCGAGCGGCTTCTGGAAGATCGGCGTGGCAAAGACATTGTCGACCACCAGCAGGGCGCCGGCCGCGTGGGCCAGAGCTGCAACCGCGGCAATGTCGACCGCGCTCAGAAGCGGATTGGAGGGCGACTCGATCAGAACCAGCCGGGTTGGTTTGGACAGGGCTCTGGCCCAGGCATCGAGGTCCCCCCCGTCGACGAATTCGGTTTCGATGCCATAGCGGGGCAGGATCTGGCTGCAAATATGCCGGCAGGAGCCGAACAGGGCCGTGGCTGCAACGACCCGGTCGCCCGTCTTGCAGGGCGCGATTATCGTCGCGGCGATGGCGCCCATGCCTGATGCTGTCACCCGACAGGTTTGGGCGCCCTCCATGAGGGCCAGCCGGTCTGCCAGCATCTGGTTGGTCGGATTGCCATAGCGCGAATAGACATAGCCTTCGGCATTGCCAGCCATGCGGGCTGCGGCGTCCTCGGCGCTGGGATAGGCATAGCCCGAGGTCGCGAAGATCGCTTCGGAGGTCTCTCCGTGTCGGGAGCGCAGCAGCCCTCCCCGAACAAGGCGTGTGGCTGGCCTCCAGTCTTGATTGTCTGGATCGGGCATGGCTTCTTCCTTTGCAAATCACGGGCTTCGTCATAAGCCTGTGAGACGAAAGGGATCAAGCCAATATGACGCAAGTGCCGGGAGTTCTTCCTGATAAAGCGATCACCGCCCTGTTCAGCACAGGCGCGCTGCGCAGCGAAACTCCCCTGGATCCGGACCAGATTCAGCCGGCCAGCCTGGATTTGCGGTTGTCCGATATCGCCTATCGGGTCCGCGCCAGTTTCCTGCCGGGTGCCGGGCGCAGCGTCGCGGACATGCTGCAGGAGCCTGAAATCGAGCTCCACCGTCTCGAAATTCCAGAGCGGGGCGCGGTGTTAGAGACCGGCTGTGTCTACCTCGTGCCGCTGCAGGAGCGGCTGCGTTTGCCGGCCGGCGTGTCGGGGCGGGCCAACCCGAAAAGCTCGACGGGCCGAATCGATGTCTTCACGCGCGTCGTGACCAATAAATCCAAGGCCTTTGATAAAATTCCGACGGGCTATGCTGGTCCCCTATGGCTGGAAATCAGCCCCCGAACCTTTCCCATTCTGGTGCGGCCGGGAGATCGCCTGGCTCAGCTCCGGCTGAGGGTGGGCAAGCCAGACCCCGTGCAGGAAAAAACCGTATCCATCGATCTGCGGGCTCCGAACGGCGCCCCGATTGGCTGGCGGGCCAAGCGGCATGGCGGTCTGATCGATCTGCGCAAGCTCGCCGGGCACGAGGTGGCCGCGTTTTGGGAGCCGCTTTATGCCCGGGCCGATCGCCTGGTCCTCGATCCGGAGGCCTTTTATATTCTGGCCTCATGCGAGTCGGTGAAAGTCGCCGCAAACCGGGCGGCGGAAATGGCTCCGATTGCGCCGGAGCTTGGCGAGTTCAGGGCCCATTATGCCGGATTTTTCGATCCGGGCTTCGGAACCAATAGCGGGGGCAGCCGTGCGGTCCTCGAGGTGCGCTCAAGGGACGTGCCATTCATCCTGGAACACGGACAGCCGGTCGCAAAACTGGTTTATGAACCAATGTGCCGGAGACCGGCGCAGCTATATGGCCATGTCCGCAGCAATTATCAGGGTCAGGGCCTGAAGCTGTCGAAACATTTCGCGGCGCCCTGATCCGGCATCTTCCCGCGAGTGCCATAAAAAAGGGGTGCACACTTTGCAGTGTACACCCCTCTTGGTCTCAAAACCGAATCAGCCTATCGAGTTCCTGTGACAGTTCTCTCCGACCGCCGGTCTTAATTCCAGAAGCTCCCCGTGCCGCGGACGCGGCTTTGTTGAGCTCCGACCTGTCAAGTGTTTCCACTTTAAGGCCCTGCGCTTCGGATCGTCCCCCGGTCGCAGATACGGGCACCTCCGGCCTGTCTAGCTCAGACCTTCAGTCCACCGCGTGTTTTTTTCCCTCATCTCCACCAGGTCCTTTGCATCCTGCTGTTTCCAGCGCTCGCTCCTGACCCGGTTTCGTCCGGACGCAGTGGTCTGTTCCATCCATCAGACCAGTTTGCTCTGGCTTTTTTCTGGAACAATTTGAGTATGCTCCGGCCCCAAAAAGAGTCGAGGGCGGAAAATGAGAATCGACCGGAAGGTGACGAGTCGTCCACAAAATCAGCCGTTCTGTGGATGAATTCATGCAAATGTTCTGGAAAGAATCACGTTTGCGGGCCGGGATGGCCTCGATCGCGCCAAGCATGCCCCGCAATGGACCGATCGACCCGGTATGTAAATGCGGGTTTTGCAGCACATATGATGCGCGGTGTCTGGTCGAGATCTGCAGGGATCCAGATGCGGCCGGCGCTGGAGACCACGCAAGCCCGCGGCGCGTGCAGGCCGGGTCGGGCTTTCAGGGCGTCGGGGAGCGTTTGGAGCGGGTACACGGAATCGAACCGAGATCCTCAGCTTGGAAGGCTGCTGCACTACCGTTGTGCTATACCCGCTCAGAACGCCGTGATCTAAACGCGAATGCCGTGGGTTTCAAGTGGGCAAGCGCGGTGACCTGCAGGAGCCAAGTGGTGGAGGGGACTGGATTCGAACCAGTGTACGCAAAGCGGCCAGATTTACAGTCTGGTGGATTTAACCACTCTCCCACCCCTCCAGGGCACTTGCGGGATCCGTCGATTGACGGCTCCCGTTCCGGGGGTCAGAAGAGGGTTTGACGTCCATCCTCTCAACTCCGGAACCCGGCTTATAATGACCAAGTTACGCCCGCGCAACCGCCCGAAGTCATCTTCTGGAAAAGCGTCCAGATCTTCATCCGGCAGCGGCAGCTGGCTTTGGGGGCAACATGCGGTGATGGCCGCGCTGTCCAATCCGAAAAGAGAGGTTGGGCGGATTTTGGCGAGCCGGAACATGATCTCCCGACTGCCACCGGACCTGGCCCGTCAGGTACAGGAGGCGGCCGCGGGCGAACTTGACCGGATCCTGCCCCCGGGTGCGGTGCATCAGGGCATTGCCGCCGAGGTCCGGCCACTGCCGACACAGGCCCTGGAGGACGTGATTGCGACCGGGGCGACACGCCTTGCGGTGCTCGACCAGCTGACAGATCCTCACAATCTCGGGGCGATCTTCCGCTCTGCCGCGGCTTTTGGCTTTTCCGGTATCGTCCTGCAAACCCGCAATACCCCGCCGATTACCGGGATTGTGGCCAAGTCAGCGGCCGGGGCCGTCGAAACGGTCACAGAATGCCGGGTGGTGAACATCGCCCGGGCCCTCGACCTGCTGCAGGATGCCGGCTTCCACACCGTTGGGCTGGACGGGGGCGGGGCGGTCGACGTGACGACGGCGATCCGGGGCGCACCCCGGCTGGCTATTGTGCTCGGTGCCGAGGGGGCGGGCCTGCGCCCGGGCGTGGCCAAGGCCTGTTCGGAACTGGCCCGCATTCCGATTGCGCAGGCCATGGAAAGCCTCAACGTGTCCAACGCCGCCGCGATCGCCTTCTACGAAGCAGAGCGGATCTTCCGGGCTTCATCCGGATCATAATTCAGAATCGGGCCAAGCCAGCGCTCCGCCTCGCGAACCTCCATGCCCTTTCGGCGGGCATAGTCTTCAACCTGGTCGGCTTCGATCCGACCGACGGCGAAATAGACACTCTCGGGATGAGCCAGATACAGGCCCGAAACGCTGGGCGCCGGGCTCATGGCGAAGCTCGAGGTCAGCTCCATGCCAATCTGGCTGGCGTTCAGGAGGCGAAACAGCGTCTCCTTCTCGGTATGGTCGGGCTGGCAGGGATAGCCGGGTGCAGGACGGATGCCCTGATAAGTCTCCTTGATCAGCTTTTCGGTATCGAGATCTTCATCCGGGGCATAGGCCCAAAGCTCACGCCGGACCCGTAAATGCATATATTCGGCCATGGCTTCGGCGAACCGGTCGGCCAGCGCCTTGACCATGATGGCGCTGTAATCGTCATTTGCCGCTTCGAACGCCTTGGCCCTTTGGTCGGCTTCGGGGCCCGCGGTCACGGCAAAGCCGCCAATATGGTCATCCTGCTCGGCGATAAAATCCGACAGGGCAAAATTGGCGCGGCCATTGTCCTTTTGCATTTGCTGTCGCAGCGTATGCAGCCGGGTCCCGTCATCGAGCAGGATGTCGTCGCCGGCCCGTTTTGCAGGCCAGAACCCAATCACGGCGCGCGGCCTGAACCAGGCCTGGCCGATAATTTGCTGCATCATCGCCTGGGTGTCACGCCACAGGTCGCTGGCGGCTTCGCCAACCACCGTGTCGTCAAGGATCTGGGGGAACCGCCCGGCCAGGTTCCAGCTGGCGAAATAGGGGGTCCAGTCGATGAACCGGGCAAGGTCCGCCAGGTCGATATCCTCAAAGGTCCGCACGCCGGTATAGCTGGGTGCCGGCACCGCGCCGGTTTCAGGCTGGAACCGCTTCCCGCGGGCTTCGGCCAGGGGCAGGCGGGGTTTTGGCGGGCCTCCGGCGCGCGCCTCGCGCATGCGCTGATACCGGGCCCGGGTGGTCTCCAGAAGCAACGGTCGGTCCGCCTCCGACAGCAGGGTTGAGACCACGCCGACCGCCCGGCTGGCATCGGTGACGTGCAGGGTCGGACCATTGTCACGGACCGGGTCGATCTTCACGGCCGTATGCGCCGGTGAGGTCGTTGCCCCGCCGATCAGGAGCGGCTGGGTCATGCCGCGGCGCTGCATCTCGCGGGCAACATAGACCATTTCATCGAGGCTGGGCGTGATCAGGCCCGACAGGCCGATAATATCGACCTGTTCGGCTTCGGCGCGGTCGAGGATGGCCTCGGCCGGAACCATCACGCCCATGTCAATAATGTCATAGCCATTGCAGGCTAGGACCACGCCGACAATGTTTTTGCCAATATCGTGGACATCCCCCTTCACAGTGGCCATCAGTACCCGTCCATTCGACAGGTCTTCCGTCCCCAGCGCGGCTTTTTCCGCCTCGAGAAAGGGGTTGAGATGGGCCACGGCAGCCTTCATCACGCGGGCGGACTTCACCACTTGTGGCAGAAACATCTTTCCGGCCCCGAACAGGTCGCCGACGACGTTCATTCCGTCCATCAGGGGGCCCTCAATCACGTGCAGGGGACGCGCCATCGCCAGGCGGGCTTCCTCAGTGTCTTCCTCAATGAAGGTCGTGATGCCGTTGACCAGAGCATGTTCGAGGCGCTTGGCGACGGGACCATCGCGCCAGCGTGTGTCCTTTTCCTGCACCTTGCCCTTCTGCCCGCGATAGCGCTCGGCGATTTCGAGCAGGGCGTCGGTGCCCTCGGGTGTCCGGTTCAGGATGACATCCTCGACCCGCAGCCGCAGCTCGGGGTCGATTTCATCATAGATATCCAGCTGGCCGGCATTGACGATGCCCATATCCATACCGGCCGGGATGGCATGGTAGAGAAAGACCGCATGCATGGCGCGCCGCACCGGTTCATTCCCGCGGAAGCTGAACGAGATGTTCGACAGACCACCAGAAATATGACAGCCGGGGCAGGTCCGCCGGATTTCGCGGGCGGCCTCGATGAAGTCCACGGCATAATTGTCATGGTCTGAAATGCCTGTCGCCACCGCGAAAATATTCGGGTCGAAAATGATGTCGCGCGGCGGGAAACCCAGCTGCCCGGTCAGCAGGCGGAAGGCGCGCTGGCAGATTTCGACCTTGCGGGGCCCGGTGTCGGCCTGCCCGGCTTCATCGAAGGCCATGACGACAACTGCGGCGCCATAAGCCAGGCATTCGCGGGCCTGATGCAGGAAGGCCGCCTCACCCTCCTTGAGCGAAATGGAGTTCACAACGGCCTTACCCTGAACGCATTTCAGGCCGGCTTCGATCACCTCCCATTTGGAACTGTCGATCATCACCGGCACGCGGGCAATGTCGGGCTCAGCCGCAATCAGGTTGAGGAAGGTGGTCATGGCCTCGGCGCCGTCAAGCATGCCTTCATCCATGTTGACATCAATGATCTGGGCGCCATTCTCGACCTGCTGGCGGGCCACTTCAACCGCGCTGGCATAGTCGCCCTCCGTGATCAGCTTACGGAATCTGGCCGAGCCGGTGACATTGGTGCGTTCGCCAATATTGACGAAGCTTTGGGCAGCTGTGGCTTGGGTCATTCGGTGGGGTCCGTGTCTGTATAGATGCCGGGCAGGCCATCAATGCTGGTCGCGTTGGCGGCGAGGCGTTTTTCCGCCCAGTCCGCTGCGCTCATTTTGGGGTTGTCGAGATAGCGTTTGAGCTGGTCACGTTCACCCCTGAAGTCATAGAAGGGCACACCCCAGCCACAGCTGTCGGCGATACGGGTCAGCCGGATGGTGAAGATGGCGCGGGCGCGGTCGAAATCGGGGAACCAGGCCAGCCTGTCATCAAAGCCTGGCTCATCCCACTGGGTGACGTCGGCCTGGCCATACAGCCGCAGGATCACCGGGGCGCCCTCAAAGGCGCAGAACATGAGGGTGATCCGGCCATTTTGACGCGTATGGGCCTGTGTTTCGATCCCGGAGCCGCCGGTATCGAGATAGGCGACGGTCTGGTCATCGATGACGTGAAAAGCATCATAGCCCTTGGGCGACAGATTGACATGCCCGGCCGCGTCCAGCGGCGCGGTGGCCACGAAGAACATTCTCTGCGCCTGGATAAAGGCGATGAGTTTATCATCGAGGCGGTCATAGACAGTGCTCATCCTAGGTCTCCTGCCGGCGCCTACCGGCGCGGGTCGTCCTCATGAGGCCAGCTCGAAGGGTTCCAGTCCTGACAGGCGCATCACCTGCGCCGGCGCGACCGGCGTTCTCGGCGGCGTGTCGCCAACCACGCTGGCAATTGCAGCGATGTGCGCAGGTGTCGTGCCACAGCAGCCGCCCAGGACATTGACCAGACCCGACTCGGCCCAGTCCTTGAGATGAGCCGCGGTCTGATCCGGGGTTTCGTCATACTCACCAAACGCATTGGGCAGGCCGGCATTTGGATAGGCTATGATCCGGGTGTCCGCGATCCGGGACAGGGCCACGATATGCTGGCGCATGGCGTCGGCCCCAAGCGCGCAGTTCAGCCCGATGGCCCAGGGGCGGGCATGGGCCACGCTGGTCCAGAAGGCTTCCGCTGTCTGCCCCGACAGGGTTCGCCCGGAGGCGTCCGTGATGGTGCCGGAAATGATAATCGGCAGGGCTTTCCCTGTCTCCGCCTCCAGGTCCAGCAACGCTTTGATGGCCGCCTTGGCGTTGAGCGTGTCGAACACGGTTTCGATCAGGAACATGTCAATATAGGGCGCCATCATCCGGGCCTGGGCGGCATAGGCGTCCCGGACCTGGTCGAAGGTCACTTCGCGATATCCCGGATTGTTGACGTCGGGGCTCAGCGACAGCGTCTTGTTGGTCGGTCCAATGGCTCCGAGGACCCCGATGGGGCGGCCAAGTTCAGCCGCGGCCCGGTCGGCGGTTTCACGGGCCAGGCGGGCGCCGGTCTCGGCCAGCTCATCGGCCAGATCCTGAAGCTCATAATCGCCCTGGGCGATCGTGGTGGCCGAGAAGGTGTTGGTTTCGATCAGGTCGGCACCGGCATCAATGAACTGGCGATGGATGTCTGAAATGATCTCCGGACGGGTCAGGTTGAGCAGCTCATTATTGCCCTTGAGGGGGATTTTCGAGTCGGCAAAGCAGGTGCCCCGGAAGTCCTCCTCGACGAGGTCGAACCCCTGGATCTGAGTCCCCATGGCGCCATCCAGAACCAGAATCTTGTGGTCTGCAAGAGCAGTTAGCGTGGTGAGGCGGTCCTGGCTCATGAGGCGGTCTCCTGATGCGGGTGCACGCCGAGAAGACGGCATGTGTCGAGGGTGAGGTCGGCGCGGTTGAGGGTATAAAAATGAAACTGGCTGACGCCGGCATCCTGCAGCCGCTGGCAGAGCTCCGCCGCGATGTCTGCTGTGATCCGGTCACGCAGGGCCGGGTCCTGATCGCTGCCCTCATATCGTGCATGCAGCCAGTCGGGCAGGCGTGCACCACACAGATTGGCAATTCGCTTCAGGCCGGCAAAGTTCGGCTGCAGCATGATTCCGGGGATGATCGGCAGGGTGACACCGCCTTTGTGGGCCCGGTCGAGAAAGCGCAGGAAATCGTCGGCCTCAAAGAAGAATTGCGAGATGGCGCGGCTGGCGCCGGCGTCCTGCTTGGCCCGCAGAAAGGCGATATCGGAGTCCTCACCGCGGCTGTCCGGATGAGGCTCGGGATAGCAGGCCACAGACAGCTCGAACGCGCCGGGGCCGTGGTCCCGCAGAGCGGCAACCAGCTCAATGCTGCTGGCAAAGCCCTGCGGATGCGGCTGGAAGGGCGCGCCCATGCCATCGGCAGCATCGCCGCGCAGGGCGACAATATGCCGGACGCCATCCTGCCAGTATTGCTGCGCCACGGCCAGAACGTCTTCCCGGCTGGCCGAGACGCAGGTCAGGTGGGCGGCGGGCGTCAGCGGCGTTTCCTCGACCATGCGCCGGACCGTATCATGGGTCCGCTCGCGGGTGGACCCGCCGGCCCCGTAGGTGACCGAGACAAAGTCCGGCCCGACCGGCGCGAGCTTTGACACGCTCTCCCAGAGGCGGGTGGCCATGGTGTCGGATTTGGGCGGGAAAAATTCAAACGAAACAGACGGGGCAAGGCTCATGCGACCCTCTCCTTTTCAAGGGCCGGTTTGTGGGCCTGCCAGATGTGGACCGACAGCCCTTGATCCAGTTCAGGGGGCGGCGCGAACCGGCGCGGCTCCATCAGCTCAAGGCCAGCCCCCCGTGACCAGGCTGCCATGTCCTCGCTGCGCAGCCCCAGGCGACGATGTCCGTACTGGGTTCGCAGGAAGTCGAGGGCATGGGGTGCGAAATCGACAATCAGGGCGCGACCTCCCGGCTTCAGAAGGCGGGCGGTCTCCTGCAGGACCGTGTCCGGAGAGTCGAGATAGTGGAGGACCTGATGGATGATCACCAGATCCGCACTGGCGCTATCGAACGGTGTGTTGGCGGCATCGCCCTGCCGGACCCGGGCATGGGCAATTCCCGCCTGGTTGAGATTGGCCCGGGCGACGGTCAGCATCTGGTGCGACAGGTCGAGGCCCTCCAGCTCACTGGCCAGGTCGGCAAGAAGAACGAGGATACGCCCGGTACCGGTGCCGAGATCCACCACCCGGTCAAACGGGCCCGGGCCGGCCAGCGTCCGCAGGGCGGCCTCAATGTCCTGATTGGGAAAATGCAGGGACCGCAGCGTGTCCCATTCTTCCGCGACATTCGCAAAATAGGAGTCTGCCGCGTCTGATCGCTGCTGGCGAACCGTCTGCAACCGGTCCCGGTCTTCGGCCAGCTGACTGGCCGCCGGATCGATTTCGATAAACAACTGATCGACCAGCCGGCGGGCCCATCCGGTCTCGGCCGCGCGGTAAAACACCCACGAGCCTTCTGGCAGGCGGTCGACCAGGCCGGCCTGAGTCAGAGCTTTCAAATGGTGCGACAGGCGTGGCTGACTCTGGTCCAGGATCTGGACCAGTTCACCCACGGCGAGGTCAGCCTGTCGCAGCAGGGCGAGAATGCGGAAGCGGGTCGGCTCTCCGGCCGCCCGCAGGGCATCAAGCAAGGGATCAGGACAGGACAGCATGGATGAGATATAAACCAATCTTTATATGTTTAGCAATCGCTGATCTGTGGCGGATTGGCAACGCCTTGAAGATTTGGGCCGGGAGGAGGCCGGTTCAATTGCATTGCGCCCTATCTTTGCACATATCGGTTAACGATACGAGGAAGTCCGGCATGACACATAAGGCACTGATCGCAGGTCTGGCGCTTCTGATGACCGGGTGTGCCTCGAAGGCGGGGGCGCCGTCGGGCGCGGTGAATGATCCGTTCGAGGATGTGAACCGCGCGGTGTTCGACTTCAATGAAGCCGTTGACAAGGCTGTTCTGGTGCATCTGGCCGACGGGTACCGGAGCGTCACCAACACGCCGATCCGGGGCGGTGTCCGGAATTTTCTCATCAATCTCGACCAGCCGGTCGTTTTTGCCAACACGCTGTTGCAGGGTAAATTCGCAGCAGCGCTGGACACGGTCAGCCGCTTTGCCGTCAACACCACGGTTGGAATCGGGGGCATACTCGATCCCGCGACGCCTCTGGGTGTGCCCCGGCACAGAGAGGATTTTGGTCAGACCCTCGGTCTTTGGGGGGTCGCGGAAGGCCCCTTTCTGATCCTGCCCCTGCTGGGTCCAAGCAATCTGCGCGATCTGGCCGGTGCCGGCGTGGATCGCGGGCTTGACCCGCTGACCTCTGCACGGTTTGAGGGCGACACCGGGGTCCGGGTTACGCTCGGCGTGGTCGGCGCTGTGTCGGCACGCGAGCGGCTGGAGCCCCAGATTGAAATGATGCGGGAGCAGGCCGAGCCCTACACCGCGCTCCGGCGGAATTATACGCAGGCACGGGCTGCGGCCATTCGGGATGGGCAGGAAGCGGATGATCCGTTCGCAAATTTGCCTGATTTCGATGATTTTGACTTTGGTGATGAAGATTAAAGGAGGTCCGGGTGACCTACAGATACGCAGTGGCCGCCGCGCTGCTGACCCTTGCGCTGACCGGACCGGCACGCAGCGATGCGCGCACCGAGCAATATGTTATATCCAATGCTCAGGATGTTCTCAGTGCGCTGAATGACCCGGTCCTCGACGCGGCAGGCCGGCGGGCGGCCTTTCAGGGCTATATGGACGAGTTTGCCAATATTGATGCGGTGGCCCGTTTCGTGATTGGCAAATATGCCCGCCGTTTCAGCGAGGCAGAGTTGGCCGCATACCAGGCGGTCTTTCGGGATTATGCCCTGGCCGTTTATGAGTTTTACTTCAATGAATATAAGGGCCAGGAGGTCAGGGTGACGGGCTCGACGGACCGCAACGCCCGGGATTCCATTGTCGACACAAAAATTCTGCGCGCAGATGGCCGGGAGATGGATGTGCGCTGGCGGGTTCTGCTGCGCGGCGATCAGTACCAGGTGGTGGATGTTGCCCTGAATGCCGAGGGCAATCTGATCTGGATGGCGATCGAACAACAGGCCCAGTTCCTGTCCATCCTGGATCAGTCAAACGGGTCTGCCGAGGCGCTGATCGGCAAGATTCAGAGCATGACGCTGGAGATGACCGGCCCGTCCTGACAGGTCCGGGCCGGATGTGTGCCCGTTCTTTACCAGGTATCGATAAACGGGCGTTTCTTGCCTGTTCGGGGGGCTGGTTCTGGCAGGGACCGCAGCGCGGCACTGATCCGGTGTCGGGTATCCGCGGGGTCGATGACGTCATCAATCTCGAAATGAGAGGCCATGTTGATGGCCTTGCCGCGTTCATAGGCCCGGGCAACGCGTTCATCATAGGCTGCCTTGCGTTCTGCCAGGTCTTCAATCGCCTCGAGTTCCTTGCGGAAGCCCAGCTTCACACTGCCCTCCAGGCCCATGCCGCCAAATTCGCCGGTTGGCCAGCTGACAGTCATCATCGGGGTGCGGAAACTGCCGCCGGCCATGGCCTGGGCGCCGAGGCCGTAACCCTTGCGGATAATCACGGTGATCAGAGGTGTGGTCATATTGGCGCCCACGACCATCAGCCGGGAGGCATGGCGCACAAGCGCCGTGGCTTCAATCTCCGGACCGACCATGATGCCGGGACAGTCAACCAGAGACAGGACGGGCAGGTCAAAGGCATCGCATAATTGCAGGAAGCGCGCCGCCTTGTCGGCTCCCGGCGTGTCAATGGCGCCTGACAGGTGCCCCGGATTGTTGGCAATCAGCCCCATCGGGCGGCCTTCAATCCGGATCAGGGCGGTAATCAGTCCAATGCCGAAAGACTTGCGCAGTTCCAGCACGCTGCCTGTATCGGCAAGCCCGGTAATGACCTGGTGCATATCGTACCAGCGCAACCGGTTCTCGGGCACAACGGACCGCAATTTCCGGGGATCTTCGGCGGTCCAGTCGGTGACCGGTCCCTGGAAGTAAGACAGGTAGGTCTTGGCCACCGCCACGGCTTCGGCCTCGTCTTCGACGGCGATGTCGACAACTCCATTGGGAACCTGAACATCCATGGGGCCGACCTCTTCAGGCGTGAACACGCCGAGGCCACCCCCTTCGATCATGGCCGGGCCGCCAATGCCGATATTGGCACTGCGCGTGGCGATGATCACATCGCAGCAGCCAAGCAGGACCGCATTGCCCGCGAAGCAGCGTCCATTTACGATACCCAGTGTCGGTACGAGGCCGGACAATTGGGCGAAATAATTGAAAGCGAGACAGTCGAGGCCGGCAACGCCGGTGACATCCGTATCGCCCGGACGGCCGCCACCGCCCTCGGCGAATAGGACCGTCGGCAGGCGCTGGGTCTTGGCCAGCTCGAACATGCGGTCTTTTTTATAATGGTTGAGCGCGCCCTGCGTCCCGGCCAGGACCATATAGTCATAGCTCATGGCCATGATGCGCGACTGCGCCTCCGGAAACAGGTCGCCATTTACATGGCCGAGACCACAGACCATTCCGTCGCCGGTCGTATTGGCGATCAGGTCGTCCAGGCCCCGGCGCTTGCGCTGGGCCGCGAGGACGGTAGCGCCATATTCAACGAAGCTGCCCTCATCGCACAGGTCTGCAATGTTTTCCCGTGCCGTTCTGAATCCGCGTCCGTGCCGCTTTGCAACCGCGCCGGGTCTGTTTTCATCATGTCCGGATTCCCACCGGAACCGCGCTTCTGCGAGGTCAGGACGGAACGTATCCAGATCGATATCCACGCCCTTATCCCCGGTCTGGTCCTCGACGTCTGCAGCCGTCATAATGACCAGTCTCTGACCTTCAAAGACGGTGCTGCCAAGGTCTGCCGAAAGCGTGGTAACCCGGCCACTGACAGTGGCGCGGACCTCATGCTCCATTTTCATGGATTCCAGAATTGCGACAGTGCGCCCGACCCAGACCTCGTCGCCTGGGGCGATATCGAGACTGACCAGTGTGCCGGGTAAAGGGGCGTCCACCGCGACCTGGCCGGGCGCCAGGCCAGGCTGCTCGGCCACTGGCGCGGCGCCAGCTTGGGCCGTCGTGGCGGTCGATCCCGGCCGGGCGTCGAGCACGGCAAGGGGATCTTCAATCGTCTGAGCCGGCGCCGGGATCAGCGTGTCGAGATTGTCATCCACAAACCGCGTATGGACCTGATAGGCACGCACGTCCGGATGGCCGGCCAGCGTCTTCTGCAGGTCGAGATTGGAGGCCGCCCCGGTCAGCTCAAACGCCTCCAGACCAGCCTGAAGATGCGTCAGCGTGTCTGTAAAGCTGCCCTGTGGCACGTGGGCAATCAGCTTGGCGATCAGGGAGTCATAATGGGCATTAACCGTGTAACCGACATAGCCGGCATCGTCCGTACGCAACCCCTCGCCCTGTGGCGGGTGATAGGTTTCGAGCCTTCCGGACGCTGGAATGATCAGGCCGTCCGGGCGCAGGGTTTCCAGATTGATCCGGGCCTGAATGGCAAAACCGTTGGGCTCCGGGATCGCGGCCTGGTCGAGCCCGGTGGCTGAGAGGCTCTGGCCTTCTGCCACCGCCAGCTGCGCCTTGACCAGGTCGATGCCCAGTATGTCTTCAGTGACCGTGTGCTCGACCTGCAGGCGGGCATTGGCCTCGATGAAATAAAACTCGGCCAGGTTTGGGCTGACCAGAAATTCGAAAGTTCCGAGACCGCGATAATTGACGGCTTTGGCGAGACGGACGGCTGCGGTGCAGAGTGCGCTGCGTACATCCTCTGACAGGCCCGGGCTGGGCGCGACTTCGAGGAGTTTCTGATGACGACGCTGCAGACTGCAGTCGCGGTCCCAGAGATGGCTGACCGCCCCCTGGCCATCACCAATAATCTGAACTTCGACATGCCGGGCCTGCTCAAGAAAGCGCTCGGCATAGAGTCGCGGGTCACCAAAGGCCTTGTCGGCCTCGGACCTGGCTCGCTGCAGCGCGGAGGCCAGCTCATCGCGGGCGCGCACAATCCGGACACCGCGGCCACCGCCGCCTGACAGGGCTTTCAGGATCAATGCTTCGCCCTCGGCGAGGCTGTCAAAAGCGGCTTCGGCGCCAGCGAGATCAAGCTCTCCCGTGCTCAGGGTCAGCACCGCGACGCCCTCTGTCCGGGCCAGGTCGACGGCGGCACCCTTGTCACCCAGCCGATCCAGCGTTTCCGGTGTCGGACCGATGAAGACCAGACCCGCCGCTTCCACCGCCCGTGCGAAATCGCCCCGTTCGCTGAGCAAGCCATAACCGGGATGGACGGCGTCGGCGTTACTCGCCCGCGCGGCCGCGATGACCGCATCGATATCGAGATAGGCCTGCAGGCCGGTGCCCGGCAGGGTGACCAGCTCATCGACATCAGCGGCGTGGCGTCCATCCAGATCATCCTGAGCGGCAAGACCAATCGCTATCAGCCCCTCCGATCTGGCAGAGCGGGCGATCCGACTTGCGATTTCGCCACGATTGGCGATCAGGAGCCGCTTCATTCGGAGACGCCTAATGCGTCCAGAGCGAAGTTTCGGATCGTTTTATAGTCGGCCTTGCCATTCGCTGCGCGGCCAAGACTGTCCTTGAACAGGATGCTTTTCGGTGCCTTGTAGCGGGCCAGACGGTCCTGAACGAAAGCCCGAAGCGTATCGGCGTCAGCATCGCTCCCTGCGTCCCGCTGGACCACGGCGGTGACAGCTTGCCCCCACTTTTCATCTGGCAGCCCAACCACCAGCGCATCCACGACGTCCGGATGGGCTTTCAGGGCCTCTTCCACCTCTTCAGGATAAATTTTCTCGCCGCCCGAATTGATGCAAATCGAGCCGCGGCCGAGCAGTGTCAGCGTCCCGTCCGCGGCGACGGTGCACCAGTCACCGGGTATGGCATAGCGAACGCCATTGATGGTCTGAAACGTCTTTGCGGTTTTGTCTTCATCCTTGTAATAGCCGAGCGGGACTGCGCCGCCGCGGGCGATGAAACCCGGTTCGTCGCTGCCCGGCTGAATTTCCCGGCCATCTTCGCTGAACACTTTGCAGCTGTCTCCAATCGTAAAGCGCGCCGTCTGGGTGCCGGCTTCCGCAGTCGTGACCGACATGCCGAAGCCGACGGCTTCCGACGCCCCGAAACTGTCCATCAGGGCCACTTGGGGGATGTGGCGGATCAGGCCCTGCTTCACGTCATGGCTCCACATCACGCCCGACGAGGTGATGGTCTGAACCGCGCTCAGGTCGAACTGGGCCGGCTTGGCGTCGAGGACGGCCAGCATCGGCTTGGCAAAGGCGTCGCCGACAATGGCCATGGCCGTGACACCATGACGGGCCACGGTGTCCCACAAGGCCTCAGGATCAAAGGTCAGGCTGTGCTCCAGCGTCACAATCGCCCCTCCGTTCAGCAGTGCACCAAGGGCCGTGAACAGGCCGGTGCCATGCATCAGGGGGCAGGCCGGCAACTGGCGTCCGTGCCGGCCGATCTCGTCGACAAAGGCCAGGTGTTCGGTCATCGTTTCAGGGGCGCCACCATAGATTTTGCGCATGCCTTCAAGATTGGCTTCGCGCCAGATCTGGTGGGTCCACATCACGCCCTTGGGCATGCCCGTCGTGCCGCCGGTATAGAGGAACATCATGTCGTCATCGGCCCGCTCAATCTCCAGCGGGGCCGGGTCATGGGCGCTCACGAGCTCATCATAGGCCAAGGCAAAATCGGGGCGGGCCGTATCTGTCCCGACCTCAATCCAGCACTTTATCCCGGGAAGGCGCCGGCGAACCCGCTCAACGGAGTCCCGGAACGCGCTATCATAGACAACGGCCACGCTGTCTGAATTGTCAAAGATATAAACCAGTTCATCATCCAAATATCGATAATTGACGTTGACGTGGGTCAGTCTGGCTTTGAAACAGGCGGCGACGCTTTCCATATATTCGGGGCAGTTTCTCATATAGAAGCCGACTTTATCACCTGGCGCTGCACCGTGGGATAAAAAGGCGCGCGCCAGGCTGTTTGAACGTCGGGTCATCTCCGGCCAGGAAATCACCCGATCACCCTGTATCAGGGCGGGGCTCTCCTCTCCCAGTTTTCGTCCTACAGCGTCTAAAATGTCACCGAAATTCCATATGCTGTCTGCCATTTACAGATCTCCCAAACAGTTTGCCTCAGGGGCTACGCCCTCTATTTTTTATGATTTTTCAGATACTTATCGCCACTGCCCGGCAGGCTGCGGTACGATATCCAGCATTGGGAACTGAGTATAGACTTTTGCCCCAACGAAACCTTTTCGTCAGCCCCTGCTCATTCGTCCGACTTGCAGTGCTCGCCAAGCGCTCCTCCATCTTCTGCATTTTAGATATACAGGAGCGCTTATGCCCGCCAAGGGTTCGCTTGGCGGCAGGGTCGTAGAAAAAATATTCCTACTCGGCTGCCGGTCTGACCCGGACGCCCCGATCATCAGGGGTCTGCAGGGGATGTGCTGACGTCTCAGCTGGGCTTAGCAGGCGCAGGCGGGCGAGCAATCGGTCCCGCCATCGCCCCAATTTTGTTGGCACCGCGAGCCAGACCGGGGTCACAATGAGGGTCATCAGGGTTGAAAAGCCGAGACCAAATACCACCGATGTTGCCAGCGGGACCCACCATTCAGCGGTCACACCCCCGAAGGAAATCGAGCCCTCGCGGAAGTTGACATTCATCATGAAGATCATCGGAAGCAAGCCACAAATTGTGGTCAATGTGGTCAGCAGGATCGGCCGGATGCGTTGTGCGGCAGCCGCTATCGCAGCCTCCTCGCTGGATCGATTGTCTTCCCGAAGCCGCTGATATGTATCGATGAGAACGATGTTGTTGTTGACCACAATACCGGCCAGCGCGACGATTCCGGTTCCGATCATAAGGACGGAAATATAGGGAAGAACCAGCTGGATGCCGATCAGAACGCCGGCGGTCGATAGAATGACCGCTGACAGAGTCAGCAGCACATGGTAAAAATTGTTGAATTCCCAAAGCAATATAATTCCCATGAGAAACAGGGCAGCGATCGCGGCGGTCTGGAAAAAGGCACTGGCCTCGGCGGCGTCCTCATCTGCGCCTTCGAAATCGATGTCCACGCTGGGATCAAGTCCTGCGCCGGCAACCCAGGTTTTGACCTGCTGCACCATTTCGGCGCCGGCGCCTTGCTCCCTGGCATTGGCGCGAACCATGATCAGCCGCTTGCCATCGCGCCGATCAATCTTGGCGACCTTTTGGGCGGGCACACGCTCAACAAAAAGGGACAACGGGACTTGCCCCGATCTCGTTGCGATACGAAGCCGGTCCAGAGCCTCAACACTGCGGACAGATTGCGGCAACCGGACGCGAATGTCCAACTCATCCAGAGCGTCATCCGGTCGGTAGCGGCCAATCAGAATGCCATTGGTCACAAGCTGGACTGCGGCGCCGACCTGGGCAACGTCGATCCCGAACTTTCCGGCCTGCTGGCGATCGACCTGCAGCTGATATTCAATCCCGGGAAGCGGGCGACTGTCTTCCTGATCGAGAAGCCCATCCATGCTGTCGAGGTGTTTCCGGACACGGTCCGCCGTCTCTGCCAGAGCGACAGCATTGTCTGCGCGCAGCGCAATCTGCACATCTTTACCGACAGGTGGACCCTGTTCAAGCTTGACCACCTCTGTGGGAATGGTGCGCAGCTGTTTGAGGGTGTCACGAATTTGCTGTTCGACCTGACGCCCATTGAAACCCTCATCGCGGCCTTTCAGATTGATCAATACCCGCCCAATTGTATCGATCGGCGGGGAGGCGATTCCATCAAAGTTGAAGCTTCCGGAGCCTTCGCCGCCCGTGGTTGTGGACATGGAGGCAATGCCCGGCAACGGCAACAGGCGGTTGGTCACCTGTTTTACAATTGCGAACTCCTCGACAGCCGACAAATTCCCCTGAGCGCGAACAAGGACGTAAAGTTGTTCTGGCTCCAGATCGAGAAAGAGTTCGGATTTGTGAGGGGTCGAGGCAAACCAGGAAAAAATTGAATAAACCACCACAATCGATGCCACGGTCACGCTGAGCGGCCGGGCAATAAGGGCGGAGGTAAAGCGGGCATACCGGCCCAGCCAGCCGCGCGCTTCCATGGGGTCGCCAGAAACGCCGGATACGGCGGCAAGATTATCGGCATCGCGGGAATCGGCTCGTCCCCCTGCCACCGAACCCAGGACGGGGAGAAAAATCAGAGCCATTATCAGGGATGCCAGCAATACGAATATGAGTGTGATGGGCAGATAAGACATGAACTTCCCCACCATCGAGTCCCAGAACAGGAAGGGAAAAAAGGCCGCCAGAGTCGTCGCGCTGGAGGCCACAATTGGCCAGAACATCCGCTTGGCGGCCATGCTGTAGGCGTCGCGGCGATCAAGCCCTTCAGCCATTTTGCGATCGGCATATTCAACCACGACAATCGCACCATCAACGAGTATTCCAACGGCAATGACCATGCCGAACATGACCATCATGTTGATGGTGAATCCATACATGGCGAGCATCAGGAACGCCATCACGAAAGACCCCGGAATCGCGAGGCCGACCATCAGGGCTGACCGCAAACCGAGGGCGGCAACGACAATGATCATAACCAGCACCACGGCGACAGCGATGGATGACTGGAGCTGTCCAAGCTGGTCATCAATCATTTCCGACATATCCGCCGTCAGAGCGGCCTCAACGGTTTCTGGCCATCTTTCCTCGCCGCGTGCGACCACGGCTCTGACGTCGGCCACGGTATCGAGAATGTTCGCCCCCGACCGTTTGATAATCTGGATGCTGACGGCGGGTTTGCCATTGAATTCCGCGAAGACATCGCGATCCTTAAAGGTCCGCTGGATGTCGGCAACGTCAGCCAGTGTGATCACCGCATCGCCTGAGACCCGAACCGGCAAGGTAAAAGCATCCTCAGCTTTTTTTATCAGGCCGGGGACTTTGACCGGGAAGCGTCCCTCTCCCATGTCTATTCGACCCGCGGGGACCAGTCGGTTATTCGATGAAACAACTGCCAATATGTCTTGATAGGATAAATTGTAGGTTTCGAGTTTGACCGGATCGACCACAATTTCGAGGACTTCTTCCCGATCGCCCTGCAGGCGCGCTTCGAGGACACCATCGAGCATTTCCAGCTCGTCTCTTAAAGACTGCGCAATCTGGTAAAGGCCCCGCTCGGGTGCATCGCCGTAAAGATTAATCACCAGGACGGGAAACAATGAGGCATTGATTTCCGTGACAATGGGCTCACGGGTCTCCTCGGGGAATTCCCGTTCTGCCAGATCAATTTTGTCTTTGACATCGAGGACAGCCTGCTTCTGGTCAAAGGAGACTTCAAATTCGGCGACGATCTGCCCGGCGCCCTCCAGGCCAAAAGCATCAAGCTGCTTCAAGCCCTCAATACTTCGCATTTCCGCCTCTACCGGACGCAGAAGTAAACGTTCAGAATCCTCTGGTGAGATACCCTCGAGAGGAATGGTCACTCCAACATAGGGCAGGGGGATATCAGGGTCTGCTTCCTTCGGCAGATTGACATAGGTTGCGGTGCCCCAGATGAGGACGACGACGAGAAGGGCGAGCACCATTCGCGCTCGGCCGATGGCTCCATCAATCAGGGCGTTCATGGACTACCGTGCCTCCGCATCCAGAGCCTGAACCATCGTGCCTTCCTGAACAAATCCCTGACCCTCGACCAGAAGGGCAGCATCTGCGGGCAGGCCGGTCACCCAGATGCCCGTTTCAACATCATCTATAATGTCAACTTCGCTGAACCTGACCATGGATTCGGGGTCGACATATCGGACGCCGACGCGACCGTCATCATGCAGGACAAGAGACGCGGGCGTCAGTGGAACGGCTTCGGTTTCGCCGACGATCAAACGGATGTCCGCTGTCAGGCCGGCGGCGATGGTGAAATCGGGGTTGCCGACTTCGAGTTCGACCCGGAATGTACGGGTGGCTGGATCTGCAGTGCGGGCGACGAAGCGAACGGTCCCCTGCATTTGCGAACCATCCGAGAGAGTCGCCGTTGCCAGCTTGCCGCTTGCAAGCTGTGCGCGTTGGTTTTCGGTGGCCTCGAATACGATCAGGATTGGATCAAGGTCGACGACCTGTCCACATGCTGCGCCCGGTGAAAGGAAGTCGCCGATTTCAGCCTCGCGCCGTTCGAATATGCCGGCAAAGGGCGCAGTTAACTGGACTCTGGTCCGTTCAATCCTCGCCGCGGCCAGAGCAGCTTCGGCCTGATCCCGTGCCGCTTTCAGCGCGGCGGTACGATTTGATGTTGTCCATCCCTTTTCAAGCAGGGAGACCGCCGCCTCATAGTCAAGCCTGCTTGCTGTGAGCGCAGCCTCGGCTTCTGAGATTCGGGCTTGGCGGGAGTCAATCGCAAGCTGGCAGAGGATATCGCCCACTTTGACGATCTGACCCTCTTTGGCCGGGGCGGCCTGAACGATCCCGGCTGTTTCGGCCCGCACCATGACTGAGCGGTTGGCTTCCGTGCGCCCTTTGAAGCTTGAAAAAATGGTATGTTGCCTCGGTGTGATCTTGCGGACCAGAACCGTTGGCTTATCGGCTTTCTCGTTTTGAGCTATCGTCGCAACCGGCCGTTCGGAGGACGGTTGGCCTCTTAAGGCCGATCGCACCCCGAAATAGCCGACCAGCAGGACAAGGATCAGCCCGGCGGTAAGAATGGATTTCGGAAGACGGTGCATGATTTCGGTCCGCTTGGTAAAGGCCAGTGCGTGCATCACGCTGATACGCAAGTGGGGTAATGTGTTGTGGTTACAAGTGCGCAAACGCCACAGCGGGATCTTCTCCCGATGGTGAAAGGTCACCTTAACCTGTTGTCACCGTCAGCCGGGGGGTCAGCTATTTTGAGTAGCAACCGGATTATGGTCTGGCACGGGCAGGCGCGGCTCGCCCCGCATGCCCAGATAGAGGCACAGGCACGAGGCCAGCAAAACAAAATTAAACGGCAATGCTGCAACGATCGTGCCGGCCTGTAGGGTTTCCAGCGCACCCGTCCCGCCGCCATAGAGCAGGGCGGACGCCGTCAGTCCAAGCAGGAATGTCCAGAAGGCCCTCTGGCCCACGGGCGCATCTGTTTTTCCGCCCGAGGTTATCGTGTCTATGACCAGAGCGCCGGAATCGGCCGATGTCACGATAAACACAATTAACAAAACAATGGCGATCACGCCTGTCAGCAAGGGATAGGGCAGGATGGCGAGCACCTGAAACAAAACGACTGCGCTGTTCACAATGCCTTCTGTGATCTCGCTCTGGCCCCGATCATAAGCTGTAAGGGCGGTTTCTCCAAATGTAACGAACCAGAGCACGCAAATGCCAAAAGTGATCAACAGGATCGTGCCGAGATACTGGCGCACCGTCCGGCCACGCGATATCCGTGCGATGAACATGCCCACGAAAGGTGACCAGGAAATCCACCAGGCCCAGTAGAAAATAGTCCAGTCGTGGAACCAGTTAATGTCGGCCCGTTGGATCCAGTTGGACAGAGCCGGAAGATCCTGAAGATAGGCGAGGGTATAGCGACCAAAGCCGGTGAAAATTTCGAGGGTCGGCCCGCAGATAAAGACAAAAATCATCAAACCGGCCATGCCCAGCATGTTGATGTTGCTCAGAACTTTGACACCCCCGTTCATGCCGCGGGTTACGGAAATGATGGCCAGCAGGGTCATTGTCATGATGAGGCCGATCTGGACGCCGATACCGGGCTCAAAACCGGCCATATAACCTAGCCCTGTTGCAGCCTGAACACCTCCTAGTCCAATGGTTGTTGCCAGGCCAAACACGGTGGAA
The DNA here is from genome assembly GCA_938084575.1 of uncultured Hyphomonadaceae bacterium. Classification (GTDB taxonomy): domain Bacteria; phylum Pseudomonadota; class Alphaproteobacteria; order Caulobacterales; family Hyphomonadaceae; genus Henriciella. The sequence continues at coordinate 235,887 of CALKFG010000005.1, forward strand.
ACGACCGCGAACAGGTCGATCAGGTTGCCCGGCCAGCCCCAGACGCGCTCGCCAAGAAGCGGGTAGAATACGGAGCGCATGGAGAGGGGAAGACCCTTATTGTGCGCGAAGAAGCCCAGGGACAGACCGATCACGGCATAAATCCCCCAGGGCGCGATGCCCCAATGAAACAGCGTCGCGGAAAATGCCAGTCGCCGGGCTTCTGCCGAATTCGCTTCGGCATTTAGAGGCGACCCATACCAGTCGGTATAATAAGCGAGCGGTTCAGCGGCGCCCCAGAACATGAACCCAATTCCCACGCCGGCGGCAAAGAGCATGGAGATCCATGACAGCGTGCCGAAGTCGGGCTTGGCCGTGCTGCCACCAAGCCGGATCTTGCCGAGAGGGGAGAGGGCGAGGAACAGGCAGAAGGCCAGCACGATGATCGGCGTAACAGCGAAAAGCCAGTCAAATCGTTGCAGCGTCAGGGCTTTTGTCTGCTGTAGAAGCGCGGCGGACGCCTGTGGGAATAACAGGGTCAGGCAGCTTATTGTCACGATCAGTCCGGCGGACAGAAAGAAAACGGGGTTGTGTGCGTCGAGGCCGAAAATCCGTGTATTGTCCTGCCCGACCAGGTGGTCCGTCTCATAGGACAGGTCGTGTGGTGAAAGATTGTCCGGGTCGGACATACGGAAACCTCCAAAAGTCTGCTTTGTCTGCTAAGGAGATTATTGTTAAGTGTCGACCATCAATGCAGTAGCCTCCAGCAATCTAGCGGCGCTTTTCTGCGTCAAAGAAGCCATCAATCGCGAGTGTTGCATAAATGCAACGTAAATGACTGGCCTCCGGGATTAGAAGAAAAGTTTCAGTTCAAATCTTTTCTAGTTGCGGCTGAGATGTAACTAGGGAGCATCTGTTGAACCTGCCGAGAGAGCCCCCGCTAGTGGCGGGTTCGAAAAACGGCACCAACAATCATAGAGGGACACCATGCAACATCTTATGTGTGGCGCATCACTGATCGCGCTGAGCAGCCTGACTTTCACCACCGCCCAGGCGCAGGATTCGGACGGCGCGGGGGCGGAAACGCGGCGGCTTGAATCTGTCATGGTGACGGCAACCAAGCGGGCCGAAAGTGCCCAGGACATTCCCGTCGCGGTTCAGGCGATCGGCGAGCAGGAGCTTGAGGCGCTCGGTGTCAGCAATTTCACCGATTATCTCGTTCAGCTGCCAGGTGTCACGGCGGGCGGCTCCGGCCCCGGACAGAACACGATATATATCCGCGGGCTGGCGTCGACGACGCCCAATCTGACGACCGCAGGGGTTGCCGGTCTCGCGCCGAACGTGGCCTTCTATCTCGACGAGCAGCCGCTTGCCCAGCCCGGTCGAAATCTGGATGTGTATGCCGCCGACCTTGAGCGCGTCGAGGTCCTGTCGGGACCACAGGGGACCCTGTTCGGTGCGTCATCGCAGGCCGGCACCGTCCGCCTGATCACCAACAAGCCCCTGCTGGGAAGCTTCTCGGCAGGCCTGGATGCCGGCTTTTCATTCACCGATGGCGGCGAGATGAGCAACAATGTCGAAGCGATGCTGAACGTCCCGGTTTCGGATAAATTCGCCGTACGTGCGGTTGTCTTCTCCGACACCCAGGGCGGCTATATTGATAATGTTGCCGGCACGGTCGACGCGTCCCAGTCAGCGCGGTTCCGGCCCGAGGGTTTCGTGCGCGCCAATGGCCTCGCAGTCTCCAGCGTACGCGACGGCTTCCAGTCGCCGACCAGTGTGCCCGGGATCGATTATAGCGGTGTCGACTTCGTGGCGGCGAACAATAGCAATCTCGTCCGCGACGACATCAACGACACGACGTATGCAGGCTTCCGGGTCAGCGGGCTGTATGAGGTGAATTCTGACTGGTCGGTTTATGTGTCGCACATGCGCCAGAACATCGAGTCCGACGGTGTGTTCATGGCGGATCCAGAGCTCGATGATTATGAGATTCAGAGATATGCCGACGAGACGCTCGAAGACACCTTCCAGAATACGGCCTGGACGGTTGAAGGCCGGCTCGGGGCGCTTGAGGCTGTGTACACCGGCGCGTATACGGAACGCGAAGCTGAGCAGGTGGTCGACTACACCGATTATCTCTTCGTAGGTCAGTACCTGCCTTATTATATCTGTGACATCGGCGTGAGCTATCCGGGTGAGGCCACCGCACCGACCGGGACCTGTCAGGCGCCGAACCTGTTTGTGAACTCGACGACGGAAACCACCGTTCAGACCCATGAGCTGCGCTTCAATACGCCCGCCGAACATGCCCTGCGTGCGACCTTTGGCGGGTTCTACAGCGACCTCGAGCTGACCGAGTTCAATGATTTCGTGTATCCCGGCTCGATCCCTAATAATTTTGCGCCGAACTATCCGCTGACCAATACCACGGTCACGGGACTCGTCGGGAATGCGGCTGACGGCTATTATTCCGATCCGGGCCCCTTCCCCGAAGGAGTCATTTTCCGCAACGATATCCGCCGTACAGACAAGCAGATGGGCCTGTTTGGCGAGGCAACTTATGACCTCAGCGATCAGGTCGCGATCACGCTGGGCGGACGCTATTACGACATTGAAGTGGATCTGGAAGGCAGCGCCAATTCGTCCTTCTTCAATTTCGGGGCTGGATCCGATGCGCAGGCCTTCGGCACCAACATTTCGGCCCAGTTCGCGCCGGACAACACCGTCGGTGCCCCCGACAAGGCGGCCACTGACGGCTTTATCTACAAGGTGTCCGGCGAATACCGTCCGGTGGATGATGTCCTGCTCTATGCCACCTATTCCGAAGGGTTCAGACCAGGCCTGCTGAACCGACCGGGTGGCCGGGCCGGGCCGGGGGGATATACTGTGCCCTACGCCGTCGACACCGATGATGTGACCAATTACGAGTTGGGCTGGAAAACGGAACTGTTCGACAATACACTGCGCTTCAACGGATCCGCCTTCTTCGTGGAAATTGAAAATCTGCAGACCACGATTTTCGATCCGAGCATCACCAACCTGTTCTTCTCGGAGAATGCTGCCAATGCGGAAATCACCGGGATTGAGGGCGATTTCACCTGGTTGCCGGCCTCGATCGATGGCCTGACGGTCGCCGGGGCGTTTTCCCTTCTGGATACCGAGATCACAGATGTCCTGATCCCGACCGGTGATGTGGTCACCGGGGGTGAGCTGGCCTTTGCCCCGTCCTATCAGGGCAATCTTCGGGTACGGTATGAATGGGATCTGGAACGCCAGATTGGTGGCTCATCCCTGCGGGCGCACATTATGCCCCAGATCATTTTCTCTGACAGCTCGGTCAGCGATATTATCGAAATTAACAAAGCCCAGCTCGACTCCTATGTCAGCTTGAACGGGTCCCTTGGGGTCTCCGCCGATCAATGGTCAGCGGAGATGTTTGTCAGCAACCTGACCAATGAGTATGCTGAGCTCAGCAACAATTTCGGGTTTGACCGTGAGCGCGTCACCCCGATGCGTCCGCGGACGGTCGGCGTCCGGCTGTCCTTCGACTACTAGGATTTTACACGCCGGGCGTTGAGCCCTAAATCAGACGGCGCCGCCATGCCAGGTGGCGCCGTTTTTCTTCGCAGGGCAGGCCGTGATGTCAGACACAGAGAGCGAGTTTCAGGAGCAGCTCACCCACGCCCGGGGGGCCATTCAGGCCAGTCAGTTTCCGGCTGCAGCCAAGATTCTCGACGGCCTGCTTGCGGTGCGGCCAGAGCATGAGGACGCCTTGTATATGCGTGCGGTCTGTGGCCGCTATCTTAAGGATTTTGCCACCGCCGAAACATGTCTTGACCGGCTGCACCACACCGCGCCGGAATTTGGCCGCGGTTTTCAGGAGGCGGGTCACCTTTACCGGGCCCAGAACAAGTCCGCGGAGGCCCTGGCGGCCTATCTTCAGGCCACCCGCCTGAACCCGGCGCTTAGGGCCAGCTGGACCGCCCAGGCCCGTCTGCTCAGACTGCAGGGGCGCACGCAGGAGGCCCAGCAGGCCGAGGCTCAGGCCACGCGTCTGGCCCAGCTGCCAAAGCCGCTCCTGGTGGCAACCAATCACCTGCACGAAGGCCGCATTCTCAAGGCAGAGGAACTCGCGCGCGCCTTCCTGCGCAAGGTGCCACACCACGTCGAAGGCATGCGCCTTCTGGCCGAGGTCGGCGCCCGCCTCGGCGTTCTCGATGACGCCGAATTCCTGCTCGAAAGTGCCATCGACCTCGAGCCGGACAATATCCAGCTTCGGCTGGACTATATTCAGGTTCTTCGGAAGCGTCAGAAATTTGCTTTGGCGCTGGCGCAGGCGAAGGCCTTAAAAGACCGGGATCCCGGCAATCCCGTCTTCCTGTCGCATTTCGCCATTGAGAGCCTGCAGTCGGGGAATTATGAAACCGCTCTGGAGGCCTTTGAGACCGTGCTGCAGGCGTTGCCCGCGGATCCGGCTGTCCTGACATCGCGGGGTCATGCCTTGAAAACCTATGGACGTACCGAAGAGGCCGTCCGGTCCTACAGGGCGGCGTATCAGGCGCGCCCCGATCACGGGGATGCCTATTATTCCCTCGCCAATCTGAAAACTTATCGGTTTTCCGACCGTGAGCTCCGCGATATGCAGACCCAGCTTGAAAACCCGCGGCTGAGTTTTGCCTCCCGGGTGCATATCTGCTTCGCGCTGGGTAAGGCGTTCGAAGACCGCGGTGAGGTTCACGAGGCGTTTGAGCACTATGCCATGGGCAACGCCCTGAAGCAGAAGCAAACCCGCTATACCGCCGAACAGATGAGTGCGGAGTTCGAAGCCCAGAAGGCGCTATGTGACCCGGACCTGTTTGCCGCCCAGTCCGGCCGCGGAGATCCGTCCCCGGATCCCATTTTTATTGTTGGCTTACCCCGGGCCGGGTCGACCTTGCTTGAGCAGATCCTGGCCTCCCACAGCCAGGTCGACGGGACGTTGGAATTGCCCAATGTTCTGTCACTGGCGCATCGGCTGCGGGGGCGCCAATTGCTGACGGACAGGCACCATTATCCCCGTGTTTTGCGGGAATTAGACAGCGAAGCTTTGTCCGGACTGGGGCGGGACTATATCGACAATACCCGCCTTCACCGCAAGGGTGCGCCGTTCTTCACCGACAAAATGCCGAATAATTTCAGGCATATAGGATTGATTCACCTCATGCTTCCCCGGGCAAAAATCATTGATGCGCGGCGCGACCCGATGGATTGCTGCTGGTCCGGCTTCAAGCAGCTTTTTGCCGAGGGTCAGGAATTCACCTATAGCCTCAGTGATATTGGCGCGTATTACCGGGGCTATGTCGACCTGATGGCGCACTGGCATCGGGTGCTGCCCGCGGGCCGTATTCTGCAAGTCGATCATGACCGGGTGATTGACGATGTTGAGGGCGAAGTGCGCCGCATATTGGACTATTGCGATCTGCCTTTCGAGCCGGCCTGTGTCGCTTTTCACAAGACGGAGCGGGCTGTCCGCACCGCCAGTTCAGAGCAGGTCCGACAGCCGATCAACCGCGCAGGGCAGGGTCAGTGGCGTCCCTTCGCGCCCTATCTGGGCCCTCTGAAGGCGGCCCTCGGCCCGGATTTGCTGCCGGAAGGCTGAAAAAATAGCCTGGTGATGTGCCGGAATGCGATCAGATGTAGGCCAGCTATAGGAAACACGCCGATTGGGCTTATCTACCGCGCCATGGCGTATTACATTGACCGAAATTGGATCTGGGCAGCTGGCCGGGGCGGGCTGATGGCGCTGTTGCTGGCCGCGTGCACAACGCCGCCGCCGCTGCCGGCAGACCCGGTCTTGCCAGAATTCCCGGAGGCCTTCAGCGATGGCGACATGACCGTCGCACTGCCGGTGTCCTGGTGGGGGCAATTCGACGACCCGGTGCTCGACGAGCTTGTGACCGGGACCCTGTCGAACAACCGGAACCTGGTCGAGGCCCGCGCCAATCTCGAGGCCTCCGAGGCCCTGTTACGGCGGGCCCGGCTGAATGGAAACGTCCTGACCTTATCCTCGGCCGGGCTGTCGGTCAGCGAGTCGTTCGGCGCCGGGTCTGATGTCAGCCTCACAGGGTCAGCCGGTCTGGGCGCCAGCTGGGAGTGGGATGCATTTGACCGGCTTGCGCTGGCGGCTGAAAGTGCAGCCTTTGGGGTTGAGGTCACGCGCCAGCTGAAGCGGGACATTGCGGTGATAGTGGTCAGCGAAACCGCTGAGGCTTATCTTGATCTGCGCGGTGCCCAGATACGTCTCGGCGTGGCCGAACGGAATGCCAGCCTTCAAAGGCAGGGCGTTGATTTATTGGAAGAACTCTTCCGGAACGGGCGATCCACCCAGCTCGATCTCGATCGTGCCATGGCCCAGTACCAGACCACTCTGGCAAGCCTGCCGACGTTTCAGGCGACCATCGATGTCTCGCTTGCCCGTATCGCCGCTCTGGGCGCACTGGATCAGACCATGCAGCGCAGCCTGCGCCAGCGGCTTTTGGAGCAGCCCCGTCCAATTCCTGAACTCGGGGGCGCGCTGATCACGGGTGTGCCGGAGGATATTCTGCGGCGGCGGCCGGATATCCGGCAGGCGGAAGCCAGAATTGGCCAGCAGCTCGCCCTCAGCCGGGAGGCACGGGCCCGCCTGTTTCCCAGGGTGACCTTGTCGGCAGACGTGTTGTCGTCCTTTGCCGATGGCCGGGCTCTGTCCGACAGTGTCGGCCTGCGCCTCGGGCCCCTCCTGCGCTGGGACGGCCCCAATCTCGATCGTGTTGCCGCCGACATTGATTTTGCCGACGCCCGCGCCGTGGCGGCCGTGGCGGCTTATGAGCAGACGATCTATGAGGCTTTGCGGGATGTTGAGATCGCGCTGTCACGCTATCGCCAGGAGCAAAACCGGCGCGAAAACCTTATTCTGGCGGCGAAATCGGCGGAGCGGGCCCTCGACCTGGCACGGTTCCGTTTTGAAGAAGGGGTCGACGACTATCTGGACGTGATTGACGCGCAGCGTACCTTACTTGATGCACAGGACCGTCTGGAAGCCAGTCGCCTTCAGGCGGCCCGGACGGCCGTTGCGGTTTATCGTGCCCTCGGTGGCATGTGGACGGATGAAGACTTGAACGGGCTGTCCAGCAGCCAGGGGAAGACAGGATGATCTGGCGGGTTTTTTCACTCTTTATGGCCGCGCTTCTGGGCTTGTCTGCCGCAGCCGTCGCGCAGGGGCGCGGGCCGGCCAGCGTGTTCGTAACGCAAGCAGATGAACGGCCCTTTTCCAACCGGATCGAGGCGCTGGGGACCCTGCAGGCAAATGAGCGGGTCGATCTGACTTTAAACGCCTCCGACCGGATCACGGCGATCTATTTCGAGGATGGCCAGAGGGTCAAGGCCGGTCAGACGCTGCTGTCGCTCGCACAGGGCGAACAACTGGCTCTGGTGGAAGCTTCGGAAGCGGAGCTGGAAGAGGCTCGCCGTCAGCTCGAACGGGTCGGGCGGCTGAGCGAACGCCAGGCCGTGTCGGTGTCTGAGCTGGACCAGGCACAACGCAACATGGATCGTGCCAGCGCCAATTTGCGCGCGGTGCAGTCGCGGCAGCGGGACCGTATCCTGGTCGCGCCGTTTGATGGCGTGCTGGGATTCCGGCAGGTCAGTGTCGGCACTTATCTTCGTCCGGGCGATATCGTCGCAACCCTGATCGATGACAGCCGGATGCGTATGGATTTCTCGGTGCCTTCTGTCTTGCTGCAAGCTGTGCGTCCGGGCACGCGCATCCTCACCGAAACCGATGCGCTGTCGGGGCAGGTGTTTGAAGGCGCGGTGGCCACGGTCAATAATGTGATTGATCCGGTGACACGGGCGGTCCGGGTTCGGGCGATCCTGCCGAACGAGACCGGCGATCTGCGGCCGGGAATGTTCATGAAAGTGACGGTTCAGGCGTCGGAGCGGACGGTTCTGGCGATCCCGGAACAGGCCCTCGAATCTGTTGGTGCGGATACATTCGTTTACAGGGTGGTGACCGAGAATGGCGCGGCCATTGCGCGCCGAACCCGGATCCGGCTGGGCGCGCGTCACGACGGCTATGTTGAAGTCGTGGACGGGCTGAGCCGGGGTGAAACCATCATCCTTGAAGGCCTCATTCGCGTCCGGGAAGGCGCGCGGGTCGTCGTGCGCAGTCCAAGCCTGCTGCAGCCGGGCGCCGATGCTGCCCGGGCCGGCCCTGCGGGCGCCGGACGGTAGTTATGCTGATTTCGGATATCTCCGTGAAGCGCCCTGTTTTTGCGTCAGTGATTGCCCTGGTTCTGCTGATCTTTGGCCTGGTATCTTATGACCGGCTGTCGCTGCGCGAATATCCTGACATTGATGCGCCGATCGTCTCCATCAGCACCAATTATCCCGGGGCCTCGGCCAGTGTTGTGGAAACCCGCATCACCCAGGTGATTGAGGACCGCATTGCGGGGGTTGAGGGGATCCGGTCGATCAATTCAAGCTCCAGCGACGGACGCTCCCGGATTACCATCGAATTCTTTTCTGATTCCGACATTGAGGCGGCGGCGAATGATGTCCGCGACCGAATATCCGGGGTTCTGAGAAACCTGCCTGAGGAGGCCAATCCGCCCGAGGTTGAAAAAGCAGATGCCAATGATGACGTCATTCTCTGGGTCAATCTGGCATCGGATGAACTGAGCACGCCAGAGCTTTCGGATTATGCGGAGCGGTATCTTGTCGACCGTTTTTCCGCGCTTGACGGGGTCGCGAGGGTTCGTGTCGGGGGCGCGCGAAACTTTGCTTTGCGGATCTGGCTCGACCGGCGGTCTCTGGCCGCGCGAAATCTCACGGTCACAGATGTCGAACGGGCCCTGCGATCAGAGAATATTGAAGCGCCGGCCGGCAGTCTGGAATCCGGCCAGCGGACCTATACAATGCGGATTGACCGGGCCTTCCGGACGCCGGAGGATTTCGCCAGCCTGGTAATCGCCGAGGGCGACGGGGGCTATCTGGTGCGCCTCGGCGACGTTGCCCGGGTCGAGCGCGGCACAGAGGAAGATCGCAATGTTTTTCGCGGCAATGGCGTGCCCATGGTCGGGCTGGGCGTGGTCAAGCAGTCGACGGCCAATACGGTTGAAGTGGCGCAGGCCGTTCGTGATCTTGCTGACCGGCTGAACAAGACGTTTCCCGACGGCATTTACCTGGCGCGGTCCTTTGACAGCTCGGTCTTCATCGCCGCCTCGGTTCGGGAAGTCTATGTCACGCTGAGCATTGCGGTGGCGCTTGTTACACTGGTGATTTTCTGTTTTCTCGGCAGCCTGAGAGCGACACTGATCCCTGCGGTCACGGTTCCGGTATCAATCACCGCGACATTCATCGTCATTTACGCCCTTGGCCTGTCGGTGAACCTGCTGACGCTTCTGGCTCTGGTGCTGGCGATTGGTCTGGTGGTGGATGACGCGATTGTCGTCCTGGAAAATGTGTCGCGCCGGATGGATGAAGAGGGAGAGACCCCCCTTGTCGCGGCCTATCGCGGGACCCGGCAGGTCGGATTTGCCGTGATTGCCACAACCCTGGTTCTGATCTCTGTCTTCATTCCCATTACCTTTATGCGCGGTGATGTCGGCCGTCTTTTCACGGAGTTTGCACTGACCATGGCGGCGGCTGTCGGGTTTTCCAGCCTGCTTGCGCTGACCTTGACGCCGATGATGGCCTCCAAGCTTCTGAAAAAACGCCAGGAACACTCGCTGATTTCGATTCTGCCGCGCCTCGTCGATACGGCCTTTCGGGGCCTTCGTGCGGCCTATGGCTGGCTGCTGGGGCATCTGATCCCACGCCCCCTGCTGGTTGGTCTGGCCCTGATTGGCCTGTTCGCCGGCTCGTGGGAACTCAGTTCGCGTATCGAGCAGGAATATGTCCCGCGTGAGGACCGGGGAGGCTTTTTCGTTGGCATAAGGGGCCCCGAAGGCGCATCGTTCGAATATATGACCAAATATCTCGACGAGGCGGAACGCCGTTTGCTGCCCTATGTCGATTCCGGAGAGGTCCAGCGTCTGCTGATCCGGGCGCCGGGCTTTGGCAGCAACGCCTTCAATCAGGCGTTCGTCATTGTTGTTCTCGCCGACTGGGATGCGCGGCGGGATGCAGATACGATTATTTCTGAGGTCAATCAGAAATTTTCGGATTTGCCTGGGATCCGTGCCTTCGCATCGATGCGACAGGGGCTGGGCGGCGGCACCGGAAAGCCCGTCCAGTTTGTTCTGGGGGGACCCAGTTTCGATCTCCTGACTCAATGGCGCGACACTCTGGTCGCCCAGCTCGAGGCTGAAGATATCGGGCTGATCGATATTGACTGGGACTATAAGGAAACCCAGCCACAGTTCCGTGTAAAGGTTGACTATGACCGGGCTGCAGACCTGGGCGTCACCGTCGCGGAGATCGGCGCCACGCTGCAAACCATGCTCGGTTCTCGGCGGGTCACGACATACATTGATGGCGGTGAGGAATATGACGTGATTCTTGAGGGCACCCGCTCGGAACAGAATACCCCGAATGACGTTCAGAATATTTATGTCCGGTCGGCGAGAACGGGACAACTCATCCCTCTGTCGAACCTGATTTCAATCGAGGCCCGGGCTGACAGTCCCCGCCTGAATCGCTACAATCGGGTCCGGGCGATCACCCTCGAAGCCGGGCTCGCGCCCGGGGCGTCGCTGGGAACGGTTCTTGAGGACATGCAGCGGGTTGCGCGAGAAGTCCTCCCGGCCGAGGCCAGCATCGACTTTAAGGGACAGTCTCTGGACTACCAGATTTCAGGCAATTCAATTGTGTTTGTATTTGCCACCGGGCTGATCATTGTCTTCCTGGTGCTGGCGGCGCAATTTGAAAGTTATCGTCACCCCGTGATTATCATGCTGTGTGTGCCGGCAACATTGGCCGGCGGCTTGTTGGGCCTTTGGCTGACCGGCAACACGCTCAACATCTATACTCAGATCGGCTTGATCATGCTGGTGGGCCTGTCGGCGAAGAATGGCATTCTGATCGTTGAATTTGCCAATCAGCTGCGGGATGAGGGGCTGGGTTTTGAAGCGGCACTGAAGACGGCTGCGCTGGCAAGATTCAGACCGATCATCATGACCGGGCTGACCACGGCGGCCGGGGCGCTGCCGCTGATCCTGTCCAGCGGCGCCGGCGCGGAGACCCGGGCTGCTATTGGCGTCGTCATCTTTTACGGCGCAATCGCCGCGGTTCTGGTCACGGTTCTGTTTGTGCCGACCGCCTATGCTTTGATCGCCCGGGGGTCAGGCTCACCAAACGATGTCGCGAAGCGCCTGGCATTACAGGGCGAGGACAGTTCCGATAAGCTGGCACACCGAACGCCCGCAGAATAGTTGATTCTCTGGCACCTCCCCCCTTAAACTGCGTGCAGGTGGGGGTGATGGAGATTGAACATGAAACACACCCCAAACATCCTGAGCGCTGTCCTGGTCCTTATTGCGGGTTGCGAGGCACCGGCCGCATCCCCTCCTTTGCCAGACGGCTTCGTGTATCTTGAGCAGGTTGCCCCCAGCATTGTTCAGGATATGCGTTATGCGACCGCCTATAATTTTACCGGCGCGCCCGTGCCGGGATATGAGGCGGGCCGGTGCATTTTGTCCAAACCCGCTGCCGAGGCGCTGGCAGGTGTTCAGGCCAGCCTTGTGGAACAAGGCCTGACCCTGAAAGTGTATGACTGCTATCGGCCTCAGCAGGCTGTCAACGCCTTCGTCGCGTGGAGTGAGGCTGATGACACCGCGACTCAGGGCATCTTCTATCCCGCGCTGACAAAGGAGGTGCTGTTCCCGGAGGGCTATATCGCGCGGCGGTCAGGTCACAGTCGGGGCAGTACCGTCGACCTCGCAATTGCCTTTCAGGCGACGGCTCGCGACGTGGACCGCAGCGGACATCCCTGCGATCAGGCCAAGGGGCCAGCCAAACCGGCCGGACAGCTCGACTTTGGTACGGCGTATGACTGCTTTGATACGCTCAGCCATACGTTTGATGCGCGGATTCAAGGCGTTGCGGCGGCAAATCGCGCCCTTCTGGTTGAATCCATGCAACCGCATGGTTTTGAAAACTATCCCAAGGAATGGTGGCATTTTACATATCAGCCAGAACCCTTTCCGGACTTGTATTTCGACTTCCCGGTAAGATAAGAGACGCCATGCTCTGCGGCGGTCCTTGCCGTGATGACAAGAAGTTGACGTCCTGTAGACTGTCGCAGGACAGAGAAAGCGATTCGGTCTGAGCCCATGGCCCACCATCAGGAGATCTTGGTCGCGTTGCGGCAAATCACGCGGGCGATTGACCTGCAGTCGAAGCGGCTGCTGAAAAGCGCCGGCCTGACGGTGCCGCAGCTGATGGTGCTGCAGGCTCTGAGCCCGGACGGGCGTGCCAAGCCGTCGGATATCGCCCGGAGAGTGCACCTGTCACAGGCAACCATTACGTCGATCGTTGACCGGCTTCTGAAGGCCGGGCTGGTCAATCGTGAGCGCAGCGAAGGCGATCGCAGGGTCGTTGATGTTGTCCTGACTCAGGCAGGAAGCGACCGACTCGACCTCGCCCCGACCCTGTTGCAGGAAGGGTTTGTCGAGGCCTTTGAGCGCCTGGCCAATTGGGAAAAGTCACAGCTTGTCTATGCCGTGCAGCGGCTGGCATCTATGATGGATGCCGCTGAAATTGAGGCCGCTCCGATCCTCGAAATCGGGGATCTGGCCGACTGAGTGGTGGGCCAGCAAAGGAATTTTGAGGCTCTGACAGGGAGCAGAAAGGTAACCCAGTTTTGAGACAGGCCTTGCTGATAGGGTGCGGGAAAATGGGCGGTGCCCTGCTTGGCCAGTGGGTCAGGTCAACACAGTACGCGTTCACCGTGGTTGACCCGGAGCTGGAGTCCGTGCCGCCAAATGCGCGGCTGGTGCGGGATGCTGACGCCCTTGGGGAGGCGCAGTTCGATACCATTATCGTTGCGGTGAAGCCCCAGCTCATAGACGCGGTTCTGCCCGCTTATGCCGGCCGCCTGTCTGAGTCCGGGCTGATCGTCTCCATTGCCGCAGGCTATTCGGCCGACCGGTTCCGGGACATCTTTGCGCACGCCCCGGTGATCCGATTGATGCCGAATCTGGCAGCGGCCGTTGGCAAAGGCGTCAATGGTCTCTTCGCAACCCCGGATGTTTCGGCTGAGGACCGGGCCGATATTGTTGCGCTGATGAGCCTGACGGGCATCTCTATCTGGGTTGGCGGAGAGGATGAACTGGATCGGGTCACGGTCATAGCCAGCAGTGGGGTTGGCTTTTTCTTCGAAATCGCGCGGTCTTTCGTGGCCGCCTCGGAGCGGCTGGGTTTCAATCGGAACGAGGCCCGTGATCTGGTTCTCGGGGCGTTTGCGGGCGCGGCCGAATTGGCCCGCCAATCGGATCTCGATCTGGAAACTTTGCGGAACAATGTGACAAGCAAGCAGGGCGTGACGCTGGCTGGACTCGACCAGCTGAGACGTGACGGGATGCTGGACGGCCTGTCCGACCGAACATTGCAGGCGGCCTATGCACGCGCCATCGAACTGCGCTAGTTAGGGACGGCTATCCGGTCCTCTCTGTCCGTTTAGATGTACAAAGGGTGGGAATGCGCGTGTCTATGTCGATCAGACCTGAAGAATTATTCTCTCTGGCGGTCTATTTTGTCCTGATGCTTGCCATTGGCCTTTATGCCTATCGGCGATCCACAAGCGATGTGTCGGAATATATGCTCGGTGGACGCCGTCTGCACCCCGCCGTTGGCGCACTGTCGGCTGGGGCTTCGGATATGAGCGGCTGGATGCTGCTGGGGCTTCCCGGGGCCATCTATGTTTCGGGTCTGGGTGCCGCCTGGATCGCTGTGGGCCTGACCATGGGCGCCTATTTGAATTACCGGTTCGTGGCGCCAAGGTTGCGTTCATATACAGAGCTTGCCGAGGATGCGATCACCATTCCGGATTATTTTGAGAAGCGCTTTCACGACCGGTCGCATGCGCTCAGGCTTTTATCTTCTCTGGTGATTGTGATTTTCTTCACCCTTTACACCTCGTCCGGACTGGTGGCGGGCGGCAAGCTGTTTGAGTCGGCCTTTGGGCTTGATTACAGGCTTGGCCTGTTCGTGACCGCAGGGGTCGTGCTTGCCTACACCATGTTGGGTGGGTTTCTGGCCGTCAGCCTGACGGACTTTGTCCAGGGCAGCATCATGTTCCTGGCCCTTATTCTGGTGCCGCTTGCGGCATTCTGGGTCTTGGGCGGGTTTTCCAGCGTGGCCGCCCTGGTTGAGGCGGCGCCCCCGGCGGTCCTGTCCGCTGATAAGATCGGCCCGGCCCGGTCCGGCTTCTATGACTGGTTTCAAAATATGACATGGCTGGGCTTTTTGTCCCTCATGGCCTGGGGGCTGGGCTATTTTGGTCAGCCGCATATCATCGTCCGTTTCATGGCGATCCGGTCTCTGAGAGATATGGCTGCGGTACGCTATATCGGTATGGGTTGGATGATTGTCACCGTCACAGGGGCGATCCTGACCGGGGTTGTTGGCGTGGCCTATGTTGCCGGGCGTGAGTTGCTCAGTCCGCTGAAGGATCCCGAGACCATTTTCATCGTGCTGTCACAGTCGCTCTTTCACCCGCTGGTCGCGGGGCTGCTGCTTGCCGCCATACTGGCGGCCATTATGAGCACAATTTCGTCCCAGCTGCTGGTGTCGTCGAGTTCCCTGACAGAGGATTTCTATAAGATTTTCATTCGCCGATCGGCCAGCCAGAGTGAGCGGGTCATGATTGGTCGGGCGTCGGTTCTGGCGGTGGCTCTTGTTGCCATTGCTCTGGCCTATGACCGGTCGAGCAATATTCTGTCCCTGGTGTCAAATGCGTGGGCCGGTTTCGGGGCGGCGTTCGGCCCGGTTATCCTGTTGTCTTTGTACTGGCCCAGAACCACCCGGAACGGGGCTCTGGCTGGCATGCTGGTTGGCGCCCTCACCGTCCTTTTCTGGCTGTATGCTCCGGTTGTCATCGGCGGGCGCAGCCTGTCTGAAATTGTCTACGAGATGATTCCGGGATTTGTGCTGGGTGGCGCAGTGACGCTGCTGGTCAGTGCCCTTGACCGCCGGCCAGGCTCTGGCATCCTGACTCAGTTTTCGCACATGCGGCAGGCCGTCGATGACGAGGCCCGGGCGCTCTTCTAGGGACCAGCCCGTCTGGGCAGGCGGACATCAGCCCGTCTTGTGATTAATGTCGTGTTTTCTGACTGGACCCAGCCAGTGCTGGGACCGGCTGTGTGGGTCGCGAGAGAAAGGAGAGCGCGGTGATGCCCTTTGGTGATACAGGCAGGTCTGCGAAGCGGTTCCGGGAGGATAGGGGTTTGCAGCGTCTGGACACGGTCTACCGCGCCGATGAGGGCGCCCTGATCGAGGCTCTGTCCCAGCAGACCGAAGTCTCGCTGGCCCTGCGCCAGCGGATTTATGGGCGGTCTCTTGGTCTGATCCGGAAGATGAGAGATGCGGGGAAACCCGGCCTTATGGAGCTGTTCCTCGCCGAATATGGGCTGTCCACCAATGAGGGCCTCGCCTTGATGTGTCTTGCCGAGGCCTTGCTGAGGGTTCCCGATCAGCGGACCGTCGACCGGCTGATTGAAGACAAGATTGCGCCGCAGGAGTGGAATGCGCATCTCGGTAAATCGCAGTCCACGCTGGTCAATGCATCCACCATCGGGCTGATGCTGACCGGGCGGGTTCTGGACGATCATTCCGGCGCCAGCGTGACAGGTCTGCTGAACCGTCTGGTCAAACGGTTGGGTGAGCCGGTGGTGCGCCTTGCCGTCAGGCATGCAATGAAGGAAATGGGTGACCAGTTCGTTCTGGGCCAGACCATTGAGGAGGCCTTGAAGAGAGGTCAGTCGGCCCGCAGGCAGGGGTATCTGTATTCCTATGATATGCTGGGGGAGGCGTCTCTGACGGCCTGCGATTCCCAGGCTTATTTTGACGCCTATGCCCATGCTATCCGGGTGATTGGCAAACGGGGACAGGCGCAGCCCATCCAGACCGCTTCAGGCATTTCGGTAAAACTTTCTGCGCTGCATCCCCGGTTCGAGTTTATCAAGGCTGGACGGGTGTTTGATGAGCTCACACCGCGACTGGTTGAGCTCGCCCGGGCGGCCCGTGCCTATGGCCTTGGATTTACGATTGACGCCGAGGAAGCCGATCGCCTTGACCTGACATTGCAAATCTTTGGTGCACTGCTGGAGGATGAGACCCTGGCCGGATGGGACGGGCTGGGGCTTGCCGTCCAGGCATATGGCAAGCGTGCCGCCGCCGCGATTGACTGGCTTTATGCCGCCGCCTCCCGGCAGGACCGCAAGATCATGATCCGACTGGTTAAAGGGGCCTATTGGGATACAGAAATCAAACAGGCGCAGGTCGACGGCGTCGACGATTTTCCGGTTTTTACCCGCCG
Organism: uncultured Hyphomonadaceae bacterium; assembly: GCA_938084575.1. Classification (GTDB taxonomy): domain Bacteria; phylum Pseudomonadota; class Alphaproteobacteria; order Caulobacterales; family Hyphomonadaceae; genus Henriciella. Next base: position 252,364 of record CALKFG010000005.1, read on the forward strand.
CGAGGCGACCGATATTTCTTATATCTGCTGTGCTCAGAAGCTTCTCGGCATGACAGAACGGATCTATCCGCAATTTGCGACCCATAATGCCCAGGCGGCCGCGGCGATCCTTGAAATGGCCGGGCCGGATCAGTGTTTCGAGTTCCAGCGCCTGCACGGTATGGGCGAAACCCTGCACCATTTGCTGTTAAAGCAGGAGAAGGCACGGTGCCGGATTTACGCGCCGGTAGGACCGCACAAGGACTTATTGGCATATCTCGTGCGGCGTCTGCTCGAGAATGGGGCAAATTCGTCTTTTGTGAACCAGGTGGTCGATCCGCGATGGTCGCCGGAGCAAATCGCAGAGGACCCGTTTGAGCGGTTCTCGAGATCTGTGGGCCGGCGACAGGCAGCTTTGAAGAACCCAACTCAGATTTTTGCACCCGAGCGCCTCAACTCACGTGGCTGGACTCTCAACCGCCGGTCAGATGCCCATGAGCTTGACCGTGCCCGGGCGCCGTTTGCCACGGCCAGCTGGAGCGTTGAGCCGATCCTGTCGGCGAAGTGGACAGGCGACGGACGCCACCCCCTATGTAATCCGTGCCGGCCGGACGAGCTGGTCGGACAGGTGATTTCGGCCTCTGCGCAGGATGCCGAGACCGCCATTGAGCTGGCCCAGGACTGGCGGGAAACGTCGCCTCAGGCGCGGTCCGCTGTGTTGCGTCGGGCGGCTGTTCTTTTTGAAGACAATTTCGGGGAAATTCTTGCCGTCTTATGCCGGGAAGCCGGCAAGACACAGGCCGATGCCATTGCCGAATTGCGCGAAGCCGTCGATTTTCTGAGATATTATGCCTGCCGGGCAGAAGACCAGCTATTGGGACCCGCGGCCGGCATTGTAACCTGCATCTCGCCATGGAATTTCCCGCTGGCGATTTTTACAGGTCAGATCGCGGCGGCGCTTGCGGCAGGAAATGGTGTGATCGCCAAGCCCGCTGAAGCAACCCCCATCATTGCCTCCCTCGCGGTGAGCTTTTTGCACCAGGCAGGTGTCCCCGTGTCGGTTTTGCAGTTTCTGCCGGGGTCAGGTGCCCAGATTGGTCAGCTTCTCGTCTCCAGCCCTCAGGTGTCGGGCGCCTGTTTCACCGGGTCCACAGCGACTGCCCAGGCGATCAATCGCAGCCTGTCGGCCTTGGCCGCCCCGGACAGTTTTCTGATTGCAGAGACGGGAGGACTGAATGCGGCGATCGTGGATTCGACGGCCTTGCTTGAGCAGGCGGTCCGCGACACCATCCAGTCGGCCTTCCTGTCAGCCGGGCAGCGCTGCTCTGCCCTGCGGTGCCTGTATGTTCAGGAGGATATCGCCGACCAGTTTGAAGATATGCTTTTAGGGGCAATGGATGAGCTAGAGGCCGGGGACCCATGGGATCTCGGCACCGATATCGGGCCGGTCATTTCGGCAGATGCGCGTGATCAGATCCAGGCCTATGTCGACAAAGCCCGGGCAGAAGGGCGTCTTCTGAAACAGCTTCCCGTTCCTGACACGGGCTATTTTGTCGGCCCAAGCGTCATCAAAGTGAACCGCATTGCCGGACTGACCCGGGAAGTGTTTGGCCCGGTTCTGCATCTTGCGCGTTTTACTGCGGATGAGTTCTATGCGGTACTGGATCAAATTAATGCGACCGGATATGGCCTCACCTTCGGCCTTCATAGTCGGATTGACGATCGGGTGCGGGAGATTTCTGACCGCCTCAGGGTCGGGAATATTTACGTCAATCGAAATCAGATCGGCGCGATTGTTGGTTCTCAGCCCTTTGGCGGTGAAGGTCTTTCCGGGACAGGGCCGAAGGCGGGCGGGCCGTCCTACGTTCAGAGGTTTACCCGCTCCGGGCGCACCGATCATGGGCCCTTAAGCGGAACGGCGCTGGATACGGGGACCGTGCAGGCAGCACTTGAGGCCCTCCAGCCGGCCTCGTCTGAATGTTTGTCCCGACAGATCCTGTCCGGCCCGACGGGAGAGCGTAATGAATATTCTGTTTGGCCGCGGGGGGTGGCGCTGTGTCTCGGGCCAACACTCGAGGATGCCCGATGTCAGGCGCGGAGTGTCGGGTCAACGGGCTGCGCTGCGCTGATCATTGCACCTGGCGCCAGGCCGGAAGAAGGACTTGACGGTCATTTGGCACCAGAAGCGCTGACGGATCTCCGTGGCTTCGCGGTGGCTGTCCTCTGGGCCGATGACCACACTGTCCGACGGGCAAGGATGGCGCTGGCCCAGAAAGACGGACCGATTCTTCCGCTGGTGTCTGGCACGCGCATTGAGGCGTGTTGCCGTGTTGAGCGCCACACCTGTATCGACACGACCGCAGCAGGCGGAAATGCGACGCTTCTTGGCGGCCTCAGTGAGGCGGACGAGAGACTATAGCGTCAGGCTTTGAGTTGTGCCTGACCCGACTGGGCCGCGCCGGATCACTTTGCCGGCATTCTGGCCTGTGCCGGCCAGCGGAGGCCGGGTCTGAGGCGGGGGTCCGGACCGGTATATCGGTGCGATCCCCGATTTGTTGCCGGCGGCTCGACATCGGGGTCGGCGCTTTGCGGCCGGGCTCCCCTCACACCTTTACTGTTGCGCGCGAGGTTCCCCATGCCCTCCGCTGAGTCGGAACCATAAGGAGGCCGTTCGATGCGCTGAATGGGTGCGCCTGTACGATTGTCCCAGCGGGCATGCGGCCAGGATTGATATCTGTTTGCGCGCCTTGTGCCCGCGCGAGCATGCCTGAATCGGGATTAAGCGCCGCTCCCTGCCTATCTAGGTAGATGTCAGCCCACGATTATTTTGTATCTATGTCTGAAAATTCGCCAATAGAAATTTCAATCAAAATAATTTGATATAATTAAATTGCATCATAGGCAATGAAAAATAGATCAATGACAAGTAATATAGGCCTTAAAGACAATTATAGTCTGCCGAAATTCGGAGATTTTGTTTTTACAACATCTGGAATTGAGTCATCTGAACAGGAGGACTATTTTCAGGACATGGTCGGGCCCTATTATCGAATGGCCTTTGATGGATCCCGTAACGGCAGATTTCTGAGTGATGAGCGCGTCTGGCTGGTCGGTGATTTTACCGTTTTTGAGTCTGCGCAGGACGGGTATTTCAAAATGCGGGGGCGTTTTTTACCGGACCGGGTTCCGGAGCGGCTGGTGGTATCCTTCTGTACTGCGTCTCATGGGCAGACCGTAGTGGGTGAGGATTCCCGGCATTGGAAGCCAGGCGATGTCGTAATCAGCAACGGGATGCGGCCGCTGCGGTGGCATGCCCTGCAACGCACACAGGAGCTGTCCATCATGTTGCCCGGGCGGCCGGATTTTTGCGGATCGGGGACAGAGCCCGATCTTGTAGTTTTAGACCGCGCCCGCGCTTCTGCACGTGCCCTGCGTTTGCAGATGGGCCTCGTGCATGATGCCTGCCGGCAGGGTGATAAGATACTCGCCCACCTTTTGCTGAACGGATTTGCAACTGTTCTGAGAAATTTGTTGCGGGGCCTGCCGGTGGATCCTGAGCGCGACGACGTACGGACGCTGCGGCTTAATACCATACTGCGCTATATTGATACCCAGATCTGTGACCCAGCGCTTACGCCACAGCACCTGTGCAGTGAGTTTGGCCTGTCCCGTGCAGCCCTTTATCGGATGTTTGAACCGATCGGGGGTGTCGCTGATCATATTCGCAACCGGAAACTTGACGTGGCTTATGCCCGGATTCTCAATCTGCCCGGGCGCAACGAAAATATCGGAACTGTGGCGGGTGCGCTGGGCTTTTATGATCATGCGCATCTGTCCCACAGGTTTAAAGAGCGCTTTGGGATTACGCCAAAGGGTTTGGTGCAGCTCGAGGGTAATGCGAGAAGACCGAAGACGACGCGCACCAAAAAGGCCAGCGCGGCAGGTCGCCAACCCCTTCTGTTCGATCTGATAACCCAGTCCTATGCGTGAACGCGTGGCAACGGCGCCGGGGTTAATCGACCGGGGCCATGCCCCGGTCCGCCGGGCCACGGCGGCGCCGGTTGCCGGGAATGCGAATATCTTCAACCAGTTTCTGGATCTCAGCCGGGGGCGCTTTGGTCAGAAGGGCGACACCTGCGCCAGCGAGAAGAGCCAGCCACATGAAAACAAAGCCGATCCCTTCCGGTGAGATAGACCATAGATACTGGGAAGGGTCTCCCCCGCCAAACTTGAAATAATAGATATAGGAAAAGGTTGAAATCAGCCCCGTCAGCATTGCGGTGATGGCGCCTTCCCGGTTCATCCGTTTCCAGAATATGCCAAGCAGGATCACCGGAAACAGCGAGGCGGCGGCGAGGCCGAACGCGAAGGCGACCACCTCCGCGACAAAGCCGAGCGTGTTTGAGAAAATCCCGAGCAATCCCGCCGCCATGACAGCGCCTGCGGCAGCGAGTCGGGCGATTCGAAGCTCTGCAGTGTCCGACATGTTTGGAAACAGCGTTCGTCGGCAGATATCGTGGCTGACAGCAGACGATATTACCATAAGCAGCCCGGCAGCGGTCGACAAAGCGGCCGCGAGCCCCCCCGCGACGACCAGTCCGATAACCCAGCCGGGCAGTTTAGCGATCTGAGGGTTTGCCAGGACAAAAATATCTCGGTTGGGCTCGACCTCATTGAGAAGGCCGTCAGGCGCATCGGGTCCGCGATACTGCATCAGGCCATCCCGGTTCTTGTCTTCATAGGTCAGCAGCCCAGTCGGCTCCCAGTCCTTGTACCATTCTGGAACAGGCTTGCCGCCGGCGGCGGTAATTTCGGCCGCACGTGCGGCATAATTTTCTGCGTCGCCAATATATGTGGCTCCGTCGACGGTATCGATGAAGTTGATCCGGGCGAACGCACCCACAGCCGGTGCCGTTGTGTACAGCAGGGCAATGAAGACCAGCGCCCAGCCGGCTGAAATGCGCGCAGCTTTGGCGCTGGGCACTGTGAAGAACCGAATAATGACATGCGGAAGCCCGGCTGTGCCGAACATCAGGGCGCCGGTAATGGCGAAAATATCCACCATGGCTTTGCTGGACTGGGTATATTCCAGAAAGCCGAGATCACCCAACGTCGTATTGAGCTTCTCAAGCATGGAAATATTCTGGTCTGGAATGTCAGAAATAAAGCCCAGCTGGGGGACGGGTGTCCCGGTGATGGTTATCGAAATAAAGATTGCGGGGACAGTATAGGCAAAAATCAGAACGCAATATTGCGCGACCTGAGTGTAGGTGATGCCTTTCATGCCGCCGAGCACCGCATAGAAGAAGACGACAACCATACCGATGATGATGCCCCACTCGAAAGGCACCCCGAGAAAGCCGGAAAAGGCCACCCCGACCCCTTTCATCTGGCCCGCGATATAGGTGAAGGACACGAACAGGGCGCAGATCACTGCAATGACCCGGGCCGTCGTGGAATTGTACCTGTCTCCGACAAAATCCGGCACAGTGAATTTTCCGAATTCGCGCAAAAAGGGGGCGAGGAGAACGGCGAGCAGAACAAAGCCCCCGGTCCAGCCCATCAGATAGACCGATCCGCCATAGCCCAGAAAGGCGATCAGCCCGGCCATGGACAGAAAAGACGCTGCCGACATCCAGTCTGCCGCCGTGGCCATGCCATTGATCGTGGGGTGGACGTCGTGACCGGCAACATAAAATTCACCGGTCGAGCCGGCCCGCGCCCAGATGGCGATCCCGATATAAATGGCGAAGGTCAGGCCGACAAAGCCGAATGTCCAGAACTGCTGATCCATATGTCTAAGCCTCGATGCCGAATTTGCGCTCCAGCCTGTTCATGGCGTGGCAATAATAGAAAATCAGGCCGACAAAGACGTAGATCGCCCCATTTTGCGAAAACCAGAAGCCGAGGGGAGCGCCGCCGATTGCGTATTGGTCGAGCCATTCCCGGAAAAGGATTCCCGCGCCATAGGATACGGCAAACCAGATCGTGAGAAGGCCCAGCGTCAGGCGCAATGTTGCTCGCCAGTAGGCTTTTTCGTCAATTTTCGGATCTGTCCCGCTCATGCCCCACCTTCCTCGCCTCTAAGCCCGGGCGGCCGACCAGCACGCGGCCTTCCCGGATAGGGGAAAGCATGCCGTATCTCCCGGGGCAAGAAAAGGGAAAAGGAGGACGGGTGTTCAGGGGTGTCCCAGAATCACGGCAATCCGGGCCGACAGCCGGTCGGCGGTCGCGGGTTTTTCCATCACATCCTCAAAGCCTGCGGCGAGCGCGCGCTTGCGCAGTGTGGGAGAGAAAAATCCGGTAATCATCAGGGCTGGCGTCATGTCGCCCTTGGCCCGGAGACGGTTCAGCAATTCAATGCCGTTCATGTGGGCCATTTTGAAATCGATCAGAAGACAGGCAACCCGCGGACGCCGGCGCAGGCTGAGCAGTTCGATCGCGCCCTCATAGACGTCAACGGCATAGCCGCGGCCCCGTAACAACAGGGTCATCGACCGGCGAACCTGGTCATCGTCCTCGATCAGGGCGAGGCGCTCGGGCTCTTCGGTCAGGCGCACAATAGCCCGGGCGGGCTTGCGGGAGGACAGGTGTCGGAACATGGCGCGGTGAGTGTAGGCCATACTTCCGTGTAATCTTTAGGGGCATCTACCTAATATCTGGCCCCACCGGCCGTCCGATATCTGCCAGAAAAGCCAGACGCAGCGCCGTTGAAAGATTTTCAGCTTCGAGCTTTTCCATCAGATTGGCCCGGTGGATTTCCACTGTGCGCGGCGAGATCGACAGGGTTTCGGCGATGGCCTTATTGGTCAGGCCCTCAACCAGATGGTTGAGCACGTCGCGCTCCCGTGCGGTCAGCTTCGCGATCCGGGCTGATGCCGCAGCCTTCAGGCGGGCATCCCCCGAGCGGGTCGACAGGCGTTCAAACGCTGTATCAATGGCTTTGAGCAGGGCCTTTTTTTCATAAGGCTTTTCCAGGAACTCAATCGCTCCCGCTTTCATGGCGCTGACCGCGACGGCCACATCGCCATGGCCGGTCAGGATGATCACCGGCATTCGGATGCCCCGTTTCTTGAGCTCGGCCTGAACGGCGAGGCCGTCAAGGCCGGGCATTCGCATATCCAAAAGAATACAGCCGGTCTCATCCGCCTCGACGTTCTCGAGGAAATGCACCCCGTCGCGAAAGGTTTTCACGGTGTAACCGGAATGCCTGAGCATAAAGCTCGCAGAGTGGCGGATGGCCTCGTCATCATCGACGAGATAGATCGTCTGGGTCAAGCGGGCGGTCCTCCTGGTGCTGCGTCGATGACAATCTGGAAAGCCGCGCCCTGGTCCGGCTCTGAGAGAAGGTCAATCCTACCGCCGTGGGCTTCGATAATGGTCTGGCAAATCGACAGGCCGAGGCCCATCCCGCCAGGCTTGGAGCTGTGAAACGGGTTGAAGGGATCGTGCCCCTCGGTCAGGTCGAAGCCGGGGCCGTTGTCCCGAATGGTCAGTCGGACACGGTCCTTGCCCTGACATTCCGCCTGGATGCAGATCTGGGGGTTCTCGGTATCCTGCAGCGCCTCAATCGCATTTTTTACAAGGTTGAGCAGGACTTGCCGGAGCTGGATCTTGTCGGCGAGAACCTGCGGCAGATCGGTGTCAAGGCGTTCAATGACCCGAGCGAGACGGCCTTCCAGTCCAATCTTGGCCAGAGACACCGCTTCGGCGATCACGGCCCGCAAATCGACCGGGCGCAGTTCCAGTTCGCCGCGGGAAACATAGTCCCGCAACCGGCGGACAATCTGCCCTGCGCGGACCGATTGTGTGGTTGCGGCATTCAGGGCGTCTGTGACAAGGCCAAGCGTTTCGGGATCTGGAGTTTCCAGCAGGTCGCGGGCCGCCTCAAGATAATTGGCCACCGCGGTCAGGGGCTGGTTAAGCTCATGGGCCATGGCGGAGGCCATTGTGCCCACAGCGCTGAGCCGCGAGAAATTCGCCAGCTCCGCCTGCATTTCTGAGATGCGGTGGGCATTGGCCTGCTGCTCGGTGAGGTCGCGGAGATAGCCAGTGAACAGGCGGCGGCCATGAAGGCGGGCTTCACCAATTTTCAGCTCGACCGGAAAGCTTTCGCCATTGGCGCGCCGGGCCTGAACAATGCGGCCGATCCCGATGATCTGCTTCTCCCCGGTCTTCATGTAATTGTCCATATAGCGGTCGTGATGGTCCCGGTCGGAAGCGGTCATCAGCATGGACACATTGCGCCCGGTGACGTTTTCGGCCCTGTAGCCGAAAAGCCTTTCTGCCGCGTGCGAGAAGGCGAGAATGACCCCGTTTTCATCGATCACGATCATCGCATCAGGGACCGAGCCCAGAATGGAGCGCAGCAGGGACCTGAGATGGCCAGACGCCTCTGTTTCGAGGAATGGGCTCTTGTCCGTCGGGATCTGGGTGTCCTTCATCAGTGCCCAGACTAGCGCGGCTTTGCCGCTTGGAAAAGTACCGGGCCCGGCTGCCCCTGCCTGCCCCTTTGACACCGGGGCCCCGTTTGTGAAACTCTCCCGCGGTGAAGACAGGGCAGGAGGCGGGACCCCATGGGCGAATTTGATCTTGTGATTCGGGCCGGGCTGATTGTGGACGGGTCCGGGGAGGCTCCCTTTGAGGCGGATATTGGGCTACGCGATGGTCTGGTCGCCGAGATCGGCCCCGACCTTGGCGCGGGCGGCGAGGAGATTGATGCGACCGGGCTGATCGTGACCCCCGGTTTCGTTGATATACACACCCATTATGATGGCCAGGCGAGTTGGGACAGCCGGCTGACACCCTCGTCCGAGCATGGTGTGACGACCGTGGTCATGGGCAATTGCGGGGTCGGCTTTGCGCCCTGCCGGCCGGACGATCGTGACCGCCTGATCAGCCTGATGGAGGGGGTTGAGGATATCCCCAATCCTGTGCTCGCGGCCGGACTAAGCTGGAACTGGGAAAGCTTTGAAGAGTATTTGCGAGTTCTCGAGAGCCGGCCACATGATATCGACTTTGCCTGCCAGATCCCGCACGGGCCGCTGCGGGTCCATGTCATGGGCGCCCGGGGGGCAGCACGCGACCCCGCCAGCGACGCCGATATCGCGGCTATGGCGGCACTGGCCCGTGAGGCGATCGAAGCCGGGGCGCTGGGATTTTCGACGTCGCGGACCCTGAATCACCGCACCAGCACCGGCGATCCGACACCGTCTTATATGGCGGCCGAGCGAGAACTGGTCGGAATTGCCAAGGGGTTACAGGCCGCGGGCGGCGGGCTGCTGCAGGTGGTGTCTGATTTTACCGACGGGCCTCATGAGCGCCAGCTGCTGCGCAACATGATGGCGCAATCAGGGCGGCCGATGATTGTGACCCTGGCCCAGGCCCACCGGGCGCCGCACGCCTGGCGGCAGCTGCTCGACTGGATCGAGGCGGAAAATCAGGCCGGGCTTGATTTAAAAGGGCTGGTTTGCGGCCGGCCCGTCGGCATCCTTCTGGGCCTCGACGCCACGATGAACCCGTTTTCGCTGAACCCTGCTTATATGGCCCTGGCGGACCTTCCGCTGGCGGAGCGCGTCGCCGCGATGCGGCAGCCAGAGACCCGGGCGCGGATTCTCTCGGCGGCAGATGCGGCGCCGGACAACGCCTTCAATGCGGTCATCGCCAACTACGCCTACATGTTTGTTCTGGGCGATCCGCCAGATTATGAGCAGGGTCCCGAGCGCAGCCTTGCAGCGCAGGCCCAGCGGCAGGGAACGACGCCGCAGGCGCTGGCCTATGACATCCTGCTTGAGCAGGAGGGGGCCGCGCTGCTCTACACGCCGTTCCTGAATTATGCCGAGTTCAGCCTTGATCCGAGTCTCGAAATGATGCGCCATCCTCATACGGTGCTGGGCCTGGGAGACGGCGGGGCCCATGTCGGCATGATTTGTGATGGCAGCTTTCCAACCTCCATGCTGACCCATTGGACCCGGGACCGCACCCGCGGCGACCAGCTGTCGCTGGCCGAGGCGGTGAGAGCGCAGACCTGGGACACCGCACGAGCCTATGGATTGCACGACCGCGGCTTGCTGCGACCCGGCCTCAAGGCTGACCTCAATCTCATCGACCATGCGCGGTTGCGCCTGCATCCACCGGTCATGGCGCATGATCTGCCGGCCGGCGGCAAGCGCCTGATGCAAAAGGCCGATGGCTATGTTGCGACCCTGGTCTCTGGCGTGGTGATCCAGCGCGATGGACAGCCGACCGGGGCCATGCCCGGCCGTCTGGTCCGGGGGACATGCGGGATAGAAGCGGGACAGGTGGCGGGACAGCCTGCGGGACAGGCGGCGGGATCGGCCACCTCTGTCCAGCCCGGAGACCGGACTCGGGGCGGGCCAGCCTGACGCCCGTCGCGGGCCGCAGGCGGCCCCCGGGCGGGTCCCCCGCGGCAGGAGGGCGGCACCTGTGCCGTGACCCAGATTACACACTGAGAACCGAAAATGGTGAGAGGATGCTAAAGCGGTTGACAAAACCCGGTCGGGCTGACTGAACTGACGTCAGCGTACCTCCGGGGACAATGGGGGCGCAGCCATGTTATTATCGTCGCGAGCCCTGACCGGCCGCCTCGGGGAGGAGAAAACTACATGACACTGAAACCATATCTGAATGGCGCGTTGATGGCCGGGGCTTCTGCCATGGCGCTGATGCTTGCGACGCCAGTCGCTGTCGCGCAGGAGGCCGATGACGCCGCGTCGACCCGGACACTGGGCACCGTCACGGTGACCACGCAGAAGAAAGAGGAATCCATTCAGGATGTTCCGATTGCGGTCTCTGCCTTCGACCAGGCGGCGATTGAAGCCCAGCAGCTGACGGGCGGTCCGGACCTTGTCCGTGCGATTCCAAACGTCAACTTCACCAAGGGTAATTTCGGCGGTTTCAACTTCCGGATCCGCGGTATTGGCGTGGATGCGGTGTCAACCTCCGCTGATGCGGGTGTGGGTATCCACTATAACGACGCACCGATCGGCTCGAACAGCTTCTTCGAAGCGGAATTCTACGATGTTGAGCGTGTTGAGACGCTGCGCGGACCGCAAGGTACGCTGTACGGCCGGAACGCGACAGGCGGCGTGGTCAATGTCATCAGCGCCAAGCCGGTTCTCGGCGAATACAAGGCGGACGCTCAGCTTACGCTCGGCAATTACAATTCGGTCAAGGCCCGGGGCATGGTCAACCTTCCCCTCGGCGAAAAGGCGGCACTGCGCCTGGCCGGATCCTCCCTGTCCCGCGACGGCTATGTCGACAATCTGACCACCGGCAATGACATTGACAGCCGGGATCTGTACGCGTTCCGCGGCACGCTGGCCTTCGAGCCAACCGACCGGCTGCGCACCAGCCTGATGGTTGAAATCTTCAACGAAGACGACTCCCGCCTGCGCTCGGGTAAGCAGCTGTGTTCAAAGGACCCGACCAAGACGTCCTTCGCCGGTCTTCCGATCACAGGTCTTGATCAGGCCATTACATCGCAGGGCTGTGTCGATGGCTCGCTTTATCTGCCAGGGGCCTTCCAGGGCTCCAACACCGCGTCCTCTCTGGGCGTCGGCCTTGGTATCCTGTCCGGCCTGATTGGCGGGATCGATGAGAGCGGCAATGCCATCAACATTGACCTGAACCAGAACGGTATTGTGCCTGACTTCCGGGCGGTCGAAAGCGTCTTTGACCCGACCTTCGAGACCGAGCAGACCCTGTTCATGTGGAATGCTGAATATGATCTGACCGACAATCTTCTGCTGACATATAATGGCAGCTACAATGAGCGGACAAACACCTCTCAGATGGATTACAGTCAGGCGGAAGTCGATATCCCCTTGAATACCTCGCCAAGCCCGTTCCTGGCTGGACTGAACACGACCGGCCTCGGTCCCCTCTTCCCGCTGGTCTGGGAAAGCCTGTTTGCCGGTGGTGTCATCAACGATCCACAGCTTGGCCCACAGAGCAATTTCTACGCGACCGACCTGTCGGGATCGGATTCACAGAACTCGACCCACGAACTGCGCTTGCAGTCTGATTTTGACGGGGCGTTCAACTTCAACCTTGGTCTGATCAAGGTGGATGGCGAAACCAATCAGGGCCCGGCTGTCAACGAGAGCTATTATGTCTTCTTCGACACAGCGTCCGCCTATGTTCAGCTGTTCAATGCCGCGGGGAATGCCGCCGAGCTCGGTCCGATCTTCAGCATTGAGGATCCGGCCAATGCAGGTGCCACGCCGCTCGACAATCTGGACGGGACCGGCCGGAACTATTTCCGTTCGATTACGCCTTACAAGCTCGACAGCTTCGCCGTCTTCGGTGAGGGCTATCTCGACGTCAGTGATGACGTTAAGATGACCGTTGGCCTGCGCTATACCAGTGATAAAAAGGAAGTTGGCAACATTCCGACCTTCCTTCTGGTTGCCGATGGTGACCGTCCTGACCCGCTGGCCTATGTCGCCAATGCCGGCGCATCGAATGATGATGGCGGTGACGGAACTCTGAACAGGACCTTTGAGGAAGTGACGGGCCGGATCGGACTGGACTGGTCGCCGGACCTTAACATGACAGAAGATTCCCTGTTCTACGCGTTCTATTCACGGGGTTATAAGGGCGGTGGTATCAACCCGCCGCAGCCGGCTGACAATTCGACCGGCGTACCGCAGGCCTTCGACCCTGAATTCATTGACGCCTATGAAATCGGGACGAAAAACACTCTGGCCGGTGGCCGGGTGCAGCTCAACGCAACGGGCTTCGTTTATGATTATAGCGGCTATCAGATCAGTGCGATTGTGAACCGGACATCCGCCAACTTCAACGTCGATGCCGAGATTTCCGGTATCGAGCTGGAGACGGTCTGGAACCCGGCCTCGACATTGCTGATCAATGCCAATCTCGGCATCCTCGATGCCAAGGTTGTCGACACGTTTGGCGTCGATATTCTCGACCGGACCAATGGCCGGGATGATCTGGTGGTCCTGAAGAATTTCGGGAACTTCTCGAACTGTGTCGTGTCGGCACAGGGCTACGCCACTGTTCTTGGCGGCATCGCGGCCGGGCAACTCGATCCAGGCTCCACTTTGGGGCTGTGTTCGGGTGCCTTTGCCGGGAGCGAGGGGCTACTTGGCCTTGACGGCGTCACGGTGAATTACACCGACTCGCTCGGCAATGCGCAGACCGCAACCGCCCTGCAGCCATTTGACGGGGACGCCAAGGATCTGGACGGCAACCGCCTGCCCGGTACGCCGGAAACGACCTTCAATGTCGGTGCAGAATACACCTGGGATAATGTGAATGACTCACCCTGGGCTCTGCGCCTGCGCGGCGACTACTACTACCAGGGCGACTCGTTCACCCGGGTTTGGAATACGCAGCGCGACGCCCTGGAGAGCTGGGACAATATCAACCTGTCTCTGCAGCTGGCCCATGCGGACAATGGCGTGACGGTTGAAGTCTTCGGCAAGAACATTGCTGACAAGGAAGTCATCACCGGTGCGTACCTGACCGACGACTCCTCGGGCCTGTTCACCAATGTCTTCCTGACCGAGCCGCAGACCTACGGCGTCTCGATCCGTAAGAGCTGGTAACGGTCTGAATCCTCCTTAATCAGAAGGGCGGTCCTGCGGGACCGCCCTTTTTGCTGAAAGTTTCTGGCGCGACGACGGGCGCCGGCTGCACGGACAGGCGGGTCGCGCGGCGCGCCTAGGCGCGGGTGCGGGCCATAAGGGCGAGGGCCGCATCGCGCCCGCCAAGCTGAAAGGCGTCGCAGCTGACCTCACCGGCCGGCGCAATACGGGCCAGAAGCTGCGCGGCCTCAGCCGGGTCAATGGCGGCGTTCAGCATCCCGGTCATGCGGCCGGCATAGGCCGAGATCTCGCCGGCCATCCTGTCCAGCCAGCCGAGAATGTCCTGTTCGAGATAGGTCTGCCGGCGTTCGAAAAGCTGGCTGGCCCCGTTATGCAGGTGCGCGGCGATGCCGCCAGCCCGGACTTCCGGCATCAGATGTTGCTGCGCGTCGGTCAGGGCTTTGAGCGCGGCATCAAGGTGCCCCCGGGCGCGCTTGGAAGGGGCTTTTTCAAAGGCGAACACGGCCGAGAAGACCGATTTCGATACCGGGATGAAGCCGCTTTTGTCGATCACGTCGAGCCGGTCGAGATGACCGCGGCACTCCCTGGCAATGGCGCCGTCCTTCATATGCACGATGGCGGAAAACCGGCCCCCGGGCCGCAGGATCCGCGAGATTTCCGCCGCTGCGGCGGGACGGTCGGCATATTCAAAGCCAAACTGGCTGACGACATGGCCGACCGACCGATCCGCCATCGGCAGCTGGTCGGCGCTGGCCACCACACCCATCAGGCCCGGCAGGCTGGTCCGGGTCGCCTGCACGGCCTCGGCGGAAATATCCAGGCCGATCAGCTGTGTGCACCCGGCAGCGGCGGCGTGGCGGATCGCCGACCCGGCGCCACAGGCGAGATCGAGGACCGGCTCGCAGCCCGCCCCTGCGAAGATTGTCGACCAGTAGGTGGCGAGTTCGGCGCTGGTCTCAACCCCGACGCCGGCGAAAACCTCGCCGCTTTGTTCCGCGCCCCGGCCCTGCCAGTAATTGCCCCAGTCGGCCTTGCTCTTGTCAGGATTGTCCATTGCCCCCGGCCCGGTTGGCGTCTTGTGTGACGTGAAATTGTCACTAGCATGGTGCGACCTCCCTGTCTCGGACGTCTCAAATGACCCCTGCACAAGCCTTCAAGGCGGCAACCGATGCCTTTCGCGCAGGCGCTTTTGAGCAGGCGCTGGCCGGGCTGCGCGGGCTGCGACATCCGCAGGCTCTGAACCTGGCGGCCGTCAGTGCCCAGCGGCTTGGCCGGGACAGCGAGGCCGCCGCCCTGTTTGCAGAGGCCACAGACCTCGCGCCGGCGGACCCCAATACGGCGAATAATTTCGGTCATTTTGAGCTCGGCCGGGGGCGGCTGAGTGCCGCCGCAGCGCGGTTTGACGTGGCCCTGGCCGGTGCGCCCGACCTGGTAGCGGCCTTGATCGGTCGGGCCAAGGTCGCCGCGGCACGCGGGGACTGGGTGTCTGCCCGGCAGGGCTGGCAGGCCGTTCTGGTGCGGGCGCCGGGCAGCCGCGCCGGGCGGTATGGCCTGGCGACGGCGCAGCTTGAAAGCGGCGAGGCCGAGCAGGCTGCGGCACTGTTCAGCGCCCTGCTGGCCGAACAGGCGACGCCTGAAATTCACTTCATGCTGGGGCGGGCATGGCAGGATCTGGATGCGCTTGATGCGGCCGAGGCCAGCTTCCGGACGGCTTATGCCCAGATGGGCAGCCCTGACAGTTTGCGGAACCTCGCCAATCTTTACTGGATGCGGGGGGATCGGGCGCAGTTTGACCACCTCATCGCTGCCGCCCCCCTGGCCCTGCGGAGTTCGGCCCTGCGACTGGTGGTGGAGTCGGGCGATATCGACCGGGCGGACCGGGCCTGGGCGGCGGCCTTTGGTGCGGACGGGGCCGAGGCCGATGCCGCGGCCTGGACGCTCAAGGCGCTGATAGCGCGGGAGGCCGGCCAGGCCGGGGAGGTGGCGGCGGCGGCCGATCGCGCCCTTGCGCTCAGCCCGTCAGATGCCGCGGCACAGGATATGCGAATCGTGGCCGACCTGATGCAGGGGCAGGGTGAGGCGGCGTTGAGGCGCCTGGCGCCGCTGCGCACCCTGGCCCCCGATGCCCAGCACGGGATTGCGCATGAGAGTGTTGCCCATCGGCTTCTGGGGACGCCATCGCCGCTGCTGGACGTTGATCGCTATGTCCGGGCCTATGATCTGGCGCCGCCCCCGGGCTATGCCAGCCTTGAGGCGTTTAATGCCGATTTTGCCGCCCTGCTGCGGCGGCTGCACCCGTTTTCGGCCCGCCCGCTCAACCAGTCTCTGCGGGGTCCGGGCACCCAGACGACGCGGAATTTACTGGACCATGATGACCCGGTGATCGGCGCCTATTGTGCGGCGCTCGACGCCCCGATCCGGCGCTATCTGGACGAGATCGGACAGGATCCCGCGCATCCGACCGGGGCCCGCAATCAGGGGACGTACCGGTTTGCCGGCATGTGGTCGGTCCGCCTGACAGGGCAGGGCTATCATGAGCCCCATGTCCATCCGGCGGGCTGGATCAGTTCGGCCTATTATGTGCAGGTGCCGGACGGAACCGGGACCGCCCCGGATCGGGCGGGCTGGATCGGGTTCGGTGTGCCGCCCTATCACACGCCCGCAGCGCTGCCTCCGCTCAGGGAGATCGCCCCACAGCCCGGCCGGCTGGTGCTGTTCCCATCCTTCATGTGGCACGGCACACGGCCCATCGCCGCCGGCGCAGAGCGTCTGACCGCGCCCTTTGACCTGCTGCCCGCCTAGCTCAGGACCCGGTTCCCGCCGCGGCGGCTGGGTTCAAGACATAAAAAAACAGGCCCTCCAAAAGGAGGGCCTGCTCTGTTCTGTGTTGGACCCCTCGCCTAGAAGCGGGCGGTCGCCTTGACGAAGAACGTCCGACCAAAGACGTCATAGGTCGCAGGGTAGGTGTTGGCCTGCTCCTGGTTGTCGCCAAGGATGGGTGGCAGTTCGTCGAACAGGTTATCGATGCCGCCGGTCAGGGTCAGGGTATCATTGACCTGGTACGAACCGGACGCGTCGAAGTAGCTGGTTCCGTCGATGGTTTCGACGGCATAATCCGTTCCTGGATCATCATCGTTAACTTCGCCGATATAGCGCCAGAGGAGCTGCGCGGTGATTGGACCACGGTTCCACTGGACAGCGGCACGATGCTTGTAGCTTGTTATTGGCTCACCACAGAGCAGGGTACCAAAGCTGCCGGCACAGTCATCAACATCCGCACCTGGGAAGGCCTGGAAGGTTGACTCTTCTGTGAAGGTGGCCAGGTAGTTCAGGGCAAACATGCCGAGATCACCTGCATCATAGTCGTAATCGGCCGACAGATCGAAGCCGTTCAGCGTGACCGCGGCAACGTTCTGAGCCTGAGCAGAGACGCTTTCGATCGTGCCATCCGCACGACGTGAGATGGCATTACAGAAAGCCGATCCGACGCCACCGAACGCGGTGTCATTGTAGCAGGTGTCCAGAATGTTGGCCGCACCGCCCCCGAAGGAGGCAATGGCACCGTCAATCTCGATGTCGAAGTAATCGAGTGAGACTGTCAGACCGTCAATGAACTCTGGAGACGCCACAAAGCCGAGGGTCAGCGTTTCAGCTTCTTCCTCTGCCAGGTTCGGGTTACCACCGGACAGCTGACGGACCTGGCCGGCAGCGAGGTTGATGGCGGGCGAGCCGACCAGTGCAGATGGGACACCTGTTGCGACACAGATGGCCGAAATGCCGGCTGGGTTCGGACCGGCAGCCGAACAGGGGTCAACGGCACCTGGGAAACCTTCCGCGATGGGCGCGAAGAGTTCCACAATGTTTGGTGCACGAACAGCCGTGTTCAGTGATGCCCGGAAGCGGACCTGCGTATTGGGGGCCCATTCACCCGCAATCTTGTAGGCTTCAACGCCACCGATCGATGAATAATCGGAGTAGCGATAGGCAACTTCAGCTGCCAGAAGCTCAACCATTGGCTGACCCGACATGATTGGCAGGTAGGCTTCTACGAACATGTCCGTAACATCGAAACCGGATTCCGGAATGGCAGGTGCGCCATTGAAGCCGGCAATGTTGCCACTGGCGAGGTCCTGGGAAGGATCAAACGAGAAGGATTCTTCCCGATATTCCATACCACCAGCAACGCCGATCGGGCCGCCCGGAAGTTCCAGCCAGCCGGTTGTGTCACCGGTGATGGTGCCTGCCAGGATGCGCTGGTTGTAGCGCGAATCTGAATTGACCCGGGTGCGCAGGAATTCTGCAGCACCTTCGCTGATGTTGCCTTCACCCCAGATGTTCATTGGGGAACAGCCAACAGTCGATCCATTGCTGGATCCATCAGCACAAGATGGGTTGCCGTTGCTGTCAACCAGAACGTTACCAGGATTGTCGGGATCATCCGCCAAAACCAGAGCTTGCAGGAAGCGGGTACGGGAGACGTTACCGCGCTGGGCGCTGGAATTCAGAACCCGACCTTCCTGATAGGACACGTCATAGTCGAAGTTCTCATTGATCTCACCACGGATGCCACCAAGCACCTGGAAGGCCACGAACTGGTCGTCGGAAATACGTGGGCCGACTTCAATCATCCGGCGCCGCAGGAAGGCCGAACCGGTGTCATCAATGCCGTCTTCATCGGTGTCTACACCGCTTCCGAAGGCTTCAGACAGGATTGCCTGTGAGTTGGCTGTCAGGAATGGGTTTCCGTCGATCGAGAATTCGGAGCCGGACTGGAAGATTGGTGTCGCGGCAAGCTGCTGCGGCACATCGTTCAGGGCAAAGACAAACTCGCCATAGACTTCGGCGTGGTTGTTGATTTCATAATGGGCCAGACCGGTGGCCTGGAAACGCTCCTGTGGAAGCTGGATGTAGTTCACAGGGGCATAGTTGTAGAAATCATTCGAAGCGGCGCTGAAATCAGAGTTGAAACAACGGACGTCGCCGTTTGGATCAAAGGTGACGCCAAAGCTGTCGCAGTTTGCGGTGGTGTCTGTGCCAACGCCACCCGCAAAGATCGACGTTGCCGGAATGCCCGACGAGCCACCATTGAACGTGCCACCTTCAAAGTCGTCAAACTGAGCGAAGGTCGAAAAGTCGCGGTCGCCCTGGAACAGGGCTTCACGGTCTGTGTAGGACATGCTCAGCACGGCATTACCGCGGCCATCAGCGAAATTGCCACCAATGGTCAGCGACGAGCTGAAGAATTTGGCGTCGCCCTGTTCGGTCATTTCATAACCGGCACTCGCTTCAACGCCTTCAAAGTCGTCTTTGAGGATGAAGTTCACAACACCTGAAACGGCGTCGGAACCGTACACAGCGGATGCACCGCCGGTCACGACTTCAACGCTCTGAATCAGAGCGGTTGGAATGGAGTTGATGTCGACAACACCGCTGCCGGAAGTCGGGACGAAGCGCCGGCCATTGACCAGAACCAGGGTCCGGCTGGTGCCGAGACCGCGCAGGTCGACGGTTGCTGTACCATTACCGGGGTTGTTCGATGTCCGGTCGAAGCCAGGCACGGTCTGAGGCAGCGTGTTGAGCAGGCTCTCAGTGTTGACGGTACCGGTAATGTCGAACTGCTCTGCGCTCACAGTGGCGACCGGGCTGCTCGATGTGTAGTCGCGTTTCGCAATACGCGAACCCGTGATGGTTACGGTTTCCTGAATGGCTTCTTCATCGACGGCTTCCTGAGCCACCGAATAACCGGCCATGGCGATCGTCGCGCCGGCAATCACAGAGGATGCAAGCAGACGAGATTTCCAATTTTGATTTTTCACTAAACGAATCTCCGAGGTTAACAGCTCGTCCCACACCCATACTCGCAAGACGCGCATAGGCGTACGTACTGAACTCTCTTCAATTCGGTCAACTCATAGGCTCATTCCAGCGCTGGAATTTCCGGATCTGTGTCAAAAAGGTCATAGTAGAATATATGAAAAACCACTCACAACACTGATATAATAAAGCCAATCAATGCGGCAGGCACATCTCTAACGGGACGGGGGCTGCAATGGGGTCGGCCTGTTTGCGGGATATCCAGCCCGCACGCGCTAGGCCGAGGCTGGAAAGACCGGCCACTGATCGACGATCCGGCCCTCGTCGAAGACCGCAATATCGCCGAATTGCAGAAACACGGCTTCGCTTTGGTGCGGCCGGAAGAACACCGTGTCATCCGGGCTGAGGTCAAGCGACCGGGCGCCGTTCAGCATTTCTTGGTTTGAGGACCGGCCAAATGTCTTATTATACGACAAGCCGGGCGGGTCGACCGGGTCGGCCAGCCAGTGTCCGCCATAGATGAAGACGGTCCGTGCGCTGTTCGGGTCCCAGGCGCGCAGGGTCCCCTCTGCGAATTCGAGGCCCGGCAGCCGTGTCCGGTCAAGCGCCTTGATCACCGGCGTGGCGATGAAGCTGGCCGGCTGGAAGGGCGCCAGCAAGTCGGTGTCGAAATGGGTGGGCTTCACCAGGCAGGACCCGGCGGAGACTTCATTGGCGATCTCCGTGGTCTGGTAGTAGCGATAGGTTGGACTGCCGGCAGCATTGCGCACGAGGCCGGCCAGCTTGTCAGCTCCGAGGAGAGCGGCGGTCATGTCGAGGGCTTCGCGGTAAAGGGCCCAGGCCCCGGCCTTGGCCCGGTCACGCCATCCCAGCGTGGTCGGGAGGGCGGGCAGGTGCGGTTCGTAACCCATCAGGCCGGACAGGCTCAGCTCCGGGGTCTGGTCAATCGTTTCCAGGACCAGCTTCAGATCCGGACCGGGAACCAGGCCGCCCCGGTGCAGGCCAACATCCAGTTCCAAATTCAGCCGCAGGGTGCGGCCGGTCTTGCGGGCCAGCGCCGTGTACTGGTCGAGCCGTGCCGGCGTGTCGATCAGCCACTGGACCTGGTCGGCTGCCGCGCTGTGGTCGGCGGGCAGGGTGGCGAAATAGGTTTCGGCCGCCCCGACAGGCATGGGCTTGCCCAGAAGCTGGTCGGCGTCGGGCATGGCCAGGCTCAGCGCGGTCAGCATCGGCTGGTTGAATGTCATCAGGCGGGAGGTGCCGGTGCGCGCGCGGATATGGCCGAGCAGGGCGAGGCTGGGCAGGGATTTGGCGACAATCCGATACGCCATACCATCGGGGAGATGCCCCATCAGCGTATCGATATTGGCATTCAGCCGGGACCGGTCGATGACCAGAGTCGGCCCGGAGATCCCGGCAGAGGCCAGCGCCGCCTGCATGTCGAGGAAATAGGGATTGCGGGGCCCGCTCTGGTCCTTGGGTTTGGTCATCATCACGGCTCCTCCGGTCCCGATCAGCCCTGTGCCACCCATTAGCAGGGCCCGGCGTGACAGTTTAGGCATCAAAGCGTTCCCCGAACAGGCTGGCGAGATAGGGATTGAGAAACTTGCCGTCCGGGTCGATCTCACGGCGCAGCTCGCGAAAGCGGTTGAAGTCCGGATAAAGGGCAGCAGCCCCGGCCTGATCCATCGTGTTCAGCTTGCCCCAGTGGGGCCGTCCCCCGACGGCACGGTAAAGCGGTTCGAAATCCCTGAAAAAATAGTCAAAGCGTTCGTCCACGGCGGCATGGAGGGCGATCGAGGCGCGCGGCCCGCCCTGGAAGGGGCTGAGCCAGGCCGGATCTTCGGCGACATGGCGGTATTCGAGGGGAAAGAAGGCCTCGCGGCGCTGGTCCAGCAGCCTGATGACCTTGCGCAGCGTCGCCACGCCCTCGGCGCGGGGCAGGTGATACTCCATCTCGTTGAAGCGGGTTGGGCGGGTCGTGGACAGCAGGGCCCAGGACTCATCGGTGACATCTTCAATGCGGCCGCGCGGAAAGGACTGGCTGGCAATCTGGCGACGCAACCATGGGAACCAGCCAAACATATCGCGCAGCTGCTTCAGCCCGTCGAGGAATGCATCATCCGCCGCCGCTTCACGCGGGGTGACCGGACCGTCCGTCACGTCATGGACCAGCCAGGCGACCAGTCCCGTCCCGGGAGAATAGAAGAATTCGAAATTGCGATGCGTTTCCCCCAGCGCCTCAATCCGGTCCAGGAAGGGGCCGACTGGTTCAATCGTCATCTGGCGGTGCAGGCGAAAAGCCGGCACGGTTCGCAGGGTGACCTCGGTCAGGATGCCGAGCGCGCCAAGAGACACTTTGCCAGCCTGGAACAGGTCGGGCTGGCGCGCAGCGTCGACCTCCACCACCTCACCCCGGGGGGTGATCATCCGAAAGGCGACAATGTAATCATGCAGCGCGGTGAGCCGGTTCCCTGTGCCATGGGTGCCGGTGGCGAAGCTGCCGGCCAGGGTCTGGACATCAATATCGGGCAGGTTGGGCAGCGCCCGACCGACCTCATTCAAGGCCTGAGCCACCTCGAACAGCCGGGTGCCGGCTCCGAAGCGGGCTTGCCCGGTTGTGGCATCATAACCATACAGGCCTGACAGGGCGCTGACATCAATCATCAGGCCTTCGCCGGGCGCCAGCGGTGAGAAAGAGTGCCCGCTGCCCACCGGGCGAATGCGGTATGGCGTGGCGGCGACCTGTTCGGCCAGCTGCGCCTCGCTGCTGGGAAATTCAAGCGCGACAGGTGTGGCCCGCTGCAGGCCAGACCAGTTCATCCAACTGGCTTCTGCGCCGGGGTCCGGGGGAATCGGATCATAAGCCGGGCGCGCGAAATCGCGGCGGCCCCATGCGACATGCCCGGCGACGGGAAGGCTTGTGGCGGCCACCAGCCCGGCCCCGCCCCAAACGAAATGCCGACGATTGATCGCCATGAGACCTCCCCCTGACTGCCCGACGCCCCCTTTATTGCCCGTTCAGCACCGTCTGTCGATGCCGGACGGGGGCGTCGGTCCGGTGACCGGTTCAGCGCCCGGGTCCGGACGGGCCGGGCCGGCCTGTTTCTGGCACGCGGTGCCGCTGCCGGAGGCGGGCGGTGCGGCGGATGGAGGGACCGGGTTGGCAGGTCGGGCTAGCAGGCCGGGCGGGGGGCTGCGTCGGCCTGAAAGCCAGCTGAATGTATGGTCAGCTCGGTTGCGTCCTCGGCGTCCAGCCGCAGGGCTTCCGTCACGGCGGACGGGTCGAGGCCCTGCGCGATGAAGCAGGCGACCGGAATGGAGACGTCCGTCCAGTCGGAGCCGGGGATTGGTGTTTCGAACCGGGCTGCGTCAAGCTCTGCCGCGCACCCGTCGCCGCAGGCCATGCGGACCGGCCATGACGCGTCTTCCGACCGGTCACGTCGCCAGACAATCGACAGGGCGAGCGTGGCGGGGTCCCCGACAATGTTCAGGTCCAGCGGGCGGGTGCTGCGCAGGCTGAAATGGGCCGGACCGGAGCCCGACCATGACAGCAGCTTCGAGTCTTCCTGCGCTTTATAGTCAACGCCGGCAATCGAAAGGCCATTGCCAAGGCTGGTGGCGCTCATGGTTGTGACCGGGATGTTGGCGTTGGACGAATCGCCGATGAACATGGCGAACGGTCCGGCAGGCGCCCCGCGCTGAATGATCTGACCGGCGAACTGCTGGCTGGTGTCGGCAACCATGGGGTCTTCCGACAGCGCCGCCATGGCCGGTGGCGTCTGCGCATAGGACAGGCCAAAGCCATAGGGGAACAGGACACCGGGATCGTCGGCCGCGTTGATCGGTTCTCCCCGGCCGTCGGCTGGCCAGGAGAAGGACAGGCGACCGGTGAAGTCGTGCCGGGCTTGTCCGTCCTGGCCGGCAACAAGCACGTCGGCCACACCGGCGCCTTCCGTCCCGGGCAGCCAGGCCACGACGAAGGCGTCGGACGCGTTGATGTGAAGGTTGCTCCACAGGGGACGGCCGGTCAGGAACACCGAGACAACCGGGATGTTCTGTGCCTTGAGGGCCTTGATGCGCTGCAGGTTCTCACCGGTCTCGAATTCAAAAACCAGGTCTGAGCGGTCCCCGAAGAACTCCGCATAGGGCTGCTCTCCATAGACCACGATGGCAACATCCGGGACCGTGTCGGTTTGGCCGTCGGGCGACAGGATCGCGGTTCCGCCGGCCGCTTCAATGGCGGCTTTGAGGCCGCTGAACAGGGTTTCGCCATTGGCAAATTCGTCATTGGCATTGCCCGTGCCCTGCCAGTTCAGCGTCCAGCCCCCGGTTTGCTGCTGCATCGAGTCAGCCCCGCTGCCGGTGATCAGGACGGTCTGGCCGGGAGCAACGGGCAGCAGTCCGTCGGTATTCTTCAGCAGGACGAGGGATTCCCGCACCGCCTGTCGGGCGATGGCGCGATGGGCGTCCTGGCCAAGAAGGGTGACGTCGGTGGTGGCGCGGTCGGAAGGCCGCCCGGCATCGAGCAGACCTGAGCGGATCTTGGCCTTGAGAATTCTCAGAACGGCTTCGTCCACCCGCTGCATGTCGAGCTCGCCGGCATTGGCGTCTTCAAGCAGGGCCGCGTACAGGCCCCTCCAGCTGTCGGGCGCCATGTACATGTCGACCCCGGCATAAAGCGCCGCCGGGCAGTCCGTGGCGGTGCAGTTGGGGACTTCGGCGTGGCCGTTCCAGTCGCCGACCACGAAGCCCTCAAAGCCCATCTCGTCGCGCAGCACATCGCGCAGGAAGAAAGAGGACCCGTGCATTTTCTCGCCATTGACCGACGAGAAGGACGCCATCACGCTCTGGACGTCGGCGGCAATGGCGGGGCCGTAGCCTGCGCCGTGAATGGCCACGATCTCCTCGATCGTGCCCAGCGTGTCGCCCTTGTCGATGCCCAGCTGCGTGCCGCCGTCGGCAATAAAGTGCTTGGCCGTGGCCATGACATTTTCGCCGACCAGGAAGTCGTCATCGCCGGGCCGCCCCTGCAGGCCTTCGATAATCGCCGCGGCATAGGCGGCGACAAGGTCGGGATTTTCGGAATAGCTTTCATAGGCGCGTCCCCAGCGGTCGTCGCGGGCGACGGCAAGGGTCGGCGCGAAGGTCCAGTCGAGGCCTGTGGCCCGGATCTCGCGCGCGGTGACATCGCCGATCTGGCGCATCAGGTCGGCATTGTGCGCGGCACCCAGGCCGATATTGTGCGGGAAGATGGTCGCAGTCTGCAGGTTGTTGTGGCCATGCACCGCGTCGGTTCCCCACAGAAGGGGGACGCCGACGCCACCATCGGTTGTGTCTGTCGAGGCCTCCCAGAACGCGTCGGCCAGCTCAACCCAGGCCTGCGGGTCTGCGGTCTTGCCGCCGCCAGGCGCGGAGTTGCCGCCATTCAGGACCGAGCCGATATGGTAGGTCCGCGCTTCGTCTGGCGTGATCGCCGAAATGTCGGCCTGAAGGATCTGGCCGATTTTCTCCTCGACGCTCATCGCCGCCCGAATCGCTTCGGCCCGGAGCGTGACCGGGTCTGCTCCGTGGGCGGGCTCACTTGAGCAGGAGGCCAGCAGGGTGATCCCCGAAAAGATCCCCAAGGCCATCATATTAAATCGTTTTTTTCCGCCCAACATCGCCGTCTGGATCCCTCTTAAAATTAAAATAGTGTCGTTCTTGACGACGTTTTTCGGCACGTTATTGTCCAGTAAAGGACAAAGTCAATCCAGTTTTGTCCGGAAATTTGTCTTCCCCGGGTCGGGTGGTGCGCCTGCCCGCCGTCCGGGGGCGTTGGGAACGGGACTTCTAATGACGACCATCACTCAAGTCGCAAAACGGGCCGGGGTTTCGACCAAAACCGTGTCCCGGGTGATGAGCAATTACCCCCATATCAGCAGCAAGACGCGGCTCAAGGTCGAAGAGGCCATTCAGGAGCTGACCTTTGCGCCCGTCTCGGTTGCGCGGCATCTGCGCCTGACAGAGCCACTCAGCATCGGCATGCTGTATGGAGACCCCAGTAGTGGTTATCAGGCGCGCCTCAACCATGCCGTGCTGAAGGCGTGTTCCGATGCCCGGCGGTATCTCGCAGTTGAGCTTTTTGACGAGGCCGGAACCGACTGGGTGCGGCAGGTCGAGATGTTTCTGGACCGCACACATGTCCGCAAAATGATCCTGGTGCCGCCACTTTGCGATTCGACGGAGGTCCATCAGTTGCTTGATGACAGGGGCGTCAGCTACGTGCTGATCTCCCCGTCCCGGGCGGTTCTGGGCTCGGTCGCCATAACTATGGATGATCGCCTGGCATCAAAAGAGATTACGGAGCATTTGCTCGCCCTCGGTCACCGCCGGATCGGTCATATAAGTGGGCATCCCGACCATGTGGTGACCCTGTTGCGCCGGCAGGGTTTTGAAGAGGCCATGGCCCGGGCCGGCCTCGCCAATCCGGCGCACATGTTTGTCGAATCCGGCCGCTTCCAGTTCCGTGAAAGTCTTGTCTCTGCGGAAAAACTTCTGTCTGCGCCACGCCTTCCCACGGCGATTTTCGCAGCAAATGACGAAATGGCATCAGCGGTCGTCATGGCCGCCAACCGTCAGGGCCTGCGGGTCCCGGACGACCTGTCGGTCGCCGGATTTGATGATTCGCCGATTGCCAGCGCGATGTGGCCAGACCTGACCACAGTGAGCCAGCCTTTTGAGGCGATTGGCCGGAGCGCCATCGAAACGCTGGCCGACACGTCCGGCGGCCCGGGGGGCGCGTCGCAAATGATTGTCTTGCCGCACCGGCTGATTATGCGGGCCTCGACAGGGCCGGCCAGAACGGACCTGTCCTGAGGCGGCCAGCCGGGTTTCGTGTCCGGGGCAGGTGAGACATTTCTGTCACAGCTTCTCGCGATCTCAAATAAAATTGTCCTACATCGGACTTTTAAATTGACAATATCGGACAATGGCGAATGGTGCGACCGTTGACCTTCCCCTGCGGGGCGGGTTCATCGGCCTGTTGGCCGAAAAGATAAACGGAGGAGACACTATGAGTTTGTACAAGCCGCATAAGTTTGCGCAATTGATGCTGGGCGCATCGGTTCTGGTGATGTCAGGTGTGGCTTCTGCTGCTCTTGCTCAGGACGCAGACGAAGACGAAGAAGAAATTCAAATCCAGGATACCGTCATTGTCGAGGGGATCCGGGGCTCACTGATGAGCTCAATGGCGCTGAAGCGCGATTCTGCGGGTGTGGTTGATTCGATCACCGCTGAGGACATGGGCAAGTTCCCGGATTCCAACCTTGCTGAATCCCTGCAGCGGATTTCGGGCGTGTCGGTTGACCGGTCGCTCGGCGAAGGCTCATCGGTCACGGTCCGCGGCTTTGGTCAGGACTTTAACCTGGTCACTTTTAACGGCCGCATGATGCCGACCTCGACGCTGGGCGATGGCGCGAGCGCGCCGTCAACGCGGAATTTTGATTTCGGTAATCTGGCGTCGGAAGCGATTGCCTCGGTCGAAGTCTACAAGACCAGCAAGGCATCCGTGGCCACCGGCGGCATTGGCGCAACGATCAACATCAAGACCACCAAGCCGCTTGAGGCTGCCGGCCGCATCGCGACCGTTGGTGTCAAGATGGTCAGCGATGACAGCCAGATCCGTGGCAGCGACATCACACCGGAAATCTCTGGCCTGTACAGCGACAAATTCCTGAATGACCGTCTGGGCGTCGCAGTTTCCGGGTCTTACCAGGAACGTAAGGGCGGTGTCACGCAGGCGAATGTCGGCTGGCGTGATGGTCTGCTCGGCAGCGAGGGCGGCTGGGGTCAGCTTCCCGCCGCGGATGCCTGGAACTGGGGTCCGGAGCAGGGGGGTGGAAACCGCCCTGGCGACACAGACGTTTACGAAGTCCCGCAGAATGCCGACTACGAACTGACGGATTTCACCCGGAAGCGGACCAATGGTCAGATCACACTGCAATATGATTTTACCGAGACCCTTCGTGGTACGGCGGACTACACCTATTCGCAGCAGCAGGTCGAAGTTCAGAAATCCACAGCCGGCATCTGGTTCAACCATGATGCGACGGTAAGCTTGTGGACAGACGGCCCCGTTGCGGGTCCTGAATTCTATAAGGAATTCGTGGGCAACTCTGACCTGTCTTATTCCGGGTCACTGGCGGCCAATGAATCCGAGAACAAGTCGTTTGGCTTGAACCTCGAATGGGATGCGACCGAGCGTCTGAGCCTGGCTTTTGACTGGCATGACTCTTCAGCGGAATCCAAGCCTGGCAACAAGTTCGGGTCGAGCATGTCTGTCGGTACCGCCGTGCTTTCGATTGCCGATCAGACGATCGACTTCAGGGGCGACCTGCCGGTGATCAGTGTCACCCAGAACGGAGATCTGCCGGGCCTGTTCGAGGCGTCCTCGATCATCGGCACGGGCAGCTCCTTCCGGAATGCCTATGTCAAGGATGACCTGTCACAAGCCCGCATCTTCGGTTCTTATGATTTTGACCACAGCCTGATCGACAGTGTTGATTTCGGTGTTGGCGTGATCCGCAATGAGTACAAGTCGAAGTACGGCTTTATCCAGACCGACTCATGGGGCGGCCTCGGAACGCCGGACGATTATCCGGATGACCTGTTCTCGTTCATGACTCTGCCCGATAAGTTTGACGGCATCTCCGGTTCGGACAATCCGAACATGCTGCCAGGCCTCTACGAGTTCGACGTTGCACGCCTGGTTGACCTGATGGAGTCACAGTACGGGATCTGTTCGTCGCCATGGACGGGGTCTTCAATCCCCGGCACCTGCCTGGCAAATCAGAACACCGACGATGTCTACCGGGAAAACACGCTCAGCCTGTTTGCTCAGTATAACAATCAGTTCGAGCTCTTCGGTCGCGATGCGAACCTGACGGCCGGTCTGCGGTATGAGGAAACAGATGTGACCTCGAAATCGCTTCAGCCAAACCCCGTGGGGACGGCCTGGACCGGCTTCACCGAGATCGGTGTGAATTTCGACGGACAGGACTTCCTGACAGTTGACGGAAGTTACAATTATGTTCTGCCGTCGATCGACTTCGACTTCCAGCCTTTGGATTATGTGAAGGTCAGGGCGTCTTACAGCGAGACGATCGCCCGCCCGGCTTACAATAACCTGCGGGCCAGCCTCAACCTTCAGCCGCCCTTCCGGCCGGATGAAGCTCGGGCGTCACAGGGCAATCCAAGCCTTGAGCCTTACGAGTCTGAGAACTTCGACCTGTCGGCGGAATGGTACTATGCCGATGACAGCTATGTGTCCCTGGGCTACTTCACCAAGGATGTCAGCAACTTCATCGGAACCAGCGAGTTTGATCAGACGTTCCCGGGCCTGACCAACCCTGCGCGGGGGCCGCGTTACGACGCCGCCGTAGCGGCCCTGGGCGGTGAAGCTGATCTCGGAGAGATCCGCGATTACATCATCGAGAACTTCCCAACCACGGTGGAGGGTACCAACATTCTGGGTCAGCCAGACGATCCGGCCTTCCAGATCAGAACCTCGATACCGTTCAATAATGAAGACCTGCTCAAATATGAAGGTCTGGAGTTTGCCGTACAGCATATTTTCGGCGACACCGGCTTTGGCGGGATCATCAACTACACCGTCGCCTTCGATAATGGTGGCTATGACAACACCCAGTCGGGCTACAACCCGCAATTTGTTGTCACCGGCTGGAGCGACAGTGCGAACGTCATCGCGTTCTATGAGAAGGATGCCTTCCAGGCCCGTCTGGCCTATAACTGGCGTGAAATGTTCCTGGCTGGCGACGGACCCAACCCGTTCTATATACAGGACTATGGTCAGTTGGATGCCAGCGCGAGCTATGAATTTGACAATGGCGTCAGCGTCTTTGTCGAGGGCATCAACATCGCTGCCGAGAACCGTCGTGGTCATCGCCGGCACCCGAACAATGTCTTCTTCATGCTTAAAGGCGAAGCGCGCTACGCCGTTGGTGCGCGCTACAAATTCTAGCGCGATCAGGCATTTAGTTAAAATCGGCTACCCCCGCCTTGCGCGGGGGTAGCTCTTCTTTTTGTGGGGTCCACATGAACGTTTCCCGGTATCTGTCATCTGTCGTGCTTGTCCTGCTGATGGTGGCCTGCGCCAGCACCCCAGCCTCCGTTCTGCCGGTTCCCGACCGGCCGCCGGCCGGACCCGATCCCCTGCCGGCCGACCGCGGCTGGACGCTGGTCTGGGCCGATGAGTTCGATGGCCGTGACCTGGATTTTTCCAAATGGGAGATTGAAGAGGCATGCTGGGGCGGCGGCAATGATGAGCGCCAGTGTTATACCAGGCGGCTTGAGAACGTCGAAGTGGTCAATGGGGTCCTGCGCCTGAAGGCGTTTCGGGAGACGGTGACAGGGCCGCAATACCCGCAGGGCTATCCGAAAGGACGGGGCGACCAGATCACGCGAAAATATACGTCGGGAAAGGTGCGCACGCTGAACAAAGCCGACTGGACCTATGGCCGGTTCTCCGCCCGTATGAAATTGCCAAAGGGGCAGGGGACGTGGCCGGCTTTCTGGATGCTGCCCGCCGAAAATGCCTATGGGCCCTGGGCCACCTCGGGCGAGATTGACATTATGGAAGCCGTCAATCTGGGGGAACGCTGCGCGGACTGCGCCGGGGATGAGGGCGAAAACCGCACATCGGGCGCCCTCCATTTCGGTGGGGAATGGCCGCAGAATGACTATCGCGTCGATTATCACCCTTTGCCGGGTGGTCCCGACGCGGTTGAAGAATATCACGTTTTTTCGGTCGAATGGGGCGAGGGGCTGATCCATTGGTTCATTGATGATGAGCTGTTTTACACCCTCACGGCGGAGGACTGGTACAGCGCCACGGTCGGCAAGGAGTCCGGCACCGCCGCGCCCTTTGATAAGTCATTTTACCTCATGTTAAATCTCGCCGTTGGCGGTAAATTATCTGAGACAAACAATAAAACGGGCTTTGATCCCGCCAGCTTCCCCTCGGAGGTTCTGGTGGACTGGGTCCGGGTGTATCAGTGTGGACCTGATCCGTTGACCGGTCGGGCCTGCATGCAGGAACCGGAGTGACGGGGGATTAAGAGGGTCTGATGGATCACAGGGTTGAACATATCGTTGTGGTTGGAGGCGGAACGGCGGGCTGGATTACGGCTTGCGTCCTGGCGGCGCGCCATCCGGACCGCAGCGATAAGGGCGTTCGCATTTCCCTGATCGAGTCACCGGACATTCCCACCATCGGTGTTGGGGAAGGAACCTGGCCGACCATCCGCCAGACATTGTCCCGGATCGGGATCAGGGAGGCCGACTTCCTCCAGACCTGCCGGGCGTCGTTCAAGCAGGGGTCAAGGTTCAACAAATGGGTCACGGGCGAGGCCGACGATTCCTACGTCCACCCCTTCGAGCTGCCGGTGTCACAAAATGGCAGCGCGCTGCTGCAGGCCTGGAAGAGCCTGGCGCCCGACAAGCCATTTGCCGAGGCGGTGTGCGTGCAGTCTGCCCCTGAGCTTGAGGGGATTGCGCCGCGTCAGCGGGCAATGCCGGATTATGCCGGGGCGATGAATTACGCCTATCACCTCGATGCCGGAAAGCTGGTTGACCTGCTGCGGGACCATGCGCTGTCGGCCCTGGGCGTGCAGCGAATAGAAGACAATGTGGTTGAGGTGATCGGTGCGCCGGACGGGGATATTGAGGCGGTGCGCTGTGACCGGACGGGCCCTGTCACCGGCGATCTTTTCATCGACTGTACCGGGCGGCGGTCGCTTCTTCTGGGCACACATTATGATGTTGCCTTTATCGACAGGAGCGACGTCCTGTTCAACAACCGGGCGATTGTCACACACGTGCCTGTCGGTCCGGAGTCGCGCATCGTTTCGGAGACTGTGTCGACGGCGCATGAGGCCGGCTGGATCTGGGATATCGGGCTGACAAACCGGCGTGGCGTTGGCTGTGTCTATGCCTCTGACTATATCGACGATGACCGTGCGGGGCATCTGCTGCGGACCTATTTGGGGGATGTTGAGCATACGCCTCTGCGCCAGATTTCATTCCAGTCGGGGCACCGGGAGCATTTCTGGCACCGGAATTGTGTCGCCGTCGGCCTGGCGGCCGGCTTCCTCGAGCCGCTTGAGGCCTCTGCCATCGTCCTGCTGGAATTGTCGGCTGAGATGATCGCCGAGACCCTGCCGGCTTCCCGGCAGGCGATGGACATTGAGGCCCGCAACTTTAACCGGATCTTCCTGTACCGGTGGGCGCGGATCATCGACTTCCTCAAGCTGCATTATGTTCTCAGCCAGCGGCCAGAGCCTTACTGGCAGGCCAATCGCGATCCCAAGACGATCCCGCAGCGCCTGCAGGATTATCTTGAGGTCTGGAAGACCCGGCCGCCCAGCGCGTATGATTTCGATCAGGCGCGTGAAGTGTTTCCGGTCGCGAGCTATTTGTTCGTGGCCTATGGTATGGGTATGATGCCGACCACGCATCCGACACTGGATCCGCGGGTTCAGGACACGCTGAAGACTGAGATGCAGAAAATGCTTCGGAAGCGCCGGAGCCTCGCGGCTGGTCTGCCGACCAATCGTGCCTTGCTCGGTGGCTGTGCTGTCGCCTCAACCGTTTCCTTGTGAAAGGCTCGTCATGTCCCAACTCGTCGCTGTAAACCCGCTTGATCATAAATCTGTTCGAATTCTCGACCAACGCTCCGAAGCCATGGGCGATGGCGTGATGATCTGCGTATCGTTTCCGGAAGAATTCCGGAAGCTGCAGGCCCATTACCCGATTCTTTTCCAGCTCAGCCCGGACCGCGATCGGTTCAACTGCGTTGCCCTTTTTGGCTTTGAACAGGGTGAAAACCTGTTCCTGCAAAATGATAAATGGGACGCGGGCTATATTCCGCTCGCCATGGATGTTCATCCTTTCCTGATCGGAATGCCGGAAACCGAGGGCGAGAACCGGAAAGTGGTGCTTGATCTGGAGCATCCCCGGGTCTCCGAGGGCGAAGGCCAGCGCATCTTCGACGAGAATGGCATGGCAACGACATATCTGGAGAATATCTCCACCAAGCTTGATTATCTCGACAAGGCTTACCGGAATTCGGCAGATTATCTGGCAACCCTTCAAAGGTACGACCTGCTCGAGTCGCTTGCCATTGATGTGACACTGTCGGACGGGTCACAAAACCGGCTGGTAAACTTCCATACCATTCACGAAGAGAAGCTGGCCGAACTGGATGAAAGTGCGCTGATCGACCTGCACAAGCGGGGCTATCTGATGCCAACTTATATGGCGCTTGCATCGCTTTCCAACCTGTCTGCCCTGATCCAGAGAAAAGACGCGATTTCGATCCATGACCTCTGAGGCCGATATCTTCTCAGGCATTCCCCCCCTTCCGGAGTATACGGCTTCGACGCTGGAGGCGCTGCGCCCCTTGATGGCGGACAACCGGCCCTTCATCATTCGCGGGCTGGTGAAAGACTGGCCGCTGGTTCAGAGCGGGTTGGAGTCGGGGAGAGCGGCTCGCGACTATCTTCAGAGCAAAGCCCGTCCGATCAAATTCGTTGCGAGCGTGGGGCCGCCAGAGAGCAAAGGACGGTTGTTCTATCAGGACGACATGTCGATGAATTTCCGCATCGGCAAAGCGGATCTCTCCGAGATATTTGGTCAGATCGACCAGGTTGAGACTCTGGCGGATCAGCCGGTCATCTATATGAGCTCCGTCAATATGAAGCTGTTTTTTGACGGCCTCCGGGAAGAAAATCAGATTGGATTCGACACTGAGGATGTTCTGGAGTCGATCTGGATTGGCACGCGGACTCGCGTGGCTGCCCATAATGATTTCCCCTCCAATATTGCCTGTGTTGCAGTCGGGCGCAGGCGGTTCACGGTGTTCCCGCCGGACCAGTTCCGCAATCTCTATATTGGGCCGATCGACAACACGCCGGCCGGTCGCGCTGTCAGCCTTGTCGACTTTCATGCGCCGGACTTTGCCACATTTCCGAAATTTGAAGCGGCGTTGGAGCATGCCAGGGTCGCAACACTGGACCCAGGTGATGCGATCTTCATTCCATCCATGTGGTGGCATCATGTGGAAGGCCTGTCGCCTTTCAATGTCTTGGTCAATTACTGGTGGCGGGAAACCCCGCGCTATCTGGGCAGCCCGCAAAACGCCTTGAACCATGCCATGCTGGCCATTCGTGATTTGCCAGAGCACGAACGGGCTCACTGGCGCGAGATGTTCGACTATTATGTCTTCGAGGGGGGTGAAGGCGCCACCGACCGAATTCCCGAGCATGGTCGTGGTGTTCTGGGTCCGTTGACGGCTGAGGCCGCGGGCCGGCTTCGCGGCTTCCTTATTAAAACACTAAGCAACGAGTAGGTTATGATGGCTCCGAGAAAAATCCGAAATTATGTCATTGCCGGCGGCGGAACAGCAGGCTGGATGGCGGCTGCAATGTTGGCGAAGGTCATGGGAAACGAGATCTCGGTGACCCTCGTGGAGTCCGAGGAGATCGGGACTGTGGGCGTGGGGGAAGCCACCATCCCACCATTGCTGCGCTATAATCAGCTTGTCGGAATCGATGAAGCTGAGTTCATGCGCCGCACCCGGGCGACGTTCAAGCTTGGCATCATGTTCGAGAATTGGAAGGATGTTGACCAGGATTACTTCCATTCTTTCGGGCATACGGGACGCGATCACTGGACCGGCGGCTTCCATCATTTCTGGATGTGCGGTCAGAAACGCGGCATGGCCGGCTCCTTTGACGATTACTGTCTCGAAGTCGTGGCGGCGGCCCAGAATAAATTTGCTCAATTGCCGAATAACGGTCTGAATTATGCCTATCATCTCGACTCCAGCCGGTTTGCCGGTTTCCTGCGCGAGATCGCGGAAGAAAATGGCGCCAAGCGCCATGAAGGGAAGATTGTCGACGTCAATCTCTGCCCGGAAAGCGGGAATATTGCTTCTCTGAGCCTTGATTCTGATCAGCTGATCGAAGGCGACTTCTTCATTGACTGTACCGGCTTCCGGTCCCTGCTCATGGGACAGGCCCTGCATGTCGGGTATGATGACTGGAGCCATTACCTGCCGTGTGACCGGGCCATTGCGGTTCAAACCAAATCGGTTGGTCCGCCCCGCCCCTATACCCGCGCGATCGCGCATGATGCCGGGTGGCGGTGGCAGATCCCGCTGCAGCACAGAACAGGTAACGGTCTGGTCTATTGCAGCCGGTATCTGGACGATGAACAGGCACTGGACCGGATCCTTGATCTCATCGATGGCGAGGCGATTACCGAGCCGCGTCACATCCGGTTCCAGACAGGCGCCCGGCGGAAGCAATGGGAAAAGAACTGCATGGCTCTGGGGCTTGCCGCGGGCTTTATGGAGCCGCTCGAGTCGACCTCGATCCACCTGATCCAGAAGTCGATCATCAGGTTCCTGACCTTGCTGCCACAAGATGATCTCAACGCCGTCGACATGAAGGAGTTCAATGATCAGACCTTCGACGACATGCTGGGCATCCGGGATTTCCTGATCCTGCATTATTATGTGACTGAGCGGCGGGACAGTGAATTCTGGCGCTATTGTGGACAGATGGATATTCCTGACAGTCTCCGCCAGAAAGTGGACATGTTCCGCAAATCCGGACGTATCTTCCGGAAAAATGGTGAGCTCTTCGCTGAAAATTCCTGGGTCCAGGTGATGATGGGCCAGGGGTTGATGCCACAATCCTATCATCCCATCGCCGACAAGATGAGTGATGACGAGCTGACCTATTTCCTTGGGCAGATTAAGCGCGATGTCGAGAAAACGGCGGCACGGCTGCCCGCCCATGAGGAATTCGTGAAGAGTTATTGCGGAGTTGGCGATCAGCTCTAAGCACCGATGAGCGGACTCGATGTCTTTATTCTCTTTGCCATTATGGCCGTGCTGCTTGGCATCGGCCTGTCTGGCCGGGCTACGGGGGGCTCAACCGAGGAATTTTTCCTGGCCGGGCAGAGGCTGAGATGGTGGCAGATCGGGTTTTCCCTGTTTGCGTCCAACTTCTCGGCATCCGCCATTATCGGCCTGACGGGTGCGGCCTATCTGACGGGAATCGCAATCTATAATTATGAATGGGTTGGCATTCTGGCGATCTTGTTCTTCGCCTTTGTGTTGGCCCGGTCGGTGCGCCATGGCGGCTTCTATTCGATTGCCCAGTTTCTCGAGGAACGGTTTGGGACGCGGATAAAAGTCATTTATTCGGCCCTGGTTCTGTTCCTTCTGATCTTTATCGACATGGCAGGCGCCCTGTATGCGGGGGGCGTGCTTCTGAGAGAGGTCTTTCCGGGTCTGTCGATCAATTTCATCATTTTGATCATCATGATCATGGCCGGAACCTATTCTGTTTCCGGTGGCCTGGGGGCGATCACGCGGATTGATTTCTTTCAGTCCCTGATTCTGATCGGCGGCGCTTTTCTGGTGGCGTATTACACTTTCAGCGCGGCAGGGGGCTGGACGGTGGTCCGACAGATCGCGCCGGAGGGCTTCCTGTCCCTTGTCCGGCCCGAGGATGATCGGGCTGTGCCATGGACGGGTCTCGTCACTGGTGTGCCGATATTGTGCTGTTATTTCTGGCTGGCCAATCAGAACATGGTGCAGTGGGTGTTGTCTGCGCGATCGGTCCGGGATGCGCGGATTGGCCTGATGATGGCCGGTTATCTGAAATTGCTGGTTCTGTTTATCATTGTCCTGCCCGGCGTGGCGGCGATCGGTCTGTTCCCCAATTTGACCGAGCCCGACAGGATCTATCCAACGCTTCTGTTTGAATTGTTACCGGCGGGTGTGCTCGGGCTTGTCCTCGCCGGCTTTGTGTCCGCGATCATGTCGAGCGCCGATTCCATTCTGCATGCCTCTTCAACCATCATCACAATGGATTTCGTCAAGAAAATGCGCCCGCATTTGGGCCATGCGGAGTTGGTCAGGATGGGCCGGCTCACCACGATAGGAGTGATCTTACTGGGGGCCTTGTGGGCCCCCGCCATCGGCCGGTTCGGAACCCTTTTCGAATATGTGCAGGGGTTGCTGTCCTATGCTGTGGCGCCCTTCGTGGTGGTTTACCTGGCCGGCTGGTTCTGGCCCAGGGCCAGCGCCAACGGAGCCCTGCTGGCCCTTCTGATTGGTTTTTCCAGCACGCTTATGGTGGCGGCCGGGACGGCGCTTGGCCGGTTCGATCTGCACTACCTCCATGTACCGCTTCCGATTGCGCTGCTCAGCCTTGTCGGCCTGGTTTGCGGCAGCCTGCTCTGGCCCCGACAGGCTTTGGCCGGCGGCCCGGCTTTTGACGGGGTGGATCACACCACGCAGAACTCGGACATGCTGATCGGCGCCGTTCTGCTGGGTCTGGTCGGGGCTCAGGTTGTCTGGTTCTGGTAAGGGTTTTCGCCCGGGCTGTCAGCAGGCCCGGGGGTGGCCGCCAGTGGCCCCAGCAGTGCGGGGCCGGAGCGTCGAAACAGGTCGGACAGAAACGTGCTGGTGGCGCGAATGCGCGCGGTCGCATGGACGTCCTCATGAATGGCCAACCAGAAGGCCCGTTGAAGCCGGACATGTCGCGGCAGGACGCAGACCAGCTCCTGATCCTGGCCGGCCATGAAGTGAGGCAGGACCGCTATGCCTGCGCCGCAGCGGGCCATTTGCCACTGTGCCACAACAGAGGGGCTGCAGAACCGGGGAGTCAGTCCGGGGGCGATCTCATCATGATAGCGCAATTGGGAAGAATAGATCAGATCGTCGACATAGCCAATCAGGTCATGATGGGTCAGGTCGGGTATGCCTTGGATTTCCGGCCGGTTCGCCAGATAGGATCTGTGGGCGTAGAGATTGAGGCTGTAGTCCGACAATTTGCGTGTCTTGAGTCGCCCGGCCCGTGGGCGGGTCAGGAGGATCGACATGTCGGCTTCGCGTTTGGGGACGCTGACAAACCCGGACAGGGCGATAAGGTCAAGCCCCAGTTCCGGCCACCTTCTGGCGAAGTCGGCCATGGCGGGGGCGATCAGCAGGGTCCCGAGGCCTTCGGGCACCCCGAGCCGGATCCGGCCAGCAGCCCTGGGGCCCTGCGCATCTGCGAAGGTCGCGACATCCGCCGCCGCCTGTTCGACGGCCTCGGCGCGCATCGCAAGGGCCTGGCCCTCCGGGGTCAGGACGTGCCCCCGCGGGGTCCGTTCAAACAGCTCCATTGCGAGGTCGGCTTCGAGGCGTCGCAGGCGGCGGCTGATGGTGGTGGGATCCAGCCCCGAGCGCTGTGCCACGTCAGCCAGCCGTGGCTGACGGCTGACTGCAAGAAAGAGTTTCAGATCATCCCACTGCATATGTTCTACCTGCAAAAACGCAGCCTTTAGCTGTATTCCTACCTATTAAACTGAAAATAAGAGGGTGCTAGTGTGTGACAGACATCCAGCTCAAGGGAGATATGGTCATATGCGCGAGATCCATCATTTGATTGGCGGCCGTCAGGTCGAAGGGCAGTCCGGCCGGTTCGGCGATGTTTACAACCCGAATACCGGCGAAGTTCAGGCGCGTGTGGCCCTGGCCAGCGCCGCCGAAATGGATAGCGCGGTTGCAAATGCCAGGGCTGCGTTTCCGGCCTGGGCCGCAACCAATCCGCAACGTCGTGCCCGGGTGATGTTCGAGTTTAAGCGCCTGCTGGAAGCCCATATTGACGAGCTCGCTGCCTTGCTGTCCGCCGAACATGGCAAGGTGATTGCCGATAGTCGCGGCGATGTTCAGCGCGGGATTGATGTGGTCGAGTTTGCCTGCGGTATCCCCCACCTTCAGAAAGGGGAATATACCGATGCCGCTGGGCCGGGGATCGATGTGTATTCGATGCGCCAGCCTTTGGGTGTGGTTGCGGGCATCACGCCTTTTAATTTTCCTGCGATGATCCCGTGCTGGATGGCGGCGGTGGCGATTGCCTGCGGCAACACCTTCATCCTCAAGCCCTCCGAGAAGGACCCGTCCGTGCCGATGCGTCTTGCGGAACTGCTTCTTGAGGCCGGTGCGCCGGAGGGCGTGCTGAATGTGGTGCATGGCGACAAGGTTGCAGTTGATGCCATCCTCAGGCACCCCGACATCAAGGCGGTCAGTTTTGTCGGATCGTCGGATATCGCTCAATATGTGTATGCGACCGGCACCGCGCACGGCAAGCGCGTGCAGGCGATGGGTGGTGCCAAGAACCATGGCATCATCATGCCCGACTGCAACATGGCACAAGCCGTCAAGGATATTGTCGGAGCGGCCTACGGCTCTGCGGGGGAACGCTGCATGGCGCTGCCCGTCGCTGTGACCGTCGGCCAGAAGACCGGTGATGAGTTTGTGGAGCGTATGCTGGAGGCAGCTCGCGGACTGAAAGTTGGCCTGTCGACGGATCCGGAGGCGCATTATGGCCCGGTTGTATCCGCCGCGCACAAGGCGAAAATTGAGCACTACATCCAGATGGGCGTCGATGAAGGGGCCGACTTACGGCTCGACGGGCGCGGACTGCAGCTGCAGGGGGCCGAGCAGGGCTATTTCATCGGCCCGAGCCTGTTCGACCATGTCAGGCCGGACATGACATCCTATCAGGATGAAATTTTCGGACCGGTCCTGCAGGTCGTGCGCGCCGAGACTCTGGAGGAGGCCGCGGCACTGCCGAGCAACCACCAATATGGGAATGGCTGTGCCATCTTTACCTCGAACGGACGGGCCGCGCGTGAGTTTGCGGCCCAGGTCAATGTGGGCATGGTTGGGGTGAATGTGCCGATCCCGGTGCCGGTCAGCTATCACACCTTTGGAGGCTGGAAGCGGTCCGCCTTTGGCGACACCAATCAGCACGGTCCTGAAGGCGTGCGCTTCTGGACCAAGATCAAGACCGTCACGCAGCGCTGGCCGGAAGGGGACGAGATTGGCGACCAGGCGTTTATCATTCCGACCATGGGCTGAGAGCACCGCGCAGCAAGGAGACACAGCATGACAAAAATTGCCTTTATCGGTCTTGGAAATATGGGGTCGGGCATGTGCGCCAATCTGGTGCGGGCCGGCCATGATGTGAGGGCTTTCGATCTTAATGCCGAGGCGGTCGCCGCCGCTGTCGCCTCCGGCGCGGTGGCCGCGCAGACCGTGGCCGAGGCCGTAGCGCGTGCCGAGGTGGTCATCACCATGCTGCCCGCCGGGCAGCATGTTCTGTCGGTGTATTTCGGTCCCGACGGTGTCGCCGCCCATGCCGCCGAAGGAACCCTGTTCCTCGACTGCTCCACCATTTCGGTTGACGATGCCCGCCAGGCGGCCCGACAGGCTGAGGCTGCCGGCTTCGCCATGGTCGATGCGCCGGTATCCGGCGGCGTGGCCGGGGCGGCTGCCGGGACGCTGACCTTCATGGTCGGAGGCCCCGAGGTTGATTTCTCCCGGGCACGGCCGCTGCTCGAGATTATGGGGACCAATGTGTTTCATGCCGGCGCCGCCGGAAATGGTCAGGTGGCCAAGATTGCCAATAATATGCTTCTGGGTATTTCGATGATCGGAACCTGCGAGGCGTTCAACCTGGCAGAACGGCTGGGTCTGGATGCCCAGACCTTTTTTGACATTGCGTCGACGGCGTCGGGTCAGTGCTGGGCGATGACAAGCTATTGCCCGGCGCCCGGTCCGGTTCCAACGGCGCCGTCCAACCGTGATTTCGAGGCCGGTTTTGCCGTGGCCATGATGCTGAAGGATCTGAACCTCGCACGGGCTGCCGCTGCCGAGGCGGGGGCAGACATTCCGCTCGGGGGACGTGCCGGCGAGATCTATGCCGGGCTCGAAGCTGATGGCTATGCCGGCCTCGATTTCTCTGGCGTCATGCGCCGCATAAGCGGGGACATCTGACCCCGCCTGTTCCGGTCCGGCCAGCCGGCCCGGCGCAGACAGGATCGGGGGGCTACCTAAAACGGATATGATGCGCTATAAGAAAGACGGCTGGGTCGAAAAGGAACCAATGATGGTTTTCGAACGGCTGCTACCAAATGATACCCGCCTCCAGTCTCTGGTGCGTCAATATTGTGCCCTTCTCGGGGATGATCCCGACGCTGTGGATGATTGGGGAGAACCCAACCACCAGATCAATATGGTCTACTTGCAGGCCGCCTTCATGACGCTTGAAATGTTCGGCATCGACGTGAATGAGCAAATCAAGCGGCTCCCGGATGCTCCGGGGCAGCCTGCAGAGCCAACCCCGGAGGCAAAAACCTGTCAGGTGATCTGCTTTCAGGATTACCGCGTCAACCGCTGACCCGCCGGTGGTGCGGGTCCGTGTCTGCTGAGTTGCAAATGGCTGTGAGCGCGGGCCATATTGTGGTCTTCCCATAGCCTCGTTCAGGCGTGCTGTCAGTCTCATGCGGACGCGTCTCCCGCAGCGCCCGTTCATGCCGGGCGGGCATCAGCCTTCTGTTGGTGTTCTTTAAGACCGGGCTCCAATGCTGCAGGCTTTTCGGCGGTGACCCAGTGGCCAGAATGATCAATCCGGACGACAGGGAAGGCCGAGAGTCCAGCCCCGGGACGGGCCGCCCGTGAAGGCCTGAACAGATCATCCGCTCCCCAAAAAAACAGTCCGTTTTTGTGGCGTCTCTCGCGTGTCGACCCAGGGACTGTCGATCCAGTTTAGACCCTTTGCGGATCTGTAGAGGCCGATAATGCCTGTTTTGATCGGGCCCCATTTCCATA
Organism: uncultured Hyphomonadaceae bacterium; assembly: GCA_938084575.1. Classification (GTDB taxonomy): domain Bacteria; phylum Pseudomonadota; class Alphaproteobacteria; order Caulobacterales; family Hyphomonadaceae; genus Henriciella. The sequence goes on from CALKFG010000005.1 coordinate 293,488, forward strand.
GGCCCACCGAAGTGGCAACCATAACCCGACCTGGCATCGGTGGCGATGAAAGAGCTCTGCAGGGGGACAGATGGTGGGGTGCTGAAAACCGGAAGCGCAGAACCGATATACAAGACAACGCGGCCGAGAAAAAGTGGCGGAGAGGAAGGGATTCGAACCCTCGATACGCTTATCACGTATACTCCCTTAGCAGGGGAGCGCCTTCAGCCACTCGGCCACCTCTCCGCGCTGGTCGTGTCTAGTCAGTCCGTTGCGAGCCGGCAAGTGGGGGATGTCGTGAATCCTGCACTTGGTTCGGTTCCGGGGAGAGGCAGGTGGCCTCCTGTTCAGCCGCTATAACTGTGTGCTACATCCAAGTGATGACTGCTTCCCTGCCGCCGCACCTGCGCCTTGATGATTTCCTGCCCTTTCGCCTGGCGGTGCTTTCCAATGCTATTTCGGGACGCATCCGGCGGATCTATGCCGAGGAATTTAATCTGTCGGTCTGGGAGTGGCGGGTTCTCGCCATACTCGGCGACGGTGCTGGCCTGACCAGCACGGAGGTCAGTGCGCGCGCCATTATGGACAAGCCCCTGGTCAGCCGAACCGTTGCCAGCCTGCTGCAAAGAGGCCTGATCTCGCGCAAAGCGGATCCCAAAGATAAGCGGCGGGCGATGTTGAGCCTGACGCCGTCGGGCGGTGAGATCTATGCGGCCATCGTGCCGCGCGCGGTTGCGATTGAGAAGGAATTTCTCAGCGCTTTTTCAGAGACTCAGCTCGCAGACCTGGACACGGTCCTTGGGCAGCTCGCCCGGATTGCCTCACCGGGCCGTCCCCTTTGGGACCGGGGACAATCGTGAGCGGCGGGAGACGGGTGCGGGCGGTTCGAGAGGAGCTCGTATGAGGGTGAACAGGCATGGTAAAATCTGACCCGATGCATGATCTTCTGGCTCTGGGATCTGGCCGGGCAGAATATGTCGGCGCGTTACAGACCTGGACCCGGCACCTTGCCCCAATCCTCGCAGAGATGGAGCAGACGCGTCGCGACACAATTCGGCGGGCGCAGAAACGGACCTTGAGGACGGGCTTGTTTCTGGCAGGCCTCGCACTGCTTGCCTTTATGGCGTTCGGAAGCATCGGCCTGCCCTTCATCCTGTTTTTCGGCGTCGTGGCATTGCTGGGCGGGACGGCCCTGGCCTGGCTTCCTCTGGCCGGCCTCAAGTCCCAGACCAAGCAAGTGGTGGTCGGTGCAGCTGCCCAGGCTTTCGGCTTCGACTACAAAACCCTGCATCCCGACTTTTCGGGTGTTTCCGACTGGCGCAGTGCACGTGGGTGGCTCAGACGAAACAGCGGGAAAAGCAGGCTCACATGGACTGCTGCAGGCGCTGGGGCGCAGCCCTGCCCAACCCCGGCCTTCGAGACACTGAAACAATCGACCTTGCTGCCGGGTTATGATTCCTGCAGGTTCGAAGACTTGGTCGAAGGCACCCGCGCAGGCGCCCGCTTCAGCCTGGTTGAATGTTGCCTCACAGAGGAACGGGGATCGGAAAAAAACCGCCGGACGGTTACAACCTTTCAGGGTTTGCTGTTCCATATCGCCTTTCCCGACCGGTTCCTCGGCCGGACACTGATTGCGCGCCGGGGCGGGTGGAAAAGGCTGTTCCGACGGGATGGTCTGAAGAAAGTCAGCCTCGTGGCACCAGAGCTGGAGGATCATTTCGACATTTACTCAACGGATCAGGTCGAGGCGCGGGCGCTGCTCAGCCCGGATCGGATGGAGCGGCTGGTCGCGTTGGAGCGGCATTTCAAGGGAGGCAAGTTGAGAGGTGTTTTCGAGGATGATCATCTGACTCTTGCTTTAGAGGCCAAGAATCAGTTCGAAGCAGGGTCGATCTGGACATCCCTGAATGAGTCGGGCCGCTTTGCGTCCGCGCTGGTCGAAATGGCGCTGGTATGCGACCTGCTTGACGGCTTCCTGACCCGGGAATGGGTCCGAGGAAAGCTCTGAAATTGGGTGGTCCAACCGCAGTTCCTGGACAAAACCAGCCTTCCCATCTGGCCGGTTTCGTTTAGCGTGCCAGAAGCGAACAAAGGAGATATCATCTATGGCCGATGCCGAGAACACACTGATCCTGGAGACCAGTAAGGGAACCGTAACCATTCAGTTGCGCCCCGACCTTGCCCCCAATCACGTCGACCGGATCAAGACGCTGGCCCGCGAAGGTTTTTACGATGGCATCGTGTTCCATCGGGTCATTGAAGGGTTCATGGCCCAGTGCGGCTGTCCTCAGGGGACGGGAATGGGTGGCTCGGATAAGCCTAATTTGAAGGCAGAATTTAACGCCGAGCCGCATGTCCGCGGGACCTGCTCTATGGCCCGGACCAACCAGCCAAACACAGCCAACAGCCAGTTCTTCATTTGCTTCAATGATGCCAGCTTCCTGGATGGTCAGTACACGGTTTGGGGTCAGGTCACTGAGGGTATGGATGCGATTGACGCGCTTAAGCGCGGTGAGCCCGTTCAGGACCCTGACCGCATCGTATCGATGAGGGTCGCCGCCGACAGCTGATTAAGGGCCAGGGCGTGGCGAAATGGCGGAGAGATGTCTGAACCAGTCCGCATGCTGAAACTCGGTCTGGCGAGCCCGATATTTTTGGGCTCCCGGATTGCGCGCCTGATCTTCGCGTCCAATCTGGCGGGGCTGGCCATACTGATTATTGGCGCCATGGTGCTGAATGAGATGCGAGCCAGCTTCGTCGTCTCAAAGAAGCAGGACCTGGTTGGGCAGGCCGAGTTGCTTTCCAACCTTGTCGCAGAGTCGGCCACTTACGGTCAGCCGGAGCCGAGGCTTGACGACGCGCTTGCACTGGAAACGCTGTCCTCGCTTTCTCTGCCTATTACCCTGCGCGGGAAAATTTTTACGACGGAAAGCTATCTTGTTGGCGACAGCTATTTCCTGTCCGACCGCGTTATTGTTGGTAACCTGCCACCGCTGAAGACGCCTGGGCGCCTCATGGTGTGGAGCCGGGGCCTGTCGGAATGGTCGATCGGCCTTCTGGACTCGATCAATGCCTCTCGCGGCCAGTCCGCGGTGCGGACACAGAGTTTTGCCGAAGAATTCGAGCAGGCCCGACTGGGCGCTGTGGCCGCAAGCCAGAGGTTTAATGATCGCGGACAGAGGATTATCTCAGTCTCTGTGCCGATCCAGCGTGTGTCTGCGGTTGTCGGTATCCTGACCCTCGAATCCAACGATATCGATGCCATCATCCGGGCTGAGCGGGCAGCACTGATTCCCTTCATCGCGGTCGCTATCCTTGTGGCCCTGATCACGTCTGCACTGCTGACACTCGGGATTGCAGATCCCCTGAAACGTCTTGCCGCGGCAGCGGATGACATTCGCACAGGAAAGCGCCAGAATCTGGACCTTCCCAAAGTGTCGACCCGGCATGATGAAATTGGTCAGTTGGCCCAGTCCCTCGAGTCCATGACGGCAGCCCTTTTGGACCGTATACAGGCAAATGAGGCCTTCGCTGCCGATGTCGCCCATGAACTCAAGAATCCTCTCACTTCAATCCGTTCCGCGGTCGAAACATTGGCGGTCGTGCAGGATGACCCTGAGACAAGCGCCAAGCTTCGCGATGTTATGGCCAAGGACGTCCAGAGACTGGACCGGCTGATCACTGATATTTCGAATGCCTCTCGGCTTGAAGCCGAGATTACGCGTATCCCTCTGGAGCCTCTGGATATTGGACGCTTTGTGCGTGATGTGGTCGCCACCTATGACCGCGTTGAAGCCAAACGAGGAATCCGGGTGGTTTTTGAGGATCGGACATTTGGTGCGGGCTTGCTGGTCCGCGGGCGCGAAGGACCACTCGGCCAGGTGGTGCGCAACCTCGTCGACAATGCCTGTTCTTTCTCCCCGGCCGAGGGCTGTGTTCGGGTTGTGCTTGAGCAGAGCCACCTGGGGGTCAATCCGGTCGTACGTCTTCTGGTAGAGGATGACGGCCCAGGGATTCCCCCGAATAAACGGTCCAAAATTTTTGAACGGTTTTATACTGACCGTCCGGCCGGCACGGCCTTCGGTAACAATTCCGGCCTTGGTCTGTCGATCGTCGCCCAGATTATCCAAACCCATCACGGCACCGTTCGGGCCGAAAACCGGGATCAGGGTGGCGCCCGCTTTATCATTGAACTTCCAGCCTTTTAAAGCGATTAACCACGTTTAAACCCCCTTGACCTTAGCGTTATCTTTGTCAGCCTCCTGACAGGGTCTTATCGAAGGGATGTTGAATGATCGGTATTGTGGTCGTCACGCATGGCAGGCTGTCAGAAGAGCTGGTGCGTGCAACGGAACATGTCGTCGGCGCTCAGACGGCGTTTCGGGCGATCTCGATTGAGGTCGAAGATGACGTTGAAGCCCGTCGTGACGAGATCCGCCTGGTGGTGAAACAGTCCGATCAGGGGTCAGGTGTGATTATCCTGACAGACATGTTTGGCGGCACCCCGTCCAACCTGGCCTTGTCGAATCTCACACCCGGAAAGGTTGATGTGGTCGGCGGCGTAAATCTGCCTATGTTAATACATCTGGCGCAGGTTCGGGAGGATCTGTCGCTGAAAGAAGCGGTGCAGGCCGCCTGCGATGCAGGTCAGCGTTATATCCGTGTCGGATCGGAAATTATGGGTAAGAACAAATGAACAGCGTCGAACGAAAATCCACCCTGATCGTGAATGAAAAGGGTTTGCATGCCCGCGCCTCTGCGAAAGTCGCGCGGTTGGCCCTTACACTGCCGGTGCAGGTGACGATTGCCCATGACGGGGAAAGCGCTGATGCGCGCTCTATTATGGACCTTCTCTGCCTTGGGGCCGCGCAGGGCCGGAAAGTTGAATTGTCGGCTGAGGGCGATGGGGCCCGCCAGGCACTGGAGGCGGTCAGTGCTTTGTTCGCGGAAGGATTCGGGGAACTCGACGGCGACTCTGCTTAGAGAACGAGCGGTGCGAGCCAGACCCCGATCAGGCTGATCACCACAATACCAATCAGATTGACCGTCAGGCCGCGGCGCATCATCTCGCCGATCGAGACCTGGTTGCTGGCATAGATGATGGCGTTCGGCGCGGTCGCCACGGGCAACATGAAGGCGCAACTTGCGGCGACGGCGGCTGGTGCCAGGAGACTGGCCGGCGCAGCCCCTGTCGCCACAGCCAGCGCGCCGAGAATCGGCGCCAGAGTTGTCATCGTCGCGACATTGCTGGTCAGCTCTGTCAGGAAGATGACCAGAGTTACAATCACCACCACGAAAAAGAGTGCCGGCAGGACGCTCATGACCCCCATCTGGGTTCCAATCCAGGCGGATAGACCCGTCGTTTTCACGGCATTCCCCAAAGCGATGCCACCACCAAACAGCAGCAGGACCCCCCAGGGCAGCCGGACGGCTTCGTCCCAGGTCAGCAGCATCCGGTTCAGCCCCTTGCCGGCCGGGATCAGGAAGGCCGCGACGGCGCCGGCAATGGCAATCATCATATCGACCTGGGCGCCGCTATAACCCGCCAGTGTCGTCCATCCCAGCGAGGCGGCCGCCTCCACCGTCCAGAGCCGGCTCACCCAAAGCAGGGCCACAAGGGCAAATAAAAGAGCGATGCGTTTTTCCGGGACCGACATCGCCCCCAGGCCGTCCCGGTCGATGCGGATCTGATCCATCGCGGCGCCAGCATCCGGCAACCGGCCCAGGCCGCGTGTGACACTCCACCAGGCTGCCGGCACCATGAGACAGGCGGCCGGAACACCAAACGCCATCCAGCGCGCAAACCCGATGCTGGCGCCCGTCTCTCTTTGCAGCCAGTCAATCGCGATCAGATTGGTCGGTGTGCCGATCGGGGTGGCAACGCCGCCAATTGAGGCGGCATAACAGATTCCCAGCAGCAGGGCGGTCACAAACCGGCCGCTGTCATCGCGCAGGGCCGTGGCGGCGGACAGGGCGATCGGGACCATCATCAGCGTCGTCGCCGTGTTCGAAATCCACATCGACAGCAGGGCCGTTGCCAGCATAAAGCCGGCAATCAGGGCCTGAGGGGCGGCGCCGACCCGGGTCACAATATTCAAGGCGATCCGTCGATGCAGGTTCCATCGCTCAATGCCAAGGGCAATCATAAACCCGCCGAGCAGGAGCAGAACGATGGGATGGGTGTACCCCGCGCTGATACTCGCCGGCGTTCCAGCGCCCAACAGGGGCAGAACCACCAGTGGCAGCAGGGAGGTGGCCGGAATCGGGATCGGCTCCGTCGCCCACCAGACCGCCATCCAGATCAGCAGGGCGCCGGTGGCCCAGGCCGCCGGCTCCAGTCCCGGCGGCGGGCCAGCCAGAAGCATGGTCGCGGCCAAACCCGGCCCGGCCCAAAGCCCTGTCTTTTTGATTGTCCATCCCGGTGTGCCCATAGGGCATGGACGCAAAGCCGCCCGTCATGTCAAGCTATGGACTGGATCGCGTCAGCTTTCCGGACCGCTGCCTTCTGTCAGAACCAGGTCATTGCGGTGAATGATGGCCGGGCGCCCGCGATAGCCCAGCCGGGCTTCCGCAGCTTCGGTCTGAAGGCCGGCAATTGTGGCGATATCGACCGCGCCATAGGCGGTCACGCCCTTGCCAATCAGGGCCTTATCTGGTCCGCAGATCGCGACCGCGGCACCCCGGTCGAAGCGCCCCTCGACCGCAACAATCCCGACCGGCAACAGGCTCGCGCCCCGCTGCAGTGCGGCGGCGGCGCCGGCATCCACAAACACCGTCCCTTCCGGCCGCAAATGGCCGCTCAGCCAGGCAAGCCGCGCCGTCTCCGGCGATACCGGCGGCACGATCCAGGTGGCTTTTTCGCCGGCCTCGAGGGCCGACAGCGGTTGCGTCCGCAGGCCGAGCGTGATCACGGTCTTGCACCCTGCGGCCCAGGCGATCCGGGCGGCTTCAAGCTTGGTGACCATGCCGCCCGATCCGATGCCGGCCGTGGCATTGCGGTCGCCTGCCATGGCGTCATAAGAGGCGTCAAAGTCCGTAATCATGGGAATGTGTGCCGCCTCTGGAGATTGCCGGGGATCCGCCGTGTAGAGGCCGTCGACATCTGACAGAAGGACCAGCGTTTCGGCGCCGATCATCTGGGCGACCCGGGCGGCCAGCCGGTCATTGTCGCCATACCGGATTTCGTCGGTTGCGACGGTGTCATTCTCATTGATGACCGGCACGATCCCGGCGCGCAGCAGAGTATCGAGCGTGGCGCGGGCGGTCAGCCAGCGATGCCGCGTTTCGGTATCTTCCAGCGTCAGGAGCGCCTGCGCCACGACCACATCATGCGCGGCGAAGGCCATGCCGATCGCCTGCATTAGCCGGGGCTGGCCGAGGGCGGCCGCCGCCTGTTTCTCTTCCAGTTTGCGCCCGGACAGCCCGGTCAGGAGCGGCCGCCCCAGCGCCACCGCGCCGGACGCGACAAGCACAATGTCGCGGCCCTTCTGGCGCAAGCGGGCGATCTCTTCACCGAGGACAGATAACCAACTGTCCCGGGACTGGCCATTCAGCGTGGCCAGGCTGGAGCCGATTTTGATCACGATCCGGCGGGAATCAACAAGCCAGGACGTGGTCATTATTCCGGCATCCACCCGGAATCGGACAGGGCCGGCGCCGGCACCGGCGCGCCGCCGCTTTTCGGGGCCTCCGCCAGCGTCTGTGCGAGCCGGCCGAGCGCGCCTTTCACCCCGGTTCCGACGACCGCTGAGAGACGCAGGGGCGTCTGTCCGCACACTGCCGCGACCGCGGCGGCCTGCTCATCGACCAGCTCGGCATCCAGGACATCGACCTTGCTCATGACGACGATTTCGGGAATGCGGGCCAGTTCGGAATCATAGGCTTCCAGTTCGGCGCGAATGGTCTGGTAGGCCCCGGCCGGGTCATCCTGCGTACAGTCGACGAGGTGGAGCAAGACCTTGCACCGCTCAACATGGCCAAGAAAGCGGTGACCCAGACCCGTGCCGTCAGCCGCGCCTTCGACCAGGCCGGGAATATCGGCCAGAACGAACCGCGTATCCGGACCCAGATCGACCACGCCAAGACCCGGATTCAGCGTCGTGAACGGATAATCCGCAATCTTGGGCCGCGCCGCCGTGGCCCGGCTCAGAAAGGTCGACTTGCCGGCATTCGGCAGGCCCAGCAGGCCGGCATCTGCAATCAGCTTGAGCCGCAGCCATAGCGTGAATTCCTCGCCCGGTTCGCCGCTATTGGCACGCCGCGGAGCCTGATTGGTCGAGGATTTGAAGCGCAGATTGCCCCATCCGCCATTACCACCGCGGGCCACCAGAACCCGATGGCCGACCTCAGTCAGATCCGCCAGCAGTGTTTCGCGGTCTTCTTCATAAATCTGGGTCCCGACCGGAACCTGTAGCACCTTGCTTGCGCCGGACCGCCCATGGCGCTGCTTGCCCATGCCATGGCCGCCGCGTTCTGCCTTGTGGTGCTGCTGGTAGCGGAAATCGATCAGCGTATTGAGACCCTCAACCGCCTCGACCCAGACATCGCCGCCGCGTCCCCCATCGCCACCATCGGGTCCGCCAAATTCAACATAGGCTTCGCGTCGGAAAGAGGCGCACCCATTTCCGCCATGTCCGGCCTTTACATAGGCCTTGGCCTGATCGAGGAACTTCATCGCGGCGGTTTAGCCTGCCCGGCCTGCCTTGGCCAGTCATGCTTTTGCAAATGCCCTTTCGGCGCAAGAGACCCCGTCACGAGCCCCGGCCGCGCGGGCCCGCTCAGACCCCAAACGCGTCCAGCGCAGCACGGGCGACCTGGTCGCCATGTTCCTGAACGAAATGCCCGGCGTCGGCGATTTCCAGCGGTGCCGGGCAGCCCCGTATGGTCTGACGCAACTGCGCCATCAGCGCTGGTCCGAGCACCGGGTCCTGCATGCCGACAGCCATGAAGCTCTGCCCGGTCCAGGCCTGCGCCCACCAGGCCGCGGCCCGTCGGGCCGTTGTCACGCCACCCATGTCCGGCGCGGTCATGACCAGATCAGGAAAGCGCCGCACGCCAGCCTTGAAGCGTTGATCCGGATACGGCGCTGCATAGGCCGCGGCTTCGGCCGGGCTTAAATCCGGAACCGCGCGCTGCATCAGGCCGGCAATGTCGAGATCAGGCTGACGGCGATTGAACGCCCGCCAGGCGTCGAACCCTTCACCGAGGGACTCGCCAACGGGGATCGCGGTGTTCATCACGACAAGGCGATCAAACCGGTCCGGCATGTCCGGCGGCAAGGTCAGGCCGAGTATCCCGCCCCAGTCCTGGCAAACCAGGGTGATCCCATTCAGGTCGAGCCTTTCAATCAGAGCGCGGAGCAGGGTGCGGTGAAAATGAAAACTGTACACATCGTCATTGACGGGCTTGTCGGACTTGCCAAAGCCAAGCAGGTCGGGCGCAATGACCCGATGTCCCGCCCCTGCCAGAATGGGAATCATCTTGCGATACAGATAAGACCAGGTCGGCTGGCCGTGCAGGCACAGGAACACCTGCGCCGCGGCAGAGGGCCCTTCGTCGAGATAATGCACCCGCAGACCCTCATAGGCCGGCAGGTCGTCGATATAATGGGCGGCGAAGGCATAGCCTGGCAGGTTTTCAAAGCGCGCGTCCGGTGTCCGCAGATAATCCATGTCACCCTCCCAAAAGCTGAGCCTAGAAGAGATGCCGTCGCGATGCCAGACCCGGCACACCTGCCTCAGTTTTTGCCGGCTTGGGTTGCAGGCGTGTCAGATGCCTCTGGCGGCCACGGCCTGTCGCTGAGCCAGACACCCCGGCGCCGGTCGGTCTGAATGGATGCTGCGTGTTCCAGCCGCGCCCGCAGGGTCGCCACCGGATTTTTGCCGCCAATGGTGACCCCGCGGGCCTGAACGGCGGCGACCAGATCTCCGAGGCGAATGGGCTGACCCGTCTCCTTCAGGATGTCGACCGTAGCCATCTCGGTCTGCGCAACAACTTTACCGGACCGCTTCGAGGCGCGCTTGGGTGACCGCATCTGGATGGCCCGTTTCGGCAGCGCCGCATGTGCCTCGATCAGAGCCCTCAGCTGGGCCATATATTCAAGTTTCGGCCCGAGCTGGGCTTCGAGCGCGGCAAGTTCCTCGCGAGCGGCCCTTATGGTGGTCGTCATGGTTGCTTCCTTTCCCTGAAGCTACCCCCACCCAAATATAAAACAAATAAACCCGAAAAGTTCGGATCGTTTATAAAATATCGAAACAGTCATCTATAGTCAAATCATATGAGGTCGACGGAATGCATCTGCGCAGCGCGCGTTGCCAGACGACAGCACGAAAAAGGGGAGGCTGTGAGCCTCCCCTGAAATCTATTATGTATTGTCCGCGTGCCGGTCAGAAGCTTTATTCTGCGGCGTCCAGAACCGGTGCAACAGAAACATACTGGCGGTTGCCCCGCTTGCGCGTGAAGGCGACTTTGCCTTCGACCAGGGCAAACAAGGTATGGTCCTTGCCCATGCCGACACCCCGGCCCGGATAGGTCCGTGTTCCGCGCTGGCGGATGATGATGTTGCCGGGAATAACATGCTCGCCACCGAATTTCTTGGTGCCAAGATATTTTGGGTTTGAATCGCGACCGTTCTTTGACGAGCCGCCTGATTTTTTATGAGCCATTCTGCAGGTCTCCTAATTCCGTATCCGTATAGAGGTCTCAGGCGCCCTTGGCGAGTGCCTTGGCCTGACTGACCCAGTCGTCGCGCTCAACCCGGCCCGACATGTTCAAGTCTTCCTCAAGGGCGGCGATCTGGGCCTTTTTCAGGCCTGCGATCTGCCAGAAGTGATAAATGCCAGCGCCGTTGAGTTTCTTTTCAAAGGCCGGGCCAACGCCGGTGATCTTCTTCAGATCGTCTGCCTGGCCCTGTGCCGCCGTCAGACGGCCACGATCGTCGGCCTCGGCCTTGGCGTCAGCCTTCTTCGGCGCGGCCTTTTTCGGTGCGGCGGCCTTCGGCTCTGCCTTGGCCTCTGCTTTTTTGGCCGCGGCTTTCTTCGGTGCGGACGCGGCTTCGGGTGCCGCGGTGTCTGCCGCAGGCGTGTCCGCGGCCGGGGCCTTGGCAGCCGCCTTTTTCGCGGCAGGCTTCTGACCCTTGGCGAGAATGGATTCGATGGTCACAACCGTTTGAAGCTGACGGTGACCTTTCTTGCGGCGATATGTACTGCGCTGCCGCTTTTTGAAGATCATCACCTTAGCGCCCTTGCGCTGTTCGGCGACTTTCCCGATCACGGTGGCGCCCTCGACGACCGGCGCACCGACCTCGACCTTGCCATCCTTGCCGATCAGCAGGACGTCCTCAAAAGTGACATCCTTGCCGGCGTCAGCGTCGAGCTTTTCGACGATGATTTCGTCACCTTCGGCAACCTTATACTGCTTGCCACCTGTCTTTATGACCGCGAACATGGCCTCGTCCTTTTCAGACTTTCAAAATATATTCTGATCCGCTGCCAGTGGGCGCGGACATGAAGCGGCGGGTAAACACGAAAGCGAGGGCCGAGTCAAACCCCTGTCGTCATGAAGTACAGGTCTTGAACAGTTTTGCAGTTAAGGGTACGCCCCCCGACAGCGGAGAGGTGCCGGAGTGGCTGAACGGGACGGTCTCGAAAACCGTTGAGCGCGCAAGCGTTCCGAGGGTTCGAATCCCTCTCTCTCCGCCATGATGCCCGGCTGACTGTCAGGATGCGGCTCAAGGCGGGTGCCGCCTTTCTGTCCCAGGGCGCCTCTGGCAAAAGCACGATTGCCCTGTCGCACTCAGGCCGGTTGCCGGTGGGCTGTCCTGCTCTGGGTCACATCGCGCAACGGACCGCCGGGAGCGGTCCGTACCGGGCGGCCCGGCAGGCTCATGGCGGCGTGCAGCGGCAGAAGGCCCGGCCGTCTTCATTGAGCCCCTGACAGCCGATAATGCGCGGCCCGGAGAAACAGTGCCGGGCATCCCGGGCGATTGAATGGGGTGAGGCGCTTTTCACCTCGAAGCTGCCGGGGTCGGCGGTCTCGACCACCTGGTCGCGCCAGTAAACCCTGATCTGATCCCTGACATAGAAGGCCGGCAGCACCTCCAGCGTCGCCACATCCGAAATGTCCACCCGGGTCGCATCGGCGTAATAGCACTGGGTGTCGCGGGCCTGCCATGGCGACATGATTTCGAAGCTGTCGATATCGCAGATGTCAAGGCGCACGGGTCCGAGATAAATATTCTCCCGGTCGCGCGCCCACCCGTCCTGCAGGCGTTCGAAGGTCTCAGGACGGGCCCCCTCAAGGCGTGTCGTCTGGTAAAACACCTGAGTTGCATCTGCGGCATAGCCGGACCGGCGCAGGGTGAATGAGTAGGGGTCCGCATGGGCGATAGGACGGCTGCCCTTGAAAACCTGCGCGCGATCTCGTCCATAGGCGTGATTTATGCTGGAAAAGCTTGCCGGGTCTGCGCCGTCGACCTGTGAGACGTGATAGCGCTGTGACATCGGGTTCCAGGTCAGGTAGCGCACCTCGTCCTCTGTGACCTGATAATAGGCATAGGTGCCAGAGATGGCCTTGACTGCACTGGTGCAGGCCGTCAGCGCCACCGGTCCCGCCAGCAGGGTCAGCATGACAATCCGCGTGAGGCCGGGACAGAGTTTAAACACAGGCGGTTGACCCTTTCTGGATCGCTGGACGATGACAATGATGATGGCCCCGGCGGGGCGCATCCTGGACGCTCAGCCTGTCATACGGATCCAGCCCGGCGGGTCAAATGGCGGCCGCACCGGTGCCGGTCGGCCCGGGCGGACTGTCTGGCCCCTCAGCCTCGTCCGAAACGGCATATCCCGGGCGCCTGCGTGTCGGTCGCCGCGCCGCCGCCTGTTTGACGGCCGGAAACGAACGCGCCTAGATAAACCGGGTGGTCGCGGCGGGGCCGTCCGGGCGCAACGGCATGGCTGGGGGGACAGATGCGGGCAGGGATTTTGGCGTCGGTGGTTTTGCTGGGCTCTCCCGGCGCGGCCCTGCACGCGCAGGACGTCCATATCGTGCACTGTTATCAGGGGGCCTGCCCGACGGGCGTGCCGGCAACCAATGACCTCGTCGTGCGGGAAATCTTCGCCCTGTCGGCCAACGACCAGACCAAGCTGGCCGACTGGGTCGCCTATCGCGTTACATCACAGACGATCGGAACATCTCAGGGCCTCAATCGCGACTGGAAAACTGACCCTTTTCTCGACGATGACGAGACGCTTGAGGCGGGACGCGGTCAGCAGGATGACTATCGCGGGGCCTTTCCAGCGCATGGCTATGACCGGGGGCACCAGGCGCCGCTTGCGGCCTTTGCCGGAACCCCCTTCTGGCGGGCGACCAATATCTATTCCAACATCACGCCGCAACGCAGTGCCCTGAACCAGGGGGCGTGGCGGTTGCTGGAAGAAGCGGTGCGCGATGTGGCCTACCATCAGGACCAGCTCTGGATTGTCACCGGTCCCGTATTTGAGCGCGACATGCCGGCGCTTGGCAATGCCGGCGAGCCGCACCGCGTTCCGTCGGGCTATTGGAAGCTGATCACCAACCGGGCGGGTGCCGCGTCGGTCTTTTTCTTCGATCAGGACACGCCGCGCGATGCGGTCTTCTGTGACCATCGGACGACGCTCGCGGCTGTGGAGGCGCGCACCGGCCTGACGCTGGCACCTGCGGCCGGATTGCAGGCGGGCGGGCTGGACCCGGCCCTGGGGTGTCCGCCGTCTGGCTGAGTGCGTCAGGCTCGTCCGGATGAGCGCCGACGCCAGATCAGCAGACTTCGGCGGACTTTGATCACCAGAAGGATAAGGCCGGACAGGGCAACGAAAATGGCGGCGCCGGCGGCCGTGATGAGCAGCGGGTGATTAAAATCAGAGCCGTCATCATAATCCATGATGTGCAGTTTCCAGAAGAAGTCATAGAACCGCCATGTGTTGGAGCGGCGGGCCACAACCACGGCCCGATCGGGATCGACATAGAGCGTGGTGCGTCCGGCATCTGCGAAAACGACCTGCCAGACCGGACCGGGGCGGCCATATTCACCGGGCGGTGTCTCTAGCCAGGACACAGCGGCAATGTCTGCCGCCTCGGCATAATCCCACAGGGCGATTGCGCGGGCGAGGGTCTCATCGATCGGGGAGAGTGGCCGTCCGGTGTCCGCGTCAACGGTCATGACAGCTGTTCCCGACCCGGTCAGGCGCCAGACCGGCCTGTCAAGCATGTGCCCCAGCGTCGCCATCTGGACCGTGCCCTGTGCGGCCGCGGCAACGGCCTCTTGCAGCGGTATGACATCACCTGGCACGATTGGCTTCAGGATGCGGTCGGCAATTTTGTGCTCCCCGCGAACCTGCTCGATGGGAATAGCGCTCATCACCAGACCGCCGACAATCCAAAGGGCAATCTGCAGGCCGACCACCAGAGCGATCCATTTATGGATCTGAACGCTCCACCTTAATAGCCCCATCCTGTCCCCCTATGTCCGGTTGCGATCAATGGTCATGGTGGCCGCCATGACCTGTGCCGGAGGCCGGCTTGGCCGGACTCGCATGCCCGGCCCCATGACTCCCATGCCCGCCATGTTCCGCTGCGCCCCCCCCATGACCGCCATGACCGCCATGACCGCCGTGACCGCCGTGACCTGCTGCATCCTGTTCCGCAGCTGGCATGGGGTGGCCTGACCCGCCATGGTCGGCTCCCGGGTGTGCCGGTCCCGGCCTGTCCGGCGGCGTCGCCGCTCCGGTCTCGATCCCGTCGCGGAGGAGCTCGTCTGACCGCGCCTTGCGTGCCCTGCCGACCGGGTCGTCATACCAGCCCGGATCGCCATAGCCTGACAGGGTGTTGCGCACCTTCAAAAGGGTGAACATGCCCCCCATGGTCATGTAATCATGCGGCCCCCGGGCGCCGACCATCGGGATGGAATTGTCCGGCACCGCCATATGGCCCTGCTCAATATGTTCTCCCATTTCGCCCATGCCGGACTGACCCATGGTCATATAGGCCGGCAGGAGGGAGGCCATTTGCGGGCCAAAGCGGGACGAGTCGACCCCGACCATATTCGGGATGCCATGGCCCATCTGGTTCATAACATGATGGGTCATGTGGCAGTGCAGGGCCCAGTCGCCGGGATTGTCGGCGATGAATTCAATCGTGCGGGTCGCGCCGACGGGGACCAGCGTGGTGGTCTCCGGCCGGCGTGCGGATTTCGGGATCAGACCGCCATCGGTCATGACTTCCTCAAAGGCATAACCGTGCAGGTGGATCGGATGGTGGTGCATGGCCGACAGGTTTCCAATCCGGATCCGCACGCGCTGACCTGTCCGGGCAACCAGCGGCGCCGTGCCCGGAAACGCCCGGGCATTCATGGTCAGAATATTAAAGTCGGTCGGTTCATTTGGATCCGGCCGGCGCGTTCCCGGGCGCATCATCCAGGTCGACAGCAAGAGGGCGAAATCCCTGTCCGGAACCGGCTCTTCCGGCCGACGGGGATGCACCACAATCATACCCATCAGGCCCATCGCCATCTGGGTCATTTCGTCATGGTGGGAATGGTAGGTAAAAGTGCCGTATTGCTGGAATGTCCACTCGTGAACGAACGTCTCTCCCGGCTGAATGGTTGGCTGGCTCAGCCCGCCGACGCCGTCCATGCCGGAATTCAGGATCACGCCATGCCAGTGAACCGTGGTTGGTGCCGGCAGCCGGTTGGTGACGTAGATGCGGACGCGGTCGCCTTCGACGGCCTCTATGGTCGGGCCGTGCACCTGACCATTATAGCCCCAGCACCGCCCGCTCAGACCGGGCGCGAAGTCATGGTCGACCTCTTCGGCAACAAGATGGAACACCTTGACGCCGTCCTTCACGGTAAAGGGAAGAGTCGACCCGTTCGGGGTCTCGACCGGACGATAATCCTGACCCGGCTGGCCCGGCGTGTACGTGCGGCCAGTGCCGTGAGGAACCGATGTTGAATGGCTGTGGGTGGCCGGGGGCGTCGCGGCCTGCGCGCGACCCCCGCCCAGAGCCGCCGCGCCTGCGGTCAGTCCGGCCAGCTTCAGGGCGTCCCGTCGTGACGTCATGGGTGGTCTCCTTCTCCGCCAGACCGCTGCCGGGGGGCAGCGATCGCAAGATCTGTGTCGCCGGCCGAGCCGCCGACGGCCATTTGCTCATAGCGCGCCTGCAGCACCCAAAAGGCCTCCAGGGCCTGGATATAGTCCCGCCCGGCCAGCAGCTCGTCCTGTCTGGCGCTGAGCAGGCCGAACAGGCCTGTTTGCATCGCATTATAGTCAAGCTGGGTTCCCTGCAGGACCTTGCTGGCCAGGGGTAACAGCTCCCCGCCCTGAACACGCGCCATGGCCCGGGCGGCCTCCAGGTCGCTGATAAGTCGTCGGGCCTCGGCACGATAGGTGATGCCGTCGGCCAGGCGTTGCTCGATGAGGGCGCTGAGCCGGTCTGTTGCCGCCTGACGGGCGCCGCGACCCTGATTGAAAAGGGGCAGCTCCAGACCGAGTCCCAGTCCGGTCTCCCAGTGGCCATCGTCGCGTTCGCGCTCAATCTCGAGCTCCACATCGCCAATAAGGGAAGAGACCGCTGCCATTCCGAGGCGGCTTGCGACCGCGTCAATGCGGGCATCGCTGGCCATCAGGGCGAGGCTGTCGGCCGGGGTCGCCGGAAGGGGATGGGCGTGTTCGGGGGCCGGCCGCAGCCGACCCGCGAGGACCCATTCCTGCGCCCGGGGGGCGTCGAGGCCAAGCAGGCCATTCATCCGCTCCCGTGCCGCGGTTCTGGCCGCATCAGCACGCAAATTCTCGAGCCGCATCGCAGCCGCCAGAAGCTGTTGCCGGTTCAGGTCGACTTCGGCCAAATTGCCAGCATCGTAGAGTGCCTCTGCGGCGCTGGCGGCTGCGGCGGTCGTGCGGGCCGCCTGCCGCGTCAGCTCGCTGACCTGATGGGCCGCGACCGCGCGATAATAGGCAACCCGAACGTCGCCCACAAAATCGATCAGGCGCGCGGCCGTTTCAGCCTGTACGGCATCAAGCTCCTGCCCGGCGGCGCGAACACGACGCGGCAGGAACAGAATGTCGAGAAGCTCGATCCCCAGCCCGAACGACAAATTGGTCACCGGCTCATCGTCGGCCTCCAGCACCAGCGCAGAAACGAAGGGATTGGGCAGAGCGGTGGTCTCCCGATAATCGCCCAGCGCTGCGCGCAGGTCAAAATACTGCGCCCGAAGGTGTCGATTGTTCAGAAGAGCCAGCGTGACCACGCTGTCCTCTGTCAGGGGCTGGGCCAGCAGGGCCGATGTCCGGGACGCGGCCGCGTCGCCGGATAGGCTGACGCCTGGCCAGACCGGTGTCGGCTGGCCGGTTGCCGCTATCTGGCTCACCAGGGGGTCAAACCCATGATCAGAAGGCACAAGGGTACAGGCTGTGCCGAGCAGCGCCAGGGGCAAGAAAAACCATCTTTGAAGGTGCACTTGTTCTATCCTCCCGGATTCTATCCTCCCGGACCGGTGGGCCCCCAGGTTCAGCAGCTTGCGGCGACCCTCGCCGGCCCGGCGAGTCGCGCCGGACCAACAGGGCCACTGACTGCTTCCGTCAGAGCAGACTGTCCCGGCGCTGTCCAGCCGGTTGTGACCGTTTGCCCCGGTTGGGGCGCGCCCTTGCAGGGCATGTCGGGTGACATCCTTCTCATCTTCCTGCGCCCCTCTTGTCCCGTCGGCATAAACCGCCGGGTCGCAGAGCCGACTTCGCCGGTCAGCATTGATTATACCCCATCTGGGTTTGCAAGGGTTTGCCGGGTCAGATCCGGGCAATTCATGTCCTGGAATGCAGGACGGGGTGTCTGGCCACTGTCGCGCCGCGCCAGGGCGGCGCCTCCGCGAGATCGTGGTGGGCGGCCTAGCCGGGTGCCGGCGACGACATCAGGCCGATTTCGCCCGATGCTCTGAGGCCAGAGGATGACGTGGCGGGGCGAGCGGAAAAACCTGTGCCGTCTGGGCAGCGGGCCGAGGCCTCACCAGAGATCGATCAATATTTGCATGAAAATTGATCGTTATAATAATTTATAAATAAACAATACTCTACTATCAAAAATCACAATCTTTATGTCTCTCAGTCCAAATTAGAAAACCTTTTTAGGGGTACCCCAAATGCTCAAACAATCTCTTCACGCCGGCGTTGCTGCAGCAATACTTGGCTTTGTGGGCCAGGCGAATGCGCAGGTTGCTGCACCGTTCGAATACGCTTTCGAAGGCAAGCTTGATGCTTATGATGCCGAGAATAACTGTGTGTCCGTCATGGGCTATTGCCTTCCGATTACGGAAACAACCATCGTCGATTCGGTCACCGGGGAGGTCGCGCAGAGCACGCTCCCGGCCTATCTGGCAGATTGGTTTAACAATCCCATGCAGGGCCTCGCCGAAGGCTTCATCGGGCATGGAGCGGGCGTTGAGGGTGTTTGGGTCGAAAGCGAACAAAGACTTGTCGCCGGTCATGTCACAGTCGGTCCGCACCAGATCGTCCTCGACGTTGTGACCGATCTGAGCTGTGTGTCGGCCGGATGCAATACGGACGTCGACGACTGGATCATGGGAAGCAATGACGTCAGGCTGAGGCCTGTTGCCGTCAATCCGGGGCCAAATTTCTCACCGGCTCCGGCACCGGTCGATCCGGCCCCTTCGGACGGGTTGGTGTGTACATCTGAAGAGGTTCAGTCTGAACCCGGTCCGGAATTCACCCGGTCTGACGCGCAGGACCTGCAGATCGCCGAGAGCAGACTGTCATCGGCCGAGCGCCTGCTGGAGAATTTGCAGGGGCAAAAAGAACGCCTTGCAAATGCGGGCCGTGATACCTCGCGCGTCGAGATCAAAATTGCGGAGCGCCTTGCCGAAATCGCGGCTCTGGAGGCCGAAATTGACGCTCTGAAGTCGAAGAAGTCATCGTCATTCGGCCAGGTCGAAATCATTACAACCTGTCTGCCGGACCCCAATCTTGACGGTGTCGGCACGGCGGGTGTCAGTGTAAGCCCGGTCACCGGCGAGGTTGTTCTGCCACCGGTGAATGCCGGACGCTTGTCGGCCTTCCCAGCGGCGGATGCCGGGGCCTTTGAGCTCGACCTGCGGGGTGCCAGCGCGGCTGACCTGGCGGGGACCCAGTTCTTCGTCGAAGGCTATGCCAGCAAGGATGTCGACGGCGTTGATGTGCTCAACTGGATGATGCTTGAACTCGGCGGCCATTTTCCACAATTCCTTGCCAACAAGACCGCTGAAATCAGCTATACGCGCTTGATGTGTGCCAGTGCAGCGGGCGAACTGTCGATCGAGCTGCGCGGATCCGTGCACAGCGCGGTTGACGCGAATGGTGGATTGGCTGGATCCCCTGCGGGCGGAACCGTGACGGTCACTGTGAACGAGCAGGACTTCACCGGCGCCGTGGCGCCCTCGACGCCTGATGGCGTGTTTGGGGACTATCGGATCCGTCCTGTCGGGACGGGCGAATGTCCGGCAACGGTCGACCTGACCTGGACGATTGGTGGGCAGGTGATTGCCCAGAGCACCGTGGACATTCCACCGGCGCACTAAGGCCGGCGGTTCGACTGTCAGACCTGAAAAAGATGGGCCAGCGCACAAAGGGCGCTGGCCTTTTTCTGCGCGGCTCTCGGCCGGATGCGGGCCGGCGCTCAAAAAGCGGCGTCAGAAGGGACTCCCGCGGCCGGCTCTGAAGGCCCAGCTCAGCTGGAGCTCAGAATGATGGCGGTCTGGCCTTCGGTGACCACATCCCCCTCGGCGATGTGCACTTCCTTCACCCGACCGGCGCCGGGCGCCTCGTAAGGCACTTCCATTTTCATCACCTCGAGGATGAAGACTTCCTGGCCGGCGGAGACCTCGTCGCCGGCTTTGACATGAAGCTTCCAGACCGTTCCTCCGGTCTCCAGAGTGATCGCAGTGGCCATGTTGTGTCCTTTCGAGATTAACGGGCGGCCGGGGGGATCAGCTGCGGCAGCAGCGGCTGTACCCGGTCGATCCAGCGGCACAGCATGGGCCGGGTCTCGCGCGGGTCAATCAATTCATGCACGGCCAGCGCCTCTGCCCGCGGGAATGGCGATTGGCGCTGTGCCAGCATTTCTTCCAGTTCGCGACGCTTGGCATCGGGGTCTTCGGCCGCGGCAATTTCACGGTGGAAAGCCACCGCAACCCCGCCCTCGACCGGCAGCGGCCCGCTTTCCGCAGACGGCCAGGCCAGGACATAGGCTTCTGGTCCATAATGGGCCGCCTGGGCAACGCCAAAGCTTTTGCGGACCATCACCGAGGCCCAGGGAACGGTGCTGCTGGCGGCGGCCAGCACGGTACGGGCGCCGTGCCGGATGGTGGAGTCCTGTTCGGCCTGCGACCCGATCATGAAGCCGGGTTCGTCGACAAAGGCGATGATCGGCAGATGGAAGGTTTCACACAGCTCGATAAAGCGTTGCGCTTTTTGCGCGCCATCCGCGGTCATGGACCCGGCGAGGTGGCGACAATCATTGCCCCAGACCCCTACGGGCTGCCCGTTCAGCCGGGCCAGGCCGGTGATCTGGCTGCGGCCATAGCCCCGGCCGATTTCGAAAAAACTGTTCAGGTCGACAACGGCCTGCAGCACGCGGCGCATATCATAAGCCCGCCGCCGTTCGCGCGGGACAATGTCTGCCAGCAGGTCCTCGGCCCGGTCGACGGGATCGTCGCAGGGTCGGACAGGCGCAAGCTGGTGGACATTGTCCGGCATGAAAGCGAGAAATCGCTTGATCTGATCCAGCGCGCCCTGCTCGTCGGGGGCGCCATTGTCTACCGTGCCGTTGCGGGCGTGGACGCCTGCGCCACCGAGGGCTTCCTTGGACAGTTTTTCGCCCATCGCCCGTTCAACCACTTTCGGGCCGGCGACCAGGATCTGGGCTGTTGTCTCTGACATGACGGAGAAATGGGACGCGACCAGCCGTGCGGCGGGCAGGCCTGCGACGGCGCCAAGCGCGGCGCTGGCCACGGGGACCTGTTTCAGGGTCTGCGCGACAGACCGAAACCGGGATGGGGCGAAGACGGGCGCCGGCAGACTGGGGCCGCCCGACCCGCCAACACTTCCGCCGGCGCCTTCGTGCAGCCGGACCAAAGGCAGCTTGTATTGCAGGGCCAGATCTTCTGTGTAGACCGACTTTCGCAGTCCCGCGGGGGATGGCGAACCGCCCTTGATGGTGAAGTCCTCGCCGCCAACGATCACGCGGCGTCCGTCAATTCTGGCAAAGCCGAGGACGAAATTGGCGGGCGTGAAGCCGGTCAGCTCGCCATTGGGACCATGTTCGGGGGCGCCGGCACCCCGGCCAATCTCGTCAAAGCTGTCGGTGTCAACCAGCGCATCGATCCGCTCCCGCAGGGTCAGGCGGCCTTTGGCATGCTGCCGGGCAATACCGGCTTCGCCGCCCTGCTGGCGCGCCAGCTCCCGGCGTCTGTAGATGTCGTTGATTTCGTTTTCCCAGCTCATCGAACAGGTTGTGCGAGGTTCAGCCGCCAATGTCAAAGCGGCTTCCGGTGCGGGGGCGAGTCCCGGACCGGCGGCGGCGCCTATTGCATCGTGATCGCGGTCTGGAAGGCCGGCCGGCTTTCAATCCGATGGATATAGGCTTTCAGATTGGTCATCTCATCCGACACCGATCCGATACGGTTGCTCATGAAGCAGGCATGGCCCAGCATGACATCCGCGGCAGAAAAGGCGCCAATCAGATAGTCCTTGCCCTCCAGCGCGGTTTCGATGGGGGCAAGGGCTTTGGACAGCAGGCGTTTGGCCTGGCCCAGGGCCGTCTCGTCCCGCCGCTCGGGTGGCAGGAGCAGCGTATTGACCACGACAATATTGACCGGGGGCATGACCATGCCTTCGCAATAATGAAACCATTGCAGATAGTCGGGAAAGAGCGGGGACTCGACGGCGGGCTTAAGACCGCCCTTTTTGTGACGTTCCAGCACATACTCGATAATCGCTCCGGACTCATAGATCGAGACATCGCCGTCTTCCAGCACAGGCACGCGGCCCAAAGGATGGCGGGCGCGATGCGCCTCCGATTTCAAATCCTTGGGGTGGAAGGCCATGCGATTGAGGTCATAGGGCAGGCCAAGCTCCTCGAGCAGCCAGACAATTCGTCCGGCCCTTGAATTCGGTGCAAAATGGAGTTTCAGCATGTTGGCCTTTCGGTTTTTGGCAGAGCGCCCTCGCTTGCCATGCCCTGACAGATAATATAATGGCAATTTAAATGTCAATTGATCCGGACGGGGATGGCAGCCGGCCGGGCGCACGCGCGGCCCGGCTTGAGGCAGGGTCACAGCGGAATGTCTCCGACACGGTCGCGACGGCGCCTGCGCCGCCGGTCGTGTCATGGTCAACAGGAAGAAAGGGAGAAGGTGATGGGGTCTGTTCGCGAAGTCTGGGTCAACCGGAAGGATTTGCGCGACGCCAAAATTGTCGAGGCGTCGTCCTGCCCGCTTGAGGCTGGCCAGGTTCGCGTGGCGATCGACCGCTTCGGGCTGACGGCCAACAATGTCAGCTATGCCGTCAGCGGTGACATGATTGGCTATTGGAAATACTACCCCGCAGAAGGCGACTGGGGAAAGGTGCCCGTCTGGGGCATGGCCAATGTCGTCGAGTCCCGGTCGCAGGAGATTGCGGTGGGCGAACGCCTCTACGGCTTCTTCCCGATGGCCAGCGAGACCCTTCTGACCGTGGGCAAGGTCCACCCCGACGCGTTCATGGACGCAACCCCGCACCGCCAGGAGCTGCCGGCCCTGTACAATCAGTATCGCCGAACCTCGGGTGAGTCGGATTTTCTGGCTGGTCTTGAGGTCGAACGCTGTCTGCTCTTTCCCTTGTTCATCACGTCTTTTGTCCTGTTCGACTATCTCGAGGACAATGACTATTTCGGCGCCGAACAGGTGCTGATTGGCTCGGTCTCCTCCAAGACGGGCTTCGGTCTCGCGAAACTGCTCAAGCAGGCGGGGAGCCGGAAAGTGATCGGGCTGACTTCCCCGGGCAATCTGTCATTCGTCAGTGCGCTGGGCTGCTGCGATCAGCTGGTGGCTTATGGCCAGGAGGCGGAGATCCGGGCCGACCTGACGACCGCTTATGTCGACATGTCCGGCAACGGCCCGTTGACCGAGACCCTGCATCATAGGCTGGGCGAGCGGATGGTGGAAAGCTGCATGGTCGGGGCGACGCACTGGGACAACCGGGACCGGGGACCAGACCTGCCCGGCGCCCAGCCGACCTTCTTCTTTGCCCCGGCACATATCGGCAAGCGGGATCAGCAGTGGGGTCGCGGCGTTCTGTTCGACAAGGCCAGCCTGGCAAGTGCCGGGATCGCCATAGAGATTGCCGGCAAGGTCAGGGTCGAATGGATCCGGGGGGCCGGGGACACGGCCCGGATCTGGACCGAGATGCTCGACAATCAGGTGTCGCCTGATCGCGGGATCATGGCGGCCATCAGCGTTTAGGAGAGACGATTATGAAGATGAACACCCTAAGCTGTCTCGTCGCTTTTCTGGGCCTTTGCCTGCTGCCGTCGGGGCCAGCCAGTGCGCAGCAGAGCGATGCCGACCGGGCAAAGTCCCAGGCGAATTTTGCCAGCGCCGATGGCGATGGTGACGGGGCGCTCTCCCGTACGGAATTCGAGGTCTTTGTGAACGCCAATGCTGAGGACCGGATTGGGCGCGCCGGTCAGATTCGCCGGTTCGGAGCCTATGGCCGGGCCTTTTCGACGCTCGACAAGGATGGCGACGGCAAGGTGACCGGCCCTGAACTCTCGGCCGCGGCGCAGTCGCGCTAATCTTTTCGGGTCAGTCTACAGGAGTCTCCATGTCTACGCCTCTGAAATTTCTTGTGCCGGGCCTGCTCGTTTTCGGCATGCTGGTCTGGCTGGGCCTGCCGCGCCTTCTGGTCGGACTGGGTTTCCACCGCCATTATGAGGTGCCCGCGCTGGACCTGTCTGGAAAACGGGCCCTGATTGTCGCGACCAGCCATGCCACGCTGGGCGAGGGCGGGAAGCCGACCGGCGTCGCCGCGTCAGAGCTGACCGCCGCCTATTATGCGTTTGCGGATTCCGGCATGAGGGTCGATGTGGCCAGTATTCAGGGCGGACAGATCCCCATCGACCCCCAGACCTTACGCTGGCCGGTCATTTCACCCCCGGATCGACGCTACCTTAAAGATGAAGAGGCCGTGTCTCGCGTGGCCGGGTCCCTCAATATTTCCGACGTCGACGCAACTGGCTACGATATCGTTTATCTCGCTGGCGGCTGGGGCGCCGCCTATGATTTCGGCCAGTCGGCCGCGCTGGGTCAGAAAATGGCCGACGCCTATGAGGCCGGGGCCATTGTCGGTGGCGTGTGTCATGGCCCGCTTGGCTTCCTGCAGGCGAAAAAGGCGGATGGCGGTCTTCTGATCGAGGGGCGCCGCCTGACCGGGGTCACCGACAAGCAGATACAGGAACTCGGCATTACCCAGACCCCCCTGCATCCTGAGCGTGAATTGAGAGCGGCCGGGGTCATTTTTGAGGCAGATACGGCCTTCCGGGACCTGTTTGCCGATAAGACTGTGGTAGACGGACGCATTGTCACGGGGCAAAATCAGAACAGCGCAACAGAAACGGCGGTGACCATGATGCAGACCCTGATGGACCTTCCTGCAGGTCCGGACGCGTGATCCGCGTCGCTCTGCTGGCGGTTCTCTGCCTGCTGTCAGGCCGGGGTCTGCTGGCTGAGACTCCTGTGGACCGTCCCAATATTGTGATCATCATGGCCGATGATGCGGCCCTGATGGATTTCGGCATCTATGGCGGGGAAGCCGAGACGCCGAATATCGATGCTCTGGCCGAGACTGGAGTGATGTTCACCCAGTACCGGACCTCGCCCCTATGTTCCCCGACCCGGGCCATGCTGCTGACTGGGATGGACAATCACCTCACCGGCGTGGCGACCATTCCCGAAGTCCTGCCCAAGGATCATGTCGGCCAGCCAGGCTACAGCATGGCATTTGAACCCGGCGTGCTGACCCTGGCTGACCGGCTCCGGGCTCTGGGATACCGCACCCTGATGAGCGGAAAATGGCACCTGGGCGAAGAGGCCTCGGAGATGCCTCAGGCTCATGGATTTGACCGCTCCTTTGCCCTGGCCGCCTCGGGCGCCGACAATTGGGAAGACAAGTCCTACATGCCCTATTATGTCGACGCGCCCTGGTTTGAGGACGGGGTGGAGACAAGTCTGCCGGAGGATTTCTATTCCTCCCGCTTCATCGTCGACAAGATGATTTCGTATCTGGAAGCGACCGATCCCGAACAGCCCTTTCTGGCTTATCTGCCCTTTCAGGCCATTCATATTCCGGTTCAGGCGCCTGCAGAGATTACGGCGAAATATAAGGGCCGCTATGATGACGGCTGGCATATGCTGCGCCAGGCCAGACACCAGCGGGCGCAGGCGCTTGGCCTGGTCGCAGAGGGGACACCGCTTGCGCCGATGCCGGACACTGCCCGCGACTGGCATGGATTGAGCGATGAGGAGCGGTCTGTTTATGCCGCCCGCATGGAAGTCAATGCCGCGATGATGGACGCGATGGACCAGCATATTGGCCGGTTCGTCGCCTATCTCAGGGACCGGGGTGAGTTGGAGAAAACCGTTTTTGTTATCACCTCGGATAATGGACCGGAGCCGTCTCGCGGGGACCAGAGTGCCTTGCTGACCTTCTGGATGAAGCTGAATGGCTATCATATCGATGGCGAGGGCATTGGCGAAGTTGGCAGCTGGGGCTTTATCGGGCCAGAATGGGCGACGGCGGCGGCTGCCCCCGGGGCCCTGTTCAAATTCTACGCCACGGAGGGCGGCATCCGGGCGCCGCTGATCATTTCCGGTCCGGGCCTGTCACCCCGTCGCGTCGATGCAGCGGCCATGGTGACCGACATCACGCCGACACTTCTGGACTGGATCGGGGCACCGCCGGCCCCGGAGACGTCTCGCCCCATCACGGGCCGTAGCCTCATGCCGCTTCTGACCGGGGCGGCAGACGCCGTTTATGCGCCCGATGAACCGCGCGCCATAGAGGTGTCAGGGAATGCGGCCCTGTATCTGGGCGACTATAAGATCACCCGGAGCATTCCCCCGGTCGGGGACGGCCAGTGGCGCCTGTTCAACATGGTCGATGATCCCGGTGAAACCCGTGATCTCAGCGCGGAGGCGCCCGAAGCCCTTGCGGAACTTCTCGTCGCTTATGATCAGTATGCCGAGGAGATGGGTGTGCTGGAGATGCCGGCAGGCTATGATTCCACCCGCCAGATCATGCTGAATATGACAGATCGGATGTGGAAACGCTATCGCGTCTGGATTGGCCTGATCGCGCTGGTCCTGATCGCGGGTCTGTTCGGTCTCGTCCGCCTTGGGGTCGGGCTGGTCCGGCGGTCCCGGGGATGAGGCAGGGGGCCTGCGCCTGGCCCCTGACGGTCTATGGGAGCCGGATTTCCTATTATACGGGCAAAATCGAAACCTATCTGCGCTATCGCTCCATCCCCTATAAGATGGGGCATTATCTGGCCAATCGCCGGCGGCTGAAGGCGGGGGCCGGCGTGGTCCAGATGCCCGTTATTGAGCTGGCCGATGGGCGCTGGATGAGCGATACGACGCCCATGCTGGCCTGGCTGGACACCCAGCAGGATGGCCCGTCAATCTATCCGGTTGACCCCGTACTCAACTTTCTGGCCCTGCTGATCGAGGATTATGCCGATGAGTGGCTCTGGCGGTCGGCGATGCACTATCGCTGGTCTTATCGCCCCGACCGGCAATATGCCGCTGAGGCCCTGTATACGGAACTGGTCAGGGGGGTTCTGCCCCTGCCGCGGCCCCTGGCACTGAACCGGCTGAAACGGCGCCAGCTGGGCGGCTTTGTCAAAGGCGACGGGGTGACGCGCCGGACCCGGTTCCATGCCGACCGGACCTATCTGACCGCTCTTGATTGTTTGCAGGCCATAGTCTCCAGCCGTCCCTTCCTCCTTGGACAGGCGCCCAGCATTGCGGATTTTGGGCTGATGGCCCCAATGTTCCGGCATTTCTCTCAGGATCCGACCCCGTCTGAGATTATGCGCCAGCGGGCCCCGGCCGTGTATGCGTGGGTCGCACGCATGTGGAACCTCAATCCGGCACTCAGCGGCGGCGATCTCATTGCTGAGGTGGACGCCCCGATTGAGGCTCTGTTGCAGGAGGTGTGCGAAACCCATCTGGTCCAGCATCGGCAGAATGCCGAGGCGTTTGGCGAGGGCCGGACGCACTTCGGGATGACCGTTCAGGATTGCCGCTATGCGCGGCTTCCGGTGTCCCGCTATCGAGTCTGGTGCCTTGAGCAGTTGCGCAAGGCGTGGGCCGCACTGGATGGCGAAGCCCAGGCCCGGGTGAAAAGCCACTTATCCAGCCCGATGGCGCACATTCTGTGGGATGACACCAAACTCGTGCCATCCACTTATGATGTAGACAATGCGGCCCCGTTCAATCGGGGGATCAATGTGTACGGGTCGGGGGTGCCGCCGCGCTGAGACCGGGGCGCGGGCTCAGGCCCAGCCCTCGAGATGGTTTTCCCGGATAACCCGCTTCGTGGTCCTCAGCTCCAGCAGGCCGGCAAGGCCGGTCTCTTCAAACAGGGCCCGCAGGCTCGCCTGATCGTCCGCATCGAGCCTGTCGAAGGCATCGGTGATCCTTTGCAGGAGATAGACCCGATAGGGCATGACGCTGGTTGTGATCTGGTGGCCGCGCCAGTCAAACGTCGCGACACCAAGGCCCCGCCCAAGCGCGCCGGGCTTGAGCCGGTGATCCTCCTGGTCTGCCAGCCAGGTATTGATAAAGGCCACATGGGCGGTGAGTTCGCAAAGATAATCCTCGGCCACAAAGCGCATCATGGATTTGAGCGTGTCGGGCAGGGCCGCGGGGTTCAGCAGGCCGGGGCCGGCTTTTAACGTGACCTCATCCTCGAAGTGTTCGGCCATGTTCATCCGTTCGGTCCAGCGGAAGACGCGTGGGGCGGTGGTCTGCATGATGTGCAGTGGCTTGGGGTCACGGGCGAGGTGGGCATAGAGGGCGCTGAACAGGCCATAATCCCCCAGCGTCGGGGCGCCCCCCAGCAGGAAGGGATAGTCCGCCAGATGGGCCTCGAAGCGGGCGAGGAAATCGGCATAGGTGTCCTCGACGGTTTTATAAGTGTCGGGTGTGACGCCAAAAACCACGGCGGCTTTGCGCATCCGCCCGCTGGCATGCAGGAAAGCCTGCTCACGGGTGGCCGGATCCAGCCCGTTGGGCAGCACATCCTCGAAGGCGGTTCTCAGGAAAGCCAGATTGGTCTCGTCGAAATTCCAGCGATAATGCATCGCCGGCCGCAACAGGCCCTCTCCGCCAAACAGTTCGAACACATGGGCGATGACGGTCAGCTTGGGATCGGCCGGATAGATGGACTGTTTGGAAAAACCGGCCCTTTCGAAATAGTCTAAGATGTCGGTGCCATCCTGAACGAAGGCGCCGTCCGGGGTCTCGATCACGGGGATGATCCAACGTCCGACCGCTTTGGAGACCACAGTATTGAACCGCTCCCCGCCGGCTTTCTCCTCCCGAAACGGCACCTGATTGCGGCGCATATAGGCGCGCACCTTGCCGGTATAGAGCGAGGCGGCCATGCCATAGAGGGTAAAGGTGTCGGTCATGCTGAAGGCGGTCCGGCCCGAGCCGGGAACAGGGTCTGGAGCCGAAGCATCATGGGCAGGCCTTTGGGGTTCGATTGCACTTGCGATTATGATAATGACATCTAAGGTGTCATTAAAATTTGTCTGCCGCAAGTGGCAAGGAGGGAGATCAGGTCATGCAAGTTCTGCGCACGCCGGATGCCCGCTTTGAGGGTCTGACAGATTATCCCTTCGCGCCCCATTATGTCATGGTTCCCGATGGCGAGGGCGGGACGCTGCGTATGCACTATGTCGATGAGGGACCGTCGGAGGGGCAGCCTGTGGTGATGATCCATGGCAATCCGACCTGGTCCTATATGTGGCGGTCGCTGATCCCGGTGCTGTCACGGGCGGGATACCGGGCCATTGCCATCGACATGATCGGGATGGGGCGGTCGGACAAGCCCGCGGCGCTTGAGGATTACAGCATCGACCGGCACGCGACATGGCTGGAAGCGGCCCTGATTGACGGGCTGGACCTTAAGGATGCGCATTTCATCCTTCATGACTGGGGCGGGATTACCGGGCTGCGCGTGGTGGCTAGCCACCCGGATCGTGTCGCCAGCGTGGTCTGCTCCAATACCGGCTTTCCGACCTGGGAACCGGGCAAGGAGATCACCGAGATGAACCGCCCCGGGACAGAGTTCCTCCGGGCCTTTCAGAACACGATCTGCGAAATGCAAGACTGGCCGCACTGGGAGCAGGTCGCGTCTGTTGTTCTGAGCGATATGAGCGACGCGGTGAAGGCGGGTTTCGCGGCGCCCTGTCCCGCGCCGGCTTATGTCGTGGCCAACCGTAAGTTTGCGCTGATGCTGCCGACGCGGAATGACAATCCCATGCTGGAGGGCAACTGGCACGCCCTGCAGCGGCTGACATCTTTCGACAAGCCCTTCCTGTGCCTCTATTCCGACAGGGATATTGTCGCGCCGGACGGACACCGTTCTGTGCGGGGTGTCATTCCGGGGGCCGCGGCCCGTGAGCCGGTCATTCTCGAGGGCGGCAGCCATTTCTTGCTTGAAGATGTCCCCGAGGCCTATGGTCAGGAAGTGCTAACATTTCTCCGAGAACAGGCTGGGGTTGAGCCATGATCCTGAAAATACTGAAGAAGGTTATAATGGGACGAATGGTCAGTCTTGAGCGCCGCGATACCCACCGTGCCAATGCCGAACGGGCGCGCCAGACTGCTGGCCTGCCGCATCTGGTCGATTATTTCCACGAGGCTGGCGATCCTTATTCCCACCTCATGGTCCAGATGCTGCCGGACATCTGCCGGCGCTATCAGATCGAGCTGCGGGTTCATCTGGTGCCGCCGCCGGCGGACTCTGCCGCCCCCGACCGCCAGCGGCTGGATGTCTATGGCCGCAGGGACGCTGCGCTGCTGGCTGGCAAGGCCGGCCTGTCCTTTGAGGATCCCGGCGTCGCGCTTAGGGCGGAGCGTCTTCATGCCGCCAATCTCGCTCTTGCCGACCATCTGGGCAAGGCAGATTTCCTCGACCAGGCCCGGGCGATCGGTGACGCGCTCTGGCATAATCAGCCGTTTCCCGGTGACAAGGCGCCCGAGGCCCTTCTCGCCGACCTTCTGGCTGAGGGACGCGCCCGCCGCGACAGCCTCGGTCACTATCTTGGGGGAACACTGCATTATGCGGGGGAATGGTATTGGGGTCCGGACCGGCTTCATTATCTCGAGGATCGGTTGCAGGGGCTCGGGGCGATGCGGGGAGCCGCCCCGCACGCGCCGGTCTTCACGCCACCGGCCCTCGACGTGACTGGCAATGTCGTCCTTCCCTGCCCCGGGCTGGAGCTGCACTGGTACCTGTCTTTTCGAAGTCCTTACACTGCGATTGTCGCCGACCGCGTCAAGGCCCTGGCCGACGCCTACGGGGCCGATCTGAAGCTCCGTTTCGTCCTGCCTATGGTGATGCGGGGGCTGCAGGTCCCCCGCCAGAAGGGCGCCTATATCATGGGCGACGTCGCCCGCGAGGCGCACCGCCTTGGAACGCCTTTCGGGGATATTTCCGATCCCGTCGGAAAGCCGGTTGAGCGGGGCTATGCCGTTCTCAACCGCGCCATTGAGCTGGGCCTGGGCTATGCCTTTGTGCAGTCCTTTTTAACCGGGGTTTGGGCCGAGGGGGTGGATGCCGGATCGGATCGTGGCCTGAAGCGGCTGGTGCGGCGCGCAGGTCTCGACTGGGCAGAGATGAAGCCGCTTCTCGCCGACAACAGCTGGCGCCAGACAGAAGCCCGAAATCAGGCCGAGCTGCTCAGCCACGAGCTTTGGGGCGTCCCCAGTTTCCGGGTCGGAGACGTGGCGGTCTGGGGACAGGACCGGCTATGGGTCATAGAGGACGCCCTCAAGGCGGCGACATCAAAGGGAGACGCTTGATATGGATGTGACGAATGAGGTGATACCGACCGATCCCGCGCGGCTGCAGCAGATGATGGAAAAAGGGCCAGACGGACCGGTCTTCATGATCAACCTTCTGAAATTCAAGGACAAGGCCGCCTATGAGGATGGCCGGGAGACCATGCTGAGTGGTCGGGAGGCTTATGCTCTTTATGGTCAGGCGGTTTCCGGCATCCTGCCAAAATTTGGCGGGGCTTTTTTCTTCGCCGCGGACGTGACCTTCCTGGCCCTGGGCCAGGTCGAGGAGCTGTGGGACGAGGTCGCCATCGCGGTTTATCCCGAACGCCGGGCCATGGTTGAGATGAGCCTGTCGGAGGTGTGGCAGGCCGCCTCGGTCCACCGCACGGCGGGTCTTGCCGGGCAGCTGAATATAGAAACCGTGTTGCAGAAGGGCGTGTCCGACCTGCCCTGGATGCAGCCCCTGTTGGAAGGATTAGGTGCATGATCTGGTTTAAAAGAGGTCTGATCGCACTGATCGGCGTCGTCCTCATTCTGGTCGTCGGATTTAACCTGTTCAAGAAACAGATCGCCGAGCGCGCTTTTGCGCGGGGTGTGGAGCGCAATGCCGGGATGGATCGGAGCGCGAACCTTCCCGACGGGCTGCATGTCTATTTGTGTGGCACCGGATCGCCCATGGCCGATCCGCGTCGGGCCGGCCCCTGTCTTGGCATCCTGGCCGGGCAAAAAGCCTATGTGTTCGATGTCGGGTCGGGCGGATCCCGGAATCTGGGCAGCATGGGGTTCCCCATGCCCCGGCTGCAGGGGGTCTATCTGACACATTTGCACTCCGACCATATTGATGGTCTTGGCGAACTCATGCTGCAATCCTGGATCGGCGGCGCCCGCTCCACCCCGACCCCGATCCATGGGCCGGTCGGGACGGCGGACGTGGTGGACGGTTTCAACATGGCCTATCGCATCGACAGCACCTATCGGGTCGCCCATCATGGGACAGGGATCGCCAATCCGGCCGGCTTTGGCGGGCAGGCGGTCGAGATCACACTGCCGGCGGGTCCGGCCGGCCAGAGCGTTGTGTTTGACGATGGCGACCTGCGGATCACCGTTCTGAGAGTCGATCATGCCCCGATTGACCCTGCCTTTGGCTACCGGGTCGACTATAAGGACCGGTCGGTCTCGATCAGTGGCGATACGATTTACCATCCCGGTTTTGTCGCGGCCTCGCAGGGGGTCGACCTGATGCTGCACGAGGCGCTGAACAAGGAGATGGTTTCCGCCATTGGCGCAAGGCTGGCAGAGCGCGGCCAGGCCAGAGGCGCCAAGATTTTTTCCGATATTCTGGACTATCACGCCACGCCGGAAGATGCGGCCCGCGCCGCACAGCAGGCCGGGGCCGGCGAGCTGGTGCTCTATCATTTGGTTCCGCCCTTGCCGGTGGACCTGATCGAGGTGGCCTTTCTCGGGGATGCAAAATCCTATTTCGACGGGCCCATTACAGTGGGACGCGACGGGATGCTGATCAGCCTGCCGGCCGGGTCAGACAGAGTGATCCGCGCGAGGCCGGGATTCTGAAGGCCCGTCGGGCCACAGTTTGCCGGCATCTCAGGCCTGGGTCACGTCGGCAATCAGTCCCCGCAACATCAGGCGCAGCGTGCCCTTGGCCTCCTCGCCGGACATGTTCTGGTCCTGTCTCAGGCGGCGCCACGTCGCGAAAGACAGCGTGACCTCCAGCGCGGCAAAAAGTTGTCGGTCGGCCACGATTTCCCCGGGCAGTATGGCGGTCAGTGTGGACCGGAGCATTTTGACGTCTTTCTGGTACTGTTTGCGCAGGAAATCGGACTGAAAATAGCGCAGGGTCATGCAGACCTTCATTGGGAAAACGCTCTCATAAATATCGGCGCGTTTTTCAACACACTCCATGAGACGTTCGCGCCAGGTCGCACTCTCATACGGTGCCAGCAGCTTCGGCATGATGGCCGTGGCAAGCGCTTCGGTCATTTCATTGTAGATGCTGTCCATATCTTCAAAATGGCGGAATACGGTCCTGAGCCCGACATTGGCCCGGTCTGCGACGCTGGCCGCGCTGGGCGACATATTGCCTTCGCCCAGAAGGTCGAACAGGGCTTCTATGATCCGGCGCCGGCTGCGGCCGCTGCGTAGCCGACGACCATCCTCCGTAACAGCCTCAAATATCGGCCAGGGGCTTTTGGTTTGGGTCGCTGTGCTCATGCCGGGCTTATCCTTTGGATGCTCGCACCGACATCATAAACCCGATTGCGAATAAGGGAATAATCAACAGCGTCGCGTAGGCCTCCGGAGGATGGTGATCGCCGCCTTTCGGGCCCCAGAAATGCCAGCCATGCGCCAGACGTTCCAGGGTCAGCAGCCCCAGCGCAAGTGGCACGAGGCTGCGGTACCTGACAAGGATCGCCAGCAGTATCAACCCCCAGACCAGCTGGGTCACGCCGGCCCAGGCCATCAGGGCGATCACCCGGCGGCCATGCGGGCTGTCGGGGTCGAGCCCCATGCCAGCGATGCTGTTGGCGCCGCCATCGGGCAGGAAGGCATGGATACAGGCGGGGATGAGGGTGGCGACAATGGCGAAGCCGAGAATAAAAAGGGCGCTGCGGCCGCCCCGATAGGCGGCATTGGTGGCGGTGGGGAAGATCGTCAACATCACCTCCGGGATCAGTTTGGCCAGATGACGTAGTCGTCTTCCGGCGTCGCAATCTGGTCGACCGTCTTATCCACCAGGATCGGGCTGGCAATCCTGTGCGGGTAAAGTGGTTCAACTGCGTTGGCAAAATGGTCATCGAGCAGGCCCTGCAGCTCCGCCACCTTATCCAGGCGTGCCGCCGCAAGATTGACCTCTTCAGTCGGGTCTGTCGCCAGATCGAACAGCCAGGTCTTGTCCTGTATGCCATCGACCTGCAGCTTCCAGTCGCCCGCCCGCACGACCCGATAAAGCCCGGACTGCCAGAAGATCGCATCATTCGGACGTCGGATCACACCTTCGCCCGTGGCCGCAGGCAGGATGTTCTGACCATCAATGACCCGGTCGCCGGGAAGCGCTGCACCCGCTGCGGCGGCGAGCGTGGGGAGCAGATCGATATGCGCGACCGGCGCATCGACGACCGTGCCGGGTACAATCCGCTGAGGCCATTTGACAAACATCGGCACGCGGATGCCACCTTCGAACAGCGTGATTTTCCAGCCGCGATAGGGCGCATTGACCTCAGGCAGGCCGATATAACCCGCACCGCCATTGTCACTGCTCAGCACGATAAGGGTATTGTCGGCCAGGCCTTCCGCTTCAAGCTTGTCCATGACGCGGCCAACGCTGCGATCAAGAGCGCGGATCATGGCCGCATAAACCCGCAGCCGATGCGGTTCCAGATCACCGACAGCATCATAATCTTCCCGGGTTGCCTGCAGGGGCGTATGCGGGGCCCAGTGGGCCAGGTAGAGAAAGAAGGGCCGGTTCTTATTGGCCTCTATGACCTTCAGGCTTTCATCGGTCCACCAATCGGTGAGATAGCCACCAGGCTTGAACGGCGCGCCGCCATTGAATGATGCGGCATAGGACATGGCGGCCCAGAGGAATTTATCGATCGGGTCAAAGTCGAGCTTGGCATTGACCCCTGCGGGATCGTCCTCTGGCAGGAACAGGCCGCTGTGCATCAGCAGGCTTTCGTCGAACCCCTGCGCATTGGGCAGAAAGTCGGCCCGGCGTCCGAGATGCCATTTTCCGATATGGACGCTGTGATAGTCCTGCTGCTGCAGCAACTCGGCAATGGTGATTTCAGAGCCCGGCAGGCCCTGGTCATCATAGGCCAGCCCATCTTCATCAACGCCGCGATTGGGTTCTATTTTTGGCAATGTGCCGCGGTCCATGGCATTTCCGATCAAAGAGATCGCCGTGCTCATGCCGTCCGGTGTGGGGGTGAATTCAAAGCCTGTGCGGGTTGGATAGCGTCCGGTCATCAGCATGGCCCGCGACGGCGCGCAGGTGCCGGTCCCGGAATAGGCCTGCGTAAAGATAGCCCCTTCGGCACCGAGCCGGTCGATGTTTGGCGTCGGGACGCGGCCGTCGGCGACACCCCCCCCGAAGGCGGAGAGGTCATTATAGCCAAAATCATCAAGCAGAATGAATACGATATTGGGCGGGCGTTCTGTTGCGGAGACCACGGCTTCCGCCGGGCCTTGCTGCCAGACCACCGGTTGATGCGGCGCGATGGCAACGCGGTTGGCTTTAATCCGGTTGAGAAGAAGATGGGTCAGGAGCGTGGTGCGGTTGGACCAGGCCAGAGCCCCGCTGCCAAGTAGAAGAATGAGCAGACCAATGATGACTTTTTTCGACATGTCTTAAGCCTCTGCACAGAAGAGCAGGCCACAGCCCGATCCGGACAATAACGCATCGACAGCGCCACGTTCATTGCCTGAAAGCCGGGCATAATCGTCACGCAGCCAGGTGAGGCATTTGGCCTGGTATTTGAAAACGGGCTGTGTCCAGGGTCGCCCGTCAATCTCGGTAGTAAAGCTTTCCTCGCCGGCCGCGACGGCCGCGGAATTTGCCAGCATGGCCGGGGCGTAGGTCCGGCCGATTTCCGCCAGAAGCGGCCTCAGCGCAAGCGAGGCCTCTTCTGCCGTGAACCAGTCTGTCTCCGCCGGGTTCAGGCCACACAGATCGTCCATCAGATCGATCCAGGCGCGGACCCGTGGGGAGATCTTTGCCGTAATGGCAGACGAGGTGGGTTCGACAATGGCCAGCTGGGTCAGTTGCCCAAACAGGGCGAAATCGGCGGATGAGGGCCGCCCCCCGAGGACAAATCCCTTCTGTTGCAGCAGGTCATCGAGAAGCCGGATCAGGCGGTCATAGGCGTCCTCAATGGTTCTCGCCGTGACCGAATTGGAGCCAACGACATATAACCGGTCGATCTGGCGTTTGGCAAAATAATCGGCCATCTCCGCCGCCTTGTCTTCGGGCGCTGTGTTCATCCCCCAATAGACCAGGAGGGGTGCGGCATTTGTCCAGTCTGCCTGATGGGCCCAGCGGAAATGAAACATCGCCTTGGTCAGCCATTCATCGGCATAATCTTCGATCAGGTCATTGATGAATCTGAGAGTTGGATCCTGCGGGATCACCGACCTGCCGGCATAGTCTGTTTCCAGGCGCCGGATGATTGGCGTCGAATCGGTGACCGGCACCAGCGCGCCTGTCTCGCCGTCCGGGAAAAAGAAGATCGGCAGCAGGCGAACCGGCGGTGATGGATACCCCTCGGGAATCTGACCATTTCCCCAAAAGACGGAATAGGGAATGTGGCGATACCGCAAAACACCGATCATTTTGCGCGTATAGGGAGATCCGGGCGCGCCGGTCAGTTCCAGCCTCTGGGGTCGTGATGCCATGGGGAAAGGTCCTCCTGAAACTTTCATATGGCATTTCTAATGCCATATTATCGGGCGGAGCAACATATATTCAATCTACCCCCTTGGCGGGACCGGTCTGCAACCGGCGGGACGCCGCCGCGTCCGCCAGTTTGCAGGATGGGGCCGACCCTTGTCCAGACTAGCCGCCCGACAGCGCGGGGGCCATGCAGTCAAGGCCGGTGACCGGCGCTGTGTCGCAGGTGTACACCCGAACCCAGTCGACCAGAAGCTGGCTGGGGATGGTATTGGGGTCGAAGCTGAGCTCATTCGAACCCTCGGGCCAGTTTCCGCCCACGGCCAGATTGAACATCAGGTAGAAAGGCCGGTCAAAAGGCGCGAGATCGTTCCCGGCGGCTTCGGCTGAGACCGTGAACCAGTTCGTCTGGTCGGCGGAAAAATAGTGCACATCGTCAACAAACCAGTTGATCCGTCCGTCACCCCACTCAATGGCATAGACATGATAATTGTCGTCTGGCTGCGCTGCATCTGGCAGTGTGTAGGCCCGTCCGATCAGCTGATTGGCCGGCCAGGGATTGCCGAAATGGAGCGCGCCATGCACCCGGTTTTCGGACGTGCCTCCCTGACAATCGGCGCAATAGGCTCCCAGATTCACGGCTTCCATGATGTCGATTTCGCCAGACAGCGGCCAGGTTCCGTAATAGTCCTCAGCCGACAACATCCAGAAAGCCGGCCATATGCCCTGGCCAGCCGGCAGCTTCAGGCGGGCGGCAAACCGGCCATATTTCCAGTCGGCCAGCCCCCGGGTTCTGACTTTTCCGGAGGTATAGCTTTTCGACCCCTGCTCGGGAGAGTTCCGCTCCTGCGGATATAAGGGGCCGGTAAACTCTTCTTTGACCGCAACCAGGCGCAACAGGCCGTTGACCAGATCAACATTGGTCTGCCTGTCTGTATAGCACTGGCGTTCATTATTGCCGCCGCCCCAGCAGGACACTTCGGGCTGCCATTTGACGGGGTCCAGCTCTGACCCATTGAATTCGTCTGACCAGACCAGCTGCCACCCTTTATTCGCTGGCAGGTGATCCGGTCCGTCCGGTGCAGCCGCAGGAACGGGGGGCATTGTCGGGCCACCGGTCGGCGGCGGCGGCGGCGGCGGAGGCGGCGGCGGTGGAGGCGGGGGGGGTGGCCCACTGATAGGTGGATTTGGGGCGGGCGAACTTCCCCCGCCGCCGCCTCCACACGCGACAAGAAAGAGCAGGGGCAGGACGGCTGTGGTCTTGAGCACCTTCGACACGGACATAATCTCTCCATTCTGACAGCTGTGTCATTTAAGGTTGTCCGCTGCGTGATGGCAATAAGACGGTTGATCTTTCTACGGTTAGAAAGACCTGTGCCTTCAACCGGGGCACAAAGCCTGCCAAGATATGTTTTTATGGAAGCTGAGCGACGCGGACATGTTGGTCAAAATCGGTCTGAGAGCAGCCCTTATGGGGGTGGTTTTGGCGGCATGGAGCGCCCTTGCCGTGCCCCGTGCCGCGTGTGCCGGTGAGGTCAGCGTCGCGGTCGCAACCAATTTTCGGTCTGTTCTGGAAGGGCTTCGGCCAGATTTCGAGCGCCAGACAGGCCATCGGCTTATCCTGTCGGCCGGATCAACCGGAAAGCTGTATGCACAGATCGGACTGGGTGCGCCATTTGATGTGTTTCTGTCTGCCGATCAGGACCACGCCAGAAAACTGGTCGACAGAGGGTTGGCGATCCCCGGGTCGAGGTTCACCTATGCGGTCGGTTTGCTGACCCTCTGGACGCCGCAGTCCGTCGGGTGGCTGGACGAGAACAGCCTCTCTGATCCGGCGCTCATAAGGCTGGCGCTCGCCAATCCGGACCTTGCGCCGTATGGCCGCGCGGCGACCGATCTCATCCATGCCCTGGGCCTTGGACAATCCCTGTCCGGTAAGCTGGTCCTCGGTGAAAATGTCGGCCAAGCCTTTGCTTTCGTTCAGTCCCGGAACGCACAGCTCGGTTTTGTTGCGCTGTCGCAGGTCCTGTCCCTGCCGGCGGAAAAGCGTGGCGCACGGTGGGACCCTCCTGTTGGCCTGTACCGGCCAATCCGTCAGGATGCGGTCCTGCTGCAAGCCGGACGGGACAATCCGGCGGCGTCTGCTTTTATGGCATTTCTGGAAAGCGAGCCCATTCAGGGCAGATTGCCCGCGCTTGGATATGCCCCATGATGGTCCCCGAAGTCTCCGCCCTCCTGCTGACCCTCCGTCTCGCTCTGGTGACCACCGGTGTCCTGTTAATCCTCGGGACACCCCTGGCCTGGTGGCTGGCGACGACGCGCAGCCGCCTGCGGCCGGTTTTCGAAACCCTTGTCGCACTGCCTCTGGTCCTTCCGCCGACGGTGATCGGGTTCTATCTTCTGATCGCCCTCAATCCGACAACGCCCCTTGGTGGTTTCTGGCTCACGCTGACGGGTGAGACCCTGACATTTTCATTCACCGGTCTGGTGATTGGTTCTGTGCTTTATTCCCTGCCCTTCATGGTTCAGCCACTTCAGGCCGCGTTTGAAACGTCAGCCCGAATTCCCATGCAACTTGCCGCAAGCCTGGGCGCTGCGCCTCTGGATGCTTTCTTTACGGTGGCTGTGCCGGCCTCGATTCGGGGGTTCGTAACCGGCGTGGTGTTGTCTTTCGCCCATACGCTGGGGGAGTTCGGCGTGGTGCTCATGGTGGGCGGAAACATACCGGAGCGGACCCGGGTTGTGTCCATCGCCATCTATGAGCAGGTAGAAACCCTGAATTATCAGCAGGCCCACGGCCTGTCGGGGCTGCTTCTGGCCCTGTCGTTTTGTGTTCTCCTATTCGTTTATGTCTTCAATCGACGGTTCCCTGTTCATGTCGGTTAGCGTGCTTCAGCTCGACCTCGACACGGTTTATGCCGGGTTCTCCCTGCGTGTGCAGGCAGAGATTCCTTTGCAGGGTGTTACGGCGATTTTTGGACCGAGTGGCAGTGGCAAATCCACCCTGCTGCGCTTGATCGCCGGGCTGGAGCGGCCACAGCGGGGCCGGATCATGGCGGGTCCGGATGTCTGGGTGGATGCCGGGCAATCCCTGTTCCGGAAACCTCATCGGCGTTCTGTGGGGATTGTCATGCAGGGCGCCCCTCTGCTCAACCATCTGAGCGTCCGTGGCAACCTCACCTATGCCGCGCAGCGCCAGGGTGACCGCCCGGCGGCCTATCCCTTTTCCAGAGTGGTCGAGTCTCTTGACCTCGAGCCTCTTCTGGCGCGCCGTCCGCCATCGCTGTCTGGTGGGGAACGCCAGCGCGTCGCCCTGGCGCAGGCCATTCTGACCCGCCCTGGCCTTTTATTGCTGGACGAGCCTTTGTCGGCCCTCGACCGCGCTCGGAAGGCCGAGATATTACCTTATCTCCAGGACCTGTCGTCCCGATTTGATTTGCCGATTCTTCTCGTCAGCCACGACGTCGATGAGGTCGTGCGTCTCGCGGATCGTGTCATGGTGCTGAAAGCCGGGTCTATGGTAGATTTTGGGCCCGTGACGGAAACCCTGAACCGACATGGTTTCGATCGCGACACCATGGACAGAGAAGGCGCCATCCTTTCCGGCATTGCCAGGAAGATTGATCGCGAGCTCGACCTGATGGAAGTGGAGATTGGCGCCGACACGCTCTTCCTGCCGCGTGAGGAGGGGCGGCAGATCGGCGATGTGGTGCCAATATTGATCAGGGCAAGTGATGTGGCGCTGGCGCTGCAACCGCCTGAAGGGTTAAGCATTCGCAACGCGCTTCGAGGCCGGGTGGCGTCTATCCGGCGATTGCCAAACAGTGCCTTTGCCGAAGTCGGCGTTGATCTTGGCGTTTTGGTCTTGCCGGTCAGGATTACCCGTGCAGCCGTAGAGGCTTTGTCTCTCCGGGCCGGTCAAAACATCTGGGCCCTGGTCAAGACGACCACCCTGGCCGGCTAGGTCAAGGCGACGATGTGTGGTTGCGGTCGCAGGCGGGTTCAGCGCGCCCGAATGGCCGCCACCCGGTCGCTGGCCTCTCGGGCCCGCCGGGTGATTGCCGGCCAGTTCCCGTCCGCAATGTCCTGTGCGGAGGCCAGCCAGCTGCCACCGGCTGCGACGACACGGTCCAGCGACAGATAATTGTCGAGGTTTTCAGGCGTGACACCTCCGGTCGGCATAAAGCGGATCTGGCTCAGTGGGCCGGAAAAGGCTTTCAACGCAGGTGCTCCGCCATTGATTTCAGCCGGGAAGAATTTCTGGATGTCAAAGCCCTCGCTCAGCCGGGCCATTGCTTCGCTGGCTGTTGCGACGCCCGGTATCACCGGTCCGGAAAAGCCGTGCAGGGCGGGCACCAGACCTGGATATGTTCCCGGCGTAACAAGGAATTGGGATCCGGCCTTTTCGGCGAGGCGGACATCGTCCGGGGTGACGATCGTCCCTGCGCCGATGAGGCAGGCGAGACCAGACTGCGCGATCGCGGTGATGGCCTCCAGTGCGACCGGGGTCCGGAGGGTGACCTCCAGGACGTCAAGGCCACCATCCATCAGCGCCCTGGCAAGTGGTATGGCCTGTTGGGCATCGTCAATGGTCAGGACAGGGACAATGCCCGCTTTATACGCCCGCGCGAGCAGGTCCTCTTGGCTCAGCATATCAGGCGTCCTCATCAAAAAGCAGGGCTGCTGCGCCGATTAAAGGGGCTGTGCCATCGGTCAAGACCTGAACCGGAACATGTGTCATGAAAGAAGAATGTGTGCCCCGCATCAGGAAGCGCGCTCTTGCCCCGTCCCGCCGCAGCCACTTGATCATGCGTTCAGCGACGCCGCCCGTCAGGACGACCCCCCCGCGCCCGCCCAGGATCAGGACAAGGTCGCCTGTTGCGCCCATGATTCCCCGGGCGCGCAGTTGGCAGACTTCTTCTGCGACCGGGTCTCCCTCTTCTGCCCGTTTCAGGATTTCCGCCGGAGGAACGGTCTCGCGCGGGCGCCCGTGCAGGTCGCTGATAATATCATGGACGGGCTGCAGCCAGGCGCCGGAAACGATCATTTCTGTGGAGACATAGCCAAATTCTTCTGACAGCAATTCGGCGACCTTCGCCTCCCGAACCGTATGGGCGGCATAGGCTGCATGCCCCCCTTCGCCGGTGAGCACACGCCAATCGCCCGTAGCCGTTCGGAGCAGGGCAGAGACGCCGAATCCCGTACCCGGACCGGTGACCACGACGGGCGCATCGGGGTCCGGAGTGCCCTCGAGAACTGTCTCGAAGGCGCTGTCTGGCATTTCCGGTATTGCCCTTGCCATGGCCGCAAAATCGTTCACCAGCGTGACCTGATCGAGGCCAAATCGGTCACGGAGATCCCCGGATCTGACCGGTGGCCAGTTGCGATTGGTCAGCTTGACGGCCCCCTTCTTATCAATCGGGCCCGCCATGGCGAAAAGACTTTTGCTGACCTGGACATCTGTTGCAGCCAGATAGGCGGCAACGGCCTCTGAAAAGTCGACGAAATCGGTATTACGGTAAATCTGGATGTGATCGATCTGGATCCCGGTCTCGGTTTTGCGGGCCTGGGCGAAACGGACCGTGGTTCCGCCAACATCTCCGACAAGTACGAATTCCGACATCAGGCTGACCCTGACCCGATAAAGTCAAACAGGCTGGCGCCGGACTCCGATCCGCCGGCGCCCTGCCTGAAGGCATCAAACATTTCCCGACCGAGACCCGAATCGCTTTCATTGCGCCGGAAAGGTGCTGGTTCGCGTTGGCGGAAGACGTCGTCTGCAACCAGAAGATCGAGGCGGCCAGTCTGGGCGTCGAGCCGGATGATGTCGCCGTCCCTGACTCGGGCCAGGGCACCGCCCTTGGCGGCTTCCGGGCTGACATGGATCGCCGATGGGACCTTGCCGGAAGCCCCTGACATGCGTCCGTCGGTGACCAGTGCGACCTTGCGTCCCTTGTCCTGCAGGGCGCCGAGGATGGGTGAGAGGCTATGGAGTTCCGGCATGCCATTGGCGGACGGTCCCTGGAACCGCACCACCGCGACCATGTCACAGTCCAGTTCACCGGCTTGAAAGGCGGCCTTGAGAGCGTCCTGACTGTCAAACACGCGCGCGGGGGCCTCAACCAGCTGGTGCTCCGGTTTCACGGCCGATATCTTGGTAACACCGCGCCCCAACGCACCATTCAGAAGTTTAAGCCCGCCATTCGCCGCAAATGGCCTGTCAAAGGGCCGCAAAACGTCTTCATCGCGGCTCGTTCGCGGGGCTTCGCGCCAGGCGACATGCCCGTCCGTCAGGACGGGTTCCAGACTATAGGCCCTGATTGGACCGCCAATCCCTGCTGCATCGCCAATCATCAGGCCATTTTCAACCAGTTCACGGATCAAGAAGCCCATACCCCCAGCCGCATGGAAATGGTTCACGTCGGCTATGCCATTGGGATAGATCCGGCACAGAAGGGGCGTCACGGCGCTGATGTCGGCAAAGTCCTCGAGCGTGATCTGGATACCTGCGGCTGCGGCCATGGCCGGCACATGCAAGGCGAGATTGGTCGACCCCCCTGTGGCCATAAGCCCGACAATTGCATTCACAAAGCTGCGCGCATCAATCATCTCGCCCATGGGCGTGTAATTGCCTTTCAGGGTGAGCTCGACCGCCTTATGAGTGGCCGCAGCCGTCAAGGCGTCGCGCAAGGGTGTGTTCGGATTGACGAACGCCGCACCCGGCAGATGCAGGCCCATGACTTCCATCAACATCTGGTTTGAATTCGCAGTGCCATAAAATGTGCAGGTACCCGGGCTGTGATAAGATGCCGCCTCGGCCTTTAGCAGCTCATCGCGTCCGACCTCGCCCTCGGCGAAGAGCTGTCGAATGCGCGCTTTTTCCGGGTTTGGGAGGCCAGACGGCATCGGGCCGGCCGGAATGAACACGCTGGGCAAGTGACCAAAGCGCAGGGCGGCGAGGACCAGACCAGGTATGATCTTGTCGCATACGCCGAGATGTAAGGCCGCGTCAAAAGTATCATGGCTCAACGCAACCGCTGAGGCGAGTGCGATGACGTCGCGCGAAAAAAGCGAGAGCTCCATTCCCGGCTGCCCTTGGGTGACCCCATCACACATCGCTGGAACGCCACCTGCCACCTGTGCCGTCGCGCCCACCTTTCGAGCGGATGTCCGGATCAGTTCCGGGTAATGCTCGAAAGGCTGGTGGGCCGACAGCATGTCATTGTAGGATGTGACGATGCCAAGATTAGGCCAGGCATCTCCGAGCAACTGGACTTTGTCGA
The DNA here is from genome assembly GCA_938084575.1 of uncultured Hyphomonadaceae bacterium. Classification (GTDB taxonomy): domain Bacteria; phylum Pseudomonadota; class Alphaproteobacteria; order Caulobacterales; family Hyphomonadaceae; genus Henriciella. The sequence continues at coordinate 337,280 of CALKFG010000005.1, forward strand.
TAACGGCACAGCCGGCACTGGCATGAGCCTGATTGCCCTCACTCAGTCTTTTGCGAGCGAATTTTTCGGGCCGCTGTCGCCGGATGAGCTCCAGATAGGCCGCGCGAGAGTCACGTGAGCGCTCCTCAATTCTGGCCAGTACGGCGGCGATGTCGGGATGTAAAATGCGGCGGTCTGTCATGGTGCCCACGCGATTTTCAGACAGTCACCAAGTGCCGTCATGGCGGCGCGAATGGGGGCGGTCTCTGTGTTTTTGGTCATGGCGGTCTGGAGGGCCTCTTTTTTATCGACTCCATGTATGAGCAAAACTGCGCATTGGGTTCCGTCCAGGGCTGGCTTGGACAAGGTCAGGCGGGTCACAAAGTCCCCGGCGACCGGGCAGCCTGTTGCGTCTATGGCGACAATACTGTCCGCAGCAGGATCAAGCGCGTCCTTTAAGTTTCGTGCTCCGGGGAACCAGGATGCCGTGTGGCCGTCATTGCCCATGCCAAGCAGAATAAAGCTTGCAGGCAGAAGCGCCGCATAAACCTCACTGGCTGCTTGTGCGGCAATCTCTGCCGAAACGCCAGTTTTCCACAGCGGAATGAAGGCCGCTTTTTCGGCGGCGCCCCGAAGCAGGGTTCTTCTGATCAGGCCCTCATTGGAGGCTGGATGGTCGGGGGGAACAAAACGGTCATCGACCAAACCGATGCGAACCTTCTCCCAGGCCAGATCTTTTGCTGCCAGCGCGGTGAAAAAGGCCGATGGGGTGGATCCCCCTGAACAAAGCAGGCTGGCGCTCCCTTTGCCCTCAATATCACGCTGCAAAGCCTTTGCGGCCTCATCTGCAATGGCGTCGGCGACAGCCTCGCGGGACGGATAATCCGTCTGATTGTTGGGATATATGTCCTGGGTCATGAGCTCCACCAGCTCCGGCCGTCGCGATCCATAAGCGCTGCGGATGACAGAGGCCCCTCTGAACCCGCCGGGTAATCTTCCGGTATTGCGCCGGTTTCAGTCCACGCATCGATCAAACTGTCGACCCAGCGCCACGCGGCCTCGACTTCATCCCGGCGCATGAACAAAGCGAGATTTCCCCGGACAACGTCCATGAGAAGGCGCTCGTAAGCGTCGGGGTAACGCACGGCGAACGTGTCCGCATAGCTGAGGTTGAGAGGCTGTGACTTGATTCTTAAGCCACCGGGTCCCGGTTCCTTGATCTGAACGAACAGGCGCACACCCTCATCAGGCTGGAGGCGGATCACCAGGCGATTTGCCTGGGTTGATGCATCGCCAAAAATGGAATGAGGCACGTCCTTGAACTGAATGACGATTTCAGAACGGCGCGACTCCATTCTTTTACCCGTGCGCAGGTAGAAGGGCACGCCCGACCATCGCCAGTTGTCGATTTTTGCCCGAATCGCAACGAAGGTTTCCGTTTCACTTGTTGCACCCGGGTCGAGTTCCTCCAAGTAGCCGCGCACGGGGGTGTCGTTGACGCGTCCGGCCGTGTATTGGCCGCGAACAGTGTTCTGCCTGGCATTCGATGCATCAAACTTTTTCAGCGCCTTGAGAACCTTAATTTTTTCCGTCCTGACGTCGTCGCCATCAAGTGATACGGGGGCTTCCATAGCGGTCAGGCAGAGCAATTGGAGCAAATGGTTTTGAACCATATCCCGTAGGGCACCGGACCGGTCATAATAGCCCGCCCGTCCCTCAAGCCCAAGATCCTCAGCCACAGTAATCTGCACATGGTCAATGCTATTGCGGGACCAGACTGGTTCAAACAGGCTATTCGCGAAGCGAAGCACCATCAGGTTCTGAACTGTTTCTTTTCCCAAATAGTGATCAATGCGGTAGACTTGATGTTCAGGAAAATGAGCGCATACCCCCTCATTGATCTCTTCGGCTGATTTCAAATTCGTACCAATTGGTTTTTCGAGAACCAGCCGGGTCCCGTCCCTGATTAATCCGGCCTGATCGATTGCGCGGGCAATGTTCACATACAGACTCGGCGCAGTTGCAAGATAGAAGATCCCAATCTCGTTTTGCGTGCCAAGTTTGCGACGAAGGCCTGCCCAATCAGCCTTTTCTGAGGTTACATCAAGGGGGTGGTAGTCCAGTAACAGTGCAAAAGCGGCCCACGATGAGTCATCCCACTCCGATTGAGATGTTGCCTTGCGACACGCCGTTGCAGCGAAGTCGACGTATTCTGCCTCGGTCATCTGCGAGCGCGCGGATCCGATAATCCGGCTTGTTGCCGGGATCTGGCCATCCTTCCACCTATGGAACAGTGCTGGTAGGAGCTTGCGCTGGGCCAGATCTCCCGTTCCACCGAAAATGACAATATTAAAGGGATCAACGGGAAGAAATTCAGCCATTTGGACGTCCGATGTTTGAAAGAGGGCAGCCTACCGAGAAGACGTGAAATGTTGCCAGGCCCGTCTGGGCGCGACGCACGACATGGTTTGCCCTCTTTAGACGCTGTTTTTAGATTAGCGTGACAGCGATGTCAAATGGGTCCCCCTTGAGTGATCTCTGGTCATTTTCTGGCATTTGGCCTACCAGAACGCAAGGCCATGAGCCACAAAACACAAGTTACAGGAGACAGGCTAAAAAAGACGGGCAGGACCGTCTGTTTGAGCTTTTATGTCGCCCAGTCTGGTGGCTGCGGCCTGAGGCGAAAAGATCTGTTTGTTGTCGTTTTGCGGGGCATAATATGCGCCACGGGTGTTTCCCGGCTGCGCCTGTGAGAGAGGCCGGAGCTATGAGACAGGGTTAGGAGGCATCGACCCCGGCCATGTAATTTGGCATCCATTCTTCATGCGCCCGGCGCAAATCTTCAAGCGGCATAGATTTGCCATTTACGCCAAATGGGCCGTCAGGAGTAGTGAATGTTCCAACGATCTTTAAGGCGTCATGTTCGGGAAATTGGGCGAATTGGGACTCGCTCACAGATAAAATGAAGCGCGCCTGATCCTCGCCAAACAGGTCGGGCAGGCTGTGTTGCCCGAGGTCCAGACCAAGATGGCTGGCAAGAGCCATTTCAACTGCTGCACAGGCAAGACCACCATCGCTGACATCATGCGCAGCATTTACCAGGCCTCCGACAATGAGGTGGCGAACGAAATCGGCCGTTTTCTTTTCGAGCAAGAGGTCGACTGGCGGAGGGGGACCGAGCTGGTCGTTGTTCAGAGCGAGTATTTGGCGAGCAAAAAGAGACGCTCCAAGGTGTCCCGCAGTTTCACCCACGAGAATGAGCCGATCACCGGACCTGGCGCCACCAAGCCCTACGACCTTCTGAAAATCTTCCACCAGCCCGACACCACCGACAACGGGGGTTGGCGGAATAGCCTGACCGTCCGTCTCATTGTAAAGGCTCACATTTCCCGAAACGACGGGATAGTCGAGGGTTCGGCAGGCTTCTGCCATGCCTTCAATTGCCCTCACAATGTATCCCATCGTGGCCGGCTTTTCAGGGTTCCCGAAATTGAGATTGTCTGTGATTGCAACAGGTGTCGCGCCCACCGCGGACAGGTTTCGATAACTCTCTGCAACGGCTTGCTTGCCGCCCTCAAAGGGGTCAGCTGAAACGTAGCGTGGCGTGCAGTCAGAGCTTACGGCAAGCGCCTTCGAGGTGCCATGCACCCGAATTAAGGCGGCATCACCCATGGATTGTGACGAGTCGAGCGTGTCACCCATCACATGCCGGTCATATTGCTCCCAGATCCATCGCTTGGACGCCATGTCGGGACAGCCCATCAGCTGCATAAGGATATCCAGGGGGTCCTGATCAATTTTCCAGGCGTCCGCGGCCAAAGGCTGCCGCTCGGGAGGTGAAGTCCAGGGCCGATCATAGTTCGGGGCGTCTTCAGCCAGCGGGGGGACGGGAATATCACAGACGATTTCGCCGAATTGGCGCAGCACCATGTGGCCTGTATCGGTGGTCATGCCGATCACCTCCGCATCCAGATCATACTTGTCGAAAATGGCTTTGGCAGTTTCGACCTTCCCAGGTTTCAGAACCATGAGCATGCGTTCCTGGCTCTCTGAAAGCATAATCTCGTAGGCGCTCATGCCGCGTTCGCGCTGGGGCACTTTGTCGAGGTCCATATCGATGCCGATCCCGCCCTTATCGGCCATTTCCACGCTGGAGGAGGTCAGACCTGCAGCGCCCATGTCCTGGATAGCCTGGATTGCATCGGTCGCCATCAGCTCAAGGCATGCCTCAATCAGCAATTTTTCTGTAAACGGATCGCCTACTTGGACTGTCGGGCGATTGTCTTCTTCGCCCTCGGAAAATTCGGCGCTGGCCATGGTCGCGCCATGAATACCGTCACGCCCTGTCTTGGAGCCAACATAGAAGATCGGGTTGCCTGGCGTGGCGCCGCGCGCGTAAAAAATCTTGTCCTGGTCTGCCAAGCCGATGGCCATCGCATTGACCAGAATATTCCCATTATATCCCGCGTCGAACTCGGTCTCACCCGCAACCGTTGGCACGCCCACACAATTGCCATAGCCCCCTATGCCTGCGACTACACCGGCAACAAGACTGCGGGTCTTGGGATGCTCAGGCGCGCCAAAACGCAAGGCGTTGACCAGTGCAATTGGACGGGCGCCCATGGTAAAAACATCCCGCAGAATGCCTCCCACGCCGGTTGCAGCGCCCTGGTAAGGCTCGATATAGGAGGGGTGATTATGGCTCTCCATTTTGAAGATCGCCGCTTGGCCATCCCCAATGTCGATGACGCCCGCATTTTCTCCAGGGCCCTGAATAACCCGCGCATTTTGGGTCGGAAACTTCGAAAGGTGCCGTCTTGAAGACTTATAGGAGCAGTGCTCCGACCACATCACGGAATAAATTCCGAGCTCGACCAGATTGGGCGCCCTGCCCAGCCTTTTTGTAAGGCGCGCCCATTCTTCTTCATTGATGCCGTGGCCAGCGGCATCATCCTGATCCTGAATAGCCAGCAACGGCGCGAGCAAAGCAGATGTGTCGGTCATGCAAGCGCTTTAGCGCTTGTTTTCGGGATTCGCCAGAGCCGGAATGGTTTTGACCAAAGTGTGTGCGCCTGACCCCCGGGCGTATCAGATCAGGGCCCCGCTCTATCCCGATATCAGCTCAGAGCGATGAAAGCAGGCTGTCGAAAAGGGCCCGGCCATGGTCGCCGCCCTCGTGGCCGCCGATGGCACGTTCGGGGTGGGGCATCATGCCCAGAATGCGGCCATTATCGCTCAGAACCCCGGCAATGTCGCGGGCCGACCCATTCGGGTTCCCGATGTAACGGAAGGCAACGAGCCCTTCGCCCTCGAGCCGGTCCAGAGTCGCTTCGTCTGCAACATAATTGCCATCATGGTGAGCGATCGGGATAAGGATATTATCGGTATCACCATAGCTTCGCGTGAAGGCCGAATCTCGCGCCGAAATCCGAAGCGGTTGGGGTTTGCAAGCAAAATGAAGGCTGGCATTGCGGATTAACGCGCCCGGTAACAGACCTGTCTCGCACAGGACCTGAAACCCATTACAGATGCCGAGGACGTACCCGCCGCGCTGGGCATGTTCGCGGAGAGTGGAAATAATCGGGGAATTCGCGGCTATCGCCCCACATCTGAGATAGTCCCCATAAGAGAAACCGCCCGGCACCATTACCAGATCCAGCCGGTCAGGCAGCTTGCCGGATTTATGCCAGACCATCTCGGGTTCATGGCCTGTTATCTCGCGCAGCGCCACTTGGGCGTCGCGGTCGCAGTTCGACCCGGGGAAAACAATAATAGCCGACCTCATACCGCTCCTTTAGCAGGGAGTCGTGCGCCAGGGGAATAGGTCATAATGCAGACATGTCAGTCGCGAAGCGCATTTTGTCTGATCTTTGGTGACAAAAGGCCCGTTTCGTCCTGATCTGCCTGGCCCTGCCATTGACCTGACGGGACGGATCGGCCACTGCGCAGGTATGACGACACCATATGTCTATAAGGGCAATGCGCCTGTCCGCGTAAATAAGTGGATGACCGAACTTGGTCTGTGTTCCCGGCGTGAAGCCGAAGCACTGATTACAGGGGGAGGGGTGCTGATCGATAATGTGCCGATCGAGGCACCGGGTCACAAGATCAATCCGCGTGAAACGCTGACGCTCAGCCCCCTTGCGGCACAGATCCTGGCGGAAAAATTTACCGCTGTGCTCAACAAGCCGGTTGGATATGTCTCTGCCCAGCCGGAAGGTGATCAGGTGCCGGCCGCGCGGTTATTGTCTTTGTCGCATGCCGTCAACTCAGATACAGCGCCTGCCCGGGATGCGCTTTTGGCCCCGCTTGGTCGGCTCGATCAGGACAGTCATGGCCTTTTATTGTTATCCGACGACGGTGTGCTGGCGAAAGCGATCATCGGCCCGCAGCACAGCCTGGAAAAGGAATATATTGTTATCGTTTCGGGAGAGGTCACGAAGGGCAAACTTACCCTGCTGCGAAATGGACTCAAGCTGGATGACCGGAAGCTGAAACCTGCCGAAGTTGACGTGGTAGAAGGTTCGACTCTGAGGTTTGTATTGAAAGAAGGACGTAAACGTCAGATCCGCCGAATGTGCCAGTTGGTGGGCCTTGATGTCGTTGACCTGCTGAGAGTTCGGATTGGTCCGCTTCGTCTCGGCGACCTGCCTGAGGGAAAATGGCGTCCGCTTAAACCTAAAGAACGCGCCGACCTGATCGCCGCATCGCTTCCCGAGCGGCCGAGGCGCGCACGCGACGAGCAGGGAAGGCTGGTTCGCAAGGGGCGGTCCTTTGTCGGGCGTGGTGGCCCGGCGCCCAATCGCACCCGGAAGCGCCACGGCAAACCCGACCGCCCCGACAAATCCGGCGATCGCTAGAGCGGCAGCAGGAACCGATCCTGCGACGCGAAATAGCGCCTAAGCCTCCAGAGCTGCGCGCTTTTCCTCAATTTCCAGCCAGTCTTCTTCTGCCTGACTTAGCTGTTCGCGGGCCTTTTGCAGGTCCTGGCTCAGTCGGTCGAAAGCCGCCTTGTCTCTTTGGTAGAGTGTCGCGTCCGCTAAAGCAGTTTGTAGTGTATTGATCTTGGCTTCCAGTTCAGGAATCTCCGCCTCGGCCTGCTGTAACCGATGAACGTCCTTATAGCTCAACTTGGATGCAGACCGGCTGGGCCGTTTCGGCGCCTTAGGCTTATTCTCTCGGGCTGCCCCAGACCCCGACGGGCGAGCAGAGGCCTGGATCTGCATCCGGACATCACTCCAGCCGCCCGCTGTGCGCACCCATTTGCCGTCCCCCAAAGGCACAAGGCAGGAGGTTACTGTGGCGTCCAGAAAGGCCCGGTCGTGGCTAACAAGGAGTAAAGTCCCGGAAAAGTTCAGCAACATGTCTTCCAGCAGGTCAAGTGTCTGGATGTCCAGATCATTGGTCGGCTCATCAAGGACAAGCACGTCCGTCGCCTGCGCCAGCGCTATCGCGAGAGTCAGCCTGTTGCGCTCCCCGCCTGACAAGGCGGCAACCGGCTGGCGAAGCTGCTCGGGCATGAAGAGGAAGTCCTTTGCGTAGGCCGCGACGTGGCGGCTTTGGCCCTGAACCGTCAGACTGTCTCCGCCATTTGGCGCCAGCGCCTCCCAGAGTGTTTCTGTGTCAGTCAGTCTGGCACGGGTCTGGTCGAGATAGGTTACGGTCTGGGTCGTATTGCGCTTAACACGGCCACTGTCAGCCTCAATCTCTCCAAATAAGAGCCTGATCAGACTGGTTTTACCCACCCCGTTTGGTCCCACCAGGCCAATTCTGTCTCCTCGCAGGACCCTGAAGTCGAGGTCTTGAACGATGGGGGTTGTGCCGAACGCCTTGCAGAGACCAAAGGTTTCCAGGACTTTTCTGGACTGGCTGGATCCGGTCTGCACCGAGAGATCGGCTGTGTTTTGGGCCGTGGCGAGCGCCGACTGGCGCCGCGCATGCTCTGCGCGCATGTCTTTTAATCGTGCCAGCCGCCCCATATTGCGTTTGCGGCGTCCGGTGACCCCACGGGCAAGCCAGTGACGCTCGGCCTTGAGCTGGGTTTTCATTTTAGCCAGCTGTCTTTCGTCGGCCTGTTCGATTTCCTCGGCCCAGCGCTCGAAGTCTGCATATCCTTTTGCAGACTTTATGACCGCCCCATCGCGAAGCCAAAGCGTGTTTGTCGTGACCGTTTCCATGAAGCAGCGATCATGGCTGACCAGAAGCGCGGCGCCAGTGAACTGCAGGAGGCGCTGCTCAAGAGTTTCGATCATTGTAATGTCGAGATGGTTCGTCGGCTCGTCCAGCAGCAGGATGTCTGGATCTTCAGCAAACGCCCGTGCAAGAGCGGCCCGGCGTGTCTGCCCGCCGGAAAGCGTGACCGGATCCGCTGCGGGATCAACGCCGAATTCGGCCAGTTCGGCCTCCGCCCGCCACGGCTCCGCGCCCCGTGCGACGCAGAACTCCAGGACAGATTGAAATCCCGAAAGATCGGGTTCCTGGGCAATAGATGTCGTTTCCACACCGGGCTGGCGCCAAACATCTCCCGTGTCAGGTTCGATTTGACCGGTCATGATCCGCATCAGTGTGGATTTTCCGGCGCCGTTGCGCCCAACGAGGGCCGCGCGCTCTCCACGGGCAAGGATAACGTTGACCCGCGAGAAAAGCGGCTTGCCCCCAAAGGAAAGGTCGACATCGGTCAGTCGCAGTATGGGGAGCTGGGTCAAGCGGTCACGCCTTAAGCTTGTATCCTGATTTCAGCATCCACCAGACCCCCGCAGAGGCCAGGAAGGCTGTAGCGCCGGTAACCGCCATGCCCAAGCAAATATTGGAATTGGACACACCCAGGAAGCCATAACGAAACCCATCAATTAGATAGAATACTGGGTCGAAAAGGGCGGCATCCCGAAACGGCTGGACCAGCACCTTGATGTCGTAAAATGTGCCTGACAGGAAGGTCAGCGGCACAATGACAAAGTTGGTTACGGCCGCCAGATGATCAAATTTGTCGGCCCAGATACCGCCCATTGCGCCCAGGGCGGCCAGAAAAATCGCAGCCATCAGGCCAAACCAGACGATCGGCCAGACATGAACGATGGTCAAACTGGCAAGTCCGCTGAAATGTATGGCCAGTGCCCCGACTATTCCGACCATGAGCCCCCGCGTAACAGCGCCAAAAATGAACCCGATGGTAAGCTCCAGTGACGACAGTGGCGGCATCAGAAAGTCGACCTGACTGCCCTGCACTTTTGAGATGGTCAGGGAGGAAGATGAATTTTGAAAGGCGTTCTGCAAAACCGACATAACGACGAGGCCGGGGGCCAGAAAATCATTATAGTTCAGACCAGCAAAATCACCGCGCAGCTCACCGCGGTCCCCGAAGGCCAGCTTGAACACAGTCATGAAGAGTATTGTCGTCACGACCGGAGCAAACAGCGTTTGCATCCAGACTTTCAGAAACCGGCCGACTTCACGTTGATATAAGGTCCAAAGGCCAAGCCAGTTCACGGCGCCATAGGTTCGGGGCTGAATAATGGTCGTCTCACCGGGCGTCGGATTTGAGGTCGGGTCTATGCTATTTGTCATCGCCCACATGTAGGGTGAACGCAGGATTTTGGCGAGAGCGGATTCCTTCCACAAACAGCTACTAGATATTGATTGTCTGTGGATTGTGCCCTTCAGGATGTTGTGTTTCGATACGCTTTCAATACGATATGTAGCGTCGGGAGGAAGTTGATAGGCAACTTCTGATCAATATATAGGGGCTGTCGTAAGGCGGGGTTTTATCATGGCATGGACCGAAGAGCGCGTTGAAGTACTCAAGAAACTCTGGGCCGAAGGGCATTCAGCAAGCCAGATCGCCAAAGAGCTTGGCGGTGTGACGCGGAATGCCGTTATCGGCAAGGTCCACCGGCTTGGCCTTTCGGGACGGGCGACGCCGTCCCGGCCAGTGAAACGGCCTCCGCGTCTGGCGCGGCCAAAGCCGCGGTTGCGGCCAGATGGCAGCATCGCAGCAACGAAAATATCCCGCCCGGTCGCCGAGGTCGGGCTGAAGCTGGCCGACAAGGAGGTGCTGGTTGCCCTGCCGCCCAAGCCTCTGGCCGATGGCGAGGCGGCAACTATCCTCACCCTCCGCGACAGCATGTGCAAATGGCCGATTGGTGATCCGGCGGATCCTCGATTTGCCTTTTGCGGCCGAAAAGCGTCAGGCGGACCGTATTGTTCGGAACATGCCAAGGTCGCTTTTCAGCCAGCTAAAAAGCGGGAGCGGAAGAAAGCCGACTATGACTATGTTCGCAAGATTGCTGGCTAGGCCGGCAAGGCCGGCTGAAGCATTAAGCCGCCAGGCAGGAGCCTGGCGGTTTTTTCATGCCTTAGGCAGTTTTGCGCGGACAAAAAAGAACCGCCGCTCTTTTGGAGCGGCGGTAGGTCGTGGTAGCGGCGCGAGCGATCCGCTGCCGGAAACACTGATCGTGCGGGTTACAGACCGCGGCTGATCGTGACGACAAAAGCCTCATCCAGATCGTCGAGATCGGTCGAGATGAAGCGGAAATCAAGGTCGACATACTCGCCGACCGAGGTGGTCAGGCCGATTGAGTAATCGGTGTAGGATTCGAACCCGTCATCATAGGAATCGGAATATCCGAGCGAGGCGTCAATGCCAAAATTTTCACCCAACGCTGTTCCGATCGAGCCGGAAAGGTAGCCGGCAGCGCCGGTTTCGGCGTAGAAATCGGGTGAGTAGGCATAGGAGGCGCCGACGTCAAACATACCCAGCGTCGTGCTGGCCCCGGCATAGATTTCAATGAAGTCCTGATCCGGATTACCCGGGGCGTCAGGGTAGAGATAATAAATTGCGCCAATGTCGAGATCAAATGCCCCAACGGTCGGCGTGAAGCCAGCATACAGATCGACCTCTGTGCTTGTGCCGTCGCCGAAATCGACGCCAGAACCCCAGACGCCGACGTAGAAGTCGTCGCTGGCCCAGTCGAACCCGCCCTGTATAGCCGGTGCCCCGTCGGCTTGGGTGAAGCCGCGGAAAACATAATCTGATGTAAGGGCAATGTTGCCGCTGAACTCGCCTTCCGAGAAGGCAGCTGGCGCCGTGAAAGCGCCCATTGTCATTGCGAGCAGCATCGCCCGGTTCAGTGTTTTACCCATGGTATTACCTCCGGCTTGGGTCTGTGGATCCGCCACCTATGGCCCCAAGCCGGCGTGAGGCGCCACTCAATCAGGTGCAGAAAGGGACAAAATTTCCCGGCACGCCCTGATTTCGGGCAGACCGGCCAAAATCCGCCTGATTTGAGACCTTTTGGGCATTTCCGGCTTTAGCGTGCCTTTAAGGGCGCATAGTGGAGATGCATGCCGGCATCGACCAGCAATGTTTCACCTGTGACATGACGTGAGGCATCGGTCAGGAAGAAGACAGCCGATGCGGCGATATCATCGGGGCCAGACGCAACATTGAGAGGAACCGAGGCTGCGACGCTTGCCTCCATTCTGGCATACTGCTCTGCGTCCATGGTGTCTTTGAACCATCTCGTCCCAATGAAGCCCGGACAAACTGCGTTGACCCGTATGGCGGGCGCAAGGGCACGGGCCAGTGACAGGGTCATGGTGTTCAGCGCCCCCTTGGTGGCCGCATATGCCACCGACGACCCGATCCCTGTGACCCCGGCAATGGAGGAAATGTTCAGAACTGATGCCGGGCGCCCCGTGGTTTCGAAGGATTTGACCAACAGTGATTTGCAGGCCTGCATCATCAGGAAAGGACCTGCGACATTCACGCTGTACGTGTCGAGAAAGTCCTGTAGATTCAGCGCATCAAGATCAGCGTGATCCCGGGCGTGGCGCGTAATTCCGGCATTGTTGACCAGAATATCGAGATGTCCCCATCGCCCGGCTGCATCGGCAAGCGTCGCGACGCCGGCTTCGGTCGAGACATCGGCCGCGACCAGCTGGGTCTGGGCACCATGTGCCTGGCAGGCCGCAACCGCCTCTTCTGCGGCTTCCAGAGACCGGGTACAATTGATGATTACGTCAGCGCCGCGCTCTGCCAGCATCACGGCGATTGACCGTCCGAGGCCGGCGGCTGAGCCGGTAACGAGTGCCTTGCGCCCGGACAGGTCTCTTGGTGTTTCCGTCATTGAAGCATCTCCGATTCAGGTGGTCAGAAGACGGCAGCCCGACGGGATCGTCAATCCATGTCGTCATCACGCCTTGTGATAAGGCAGGCCTGCCAGCAGCGTCGCTGCGCGATACAGTTGTTCAGAAAGCATAATCTTTACAAGGCGGTGCGGCCAGGTTTGTGGCCCCAGGGCCAGGCAGTCGGGGACCGAGTCAGCGATGCCGCGCCCATAGCCGGCGGCGCCGCCAATCAGGAACACCAGATCCTGTTCGCCCTGGTCTCGCCACCGGCCGAGCCGTGCCGCGAAGCCTTCTGAGGTCAGGGCTTCACCCCGCTCGTCCAATCGTAACACCTTGGCACCTTTGGGTATTTTTTCCAGAAGCCGGCTTGCTTCGGCGTCTCGGTCTGGCCCGGCGGACACAGAGATCAGATCCAGGGACCGCAATCCGATCTGGCGGCCGGTCTTCCGGAACCGGTCGACATAGTCCGTGAGCAGGTCCTTTTCCGGCCCTTTTTTTACATCGCCGACGGAAATTATGGTCAGTTTCATATCGGTCTGCCCGGGCCGGACGCGGCATCAGGGCGGCGCCGGCGCGGACTCGACACGCCCCAGGCCGGGCCAGCGGCCGGGGACGCCGGTTCAGGCGTCAGACCGCACCGGGGCAGCCTGCTGATCGGCCCAGATTTTTTCCAGATTGTAAAAGGCGCGGACCTCGGGCCGGAAGAGGTGTACAATAATGTCGCCCAGATCGATCAGGACCCAGTCGGCATTTGGCAGGCCTTCAATTTTCGCGCTGCGCCCGACAGTTTCCTTGACGGTCCGGCCAAGATGATCGGCCAGAGCGCTGACATGGCGGGCGGATCGGCCGGAGGCGATAATCATCATATCGGCAAGGGAGGATTTTCCGGTCAGGTCAATGACGGTCAGGTCTTCCGCCTTGTCATCCTCGAGCGACTCGACCAGCAGCCTGGACAGCGCGCGGATATCTTCGATCGATGCCGTACGGGCTGACGTGGTCTCGGTTTGGGGGGCGGGCAGGGCCTTACTCCATTCTGGTTGCGTTATCCGAGCCTTATCACTTGTCGGCGTGGGACTCTAGGGCGGAATTCATGGCTGTGGCGACCGGGCCCGCAGGGCGGTCGAGGAGATCGGGTTGAGTGGCGCGGTGAGCCAGGTCCAGGCCGGGGGGCGGGCCGTCAGCAGGGCCCTGGCGTCATGGCGTTGCAGGCGCGCGGACCGATACAGGCGGGCAAATGGCGCCTGGCGCGCCGGGAGCAGGGTGCCGGGCCGCGCGACGACGGCAATCGGGATGGTCTCCGCAATCTCACGCCAGGCCTTCCAATGATGAAAACCGGCCAGATTGTCAGAGCCCATCAGCCAGACCAGCCGGGCCTGGCGGCAATGCGCCTGGACCGTGCGGATCAGGTCGATGGAATAGGTCAGCCCAGCCTCGGCCTCCAGCCCGCTGACATGCATGGCCGACTGCCCCTCAATCGCCGCGCGCACGGCCTCCAGGCGGGTCTGATAATCTCCCGCCGCGCCCTTGAGCGGATTGCCCCGGGCCGGAAACCACCAGACCGCGTCGAGACGCAGCTGTCGGAGCGCGGTCCGGGCCACATGCACATGGCCGGCGTGGACGGGATCGAAACTGCCGCCGAACAGGCCAATCCGCTGTCGGGTGCTGGCAGCTGGAAGCTGGCGGATTAAGCGAAACCGGCTCATTTCTCTCTCCGGCCGTGGCGCCCCCCCCCCGGGTCCTGAAGGGCAGGTCGATCCAGGACATCTGTAGGGCTGTGCCTGAAAACAGCGGCGTGATCAATCGGGACACAGGGTCAGGGACGGGTCTGGCCAGTCCCGCGCACGACATATTTGAAAATGGTCAGCTGCTCGGCCCCCACCGGCCCGCGCGCATGGATGCGCCCGGTTGCTATGCCGATTTCGGCCCCCATGCCGAATTCGCCACCATCAGCGAACTGGGTCGAGGCATTGTGCATCACGATCCCGGCATCGACGCCAGCGAGAAACCGCTCGGCAGTTTCGGAATCCTCCGTCACGATGGCCTCTGTATGACCCGTCGAATAGGTCTCGATATGCTGCATGGCCCCGGCAACGCCGGCGACCAGGCGCACCGACAGGATGGCATCGAGATATTCAGTGCGCCAGTCGGCATCCGTGGCGGGCGTCATCGCCGGAACAAGCGCACAGGCGGCTCCATCTCCGCGCAGCGCACAGCCGGCATCCGACAACGCCCCGGCCAGCATCGGCAGCAGCGTCTCTGCCACGGCCTCGTCGACCAGCAAGGTTTCGGCTGCGCCACAGATACCGGTGCGGCGCATCTTGGCATTGACGACAAGATCAACGGCTTTTTGGGGGTCGGCAGCGGCATCGACATAAATGTGGCAAATCCCTTCAAGGTGCCCAATGACCGGCACCCGCGCTTCGGCCTGAACGCGCGCGACCAGCCCCTTGCCGCCGCGCGGCACAATCACATCGATACATCCGGCGAGGCCGCCCAGCATGGCGCCGACCGCGGCCCGGTCCGCTGTTTCGACCAGTTGCACGGCATCTGCCGGCAGACCCGACGCGGCCAGACCCTGCCGCAGGGCCGTGGCAATGGCCATGGCGGAATTAAGGCTTTCACTTCCGGCGCGCAGGAGTGCCGCATTGCCGGACCGCAGGCACAAAGCGGCCGCGTCGGCGGTCACGTTCGGGCGCGCTTCATAAATGATCCCGATCACCCCCAGAGGGGTGCGAATGCGGGCAATGTCGAGGCCGGAGGGCACCGTCCAGCGGGCGATTTCCTGGCCCACCGGATCGGGCAGGGCCGCGACATCGTGCAGGGCGCGCACAATCGCATCGATCCGGTCGCAGGTCAGGGTCAGCCGGTCGGTCATGGCCGCGCTCAGCCCCTTTAAGCGGGCGGTCTCGAGGTCCTTCTGATTGGCCGCAAGCAGCTCCGGGCGGGCTGCATCAAGGGCCTCGGCCATGGCTGTCAGGGCCTGCGTTCGGGCCCCTGGTGTGGTCCGGGCAAGGGCAGCGCCAGCGGCGCGCGCGCGGCGGCCAAGCGACCGCATCATGTCGTCCAGAGACGCGTGTTCAGAGGAAGCTGTATCGGCCATCACCGGGATGTGGCAGATCCGGGCGCCCGGATCAATCCCGGGGGTCGGATCCGGCCCCGCATCGGGCGTGCCCGGGCCGCGCAATCGGGACAGGGGTCCGGCTGCAGCAGGGATCGTGGTCGCGCGGGACGGACCGGTCAGCCTTTCCAGAAGCGGCGTGTCATCAGGACGAACACGGCGGTAAATTCCAGCCGCCCCAGCAGCATGGCCGTGGCACAGATCCACTTGGCCCGGTCGCTCAGCGGTTCAAAGGTTCCGGCGGGACCGATGACCGGGCCCAGCCCGGGGCCGACATTGGAAACGCTCGTTGCGGCACCGGAAATAGAGGTCAGCACATCCAGCCCGGTCAGGCTGAGCAGGATGGCCGCGATAACAAAGGTGCCGAGATAGAGAAAAACGAACACCATCACCGATTGCAGGGTCTCATTGTCGATGACCTTGCCGGCATAACGGATCCGGACAACGCGGTGAGGGCTGATCATCTGCCGGGTGTGGGCAATCACCGCCCGGAAGCTGATTTCAAGCCGAAACATCTTGATTCCACAGGCTGCCGATCCGGCGCAGCCGCCAAGGAATGTGGCGACAAGGAAAATGACGATCACCGGTGACCCCCAGCTGTCATAGGCCGCCGTGGCATAGCCTGTGCCGGTCATGATGGAGATCACGTTGAACAGCGACAGGACCAGACCGTCCTGGACCTGCCGGAACACGGGGGGGTCGACGCTGAGTTCGTGCCAGACAAGGATGGCAAGGCTGAGCGTGATCCAGAGCGCCAGATACAGGCGGACCTGGGGGTCTTTGACCAGGTTCTGCCAGCGCCCGTGAAACATGGTCAGGGCGATCAGGCTGAACGGCAGGCCGGCAATGACCATAAAGAAAATCGCCGCGAAGATGGCCGGACTGCCAATGAAGGCCCCGAAGGAGGCATCATGGGTCGAATAGCCGCCTGCTGAAACCGTCGTCATGCTGTGGGCAACGGCATCGAACAGGCTCATGCCGCTGGCCAGATAACTGGCGGCGCAGGCAAACGATACCAGAAGATAGGCGAGGCCAATCTGGCTCGCGATGGCCTCGATCCGGGGCATGAATTTACCGGACATGTCCGAGCTTTCCAGCTGGAAAAGCTGCATGCCGCCCACTCGCAGGGCCGGGAGAATGGCAATCGCGGTCACGATAATGCCAATGCCGCCAAACCATTGCAGGATTGCGCGCCACAGCAGGATGCCGCGGGACTGGCTGTCGAGCCCGGTGATCACCGTCGCCCCGGTCGTCGTCAGGCCGGAGACGCTCTCAAACAGGGCGTCCGTCAGGCTCATGCCGACGCCCAGGAAGGGCAGGGCGGCCAGGCCCGGCAGGACCGTCCAGACCAGCACTGTCAGGAGAAAGGCCTCACGCGCACCGGTGCGCTCCGGGCGCTTGCCAGCGAGGATGGTCAGGCCAGTGCCGAACAGGATCAGCATGCCCGCACTGCCGGCAAAGACGGGCCATTCCTCGCGCTGATCGGCGATATCAATCAGCCAGGATGGCAGCATGGCCACCCCCAGCAGGGTGGTCATAATGCCAAGGGCGAAAATAACGGTGCGCAACTGCATCCGACGCGGTTTACCAACTAAATCCTGCGAAGGCGTATACTTTTTCCAGTGCCTGCCCGGCGGGAACACAAGTAAAAGTGGTGTTTTTTCTGGAAAATGACGCCCCGCCTTCAAAAGTGTTAACGAATTACAAATTCACACTTTTTTTAAAAAAATTTTGCAGCACAAAGCCGGATGTTCCGGTATTTTCTCATTATGTTCATTTAATGTTTTCTAAATCTGGGGTTGTGGACACTGCGAATCGGCTTAGCCGCCCATTTTAATCCAATTAATCCCATGCTATCCCACGTTAGAACGGTCCAGTCCCAAGTGGGTTGGCGGGCGATGGGAGCAGCTTGTGTTTGTCTCGACGTATGAGGCGTCTTTGGATTCGAAAGGGCGGGTGTCGGTTCCGGCATCCTTTCGCCACGCTTTGGGTGGCGGGCAGAGAGTCTTTATCTGGCCCGCTTCGGACGGCTCCCCGTGCCTGGAGGGGGGCGGAGAGGCGCTGATGGCGGCTTATCGCCAGACCCTGACGCGCATGAGCCCGAATGATCCGGCCCGCCGGGCGTTTATGCATGCCATCTTTTCCCGGTCCGCCGATTTGAAAATGGATGATACCGGGCGGATCAGCCTTCCGCGGGGTCTGCTGCAGGCTGCCGGGATTGACGGGACCCTGATTTTTGCCGGTGCGCTTGACCGCTTTCATATCTGGGAGCCGGCACGATTTGCCGCCTTTGATGCAGCCATGCAGGATCAGTTGACGGACAGCCAGGCGGCTCTTGATGCGCCGTTCCAGGCCGCACTGGCTGCCGGCGCCCTCGGTCTTGATGCGGGGGAGGCCGGATGAGCCACGTCCCGGTCCTGCTGGCGGAGGTGCTGGACTTGCTGGGTCCGAACGCGGGCGAGATCCATGTCGACGGGACTTTTGGTGGCGGCGGCTATTCTCGGGCGGTGCTGGCAGCGGCCGCGTGCCGCGTGTTTGGCATTGACCGGGACCTGGACGCAATGGCCCGCGCGGAAGACATGGCAGCGGCGTGGCCAGGTCTGGTTCCCGTGCCTGGCCGGTTTGGCGAGATGGACCGCCTGCTGGCGCCGCTTGGCATTGACCAGGTCGATGGTGTCATGCTGGACATTGGCGTGTCGTCTTTCCAGATTGATGAGGGCGAGCGGGGCTTTTCCTTCCTGCGGGACGGCCCGCTTGATATGCGCATGGGTCAAGCCGGCCCGAGTGCCGCGGACGTGGTCAACCAAATGCCCGAGGCCGATCTTGCCCGCCTGATTTTCCAGCTCGGCGAAGAGCGTCGGTCCCGTCGGATCGCCCGGGTCCTTGTGGACCGGCGGGCCCGGCAGATCTTTGAGACCACGCTCGACCTTGCCGACACGGTGGAGCGGGCGGTTGGCGGGCGTCGGGGCAAGCGGTCGCATCCGGCGACGCTGACTTTTCAGGCCCTGCGCATGTTCGTGAATGATGAGCTCGGGGAGCTGGCCCGCGGCCTCGCGGCGGCGGAACGGATTCTGCGCCCCGGTGGTCGCCTGGTGGTGGTGACCTTCCATTCGCTGGAAGACCGGCTGGTCAAGAAGTTCTTCCGCAGCCGCGGTGGTCAGGAGGCTGGCGGCAGCCGTTACCGGCCGGAGGCTGAGGCCGGCGCGCTGCCGAGTTTTGACCTCCTGGCCCGCAAGGCGATTGAGCCGGGCCCGGAGGAGGTCGAGGTCAATCCGCGGGCCCGCTCGGCGCGCCTCAGGGCGGGCCGCCGGACCCCTGCGCCGCCCTGGTCTGATGCGGTCGAAACCGGCGTCCGGGTGCCGGCGCTGGACCTGCTTCTGGGGGCGGCATGAGCCGGCGGGTCTTCATCTTTGGCCTGGTGGTCATCGCCGTGCTGATTTTCAGCCTGTACCGGGCAAAATACGGGGCCCGGGAAAGTGCGGCTGCGTTGGCCGAGGTCGAGGCACGGCTGGTCGAGGAAAACGCCCGGCGGCTGGAGCTGCTGACAGAGTTCTCGCATCGCTCGCGGCAGGAATGGCTTGAGGAATATGCCCGGCGGGAGCTCGGCATGGCGCCGGCGCGTGCCGACCAGTATGTGCGCCTGGACCAGCTGCATACCCGGCTGGGTCCGCGGCCTCAGCCGTCTGCGGCGGAGGGCCCGGCCGGTGAGTGAGCCGATATCCGCGCGTCATCCTGACCGGTTCCTGCGCGGGGCCGACATGCGGGCCCGCGCTGTATCCATCCTGATATTGCTTGGCTTTGCCGGTCTGGCGGTCAAGGGCGGACTGGTCGCCCTGACCTCGCCTGCCGGTCCCGATGGCCGGGCGGATGTGTTTGCCGAGGCGCCGCGCCGCGCCGACATTGTCGACCGCAATGGCGATTTGCTGGCCACGTCTGTGACGGTCTATTCCCTGTTTGCCGATCCCCGGGCGATGATGGATGGGGACCTTGTGGCCGACCGTCTGGCCGGAGTTCTTCCGGGGCTTGACCGGGACCAGATTGCCCGCCGGCTGGCGCGCAAGGACCGGGCCTTTGTCTGGATTCGCCGGGGCCTGACCCCGCGCCAGAAGCAGGCGGTCTTCGCGCTCGGGCTGGAGGGGCTGGGGTTTCGCGAAGAGATCCGGCGGTCGTATCCGCGCGGGACGCTGGCCGGACATGTGCTGGGCTATGCCGGGGCCGATGGTGACGGGCTGGGCGGGCTGGAATACAGCCACGATGCGCGCCTGGACGCAGGCGGGGCGCCGCTCCGGCTGACCCTCGATTCGAATGTTCAGTTCAGCCTCGAAACCGAGCTGGCACAGGGCGTATCGCGGTATCAGGCCAGAGCCGGTGCCGGCATTGTTCTGGACGCCCGGAAGGGCGATATCCTGGCCATGGCCAGCTGGCCGCCGCTGGATCCGCATGCGGCGACCCGGATCGCGGTCGACCATCCCAGCCGCTACAATCACGCGCTGGGGTCGGTGTTTGAGCTGGGGTCGGTGTTCAAGCCGCTGACCGTGGCCGCCGCGCTGCAGGCCGGCCGCGTGACCCTGTCGGAGACCTTTGCCGTCGAGGCGCCGATTGAGGTGGGCGGCCGTACGATTTCTGACACCCATCCGATCGCATCGAAGGCCACCCTTCGTGACATCATCGCTGAAAGCTCCAATATCGGCACGGTCAAGATCGCCTGGCGCCTCGGGCCAGAGGGCCAGAAGGCTGCGCTTGAGGCGCTTGGTCTGACCGGCCAGGTCAGCGCCGATCTGCCCGGGGCGGCCAAACCGATTCTGCCGGACGTGTTTGATCCGCTGCATGCCGCAACCGTGGCCTATGGCCATGGCATTGCGGTGTCGCCCCTGGCCCTGGCTGCAGCCTATACCGCCTTCGCCAATGACGGGGTCCGTGTCGCGCCGCGTCTTGTCGCCGGATCAGGCGTGCCGGCGCCGCGCCAGGCGGCGTGGTCGGCTGAGACCAATCGCGCTATGCTCGACATTCTGCGCCAGGCGGTGGTCGCCGGCACGGGGCAGCTGGCCGACAGTCCCGGCTATCGCGTCGCGGGCAAGACCGGCACCGCTGAAAAGCCGATTGCGGGGGTGTATTCCGAGGGGGCGAATATTTGCAGCTTTGCGGCTGTGTTCCCGGCTGACCGCCCTGAATATGTCGTATTGATCGTGCTGGATGAGCCGCAGGCCGGACCCGACAGGGGCCGGGCCGCGGGCTGGAATGCGGCGCCGACGGCCGGGGCCGTGATTGAACGGATTGCGCCCATACTGGGCGTGACCCCTGAACTCGTCGCGGTCGGTTCGCCGGCGCTGGACAGGAGCACGCTATGAGGCTGGATGATCTTTTTCCCGGTCAGGTCGACGGAGCGGAGGGCGAGGAAGTCGTCACCGGGCTGACGGCGGACAGCCGTCGGGTTCGTCCCGGCTTCGTGTTCGCGGCCCTGCAGGGGGGCGCCGCGGATGGCCGTACCTTTATTCCGCAGGCGATCGAGGCCGGGGCGGTTGCCGTGCTTGGCACCGACCTTCCCGAGCTGCCGGTCACCGCAATTGAGACCCCCCGCCCGCGGCTTGACCTGGCCCGGGCGGCCGGTCGCTTTTTCCCGCGGCAGCCGGAGCTGGTGGTCGCGGTGACGGGGACCAATGGCAAGAGTTCCACCGTCGATTTCCTGCGCCAGATCTGGCAGGAGGCCGGCCTTGCCGCTGCCTCAATGGGCACGCTGGGGGCGATTGCGCCGTCCGGGCACATTGATCTCGGGCACACCACGCCAGATCCCGTCGCCATTCAGGGCACGCTGCAGGTGCTTGCCCGTGAGGGAGTCAGCCGGGTGGCGATGGAGGCATCTTCCCACGGCCTGGTGCAGAACCGGCTCGATGCGGTGCGGCTCGGCGCTGTGGCCTTTACCAATTTGACCCAGGACCATCTCGACTATCACGCCACGATGGACGCGTATCGCGACGCCAAGCTGCGCCTGTTCACCGAGCTGGCGCCACGTGGCGTCCCGGCCATCGTCAACGCCGACAGTGACCAGTGTGACGCCTTCGAAGCCGCGGCCCGTTCGGCCGGGCTGGAGATCGTTTCGGTTGGCTGGCGCGGCAAGGACCTCAAGATCAAAGAGTTGATGCCCAGAGCCACCGGGCAGCGCCTCTTCCTGTCCTGGCGCGACAGGGAGATCCATATAGACCTGCCCCTGATCGGGGAGTTTCAGGCGCTGAATGCGCTCACCGCCGCCGGCCTGGCCCTGGGCACCGGAACCGGCCTGGACGAGGTCGCGCGCGGCCTGTCGCGGCTTAAGCCGGTCAAGGGACGGCTGGAATATGTCGGTGAGACGGCAGCCGGGGCGGGGGTCTTTGTCGACTATGCGCACACGCCGGCGGGACTGGATGTCCTGATCCGAGCGGCCCGGCCCCACACCGGCGGACGACTGGTGGTGGTTTTCGGATGCGGCGGCGACCGTGACCGGGGCAAGCGGCCAAAGATGGGTGCGATCGCCGCCCGGCATGCCGACCTCGTCATTGTGACAGACGACAATCCGCGGACCGAGGATGCCGCGTCGATCAGGGCGCAGGTGCTCAGCGGCGTGCCCGGAGGGGTGGAGATCGGCGACCGTGGCGTGGCCATTCGCCAGGCCATTGCCGGGCTCGAGAAGAATGACACGCTGCTGATCGCCGGCAAGGGACATGAAACCGGCCAGCTGATCGGCGATGTGATGATCCCCTTCAGTGATCAGGAAGTGGCCGCGGCGGCCCTCAGGGAGGTGTCGCATGACTGAGCCTCTGTGGACCTGTGATGAGATTGTTCAGGCGACGGGCGGCCAGGCTTCTGCGGACTTCGCCGTCACCGGGATTTCCATCGACTCGCGCAGCCTGCAGCCCGGCGACCTGTTTGTGGCCCTGAATGATGTTCGCGACGGGCATGATTTCGCCACCGGCGCCTTTGCGGCGGGTGCGGCCGGCGCTCTGGTCTCGCGACCGGTCGGGGGCGGTCCGTTCATTCTGGTTGACGATGTCCTTGAGGCGCTCCGTGCGCTGGCCCTGGCAGCCCGGGACCGCGCCGGGCACACATACCGCGTGGCGATCACCGGGTCGGTCGGCAAGACCAGCGTGAAGGACATGATTGCGCGGATTTTCAGGGCGGCGGGCCGAGCCCACTGGTCAGAGAAAAGCTATAACAATCAATGGGGTGTGCCGCTGAGCCTTGCCCGCATGCCGAAAGATACCGACTTTGCGGTCTTCGAGATTGGCATGTCGACACCGGGCGAGATCGCGCCACGGGCCCGGATGGTTGCCCCGCATGCGGCCCTGATCACCAAAATTGCAGCGGCCCATCTTGAGGGGCTCGGCAGCATTGAGGACATCGCGCTGGAAAAGGCGGACCTGTTCAGCGGCCTGCAGCCAGATGGCTTTGCCCTGCTGCCGCAGGCGGACGCGTTTCGGGCCCTGCTTGAGGCGCAGGCCCGGCGCCATCAACCCGTCTTACAGCTGGCCAGTTTCGGACCCGGTCCGGCGGCCGGCATCGAAGTCCTGTCCTGTTGCAGTGACGGCGCGACCAGTGCCATCCGCCTGCGGTCGGGCGATGAGGAGCTGGTCGTGCGCCTGCAGGCGGTTGGCGATCACTGGGCAGCAAATGCCGCCGCCGCCGTTCTGGCGGCCTGTGCCGGATCCGGCCTGGCCCCGGCATGGGCGGCCGGCGCGCTCAACGGCTATGCCCCGCCGCCCGGTCGGGGGACGGCTGAACCGTTGGTCCTGCCGCAAGGCGGCGCGGTTACGCTGGTCGACGACGCCTATAATGCCAATCCGGAAAGCATGCGCGCAGCCCTGTCGGGATTTGGCAGCCGGCCGTGTCGGGGGCGACGGATCATCGTGCTGGGCGAGATGCTTGAGATCGGGGCCGACACCGCTGCGGCCCATGCCGGCTTGCTTGATCCGGTCCTTGCCGCCCGGCCGGATCTCGTTCTCCTCGCGGGGCACGACATGCGGCCGCTTCTGGCTGGCCTTCAAGGTCAGGTCGACACGGTTTGGGAGGCCCGGTCCGATGCGCTGGACCCGCACCTGAAAAACCTGCTGAAGGATGGTGATCTGCTGTTGCTAAAAGGCTCGAATGCCTCCGGAATAACACGGTTGGCGGACCGTCTGCGCGGCTGGGGCCGGGCCGGGGTCTCCGACACGAAAAAAGACACTGCGCAGAGCGCGGAGCGGGGCGAAAATGCTGTATGAGTGGCTGGCCGCTGATGACGGCCTTTTCAGACTGTTCACATTTCTGACGTTCCGGACCGGAGCGGCCCTGATGACCGCTTTCCTGTTCACCGTTCTGACGGGCGGATGGATGATCAGCCAGTTGCGCGAAAAGCAGGGAAAGGGTCAGCCCATTCGTGACCTGTCGCTGGACGCTCAGATGTCGAAGCAGGGCACACCGACCATGGGTGGGTTTCTGATCTGGATCGGCCTTGTGCTGGGCACGCTGTTATTTGCTGACCTGGGTAATCCCTATATCTGGGTTGTGCTTCTGGTCGCCATCTCCTTTGCGGTTCTGGGCTTTCTTGATGACTATGCCAAAGTGTCAAAGCAAAGCACGGATGGCGTCTCGGCGCGGGTGCGCCTGGCGACGGAATTCGCAATTGCGGCGGTGGCTGGTGCCTTCATCATGGGGCTGCACGGGGCCCATACCCCACTCGGTCATGCCGATTGGGGTGCACTGACTCCGCTGGCCGAGGGGATTGCCAGCCTCGCCCCGGAAACGTCTGTCGAGCGCAATGAGGCGGCGTTTTCAGGCGGCGTCGCCGTGCCCTTCGTGAATGATTATTTCCTGCCTCTGGGAGGCTTTTTCGTCCTGTTCTCGATGATTGTCATTGTCGGGTCGGCGAATGCCGTGAATTTCACCGATGGCCTGGATGGTCTCGCAATCGTGCCAATGATCGTGGCGGCCAGTGCCTATGCGATGATTGCCTATCTGACCGGAAATTTCGTGTTTGCCGGGTATCTCGGCATACAGTTTTCGCCCGGGACCGGGGAGCTGGCGGTTTTGCTCGGCGCGATGATCGGCGCCGGTATGGGATTCCTGTGGTACAATGCCTATCCCGCCCGGGTGTTCATGGGTGATACGGGCTCTCTTGGCCTGGGGGGCATGATTGGCGTCGTGGCCGTCGCGGTGAAACACGAATTTGCCCTCGCCATTATTGGTGGACTGTTCGTCCTTGAGGCCGTTTCCGTAATGGTCCAGATCGGCTGGTTCAAGCTGAGCCGACGCCTGACGGGAACCGGCCAGCGCGTGTTTCTGATGGCGCCGCTGCACCATCATTTCCAGAAGAAAAACTGGCCGGAGACACATGTCGTGACCCGGTTCTGGATCCTGTCTATCCTGTTTGCCCTGATCGGGCTGTCCACGCTGAAGCTGAGGTGATTTGCGCGATATGATTGCCATCACCGAATATGCCGGGCGAGAGGTCGCCGTTTATGGTCTTGGACGCAGCGGACTTGCCGCCGCCAAAGCTCTGGCGGCGGGGGGCGCGCGCGTTCATGCCTGGGATGAAGGCGAGGTGGCCCGAAGCCGGGCCTCCGAGGCCGGGGTTAATGTGTCCGATCTCAACAAGCGTGACTGGCAGAAATTCGCCGCGCTGGTGCTGTCGCCCGGAATTCCCTACCGATTCCCGCGGCCACACCGGCTGGTGAAACTGGCTGAGATGACGGGCGTGCCGGTCGTGGGCGACGTGGAACTGTTTGCGCGCGCGGTGCAGGCTTTGCCGGAAAAAGGGCGGCCCCGCATTGTCGGCATTACCGGAACAAATGGAAAATCAACCACGACGGCTCTGATCGGGCATGTTCTGCGTGAAGCGGGCCGTGACGCACGGGTGGGTGGAAATATCGGGACCGGTGTGCTCGACATGGACGCGCTGCATGCCAATGCGATCTATGTGCTTGAGCTGTCTTCTTATCAGCTCGACCTGACCGCCAGCCTGCATTGTGATGTGGCCGTCCTGCTCAACATGTCCCCCGACCATCTTGACCGGCATAATGGCATGGACGGCTATGTCATGGCCAAGAAACGTATTTTTCGAAATCAGACCGCGAAGGATGTCGCCGTGGTCGGCATAGACGATCCGCGCAGCCAGGCGATTGCGATGGGGCGGTCACGTCCGGGTGAGGCGCGGATGGTTCCGATTTCTGCCGAGTTTGGCCTCGCCGGTGGGGTCAGTGCTGTGGCCGGTTACCTGTTTGACTCCATGGGGGGGCAGGCCATACGGATCGGTCATCTCGACAGTGCGCCGGCCCTGAAGGGGCGGCACAATCACCAGAATGCCGCCGCGGCCTATGCCGTCTGCCAGGCCCTTGGAGTGGCGCCGGGCCGGATCCTGTCGGCCCTGGAGAGCTTTCCGGGCCTGCCCCATCGTATGGAGCGGGTGGGGGCTCTGGACGGGGTTCATTTCATCAATGACTCCAAGGCGACCAATGCTCAGGCTGCGGAGCAGTCCCTCAAGACCTGGCCCCGGGTTCACTGGATTGTCGGCGGTCAGGCCAAGGCGGGCGGGCTGGATGATCTGGAGCCCTATTTCGATCATGTCGCCCATGCCTATCTGATCGGGGAGAGCTCGGACGCCTTCGCGGCCAGGCTAAAGGGTAAGGTGCCGGCGACGACGTGCGGGACACTGGATGTTGCGGTTCGGGCTGCCTTCACCGCTGCCCGGGCGTCCGGAGACCCCGATCCGATTGTTCTTCTGGCCCCGGCCTGTGCCAGCTTTGACCAGTTCAAGGATTTCGAGGCCCGCGGCGAGGCTTTTCGCCAGGCGGTCGAGGCCCTGATGTCGTCTGCCGAAGCACGGCAGGTGGCAGCGGTCTAGGGGGGCGGGCATGGTTGACGCCGTCCCGACGCCGCGTCCGGCCAGGGCTTTTCTGGCCGAATGGCGTCGGGGACTGGACTGGCCCATCCTGATTGCCGCCTGCCTGCTTCTTGGTGTCGGGCTCCTCATGAGCCTTGCTGCCGGGCCGCCAGCTGCCGGGCGGCTGGGCTATGAGGACAGTTTCTTTTTCGTCAAGCGCCAGGCCATTTTCTCCGTTCTGGCCGTGCTGATCCTGGTGTCGTCTTCGCTGCTTGAGCGTGTCTGGGTCCGACGCCTCGCGGCCCTTGTGTTTGCCGGCGCCTTGCTTCTGCTGCTGTATATCCTGGTGGCGGGATATGAGGCCAAGGGCGCGCAGCGATGGATTCGGCTGGGGGCTTTTTCCCTGCAACCCTCGGAATTTGCAAAGCCCGCCTTTCTTGTGCTGGCGGCCTGGCTTCTCGCCCAGCGCCACCTGTTCCCGGAAGGGCCTTGGACCAGTATGACGCTGGGCCTGTTCTGCGCGACGCTCGGCCTGCTGCTGTTACAGCCTGATGTCGGTCAGTCGGCGCTTCTGACCCTGGCCTTTATGGTGATCTGCTTCGTGTCAGGCGTGACCTGGCGGCTGGGGGCCGGCTTTATCGGTGCCGGCGTGGCGCTGGTCGGGCTGCTCTATGCCACGCTGCCGCATGTCCGTTACCGGTTGAACAGTTTCATCAATCCGGCTGCGTATGACACCTATCAGGTCGACACCGCCCGGGCGGCAATTGCGCGCGGCGGGCTGGCCGGGGTGGGCCCCGGCGAAGGACGGATCAAGATTGCCCTGCCTGATGCCCATACTGATTTCATTTACGCGGTGCTGGGTGAAGAGTTCGGGTATCTGGCCGCCCTCGCCCTGATCTGCAGTTTCGCCTTCATCACCTGGCGGGGGCTGAAACAGGCGGCCCGGCTGCATGATCCCTATCCGCGGGCGGCCGCGACCGGATTGTTTGCACTTTTTGGCCTTCAGGCAGCCACAAATATCGGTGTCAATGTCGGCCTGATCCCGCCGAAGGGCATGACCTTGCCTCTGGTGTCGTATGGCGGATCATCGCTGATCGGGACAGCTCTGACCCTGGGGCTTGGCCTGGCTCTGATCCGTCGGGCCAGTCCGGCATGGAAAGGTGGTTTATGACTCAAAAACCTCTTGTCGTGATCGGCGCCGGTGGGACCGGCGGACATATGTTTCCTGCCGCGGCCTTTGCCGGGGAGATGCGTCAGCGCGGCTGGGCGGTCGGTTTGATCAGCGACAGCCGAGGGCTGGCCTATGCCGAGGGCTTTCCCGCCGACTGGACGCAGCAGGTGGCCGCCGCAAGTCCCAGGCTGCGCCAGCCCTGGACCCTGCCCGCGACCTGGCTGAAGCTGCGTGCGGGGGTCGCCACCGCCCGGCACCGGTTCGGCGAGACCCGGCCTGATCTCGTGGCCGGCTTTGGGGGCTATCCGGCCTATCCGGCCCTGAGCGCCGCGCGGGCCCTGCGCATTCCGCTCCTGATCCACGAACAGAATGCGGTTCTGGGGCGGGTAAACCGGGCATTTGCGGCCGCCGCGACCCATGTGGCTTCGGGTTTTGATCGGCTCGACCGTCTGCCCCGAGCTGCCCGCCATGTCGCGCTTGGCAACCCGGTGCGTCCCGCCGTGATCGCAGCCGCCGGTCGGGCCCTGCCGGATACGGACGGGACGCTGACGGTGTTCGTGACCGGTGGCAGCCAGGGCGCCCGGATCCTGGGCGAGGCCGTTCCCGAGGCGATCATGGCGCATGTTCCGGCGGCGTTACAGGCCCGGCTCCGGCTGGTTCAGCAGGTCCGTGCCGAGCAGATCGACGCCGTCAGTGCCCGCTATGCCGCGGCGGGCATACAGGCCGAGCTGGCCCCCTTCTTCGACGATATGCCGGCCCGCCTGGCCGGGGCGCATCTGGTGATCGCCCGCTCCGGGGCCGGGACCGTCAGCGAGATTTCTGCGATTGGCCGCCCCAGCATCCTGATCCCGCTGAAAATCGCCATGGACAATCACCAGCTGGCCAATGCCGACGGTCTGGTCCGCGCCGGCGCCGCTGATCTGCTTCTGGAGGATGAGGTGACCCCGGCCCGGCTCGGGGCGCAGATTGCGCGCCGCCTGGCGGATGGTCCCGGACTCCGTGCTATGGCGCGGGCGGCGGCAGACGCCGGCACGCTGCGCGCGGCTGCCGACCTCGCCGACCTCGCCGAGCAGGCGGCCGGCCGGCAAGTGACAAGCCGCACGGCCACGCTATAGACGACCCAGAAGCCCAGTCAGGAGAGACATTCGTGATCCCCAAACCATCTCCCACACCCTTCGCGCTCGGTCCGGCCCACCTTGTCGGCATTGGCGGCATCGGCATGTCGGGCATTGCTGAGATCATGATGAATCTCGGTTACCAGGTGCAGGGCAGCGACATGAATGACAGCGCCAATGTGCAGCGCCTGCGGGACAAGGGCGCCCGGGTGCATATCGGCCATGCCGCTGAAAATGTCGCCGGGGCCGGCGCCGTGATCATTTCCTCTGCCATCGGCAGCGGCAATCCCGAGGTCGAAGCGGCGCGGGCCTTCGGAATCCCGGTCGTGCGCCGCGCCGACATGCTGGCGGAAATCATTCGGCTAAAATGGACCGTTGCCGTTGCCGGTACGCATGGCAAGACCACGACCACCTCCATGGTGGCCGCCCTGCTGGACGGGGCCGGTCTCGACCCGACGGTGATCAATGGCGGGATCGTGAATGCCTATGGGTCCAACGCCAAGGCCGGAACCGGGGACTGGATCGTGCTTGAGGCCGACGAGAGCGATGGCACCTTTACCAAGATCCGGGCGACCATCGCGATTGTCACCAATATGGATCCCGAACATATGGAGCATTATGGCTCCATGGCGGCGTTACGATCCGCCTTCGATACCTATATTGGCAACATTCCCTTCTACGGCTTCGGGGTCTTGTGTACCGACCATCCCGAAGTCGCGGCCATGGTGGCCCGTGTGTCTGACCGGCGGCTGGTGACCTACGGATTTAACCGGCAGGCGGATGTCCGGGCCGTCAATCTTGAGAGCGGTGCCGAGGGCGTCCGGTTCGATGTCCTGGTGCGCGGCCGCAGCGGCGCCGCAGACCGGGAGATCGGCGCTCTCACCCTGCCCATGGCCGGGGAGCACAATGTCGCCAACGCCCTGGCCGCGATTGCCGTTGCGGTTGAGCTGGGCGCGACGGACGATCAGCTTCGGGCTGCGCTGCAGGCGTTTGGCGGGGTTAAGCGCCGGTTTACGCCGATTGGCACCTGGCGACCGGTCCGTGATGCGGCCCCGATACGCCTGATTGATGACTATGCTCATCATCCGGTCGAAATTACCGCGGCGCTGAATGCAGCCCGTGCCCTGCAAGGAGACGGTCGCGTCATCGCGGTCTCCCAGCCGCACAGATTCAGCCGGCTCAACGATCTGTTCGATGATTTCTCCAGATGCTTTCGTGAAGCCGATATTGCTGTGATCACGCCGGTTTATGCGGCGGGAGAGACGCCGGTCGATGGCATTGATGGCCGTGCCCTTGCCCGGAGCCTTACAAGCCATGGCCACAAGCACGCGCTGTATGTCGAGCAGCTGCAGGCGCTGCCGGACCTGATCCGTGAGATTGCCCGGCCCGGCGATATGGTGGTGTTCATGGGTGCTGGCTCAATCAGCGCCAGCGCTTATGATCTGTTCGGGACCCTGGCGGATGGATGAGTCCGCCCCCGCCCCCTATCGGTGGACGCCGACACACTTTAAATCGGTGCCATGACTCCGGAGTCCGCCCGTCTTTCCTCCCTTCG
Source organism: uncultured Hyphomonadaceae bacterium (assembly GCA_938084575.1). Lineage (GTDB taxonomy): Bacteria > Pseudomonadota > Alphaproteobacteria > Caulobacterales > Hyphomonadaceae > Henriciella. The sequence goes on from CALKFG010000005.1 coordinate 367,172, forward strand.
GGGCAAGCTGCTCGAACAGGCGCCTCTGGCGCCCTATACCTGGTTTCGGGTCGGCGGGCCGGCAGACCTGCTGTTTTTGCCGGCCGATGACGCCGACCTCGCCGCGGCTCTGGCCATCTGGCCGAGCGATGCTCCGCTCAGCGTGCTTGGAGTGGGCTCCAACACCATCGTCCGGGACGGTGGCGTGGACGGCCTCATGGTGCGTCTGGTCGGGGGGTATTGGGGCCAGATCGAACAGGTGTCGGACACCGACCTGTTCGTCCGGGCCGGGGCGCTGGACCTGACCGTGGCCCGCGCGGCGGCGACCAGAGGGATTGCCGGCCTGTCTTTCCTGTCCGGTATACCTGGCGCTCTCGGCGGCGCAGTCCGGACAAATGCCGGCTGCTATGGCCGGGAACTCAAGGACTGCCTTGTCCGGATTGACGGGCGGACGCGGTCCGGAGGCGCGGTGTCGTTTCAGGGGGAGCTGGAAGAGCTTGGCCTGCCCCGGGTCACATTCGGCTATCGGCACAGCGATTTTCCGGAGGATGTCATCATCACCGGGCTGACCCTTCGCGGCAGCGGGCCGGGCGACCCGGCGGCTCTGCGGGCAGACATCGAGGCGCACCAGGCTCGCCGTGCAGAAACCCAGCCGATTCGTGAAAAGACCGGTGGCTCGACCTTTGCCAATCCTGACCCGCCCGATCACCCCGCAGCACGGTCAAGCTGGAAGCTGGTTGATGCGGCGGGCTGCCGGGGTCTGCGTGTGGGCGGCGCACAGGTCAGTGAGAAGCACTGTAATTTCCTGATCAATACCGGCACGGCCCGCGCGGCCGACATCGAGGCCCTGGGCGAATTGGTGCGGGCGCGGGTTCTGGAACAGACCGGGGTCAAGCTGCGCTGGGAAATCCGTCGGGTCGGGCGGGTTCAGGCCGACTGATCACCGGGCGGCCGCTTTTGTGACGTCTTAACGCCGCATCAACTCGGATAAGGTGTTGTCTCAGTCTGCAAAGCGGGAGCAGGTCAGTGAGCAAGAAACGTGTTGCAGTGGTCTATGGCGGCTGGTCATCAGAGCGCGAGATTTCGCTGACATCGGGTCAGCAAATGGCCGGTGCTGCCCGGCGCTGTGGATACGACGTCATCGATATCGATGCGACACGGCAGCTGGGTCGCCAGCTCGAAGACGCCCGTCCGGATGTGATCCTGAACGGACTGCATGGCCCGGGCGGAGAGGATGGCACCGTACAGGGTGTGTTTGAGGTTCTCGGTCTGCCTTATTCTCATTCGGGGGTGCTGGCGTCGGCACTGGCCATGGACAAGATCAAGTCGAAACTTATTTTCGCCGAGGCCGGTCTCGATGTTGCCCGTGATGTCGCCGTGACCCGGGCGGAGGTGGCGGCCGCGCACCCCCTGCCACCGCCCTATGTGGTCAAGCCGGTTCATGAAGGATCAAGCTTCGGTGTTGTGTTCGTCCACGACGGCGATGTTCCGCCCGCCCGACAGGTTTTGAGTCCGGACTGGAAATATGGTGACCAGCTGATGGCAGAGGAATTTATTCCCGGCCGGGAGCTGACCGTAGCGGTGATGGGCGATACGGCGCTGGCTGTGACCGAGATTACGACATTAAGAGAGTTTTACGATTTTGATGCAAAATACACCGATGGAGGATCACAGCATGTGGTCCCGGCAGACCTGTCCGAGGCAATCCGTGCCCAGGTCATGTCGGCCGCGCTGACCGCGCATCGGGTCCTCGGGTGTCGGGGCGTGTCGCGATCAGACTTTCGGTATGATGAGCGCAGGGACAGACTGGTGATCCTCGAAACCAATACACAGCCGGGCATGACTCCCCTCTCCCTGGTGCCTGAACAGGCCGCCCATTGTGGCATGTCTTTCGAGGAGCTCGTGTCCTGGATGATTGAGGATGCCTCATGCCCAAGGTGAAGGCCGGCGCGTCTGCCCCTCGCAAAAAGGCCCAGACCGAACCGGTTCAGACCGACTCGACGCCCGCCTCGTCCATCCTGTTCGGGCTGGTCATGGTTGTCGGTCTGATCGTGGCCGGTGCCGCCCTTCTTGGCGGGTCATTGTCGCAGATGGAGCAACGCTGGGCGACTGCGCTGGACGGGGTGTCGCGCCGTGTTGGCATATCGGTAGAACGGGTTGAGGTGATCGGTCTTGAACATGAACCGGGTCTTGCCCGGCTGGTCCGGGATGCAGCAATGATCGTTCCCGGAGAGAACATGTTTCGCGCCGATCCGCACCTGATCCGCCACCGGGTCGAACGCACGCAGCGCGTCGACAATGTCAATGTTTACAGGCTGTGGCCGGATACGCTGATGATCCGGGTTGATGCCGCCCGTCCGACGGCCCTGTGGTTTGACGGACAGGACTGGTCGGTGGTCGACAGTCGCGGCCGGACGCTGTCAGACCAGGCGCCGGGCTCGCATGCCGGGCTGCTGCGCACCACCGGGTCGGGTGCCACCGACGCCCTGCCAGAGCTGGTTGAAGCGCTTGCGGCCCATCCCCGGCTTCGGGCCCGGATTGACCTGGCCCAGCGTGTTTCCTTGCGCCGGTGGGACCTGGTCCTGGAGACGGGCATGCGGGTCAGCCTGCCTCCGGATACCGATCTGCGCCATGGTCTCAGACGTCTGGACTCTCTTGATGCGGACGGCACTCTGTCATTGCTTGCGGCTGCGCGCCTCGATTTGCGTCTGCCTGAGCGCAGCACGTTGACGCCGCTGGTTCCCCTGCAGTCTGAAAGCGAGGCTGCCTGATGGCAACAAATGCCCAGAGAATGACACCCAAGCAGGTGAGCCGGGCCGGAACCCTGGTTGCCGCGCTTGACATTGGCAGCTCCAAGATCGCCTGCCTGATCGGGCGGGTTGATCCGGCCAGTCGGGCGGGATTTGCTTTCCTTGGCGGGGGGCGACAGCAAAGCCGGGGGTTCAGCGGCGGTGCGATTACCGATATCGAGGCTTTGGAACGGTCGGTGCGTCTGGCGATTGAGGATGCCGAGCGCGAAGCCGGCGAGCGCATTGAGTCGGTCATTCTTGGGATTACCGGACCGCGGGTCTCTGCCCGGCTGGCCGAGGCCGAGATTGACCTGAGCCAGAAGGAAATTTCTGCCCGTGAAGTGCGCAAGGTCTGGATGGCGGCGCTCGATCGTGACCCGTGCCGCGATCGCGACCTTCTGGGGGCCTTCCCGATCATGTATGGCGTCGATGACCAGGATGACATACGCGACCCGATTGGCATGATTGGCGGAAAATTGCGGGTGCTTCTGAACGTGGTGACGGCACCGAAATCCCTGGTCAAGAACTTGAAAGAATGCGTGAACCGGGCGCATCTCAAAGTCGAGCGTATCGTGCCCTCGTCGCTGGCCAGTGGTGCCGGAAGCCTGATCGAGGATGAAATTGAAAACGGCGCGATCTGTGTCGATTTCGGCGGTGGCGTCACATCGGTCTCAGTATTCCTGAATGGTGCGCCGGCCGGTCTCGATCTGATTAAACTTGGGGGCGCCCATATTACCGGTGATATCGCCCAGGGCATCGGAACAACCTTTGCTGCGGCGGAACGCATGAAGACGTTTTACGGCACGGCCGACCTCGAAGGACCCGGCCTGGCGGAACGGATCGAAGCGCCACGTCTGGGCGATGATGGCCGGCTGTCGGCGCATCGCATGCCCCGGGGGGATCTTGCTCTGATCATCAGCCCACGGGTTGAAGAGATTCTGGAAATGATCGGGGCCTGCCTCGCGCGCAGTCCTTTGAGCCCCATTCTGCCCCGCCGCACCATCTTGACCGGCGGCTCCAGCCAACTCCCCGGGGTTCGGGATGCGGCCAGCCGCATCCTCGATCGACCGGTGCGACTGGGTCGCCCTGTTGATGCTGAATTTTTGGGTGAAAATTATGGTACGCCGGCCTTTTCCACAGCCGCGGGTCTGATACAGTATGTCGTGAGGGGTTTCGCAGACGCGTCGCAGGCTGGCGGTCTGTCTGCAACAGCCGGAGGATCGTCCGGGCGTAGAGTGGTTCGTAGAGTGTTAAACTGGATCCGTGAAAATTTTTAATCGCGGATACATCAGCTTAAGAGTCTTTTAGGCTGGATCGACCATTCTGTTCCGACTCGGTGCTCAGGCGCACAGTGAATGAATCGGAGCAGCTAATGACCAAAGAACTCAAGCCCAGCATTATCGTCGTCGGCGTTGGGGGCGCGGGCGGGAACGCTGTCGATAACATGATCGAAGCGAAGCTGCAGGGCGTTGAGTTCTACGTCGCCAATACCGATGCTCAGGCGATGTATCGTTCGAAGACCGAAAATCGCATCCAGCTTGGCCCGGAAACGACGGCTGGCCTCGGGGCCGGCGCCCGACCGGATGTCGGGGCTGCCGCCGCTGAAGAATCGATGGATGAAATCAACGCCCTGCTTGATGGCGTGCACATGGTGTTCGTGGCTGCCGGTATGGGCGGTGGAACCGGCACCGGTGCGGCACCGATTATCGCCAAGGCGGCGCATGATCGTGGCATCCTCACCATTGGCGTGGTCACCAAGCCCTTCAGCTTTGAGGGCGCGCACCGCATGAAGACGGCGGATGAGGGTCTTGACGCCATGCGGCAGGCTGTCGACACGCTGATCGTCGTGCCCAATCAGAACCTTTTCCGTGTTGCCAATGAGCGCACGACCTTCGCAGAGGCCTTCCGCATGGCCGATGATGTGCTGTATTGCGGTGTTCGTGGGATCACGGACCTGATGATCATGCCGGGCCTGATCAATCTCGATTTTGCCGACGTTCGCACCATCATGAAGAGCATGGGCTCGGCCATGATGGGCATGGGCGAGGGTGAGGGTGAGGACCGTGCACTTGAGGCGGCCCGTGCGGCGATCGAGAACCCGCTTCTGGACGACACCTCCATGAAAGGGGCGAAAGGCGTCCTGATCAACATTACCGGCGGCTATGACATGACCCTGTTCGAGCTGGACGAAGCGGCAAATGAGATCCGCCGCGAGATTGATGCCGAGGCCAATATCATTCTGGGGTCAACCTTTGACGCTGAACTGGACGGACGTATTCGGGTTTCTGTGGTCGCTGCGGGCCTGGACACTCAGACCGAGCTGGAAGAAGTTGAGGCGCCGGAAGCTGTCAGCCCGTCACCAAAAGCGGCGGCACATCCGGTTATCGTCACCGCGACTCCGCCGGCGCCCGACATGCAGGACGCGGACCCGCGGCCCGATTTCCAGGGACGGCATCTGCCAGCGTCTCATATGCCGGCCCGCGAGGGCCAGGACCAGGTCCGTGCGGACGCTGTGTTCGGATCGAAGGCCGGGGCAGGCCGGGAAACGGTGCGGTCGCAAAACGATGGTCCGGCCGGATTTTCGACCTTGTTCGGATGGCGGCGCGAGGACCCTGAGGGCGATAATGATATAGTTGAGGAGCCGACTCAGACGGTGGTCCCGGAGACAAGCCCGGCCCCGGCGGCTTTTGACGACTCGGATCTGGAGATCCCGGCCTTTCTGCGGCGGTCGGCGAACAGCTGATACCGGTCCTGCCGGGCCATGACCGCCGCCTCGCAACATTGCGTAATAATCCTTGAGTTGTGACTCGGGCGGGTGTCGGCCTTTATGCGGCGGGAAGTGGAGACATCCTTGAGCCGCGTAGCGTACCAGCATACCCTGAACAGCCCGGTCATCTGTGCCGGCATCGGCGTCCATTCCGGCACGCGTGCCCGCATGGTGATGCGCCCGGCGCCGGTTGGCACGGGGCTGGTTTTCTATCGGACCGACATGGCCGCGCCAGAGGCGATTCCGGCACATGGTGAAAATGTCAGCGAGGTTCAGCTGGGGACAACCCTGATCAACCAGGCCGGGCAAACGGTCGCGACGGTGGAGCATTTCCTGGCCGCCTGTGCCGGCGTCGGGCTGGATAATCTGATCGTCGAAATCCAGGGTCCCGAAGTTCCGATCATGGACGGTTCTGCGGCGGTGTTCTGTGACTTGTTTCGGCAGGCTGGGCTGAAACGGCAGCCGGCTTATCGGCGCCGGATTCGTGTTCTGGAGCCGATTGAGGTGCGCGAGGGTGTGAAATGGGCCCGTCTGTCACCCAGCGAGGACAATGTTCTGACCCTGAGGGCCAAGATCGAATTCAAGAGTGAGGCCATCGGCACCCAGCAAATGGCCTTGCGCCTGGCGCCGGGCCAGTTTGCAGCGGATATTGCTTTTGCCCGCACGTTCGGATTCTCCAGGGATGTTGAAACCCTCAAGGCCATGGGACTGGCCCGCGGCGGGTCGCTCGACAATGCCGTGGTGATAGACGGGGATGTTATCCTCAATCCGGAGGGACTGCGCAGCGAGGATGAATTCATCCGCCATAAGCTGCTGGATGCAATTGGTGACCTGATGCTGGCCGGCGGTCCGATTGCCGGCAGCTATGAGGCTCACCAGCCCGGCCATGCCATGAACAACAAGCTGGTGCGGGCTCTGCTCGCGCGTGGCGACGCCTGGGCCTGGGAAACCGATCAGAGTGTTGAAGCGGAAAGCTGGGCTGCAGAAGCGGTCCTGGGCTAGGCGCGTTTAGTCGAACATCCAGTCCGGCGGTGCTGTTTTGTCCCCTTGGGTGGGCAGGTGCGGCTGGGGATGACGCTCCAGCAGGGCGGCAACAATCCGGTCAGCAACCCGCTCGGCCTCCCGCAGGGGTGTGTAGGTCCAGTGTGACAGCGTTCCTTCAAACCAGCGGGCACAGCCCCGGGCGATCAGGGATTCGTGAAAATGATCGAATTTCCGTGCGGATCCGGTGAGCCGCGCGATGTGAATGGGAAGCCCATGCCAGGCTGCATCTGACAGCATATTGGCGCTGTCCTCGGTGACGATGGCGACCGAAGAATAGAGCAGCCAGCCGAGATAGGGATTGGGGCCATCATCGGGTCCTGACCAGAACTTTGCCCCAATCCGGTCGGCGAACTGACGGACGCCCCCGACCACGTCCAGCGGTGTCCGTCGGGATGTCGTGATGCGCAGGCGCCAGCCCTGATGGGCCAGGCGTTCGAGCTGATCGAGCAGGCGGTCCTGGTCGGCCCGGGTGAACCTGTGGGTGCGCGAGTGGCCGCCAAGAATCACCAGGGCGCTTTTATCCGGTTCATCGGCCAGCTCGGCAAAGGTCTGTCCGGCTTCTTCGATCGCGTCTTCCGAAAAGTAGGATGGCGACCCGAGGGTCCGCACGACATTGCTGCCTGCAAGGTCATCATGATCCGGCACAATCACGAGGTCGAACAGGTCCGGATCCATCTTCGGGTCAAGGATCTGGACAGTAAAGGTCTTGCCGCCACTCCAGTGCCGGACATTCCGGGTAAAGGGTGCACTGCGCCGGCCTGCAGCGATCCAGAGGGATGGCCAGGGCGGTTGCAGGGCCCGCCTTTGTGATGCCGGCAGCGACCATTTCGGTAGCGGCCATGCCGCGGCGGGTAACAAGGTCCAGGGCAGGCGCGGCGTCAGGGCCAGGGGCGTACTGCGATCACCAGAGCCAGAGATGTGGGCCAGTCGCATCCAGCGTCGGGTTTGGCCCAGCGCCTGGATCAGAGCACGGGCCTGCGCGGTGTTTCCCGACCGACCGTCACTGACCGACCACAGGGTCGGGCCAAGCCCTTTGCCAGTTTTTACCACCGCTCGTCCTCGCATCGCCGCTCTGGCATGGTGTCAGACTTCTTCAGTCAAGAGTAGGGCAAAAGGGGGCCGCCAGTGTCAGCTTACTCGAATTTCAGGTCTAAGATTTCATAAAGCCGGGCGCCTCCGGGGGCTGCGACTTCGGCTTCATCACCGATTTCCTTGCCGATCAGCGCGCGCGCCATGGGTGAAGAATTGGAGATCATGCCTTTGGCAATGTCTGCCTGATCTTCGCCGACGATCCGGTACGTCGACTCCTGCTCGGTTTCGACATCGATAATGCTGACCGTGGCGCCAAACACCACTTTTGATCCCTTGACCTTGCTGGCATGAATGACTTCTGCCCGGGACAACTTGTCTTCCAGCTCGCTAATGCGCCCTTCCACAAAGGACTGTTTTTCCTTTGCCGCGTGATATTCGGCATTTTCCGACAGGTCGCCATGCTCCCGCGCGACCGAAATCGCCTCAATAATCGAGGGTCTTTCAACCGTTTTCAGGTGCTTTAATTCAGCATCAAGTGCCGCGTGCCCTTCGGCTGTCATCGGTGTGCGTTGCATGAGAGTCTACCCTTGTCTCATTTTCGCGGATAGGCAAGCCTCCGCCTCGGAACTAAGTGGTGACGGATGGCTGTGACTGCAAGGCCCGTACGGTTAATGTCCGTTGTTGCAGAATGCCGATGGCCTCAACCGCGGCGACGCAGGCCGACAACGTCGTGTAATACGGGATCCCATGCGTGACCGCAGCACGCCGAAGTGACTTGGAGTCGCGAAGCGACTGGTTGCCTTCGGTGGTGTTCAGGACCAGATCGATATCCCCGTTGATCATGTCATCGACGATATGAGGCTGGCCTTCAATCACCTTCTTAACACTGCGTGGTGACAGACCATTCTCTGAAAGGAAGCGCGCCGTACCGCTGGTAGCGGTGATTTCGAAACCCATTTTCTCGAGGTCTCGGGCCGTGTCGAGTATCCCCGATTTGTCGGCATTTTTCACCGATACGAAGGCGGTCCCGGAGCGGGGCAATTTCACGCCAGCAGCAATTTGGGATTTCAGGAAGGCGGAAGCAAAATCATCGTCCCAGCCCATGACTTCACCGGTGGACCGCATCTCAGGTCCGAGCACGGGGTCGACATTGTCAAAGCGGGCAAAGGGAAAGACAGCTTCCTTGACCGCGACGCGCTTTGCTGTGGCGTGGCGCAGATCGAAGTCAGACAAGTTTTGGCCGGCCATGATGCTTGCCGCGATCCGCGCAATGGGCGCGCCGACAGCCTTGGCGACGAAAGGCACGGTCCTTGAGGCTCTGGGATTGGCCTCGAGGACGAAAATATCATCGCCCTTAACCGCATACTGGATGTTAATCAGTCCGCGGACTTTCAACGCACGCGCCAGGGCGATCGTCTGTTCCGACAGGCGCGCGATGATGGTCGGTGCCAGGCTATAAGGGGGCAGGGCGCAGGCACTGTCGCCGGAATGAACGCCTGCCTCCTCAATATGTTCCATAATGCCCGCAATATGAACGTCCTGCCCGTCGCACAGCGCATCGACATCGACTTCGATGGCATCCGACAAATACCGGTCAAGGAACAGGGAGGCATCCCCTGAGACAGCCAGGGCAGAGGCCGCATATGCCTGTACATCCTCCGGAGACCGGCAGATCCTCATGGCGGTACCGCTGAGAACAAAGGAGGGTCTGAGCATGATCGGATAGCCGAGCTCTTCAGCGCGGATCAGGGTCTCCTCCACGGACCTTGCCGTGGCGGAGGGCGGTTGCTGTATGCCCAGATCAGCCAGCAGGGCCGACCATTGATGGCGATCTTCCGCCAGGTCTATGGAGAGCGGCGACGTGCCCAGAATAGGTGTGCCTGCTTCATGCAGGGGCATGGCCAGTTTTAAGGGGGTTTGGCCGCCAAACTGGACAATAACCCCTTCCAGCGTGCCGGCGCCCTGTTCCTTGAAAACGATCTCGCTGACATGCTCTTCCGTCAGGGGCTCAAAATACAGGCGGTCGGAGGTGTCATAGTCGGTGGAAACGGTTTCAGGGTTGCAGTTGACCATGATCGATTCCAAGCCAAGGTCCGACAGCGCGAACGCTGCGTGACAGCAGCAATAGTCGAACTCAATCCCCTGACCGATCCGGTTCGGCCCGCCGCCAAGGATGATCGCCTTGCGCCGGTCGGAGACGCCAGCTTCGCAATCAGCCTGGCTGGCGCCCCAGGCGGGCTGTTCATAAGTGGAATAAAGATAGGGCGTCTTGGCCGCAAATTCCGCCGCACAGGTGTCTATCCTTTTATACACCGGCCGCACACCCAGAGCATGGCGGTGGCCACGGGCGTCCGCCTCACTCTGACCCGTCAGATGTCCAAGCCTCAGATCCGAGAAGCCCTTCGCCTTCAGGGCAGTCATTTCCTGCGCCGTCCGGGGAAGGCCATCCTGTCGCAGCTCGGCTTCGACCGAGACGAGGTCGGCGATCTGGCGGAGGAACCAGGGGTCAATTCGGGTCATCTCATGGATGTCTTCGACACTCAGTCCCTGCCTGATCCCCTGCGCTATGATTCTCAGCCGATCGGGTCTTTGCTGCACCAGGGCAGCCCGCAGGTTTTCGAGCGAGTCGAAGCTCATATCATCCAGTCCCGACAGCCCGGTTTCAAGCGAGCACAGGGCTTTTTGCAGACTCTCCTGAAAGTTGCGCCCAATGGCCATGGCCTCGCCGACAGATTTCATGGCGGTTGACAGAAGCGGTTCCGCACCGTCGAATTTTTCGAAGGCAAAGCGTGGGATCTTGGTCACGACATAGTCGATGGTGGGTTCGAAACTCGCAGGTGTTGCGCCGGTAATATCGTTGTCGAGCTCATCCAGCGTGTATCCGACGGCCAGCTTGGCTGCGATCTTGGCGATTGGGAATCCGGTCGCCTTGGAGGCGAGGGCTGAAGACCGGCTGACCCGCGGATTCATCTCGATGACCACCAGGCGCCCATCTTCCGGATTGACCGCGAACTGGACGTTGGAGCCACCGGTTTCAACCCCGATTTCCCGCAAAACGGCGAGAGAGGCGTTGCGCATGAGCTGGTATTCGCGGTCTGTGAGGGTCAGCGCCGGGGCGACGGTGATCGAGTCGCCAGTATGCACGCCCATCGGATCAATATTCTCGATGGCGCAAATAATGATGGCATTGTCTGCCTGGTCGCGAACGACCTCCATCTCAAATTCTTTCCAGCCAAGCAGGCTTTCATCAACGAGAATCTGGCTGACGGGGGAGGCCGCGAGCCCGGAGCGACAGATGCGCTCATAATCTTCGCGATTATAAGCGACCCCGCCTCCCGTGCCACCGAGCGTGAAGGCGGGCCGGATGATGGCCGGCAGGCCGACTTCGTCCAGCTTGTCGATGGCCTGGCGGAGACCCTCAAGCCGATCATAGCTGCCATCAGGCTTTTGCGGTGAGGAGACGATCGCGGCCCTGGGATTTTCAAGTCCGATACGGTCCATTGCCTCGCGAAATAATTTACGATCCTCGGCCATCTCAATGGCGTCGGCACGGGCGCCAATCAGTTCCACATTATATTTTTCCAGCGTGCCGGACTTCTGCAGCGACAAAGCGCAGTTGAGCGCTGTCTGCCCGCCCATTGTCGGCAACAGGGCGTCGGGTCTTTCCTGCGCAATAATCTGTTCGACAAAATCGGGTGTTATGGGTTCGATATAGGTGGCATCCGCCAAGCCGGGATCGGTCATAATCGTCGCCGGATTGGAGTTGATCAGGATGACCCGATAACCTTCTTCCTTGAGCGCTTTGACGGCCTGAACACCGGAATAATCGAACTCGCAAGCCTGACCGATAATAATGGGACCGGCACCGATGATCAGAATAGATTTGATATCCGTGCGCTTAGGCATGCCTACATCCTCAATCCAGCCAAACGGCTGCCCTATAGCGAGGAGTCGGGGGTCATTTCAAGGAAAATCCGCCAATCACTGAATAAATGTTCAGAGGTTCAGAACCCGCTTGGCAATAATATTCTTCTGGATCTCGTTGGTGCCTCCATAAATGCTTTGCGCTCGGGTGCCGAGATAGGTGGCCACGCCGGGGGGCGCCCAGCGCCCCGTCTCCAGCCAGTCGGGGCTCACACTATCGGGGAAGGCCCTTTGTCCCATGGCGCCTGCAGCATCCAGATAAAGCGTGGTGATCTGCTGGGCTGTTTCTGTTGCCAGTATTTTAACGATCGATGCTTCCTTCCCCGGACTGCCGCCGTCCTTAACCGCTGACCGGACGCGCATCACCGTCATGTCGAGCCCGGCAACAGCGATTTCCGCCTCGCTGAGCTTGCGCTGGAATGCCGGGTCATCGATCAGCCGCCGGTTCCCGCCTGTGGGTTCGGCCCGCGCAATGGCGTTCAGGTGCGCAAGCTGTTTCCGCTTTCCCCCGATCCGCGCATAAGAGGTGCGTTCGAAGCCCAGCAGGTGCTGGCTGTAGGTCCATCCCTTGCCTTCCTCGCCGATGAGATAATCCGCGGGTACGCGCACATTCTCGAATGTCACCGAATTCAGTGCGTGTTTGCCATCGATGGTGATGATCGGTGTCAGGGTTACGCCGGGCCGGCTCATTTCGCAGCAGATAAAGGAGATGCCTTCCTGTTTGCGTCCCGATCGGTCGGTCCGCGCAAGCAGGAAAATCCAGTCCGCATGCTGGGCCGCGGAGGTCCAGATCTTGGTGCCGTTCAAGACATAAGTGTCGCCCTCCCGAACCGCACTGAACTGCAAAGAGGCAAGGTCAGACCCGCTGTCGGGTTCGGAATAACCCTGTGCCCATCCGAGCGAGCCGTCCCGGGTCCCAGGCAGCCAGCGGCCCTGCTGCTCTGGGCTGCCAAATGTATAAATGATCGGACCGACATAGATGACACCCATCGGGGTCACCGTCGGAATGCCGGCATGCTCAAGCTCTTCGTCGAAGATATACTGCTGCTCCAGGCTCCAGCCCGGGCCCCCAAAGGCCTTGGGCCAGGCGGTCGCCAGCCAGCCCTTGGCGCCGAGCGCCATCTCCGAGGTCCGGACCTCCTCTGTGGTCAGGCTGGCCCCGCGAGCCACACGTGCCCTTATGTGCTGGGGGTAGTCTGCCTCCAGAAAGTGGCGGACCTCGGCTCTGAATGCAGCGTGTTCGTGATTTGGCGATATATCCATCCGCCGATCCTAGGCGCAAAGCGCGGTGCCGAAAACCTTGCCTGAGGGGAAATGTAAAAAACAGACCGTTTTTGCTTCAAAGTAAAAAACAATTTTAAGTTGAAAAAAAAATAAAACAAACTAGAGTAGTGCTTTTGCAGAGAAAGGCTGGGTGAGCCAGAGCATACTGTCCCCTCTACTCTGGCGCCCTCCCCTGACCTTTAGGGGGAGGGGGGGCTGGGACAAGGCAGTCGGAATGGACGGAGCGTCCGTTCCAGGAGGTCTGGCGGTGTCATCCCAGTCGGTACTTGATTTTCTTGTCTTGTTTCTGGTTATTGCGCCTCTGTTGATGTTCGCTTTCGGGCTGGTTGCTGTGGCTTGGCTGGAGCTGACACGTGGTTCAGAGGCGGCAGCGGAGCCTGGTGTCGAGGACGGCCCCGGTCCCGGCTCGCAGCCCGTGCGCGAGGCCGTGGATCAGGGGCGGATTGCGCTTAAACGTGCCGAGCGACGCAGCGATGCGGCGTTATTCTTCTTTTGCCGAAGGGCGCTGGTTCGGCTTCTTCGTCGCCGGTCAGGCAACTAGGTAGAATCCCGAGGTGACAAGTGCCCACGGCTTTGGTCGAGTGGACGCAGACAGGTATCGAAAAGGTCACAGCGCCATGAGCCACGTACCGCACGAACTGGCCGAGGAATTTCCCGAGTATGTTGAGCAGATACGGGCACTGAAGAAAACCAGCGCTCATTTTGCCCGCCTCGCGGAGGATTACCATCAGGTGAACCGCGCCATTCATCGTTATGAAACACGGGCGGAACCGGTCGGGCCAGAGCCTGAAGCGAGTCTGAGGCATCGCCGTGTGGTGCTGAAGGACCAGATTTACGCCATGCTGCGCAGGCCGTGAGGATTGGCGCAGCGCCGGCCAGGTTTCAATGTCACCGTCAGCAGATAAGCGGGTCAGGTCGCAAATAACTGATCCATATCGGCAAAGGCCTTGAGTTCAATCGCATTGCCCGAAGGATCGGCGAAAAACATGGTTGCCTGTTCGCCGGCGGTGCCTCTGAAGCGAATGTGAGGCTCGATCAGGAAAGTCACCTGGCCGCTGAGCTGGTCTGCGAGGCCTTGCCACTGCGTCATCGACAGGACCAGACCGAAGTGCCGTACGGGGACGCCGTGACCATCAACGACATGCCGGTCGACCCGCCCGCAGGCCTCCGGGGCAAGATGGGCCACGATCTGGTGCCCGAAAAAGTCGAAATCGACCCAGTCGGCGCTGCTGCGGCCTTCCCTACAGCCAAGCAGCTTGCCGTAGAATCCACGCGCAGCGGCCAGATCATGAACTGGAAAGGCAAGATGGAAGGCGGGCTGGACCATGTGACCTCATCTTCTCCAGCTGGGTGGGACAGGACGACAAATCAGCCGTCTTCGAGATAGATCTCAGCGCCTTTTTCAAGGAATTCGCGGCTTTTCTCTTCCATGCCCTGACGGGCTTCCTCCGCCTGGCGCTTCAAGTCGGCTTTTTCATTGTCCGACAGCCCGTCGGCATAGTCTCGGACTTCCTGGGTGATCTTCATAGAACAGAATTTCGGCCCGCACATGGAACAGAAATGCGCCACTTTGTGGGCTTCCTTGGGCAGCGTTTGATCGTGATACTGCCGAGCGGTCTCAGGATCCAATGACAGGTTGAACTGGTCTTCCCAGCGAAACTCAAACCGGGCCCGGCTAAGGGCATCATCACGCAGCTGAGAGGCGGGGTGACCCTTGGCCAGGTCTGCCGCATGAGCGGCAAGTTTATAGGTAATGACCCCGACCTTAACATCGTCCCGGTCCGGCAGGCCAAGATGTTCTTTCGGCGTGACGTAACACAGCATTGCTGTGCCGTACCAGCCGATCATCGCGGCTCCGATGCCTGAGGTGATATGATCATAGCCTGGGGCAATATCGGTGGTGAGCGGCCCCAGCGTGTAGAAGGGTGCTTCGCCGCATTCCCTCAGCTGCTTGTCCATATTCACCTTGATCTTGTGCATCGGCACATGGCCGGGCCCTTCAATCATGACCTGACAGCCCTTGGCATGGGCGATCTTGGTCAGCTCTCCTAAGGTTTCGAGCTCGGCAAACTGGGCGGCATCATTGGCGTCCGCGATCGATCCGGGGCGCAGGCCATCGCCGAGTGAGAAGGACACGTCATACATGCGCATAATGTCGCAAATGTCCTCGAAGTGGGTGTAGAGGAAGCTTTCCTGATGGTGCGCCAGGCACCATTTGGCCATGATTGACCCGCCCCGACTGACAATGCCCGTGACCCGCTCGGCAGTCAGGTGAATATAAGCCAGCCTGACCCCGGCATGGATGGTGAAATAATCCACGCCTTGTTCGCACTGTTCGATCAGCGTGTCGCGATACACCTCCCAGGTCAGGTCCTCGGCGACGCCATTGACCTTCTCCAGCGCCTGATAAATCGGGACCGTCCCAATCGGAACGGGGCTGTTTCGGATAATCCATTCGCGCGTGTTGTGAATGTTGCGGCCAGTGGACAGGTCCATGACATTGTCGGCGCCCCAGCGCGTTGCCCAGACCAATTTCTCGACCTCTTCCTCGACCGACGACGCGACCGCGGAGTTGCCAATATTGGCATTGATCTTGACCAGGAAATTGCGGCCTATGATCTGTGGCTCGAGCTCCGGGTGGTTGATATTGGCCGGAATAATGGCGCGCCCGCGCGCAATTTCATCCCGGACAAATTCGGGCGTGATGAATTCGGGGATTTCTGCACCAAAACTTTCACCCTGGTCAATCTGGGCGCGGGCACCTGCCAGCATGTCCTGCCGGCCAAGATTCTCGCGTTCAGCGACGTAGATCATTTCCTTGGTGATGATGCCCGCACGGGCAAATTCAAACTGGGTGACCTTTGCGCCGGGCATGCCGCGCAGCGGCGTGTTACGGATCGGAAACGCGCGGGCCAGATAGTCACCCGTCGCTCCACCATTATCCTCCGGCTGGACTTCACGGCCTTCATAGGCTTCGACGCCACCGCGCGAAACAACCCAGTCTGTTCGCAGGCGAGCGAGGCCTTTTTCAACGTCAATGGTTACTGACGGGTCTGAATAAGGCCCGGACGTGTCGTAGACCGGCACCGGCGGTTCGTTTGCGCTTGGATGCAGGTCGATCATCCGGCGCGGCACAGACAGGCTGGGGTCCCCTTTGGGGTGGGTGTAAACTTTACGGCTGGCAGGCAACGCCCCTGTGGTGACTTTGGGGGTTTCGAACTGGCTTTGCGTGTTCGGCTTATTCATGTTCCATGGGCCTTCCAGACTGTGAAGACCCGGGACAGGGTGAGCGCATCTTCTCAATGCCGCCACCGGCAGGACCCGGATCAGATTGCCAGAGTCCCCGGCCGGACGCCGCTTTTATCAGCTTCTGTACCGGCTTCTCTGGAGCCGCGACCCTAGACGCTTTGGCGAAATTGAAAAGCCCCGACACGCGCTCCGCAGACCTGCAGAGCGCGTTTTTTCAGGCGAAGAGTGCCCAGCCCCCGAGACCAAGTCCCAGCAAGGCGGCCACCATGCCCCATGTCCGGGAATGATGCTGGAATCCAATCCCTGCGGGCAGGGACAAAACCTGCTTGGGCGCGACCATTATTGTCAGGCCTTCAATCGCCATCAGGGCTGTCACAATTGTGACCACAGCGGCCAGAGCTGAACTCATATCATGGTGCAGCGCCAGAAGTGTCCCACCGAAAAAATAAACGAAGACGCCACACAGAAAACTTAGTCCCTCATTTTCCTTGAGGCTATTTATGATCGCCATATAGCTTTTCGGTGCGGCCAGAATACGCACGCCGACAAAAATCATGTAAAGGCTGAACAGCCAAGCCAGAGTTTCGGTGGTCATGGAAGTCTCCAAATCTGCTGAATGTCAAATCTCCTCCGCAGGCGGTCGCCTCGCAATAGGTAGATGCCCGTAAGCCGTGGCTCAGACGGGCATGCTAGGGCGGTCAGGCAGAAAGGCGGCCCAAGATGACGGCATGGGACAGTTTACTTCTGATCGCTCTGGCCGTGGCCGTGACCGCGCCGCTTGCCTGTGTTTTGGCCGGTCTTCGCGGCCGACCCGGGCTTTTGCAGGGGGCGCCCGGCGCACGCCGGACATTTTTTGTCTGGACCATGGGCGTCTTATGGGCGAGCGCTGGTCTGGCAATTGGCATCACTATTGTTCAGGGAACGCGTCTTGATGAAGTCGGTCTTGGCGCCGGACACGGCGGGACCTCGGCCAGTCTGGCCTGGACGTTGTCCATAGGGTTTTCACTGTTGGTCCTGATCCAGTGGGTGGGTGTGAGGCAGTCGACGATAATACGGGAAAAGTTTCGGGCCCGGTTGGGGCGGTTGGAAGGGCTTGAGCCCTATTTACCGTCGACGCCTGCCGAGTTGCGTCTGTTCACATGGGTCGGCATCACGGCCGGTGTGACCGAAGAAATTATCTTCCGTGGCTTCATGATCGGGATGCTGTCCGGCATGATGCCGGTCAGTCTCGCAGCCACCTTGTCGCTGGCCTTGTTTGTCAGCCTGCATCGCTATCAAGGCGCGGCAGGCATGATCCGAGTCGGGTTTATGGGTGCTCTTCTTACCGCCGTGACCTTGCTGGCGGGGTCTGTCTGGCCGGCTATACTTCTTCACAGCATGGTCGATGTCTTCAATGCAAAGACATTATGGTGCCTGCGTCATCTGCCTCCGGCGCAGCCGGCAGTGCCGGAGGCTTGCGGACAATGATGCAGGACTGTCTGTATGGCCGCACCATCCAGTAGAATTTTTTCATTGAGCGCTTCCACTTGGTCCAGCCCAGAAACGGGAAGGGCAGACGCAAGATCTGGCGGGTAATGATCCACGGTCTTGCGCGCAGATTGTCGCGGTAGGAGCCCGTGTCGATAATCTCGGCGACCTCGACATCGACGGGCCCGTCAAACAAGGCAATAATGTCCCTCGGATCAGGACGAAAACCGGTATCAATCGGATCCCGGTGATACGGGTAAGATCGGGGCACTGTGACAACCAGACGCCCACCTGCGGGCAGAAGCCGGTAGCAGCGACGGACAAATTCAGCCGGGTTGGTGACATGCTCCAGGACGTTGCAGCACAGGATGGTTTTCAGGCCCAGGGCCTGCATGTCAGCAAAGCCTTCATCGCTCAGCAGGTCAGCGGTGACATCGATGCCTTCCCCCGCTTTCAGATCTGCATAAATCACCCTGATCCCCCTCGACGTCAGAGGCGCAAAAAGCTGGTTATGAATATGCGGTTTCTGGACTGTCCGGAATTCCTGAGTGGAGCTGCCAATGTCGAGAAGCGGCGAAAGCGCCTCTGCCTCAACGCGCTTCAGGTTGGTTTCAATCCACTCGGCTTCTTGCCTGAACATTGCTTCGGCCTTCTTCGGAAAGCCCTGTTCTAACATTCCCGCCGCTGTCGCGAAACCGACCCAGTTCAGCCACGCGTCCAAGGCGATTGACGTCTGTCGCGGCATGGATCAGGTTTCCCCGGTTAAGCGAGGATTATGAAATGGCGGAATTTGAAATCGTTGCACTTTATGTTGGCCTGTTTGTGCTCTTGTTTCTCGGCATGAAACTGAATGCCGGGCGTGTTCGGGCATCGGTCCGTGTCTCGATCGGAGATGGAGGAGATGCCCGGCTGCAAAAGGCTATTCGGATTCAGGCCAATGCGGCCGAAGACGTCCCGGTCGTGCTGATCGGTTTGCTGGCTCTGGCCACGCTGAACGCTCCGACGATCCTCCTGCACGGCCTCGGTGCGAGCTTTTTCCTGTTTCGTTTGGCCCATGCTGTCACCATGGCTGGCAATTCAGGATCCGGTCTGGGGCGCATGATCGGCACGCTTGGCACGGTCCTAGTCATGTTGGTGACGGCCGGGGCTTGCGTCTATCTCGCTGTGGTTTAAAGCAGGGCCGCCTGTACCTGTTTTGACCAACCGACCATAATCGCGTCACCCGTCTTAATGACGGGGCGTTTGATCAATGTCGGGTGGGCGGTCAGCAACTCAACCGGATTGCCCTCGCGGTCCCGCTCGGAAAGGTTCCGCCAGGTGGTGGAGCGCCTGTTGATCAGGGTGTCGGCACCGACGGCGTCCAGCCACACCGGAATGCAGGCATCAAGTTGGGCTTCGCTCCTGATATCGATGAACTGAACAAGGTGCCCGGAGACCGCGAGACTGACTTGTGCCTTGCGGCAGGTGTCGCAGTTTTTAAGTCCGTAAAGGGTAAGTTTCATGCATCGCCTCCGGGGTCGGCCCTGAAGATCAAGATAGACCTCTCCGGCCAGATCATCCAGCCGGGTCTGCAAGTGTGCCCCGGACATCCTGTGCCGGCGGATTGTAGACCGAGGGGGCAGTGCGTCTCAGCATCAGGTCAAGCACGGCCTCAGCCCTTTAGTCACTGATCTCTTCGTCAAAGTCCTCCGGGAACCGGGCTTGTATCTGTTCCCGCAGATGTTTGCGCCGCGTCTGACTCACATTCATTTTCTGCGTGGGATCATCTAGTCTACGACAGTAAGTATGGGGCCCATATCCGCGCCGGCTTCATTTCGTCGTAAAGAAGGGACGTAGACCCGGCTAATCTGGCCATCAATGTAAAGTGCGTCTGGTGTTTTGAGGTTGTCGCGGAAGAGCGTGGCGAAGTCATGGAAGCTGACCGCATCGTCCGAAATGACGAAATAGACGGCATGGCCTTCGGCATCGACACCGACCCCGTTTCGCCGCCGACGGGATGTCCCATCCGGATTAAGACCTGGATGCAGGGCGCCATCAATGACCAGCATTGGCCCCGACTGCGTGGCGAAAAGGGGATCCAGGCCTGACGCCAGATAGGCACGGCTTTCGGTAATTCCCGCCTGCCCGTCCCGCAGCCAGAAAACGCCGTTTGGTTTCAGGTGGAAATTGCCTGGTCCGTCATTGGTGTTGACCTGTGCCTGGTCCCCGCTGGCGTCACGATAGAACCCGACCGGACGTCTGTCCTGATGATACATGCCGCCATTCATGGCGAAGATTAGGCTCAGGCCCTGCTCGGATAATTCCCGCGCCAGCGTCTCGAATTGATAATAGGGCACATTGTTTCCATCGCTGTGGAACAACCGAATATCGTCCTCGCGGACGTCAAACTGGCAGACCAGGAAGTCCGCACCCGCATGGCGTTGGGACTGGCAGGGCAACGAGGATGAGGGTGCAGATGCGCGGCAGCCGACAAGGGACAGACACCCAAGCAGGCCGGCAAAGATCAGTCTCTTCGGGTTCTGCGGCGGCGTTGGTAGCATACGCGCAGTATGATTCGGTTCCGATGGCAGATCAATGTCGGCTGTGGATCAACACTGTCCGGACTGAGCAAATCCAATCCACTGCCGCGCCTCTTCTGCGTCAACAGGGTTTTCACTCCCCCAAAGCATATGCGCGCCGCCCGGCGTCGCGAGAAAGTCCGTGGTCGCCTGCAGCAGCGTTCGAACTGAGAATTTCGCCAGCGCGTCAGCGCTGCGTATGCCGGCGCCGACAAGGATCTGGCTGTCAAGCGCCCGCAGGCCTGGAGCGTCCAGCATAAGCCGTGCCTGGTCTTGCCAGTCCGTCACTGTCTCCAGCGTAATAGAGCCAATGTCGAGCGCCTCCGCGGTTCGGCGTGGGTCAGCATCAAGCAGGTCGCCAATGGTGCCGATGTCCAACTGCTTCAGGCGTCCAGCCGTTTTCGGTCCGATCGAGGGGCCCTCGAGGATGGGAGACATGCGGGATAGCCTGCTGCCGGCGATGTTCTGCGGGAGCTTGGCTTCAGGGTCAAGCCGGTCGGCGGGCGAAGGTGGCGGAGCGTCTGTGGCACGGCTGGTCGCATGCCGCATACCTGTTTGGGGTGCCGCCGATTCCAGTTTGACCATAGCCCCCGGTTGCGGGTGGACTTGGCCGGTATCCTCAGGCTCGGCCAGAACCTTCAGAACATAACGCACCGGCGGGGTTTGCCGGGGGCGCTGGACATGCTCGGCGCCGAGGGGTTCCAGGGGCTGAGCATTAAGGACGGCCAGTGGCATGCGCAGAACCTGCTCGGCATGCAACCGGCGGATCATCTTGTGGTCGGTGGGAAGAGTCCTGGCCACTTTTCCGGTGGTCTGCAATTCCCGGTACATGGCGACCACGGCGCGCCGGTCCCGGCTGTTCTGCACGCGTCGGGCAAGTTTGCGCAGGGGGATATCCAAAGCCGCAAGATAGCCCGGCAGGTCGAGGTCCATTTCGGGTGGAACCGCTTCGGCTTCCGCAAAAGCCCGGTCGAGCAAGGTTGTCATGCCGGATGTGGCATAGGCCAGCAGGTCAGCTAAAATCGTGACCAGAGCCTGGTCAAGTCCGGCCTTCGGGTCGTCGACTCCCCGCTCCAGATTATAGTGGTCAATCAAGGTTTGATAATGCGGATGGGCATATTTCGCGCCTGCCAGCACCATGTCAGCGACGAATCCCGGGTCTGTCCCGGCCGGAACGTCGGGACAGCCGCGGGCATCGACCCATGCCTTGAGTTCGTGCCGCGAGGCGGCGATTGACCGGTCGAGGGCCCGGTGCATGGCCGCCTTTTCTTCCGACTGGCCCGTGTGGAAGGGGTGAAGCGGATCGACGTAATAATGGGTCAGAACCCCCAGGGCATAAGCGGCCCTGCCCCATTTTCCTGACCGCAGCGCATCAACCGACCGCCCATACCATTTCATCGCGGCATCCCGCGCGCCACCCCATTCACCTTCCTGCACGTGCAGCACCTGGTTCTTAAAGTCACCGAAACGGCGGTCTGGTGCGAGGGCGCCTCTGAGCAATTGCGAATGGTGGCGCAGCAACACAGCCTTCCAGCGGGCTGCGTGCGGGCCTTTCAGCCGGTTCAGGGCGTCAATGATGACGAATTGGTGGGTCGACCGGCAGCGATGATTCAGGACCACAAGTTCCAGAAGTGTCATATTTCATGCCCCCGCCATCGTGTTCAGACCATGTGGTCATATCGGACAGATCCACGGCGTGGCGGCCCGGTGCGCCATGCTCAGGGGTCCGGCCAGCGACCAGAGAATGTGTTAAGACTTTCCCCACGAATCGACCGAATTGGTTAATACCCGATTAATCATTTGCGGGGGCCACCAGCCGTTACCGGTGGGGATAGGACAGAGGTTCAGGCCGGCGGCGACGCGGACTCAGCGTGACCTTAAAGCGGCACGATCAGGGCTTCTTGACGGGCCGCATGAGGCCTTCCTGGGCCATGCTCGCGACCAGCTCACCGGTCCGGGTAAACACGCTGCCACGATTGAAGCTGCGTGCCCCGCCGGCATACGGGCTGTCCATGACATAGAGGTGCCATTCGTCGAACCGGATCGGGGCGTGAAACCACATGGCGTGATCGAGGCTGGCCGACATCAGTTCTCCGGACATCCAGGACACGCCGTGCGGACGGTTGCCGGTTCCGAGCAGCGCCATGTCGGAGGCATAGGCCATGAGGCAATGGTGCAGCCAGGGCGCTTCGTCGATCGGCCGGGCGACCTTGAACCAGAGGGCATGGGAATCGCTGGCTTTCTCCGGCTTCAGGGGGTCCAGCGGATTGATTTCGCGAATTTCAATCGGGCGGGGCCGCAGGAAATGCCCGCGATGGCGCTCTGGCAGCTTGGCAGCAAATTGTTCGCGCCACGCGACCCGATCGCCGAGCTCTTCCGGCAGGGGGACATCCGGCATGGCATGCTGATGGTGCCAGCCCTCTTCCTTTTTGTGAAACGATGCCGCCAGGTTAAAGATCTGGCGACCATGCTGAACCGCGATCACCCGCCGGGTGGTGAAGCTGCCACCGTCGCGCGAGCGGTCGACCTCATAGATGATCGGGATTGAGGGGTCTCCGGGCCGGATAAAATAGGCGTGAAGAGAGTGGCAGGTCCGATTTGCCGTATCAATGGTCCGGTAGGCCGCGACGAGCGACTGAGCGATCACCTGCCCCCCGAAGACACGCTGATTGGTTTCATTGTCCGGGCTTTGCCCGCGAAACAAATCAACTTCCAGCCGTTCAAGGTCCAAAAGCCTCAGCAGGTCTTCGACGGTATCACTCATCGAGATTCTCTCATATCTTTGTTGACCCCGGTCATGTAACAGTCTTGAGCATTGCTGCAAGCGATAAGGGCGAGAGGACCGCATGGGTGTTCTGAAGACAATCTTGAAAGAGTATCGGACGCTCAGGGCTTTTCTCGGGATCAACAAGTGGACATCTGAACTCGGCCCGGACCGGGCTGAGACGCTGGCGGATGACCTCGAAAAAGTGGTCGACCAGCACACCCGCAATGTCGCCATACGCTTCGAAGATGACGTGGTCACATATGGCGAGCTCGATGCGCGGGCCAATCGCGTCGCCAATTGGGCTCTGGCCGAGGGACTTACATCCGGCGATGCGGTGGCATTGTTCATGGAAAACAGGCCGGATTATATCGCCATCTGGTACGGCCTGCAGAAAATCGGTGTCGTGGTCGGCCTGATCAACCACAATTTAACCGAAAACGCTCTGGCACACTGCATTGATGTGGCGGCGGCAAAACTGATTGTTACCGGATCGGAACAGGATGACGCCCTGCGCGGGGCGCACGGTCAGATCAATGTCACCGCCCCGGTCTGGACGCTGGGCGGGGCCTATGGCGCCGATCTGTCGGCGGCCCTGGAGCGCCACCCGGCACAGCGTCCCGACCGCGCGCACAGGGCGCATTTGAGAGGCCGGGATCTCGCCCTGTATGTATACACGTCCGGCACCACCGGCCTGCCCAAGGCGGCGAGGCTGACCCATACAAGGCTGGCGGGAATGATGCGGAGCTTTATCGCTCCATGCCGCATATCGGCCCGTGACCGGGTCTATGTCAGCCTGCCTCTCTACCACAGCACGGGCGGGGTCTGTGGTGTTGGAGTGGCCCTGCTCACCGGCGCCAGCCTGGTCCTGCGGCGAAAATTCTCGGCCAGCCAGTTCTGGCAGGACTGCGTCGACCACCAGGTCACCGTCATCGTCTATATCGGTGAGCTTTGTCGTTACCTGGTCAATCAGCCACTGGATCCGAAAGAGACGGCACACCGGGTGCGTGTCGGGTTTGGAAATGGCCTGCGTCCGGATATCTGGCAGGACTTCGTCACCCGGTTTCAGATTCCCAGACTGGTTGAGTTTTATGGCTCTACCGAAGGCAATGTCAGCTTCATGAATGTCGATGGCAAGGTCGGCGCGGTGGGGCGTATTCCGGCCTATCTGAAGCATGTGTTTGCCCATGTTGCCTTTGTCCGGTTCGACACGGTCGAGCAGCTGCCCGTGCGCGGAGAAGACGGGTTCTGCATACGCGCCGCCATCGGCGAAGCCGGCGAGGTTCTGGGACGGCTGGGCGACGATGCCCGGACGCGTTTCGAGGGATATAATGACGCGGCCGCGACGCAGAAGAAAATTTTGCGCGATGTGTTTGAGCCCGGTGACATGTGGTTTCGCACCGGTGATCTGATGAAGCGGGATGCCGATGGCTATGTCTATTTCATCGACCGGATCGGCGATACGTTTCGTTGGAAGGGCGAGAATGTCTCAACCAATGAGGTCAGCGAGGTGCTGTCCCAGGCCCCCGGTATTGCCACGGCAAATGTCTATGGGGTGCCCATTCCCGGGGCTGATGGAAAGGCCGGCATGGCCGCCATCACGACCAAGGGTGAGGTCGACTTTGCAACCCTTTATGGCTGGCTGGCGGGGCGCCTGCCCAAATATGCCATTCCCCTGTTCATACGGGTTCAGCGCGAGGCTGAAACCACTGGAACATTCAAATATCGCAAAGTGGATCTTGTGGCCGAGGGCTTTGATGTCGAGGAAATCAGCGATCCGATCTGGTATTATGACCCTGCAAAGGGCGAGTATGTGGGGCTGAGCTCTGAGGCCCATGCGGATCTGCGTGCGGGAGCGGTCCGGTTCTGATATGACCCTGTCTAAGCAAGACGGCACACGCGGCCGCGTTCTGATCATTGCCGGCTCAGACAGTGGTGGCGGCGCCGGCATTCAGGCGGATATCAAAACCGTCACGGCTCTGGGCGGATTTGCGAGCACTGCCATAACTGCGATCACGGCGCAAAACACGCTGGGTGTGCAGGGCATCTGGCCGGTCAGCGATACGGCCGTACTGGCCCAGATTCAATCGGTCCTCAGTGATTTGGGGGCGGACACGATTAAGACCGGCATGCTGGGATCAGCACGATTGGTTGAGCTCATCGGGGACAGGCTGGATGGTCTGGCACCAGAGACCGACCGGGTTGTTGATCCGGTCATGGTCGCGACCAGCGGTGACCGGCTGGTGGACCAGGCCGCTATCAGCGCCATTGCCGCGATTCTGATTCCGGGGGCGGCTCTGGTCACACCGAACGCCCCCGAGGCCGAGATCCTGACCGGCAAGGCCGTCGAGACGGTTGACGGGCAGCGCCGGGCCGCAGAACGCCTGCTCGAGCGGGGAGCCCGCGCGGCACTGGTCAAGGGCGGCCATATTCCGGGGGGCGTCCTGACAGATGTCCTGCAAACCACCGACGGGGAATGGATTTTTGAGGGCACGCGGATCCCCGGCCGGGCGACCCACGGCACTGGGTGTACCCTGGCCAGTGCGATTGCAACAAGGATGTCCTTTGCCGCGTCGGTTTCCGAAGCGGTTGAGGTGGCACGGACCTATTTAAGAGGGGCAATTGAACATGCCCCCGCGCTTGGCGCCGGGCAGGGGCCGGTCAACCATGCCTGGACCTTGCGGCCGATGCCGGACGACTGACCAGAGTGGCCCCCGTCAGAGTGCATAGAGACAGGTCGTCCAGTAACCCGACAAAACCAAAAGGATTCTGAAAATGCCCCAAACCCGCTTTGCTCAAATTGATGCGTTTGCGAGTCGCCCCTTTACCGGGAACCAGGCCTGCGTCATGCCGCTGGAGGCCTTCTTTGCCGATGATGTGCTTCAGAACATCGCGGCAGAAAACAATGTTGCCGAGACCGCCTTCCTCGTTCCGGACGGGGAGGGGCGATGGCAGCTGCGATGGTTTACGCCAACCACCGAGGTCCCGCTGTGTGGCCACGCAACACTGGCGGCCGCGCACGCGCTGTTCACCATGGAAGGGTATGAGGGCGAGCGGATTACCTTTGCCACGCGGGCATCAGGGGAGCTGTATGTGTCACAGCGTCTCGACGGGCGTCTTGAAATGGACTTCCCGGCGCCGGAGCTGTCCGTCCTGCCACCTGACCCTGCTTTGAGCGTCGCCCTGGGTGCCGAGCCGGTGCGTCTGGTCAGGGGCCCGTATCTTGCGGCGCAATTTGACCATGTTGAGACCATTCTTGCCCTCAAGCCGGATTTTCAGGCGCTGGGCGCGCTTGGGGCCGAAGCCGGGGAAGGCCCCGGCCATATCGGCTGTTTTGCCATGGGGGGTGACGGTGTCGATATCACAAGTCGCTTTTTCGCCCCGGGAAGCGGCGTAAATGAGGATCCTGCCACGGGAAGCTGGCATTGCATTCTCGCCAGTCTGCTTGGGCCGCAACTGCAGCGACCACTGGCCTGTTTTCAGGCCTCGCCTGGTCGCGGCGGAGATATTGAGGTGGAACTGGCGGGTGCCCGGGTCAAGCTGAGGGGACAGTGTCAGACCGTGATCGAGGGGCGGTTCCGGTTTTAGCCTGACGGCTGGCCGTACCCCCGCCCCAAGGTTCAAAGCGTTTTAAGCCACGAGCTGGCGGGCCTGACCAATCCAGTCCTCCCGCCGAACCTTTCCCTTGAAGGACAGCTGGTCTTCAATCCATTCCGCCTGCAGGTCTGACCAGCCGGCGATCTGGTGGAAATGGAAAATGCCCAGCGCGTTGAGGCGGGCACTTAGCTTGGGGCCGATCCCCTTGATCTGTGTCAGCGCGTCGGCACCGCCATCGGGCGCGTCGAGCAGGGCAGGTATGGCGGATGCGGCAGGCGCGGCATCTGATGTGGCACCGGTCTCTGGTGCGGGCTGGGCGTCTGCTGCGGGTGCGGCCCCTGGTGCCGGGGACGTTTTGACCGGTCCGGTGTCCTGGCGCCGCTGAAGCCGGTCAAAGAAATCGGTCAGTGAGGCCCCACGGGTAATGGCCGGTTCTGTTATCCAGCTGGGCAGGGACTCCAGAAGGCGGGCCGTATTTTCCCAGTGCCGAAGGTTCATATCTGCCAGGCTGCGCAGGACTTCGCCAGCAAGCGGCTCAATGTCGGACTTTTCCGTCGTCATGTCCTGTTGGCCAATGCGGCGGGCATGGTCCATCATGACATTCTGCGTCCGGTGCCTGAAATCCGTCCAGGTCGACAGCGTTTCCTGCATATAGCCGAAGGGTGTGAGGGGGGTGGAGTCTTCCGGGAGGGATGTCTGGGTCATGATTTACCTCTATGTTGCACTGCACAATAACCAGAAGTGAGAGAAAATCAAGCCCGGTTTCGGTGCGGACATGGTTCCGTCACAGGGGCGGGGGTAATATGCGCGATGATCTCTGATTCGTTCCTGCAGAGCGGCCGGATACTCGTCTTCGATTCCGGTATGGGCGGGCTGACCGTTGCCCGTGAGATTTCCGGTCTGGCCCCGGAGGTTGAGGTCGACTATGCGGCCGATAACGGGTTCTTCCCTTATGGGGATAAAACCGATGCGGCGCTTCAGGCACGTTTGCCGGATCTTGCTGCCCGGCTGGTTGACGCGGCGCAGCCCGATGTTTTCGTAATGGCCTGTAACACGGCCAGCACGCTGGCCCTCGACGCTGTCCGGGCAAAGCTCGACATTCCGGTTGTCGGGACCGTTCCTGCGATCAAGCCCGCAGCGTCCCTGAGCCAGACCGGAACGATTGGATTACTGGCGACGCCGGGGACGATCCGGCGCACATATACCGCTGCTCTGGTCGAGGCTTTTGCCAGGGACATCAAGGTCATCATGCATGGCTCGATGGATCTGGTGCGGTTGGCTGAGCGCCATGCGGCGGGTGAGGCCATCCCGCTTCAGGCTTTTCGACGTGCGCTGGAGCCGCTGTTCGTGCAGGCGGGCGCGGAGGCGATCGATACGATTGTGCTGGCCTGCACACATTTTCCGCTGATCCGGGGAGAGCTTGCGGCCACGGTGCCGCACGCGGTCAGTTTTGTTGACAGCGGCGAAGCGATTGCCCGCCAGACGCTTCGCCAGATCCGGCCTGGCCAGGGCAAGGGTCGCGGTGGCGGGCGGGTTTTTGTCACTGGTCCGGCGGTGGGATCCCGACGTTTGCTTGACGTGTGTCGGCGCTTTGGCTTCCCGACAGTTGTGGCGACCGATATTGTCTGAACCATAATCTCCATGTCACACTTTCAGTCTATGAGTCAGACAATGGATCTGACCCGCCTTTTGCCGCCCCTGCGCGCTGTGTTGTCCAGCCTGTGCGTTACGGGCCTGGCGGCCTGCGGGGACGGAATCGATCTTTCCAGTATTGAAGAGCAGCCGGAGATTGCGCCGGTCTTTTCAGGTCAGCCTGTGCCGCGCATTAAAATCGTCGGATCGTCGACGGTGGCGCCCTTCTCAACCACAGTGGCCGAACAGTTCGGTGCCGCAACGCCCTTTGATTCGCCGATTGTTGAGACCACCGGCACCGGCGGCGGGTTCAAGACATTCTGCCAGGCTGTTGGCCCTCAGGAGCCGTCGATTGTCAACGCGTCGCGGCGGATCAAACTGTCCGAACGCCGGCTCTGTGCAGAGGCGGGTGTGACCGGGCTGGTCGAGGTCAAGATCGGGTTTGACGGCATCGTCCTGGCCAGCACCAAAACAGGTCCGGTTCTCGATTTGACGACGGAGGTGATCTACCGCGCTCTGGCGGCCGAGCTGCCGGATGGGAAGGGCGGCTGGCAGGCCAATCCGTACAAGACCTGGAAGCAGATTTCACCCGACCTGCCGGACATGCCGATTCTGGTCTCTGGTCCGCCGCCGACCTCTGGGACGCGTGACGCCTTTGTCGAGATCGCCATGGAGACGGGCGCGCTGGCCCTGCCGGAGCTGGCGGCGCTCAAGGTCCGGGATCCCGACAGGTTTCGCCGGCGCGCGCACACCGTGCGCGCGGACGGCGCCTGGATTGACAGCGGGGAAAATGACAGCGCGATTGTTCAGACATTGCTGAAGAACAGGGACAGTCTGGGCATTCTGGGCTTTTCATTCCTGGAGCAGAATCTTGACCGGCTGCAGGGGGCCCGGATAGGCGGCGTTATCCCCCGGTTCGAGGCGATCGCGGCCGGCGAGTATGGCATTTCCAGGTCAATGTATTTTTATGTGAAGACCCAAAACCTTGCTCTGGTCCCGGGGCTGGACGCCTTCGTGGTCGAGTTCACCCAGGAAGACGCCTGGGGGCCGGATGGGTATCTGGCCGAAAAGGGGCTGATCCCCCTGCCGGAGGCGGAGCGCCGGATGCAGCGGGACCAGGCCCGGGCAATGCAGGAAATGCCCCGGCTGGACGGGCTCTAAAGCGCGGCTTTCACCGCGGCGCAGATGGCGTCGGATGTGATCCCGAACTTTGAGAACAGATCCTGATAAGGCGCCGACGCGCCGAAGCTGTCCATGCCGATAAAGGCGCCGTCATGGCCGATCCAGCGGTCCCAGCCAAACCGGACGCCGGCTTCAACCGCGAGGCGCGGAAGATCGCCGCCCAGCGTGGCGTCCTGATAGGCGGACGGCTGCACTTCGAACAGCTCCATGCACGGCATTGACACAACCCGCGTCGCAATGCCCTCCGCCGCCAGGTCGGCCTGGGCCGCCAGTGCGATCTCGACCTCCGAGCCGGTGGCAATGATCACGGCCTGCGCCTGGTCGGCATCGGACAGGACATAGCCGCCGCGGGCACTGAGATTGTCGTCGGTGTGGGTGGTCCGCGCGCTTTTCACCGTCTGGCGGGTCAGGGCCAGGGTGGAGGGCCCGGTTTCCCGGCGCAGGGCCAGCTCCCAGCACTCGGCTGTCTCGACGCCGTCACAGGGGCGGAACACGAACATGTTGGGCATAGCGCGCAGAGACGCCACATGCTCGACCGGCTGGTGGGTCGGGCCATCTTCCCCCAGACCGATGGAGTCATGCGTCATGACATGAATCACCCGCTCACCCATCAGCGCGCCAAGCCGGATGGCGGGTCGCGAATAATCGGCAAAGACAAGAAAGGTCCCGGAATAGGGGATGATGCCGCCATGTAGCGCCATGCCATTCATCGCCGCCGCCATGCCATGCTCGCGCACACCATAATGTATGTAACGCCCGGCCCAGTTCTCGGCGGACAGGACCGGTGTCGAGGGGGTCAGCGTGTTGTTTGATCCTGACAGGTCGGCGGATCCACCAATCATCTCCGGTATCAGGTCGGTCAGTACGTTCAGCGCAGCCCCGGACCATTTGCGGGTCGCGTCATCCTTGGCCAGCCCGACCACGGTCTTTTTGTGGGCGGCGATCCGGTCCGACAGATCGGCTGGAAGTGCGCCCGCGATGGCGATGTCAAAGGCCGCTTTCCCGCGGGCCCCGGCATGGCGGTGCTGCCAGGCATGGTAAGCCGGCTGGTGGACCTGTCCGGCCGTGCGCCAGGCGTCTTCAAGGGCAGGCGGAATTTCAAACGGCGGGTGCGGCCAGCCGATATTCTTGCGGATGCCGGCCACTTCGTCGGCACCATAGGGCCCGCCATGGGCTTTCCCGGTGCCCTCCAGCGTCGGGGCGCCGAAGCCAATGCGGGTCTTGCAGGCAATCATCACCGGCTGCCTGGCATCCTGTGCCCACTGCAGGGCCGAGTCGATCGCCTCCGGATCATGCCCGTCAATGCGCCGCGTGATCCAGCCGGACGCCTCGAAACGGGCGCACTGATCGGTCGAGTCAGACAGCGCGGTGCCGCCATCAATGGTGACGGCATTATCGTCGAACAGCACGATCAGATTGGACAGGTTCAGATGCCCGGCCAGCGTGATCGCTTCCTGGCTGACCCCCTCCATCAGGCAGCCATCCCCGGCCAGAACATAGGTTTTGTGATCGACCAGGTCACTGCCGAAGCGGGCATTGAGATGGCGTTCAGCCATCGCCATGCCGACGGCGGTCGCAATCCCCTGTCCGAGCGGCCCGGTCGTGGTCTCCACACCCGGGGTCACGAAGTTTTCCGGATGCCCCGGGGTCCGGGTGCCGAGCTGGCGGAAATTGCGAATATCATCCCGGCTGACGCTGGCATATCCGGTGAGGTGCAGCAGCGCATAGATCAGCATCGAGCCGTGGCCTGCCGACAGGACGAAACGGTCCCGGTCCGGCCAGGTGGGGTCGGCCGGATTGTGCTTGAGAAATTTCGTCCACAGCACGGTGGCGACATCTGCCATGCCAAGCGGCAGTCCGACATGGCCGGATTTCGCCGCCTCCACTGCATCCATCGACAGCGCCCGAATCGCATTCGCCATATTCTGATTGTGACTCGTCATCGTGACCTCACCTTCCGCACGCATTGGCAATGGACAGGGCAGAGATTCGAGTCAAGTTGAACCCACGGCATCTATTGAGTTTTACCACTATTGGCGGCATGGCTAGAGGATGGCGTCCGTCGATTCTTCCCTGCAGCGTTTTGATGCCGCTCTGGCCCGCCTGGAAGCCGCCGTGGAGACACTGTTTGCACAGTCGGGTCATCCGGTGCTCCTGAAGAAACAGCTGGATGTTATGATGGCTGACCGGGCACAGCTGGCCGAACAGCTCGACCAGTCCCTCGCCAGGGAGCGGGAGCTGCAATCCCTCGCAGATGAAGCGTCTGCGGCTCTGGGCACGGCGATTGACGAGGTTCGAGCGGCGCTGGGCCGGCCGGACCAGAAGGAGGAAAAGGATGGCTAAGGCGGATATTGTCATCCGGGGAAAAACCTTCTCCATCGCCTGTGCGCCCGGGCAGGAACATCGTTTGGTGACGCTGTCGCGCGAGCTTGATGCGCGGGTTGACGGCATCGCCGGCGCCGTCGGGGATATTGGTGACCAGCGGTTGCTTCTGATTGCCGCCCTGTCCCTTCTGGACGAACTCAGCGCAGCCCAGCACAGCATCGAAACCGTATCGGGGCCTGATATTGACCGGGCGTCCCGCGCCCTGGAGACCGCCTCGGAGCGCATACTGGCCCTCGCAGGCCGCATTGAAACCGAATTATGACCCCGCCGCTTTTAACGGTCCTCATCCCCTTCTTTAATGAACAGGGCAATGTCTTACCGCTTGTGGAAGAGGTTCACCAGGTCCTTGCCGATTTCCAGTTCGAGGTGATCTGCGTCAATGACGCATCGACGGATGACACGGCCAAAGAACTGGCTGATGCCCAGTCGCGCTGGCCGGACACCATTCGCGTGTTCTCCCATATCGAGCGGTGCGGGAAGTCCGCGGCGCTTTTTACCGGCCTTAAAGCGGCGCGGGGCAGCTGGGTGCAGCTGCTCGACGGTGATGGCCAGAATGATGTCAGAGACACGGCAAGGCTCTGGCCGCAGGTCATGTCGGGGCACGGTCTGGGCAAAGTGGGTATCATTGCCGGACGGCGGAACAGCCGCAATGATAGCGGGTTCAAATGGCTGCAGTCGCGGATCGCCAATGGTGTCCGGAAATTTGTCTTACGTGATGATGCCACCGACACGGGGTGCGGCTGGAAACTGATCCGCCTCGAGGCTTTTCGGGACCTGCCTTTCTTCGCCTCGATGCACCGATTTTTGCCCGCCCTGGTCAAACGGGCCGGATGGACGGTGCAGGAGGAGCTGGTCAATGATCGCCCGCGCTGGAACGGACAGTCCAAATACGGGTTTCTGGGGCGTCTGGGCGCGGGGGTGTTTGACCTGATTGGTATGTTCTGGCTGACCCGCCGCGGCGGGCAGGGCATCGCGATCGAATGGAATGACCCGCGGGCGCCAGAAACACGATCCGATAAATAGAGGTCTGCGACCCGTCCGCCGCGGCGGACGCCGGCCAAGGTGTGCGACAGGTCTGGTCTGGTCTGGTCTGGTCTGAAACCGTCGCGCTGCCGGGCCGCCATTGTGGTCGTCCTGTCGGGGGGTCAGGCCGTGGGGGCGTGATAATTTGTATCTGGCTGGCCAAAGACCTGCAGAAGCCCGGTATTGGCGTTCTCGACCCACAGGGCGCTGAGCACGCCAGTGCGATAGGCGCCCGTATCCAGGGCAACCCGGTTGGGTTTCATGACCACTTCATCGACAATCGTATGCCCGTGCACGACGACGCAGCCAAAATTCATGTCGGAGGCCAGAAAGTCCTCGCGGATCCAGCGCAGGTCCCGGTCGGATTGCTGTTCTACCGGGACGCCCGGACGAATGCCGGCATGAACGAACAGGTAATCGCCGAGACGAACTGAATTTTGGAAACCTGCCAAAAAATTGAGATCGGACTGGGGAATGGCAGACATTAAGAGATGTTCCAGCGTGGAGTCAGGCTGGCCAATCAGTGCCCCCTTGTCGAGGCCATAGCTTTCCGCGGTCTCGTAGCCGCCATGGCTGAGCCAGGGCGCAAGAAGGTGGGCCTCACCACTCAGGCCACGGATCAGGGCTTCTTCATGATTCCCCTTGATGAACCAGCAGGACACATTTGGGGGAGCAGCACGGCGCAGATGTTGCACCACCTGCCGCGACTGCGGTCCCCGGTCGATCAGATCACCGAGAAAGACGATATGGGTGTCGACCACGGGCTGGGTCCGGCCATGATCGGCGATGCGGTCGAGCATGGCTTTCAAGAGATCAAAGCGGCCGTGAACATCCCCGATGGCGTAAACGCGTTTGCCGGGCGACCCCTTTGGTCGTGTGGGGTCGAAGCCCCTCGGTTTAGATTTTCCAAGGCCAAATGGCATAATCGCCCTCACGAGCTGTTAAATTTTTCGCGTCTAAGGTGTATCAAGCGGTCTGATCGTGTTAAGATTGCAAGGTTGAATTTGTCGTCGACGCTAGGAGTCTGGCTCGGGGATGTCTATCTTCAACCTGAGTTAAAGCAACCTCAGCTGGAATGAGGGTCTGGACGTTTGAGCCGGATATTTTTTGCGCTCTGCCCGGGACGGCGGGCGCAGTCAGGGTGTCGACTTTGGCGCGCCGGCTGAACAAAAGGGTGGGATGTAGCCATGGGGATTGCGGGCCAGACACAGTGGTTTGCTGTGCAAACTCAGGTTGGCAAAGAGGACTATGCTTTCTCCAACCTTGGGCGGCAGGATTTTGAGGCCTGGTGTCCCACCATCCTGAAGACGGTCCGGTCCGGTCGCAAGGTTCAAACCAAGGCTAAGCCGCTTTTCCCGGGCTATATCTTCGTTCAGATTGAGTCTGGCGTCACAAGGTGGCGGTCCATCGACAGCACATATGGTGTGCTTCGCCTGGTCAAGGTTGCAGACCGGCCGGCACCGCTGCCGGCGGGGCTGGTCGATGAGCTTCGGGCCCTGGTCGACGGGCGGGGTAACGTTGCCTTCAGAGACGCATTGTCGCCGGGAGACCAGATCCGGATCATGGGGGGCGCATTTGACGATTGGATTGGTCAGGTTATTCAGCTGCCCGACAGGGACAGAGTGACCCTGCTGGTGGCCATGATTGGCCGCAAGGTCACGGTCACGGTCCCACGGGGCCAGGTGGTCAAGGCGGCCTGATCGGATGAGGTGGGGGCGATCATGAATTTCGTAGATTTTGCAAGATCGGCCGGAGACCAGATTGATCAGTCTGCAAGCCTTTGGGAGCGTGCGGCGCTCAGATTGGGGCGGATACGGTACCAGCTGACCGCCGCGCTTTTATGCGGTGTCGTGCTTCCCCTGTTCTTGCGGACACGCTTTGAGAACTGGCCCGACGCCGCCATCCAGTACGACACGTCCGTTTTCGGGACCTGTGTCGCCGTCCTTATCGGGTTCGCTATTTTCAGGAAAATTTCAGCCCTTCCGGGAACAGGTTCCTTCGTCAATATAATCCCGGCCTTTCTGACGTCATATAGTATCGTCATGATCACGTTTTTCGCGCTGAGGCTGGACTATAGCCGAGCCCAGTTCGCGGTCAGCTTCGGGCTGGTCATTGCCGGATTCTACCTGATCGGTTTTCTGATGTCGCGGTACCGCCATGCGCGGTTCGTGCTGATCAGCAGCCGGCCGATGTCGCAGCTCCGCCCCATTCGCGGGGTTGATTGGGTTCTGGCGCGGGATTTGGCAACGGCGACCACCTATCGGCACCTGCCGATTGTGGTGGATCACAACAGCCATGTGATGACCGAAGACTGGGAACGCTATCTGGCCGAGGAGGCAATCTCCGGACGCCTGATTTATGACCGGTCGAAGATTGTGGAGGCGTTGCAGGGACGGGTCCCGCTCGGGGGTGAAAAAGAGTCGGCCGATGGCACCCTCTCGCTGCGAACCCTTCATGCGCCCGGGCATCTGGTGCCTGACTCCATTTATGCGCCGGCGAAACGCTATATCGACATGAGCGTCGCCATCCTGCTGATCTTTCTGCTGTCCCCGCTTTTCTGTCTGGTTGCGCTTGCCATCAAGGTGGAGAGCCGAGGCCCGGTTTTGTTCCGGCAGGTGCGGATGGGGTATCGGGGAACGCCGTTTACCATGCTGAAATTCCGCTCCATGCGCTTTGAGCCGCAGGGGGCGGCGTCCACCACATCCGACATGACCGCCAATCAGGATCATCGGATCACCCGGATAGGCCGGATCATCCGTCGCACGCGCATCGACGAACTGCCCCAGATCATCAATATTTTGCGCGGTGAGATGAGCTGGATCGGGCCCCGTCCGGAAACGCTGCGCCTGTCGGAATGGTATGAATCAGAGATCCCGTTTTATCGCTATCGACATATTGTGCGGCCGGGAATTACCGGCTGGGCGCAGGTAAGCCAGGGGCATGTCACCAGTGTGGACGATGTCCGGGAGAAGCTGGAATTCGACTTCTACTATGTGAAGCACTTCACCATCTGGACGGATCTGCTGATTCTGGTGAGGACGGTCATGGTGGTGCTGACCGGCCACGGTTCCAAATAGCCGACCGGTCGCAGGCGTCCGGTGCCGTGCTGCGGGCTCAGCTCCGCTGATCGATGATGTGGGAAAGGACGCTTGGGTGACGCTGATCTGGGGATTGCGGCTCGTTTTCCTGCTTTTGCTTGTCGGAGTCAGTGCCGCGGCCCTGATGCCGCCAGGCCTGCAGGAAGAACAGATGGGCTGGCTGCCGAATGACAAGCTGATGCATGGCGTCGCCTATGCGACCGTGAGCACGGCCGGCCTGCTTGCATTTCCGCGCTGGTCTGTCGTGCGTGTGATGACCTTGCTGCTGGTGCATGGTGTCGGAATTGAACTGGTGCAGCCTCTGACAGGGCGGGTTGCCGACCTGCAGGATATTCTGGCCAATCTCGCCGGGCTTGTTCTGGGTGCCGGACTGGTCTGGATCAGTGGCCAGCGGCCCAAGCCGCGATGACCGAAGCTGGGCCAGGCCGCCGTCCGGATCCTTACAGGGTGACGTGACCGGGCCGGGTCTGCTGCGACGACGCCGCTTTCGGCTCTGAGTGACGGGGCAGAATCAGGATGATCAGGCAGGCGATGGCCAATCCTGAAATGGCAGGGGTCCTGAGGGGGTAATCGACCATGCTGTGCAGGATCACGGCGAGAAGGCTGATCGAGGCGGCGCGCCGGATGCGATAGCCTTGATCCTGACGCCTCTGCCATGTCCGGATAAACTGCCGGGCGAACACCATCAGTGCTGCTGCGACGATCAGCACACCTGGCAGGCCCCACTCAATGACGATCTGCAGATATTCATTATGGGCCTGGTTGACAAAGCTGGTCGTCAGCTCGTCGGCGGATTCATATACGCGGAACATCTCGGTAAAGGTGCCGAGGCCGGTGCCGAGGGTGGCGTGGTCTGCCAGTATCGCGCCGCCGATCCGCCAGATTCCCTGCCGTGACAGGTCCCCTTCATCGCCCCAGGAGGTGACGCCGAGCCCCTCCAGTATCGGACTTGCGGCGATCATGGCGGCCGATCCGACAACAGACAGGGCGATGGCGGCATAGACAAGCTTGCCCTTTCCCTCGCCTCCGGGCCGGGTGCCCCTGACCAGGAAGACCGACAGAACCAGCACAGGCAGCAACAGCATGTAACCGGCGACCGAGCCGGCGGCCAGGATGCCGGTCAGGTTCAGTATGAACAGGCCGGATATCAGGACGGCGAGGCCAACCTGACGATCGTCTCCGATCCAGTCCTGCCGCAGACGTCCGCCCAGGGCAGCTGTAAAGGGCAGGGACATGAGGCAGAATGTGGCCTGATGGTTGACGTTGGCGAACATCCCTGTGGGCAAGCCCCGATTGGTGATTTCATGCACGTACAGGTCGCCATTCAGAACGCCGAGTACCTGCAGCAGTCCGAGGGTCGCGCTGCTTGCGCCCAGGACAGGAATGACCCAGGCCAGCGGCTCAACCCCGCGCCGCCAGCCCGCTGCGGTGAACAGCAGGAACAGGGCGACCGGCGGGCCGAAGCCCATCAGGGCAGCGCGGGTCTGATCCGGGGCAAAGCTGATCGGGAAGGGGCTGAGCCCCTGAATGCCGAGAAGCGCCCATCCCTGCTGGACGAGGGTTCGCCCTGGAAGGCCCGACCAGACGGAGGGTGGCAGCGGGACCAGTTGCAGGCCTGTCCACATCATCAGGCCGAGGCAGAGCACGAGATAGGTCTTCATAGAACCGGACCAGTGGCGCTGGCTGGCGGGCAGAAGTGCGACAAGCGCAAGGATAGCGGCGGCGGCCTGCAGGAAAAGATGGCTGGTCTGGGCCGGCTGACTTGAGCCGCCAAACAGAACCAGGCCGATCAGAAAGGCCGATGGCGCCGCGATTTTCAGCCCGGTTTTGATCACGGTGCGACGCATCAGGACCCCCTCTCAGAGGTAATCTCGACACTGGTGATGATGGCCCGGCTGGTCCGGGGAAAAGCGCCAGCAACGCCGGTCAGCCGCAGCGTCTGAAACCGGCAGCCGGAATCGGGCACTGTAAATCCGGCATCATACTCGGTATTGGACGACAGGAGCTCCACGATCGGCCGTGTCAAAAGCGTCTCGCCCGAGCGTGTGCAGCCGATGGTCCAGGCAAAGTGCCCGCCATTCTGGAAGACCTGTCCGCTCATGACAAAGCGCGCCCGATAGGGGCCGGGCGACAGGCGCACGAGCTGTTCCGCGATCATCGGGCGGCCCTGGCCGAAAAAGGATGCAAACAGGCCGCCGCCATTTTCGAATCCCGCATAGCTTTTATTGATGACCCAGTTGAAGGGCTGAGCCCCGGCCAGGCCCTGAAACTGCCCGTCAAAGGGGGCGCTTACCTGCTGAATCTGGTCGGCGGACAAGAAGTTCAGGAAAGTCAGATGCGCACGTTCAAGCTCTCCACGCCGGGCCAGCGCCTGGACAAAAGAGGACTGCCCCTCGGGGTAGAGTTCAAACAGGCGAAACAAAAAATCAGTGTCCGTGCTGGTCGCGGCCAGCTGGCGGACCAGGCTTCCACCCCAGCCCGGCGCCTTGCTCAGGGTCGCCAGCAGTGTTTCCCGCCCATCAGCCGTGGCAGCCAGAGCGGCCATTTCCTGGATATAAATCTGCGCATTGCTTCGATCCAGTGTGACCAGAGGCACCAGGGCGGCCATCGCCTCGTCCGACTGTCCCCTGGTCACAGCGAGCTGCGCGGACACAAAACGCGCCGCCCGATTGCGGGGGTCGAGACGCAGGACATGTTCCGACAATACCTGCATGGCCTCAAGGTCGCGATCCGCCGAGGCGCCGATCAGAAGCGGCATATAGGGCAGCGTGTCGAGGGGGCTCAGGCGCGCCAGATGTTTCTGGTGACGGGGGCTGACCAGATAGGGAAGCTCGGGGTCGATGGTGTCACGCAAAAGCTGCCTGTGGGCCCTGAGGTCCATGTCGGGGTCAATCCAGGCAATCCGGGAGACAGCATCGGGTTCGGAGAGTGTGACGATCCTGAGGCCTGACAGGGCAAGGGATGCCAGGAAAAAGGGTAGAAAAAGGAGCAGCAGGATCGCCCGTATCATATGTCGATGCGTTCTTCTTCCACATCTGTTTCGCCGTCAAGAAAGAGCCGGACCTTTCGGCGCGTGGAACTGGAATCAGACAGGGCACGTTCGCTATAAGCATATGCATCCTTGCCATAGGCATAATAATAGTAGCCGCCATAGCCCTGCCCGGCTTTGCGGGCGTCGAATTTGGTCAGCATGACGCCGAGCACATTCGCCCGGCTGTCCAGCATTCGGCCCACGGTGCGCCGGACGGCGGGGGTCCGGATCAGACCGGCCTGAATGATGACAATGGTTCCAGCGCACATGGAGCCGAGCAAGGGGGCATCGGTGAAGCTCAGGACCGGCGGACTGTCGACAATAACCAGGTCAAAATGGGTCTCGGCCTCGTGCAGGATCTGTTTGAGCTTGGGGGAAGTGAGCAATTCGGCCGGATTGGGTGGGACGATGCCTGCCGGCAGGAGGTGCAGTCCCTCTACCCCCGATCGGACGATCTGATCCAGCAGGTTGGCTTCCCGCGTCAGCATGCCCGACAGGCCAATCGAGGCGCCGGCGTCTGCCACGAAGCTTGGCTTGCGCATATCGGCATCAATAATGAGAACGCGCCGCCCCCCTTTGGCAAAGGAAATACCCAGTGCAACCGTGGAACTGGTCTTGCCCTCGCCCGGTCGGGTCGATGTCACCAGCAGGCTGCGGGGGGCCCCGGTCTCGGTCGTGAAATCCAGGGCAGTTCGTGCCGAAAGAAAGGCTTCCGAAACGGGCGATCGCGGATTGTTCAACTCGCTGGTGATCAGGTCTTCCGACGCCCGTTTGATTTTCGGAACAACGCCAATCGAGGCCAGCCCCAGCTTGGATTTGACATCTTCCGGTGTCTTGATCGTGTCATCGATATAATGCAGCGCAAAAGCCAGGCCAATGCCGGCGGCAAGGCTCAGGATCAGGGCCTGGATCAGGGCCCGCCGCAGGTTGGGCTCAAAGGGGAATTTAGGGACCAGGGCCCGGTCCACCACGGACACCTGGCTCGATCCGATGCCGCTGGCCACGGTGACTTCTTTCATGCGCTGCAGAAGCGCCTCATACTGCGACCGGTTGGTGTCGACCTCCCGCCGGAGGATCGTGTACTCGATGCGGCGGTCGCGCAGGGCCTGTAAGTCTGTTTTGAGCGTTTCCACACGCTCGCGCAGCGAGGCCTCATTGGCAACAGCCGTGTTATAGTCGGACCGGATCGAGGCGAGAATATCGCCCCGTGCCGCCTCGATCTCGGCGTCGATGGCATCGATTTGCGACTGCAGCCGGAGCATGTCT
The DNA here is from genome assembly GCA_938084575.1 of uncultured Hyphomonadaceae bacterium. Classification (GTDB taxonomy): domain Bacteria; phylum Pseudomonadota; class Alphaproteobacteria; order Caulobacterales; family Hyphomonadaceae; genus Henriciella. Next base: position 407,243 of record CALKFG010000005.1, read on the forward strand.
GGATATTCAGGTTTGAAGGTGCCGAGCATCTGCCGGTAATCCGCGGCCAGTTCGGACCGCCGATCCCTCAGATTCTGAAGGTTGCTGCTTTCCAGCATGTCCCGGGTGGCCGTGCCCGACGAGGCCTCCCGGAAACGCTGTTCGGCGGCAATCCGCGCGCTTTCAGCGGCGGTCAGCTCTGAGCTGAGGGCGACCAGGGAATTGGCATCGAGAGAACCGCTGCCATTTTCGGTGTTGAGCTCCAGAATGCCCTTATCATTGGCATACTGGGTCAGCTGCCGTTCAGAACTTTCCAGGGCCAGCTTGGTTGTCGCCAGCCGTTCTTCCAGAAACCGGCGGGCATAGGCTGTCGTATTATATTTCCGCTCAAGATTGGTTTCGATGAAATTCTCGACCAAGGCATTGGCGATGCGCGCGGCTTCACGGGGATAAGGGCTGACAAACTGGACATTGATTACCCGGCTGCGACCCTCGGGGGTTACCCGAATATTGTTGGTGATGGTTCCTGCGGCCTGGTTCAGGCGTTCCTGCCGGTTGAGGTCCGGGCTGGCATATCGTTCATCTGCCGGCAGATTCAGGACTTCCGAGACCCGCTCAGCGAGAGACCGGCTTTGCAGCAGGGCATATTGGGTCTGCATATATTCCGCATCTGCGATCACGACCGGATCGACGGCGTTCTGGTCAAGGATCTGGGTTTCCTGGCGCTGCACCTCGATGGTCGCCGTCGCCCGGTAGAGCGGCACGACCTGCAGGGTCATAAGCGCGGAGGCGATCACACCGATCAGCGTAATCGCCAGAATCATCCATTTCCGACCCAACAGGATCCGGACGGTCCCCCAAAAATCAAAGCCGTCCTCGCCAGATCCGCCATCCTCGTCACCAAAGCCGTCATGTGGCGGCCGATAGACGTCCAGACCGCCCTGGCGTCGGGCCGTGAGCCCGCGTTCCTGGCGGTAGGGGTCGTATTCGGGGTCGAAGCGATCGTGCATTGTGGCGTCCGGGGAGCTAGAAAATCAGGAAGAGGGAAAGAAGGGGTATGGAACGCAGCACTTCACCATAGGTCTGGCGGGCCCGGGACCCATCCACAACGATGATGTCATTGCCATAAATGGCCGGGTCTTCGGCTTCATTCGCCCGGATCATTTTGAGGTTGTAACCCGCCGCGTGGCGCTGTCCCTCAATCTGTCGAAAAACGATGACCCGCTCGGGATTGGCGTCGTCGCTCAGTCCTCCACCCATCGCCACGACCTGTAACAGGGATATGGTGCCATTCACATCATACACGCCGGGACTGTTGACAGATCCCTCGATCGTTACGCGGGGGCTCAGTCCTTCTTTGACTGAAATGGTGACGTCCGGGTCCTGCAAATAGGCCCGGCCAAGCTCAGCTTCCAGCTTCTCAGCGAATTCCAGTGCTGTAAAGCCCTTGGCCATCATGGTGCCGATCAGGGGGATTTTGACATTACCCTGCTGGTCGACCTGGTAGCTGCCATTCAGATCATCCACCCCGAACACCCGAACGGTGACGATGTCCAGAGTCCCAATCCTCAGATCACCGGTTTGGGTGATGGTCGTTGTGTCCGGCAAGGCGAGCTGCGGCGCCGGGGCCGGCGTAGCTGGGCCCGTGCTACAGGCCGTAACGGCCATTATGCAGAAGAGCGTGGTCCAGGCCGGGACCCGAATTGATCTGATCATGGTGCTACCCTTCAGCGATAAATCTTTGTCCTGTGCGTTATCCGACACCGGGGTGTGAGACCCTTCGCCCTGGGGCATATGACCTTCATTGCTGACAAACCGGACGGTCAGTTCCAATCGGCCAGTATGAGCTAAGGACTGGCCGGCGAGTCATCCCCGCCACCGGCGGCCAGAGCGCCCAGAACCGCAACACCCCCGAGGCCAAGAAGCACAGTCGTCCCGCTGGCACTGATCCCGGCCACGGTTGGCGTTGCCTGAGCGACAGTTGCCGTCGGGCTTGTCGCCTGTGCGACGGCGCCCGGTGCGCAAAAACTGCTATTGACCGCGACCTCGCTGAGGCCACCCATGCTGACGCTGCAGCCATTCGCCGATATCTGTACTGTCCCCCCGCGGCGTGTGGAAATCACATCATCCGCGAAGACCGGGTCTCCGGCCAGAATTGGATAGGTCTCCCCATCCCGGGTGACCAGAACATTTCCCAACGCTCCGCTGGTCGATGTTACCTCTCCGACCTGCTGGGCAACGGCCGGGGCGGCCAAAAGTGCAGCCGCCAAAACGCTTCCATACCAAGTGTAAGACAGCTTCATTATCCGGTCCCCGTTTCGAAAACGCCGTTTTACCCTAAAACCGCATCAATTTATCGCTGTTTTATGGCATGGATCCCCGTTTGAGAGCAAGGAGAAACAGCTGTTGGCGGGGCGTCACTTTCTCAAAGGCCAGCCCGGACCGAAAGGCTTATTTTCCAGACCATCTGCTCATGCTAAACTGACCCCGGTCGATAGGAGGTGAATCCGAATGATAAGGGTTTGGACAGCCGGCCTGTGCGGGCTTGTCATGTGTCTTCCGGCCTGTCAGGAGCCTGTGGCGCAGGAAGGGTCCAGCCCCGGTCAGATGACGCCGCTGGAAGCGTATGGACGGGGGGAGGCCATGGCCGAGACCCTGTGCGTCAGCTGTCATGCCATCGGGCATTCCGGATCGAGTTTGCATCCCGACGCTTTGCCGTTTCGGCAATTTAGCTGGAGATATCCCGTCATGCAGCTGAGAGAATCCCTCGCGGAGGGCATCATGGTCGGGCACCCGGATATGCCGGAATGGCAATTCGAAGCCGGGGATATTGAGGCCTTGTTGACCTATATTGAAACGGTCCAGCAACCTCGGCCGAGTTAGGACGCCGCGGCCAGTTTATCTTTAAAACAGCCTGCTGGCCCTTGTCTTTTCTGGTCAGGGAGGGTTGGGGTAGGAGGAGCAACACTGGATTAAACTGGGGCATAGCTCCGGCGCCAGGACAGGGACCTCCGAGACCGGACCATGCATCTGCCCCTGCCATTCACCCGAGATCTTGTCCTCCTGGGCGGCGGACATACGCATGCTCTGGTCCTGCAAAAATGGGCCATGGCACCGGTCCCCGGTATCCGGCTGACCCTCGTCACCCCAGAGGTCAAAGCTCCCTATACCGGCATGCTGCCGGGTCTGGTGGCCGGTCATTACGCCACAGCAGACCTCGAGATCGACCTTGTGGGCCTGGCCCGGCGGTCCGGTGCGCGCCTGATCGTCGACAGGGCGCGCACGGTCGATATCGCCTCCAGACATGTCGCCTTGGAAGGCCGGCCCGCCCTCCGCTATGATGCCTTATCGATCAATGTCGGGATCAGCTCCAGCCTGTTTGGGATTGATGGCTTCGCCGAACATGGCCGTCCGGCCAAGCCTCTGGCCGCTTTTGCGGCGGCCTTTGAAACCTTTGTTGCGGATGTCCGGACGGGCCAGCGAAAGCCGGACGTCGTGGTGATTGGGGCCGGCGTCGCCGGGGTGGAGCTTGCCCTGGCCATGGCCCACCGGTTCCGGTCAGTGCCGGGTGATGCAGCCAGAATTACATTGCTGGAGTCCGGTGCGGATGTGCTGCGCGAGGTGTCGCGGGCGGCGCGGCATGCACTTCTATCGGAACTTGACCGGTCTGGGGTTCAGATCCTGACCGGAGTTTCCGTGTCAAAAATCGAGCGAGGCCGGGTCCGGGTCAGTCACCGGTCCGGGTCTGTGGCCGCTCAGTTTGTTGTCGGTGCCGCCGGTGCCCACCCCCATGCCTGGCTGGCGTCGACCGGTCTTGCGCTGGAGCAGGGATATGTGGCGGTCGGGCCCACCCTGGCGACAACGACGCGGCCCGAGATTTTTGCGGTCGGAGACTGTGCGCATATGAGCTGGGCACCGCGCCCGAAGGCGGGGGTGTTTGCGGTCAGGCAGGCGCCTGTTCTGTATCACAATCTGCGGGCCGTCCTGTGTGGTGGCCGCTCAAAACCCTACGCGCCTCAAAAAAGCTATCTCAAGCTTATTTCAACGGGCCGCCAATCGGCTGTGGCGGATAAATTCGGGCTGGCCTTTGCCGGGCCGAGCCTGTGGCGGGTCAAAAACCATCTCGACCGCACTTTTATGGCGCGACTGGCCCGGCCTGTGCACATGCCGCAGCCCAAGCTGCCGGACCCTGTCGCGCTCGGGGTCAGGGAGCGGGTCGACCCGAATGAACCGCATTGTGGTGCCTGCGGCGCCAAAGTTGCGCTAGAGCCGTTGCTCAAGGGCCTGTCGCCGGGGTTCAGTCCGGATTCCGGGGGAACGGGCCCCGGATTGGACGATGCGGCACTCATCCCGCGTGAGGGTGGATTTGATGTTTTCACAACTGACCATTTGCGGGCCTTCACATCGGATCCATGGCTTATGGCACGGGTTGCAGCGATCCATGCCATGGGCGATATCTGGGCTATGGGTGGGCAGGTCGACAGGGCTCTGGCGCATCTGACCTTGCCGCCCATGCGGGATGAGATGCAGGCCAGCACCATTGCAGAGATCATGGCTGGCGCCCGGCGTGCCTTTGATCCCTGTGGCGGCAGGATTGTCGGCGGGCATACGGCGATCGGGGCCGAGCTGTCGATTGGGTTCTCCGTCATCGGACGGGTGGCCGGCGACCCGGTGACACTCAGGGGCGGCCGAGCCGGAGATGCTCTGATCCTGACCAAACCGATTGGGACCGGCATACTTCTGGCTGCCGAAATGCGTCAGGAGGCTGATGGTCAGGACTATTATCAAGCCCTGCAAAGCATGTGCCGACCACAGCATCAGGCCGCAGGACTTTTGGGCGGTGTGGCCACGGCGATGACCGATGTGACGGGATTTGGTCTCGCCGGGCATTTGATGAACCTGCTTACTGAATCTGAGGTTTCGGCTGAGATCGACCCGGCGGCCGTGCCTTTTCTGGGCGGCGCTTTGGGTCTTCATGCGCGGGGTATCCGGTCGACACTTTGGCAGGCCAATGCGGCCCGCGCCGGGCTCGTGGCGCCTGGGGCGGGCCCTGTGCCCGGCTTATTGGCGGACCCTCAAACCTGTGGCGGGTTGTTGGCCAGCCTGCCTGCCGAACGGTTGCAGGACACCATGAATGCCTTTCGGCGCCAGGGTGAACCGATCTGGCATATCGGCGGATTACTGCCCGGCCCCCCTTGTATCGTGCTGAACGAAAAGTGAAACGGACTGGCGCAGAGGGCGCGCGCGGCGGCATGTCCCGGTTGCTTTCCTGCCAAACTTCCCGCAACCGTCTGTCGTCACGCATTGGCGCTTCTCTGAATGAACTGGACTGACCGATTTGACGGGACAATCGCCACCTCCAGCCGATCTTGTCGAGCGCGATCGTGGCTCCGGTTTTGTCGCGCAGCTTGAACGCGACAGGGCCCATCGTGAAAAGGCCCGCAGTCTCAGGCCGATTATGCGCCTGGTCCCTTTTATTTTTGCTTATCCCGGCTTGCTTGCAGGGTTTGGCTTCTTTCTTGTCATGGCATCGGTTTTGACGCTCGTTCTGCCCCTGGCCTTCCGGCTGGTTGTCGATTGTGGCTTCGGAGGCTCTGCGGCATCGCCGGCCTGCTCGGTCCTGTCTCAGGGGACGGACCTATCGGTATATTTCATCGGAGGCATTGCCGTGGCCGCTCTGTTGGGGCTTTCCAGCGCCATGCGGTTTTATTTTATCGGTCGCCTCGGTGAGCGGGTCGTGGCGGATTTGAGGCAGGCTGTCTATGCCCGGCTATTGGAGCTGAGCCCACGTTTTTACGCGGTGACCAGCACCGGGGAAGTGGTGTCACGTCTCACCACGGATACAACCCTGATTCAGACGGTTGTGGGATCTTCTGTATCTATTGCGATCAGAACCGTTGCCACAACCCTCGGGGCACTTCTGCTGATGATCCTTGTGAGCTGGAAATTAGCTTTCATGGTGCTGGCTCTTGGTCCGGTAATTATCGCGCCGATCGGATTATTTGGGCGGCGGGTACAGCGGCTCTCGCGGTCCAGTCAGGACCATTTGGCGGCGGCGTCTGCACGCGCCAGCGAAAGCCTCCGTGCCATTGAAACTGTCCAGATGTTCACACGCGAAAGACAAGAATATCAGAGATTTAAGGAGGCTATTGAGGCGACGTTCAAGGCGTCTCTGCGCCGGATTAGCGTTCGGGCTGCCATGACGGCGGTTATTTTCACGGTCATCTTGTCTGGTCTGATCAGCGTTTTGTGGTTCGGGGCGCTTCAGGTTAAGTCCGGCGCGATGACGCCCGGTGCGATGACTCAGTTCGTCATGTATGCCTTCGTGGCAGTGAGCGGGGTCGGCATGCTGACAGAGACCTACGCGGAAATAATGCGGGCGGCGGGGGCGACGGAACGGCTGATGGAAATTCTCGCCAGCCGTCCGGATATCCACGCGCCGGCCGCGGGCGGCCAGCTGCCCCGCCCGGTCGCGGGCCGGCTGCTGTTTGAGGGGGTAAGTTTTTCCTATCCGACCCGCCCGACCGTCCAGGCGGTGCGGGATATCTCCTTCGGCGTGACCCCGGGCGAAACCGTGGCGCTGGTTGGCCCGTCAGGGGCCGGCAAGAGCACCCTGTTCCAGCTCATCACCCGGCTTTATGATCCCGACCAGGGCCGTCTCCTGCTCGACGGCACGGACCTGCGCAGCCTGCAGCCGGCCGACCTGCGACACCAGCTCGCCGTGGTCCAGCAGAACGCGCCCCTGTTTTCCGGAACCGTGGCCGAGAACATCCGGTTCGGGCGGGCGGATGCCAGCGACAGCGACATTCAGGCTGCCGCCAAGGCGGCCTATGCCCATGCCTTTATCATGGCGCTCGACCAGGGCTATGAGTCGCAGCTGGGGGAGGGCGGCGCCAATCTGTCCGGCGGCCAGCGCCAGCGTATCGCCATTGCCCGCGCGATCCTGCGGGACGCGCCCATCCTGCTGCTTGATGAAGCCACCAGTGCGCTGGACTCCGAAAGTGAGCTGGCCATCAGTGAAGCCTTTGCCGCCCTGTCAAAGAACCGGACCACTCTGGTGATCGCCCACCGCCTGTCCACTGTGCGCGATGCCGACCGGATCGTGGTCATGGAGGCAGGGCAGATCGTCGATCAGGGGACGCATCGTGACCTGCTGGCCCGTGGCGGGCTGTATGCCCGTTATATCGAACTGCAGATCAGCCGTGACACGCCCCGGACCGACCCGGCCTGACGGAGCGTCAGGCAGCCGCAGCAGTTGCGCTTTAGCGCGGGTGGCATACCCTCCCGATCCTGTCATCTGGAGATCGCCATGTCCGTACTTCATTCTGTCGTCCGCCATATATCCCACATTGCCGGGCTGGCTGTGATCAGCGCAGGCCTGCTGGCGCTGCCCAGCCCGGCGGATGAGCTCGGCCCCGGCGGACGTCCGGTCGGTGAGGCCTGGTCGCGCAGTCCGGTCATGGCGACACAGGGCATGGCGGCCACCGCGCATCCGCTGGCCAGCCAGATCGCAATAGACACGCTGAAGCGCGGCGGCAGCGCGGTCGATGCGGCGATTGCTGCCAATGCCGCGCTGGGCCTGATGGAGCCGACCGGAAACGGCATTGGCGGAGATCTCTTCGCTATTATCTGGGACCCTGAAACCGCTCAGCTTTACGGCTTGAACGCCTCCGGGCGAAGTCCGATGAGCCGCAGTCTTGAGGATCTGAAACGGGCGCTGGGGGGGGCTGACGCGCTGCCGCCTTATGGCCATCTGCCGGTGACGGTGCCGGGGACGGTCGATGGCTGGTTTGAACTGCATGCGAAATTCGGACAGCTCAGCATGGCTGAGATCCTGGCCCCGGCGATCGGCTATGCGGAAGACGGGTTCCCGGTCTCGCCGGTGATTGGCTATTATTTCCAGCGCGCTCATGCCGCCTTTACAGCCCGGGTTGAGGAGATTGGCGAATTTGACAATGCGCAGGCAACCTATTTTGCTGACGGGCCGCCCCGGGCCGGCGACATTTTTCGCAATCCCGACCTGGCCGCAACCTATCGAAAGCTGGCCGCAGGCGGGGCCGATGCGTTCTATCGCGGTGCCTTGGCCGACATTATGGCGGCCTATATGGCGCGCATTGGCGGCGATCTGTCCCTGGCCGATTTTGCCGCCCATGCCAGCGAATGGGTGACACCCGGCTGTGTCGCCTATCGCGGGCAGGTCGAACTGTGTGAGCTGCCCCCGAATGGCCAGGGCTTTGCTGCCCTGCAAATGGTCAATATTCTCAACCATGTCGAGCTTAGCCAGTGGCCGCGCGGCAGCGCCGAAGTGCTGCACCATATCACCGAAGCCAAGCGCCTGGCCTTCGAGGACCTGGCCCGCTTTTACGCCGACCCTGCCTTTGCCGAGATCCCGGTCGACGCCCTGCTGTCCGAGGCCTATGGCCAGACCCGTTTTGCCCTGATCGATCCGGACCGGGCCAATCCGGATCCGCAGCCGGGCGATCCGAGGATCGAGGGGACCAGCGACACCACCTATCTGACCGTGGCCGACAAGGAGGGCATGATGGTCTCCCTGATCCAGTCGAATTATCGCGGCATGGGGTCAGGCCTGGTGCCAGATGGCCTGGGCTTCATGTTCCAGGACCGGGGGCAACTGTTCTCGCTGGATCCGGACCACCCCAATGTCTACGCGCCGGGAAAGCGACCCTTTCACACCATTATTCCGGCCTTCATCCTGCAACAGGGGCAGCCTCTGGTCAGTTTTGGCCTGATGGGCGGCGGCATGCAGCCACAGGGCCACGTCCAGATCCTGATCAATCTGGTAGATTATGGCATGAACCTGCAGGAAGCCGGTGATGCCGCCCGGATCAATCATGACGGGGGTCGCCAGCCGACCGGTGATGTCGACGCAACCCCGGCCGATATGATGGGGACGCTCTATGTCGAGCCGGGCGTGTCCGACGCAACGGTCGCCGGTCTGCAAGCCCGGGGACATACGGTGGAACGGGTCAATAATGGCGTCATGTTTGGGGGATATCAGGCGATCCACCGGGATCCTGAGACCGGCGTCTATACCGGGGCAACCGAGATGCGCAAGGATGGCCTGGCCATCGGCTATTAGGCGCCGGGCGGCCGGGTCTGTCCCGAATAAGGGGCGGAATCCGGACGGACTCTGGATGGACTCCGGACAGCAGACGGGCGGCGTCAGGGCGGATCCTGGACGACCTGCCGGGATCCGTCGGGCCCTGATGGCGGCGCCCGACGGGCCGGCCTAACTGGCCTGGTCCGGGCTGGCGGCCGCGCCAGCCAGAATGCCGCCGTCCAGCGTGACTTCCGTGCCCGTCATATAGCAGGCCTCGTCGGAGGCGAGAAGAACCGCGACAGCAGCGACCTCGTCGACCCGGCCAAACCGTTTTTGCGGAATGGCGGCCGTCAGACGCGCAATGTTTGCCGCGCGCGTCGCGCCCTCGCCCAGCATCGGGTCCCACATGGGTGTCATGATGGCGGCCGGGTGGATCGAGTTGCAGCGGATGTCCCAGCCCTGCTGGGCGCAGTACAGGGCAACGGTCTTGCTGTGGTTGCGGATGGCGGCCTTGGAGGCGGCATAAGCGGCGGTGGCAGGAATGCCGACCATGCCCGAGCGGGAGGACAGGTTGATGATGCTGCCGCGACGCTGGGCCTTCATCTTGCGGATCGCGAACTGGCATCCCAGCATCGTCCCGTCGAGATTGACCGCATGGACGCGGCGCCAGTCCTCAAGGCGGACATGTTCCGGATCATGCTTCTGGCCGGCGACCTCCAGGCCGGTGATGCCGGCATTGTTGACCAGGATGTCGAGCCTGCCGACCTGATCCGCCAGCCTGTCCCAGTCTGCCGGGCAGGACACGTCGAGCCGGGCGAACTGCCCGTTCAGCTCTGCCGCGGTCCGGCGTCCCTCGGCCTCGTCAATGTCGGTGACAATTGTGTGGGCTCCCTGCCGGATGAAGGCGTCGCAAATTGCCCGGCCAATGCCGCGGGCGCCGCCGGTGACCAGTGCGATCTTGTCTGAAAGTCGGTGCATGTGAACCTCGCTTTTCAGTGTCTTATGGGAGGTCGGAGCAGGTCGGCAGCTCCCCGCACGAGGGGGGGCACAATGTCGATGGCCCCGGGGCGGGGTCGGATCGATGTCGTCGTGACCACGCAATCGGCGCCGGCGGACAGCAGCCTGGCCTCGACGCCCGCGCCGAACAGGGCGTGGATCACACAGCAGACCGGCGGTGCCGCTCCGGCGGTCAACAGGGCGGCAATGGATGCGCACATGGTGGCCCCCGTTGAGACGATGTCGTCGACAATGACCGGGGTCCGTTTTGCCAGGTCCCGCACCCCGTCTGGCCGGATCCGGACGGCTTCGTCGCCAATCCGCTGCTTGGTCAGGACCAGATAGGGCGCGGCGAGCCGCATCGCGATGTCCTTGACCCAGCCCGCACTTTCCGCATCCGGACCGATGATCAAAGGGCGGGGGATCCGGGCCGTGATCCAGGCGGCCAGTTTGCCGGCAGAACTGACACTGCGGTGCGGGATATTCAGCACCCGGCTTAAGCGGTCGATCCTGTGAAGGTGCGGGTCCAGCGTGACCAGCCAGTTAACGGCCGAAGAGACCAGTGCCCCCATGTGCCGGGCGGTCACGGCTTCTCCGGGCTGGAAGGCGGTGTCCTGACGAAGATAGGGGAGATATGGGGCGATCAGGCCAATCCGGCCCGCCCCCTGCGCGCGACCCGCGGCGGCGGTAAACTGCAACCGGGCCAGATGGCGGTCAGGATCCTGCAGCACGGCCACAAGGACAAGGTCGCGGCCCATCGGATCATTGTGAAAGCGAAGATATCCTTCGCCGTCGGGAAACCGCCGAAAGGTCATATCGGCGAGGTCACACTGCAATCCCGTGGCGAGGCCGGGGGCCAGGTGCTCTGCGCCGGGCAGGCAGACGAGGAGCGGATTCAATTTCATCCGACCGCCACGATGCCCGGATTGGAGTCAATATAATCCAGAACATAGGCCAGCTCGCCGGGGGAATCTGTGTGCAGCGTATACAGGGCTTCGCCGCGATGGACCCGGTCACCAAGGCGCACATGCAGGTCCAGACCCGCGGCCTTGTCGCCGGGGGCGCCCGCCAGTTTGGCCACCCGGGCGAGGCGCCGATTGTCGATCTGCAGGACCCGTCCGCTGCAGGCGGCGAGTATCGGGCGTTGATGTGGCGCAACAGGCAGGGTTTTCAGTCCGCCCTGGGCCTGACAGATCGCCTGGAACCGGGCCAGAGCCTGGCCCGAGCGGAGGGTCTGACTGGCCAGCGCCTCGCCGTGACCCGGGCCGGCCTTGCCGGCCATTTCCAGCAGGGCCCCCGCCAGCTGGCAGGCCTTGCGCGCCAGGTCTGGCGGAGCGTCGGCCTGATTGGACAAGACCGCAAGGACGTCGCGTGCCTCCAAAGCGGGGCCAATGCCGCGCCCGATGGGCTGGCGGCCATCGGTCAGCGCGATGTGCAGGGTCAGGTCAAACGCCGCCGCAGTCTCCAGAAAAAGGTGCTCCAGGGCCAGGGCGTCCTGTTCTGTGCGGACCTTGGCGGTTGGCCCGACCGGGATGTCGATGACGATATGCGTGGCCCCGGCGGCGACCTTTTTCGACAGGACCGACGCGATCATGGAACTCGGCGAGTCGAAATTCAGCACGCGTTCAATCCGGATCATGGCATGGTCGGCCGGGCTGAATTCGACGCTGTTGCCCCAGATGAGGCAACCGCCCTGCGCGTCGACAATGCGGCGCATGTCGTCCAGCGTCAGGCAGACCGTGGTCAGTGTTTCCATCGTGTCGGCGGTCCCGGCCGGGGAGGTGATGGCCCGGGACGATGTTTTCGGGATTTTCAGGCCCAGCGCCGCGACGATGGCCACGATGATCGGCGTGGTCCGGTTGCCGGGCAGGCCGCCAACGCAGTGTTTGTCGAAAATCGCCTCATCCGGCCAGGTCAGCCGTTGCCCGGTATCAATCATCGCCCGGATCATGGCAACGGTCTCGGCCCGGCTGAACGGACGGGCCGCGACAGCGGTCACAAAGGCAGTGATCTGAATGTCGGAATACCGGCCCTGGGAGATATCGCTGACAATGGCGCGGATCTCGGCCTCGGTCAGGTTGCTGTCAAAGATTCTCCGGCGCACCAGACCGAGCGAGGCGAGCGGCGGCACATGCGAGATCGTCACCGGGACCGGCGTCGCCAGCCGAAGACGCTGCCAGGCTGCGTCGGACAGGCCGATCGTCTCCGGGGCGAGCCACGACTCTGTCACCTGGCTGAGCGAAGCGATAATGGCCCGCGATCCGACTTTCAGGGTCACCCGGCTGTGCCCGCCAATGCCCTCGGACCGGCAGACGGCGCAATCGGCCCTGACATAGGCGATGGCCTCGTCATGGCTGTCGATGCCCAGGCGCCGGGCCACCAGTGCGTTGCCCGGTGCGGCGCTCATGACTGTGCTGGCCAGATGTGCGGCGTGCCAACACCGCCATCGGCACAGATCGGCGCAGGCTGATCTGTGTCTCTGCCCCCCTGATCGTCGGTTCGTTTGCAGAACGTCACGCAGGTGCCTCATTCGGGCGGGTTGTCCCTGTATTAAACAACAGGGAAGGGGGGAAGGCAATTGCCGGGGCTTTGCGGGGCTTGCCTTGCCTCCTGTCATGGCGTTCAAACAGGGGCATGACATCCGATCCCACTCCTGCCGCTGCCATCCGCCTTGCCCGGCGTCTGTTTCAGGCCTTTCAGGATGGCGACGATGATACCGTCCATGCGCTGTGTGCCCCGGATTGCCGGGCTGTCCAGAATGGTGGTCGGCCGATGTCGATGGCGACCCTGCTGCGCTTTTCGTCCCGGGTCAGGCAGGTGCTGACCGACTTCCGGTATGAGGACTGTCGCCGGGTTGCGACGTCACACGGCTTTGTCGAGGAGCACCGGGTCCGCGGCACCCTGCCGGACGGCGAGGCGTTTGATCTGGCGGCCTGCATCGTCGCCGACCTCCATCAGGGCCGGATTACCGGGCTGCGGGAATATTTCGACAGCCGGGACAGCTCGGCCCTGGCCCGCCTGCTGGCCGAGGCGCAGGCCGCGCCTCAGTCGAGGGCGCCGAGATAGGCATAGAACGCCTTGCCGGTTGAGCTGTCAGGGATGATGTCGAGGTCTTCCCCATCATAACGGATCGCCGCGATGACCGGGTCGCCGTCCATCATCCAGACGTCAAAGGCGAGGCGCCGCGGGTCAAACGCGTCCCGGGTGGTCATATAGACATCGGTCTGGGCGCCCTTTTCGATGCTCTTGCCGACAAAGACCGGTGTGACAGGGGCGTCATGCCCGGTCTCAACGGCATAAGCGCGGCGAAGGGTGCAGAAGGTCTCGGGCATGTCGGGCAGAAGTGCATCGATCTCAAAGGTTTCGCTATAGCCACCGGGCTTGAGCTCAAAGCCGCTATAGGCCGACTCGTCGGGCACCACTTCGTCGACATAGAGCCGGTTGCCGTTGAGCAGGGCATTGTTGATATGGGCCAGCGAATCGAGGGCGTACCAGCCCTCGGCCATGTCTCCGGACTCGTGCGGCGGCGGCGAGTCCGGGTCAAACAGCTCCGGATCGCCGATGTTGAGGATCTGCGCCTCGAAATCGTCGCGGTCTTTCCAGAAGGCATAAAAGGCCGGGCTGACCGTGCCGATGACAAACTCGCCGCAAACCGACTGGATGGAGACCCGGTAATGGCGTAGGCCGGTCTCGGCGGACGGGTGGGATACCAGGCCGAGCCGGGCCTGTGTGGCCTGCAGGCGGGTCTCGTCCGGGCGCTGTGCCAGGGCCTCGGCCAGCACGCTGGCGGCGGCCTCCGCCTGGCCCGACTGGTGCAGGCTGGCGGCAAGATTGTTGACCGACAGGACCCAGTCGTCGCCGGCATTCTCGGGTGTCTGCCAGAGCAGGGCGCTGCGATAGGCCTGCGCGGCGGCATCATACCGGGCCAGGGCGACCAGCGCATTGCCCTTCAGGGCTTTGGCCCAGGCGGCCTTGCCGGGCATGTCGGCGCTGTCATACAGGTCGATCGCGCCGTCGAGGTGGACGCAGGCGGCCGCGTAGGCGGCTGGGGCGTCGGCCTCGGGCAGCATCGCGCCGCGGTCGATCTCGGCCGCACCGAGCAGCGCCTGGGTCCACGCCCAGTCGCCGGGCAGGTCGTCGCGCTGAAACACGCTCAGCGCCGCCTGATAATGCTGCACGGCCTGGTCGAGGGCTGCGGTGTCGGCCTGCTGCCGGGCAAGCCGGCTCCAGGCATTGCCGAGATTGGTCTGTGACGTGGCCCAGAGCAGCGGGGTCCGTGACCGGGTCCGGACGCTCAGCGCGGCCTCATGAGCGCAGATAGCCTCCCGCAGCGCGTCACCCTCTCCGGTCCAGTGCCCGAGATCGGCAAGCGCGTTGGCCAGATTGTTCTGGGTCATGGACCAGGTCTCGGCCTCATCCTCCGGCGTCAGCTGGTCGAGCGCGGCGCGGTAGGCGGCGATGGCGTCCCGGGCGCGCTGCGCATCGGAGTCGATGGCGGCAAGATCGGCCAGTGTGGCGCCGAGATTGCAGTTCAGAACCGCCAGCTCGGCCGCCGGGGCATCCGGTCCGGCCCGCTGCAGGGCGATCCTGTAGGTCTCCACGGCGCGGTCGAGATTGTCTTTTTCGCCGGTCATCATCGCCAGGTCGGCAAAAACATTGGCCTGAACCAGAAGCGTGCTGAGCCCGGCCTCGGCGCCGTCGGCCGACAGGATATCCTGATAGATATCGCTGGCCTCCACCAGCTTGCGCGGGTCGCCGATCTGCTGGCCGAGCTGGACCAGCGTATTGCCGAGATTGTGCGCGGTGGCGCGCCACTGGCTGGCCTGGCCGGCGCGGTCAAATCCCTCGCGCAGGAGGGCGCGATAGCCGTCCGCAGCGGCATAGAGCGCCCCCGCCCCGCCCCGCTGCGTGCCATAGTCGAGCAGGGCCCCGGCTGCCTTGAACCGGGCCTCGGGTGTAATCGACCAGGCCCCGGACGACCCCGGTTCAACCATTTTCTCCAGCAGGTCCCGGGCATTCGCCCGGCCGCGCAGGGCGAAATCTGCCAGCGTGTCGATGGCGGCGTCCTGGCGCTGCGCCGACCCCTGTCTCAGGGCCAGGGTGACCGTTCTCAGATCCGCCCCTTCGGCCCGCCGCCGGGCGACGTCGATCAAGCGCTTAATGGCGGCCAGGACGAGGAGATTCAGCGACAGGCGGTAGCCCATAACCGTCGCCTTGGCCCAGTCGGTCGGATTTGCCGGCGCCCCGATCCGGTCAAAGCCGAGCCGGTCGGCATACAGGTCATAATAGTCGACCAGAGAGCCGGCCTTGACCGTTTCGATCAGCATGTAGAGCAGGAAGGTCAGGGGCCCGGCATCGGCGCGCAGATCAAAACCAAGCCCCTGCTGCTGCAGCTGGGCAAAGGCGATCGGGACAAAGACGAAGAGAAAGCCGACGGCGATCAGAACCTCCGCGCCGAGGGCGCCGTCAATCCGGATGTCCTTGCGGTCAAAGCTGACATTCTCAACCGCTTCGTCCTCGTCGCGGGACCAGTGCCGGAACACGATCAGGATGGAAAACACGCCGAAGCCGATGGCGGCAAGGCTGAACGGCCAGGCCAGAAAAACGCCCCCGGCGGTGACCGACAGGAAATAGGCCAACAGCACCGGCAGGCGGATATAGCGCTTGCGATAGCGGGTTCCGGTCACCCAGGACAGGAGATGAACCAGGCGGCGGTCGAGGGCCCGGCAGCCGGAGATCAGGTGATCAAACAGACCGGTCCGGTCGTCATCCCGACCCGGTCGGCCGCGCCACAGGGCCACCAGACCATAGAGCAGGGCGATCAGCGCCAGGAAGCCCAGGGCCGAAATGGCCGAGGCCAGCGGCGTCGGAGAACTCAGATTGGCCATGATTGTGTCTGCGTCCCTCACCCGATTGAAATCGCCCGGCAGCAGTTTAAGCATTAAACCGCTGAATCCTGAAATGCCGGCCGGTTCCTGCCCGCGGGCCCAAGAGGATCGGCATGACCATTTCCGGTGTTGCGAGACCGCTGCCGGGCGATCCTCCGGGTGCGGTCAGCCCCGCCGGCAGGCGGATTGGGGTCGCCGGCATGGGACCCGGGCCGATGCTGATCCGGTCGCCCGGTGCCGGCCACGAGGCCAGCGACGTTACCGAGCTGGCCCGCCCCCCTGTCCGGGGCCGGTTTCACGACCGGGGCCATCGATCCTCCGGGCACCGGGGCGTCGGACCCGCCAGATCCGCCCCTCGACCTGTATGATCAGGCGGACGACCTGTATCACGTGCTGTGTGCGGTCTGTGCACCGGCGCCGCCGGACCCCGTTTTCCTGATCGGGCAGACTTTTGGCCATCGGGTCGTCCGGGCCTGTGCATATCGCTATCCGGCCCTCACCCGGTCAGGTGGGTGTGTGTGGCGGCGGGCCGACCCCGCCGGCGCCGGCGGGTTCCCATTCCCGTCCTGCAGGGTGATGAGGACGCGGTTGCCGCGCGCAGGGATGCCGGCTTGCTGCGGGCGGAGGCGTTGGCCGACCAGAGGCAGCGGGGTGACGTTCAGGGCGCGGGCCATGCCATGCTGCCGGACGCGCCCGACCGGAGCGCGGCAGAGACGGGCGCATGTGTCAGGTCACAGGTCCGGGCACTGTAACCGTGGCGACCTCAATGCGGGCCGATTTCAGATCCTGGCACGCGGTCCGACCGGTTGAGGCGGCAGTCGAGATGAACAGGCGGGTGCCGGAGGCGCCGCCCAGGGCGCAGGCAATCGCCTGCCGCCCGGTGGTGATGGTCTCTGTCACCTCCCCGCCCTGCTTGACCCGCAAGACGGTGCCGGTGGTCGGGGAGGCGACCCAGATGGCGCCATCCTGATCGACGCACAGGCCATCCGGCACGGCGCCATCCCCTAGCGGGGCCCACACCCTCTGGCCCGTCAGCGTCCCGTCGGGCCCGATATCGAAAGCCGTCAGCCTCGCGCCATAGGTTTCTGCAACCACCAGTGTCTGCGTACCCGGCAGCATGACCATGCCATTGGCGAACAGCAGGCCACTGGCGGCGCTGTGCGTCGTACCATCCGGATCAATCCGGGCCAGGGTTCCCGGCGCCACGGCCTCGCCCTCATCGAACACGAAGCCAAAATTCCCGACCCAGGCCCGTCCCTGCGCGTCGACCAGCATGTCATTGATGCGGCGTTCGGCAATATCGGCCAGCGACGCATAAGGCTTCAGGCCCTGACCGGATCGATGCCGGTAGACCGTCCGGTCCATCATCGAGGCAACCAGCAGGTCACCGTCGGGCAGCCAGCCCAGACCCGAGGGGCGGTGAGGCACGTCAAACAGTCGCTCAGTCTGGCCGGACTCCGTGCAGCGGAAAACGGCATCCTGGTGCATATCTGAAAACCACAGCGCATCCTCATGCCATCTTGGGCCCTCGAGGAAGGCAAATCCATCGGTCAGTATCGGAAGGGTCATGCATCAGCCTTTTGCGTCAGGGGGGAAGGCGGGTGACGCCGGACCATGTGTCGAACCCCGATCGGGAGGCCGAGTTCAGCAGAGATTTCAG
This sequence comes from uncultured Hyphomonadaceae bacterium, assembly GCA_938084575.1. Taxonomy (GTDB): domain Bacteria; phylum Pseudomonadota; class Alphaproteobacteria; order Caulobacterales; family Hyphomonadaceae; genus Henriciella. The sequence continues at coordinate 424,827 of CALKFG010000005.1, forward strand.
GACCTGAACATAGCGGCCATGGGCGGCGGATCTGGTCCGGGACGCGGGTGTATGATCGAAGGGCCTAGGAGGCCGACCGGTACCCGATCTGGTGCGGCTGAGGCTGCGCCGGCAGACGCACAGCGCGGGTCTGCAGGAAGCCCTCGATTTTACCGGCCCGCATCGGACGACCGAAATAAAATCCCTGCAGCAGGGGTGCGCCGGTTTTTCGCAACAGGTTGAGCTGGCGGGCATTGGAGACACCCTCGACCACGCATTCAATTTCCAGCTTGGTACAGAGGTCGATCACGAAGGACATGATGTTCTCCGTGATCAGGCTGTGCTCAAGGCCCTTGGTGAAGGAGCGGTCGATCTTGAGCCGGTCGATCGGGATCTGCTGCAGGTGGCGCAGTGAGGAATAGCCCGTGCCGAAATCGTCCAGAGCGATGCGGACCCCGATATCGGTCAACTGGGCCAGCGCGCGCTTGGCCTGGTCCTGATCGCGGATAATGGCGGTTTCGGTGACCTCGAAAACGATCCGCTCATTGGCCACCGGCGCCGCATTGATCAGCTGGACAATCGCCTGCGTGGTTTCCTGCGAGGCAATATCGATCGCGGACAGATTGATCGAGAGACTGATATGGTCAGGCCAGTCCGCGACGTCGGTGAGCGCCTGGGCAATGAAGAGCTTGGTGAGACGGGTGACAATCCCGGTGCGTTCCGCCGCGCGGATAAACCGGTCCGGGGTGACTTCTCCCAGCTCCGGCGAGGTCCAGCGTGCCAATGCTTCCATGCCGGTCACCTGACCGGTCTGGGCCCGGACAATCGGTTGGTAGACGAGGTGGAACTCGTCGTCCCTGGCTTCCATGATGTATTTTTCCAGCGCCCAGTTCTCGCGGAACATCTGCTCGTGTTGCCTGTGGAAAAGGCTGACAGAGCCCGGCGTGCTGAGCTTGCTGTTGTACAGGGCGAAGTCGGCCCGCTCCATCAGGGAATGGACGGACCGGCCGTGGTCCGGGAACAGCGCAATCCCGGCCGAGGCGGCCGGGCGGATTTGGCTGCCTTGCCAGTCCAGCGGCCTGGACAGTTCCCGGCAAATAGCCAGGCCGGCGGCTTCTGCATCTCTGGCCGTTCCGCAATCCGGGAGCAGGATGCCGAATTCGTCTCCGCCGAGCCGCCCGACAATGGCGTCGGGGGTCATCAAATGCCCCAGACGCTCGGCCAGAGTTCGCAACAGGGCATCGCCGGCGGCGTGCCCGTAAATATCGTTCACCGTCTTGAAGCCATCCAGATCCAGTATGATCATCGCAAATGGGCGGGTCAGGGCATGGCTCGACATGATCCGGGCGTCGAAGGCTTCAAGGAAGCCGCGCCGGTTGAGCAGGCTGGTCAGCGCGTCATGGCGGGCCGAGGCCTCGGCCTCGCGGGACTTTTCCTCCAGCTGGCTGGCCAGCATGGTGGCATCTTCCAGCAGCAGCTTGCGCATATGGGCCGAGATCAGCAGGTCAATGGACGGATCGGCCGGGGAAAAATCGGAGAATTCCAGCGCCAGCTGGTCGGCATCGGTCTCGATATCCGGCGCATGGCTGACCAGGAAGACCGCCCCATCGGAATCCTTGTGGATCAGGCCCCGCAGCCGGAACGGTGTCGGGGTGGTTCGCGACATCAGTGTCAGGTGGCCCGAATCCTCCAGTGTCTCAAGCTGCGTAACCGGCCCGGGCGCGCGGACCGTGAACAGATCGAAGACGGTCTGATCCGTGTCGTGGTGGCTCAGGAGTCGTTGCAGGGACGGTCCCAGTTCCAGGACACGGCCGTCCAAATCGACGCGCAGGAAAGCCGGGAACAGCCTCCGGAACAGGACATCTGGCAAGTTGACTGACACTGGAACGTCCCCCTTTCGGCCGGTATCACGCGGCGCTGCGTGCGGCCTCTCGGTTCAATCGAAAAATGTGCTGTCCCCCCACGGGCCTGTATTCCACTGTGCCGGCTTCTCCGAAATAATCCATCAGGCCGATCAGGAGTCCTTCCACGAATCCTGTCAGGCCGTCGCGATCGGAGCGGTAGAGCAGCTCGGTCTCGCCCGGCGTGCTGGACAGGGTCTCAAAGGTGGGCAGGCGGGCCTCTGGCATCATTCTGGCGACGCTCATGTGCATGCGGTTGAGATTGGTCAGAAAGGTGTCCAGATTGTTGCCGGACAGCGTGAAAATCGACCGGTAGGCCGAGGCTGTGGCGTATTTGATCCAGTACTTGCCGAAGTTGCGTAACAGGTCGGGCACCGCATGGCCGGTTGTGTCCGCGATCGCCCCGATCACACGCAGGGTCGTCTCGTCGGAATAGTGTTTTGCGGTTATGAAATGTTCCTCACTGAGGCCGGTTCTGGCCAAAATGATGTTCCACGTCGCTTCGCCGAGCTGGTCCCGAACCATGCTGCGGGCCGCCGTATGGATCATGCCGTACATCGTCCACCCATAAACAAACAAGACCGACATAGAGACACAGAGCTCTTAAGGATTGATCTATATTTATATTGAAACCGCCGGGATCTCTGGCCAACCTGATCCTGCCGGCACCGGTTGAGTGCGGGTGTCTGAGCGCTTGTGCTGGCGGTTTGAATGTTTTAGCGCTGGCAGATGACGGTTTTGGCCTGGTTGATCTTTGTGCCGCTGCAGCTGGCCTGGTTGCCGGTCTCGATTCTGGCCGCGATGTGGGTGGGGTATAAGCAGATTTATGTCAGCCGGCGGCTGGGCCTGTCGCAGACGGCGATCGAAATCATCAATGGGCGCTGGACGGGTGACGTCTTTGGCCTGCGCCCGGATGCGGCATCGCGGCGTCTGGCCGGTCAGCTTCCCAACACCTCTGTTGCCGGGCTGGCCTTGTGCCTGTTTCCCTTGCGCGTGGCCAGCTGGATTGCCGGCCGTCCGATCCTGTACCCGCAGCGCCCGCCGGATGCGGCGGCGGGGGTCGCGACTCTGGTGTTTTCAAGGTCCCCCCGCTTTGACCAGCTGATCGCGGCGCACCTGCCGGTGGCCCGGCAGCTCGTTATTCTCGGGGCCGGTCTCGACACCCGGGCTTATGGACCGCTGGCGAAGACCGGCCTGGCCCTGTTTGAAGTCGATCGGGCCGCGGAGCAGCGCGCCAAGCGTGCCGCGCTGGCCCGGGCCGGCCTCGACGCGGATCATGTCTGTTTCCTTGAGGTTGATTTTTCGGATCCGGACTGGATCGACACGCTGACCGGATCGGCGTTTGACCCCGACATGCCGACCCTCTTTCTCTGGGAGGGGGTGACGCTTTACCTGACAGAGGCAGACGTGGCCGCGACTCTGGCCGCTCTGCGCCGGTGTGCGGCGCCGGGCAGCCGGGTGCTGCTGGACATTTATGCGGAGCGCTTTCTGGCGCTTAGCCGCAGCCGGGCGGCGGCCGGGCTGCTTGAGGCTACGGGCGAGGCCCTGGCCTTCGGGCTGGACCTGTCGGACCAGGCCGAGGTGCGGCTGCAGGCGTTTGCCGCGGCGCAGGGTCTGCGCGTCGAGACGGCTTATGCTCTGGGCAGCGGGCACCGGAAGGGACCCTTTATGATGATCGCGGCCCTGGCTTTTGATCCTGGCTGAGCGGCAGGGGATCAAGAAAAGACCCGCCCCCAGAGACTGGGAGCGGGCCGGTTCTCACCGAGGCCGCCGGGCGGCCTCAGGGGTTGGATCAGGCTAGAAGGCCGCCTGGATGCCGACGAGGACGAGGTCGGTTGTCGCATCCCGGTCTGACCAGGTGCTGCCGTCCGGGAAGTTGCCGCCGGACACGAAGTTCAGAGGCGCAAAGCCGTCGACATGCGTGATCTCGCCGAACAGGTTGACGTGGTCGACCAGGTCATAGGAGAGACCTGCAACCCACTGGTTCTGGCGTTCCCACGGGGCCCCGTCTGGACCCGCGACGAAGGTGCTGAACTCGAAGGAGGCATCGAGATCGTCGCGCAGCTCATAGCGTCCACCGACGCCCCAGGACTTGGTCTTGGTGGCTTCGAAGACGCTCAGCGGATTGCCCGGAATCGGCACCTGCGTTCCCGGCCATACTTTCGTGGTCTGGGCATATTCGCCGATCAGGGTCAGCTTGTCGAAACTGGCCTTGGTGTAGACCGAATAGGCCGGGTTGTTCTCTTCGCAGGGGTTGAAGTGGAACACCGGATAGCCCTGGCAGTACGGGCTGCCATGCTCATAGCTCGCGCCGAGTTTCACCGTTGAGTCGCCTTCGAGCGACAGGGTGTAGTTGGCATCGATCGCGAAATTGTTGACCCGCGACGGGACGCTGGTGCCCTTGACCGGCGTATTGGCCGCGCGGAACTGCGCGCCGCCCTGAACCGCCATGGCGCGGACGTGCCAGCCATTGTTATAATAGCCAACCTTGGCGCCATAAGCGAGGCCGGCAAAGGAGTGCCAGACCGTCGAATTGGTGAACGGGCTGACCGTGTCGTTCAGGCCGAACGGAATGTCCATTTTCCCGACCGCGGCATACCACGGCGACTTGTCGAGATTGCCCAGCATCAGATAGCCGCGGCGAACCTGCGTCAGGTTCCGGCTGAGTGACGTGATCGTGCCGGCGCCGAAATTCTGCTCCGGATTGTGAAGCAGCTCGACATAAGCGGTCAAATCATCGGTCAGGCGTGCAGTTGTCTGCCAGTTGGCGCTGTGCAGAACGGCCTCAGACACATCCTTGCCGATCTGGTTCGCAGAGGTCGGATTGCGCATCAGATAGCCGAATTTGTCCTCGCGGTTGCTGCGCTGATAATTGGCAATGGCCACAACCGATCCACCAAAGGTCAGGCGGTCGGGCAGAGCGCCGTCCTGCATGGCTTTCAGCTGCAGCAGCTGCTTGGTGTTTACGTTCTCGGCATGGTCAAGAACGTCATATGTGTAGGAAGAATTCATCCCGACAACACCGGTCGCGCCTGTCGCGCCTTCTTCCGGCGCGGAGGACGGTGTGACCCGGACCACGGTTTCATCGCGGCCCTCGAGCATCTGAGCCACAAGCTCGCGCAGTTCCGCATTCGACCGCTCAAGCTCCATGATCCGGTCTTCAAGGGCCGAATCGTGGCCGGCGTGTCCGTCGGCCCACGCCATGCTGGCGCCGGCCAGAGCGCACAGCCCGGCCTGCATCAATAATTTGTACTTCATA